>NZ_JBIAJQ010000014.1:0-116031 GCF_042872045.1 Streptomyces sp. NPDC005496
AGCCGAGAGTGGGGGAGTCGGCGACCGACGACAACGCCGCAGATGTGCGTGCCAGACCCCGCGACACCGGCCTGATCCAAACGACAGGCCCTAGCCGAGCGCGGACTTCACCGCGTCGGCGAGGCGTCCGGCGACGGACCGGGCATGGTCGATGTCGGCGGCCTCGACCATCACGCGCACCAGCGGCTCGGTGCCGGACGAGCGGAGCAGCACCCGCCCGGTGGAGCCGAGTTCGCGCTCGGCCTCGGCGACGGCGGCGGCCAGCTCTGCGGAGGTCTGCACGCGGGACTTGTCGACGTCCGGCACGTTGATGAGCACCTGCGGCAGCCGCTCCATGACGGACGCGAGGTCCCGGAGCGTACGGCCGGTCTCCGCGACGCGGGCCGCCAGCAGCAGGCCGGTCAGCGTGCCGTCGCCGGTGGTGGCGTGGTCGAGGATGATGACGTGGCCCGACTGCTCGCCGCCCAGCGCGTAGTCGTGCTCCTTCATCTCCTCCAGGACGTAGCGGTCACCGACCGCCGTCTGCACCAGGGAGACCCCCTCGCGCTCCATGGCGAGCTTGAAGCCCAGGTTCGACATGACCGTCGCGACAACGGTGTCGGACCGCAACGCCGAGCGCTCCCGCATCGCGAGCGCGAGCACGGCCAGGATCTGGTCGCCGTCCACCTCGGCGCCGGTGTGGTCCACGGCGAGGCAGCGGTCGGCGTCGCCGTCGTGCGCGATGCCGAGGTGGGCGCCGTGCTCGACGACGGCGGTCTTCAGCAGGTCCAGGTGGGTGGAGCCGCAGCCGTCGTTGATGTTGAGGCCGTCCGGCTCCGCGCCGATCGTGACGATCTCAGCGCCGGCGCGCGTGAACGCCTCCGGCGACACCCGGGCCGCGGCGCCGTGCGCCTCGTCGAGGACGACCTTC
This sequence comes from Streptomyces sp. NPDC005496, assembly GCF_042872045.1. Lineage (NCBI taxonomy): Bacteria > Bacillati > Actinomycetota > Actinomycetes > Kitasatosporales > Streptomycetaceae > Streptomyces > Streptomyces sp. NPDC005496. The sequence goes on from NZ_JBIAJQ010000014.1 coordinate 911, forward strand.
AGCCCGTCGAGCCGGTTCGGCAGCACGTTGATCAGGTGGGCGACGTACTTGTCGAAGCCCTCCTCGTACGAGGACACCCGGCCGACGCCGGCTCCGGTCGGGCGGTCCCAGGGAGCGCCGGTGCGGTGCTCCTCGTAGACGGCCTCGATCCGGTCCTCCAGCTCGTCGGCGAGTTTGTGCCCGCCCCGGGCGAAGAACTTGACGCCGTTGTCGGGCATCGCGTTGTGGCTCGCCGAGAGCATCACGCCGAGGTCGGCGCCGAGCGCGCCGGTGAGATACGCCACCGCGGGGGTGGGCAGCACACCGACCCGCAGGACGTCCACGCCCGCGCTGGCCAGGCCCGCGACCACGGCGGCCTCCAGGAACTCCCCGGACGCGCGCGGATCCCGCCCGACGATCGCCACCGGCCGGTGGCCCTCGAACGTACCCGCCTCGGCCAGTACGTGAGCCGCCGCGACGGAGAGACCGAGTGCCAACTCGGCCGTCAGATCCGCATTGGCGACACCGCGCACGCCGTCCGTGCCGAAGAGTCGTCCCACTTGCTGTCCTCCGAACTATCGGAAATCCCGAAGAAACCGTCCGAGGCCTCGACCCTGACGAGGACTCAGAAAGTAAAGGAAGCCGTATGAGGCTTCTATAAGCATCCGAGCAGCCAATGCTTTGAACGCCTTATGCCGTTATACGCCCACGGCTGTGATAAACGAACGCCCCGGCGGCACACAGCGTGCCGCCGGGGCGAACGAACGTACGAAGCAGGCAGCGATTAACGCTTGCTGTACTGCGGGGCCTTACGGGCCTTCTTGAGACCGGCCTTCTTGCGCTCGACCGCACGGTCGTCACGCTTGAGGTAACCGGCCTTCTTCAGCGCCGGGCGGTTGTTGTCCACGTCCGCCTCGTTCAGCGCGCGGGCCACGCCGAGGCGCAGGGCACCGGCCTGACCGGAGACGCCGCCACCCGAGATGCGGGCGATGACGTCGTAGCGGCCGTCGAGCTCGAGCACCTTGAAGGGCTCGTTGACTTCCTGCTGGTGGACCTTGTTCGGGAAGTAGTCCTCGAGCGTGCGCCCGTTGACCTTCCACTTGCCGCTGCCCGGCACGATGCGCACACGCGCGATGGCGTTCTTGCGGCGGCCCAGGCCGGCGGCCGGCTGGGGGTCACCGAAGCGGGACGCCATCGACTCGGAGGTGTACTCGCCCTCGACGGGGACCTCGGACTCGGTGGTGTAGTTCTCGACGTCGACGAGCTCAGTCTCTTCGACCGGCTGCTCAACAGTGGTCTCGGCCACGATTCTCCTCAGATTCTCTTCAGTCTTAGGGGGTGGCCGGAACTACTGCGCGACCTGGGTGATCTCGAACGGCACCGGCTGCTGGGCAGCGTGGGGGTGCTGGTCGCCCGAGTAGACCTTCAGCTTCGAGAGCACCTGACGGCCCAGGGTGTTCTTGGGGATCATGCCCTTGATGGCCTTCTCGACGGCCTTCTCGGGGTTCTTCGCCAGCAGCTCGTCGTAACGGACGGAGCGCAGACCACCCGGGTAACCGGAGTGGCGGTACGCCAGCTTCTGGGTCTTCTTGTTGCCGGAGAGGTGCACCTTGTCGGCGTTGATGATGATGACGAAGTCACCAGCGTCGACGTGGGGCGCATAGATCGGCTTGTGCTTGCCCCGCAGGATGTTCGCGGCGGTGGTCGCCAGACGACCCAGGACGACATCCTGGGCGTCGATGACGTACCACTGGCGAGTGATGTCGCCGGGCTTGGGGCTGTACGTACGCACGGTCGTAGCCTTCGCTTCTTCAGTGAGTGGGTCCTGACATGGCCACCACGGACGATCACGACAGCCCTGACCGCACTGCGGTGACGCAAACCGCGTGCTGGTCGCTGGTCATCGGCCCGGTGGACCGGTGTAAGGGCCCCTCACGTGAGAATGAGCAAGCCAATACACATAACGAACTGCAAGAGTACCGTCCTGCCCCGGACGGGTCAAAACGCGCGTGCACCACCCGTCCGGCGGCTGTCGCCGCGACCGTGCCGGCCACTATGACGCTACCGCTGCGCACAGTCCTCCCGCCCCGCGGGGCGGGCCGGGACGACCCGTGGCGCCGGGCGCCGGGGGACGGTCCGTGGGAGGACCCCGGGCCGCACGGCCACCGAAGCGGCCAGTACGCACAGCGTAAGACAGTCCTTGAAGGCCCGCCTGGTCACCGGCTCCAGGCCCGGCCAGCCGACGCCGGGGACCTGCGGCACCAGCGCGAGCCAGAACCAGGGCCCGCGCGCCACCGACCCGGCCGACAGCGCCCCGGCCAGCAGCAGCGGCACCACGACCAGCAGATAGTGGTCGTAGGACGGCCGCGAGACCAGGAACGCCGACAGCATCAGCAGCACCGCCGTCTCCACCACCCGCAGCGGCCCCGGATCACCGAGCCGCCACCGCCGGTACGCGCACCAGGTGCCGCAGCCGGCCGCCGCCAGCCCCAGCAGCGCCGCCGCTCCGGCCGGCACCCCGAGCCGCGGCAGCACCGCCCCGGGCGACGCCTCGTAGAGCCGTACGAAGTCGTCGCCCCCGCGCAGCAGGAACGGCAGCGTCCGCGTGAAGAAGCCCGCCGGGTCCGGCATCAGCAGCGCCGCCCCGCCGGAGACCGCCGCCGGCACCAGCACGGCCGCGGCCAGCGCCCGCCACCTCCCGGCGAAGACGAACAGCAGGGCCACCGGCGCGAGCAGCGGTTTCAGCGCGACCGCGGCCCCGATCACGGCACCCGCCGCGACCCACCGCCCGCGCACCGCGCACAGCAACGCCAGCGGCAGCGCCGCGGCCGCCGTCACGGTCCAGTTCCCGAGCCGCACCAGGTGCCCGAACGGCGCGAAGCCCATCGCGAGCGCCGTCAGACCGAGCACGGCGAAGCGGCTGCGCCACGGCACCCCGTGGATCCGCAGGGCACACGCCCACCCCGCCACCAGCAGCGCCGTCACCACCAGCGGGACCAGCACCTTCAGCACGTACGCCGGGAGAAGCGCCTGCGGCACCGCGGCGAGGACCGCGCTCGGCAGATAGAGGAAGTGCGGGTCGTCGTACGGCGAGCCGCCGTCCAGCCAGGCGCGCGCGGCCCGTACGACGATGGCGTTGTCCATCCCGCCGTCCGCCCGCCGGCGCGCGACCCCCAGCACGCCGGCACCGAGGACCGCCGCGAGCACCGGCCACGCGTGCCAGGACGCCCGACGCACCAACCACCCGGAGATGTCACTTTTGCCCGTGTGCATTCAGATCACGCTAGGGGCTCAAGTGCCCTTCGGGGCGGACCGGCACCCCGTGCGGCACGTCTAAGATGCGGCCCATGAGTTATGGGCAGGGGGAGCCCCCGTGGGATCCCTGGAAACCGGGTTCTCAGCAGCCGCAGTGGGACAGCTCGACGCCGGACTGGGCCGCACTCGCCGAGGCGTCCGAGTCGCGCAACCGACGCCGCAGGCTGCTGCTCGTCGGCGGCGCGGCGCTGGCCACCGTCGCGGTGGGCGCCGCGGTCGCGGTGGCCATCGTCTCCTCGGACGGCGACAGCCGGGCCTCCCAGTCGCCCAGCGGGCTGCCCGCCACCGCGGACATCCCGAGCGGCACGGCAGACCCGACGCCCTCGTTCGAGCCGACCTCGGCCCCTCCCCCGCTGGATCCGAAGGACTTCATATCCAGCGCCAAGAAGGACACCGCGCCGCTCAGCCCGGACATCCTCTTCCCCGGCTCGCAACTGACGATGGGCGAGCGCGTCTACCGCAAGGGCCCGACCGCCTCCACGACCGACTGCGCGTCCGCCGCCCAGAGCACGCTCCCCGCGGTGCTCACCAAGAACAAATGCACGCGCCTCCTGCGGGTCACCTACGCCAAGGACGGCGTCGCGGTGACCGTCGGGGTCGCCGTCTTCGACACCGAGGCGCAGGCCGCCAAGGCCAAGACCGACGCGGACAAGAAGAGCATCGTCGCCTCCCTGTCCGGCCAGGGCGTCCCCACGTTCTGCCGCACGGCGATCTGCCGCTCCACCACCAACTCCTTCGGCCGCTACGCCTACTTCACCCTCGCCGGGTTCACCGACGGCAAGGACGTGACGACGAAGGACGCCAAGGTCTTCACGACCGGTGACGACCTCGCCGAGTTCACGTTCCGCCAGATCCGGCGCCGCGGTGAGGCACAGGCGTCCGCAGCGGCCAACCAGTAGCGGGACGCCGGGAGTTCAGCAGCAGCCGGCGCCGGCTCCAGGGAGCGTGCGCCGGTTGCGTGCCTCCTTGCTGCGCGCGGCCAGCAGCTCGTCGGCCGGGTAGCCGACCTCCTCCAGCGTCAGCCCGTGCGGCCGTACGACGTGCACGGCGGAGTCGCGCACACCGGCCGCCAGCACCTTCCCCGGCCACTCGGGCCCGCGGTGCCCGTCCCCCACGAACAGCAGCGCCCCGATCAGCGAGCGCACCATGTTGTGGCAGAACGCGTCGGCCCGGACGGTCGCCGTGATGACCCCGTCGTCGCCCCGCACCAGGCTCAGCTGCTGCAGCGTGCGGATGGTGGTCGCACCCTCCCGCTTCTTGCAGTAGGCGGCGAAGTCGTGCTCACCGACGAGCCGGGCGGCGGCCTCGTTCATGGCGTCGACGTCCAGCGGCCAGTCGTGCCACAGCACGTGTCCCCGCAGCAGTGGGTCGACGCCTCCGGGGTTGTCCGTGACGCGGTACGCGTAGCGCCGCCAGATCGCCGAGAAACGGGCGTTGAAGCCGCTCGGCGCCTCGGTAAGGGACCACACCCGCACGTCCTTGGACAGCCGCCCCGCGAGCCGCTTGAGGAGCTTCTCGCGGTGCTCCTCCCACAGCTCCCCGGGCAGGTCGACGTGCGCCACCTGACCGCGGGCGTGCACCCCGGCGTCCGTGCGCCCGGCCACGGTCAGCTCGTACGTGGTCTCCCCCGACCGCGTGACCGTGCGCAGGGCGTCCTCGATCTCGCCCTGGACGGTCCGCCGGCCGCTGGCCTGCTTGGCCCAGCCGGAGAAGGCGCTGCCGTCGTACGACAGGTCCAGCCGCACCCGTACGAACCCGGGCTGTACTTCGTCACTCACTCGCTGATCCTCTCAGGACCGGATTCCGTCCGGACACAGGGAAGCGGGCCCGCCCCCGAAGGGACGGACCCGCTCACAGCCAGGCAGAGCCTCAGGCGTCCTTGGACTCCTCGGCGGCGGCCTCGTCGGCCGGCTTGGCGTCCTCGACCTTGGCGTCCTCGGTCTTGGTCTCCTCGGCCTTGGCCGGAGCCTCGGCGTCCTTGGCGGACCGCTTCGTGGCCGCCTCGGCCTCACCGGTGGCCTGCTGGGCCACGGTCAGGGCCTCCACCAGCTCGATGACGGCCATGGGCGCGTTGTCGCCACGGCGGTTACCGATCTTGGTGATACGGGTGTAGCCACCCGGGCGGTTCTCGTAGCGCGGGCCGATCTCGGTGAAGAGCGTGTGGACGACGCTCTTGTCCGTGATGACCTGGAGCACCTGACGGCGGTTGTGAAGGTCGCCCTTCTTCGCCTTGGTGACCAGACGCTCCGCGTACGGGCGCAGGCGGCGGGCCTTCGCCTCGGTCGTGGTGATGCGGCCGTGCTCGAAGAGCGACTTCGCGAGGTTCGCGAGGAGCAGCTTCTCGTGCGCGGCGCTGCCGCCCAGACGGGCACCCTTGGTGGGCTTCGGCATGGTGTTTCTCCTAGGTGTCTGCCCCGGCCGTATCAGGTACCGAGGTCAGTGTCCGAGCAGGCGATCGCCTGTCGAAGATCCGGGGCGGCCTCGAAGAGGCGCCCCGGAGGAGGTGCGGGGAGCTGCGCGTCGTGCCACAGCGCACCCGCACCGGGTACGGACCGTCGGGTCCGAGCCGTCAGTACTGCTCGGTCTCGACGAATCCGGCGTCCGCGTCGTCGTCGGCGCCGAAGGCGTCGGCGGCGGCGGTCGGGTCGAATCCGGGCGGGCTGTCCTTGAGGGCCAGGCCCATGCCGGCCAGCTTCGCCTTGACCTCGTCGATGGACTTCGCACCGAAGTTGCGGATGTCCAGGAGGTCGGCCTCGGAGCGGGCGACGAGCTCACCCACGGAGTGGATGCCCTCACGCTTGAGGCAGTTGTACGACCGAACGGTGAGCTCCAGCTCCTCGATCGGCAGGGCGAGATCGGCGGCCAGGGCGGCGTCCGTGGGGGACGGGCCCATGTCGATGCCCTCGGCGTCGATGTTGAGCTCGCGGGCCAGACCGAACAGCTCGACCAGGGTCTTGCCGGCCGACGCCATGGCGTCACGGGGACGCATGGCCTGCTTGGTCTCGACGTCGACGATCAGCTTGTCGAAGTCGGTGCGCTGCTCGACACGGGTCGCCTCGACCTTGTAGGTGACCTTGAGAACCGGCGAGTAGATCGAGTCGACCGGGATGCGCCCGATCTCCTGACCGACCTGCTTGTTCTGGACGGCGGAGACGTAGCCGCGGCCGCGCTCGACGGTCAGCTCCATCTCCAGCTTGCCCTTGCCGTTGAGCGTGGCGAGGACGAGGTCGGGGTTGTGCACCTCGACACCGGCCGGGGGCGCGATGTCGGCGGCGGTGACCAGACCCGGGCCCTGCTTGCGCAGGTACATCACGACCGGCTCGTCGTGCTCCGAGGAGACGACCAGCTGCTTGATGTTGAGGATCAGGTCGGTGACGTCCTCCTTGACGCCCGGCACGGTGGTGAACTCGTGCAGGACACCGTCGATACGGATGGACGTGACCGCCGCACCCGGGATCGAGGAGAGGAGCGTACGGCGCAGGGAGTTGCCGAGGGTGTAACCGAAGCCCGGCTCCAGCGGCTCGATCACGAACCGGGACCGGAACTCGTCGACGACCTCTTCGGTCAACGAGGGGCGCTGAGCGATCAGCATGTGTGAATCAGATCCTTCTTTCGTGGACGCCCGCTATTTGACGCCCGACGGATCCGCACGTTCGACGGTGCGGTTACTGCAAGGGTACGGGCGGCACGGCAGAAGAGCCGTACCGCCCGGAACCTCAAGACGACCGAGCCTCAGACGCGGCGGCGCTTGGGCGGACGGCAGCCGTTGTGCGGGGTGGGGGTGACGTCCTGGATCGAGCCGACCTCGAGGCCGGTGGCCTGGAGGGAGCGGATCGCGGTCTCACGGCCGGAGCCGGGACCCTTGACGAAGACGTCGACCTTGCGCATGCCGTGCTCCTGCGCGCGGCGGGCGGCCGACTCGGCGGCCATCTGCGCGGCGAAGGGGGTGGACTTGCGCGAGCCCTTGAAGCCGACGTGGCCGGCGGAGGCCCAGGAGATCACGTTGCCCGAGGGGTCCGTGATGGAGACGATCGTGTTGTTGAACGTGCTCTTGATGTGCGCGTGGCCGTGAGCGACGTTCTTCTTTTCCTTGCGGCGCACCTTCTTGGCGGCGCCCTGACGTCCCTTGGGGGGCATGTCTTGTTCTCCTACGGGAGGTGGTCGGTCCTACAGCGAAGACCGCTGGAATGCGGGCGTCCGGGACGCACCCGGACGCTCCGCAGCGTCCGCTGAGGACTACTTCTTGCCCGGCTTCTTCTTGCCGGCGATGGCGCGACGCGGGCCCTTGCGGGTACGGGCGTTCGTGCTGGTGCGCTGACCGTGGACGGGCAGGCCACGACGGTGGCGCAGACCCTGGTAGCAGCCGATCTCGACCTTGCGGCGGATGTCGGCCTGAACCTCACGACGGAGGTCACCCTCGGTCTTGATGTTGCTGTCCACGAACTCGCGGATCTTGACCAGCTCCTCCTCGGAGAGGTCGCGAACGCGGGTGTTCGGGTTGACGCCGGTCTCGGCCAGCGTCTTCTGCGAGAGGGTCCGGCCGATGCCGAACACGTAGGTGAGGGCGACCTCCACGCGCTTGTCGCGCGGGATGTCAACACCGGAAACGCGTGCCATTCAATGGCTCCAGTTGTCGTTCGGAGGTCTTCCGCAGAACCGGATCCCGCCCGCCGTCGTCCTCCCTCGGGAGAAGTCGGTACGGCGCGGGTCCCCGGCCTCCGACCGGGGGTGTCAGGGTCCGATGAGACTCAGGCCCTGGGCTCTGCGTATGAACATGTACTGCTTGCGTCGCGCGAAGTATCTGCGGATGCAGAAGGTGCGGTCGTGCGTCAGCCCTGGCGCTGCTTGTGGCGCGGGTTTTCGCAGATGACCATGACCCGGCCGTGACGGCGGATCACCCTGCACTTGTCGCAGATCTTCTTGACGCTCGGCTTGACCTTCATTGGTGAGGTTCTCCGGGTCAGTGCCACCGCCCCGCGGACACGGGGCACAGGCAAGATCTACTTGTACCGGTAGACGATCCGGCCACGCGTCAGGTCGTACGGAGACAGCTCCACCACGACCCGGTCGTCAGGGAGGATGCGGATGTAGTGCATACGCATCTTGCCGCTGATGTGTGCCAGGACCTGGTGGCCGTTCTGGAGCTCGACCTTGAACATGGCGTTCGGAAGAGACTCGACGACAGTGCCCTCGATCTCGATGGCACCTTGCTTCTTGGCCACGCTTCGCCCTTCGAATCGACTACCTTGATCGGCTCGCGTGGTGAGCGCATGCAGGCATGCGGGTGCACGAGAGCCGACGAGTCAGTCTACGTCAGCGCACCCGGAAAGACGAATCGAGGAAGTTTGCCCCACAGGGGTGATCTTTAAGCAAGGGGATCGGGAGCAGCTGTCACGCCGTGCTCGGCGAGCTTCGCCCGGCCGCCGTCGGGAGCGGTCAGGACCAGCGGGCCCTCCTCGGTCAGCGCGACGGAGTGCTCCCAGTGCGAGGACCAGGTGCCGTCGGTCGTGATGACCGTCCAGTCGTCGTCCAGGACCTCGGTCCGCGGGGTGCCGAGGGAGACCATCGGCTCGATCGCCAGGCAGAAACCGGGGACCAGCTTGGGACCCTTGCCGCGGCGGCGCTCGACGTAGTTCAGCAGATGCGGGTCCATGTGCATCTCGGTGCCGATGCCGTGGCCGCCGTAGTCCTCGACGATCCCGTACTTGCCGCCGCCGGGCTTGGGCTGGCGGCGGATGTACGTCTCGATGGCGCGGGAGACGTCGACCAGGCGGTTGCCGAGCTTCATGGCCGCGATGCCCGCCCACATCGACTCCTCGGTCACCCGGGAGAGCTCGACCAGTTCCGGAGCGTGCCCGGAGCCCACGAACGCGGTGTAGGCGGCGTCGCCGTGCCAGCCGTCGACGATGGCGCCGGCGTCGATGGAGATGATGTCGCCGTCCTTGAGGACGGTCTTCTCGTCCGGGATGCCGTGGACGACGACCTCGTTGACCGAGGTGCAGATCGTCGCGGGGAAGCCGCCGTACCCGAGGAAGTTCGACTTGGCGCCGTGCTCCTCCAGGACCTTGCGGGCGACCTCGTCCAGGTCCTTCGTGGTGGCCCCGGGGACCGCCGCTTCGCGTGTGGCCGCATGGATGGCGGCGACGACCAGGCCCGCCTCACGCATCTTGGCGATCTGCTCGGGGGTCTTGATCTGCACCATGGCGGCCTGCGCTCTCCGTCTTCTCCGACATCCGTTACGTACACAACACTACGGCCGCGACGCCCGTCGAGGGCACCGCGGCCGCAGCAGCGTTCACATCTACTTGCTCTTGAGCGCGTCCATCGCGCGGGCGGTGACGTCCTCGACCTTGCCGAGCGCGGAGATCGTGACGACCAGGTCCTGCGCCCGGTAGTAGTCGATGATCGGCTCGGTCTGCGTGTGGTAGACCTCGAGTCGCTTGCGGACGGTCTCCTCGGAGTCGTCGTCGCGCTGGTACAGCTCGCCGCCGCAGACGTCGCAGACGCCCTCGACGGCCGGCTTCTTGTACTGCACGTGGAACACGTGACTCGAGTCCTTGCGGCACACGCGGCGGCCCGCGATGCGCTTGACCACCTCGTCCTCGGGGACCTCCAGGTCCAGGACCGCGTCCAGCTTCATGCCCTCTGCCTTGAGCATGGCGTCCAGCGCCTCGGCCTGCAGCACGTTGCGCGGGAAGCCGTCCAGCAGGAAGCCGTTCTCGGCGTCCGGCTGCTCCATGCGGTCCTTCGCCATGGCGATCGTGACCTCGTCCGGCACCAGGTTGCCCGCGTCCATGTAGGACTTCGCGAGCTTGCCCAGTTCCGTCTGCCGACTGATGTTGGCGCGGAACAGGTCGCCCGTCGAGATGTGCGGGATCGACAGGTTCGTGGCGAGGAACGCAGCCTGCGTTCCCTTGCCGGCACCGGGCGGCCCGACGAGGACGATTCGCATCAGCGGAGGAACCCTTCGTAATTGCGCTGCTGAAGCTGGCTCTCGATCTGCTTCACCGTCTCGAGACCGACACCCACGATGATCAGGATGCTGGTGCCACCGAACGGGAAGTTCTGGCTTGCCCCGAAGCCAACCAACGCCATCGTCGGTACGAGAGCGATCAGGCCCAGATACAGCGAACCCGGCCAGGTGATCCGGTTGAGTACGTAGCTGAGGTACTCAGCGGTCGGCCGGCCAGCCCGGATGCCCGGGATGAAGCCACCATACTTCTTCATGTTGTCCGCGACTTCCTCGGGGTTGAACGAGATCGCCACGTAGAAGAACGCGAAGAAAACGATCAGAAGGAAGTACATAGTGATGTAAATCGGGTGGTCGCCCTTGGTCAGATTCTGCTCGATCCACGTCTTCCAGCCCGAGTTGCTCTTCGAGAACTGCGCGATCAGAGCGGGAATGTAGAGCAGCGACGAGGCGAAGATGACAGGAATCACACCTGCCTGATTCACCTTCAACGGGATGTACGTGGACGTACCGCCGTAGGACCGGCGACCGATCATGCGCTTCGCGTACTGGACCGGGATGCGGCGCTGGGCCTGCTCGACGAAGACCACCAGGCCGACCATGACCAGACCGACCAGGATCACGGTGCCGAACTCGATCCAGCCGTCGGCCAGCGAGCCCTGCTGCTTGATCGCCCAGAGGGCGGCCGGGAAGGTGGCGGCGATCGAGATGAACATCAGGATCGACATGCCGTTGCCGATGCCGCGGTCGGTGATGAGCTCACCGAGCCACATGACGACGGCCGTACCGGCGGTCATCGTGATGACCATCGTGATGGTCACGAAGATGGACTGGTCCGGCACGATCTGGTTGGCGACCGGGCAGGTGCTGAACAGCGCGCCGCTGCGGGCGGTGGCCACCAGGCCGGTGCCCTGCAGGATGGCCAGCGCCACCGTCAGGTATCGGGTGTACTGCGTGATCTTCGCGGTGCCGGCCTGGCCCTCCTTCTTGAGGGCCTCCAGGCGCGGGATCACCACCGTCAGCAGCTGAAGGATGATGCTCGCGGTGATGTACGGCATGATGCCGAGCGCGAAGATCGTGATCTGCAGCAGCGCGCCACCGCTGAACATGTTGACCAGACCGAACAGACCCTGGCTGCCGCCTTGCGACGCCGCATCGATACAGGTCTGGACGTTCTTGTAGTCGACTCCCGGGATCGGGATGTGGGTACCGACCCGGTAGACCACGATGATGCCGAGCGTGAAGAGCAGCTTCTTGCGCAGGTCGGGCGTCCTGAACGCCCGGGCGAACGCGGTGAGCACGGTGCCTCCTGCGACCCCCGCGTATCGTCGCGTGAGGTGATGGTCAAAAGGGATGATGGCCTGTCAAACGAGATTACGGCACCCCGGCAACGCATTGGGCACCAGCGGCACAGCCTACCGATACCAGCGGCATCTCGGAACGACGATCTCCGCCTAAACGCTCTGTCTCGGAATTCGGCCGCCCCGGGTCGACGGAGGACGAGGCCCGCCGCTCCCAGGTGAACCGTGACGCGGGTGGTCCCGGCGGACCGCGACCACCGTGCGTCTGACGGCTTTCTCACAACCACCCGGACGGGGAACTCGCCGCGGATGACACATACGCCGACCGGGGATGCCTCCAAGAGGCATCCCCGGTCGGGTCGTTCAGGTCAGCGAGACGTCGGTCAGACGAGCTCGGTGACGGTGCCGCCGGCGGCGGTGATCTTCTCCTTGGCGGAACCGGAGACGGCGTCGACCGTCACCTGCAGCGCCACGGAGATCTCGCCCTGGCCGAGGACCTTGACGAGGCTGTTCTTGCGAACGGCACCCTTGGCGACGAGACCCTCGACGGTGACCTCGCCACCCTCCGGGTACAGCGACGCCAGCTTGTCGAGGTTCACGACCTGGAACTCGGTCTTGAACGGGTTGCGGAAGCCCTTCAGCTTCGGGAGACGCATGTGGAGGGGCATCTGGCCACCCTCGAAGCGCTCCGGAACCTGGTAGCGGGCCTTCGTGCCCTTGGTACCACGACCGGCCGTCTTACCCTTCGACGCCTCACCACGGCCCACACGGGTCTTCGCGGTCTTGGCGCCGGGGGCGGGACGGAGGTTGTGGATCTTGAGCGGGTTGTTCTCCGCCATGATCAGTCGACCTCCTCAACCGTCACGAGGTGGCGGACGGTGTGCACCATTCCGCGGAACTCGGGGCGGTCCTCCTTGACGACCACGTCGTTGATCCGCTTGAGGCCAAGCGAACGAAGGGTGTCGCGGTGGTTCTGCTTGCTGCCGATGTACGACTTCGTCTGCGTGATCTTGAGCTGAGCCATGATTACGCACCCGCTCCCGCACGCGCACGCAGCAGAGCCGCGGGGGCGACGTCCTCGAGGGGCAGACCGCGGCGGGCCGCGATCTCCTCGGGACGCTGCAGGCCCTTGAGGGCCGCCACGGTCGCGTGCACGATGTTGATCGCGTTGGACGAGCCGAGCGACTTCGACAGGATGTCGTGAACGCCGGCGCACTCGAGCACCGCACGCACCGGGCCACCGGCGATGACGCCGGTACCGGGGGAAGCAGGCTTGAGCAGGACGACGCCCGCGGCCTTCTCGCCCGTGATCGGGTGCGGGATGGTGCCCTGGATACGGGGGACCTTGAAGAAGTGCTTCTTGGCCTCCTCAACACCCTTGGCGATGGCGGCCGGCACCTCCTTGGCCTTGCCGTAACCGACACCGACGGTGCCGTCACCATCGCCCACCACGACCAGCGCGGTGAAGCTGAAGCGACGACCACCCTTCACAACCTTGGCGACGCGGTTGATCGCGACGACGCGCTCAACGTACGCGGTCTTCTCGGCGGCAGCAGCGCCGCCGTCACGGCCCTTCCGGTCCCGCCGCTCGCCGCCACCGGCACCGCTTCCGCGGCGCTGGGGTCCAGCCATTGGAATTACCTCTCTCTGTTTCCGCTAGCTACGGAACCGACTCAGAACTTGAGTCCGGCTTCGCGGGCGGCGTCCGCCAGAGCGGCAATGCGCCCGGCGTACTGGTTACCACCACGGTCGAATACGACAGCCTCGACGCCCGCGGCCTTGGCGCGCTCGGCGACCAGGGCGCCGACCTTGCCGGCCTGCGCGGACTTCTCGCCCTCGCCGCGGATCGACGCGTCCAGGGTCGACGCCGACGCCAGGGTGTGACCCTTGATGTCGTCGATGACCTGGGCCACGATGTGGCGGTTGGAGCGCGTCACGACCAGGCGCGGACGCTCAGCCGTACCCGAGATGTGCTTACGGATCCGGATGTGACGACGCTTGATGGCAGCACGCTTGTAAGCGTCGCCCTTAGCAATCTTGACACCGTATGCCATGGCTTACTTACCCGCCTTTCCGACCTTGCGGCGGATGACTTCGCCTTCGTACTTGACGCCCTTGGCCTTGTACGGGTCGGGCTTGCGCAGCTTGCGGATGTTGGCCGCAACCTCGCCGACCTTCTGCTTGTCGATGCCCTCGACCGAGAAACGGGTCGGAGCCTCCACCTTGAAGGTGATGCCCTCGGGCGCTTCGACAGTGATCGAGTGGCTGTAGCCGAGCGAGAACTCCAGGTTGGAGCCCTTCGCCAGGACGCGGTAACCGACACCGCTGATTTCGAGCTTCTTCACGTAACCCTGGGTCACGCCGGTGATCATGTTCGCCACCAGCGTGCGGGACAGGCCGTGGAGGGCCTTGTTCTGACGCTCGTCGTTCGGGCGGGTGACGTTCAGAACGCCGTCCTCGCCCTTAGCGATCTCGATCGGCGACGCAATGGTGTGGGAGAGGGTCCCCTTCGGGCCCTTCACCTGCACCGTACGGCCGTCGATGGTGACGTCCACGCCGGCGGGAACCGTGATGGGGAGCTTGCCAATACGCGACATAGCTGTTTCCTCCGTTCCCTTCCGCTACCAGACGTAGGCGAGAACTTCTCCGCCTACGCCCTTCTTGCCGGCCTGCTTGTCGGTGAGGAGCCCGTGGGACGTGGAGATGATCGCCACGCCGAGGCCGCCCAGCACCTTGGGCAGGTTGGTGGACTTCGCGTACACCCGGAGACCGGGCTTGGAGATCCGCTTGATGCCCGCGATGGAGCGCTCACGGTTCGGGCCGAACTTCAGCTCGAGGACGAGGTTCTTGCCGACCTCGGCGTCCTCGACCTTCCAGCCCGTGATGAAGCCCTCCTGCTGGAGGATCTCCGCGATGTGCGACTTGATCTTGCTGTGCGGCATACCCACGGTGTCGTGGTACGCCGAGTTCGCGTTACGCAGACGCGTAAGCATGTCTGCGATCGGATCAGTCATGGTCATGAATTGGCCTTCGGCCTCTCTCGCCGGGGTTTCCTGTATGCGCCATCCCTCTCCCCACTCAGTGGCGGGACGGGTGCGGTGCGGGGACCTACGGCGTAGTAAGTCGTACGGGCGGTCAGACGCCCAACCCTCCTAGCCTAAGCCATGGAGAGCCGGGGTCTGACCGAACCTCTACTTACCGAGAGCTTCCGGAATCCCGAAGTACGGGATTACCAGGAGCTCTTGGTCACGCCCGGGAGCTCGCCACGGTGAGCCATCTCACGAAGGCACACGCGGCAGAGGCCGAACTTGCGGTACACGGAGTGCGGACGGCCGCAGCGCTGGCAGCGCGTGTAGCCACGGACGCCGAACTTGGGCTTACGAGCAGCCTTGGCAATCAGAGCCTTCTTCGCCATCTCGCTTACGCCTCCTTGAAGGGGAAGCCGAGGTGACGGAGAAGGGCACGGCCTTCGGCGTCGTTGGTCGCCGTGGTGACCACGGTGATGTCCATACCCCGGACGCGGTCGATCTTGTCCTGGTCGATCTCGTGGAACATGACCTGCTCCGTGAGACCGAAGGTGTAGTTGCCACGGCCGTCGAACTGCTTGGGGGACAGGCCGCGGAAGTCGCGGATGCGCGGCAGCGCGAGCGACAGGGTGCGGTCCAGGAACTCCCACATGCGGTCGCCACGGAGCGTGACGTGGGCACCGATCGGCTGGCCCTCGCGCAGCTTGAACTGCGCGATGGACTTGCGGGCCTTGGTGACGGCCGGCTTCTGACCGGTGATCGTGGTCAGGTCACGGACGGCACCGTCCATGAGCTTCGAGTCACGGGCGGCGTCGCCGACACCCATGTTGACCACGATCTTGACCAGGCCGGGGATCTGCATGACGTTCTCGTAGGAGAACTCTTCCTGCAGCTTGGCCTGGATCTCCTCGCGGTACTTCGTCTTGAGACGCGGAGTGGTGGTGGTAGCCATCAGATGTCCTCACCCGTCCGCTTGGCAACGCGGATCTTGTTGCCCTCGTCGTCGAAGCGGTAACCGACGCGCGTGACGACCTTGTTGCCGTCCTTCTCCACGACGAGCTGAACGTTGCTCACGTGGACAGGGGCTTCGGTGGTCACGATGCCGCCGGCCTGCGAACCGCGAGCGGTGGGGCCGGCCTTCGTGTGCTTCTTGACCCGGTTGACACCCTCGACCAGGACGCGGTCCTCGCGGGGGTAGGCCGCGATGACCTTGCCCTGCTTGCCCTTGTCCTTACCGGTGATGACCTGGACCAGGTCGCCCTTCTTGATCTTCATGCTTACAGCACCTCCGGCGCGAGCGAGATGATCTTCATGAACTTCTTCTCGCGCAGCTCACGGCCGACCGGGCCGAAGATACGGGTGCCGCGAGGGTCGCCGTCGTTCTTCAGAATGACGGCGGCGTTCTCGTCGAAGCGGATGTACGAGCCGTCCGGACGGCGGCGCTCCTTGACGGTGCGAACGATGACCGCCTTGACGACGTCACCCTTCTTCACGTTGCCACCGGGGATCGCGTCCTTGACGGTGGCGACGATGACGTCACCGATGCCCGCGTAGCGGCGACCGGAGCCACCGAGCACACGGATGCAAAGGATTTCCTTCGCACCAGTGTTGTCGGCGACACGCAGTCGCGACTCCTGCTGGATCACGTCTATCTCCTGATTGTCTGCCGGTTCCCGGCAGGGGCTGCCTCTGGGAGGCGGAGCCCCTGCCGAGCCTGGCGGAACGAACCCGAGGGGGAAACCCCTCAGGTGTGTCGTTGGAATCCCCTCGCGGGGATTTCCTTACTTGGCCTTCTCGAGAATCTCGACGACGCGCCAGCGCTTCGTCGCGGACAGCGGCCGGGTCTCCATCAGGAGGACACGGTCGCCGACGCCCGCGGCGTTCTGCTCGTCGTGGGCCTTGAGCTTGTTCGTACGGCGGATGACCTTGCCGTACAGCGCGTGCTTGACGCGGTCCTCGACGGCGACGACGACGGTCTTGTCCATCTTGTCGCTGACGACCAGGCCCTCACGGGTCTTGCGGAATCCGCGGTCCGTCTTGGTCTCTTCAGTCACGTTGTTCTCGCTCATGCGCTCTCCACCGTCTCGATGCCCAGCTCGCGCTCACGCATCAGGGTGTAGATCCGCGCGATGTCCTTGCGGACGGCCTTGAGCCGTCCGTGGTTCTCGAGCTGACCGGTCGCCGCCTGGAAGCGGAGGTTGAACAGCTCTTCCTTGGCTTCGCGGAGCTTCGCAAGAAGCTCCTCGTCACCCAGTTCGCGCAGCTCGGACGCCTTGGTACCGGCCGACATCACGCTTCACCTGCCTCGCGCTTGACGATCCGGCACTTCATCGGCAGCTTGTGGGCTGCGCGAGTGAGCGCCTCACGCGCAATCTTCTCGTTGGGGTAGGACAGCTCGAACATGACCCGGCCCGGGTGCACGTTCGCGACCCACCACTCGGGAGAACCCTTACCGGAACCCATGCGGGTCTCGGCGGGCTTCTTCGTCAGCGGGCGGTCCGGGTAGATGTTGATCCAGACCTTGCCGCCACGCTTGATGTGGCGGGTCATCGCGATACGCGCCGCCTCGATCTGGCGGTTGGTGACGTACGCCGGCGTGAGGGCCTGAATGCCGTACTCGCCGAACGAAACCTGCGTACCGCCCTTGGCCTGACCACGGCGCTTCGGGTGGTGCTGCTTGCGGTGCTTGACCCTACGGGGGATCAGCATTTCGGTCAGGCCTCCGTTCCGGTGCTCTCAGCCGGAGCGGCAGCGGCGGCGGGAGCGTCGGCCTTGGGGGCCTCGGCAGCCGGCGCGGACTGCTGCTGCGGCTTGCGGCCGCGACCGCCACGCTCGCCACCACGGCCACCACGGGCCGGGCGGTCGTTGCCGCCGCCACGGGCCGGGCGGTTACCCGCACGGGCAGCGGCGTTCTCGGCGCGGACCTCGGCGATGTTCTTGACGTCGCCCTTGTAGATCCAGACCTTCACACCGATACGGCCGAAGGTCGTCTTGGCCTCGAAGAAGCCGTAGTCGACGTTCGCGCGGAGCGTGTGCAGGGGCACGCGGCCCTCGCGGTAGAACTCCGAGCGGGACATCTCGGCGCCGCCGAGACGGCCACCGCACTGGATCTTGATGCCCTTGGCGCCGGCCTTCATCGTGCCCTGCATGCTCTTACGCATGGCGCGACGGAAGGAGACGCGGGAGGACAGCTGCTCGGCGACGGCCTGAGCGACCAGCTGAGCGTCGGTCTCGGGGCTCTTGACCTCGAGGATGTTCAGCTGGACCTGCTTGCCCGTGAGCTTCTCGAGGTCGCCGCGGATGCGGTCGGCCTCGGCGCCACGGCGGCCGATGACGATGCCGGGACGCGCGGTGTGGATGTCCACCCGCACGCGGTCACGGGTGCGCTCGATCTCAACCTTCGAGATGCCGGCGCGCTCCATGCCGGACGTCATCATCCGACGGATGGCGACGTCTTCCTTGACGTAGTCCTTGTACAGCTTGTCGGCGTACCAACGGGACTTGAAGTCCGTGGTGATGCCGAGCCGGAACCCATGCGGGTTAACCTTCTGGCCCATTACCGGGTTCCTTCCTTGCTGCTGACGACCACGGTGATGTGGCTGGTCCGCTTGCGGATCCGGTAGGCGCGGCCCTGGGCGCGCGGCCGGAACCGCTTCAGGGTCGGGCCCTCGTCGACGTAGGCCTCGGAGATGAAGAGGCTGTCGGCGTCGGTGTGGTCGTAGTTGTGCGCGGCGTTGGCAATGGCGCTGTCGAGCACCTTGCCCACCGGCACGCTCGCGGCCTGCGGGGCGAAACGCAGGACCGCCTGAGCCTCCGTGGCATCCATGCCACGGATAAGGTCCACCACGCGGCGGGCCTTCATGGGCGTAACGCGGATGTACCGCGCCTGGGCCCTGGCTTCCATGGTTGTCCTTCCAGTGTCTGTCATGGTCATTCCACCCCGCGTTAGCGGCGCTTCGACTTCCGGTCGTCCTTCACGTGACCCCGGAAGGTGCGCGTCGGCGAGAACTCGCCGAGCTTGTGGCCGACCATCGACTCGGTGACAAACACCGGAATGTGGGTCTTGCCGTTGTGCACCGCGATCGTGTGGCCGAGCATGGCCGGGATGATCATCGAGCGACGGGACCAGGTCTTGATGACGTTCTTGGTACCGGCTTCGTTCTGAGCGTCCACCTTCTTTACAAGGTGTCCGTCGACGAAGGGTCCCTTCTTGAGACTGCGCGGCATCTAAACCCGCTCCTAGCGCTTCTTGTTCGTCTTGCGGCGGCGGACGATGTACTTGTTCGAAGCCTTCTTCGGCGAACGAGTACGACCCTCCTTCTGACCCCACGGCGAGACCGGGTGGCGACCACCGGAGGTCTTGCCCTCACCACCACCGTGCGGGTGGTCAACCGGGTTCATCGCCACACCGCGAACGGTCGGGCGGACGCCGAGCCAGCGCTTGCGGCCGGCCTTGCCCCAGTTGATGTTCGACTGCTCGGCGTTGCCGACCTCGCCGACGGTGGCGCGGCAGCGCACGTCGACCAGGCGGATCTCTCCGGACGGCATGCGCAGGTGGGCCATCTGGCCCTCCTTCGCGAGCAGCTGCACGGAGGCACCGGCGGAGCGGGCGAACTTGGCACCGCCACCGGGACGGAGCTCGATCGCGTGGATCGTGGTACCGACCGGGATGTTGCGGAGGGCCAGGTTGTTGCCCGGCTTGATGTCGGCCCCGGGACCGTTCTCGACGCGGTCACCCTGCTGCAGGTTGCGCGGGGCGAGGATGTAGCGCTTCTCGCCGTCCGCGTAGTGCAGCAGCGCGATGCGCGCGGTGCGGTTGGGGTCGTACTCGATGTGCGCGACCTTCGCCGGCACGCCGTCCTTGTCGTGACGACGGAAGTCGATCACGCGGTAGGCGCGCTTGTGTCCGCCACCCTGGTGGCGAACGGTCACACGACCGGCGTTGTTACGGCCGCCCTTGCTGTGCAGCGGGCGGACCAGCGACTTCTCCGGCGTGGACCGCGTGACCTCGACGAAGTCGGCGACGGAGGAGCCACGGCGGCCCGGCGTCGTCGGCTTGTACTTGCGGATTCCCATTTCTCAGTCCTCGTCCGATATTCGGACCAGGGCGCTCCGTTAGGAGGCCTGGCCGAAGATGTCGATACGGTCGCCCTCAGCGAGGGTCACGATCGCGCGCTTGCTGTCCGCACGCTTGCCGAAGCCCGTCTTGGTGCGCTTGCGCTTGCCCTGACGGTTGATCGTGTTGACCCCGGTGACCTTGACCGAGAAGACCGCCTGGACGGCCTCCTTGATCTGCGTCTTGTTGGCGCCGGGCGCGACGATGAAGGTGTACTTGCCCTCGTCGAGAAGCGCGTAGCTCTTCTCCGAGACGACCGGCTTGAGCAGCACGTCACGGGGGTCCGTGAAGGACTTGCTCAGCGGGGTCTCGACGGTGTTCTTGCCCTCGGTGGCGTGGCGCTTCGCCTTGGCGACGCGCGCGGCCTTGGCGGCCTTGGCGGCCTTCGAGGCGATGCTCGGGTGACGCGTAGCCATCAGGCTTCGCTCCCTTCGGTGTCAGCAGCCGACGACTGCGGCGCGCCAGACACGAAGGACTCGAACGCGGCCTGGGTGAAGACCACGTCGTCCGAGACGAGAACGTCGTACGTGTTCAGCTGGCCCGGCTCCAGGATGTGGACCTGGGGCAGGTTGCGCGCGGAGAGCAGCGCGGCCTCGTCGGAGCGCTCGATGACCAGGAGCACGTTCTTGCGCTCGCTGACCTTGCCGAGGAAGCTCTTCGCGGCCTTGGTGGAGGGGGTCTCGCCCTCGATCACGCCGGTGATGACGTGGATACGAGCGTTGCGGGCCCGGTCGGTGAGGGCGTGGCGCAGGGCCGCGGCCTTCATCTTCTTCGGGGTCCGCTGCGAGTAGTCACGCGGCGTGGGGCCGTGAACGACGCCACCGCCGGCGAACTGCGGCGCACGGGTCGAACCCTGGCGGGCGCGGCCGGTGCCCTTCTGGCGGTAAGGCTTCTTGCCACCACCGCGGACCTCGCCACGACGCTTGACCTTGTGCGTGCCCTGACGGGCGGCGGCCAGCTGCGCGACGACGACCTGGTGAAGCAGCGGAATGCTGATCTTCTCTACGTCGAAGATCTCGGCCGGGAGCTCGACGGTCCCGGCGTTGTCGCCGGAGGGCGACAGAATGTCAATGGTGCTCATAGTCCTCAGGCCCCCTTGGCCGCGGTGCGGACCAGGACGAGGCCGCCGTTCGGACCAGGAACCGCGCCCTTGATAAGGAGCAGGCCCTTCTCCGCGTCAACGGCGTGAACGGTCAGGTTCTGGGTGGTGACCCGCTCGTTGCCCATGCGACCCGCCATGCGGAGGCCCTTGAACACACGGCCCGGGGTGGCACAGCCACCGATGGAGCCGGGAGAGCGGTGCTTGCGCTGGGTGCCGTGACCGGCGCCGAGGCCCTTGAAGTTGTGACGCTTCATGACACCGGCGAAGCCCTTGCCCTTGCTCTTGCCGGTCACGTCCACCTTGACGCCGGCCTCGAAGGTCTCGGCGGTGATCTCCTGGCCGAGGGTGTACTCGCTGGCGTCAGCGGTACGGATCTCGACGAGGTGGCGGCGGGGAGTGACGTCGGCCTTGGCGAAGTGACCCTTGAGGGGCTTGTTCACCTTGCGAGGGTCGATCTCGCCGAAGGCGATCTGGACCGACTCGTAGCCGTCGGTGTCGTTCGTACGGACCTGGGTGACGACGTTGGGGCCGGCCTTGACGACGGTGACCGGAACAACACGGTTGTTCTCGTCCCACACCTGCGTCATGCCGAGCTTCTCGCCCAGGATGCCCTTGATCTGCTTAGCCATCTTCAGATCACCGGCCTTCAGAGCTTGATCTCGATGTCGACACCGGCCGGGAGGTCGAGTCGCATCAGAGAGTCAACGGTCTTGGGGGTCGGGTCGAGGATGTCGATCAGGCGCTTGTGCGTGCGCATCTCGAAGTGCTCGCGCGAGTCCTTGTACTTGTGCGGCGACTTGATGACGCAGTACACGTTCTTCTCAGTGGGCAGCGGCACCGGGCCCGCGACCGACGCACCAGTACGCGTCACCGTCTCGACGATCTTCTTCGCCGAGCTGTCGATGACCTCGTGGTCGTAGGCCTTGAGCCGGATGCGGATCTTCTGTCCCGCCATGGCTACTCAGTAGTCCTTTGTCTCGAATAAAACGCTCTGGTACCCGGGGGGTTTGCGTCCCTCCTCCGACCCACGCGGTCGGGCGTGTCGCGTCCTCGCTGACAGAGATCTCCACGAATGGATTTCCCTACGAGGGACGCGGCCCTGAGACCGCAGATCGGGGGCTGAACACCCACCGAGCGCCTGGTCGGCACCCCGCTGACACTTCCCGGAAGATTCCCGTACGTCCGCCCCAGCGCTGCCTCTCGGCAGTTGGAGCGACGAGTACTGTGGGACTCGCTTCCGGTCCCCCCGGCGGGAGGCGCGCAGCATCGGCACTCGACCGAGCAACCCCGCTAGTCTGCCATACGGGGCATGTCGCTGGCCAATCGAGCCGAGGACTTTACCCCGAAGGTGACACAGGTCAAACCCTGGCGGACTTGGGAGGCTTCCGCCCTGGCGCCAAGGTCGATCCCCCTCCTACGTGACCAGGCTCACGGAGCGGACGCCGGAGCCGGTCAACCCCTTGTCCCTCTCGCACTCCTTCGCAGAAACATCACGCGGATCACCCTTCTCTTGCCGCCACTCGCCCCAGAAGCGAACTGCCGCACACGCGCGTTGCGTTGCTCAGGATGCACTTGTGATGATGTGCCGCATGTCTGAGCACGGGGGAAGAGCGGCAGAACCACCGCGGACCGGCGTCCCCAGGTCGAGTCTTGCCGCATACGCGGAGATGACCGGACAGCCGAGAAAAATCGATGATGCGGGGAGCCGGCGACGGGAAGGGCCCGAGGGTGCGCCCTCTGGAGCCGCGGCGCCCGTTCCTCCCAGCACGCCGACGGTGGGCGATCCGAGTCCTCCCGACGAAGACCCCCTGCTCGTCGAGCGACGTCTCAGGTATGTCACGTTGCTGGAGGAGTTCCGGCGGACGCCGGTTCTGGTGCCCTTGGGCGACACCGAGGGACCCGTTGACGAGCGCGGCATGCTGACGGCCGACCTCAATGGCGTCCGCTTCATCCTGGCCTTCTCGGATGAGCAAGCCTTGGCGCGGTACGCCCAGGCCCGTGGTGAGTTCCACCGTGAGTGGACCTATCAGACCGTTCTCGGCTCGCGCCTGCTCGATGCGGCCGTCCCGGCGGCCGGTACGGCGTGTGGAGTCGCGCTGGACTGTGCGGACGGACCTGACGGTGCGGTCTTCCCGCCGGTGCAGGGGATTGTGCCCATCGAGGCCGCTGTAGACGCCGACTGGCCCGGGAGGAGCAATCGATGAGCGCCGATGGCAAGGATCTCAAAGCCCAGGGTCTCGGCCTCATCGCCAAGGGCTTGACCGACGCGCTCGGTGAGTTGAAAGAGCTGGGCATGGTCGGTCAGGCTGGCGCCGGTCGTGGCTTCGGCGACGTTTCCCTTTCCGGAATGGAACTGGGCCATGAAGGGCTGGTCGACGTCTTCACGTCGTTCTGCGAGCGCTGGGAATGGGGCGTCCGCTCCCTCATCAATGAGGGAAACGGATTCGCGGTCAGGACCGGCCTGTCCGCCGGCACGTATTACGAGACTGAACAGTACGTCGAGGGCAGTTTCAAAGTTGTCGCCAATGCCGCGATAGGCAACCCCTACGCCTCCGAGGACGAGGTCACGCAACAGGGCTGGGGTGACATCGCGACATCCGGCGCCTTTGGCGGCGCCGATTACAGCCAGGAGTCGTTCGACCGGGCCGGGGAGAACATCAAGCAAGGCTGGAAGGACGCCAGCCGCGATGTGATGACTTCGCGCACCATGGGACCGGTGGGGCTGAACCCCGCGAACCTGCACGACAGCTTCGGCGTATCCGATGCCGAGTACGACCAGATGCTGGACAGCACGTTCGGCCCCTCGCCGGAGAAACGGGCCGAAGCGGCGCAGCAGGGCAACGGAGCGGGCTGATGGGCGTCTTCGGTGACATCGGCAATGACCTCAAAGGCCTGGGCCGCGACATCAAAGATGGTGTCAACGACGGCTTGGGTGCCATTGAGGAGGGTGTCGACGAGGGCAAACGACTCGTCGGAGTCGGGGTCGACTGGGGCACCGACAAGGTCGGGGACGGCCTGGACAAAGTCGGCATGCATGACGCTGCTGACGCCGTCGAGGACTGGGGTGACGGCCTCGCGTCCGATCTCGGCGCGACTCCGGGAGAGCAGCAACTCGGCCAGACAGAGGATCCTGACGAACTGATCCACGGCAATCCCGCCAGGATCCGCACGAGCGCGCAACACCTCAGGGACTTCCACGGAGCCTTCGACAAGGTCGGCCAAGGGATGCGCAGACTCGACTCCTCGCACTGGAGGGGCGAAGCGGGTGACGCATTTCGCGAGAAGTTCGAGCTGCACCCCACGCGATGGCTCCGGGCGTCGGACGCCTGTGAGACGGCGGCAAGCGCCCTGGACGGATACGCCGAAACCGTCAAGTGGGCTCAGGAGCAGGCCAAAGACGCCATTGGCCTGTACAAGAAGGGCAAGCATGCCTCCGAAGAGGCCGTGCGCGCTTACAACAAACGGATCGACGCCTACAACGCGAAGGTCAGAGCGGACCAGGATCCGGGACCGGTGCCCGACCCCTTCAAGGATCCAGGCAGGGCCGACATCCAGGCGGCCCGGGAGAAGCTCGCCGAGGCCCGCAAACAGCGGAACACGGCAGCCTCGACCGCTCAGGGCAAGATCAAAGCGGCGCTGGAGCACGCCCCCGCCGAACCTCCGCCCCTCGATCGTCTCGGCAACAACATCATCGACGGTTACCAGGCGATCGACATGGAACTCACCCATGTCGTCGGTGGCGTCCTCAAAGGTGGCGCGGGTCTCGTCACCTTCGTCCGCGGTCTCAACCCCACCGATCCCTACAACCTGACCCATCCCGCCGAGTATCTCCAGAACGTCAACATGACGTTGAGCGGGTTGGTGTCCACAGCCGCACATCCCGAGCGGGTCGTCCAGGCAGCGGTGGAAGGATTCAAGAAGGATCCCTCCGAATTTTTTGGCCGTCTCATTCCGGAGGCCATCGGCACCAAGGGGGCCGGCCTCGCCCGCAGCGGCGTAAGCCTGAGCGTAAAAGAGGGAATGGAGGTCGCGGCATCGAATGTGGCATCCAAGGGCCTCAAATACGGCGACGAGGCAGCCGGAGCGGCGCCGAAGAACTGGGACGATCTGGCGAGCAGCACCGAGCACGTCAAAGAAAAGGCAATCCATTACGACTCGGTGGATCCGAAACAGGCACAGGACTTCTTGGACTCCGAGTATCCTTGGCTCAAGGACGTGAACAATACTGGGCAGCCTGGATACACGTTGAATTGCAGCCACAACACCGTCGCCGTGGACCGCCGCCTGGACGGAATCGACGTGAGCGCCGCTCCCAAGCATGCCGGTGACCACATTCCGCCGGAACAGCTCGGCATGAAGGACAGAGTAAAAGGCCACTATGACATGGTGGACAGCTACGACGACATCATTCGTGACCTTCAGGGGCGGGGGCAGGACTCACGAAGCGCCGTCTACATCTCACGCCCGGACGGCACGGCCCACGTCTTCAACGCCGTTAACACTCCCCATGGCGTGGTCTTCCTGGACGGCCAAAGCGGAACACTGGGCATGTTGGAGAAAAACGTCTCTTCCATCGGGCACATCCCGTATCGCAATGGAGCTCCCTAAATGTTGACCAAGGATGAGGTAGTGGCCGCGGCCACTGACTTCCTGAAGAACCGCGCTTACCCGGACAGGCCGGATTCCGTAGTGGTACTCCCGGAAACAGGGGTCGAATTCACGTACGGCTGGACCATTCGCTTCGATTTCAAGGAACACATCGAGACCGGTGACCCCGCGCAGGCTCCGTTCACCTCTGTTGTCGTCGTGCCGCATGATGGAAGCACTGTCCACCTCGCTCCGACATTCCCTGCAGTAGCGGAATACATGGATCTTCAGGCTGCAGGCAACTGGCCCCCCAGGAAGGGGCACTGAAATGCCCACCCCCGAACGGCAGGCTGCGGAGTGGCTCCAGCGCACCTACCGGGGTCTCGTCGAACTGGCAGACCTCCAGCCGGTGCACGAGTCGGCAACCGCCTGGCTGATGGCGTGCCGGGCCGTGCAACAGCCGGGCTACCCCCAGACGCCCATGCTCGCGGCATCGATCGTGCTTCCCAAAGACGGCAGCTCCCCGTTCCACCCGTCACCCAGTGATCCGCTCGGAGATCTTGAACCGGCTCCCTTGCTCGATGCCGCCATCGCGCGCGTAGAGAACCAAGGGCGGCGGATCAACGCGCGCGGCTGTGTCGTCTCCCTGCATTCGGCGATCAACAAGAGCCCCTCGTCCCCTCTGGCCTGGCAACCCTCGGACGAGGCTCCGGGCTGGTGGAGCAGACTCTCCCGCAGGTATTTTCCGGAGTTCGAGCGACAGCGGACGAGCAGCTGGGACGAGATTGTCAAGGCGGTCCAGGAGACGGGCCCCGACACCCGGGGCGTTGTGTGGCTACGTCGTGAGATCAACGGTCGGGAAGCGACGGGCAACCTGATTTATGCCCACAACAACAAGGGGCAGGTCGTCTTCCTCGACGGCCTGACGTCGTCCCTGGCACGGCTCGACAGCCAGCACGTGCGCGAGCTCGTACTCATCCGGGCCACGCCGGAGGCGATCAGGCCGCGGCGCCGCCCCTGGGAGCAGGAGGCGTTCGACTACGACTCGGCGGTGACGAAGGCCCGGCTATGGCTGGAAAGCACATACGGAGGCCAGGTCGAGCTGGTGGCTCCGAAAGCCGAGGACGAGACCCGTCGCGGCTGGGTGTTCTCCTGCGACACACGGCGCCACCTCCGGGAAGGTCATTGGCAGGACACCATGCTGGACGCGACGCTGGTCGTTCCCAAGGACACGGGCACGCCCTTTGGCCTGCCGAACTCTGATCCGTGGAACTGGCTGGCCCATTGGGACGTTGGTGGGGCTCCGGGCACTGGTCGGTTCCCGCCGGCACCAGCCCCCGGCCGCGCCCACTGGTTCGAGCCGACACTCGCCGAACTCGGGCCCGTCCTATCCACCGCCGACCACCACGACTGGCAGTCGGCGGTTGGTGAACTCTCATCGTTGCCAGTAGGGTCTCGCGCCCTGGTCTGGGTCCGTCGCACCGACGGCCGTGGCCGTGAGGCCGTGGGATGGCTGCTCAATGCGCTCATTACAGCGACGGGTGTGATGCTGTTCGACGGCTCGTCCGACGAGCCAGTGTCATTCGACCCCGTTGGCGTCCGCGCGCTGCACGTGATCCGGTACCGCTGAGACCGGGGACGGCCGAGTCAGGCCGGAGGACTGTCCGCGCTGCGTTCAGAGGACCGGAGGCAATTCGTCATCTCCGCGGCAGCCTCCCGGCGGACCTTCTTGTGAACGAGGAGAGCTCCGTGGCGACGTCGGCGACGGCATCCCGTGCCGCGTCGAACACGTCGACGTACCACGGCGAAGCCCCGGCCCCCGTCCCACCCTCACTCGCCAACACGCCGGACCCACACTCACCGGTAACTCTAGCCACGGCCAGTGACACTCCCCACGCGGCCTGTCACAGGCAGCGCCCGAGATCGGCCACTCCCCCACCCAACACCCCAGCCGCAGGAGGCACATGAGTGCCGGTCCTCAGATACGGCCCCCACGCCGAGACGGCCCCGGGATGAACCCCCGCCGGGACGACCCACCGCTTGCTGAGCCCCAACCGTCAGAAGCGCTCGACT
Organism: Streptomyces sp. NPDC005496; assembly: GCF_042872045.1. Lineage (NCBI taxonomy): Bacteria > Bacillati > Actinomycetota > Actinomycetes > Kitasatosporales > Streptomycetaceae > Streptomyces > Streptomyces sp. NPDC005496. The sequence continues at coordinate 28,380 of NZ_JBIAJQ010000014.1, forward strand.
TCCCGGCCCTCGGGCACCGTGTAGCAACCGGACACCACGGTCACGCTCAGCTTCGGAGGATCATTCTTCGCACGCCGCACGACATTGACGCCCACCTTTCGCTCGTCGTCATCGGCAGCGAGGGTGAGGTTCTTGTTCTTGCTGATGTCCGCCTCATAGCCGACGACTTCCACCCGTGCTTCGGCAGTTCCGCGGTGACACCGGGCCGACTGTCGGACGCCTTCCCCTTGACGCCGATCAGCTCACGGATCCCACTCGGCACCTCCTCCATCGCGTCCGAGGCGTCACGCGAGGTGCTGATGCCGGCGGACGGAATCCCCGTGGATCCGCCGGCGGTCATGCCGCATCCGGTGAGGGCGATCAGAGCCAGGGGGACGGCGAGCGTCAAGGCGCCCAGTTCGGTCTTCACGTCAGAGATCCCTGCTTCCTAGGATCGGGCGGCGGAGCGGCCTTCACACCCCACGCGCACCCGTGTGTTCGGTGACGCCGTCCGACGACTGGCAGCCCTCGTTGCAGCCGGCTCGCGTCGCCGCGGAGCCCGGGCGCGAGGGCTCGCGGGACATCGCTGTGCCCCGCCACTCAGCACCCTCGCCCCAAGCCGCACATGGGCACCGTACTCACATCCCCCAACGCAAAGAGGCCCGCCCGACCGAAGTCGTGCGGGCCCCTTCAGGAGCTCAGGGAAGAGCTACCAGGCGTTCAAGCCCAACAGGCAAGCGATGCTTACTTGTTGATCTTGGTGACCTGGCCGGCGCCGACGGTCCGGCCACCCTCACGGATGGCGAACTTGAGGCCCTCCTCCATGGCGACGGGCTGGATGAGCTCGACCTTCATCTCAGTGTTGTCGCCCGGCATGACCATCTCCGTGCCCTCGGGGAGGGTCACAACACCGGTCACGTCAGTCGTACGGAAGTAGAACTGCGGACGGTAGTTGTTGAAGAACGGCGTGTGGCGGCCACCCTCGTCCTTGGACAGGATGTAGGCCTGGGCCTCGAACTCGGTGTGCGGCGTGACCGAACCGGGCTTGATGATGACCTGGCCGCGCTCGACGTCCTCGCGCTTGATGCCACGGAGGAGCAGACCGACGTTCTCACCGGCCTGGCCCTCGTCGAGCAGCTTGCGGAACATCTCGATGCCGGTGACCGTGGTGGTGGTCTTCTCCTGCTTGATGCCCACGATGTCGACGGTCTCGTTGACCTTCAGGACACCACGCTCGATACGGCCGGTGACGACCGTACCGCGACCGGTGATCGTGAAGACGTCCTCGATCGGCATGAGGAACGGCTTGTCGACGTCACGCTCGGGCTGCGGGATGTTCTCGTCGACGGCCTTCATCAGGTCGAGGACGGACTGGCCCCACTCCTTGTCGCCCTCGAGGGCCTTGAGCGCCGAGACCTTGACGACCGGAAGGTCGTCGCCCGGGAACTCGTACTCGGAGAGGAGCTCACGAACCTCGAGCTCGACGAGCTCCAGGATCTCCTCGTCGTCCACCATGTCGGCCTTGTTCAGGGCGACGACGATGTAGGGGACGCCGACCTGGCGGGCCAGGAGCACGTGCTCCTTGGTCTGCGGCATCGGGCCGTCGGTGGCGGCGACCACGAGGATGGCGCCGTCCATCTGCGCCGCACCCGTGATCATGTTCTTGATGTAGTCCGCGTGACCGGGGCAGTCGACGTGGGCGTAGTGACGCGTCTCGGTCTGGTACTCGACGTGCGCGATGGAGATGGTGATACCGCGCTGGCGCTCCTCAGGAGCCTTGTCGATCTGGTCGAAGGCCGAGGCCTCGTTCAGGTCCGGGTACGCGTCGTGCAGCACCTTGGTAATGGCGGCCGTGAGGGTCGTCTTACCGTGGTCAATGTGACCGATGGTGCCGATGTTGACGTGCGGCTTAGTCCGCTCGAACTTCGCCTTCGCCACTGGGTCCTCCTGTGGAGTGGTTCTGGTACGCCTTACTCATCGGCGCCAGGTGATCTTTGCTGGGATGCCGCCCGCCGGGGTTCTCCCTTACCGGGGTGATCCCCGGCGGTCGGTGTCAAGCCTAAAGCGTGTAAACGGGGTGTGTTACTCGCCCTTGGCCTTCGCGATGATCTCCTCGGCGACGTTCCGGGGAACCTCGGCGTAGGAGTCGAACTGCATCGAGTAGCTTGCGCGACCCGAGGTCTTGCTGCGGAGGTCGCCGACGTAGCCGAACATCTCCGAGAGGGGCACGAGGCCCTTCACGACGCGCGCACCGGCACGCTCCTCCATGGCCTGGATCTGACCACGGCGGGAGTTGATGTCGCCGATGACCTCACCCATGTAGTCCTCGGGCGTGGTGACCTCGACGGCCATCATCGGCTCGAGCAGCACAGGGCTGGCCTTGCGCGCGGCCTCCTTGAACGCCTGCGAACCGGCGATCTTGAACGCCAGCTCGGAGGAGTCGACCTCGTGGTAGGCACCGTCGAGAAGCGTGACGCGGACGCCCGTCATCTCGTACCCGGCGAGGATGCCGAACTGCATGGCCTCCTGCGCACCGGCGTCGACCGAAGGGATGTACTCCTTCGGGATACGACCACCGGTCACCTTGTTCACGAACTCGTAGGAGGCGTCGCCACCCTCGATCGGCTCGATCGCGATCTGCACCTTGGCGAACTGACCGGTACCACCGGTCTGCTTCTTGTGGGTGTAGTCCACGCGCTCGACGGCCTTGCGGATCGTCTCACGGTACGCGACCTGCGGCTTACCGACGTTGGCCTCGACCTTGAACTCACGGCGCATACGGTCGACCAGCACCTCGAGGTGCAGCTCGCCCATACCACCGATGATGGTCTGGCCGGTCTCCTCGTCCGAGTGGACCTGGAAGGAGGGGTCCTCCTCCGCGAGACGCTGGATGGCGACACCCAGCTTCTCCTGGTCACCCTTGGACTTGGGCTCGATGGCGACCTGGATGACCGGCGCCGGGAAGTCCATGGACTCCAGGATGACCGGGTTCTTGTCGTCGCTCAGCGTCTCACCGGTGGTGGTCTGCTTGAGGCCCATCACGGCGACGATGTCGCCGGCGCCCACCGACTCGATCTCCTCACGCTTGTTCGCGTGCATGCGGTAGATCTTGCCGATGCGCTCCTTCTTGCCCTTGACGGAGTTCAGCACCGCGGTGCCGGACTCCAGGCGGCCCGAGTAAACCCGGACGAAGGTGAGCTTGCCCAGGTGCGGGTCGCTCATGATCTTGAACGCGAGGGCGGACAGCGGCTCGTCCTCGGACGGCTTGCGCCGGACGACCAGCTCGGGGTCCTTCACGTCGTGGCCTTCGATGGCCTCGACGTCGAGCGGGGTCGGCAGGTAGCGCACGACCGCGTCGAGCAGGGGCTGGACGCCCTTGTTCTTGAACGCGGTGCCACAGAACACCGGGGTGACCGTGGTGTCGTTGGACTTGCCGGACGCGATGGTGATGCGACGGATCGCGGCGTACAGCTGCTCCTCGGTGGGCTCCTGGCCCTCGAGGTACAGCTCCATGATCTCTTCGTCGTTCTCCGCGACGGCCTCGACCAGCTTGTTCCGCCATTCCTCGGCGGCCTCGGTGTGCGTGGCCGGGATGTCGACGACGTCGTACATCTCGCCCTTCGCCGCCTCGGCGGACCACACGAGCGCCTTCATGCGGACCAGGTCCACGACGCCCTTGAAGTCGGCCTCGGCACCGATCGGAAGCTGCATGACCAGCGGCTGCGCACCAAGGCGGTCCGAGATCATGTCGACGCAGCGGTGGAACTCCGCGCCGGTCCGGTCGAGCTTGTTGACGAAGCAGATACGCGGCACGCCGTAGCGGTCGGCCTGACGCCACACGGTCTCGGACTGCGGCTCAACACCGGCGACACCGTCGAACACCGTCACGGCACCGTCGAGCACACGCAGGGAGCGCTCCACCTCGACGGTGAAGTCGACGTGCCCCGGGGTGTCGATGATGTTGATCGTGTAGTCGTTGTCCTCGAGCGGCCAGTGACAGGTGGTGGCAGCAGACGTGATCGTGATGCCACGCTCCTGCTCCTGCTCCATCCAGTCCATGGTGGCAGCGCCGTCGTGGACCTCACCGATCTTGTACGAAACGCCGGTGTAGAAGAGGATCCGCTCGGTGGTGGTCGTCTTGCCCGCGTCGATGTGGGCCATGATCCCGATGTTGCGGACCCTGGCCAGGTCAAGTGAAGTGGTAGCCATAAGGCTTCAGTCTTCTCTCGGTCTCGATGTGGGTAGCGACTACCAGCGGTAGTGCGCGAAGGCCTTGTTGGACTCGGCCATCTTGTGGGTGTCCTCGCGCTTCTTCACAGCGGCACCAAGGCCGTTGGAGGCGTCGAGAAGCTCGTTGAGCAGACGCTCGGTCATGGTCTTCTCGCGACGGGCGCGGGAGTAACCGACCAGCCAGCGCAGCGCGAGCGTGTTGGCACGACCGGGCTTGACCTCGATCGGAACCTGGTACGTCGCACCACCGACACGGCGGGACTTGACCTCGAGGGTCGGCTTGATGTTCTCAAGAGCGCGCTTCAGCGTGATGACCGGGTCGTTGCCGGTCTTCTCGCGCAGGCCCTCCATGGCGCCGTACACGATGCGCTCGGCGGTGGAGCGCTTGCCGTTCAGCAGCACCTTGTTGATCAGGGAGGTGACAAGAGGAGAACCGTAGACCGGGTCGATGATGACCGGGCGCTTCGGGGCGGGGCCCTTACGAGGCATTCTTACTTCTCCTTCTTGGCGCCGTAGCGGCTGCGGGCCTGCTTGCGGTTCTTGACACCCTGGGTGTCGAGCGAACCGCGGATGATCTTGTAACGAACACCGGGCAGGTCCTTCACACGGCCGCCGCGCACGAGCACGATCGAGTGCTCCTGCAGGTTGTGTCCCTCACCCGGAATGTAAGCAGTGACCTCGATCCCGCTGGTCAGACGCACACGCGCGACCTTACGCAGGGCCGAGTTCGGCTTCTTCGGGGTGGTCGTGAACACACGCGTGCAGACGCCGCGACGCTGGGGCGAACCCTCGAGTGCGGGCGTCTTGTTCTTCTCGACCTTGTCCTGCCGGCCCTTCCGGACCAGCTGCTGGATCGTAGGCACTACTTCTCCGGTTTCTGTGTGCCGAATGGTGAAGCTAACCTGGAACATCGCCGACCCACGCGGTCGGGTGTGTCGAATACTGCAGATTCCCGCCGTGAGGCGGAAAGGGCGCAGATTGCGGTGGCCGCTGACGGCTCCCCTTGCGGTTTGAAGGCACGCACGGGAGCCAGGGCACACCCCAGGCACAAGGTCTGAGCGTACCTATCGCATCCACTCCGGTCAAAACAAATGCTCTCGCGCAGGACACGCCGGGTCCGCCACACGATCGCCACACCGCCGCAACACCCCGGCCGGCGGCTCCGAGCAGGGCTCTGAGGGGCCCCAGGGGCCCTCCAGACGCCCCCGCACCCCGTACGGGCGCCGGGGTGCCCCGGGCCCACGCGCCGCCCTCAGAGGCAGCGAGCGTGCCCGCGGGACGGCCGCATCCGTGCCGGCGCGGCACCGCTCCCCCGTACACGCCGGCGGGCGGCCATCCCCGAAGGGACGGCCGCCCGCCGACAGACCTACGCCTTACTGGTTGTACGGACCGTAGTCGTAGTCCTCCAGCGGAACGGCCTGGCCGGAGCCCGTGCCGAACGGCGAGTAGTCGATGTCGTCGTAGCCGACGGCCGAGTACATCGCGGCCTTGGCCTCCTCGGTCGGCTCGACCCGGATGTTGCGGTAGCGGGACAGACCCGTACCGGCCGGGATGAGCTTACCGATGATGACGTTCTCCTTGAGGCCGATCAGGGAGTCGGACTTGGCGTTGATCGCCGCGTCCGTCAGAACCCTGGTCGTCTCCTGGAAGGACGCCGCCGACAGCCACGACTCGGTGGCGAGCGAGGCCTTGGTGATACCCATCAGCTGCGGACGGCCGGAGGCCGGGTGGCCGCCTTCCTGGACCACACGACGGTTCTCGGTCTCGAACTTGCCGCGCTCGACCAGCTCGCCCGGCAGCAGCTCCGCGTCGCCGGACTCGATGATCGTCACCCGGCGGAGCATCTGCCGGATGATGATCTCGATGTGCTTGTCGTGGATCGACACACCCTGCGAGTTGTAGACCTTCTGGACCTCGCCGACCAGGTGGACCTGGACCGCGCGCTGACCGAGGATCCGCAGCACGTCGTGCGGGTTGGTGGCACCCACGGTGAGCTTCTGGCCCACCCCGACGTGGTCGCCCTCGCTCACCAGCAGACGGGCACGCTTCGAGATCGGGAACGCCGTCTCGTCGCTGCCGTCGTCGGGAGTGATGACGATCTTCTTGGTCTTCTCCGTCTCCTCGATGCGGACACGGCCGTCCGCCTCGGAGATCGGGGCGACACCCTTCGGCGTACGAGCCTCGAAGAGCTCGACGACACGGGGCAGACCCTGGGTGATGTCGTCACCGGCCACACCACCGGTGTGGAAGGTACGCATCGTCAGCTGGGTACCGGGCTCACCGATGGACTGGGCGGCGATGATGCCGACCGCCTCACCGATGTCGACCAGCTTGCCGGTGGCCAGCGAGCGGCCGTAGCACATGGCGCAGGTGCCGACGGCGGACTCGCAGGTCAGGACCGAACGGGTCTTGACCTCCTCGATGCCGTGCCTGACCAGCTCGTCGATGAGGACGTCGCCCAGGTCGGTGTTGGCCGGGGCCAGCACCACACCGTCGACGACGATGTCCTCGGCCAGCGCACGTGCGTACACGCTGGTCTCGACGTTGTCCGCCTTGCGCAGGACGCCGTCGGCGCCGCGCTCGGCGATCGCCAGGCGCAGACCGCGGTCGGTGCCGCAGTCCTCCTCGCGGATGATGACGTCCTGGGAGACGTCGACCAGACGACGGGTGAGGTAACCCGAGTCGGCGGTACGCAGAGCGGTGTCGGCCAGACCCTTACGGGCACCGTGCGTGGAGATGAAGTACTCCAGCACGGACAGGCCCTCACGGAAGGACGCCTTGATGGGACGCGGGATCGTCTCGTTCTTGGCGTTCGACACCAGACCACGCATACCGGCGATCTGACGCATCTGCATCATGTTTCCGCGGGCACCCGAGTCGACCATCATGAAGATGGGGTTCGTCTTCGGGAAGTTCGCGTTCATCGCCTCGGCGACCTCGTTGGTCGCCTTGGTCCAGATCGCGATGAGCTCCTGCGTGCGCTCGTCCTTGGTGATCAGACCGCGCTCGTACTGCTTCTGGACCTTCTCGTCCTGCGCCTCGTAACCCTTGACGATCTCCTTCTTCGCCTCGGGAACGACGATGTCGGAGATGGCCACGGTCACGCCGGAGCGGGTCGCCCAGAAGAAGCCGGCCGCCTTCAGGTTGTCGAGCGTCGCCGCCACGATGACCTTGGGGTAGCGCTCGGCGAGGTCGTTGACGATCTCGGAGAGCTGCTTCTTGCCGACCTCGTAGTCGACGAACGGGTAGTCCTCGGGCAGCAGCTCGTTGAAGAGCGCACGGCCCAGCGTCGTACGGAGGCGGAAGGTGTCACCCTGCTGCCACTCCGGCTCGCCCTCCTCGCGCTCCGGCGGGGTCCAGCCGCGCGGCGGGATGGTGCCCACCGGGAAGCGGATGTCCACGCGGGACTGCAGCGAGAGCTCGCCGGCGTCGAACGCCATGATCGCCTCGGCGACGGACGCGAAGGAGCGCTCCTCGCCCTTGACGTTGCGCAGGGCACCGTCGGTGGTCAGGAAGAACAGACCGAGGACCATGTCCTGGGTCGGCATCGTGACCGGGCGGCCGTCGGCCGGCTTGAGGATGTTGTTCGAGGACAGCATCAGGATGCGGGCCTCGGCCTGCGCCTCCGCGGAGAGCGGCAGGTGCACGGCCATCTGGTCACCGTCGAAGTCCGCGTTGAACGCGGTGCAGACGAGCGGGTGGATCTGGATGGCCTTGCCCTCGACCAGCTGCGGCTCGAAGGCCTGGATGCCGAGGCGGTGCAGCGTCGGCGCACGGTTCAGCAGAACCGGGTGCTCGGCGATGACCTCTTCCAGGACGTCGTACACGACCGTGCGGCCGCGCTCGACCATCCGCTTGGCGCTCTTGATGTTCTGCGCGTGGTTCAGGTCCACCAGGCGCTTCATCACGAACGGCTTGAAGAGCTCCAGCGCCATGGCCTTGGGCAGACCGCACTGGTGCAGCTTCAGCTGCGGACCGACGACGATCACGGAACGCGCGGAGTAGTCCACACGCTTACCGAGAAGGTTCTGACGGAAACGACCCTGCTTGCCCTTGAGCATGTCGCTCAGGGACTTCAGCGGGCGGTTACCGGGACCGGTGACCGGGCGACCACGACGACCGTTGTCGAAGAGGGCGTCCACGGCCTCCTGGAGCATGCGCTTCTCGTTGTTCACGATGATCTCGGGCGCGCCGAGGTCGAGAAGCCGCTTCAGGCGGTTGTTGCGGTTGATCACGCGGCGGTACAGGTCGTTCAGGTCGGAGGTCGCGAAGCGGCCACCGTCCAGCTGCACCATCGGACGCAGGTCCGGCGGGATGACCGGCACGCAGTCGAGCACCATGCCCTTGGGGCTGTTGCTGGTCTGCAGGAACGCGGAGACGACCTTGAGGCGCTTGAGCGCGCGGGTCTTCTTCTGGCCCTTGCCGGTGCGGATGATCTCGCGGAGGCGCTCGGCCTCCTCGTCGAGGTCGAAGGACTCCAGGCGCTTCTGCAGCGCCGCGGCACCCATCGAACCGTCGAAGTACGTGCCGAAGCGGTCACGCAGCTCGCGGTAGAGGAGCTCGTCACCCTCCAGGTCCTGGACCTTGAGGTTCTTGAACCGGGTCCAGACCTCGTCGAGGCGGTCGATCTCGCGCTGCGCACGGTCGCGCAGCTGCTTCATCTCGCGCTCGGCACCCTCGCGCACCTTGCGGCGCACGTCGGCCTTCGCACCCTCGGCCTCGAGCTCGGCCAGGTCGGTCTCGAGCTTCTTGGCGCGGGCCTCGAGGTCGGCGTCGCGACGGTTCTCGACCTGCTGACGCTCGACGGAGACGTGCGCCTCCAGCGAGGGCAGGTCACGCGTACGGCGCTCCTCGTCCACGTACGTGATCATGTACGCGGCGAAGTAGATGACCTTCTCGAGGTCCTTCGGGGCCAGGTCGAGCAGGTAGCCCAGGCGCGACGGGACGCCCTTGAAGTACCAGATGTGGGTGACGGGAGCGGCCAGTTCGATGTGACCCATCCGCTCACGACGCACCTTGGCGCGAGTGACCTCGACGCCGCAGCGCTCGCAGATGATGCCCTTGAAGCGGACACGCTTGTACTTGCCGCAGTAGCACTCCCAGTCCCGGGTCGGACCGAAGATCTTCTCGCAGAAGAGTCCGTCCTTTTCGGGCTTGAGCGTGCGGTAGTTGATGGTCTCGGGCTTCTTGACCTCGCCGTGGCTCCACTGACGGATGTCGTCAGCGGTTGCCAGACCGATCCGGAGCTCATCGAAGAAGTTGACGTCGAGCACTATGCGTCAATCCCTCTCAGGGTTGTAAGTCTTAGGGGTCTGAAACGGGGGTCCTGGGGCCGGCCGGGGCTCATCGCTGAGCCCCGGGCCGAACTCCCGTCAGACCTCTTCGACGCTGCTCGGCTCGCGCCGGGACAGGTCGATGCCGAGCTCTTCCGCAGCGCGGAAGACGTCCTCGTCGGTGTCGCGCATCTCGATGGACATGCCGTCCGAGGACAGCACCTCCACGTTGAGGCACAGGGACTGCATCTCCTTGATGAGCACCTTGAAGGACTCGGGGATGCCGGGCTCGGGGATGTTCTCGCCCTTGACGATGGCCTCGTAGACCTTCACGCGGCCGGTCACGTCGTCGGACTTGATGGTCAGCAGCTCCTGGAGGGCGTACGCGGCGCCGTATGCCTCCAGCGCCCACACCTCCATCTCACCGAAGCGCTGGCCACCGAACTGGGCCTTACCACCCAGCGGCTGCTGGGTGATCATCGAGTACGGACCGGTCGACCGGGCGTGCAGCTTGTCGTCGACCAGGTGGTGGAGCTTGAGGATGTACATGTAGCCGACCGAGATCGGCTCCGGGAACGGCTCGCCGGAGCGGCCGTCGAACAGCCTCGCCTTGCCGGAGGGGAGCACCATGCGCTCGCCGTCGCGGTTCGGGATGGTGTGCTGCAGCAGACCCGCGAGCTCGTCCTCGCGCGCACCGTCGAAGACGGGGGTCGCGACGTTCGTGCCCGGGTCGACCTGGTCGGCACCGATGGCCTGCAGGCGCTGCGCCCACTCCTCGCCGAGACCGGAGACGTCCCAGCCGCGGCTGGCGAGCCAGCCGAGGTGGATCTCCAGGACCTGTCCCGGGTTCATTCGGGACGGGACACCCAGCGGGTTGAGGATGATGTCGACCGGGGTGCCGTCCTCCAGGAACGGCATGTCCTCGATCGGCAGGATCTTGGAGATGACGCCCTTGTTGCCGTGACGGCCGGCGAGCTTGTCACCGTCGGTGATCTTGCGCTTCTGCGCCACGTACACGCGCACCAGCTGGTTCACACCGGGGGGAAGCTCGTCGCCCTCCTCGCGGTCGAAGACGCGGACGCCGATGACCTTGCCGATCTCGCCGTGCGGCACCTTCAGCGAGGTGTCGCGCACCTCGCGCGCCTTCTCACCGAAGATCGCGCGGAGCAGGCGCTCCTCGGGGGTCAGCTCGGTCTCGCCCTTGGGCGTGACCTTGCCGACGAGGATGTCGCCGGCGACGACCTCGGCACCGATACGGATGATGCCGCGCTCGTCGAGGTCGGCGAGGACCTCCTCGGAGACGTTCGGGATGTCCCGGGTGATCTCCTCGGGGCCGAGCTTGGTGTCACGGGCGTCGACCTCGTGCTCCTCGATGTGGATCGAGGAGAGGACGTCGTCCTGCACGAGGCGCTGCGACAGGATGATCGCGTCCTCGTAGTTGTGACCCTCCCACGGCATGAACGCCACGAGCAGGTTCTTGCCGAGCGCCATCTCGCCGTTCTCGGTCGCGGGACCGTCGGCCAGGACCTGGCCGGCGATGACGCGGGCGCCCTCGTCCACGACAACCTTCTGGTTGACCGAGGTGCCCTGGTTCGAGCGCGAGAACTTGGCGAGGCGGTACGTGGTGTACGTGCCGTCGTCGTTGGCGGTGGTGATGTAGTCCGCGGAGACCTCCTGGACCACACCGTCCTTCTCCGACTTCAGGACGTCACCGGCGTCGACCGCGCAGCGGTACTCCATGCCGGTGCCGACCAGCGGCGCCTCGGACTTGATGAGCGGCACGGCCTGACGCATCATGTTCGCGCCCATGAGGGCACGGTTGGCGTCGTCGTGCTCGAGGAACGGGATCATGGCGGTCGCGACCGACACCATCTGGCGCGGCGAGACGTCCATGTAGTCGACGTCGTCACCGGGGACGTAGTCGACCTCTCCGCCACGACGGCGGACCAGGACGCGCGACTCCTCGAACCGGAAGTCCTCACCCAGCGGCGCGTTGGCCTGGGCGATGACGAAGCGGTCCTCCTCGTCGGCGGTCAGGTAGTCGACCTCGTCGGTGACGACACCGTCGGTGACCCGGCGGTAGGGCGTCTCGACGAAACCGAACGCGTTGACCCGGCCGTAGGAGGCGAGCGAGCCGATCAGGCCGATGTTCGGGCCTTCGGGGGTCTCGATCGGGCACATGCGGCCGTAGTGCGAGGGGTGCACGTCACGGACCTCGAAGCCGGCCCGCTCACGCGACAGACCACCGGGGCCCAGCGCCGAGAGACGACGCTTGTGCGTCAGACCCGACAGCGGGTTGTTCTGGTCCATGAACTGCGAGAGCTGGCTGGTGCCGAAGAACTCCTTGATGGAGGCGACGACCGGCCGGATGTTGATCAGGGTCTGCGGCGTGATCGCCTCGACGTCCTGGGTCGTCATCCGCTCGCGGACGACACGCTCCATACGAGCCAGACCCGTGCGGACCTGGTTCTGGATGAGCTCGCCGACGTTGCGCAGACGACGGTTGCCGAAGTGGTCGATGTCGTCGGTCTCGACGACGATCGAGGTGCCGTTGTCACCGACCGTCTCGGTCTCGCCGGCGTGCAGCTTCACCAGGTACTTGATCGTCGAGATGATGTCCTCGACGGTCAGGACGCCGGCGTCCAGCGGGGCCTCGCCGCCGAGCTTCTTGTTCACCTTGTAGCGGCCGACCTTGGCGAGGTCGTAGCGCTTGGGGTTGAAGTAGAGGTTCTCGAGCAGGGTCTGCGCGGCCTCGCGGGTCGGCGGCTCGCCCGGACGCAGCTTGCGGTAGATGTCGAGGAGCGCGTCGTCCTGGCCCTGGGTGTGGTCCTTCTCCAGGGTGGCGCGCATGGACTCGTACTCGCCGAACTCCTCGAGGATCTGCTCGGTCGTCCAGCCGAGAGCCTTCAGGAGAACGGTGACGGACTGCTTGCGCTTGCGGTCGATGCGGACACCGACCATGTCGCGCTTGTCGATCTCCATCTCCAGCCAGGCACCCCGGGAGGGGATCACCTTGGCCGAGAAGATGTCCTTGTCGGACGTCTTGTCGATGGAGGAGTCGAAGTAGACACCCGGCGAACGGACCAGCTGCGACACCACGACACGCTCGGTGCCGTTGATGACGAAGGTGCCCTTGTTGGTCATGAGCGGGAAGTCGCCCATGAAGACCGTCTGGGACTTGATCTCGCCGGTCTCGTTGTTGGTGAACTCAGCGGTGACGAAGAGCGGGGCCGCGTACGTGAAGTCGCGTTCCTTGCACTCGTCGATGGAGTTCTTGGGAGGCTCGAAGCGGTGGTCGCGGAAGGTCAGCGACATCGACCCGGAGAAGTCCTCGATCGGGGAGATCTCCTCGAAGATCTCCTCCAGACCGGACTTGGTGGGGACGTCCTGTCCATTGTCCAGAGCCGCCTCGACACGAGCCTTCCACGCGTCGTTGCCGAGCAGCCAGTCGAAGCTCTCGGTTTGCAGCGCAAGAAGGTTCGGAACCTCGAGGGGCTCCTTGATCTTTGCAAAGGAGATGCGCAGCGGGGCGGTGCTGGCGCCGTTGTTCGTATTCGCGGTCGAGGCAGTGCGCGAGGCGGCCAAGAGGGGGTCCTTCCGAGGGCTCGGACTCACTACGCGCGTACCGGTCCCCAGCTGGGGCACAGAGTCGGACCGTTCCTGATTCGGCCGGTACGGCCAGGTCAGAGGTGGTTCGATCGTCGGTGCTCAAGCGAGGGTATGCCCCTGGTGACGGGCAGGAGGCAGCTAACAGGCAGCGCAAAGGGTCAGTGTAGCCACTAGGCCCACTGATGTCCAGTGCGGGTTTTTGAAGACCCTCGTTGTTCTCAACCCCTGCTGCAAGCCACGCCCTCGATGCACATCGATACTGCCCTCTTCGCCGCCGATCCATGCCTCGGATCCGGATCGTTGTGACGACGCGTCCTGAGAATTGCGCGCTCCGTGCGGTTCGTCAAGGCCCCCCAAGCCCGAACAAGGTGCTGCCAACGTCACTGACCGCTGTCCCGGGGTCCGCCGGAGGCACGACGAAGATCACCATACTCGTCGCGACCGGCGGCGCAAGGCAGCCGCTCTGGGACCCCCTGAACGCCGAGGAGCGACCACCCAAGTGGGTGATCGCTCCTCGGTGCGTCAGCGTTACAGCGCTCTGCGAGCGGCTGTGTCGGCGCGCGTGAGCCCCTGGCGGGACTCGTGGTGTTACTTGACCTCGACGGAGGCGCCGGCGCCCTTGAGGGACTCGGCGGCCTTCTCGGCGGCTTCCTTGGCGACCTTCTCGAGGACCGGCTTCGGAGCGCCGTCCACGAGGTCCTTGGCCTCCTTCAGACCCAGGGAGGTCAGCTCACGCACGACCTTGATGACCTGGATCTTCTTGTCGCCGGCACCCGTGAGGATGACGTCGAACTCGTCCTGCTCCTCAGCGGCCTCGGCCGGGGCGCCCGGGCCGGCGGGGCCGGCGACGGCGACGGCCGCGGCGGCGGTGACGTCGAACTTCTCCTCGAACGCCTTCACGAACTCGGAGAGCTCGATGAGGGTCATCTCCTCGAACTGCGCGAGCAGGTCTTCCTGGCTGAGCTTCGCCATGATGGGCGATCCTTCCACTAATTCGGCTGGTGCCGGTATGTACTGGTGAGGCGGGCGTACGTTCGGCCCGCTACGACCGTCGCCTCAGGCGGCGGTCAATGCGCGAGCCGAATTACTCGGCACCGCCCTGCTCGGCCTGCTTGGCACGGAGCGCGTCCACGGTGCGGACGAGCTTCGAGGGAAGCGCCTGGAGGAGCTGAGCAGTCTGCGTCTGCTTGCCCTTGAAGGCGCCCGCCAGCTTGGCGAGCAGAACCTCGCGGGACTCGAGGTCCGCAAGCTTCTTGATCTCGTCGGCGGACAGCGCCTTGCCGTCAAGGACACCGCCCTTGATGACGAGGTTGGGGTTGTCCTTGGCGAAGTCACGAAGACCCTTCGCCGACGTCACCGGGTCACCGGTGATGAAGGCAACCGCCGTCGGACCGTTGAACAGGTCGTCGAGCTGGTTGATCCCGGCCTCGTTGGCCGCGATCTTGGTCAGCGTGTTCTTCACCACGGCGTACTGGGCGTCTTCACCGAGCGAACGGCGCAGCGTCTTGAGCTGCGCCACGGTGAGACCCCGGTACTCGGTCAGCACGGCGGCGTTCGAGCTGCGGAACTGGTCCGCGAGCTCGGCTACCGCGGCAGCCTTGTCGGGCCTTGCCATAAGCGTGGCCTCCTTCCGGGTGATGAGGACCGCTCAGAAGAGGCCGACAAAACAAAACGCCCCGGCGCAGGCGCAGGGGCGTGGCTCAACCGTTTGCTCGCGAGCGAACGTACGGGAACACATCCACAGTCACCTACGCGGGTCGTCCGCAGTTTCAGCGGATCCTTCGGCCGCCGCACTCTCTGACGAGCGCACGGCAACGACCAGCGGTCTTTGGCTTCTGTGGAAGCGTACGCGACCGCATCGCCGTCGAGCAAATCCGCCCGGAAGGCACCGGTCCGGACCGCGGCGCTCCCCGCCCTGCCGGGGCGGGGAGCGCCTGGTTCGGGTGCCTGCCGGGCGCCGGGGCGGGCTCAGCCCTCCTGGGCGTCGCTCAGGGCCTCGGCCAGGTCGACCGTGTCGGCTGCGGCCGGGGCGCGCACCGTCACGGGCTTGTTGAGGTCGAGGAAGGTGATGGTCATGTCGAGCGGGCCCTTGTCCGCGTCACCGCGCATCCGGAACTGCTTGGTGTGCTCGTCCTCGTCGATCCACATGTCCATGGTGAGCTTGTCGACGCCCATGTCCTCGTACTGCTTGAGGCTCTTCTCGCGCGACTCGCGCGTGGCCTTGTCCTCGTCCTTGAGCCCGTCGCGGAACTCGTCGAGGGTGACCGTGCCCTTGTAGTGGGTGGTCTCGACGCCGTCCACCTTCTCGGTGCCGACCTTCTTCACGTCCTTGGAGCCGGTGAGGAACGTGGACTCCTGGGCCGGGTTCTTCTCGACCTGGTCCTGCATGCCGAGGCCGCCGGCACCGGAGGCGCCGTCCTTCTCCGAGACGCCGAACTTCATCCAGTGCTTGCCGTCCATCTCCTCGGCGGCCTCGGCGCCGCCGCTCACGTACAGCGCGCCGTCGACGAAGCGGAGCTCCACCTCTCCGCTGTCGGGCCCCGCCTCCTTCGCCGACATCTTCATGCTCATGGCCATCGGCTTCATGCTCATCGAGGCCTCGGCCTCCACCCGGCCCTGCTCCGGGACCTGGCCCTTCATCCGGTACCGCAGGGACGTGATGTCCTGCGTGTTCTTCGCGGCCTTGGCCACGGCGGCGGCGGGCGCCATCGACGGCGACTCCTCGCCGCCCTTGGAACACGCGACCGCTCCCCCGCCCAGGGCGAGGGCGGCGAGTGCCACTCCGGTCGTCCCGCGTCGTACGGTTCCGCGCACAGTCGTCAGCATGGTTCCCCCCAAGGAACGGACAGCCTTCTCACAGCAAGAGCGCAGAGCGTAACCCAGCGGGATTCACGCGGTCTCCCGAGTTCCGTGGGGCCGGAGGGGCACGTGAGGCCGGTACGGCCGGGTCAGGGGGTCTTCGTGTCCGCGAGGTCCGCGAAGTCGACGGTGTCGTCGGCGGGCGGCCGCTCGGGGACCCGGACCGGCGTCCCGAAGTCGCGGTAGTACGCCGTCGTCAGCGAGGTGCCGTTCCCCGTCTCGCCCCGCTCCGACCGCTTGACCAGCAGGCCCTCGGCGTCGACCCAGATGTCGACCTTCTCCTTCGTGACCCCGGCCTGGGTGAACCACTTCCGGAGACCGGCCACCTCGGCGGCGGTCAGCCCGGGGTGCGATCCGCCCAGCCCGGCCGCGGTCGCGGTGCCCGAGTAGTGCGTCGTACGGACTCCGCGGACCCGTTCCGTTCCGACCTCGCGGGCGTCGGGCGCCGCCAGGAGCAGTTCGACGGACTGGGCCGGGGTGAAGTTCACGGAGGCGTCGTAGTCGTACCGGATCCAGTGCCTGCCGCTGCCGGAGACGGTGGCGAACCGGTCGCTCATCCGGGCGTAGTAGGCACGGGAGACGAAGCGGGCCGGCGTGGAGGTGTTGCCGAGCTCCCGCATGGTCCGGGCCCAACTGCCGCCGGTGTAGGTGATGGTCAGGGTGCCCGAGAGGCCCTTGCTCCAGCCGAGGGTGCCCTTGGACCGGGTGGCCACCGTGTCCCCCAGGGCCATGGTGCAGTCGACGCGGGCCGATCCCGCCCGGTGCGTCCTGCTCCGGACCTCTTTCAGGGCGGCGGTGACCGAGGGGCTGACGGCGGCGCCCCGGTCGTCGTCCCGGCCCGCCGACGGGCCGTCCGGGCCGCAGGCGGTCAGGGCGCCGGTCAGCGCGCCGAGCACGGCCAGCGACAGGCCCGCGCGCCGCAGCACGGTGCTGATCATGTCCCCCACCCCTGAGCGATGACTGTGATCGGCACGTTAGCGCAGGCCACCGGCGCGGGGGCGGGGTTCGCGCATCCCGTGGGAGCCGGGAAAAAGGGGACGGGCCCCGCACCTCGAAAGGTGCGGGGCCCGTCCTGGGTTCGCGTGCGCGACGCGGCTGCCTTGGTGAGCGGAAGGCTCAGACGGCAGCCGGGTCCTCCTCGACGAGGAGGTTGCGGGTGCGGTTCGGGTCGACCGGAACGCCGGGGCCGATCGTGGTGCTGATCGCGGCCTTCTTGATGTAGCGACCCTTGGCGGCCGACGGCTTCAGACGAAGGATCTCGTCCAGCGCGGCGCCGTAGTTCTCCACCAGCTGGGTGTCGTCGAAGGACGCCTTGCCGATGATGAAGTGCAGGTTCGAGTGCTTGTCGACGCGGAACTCGATCTTGCCGCCCTTGATCTCGGTCACGGCCTTGGCCACGTCCGGGGTCACGGTGCCGGTCTTCGGGTTCGGCATCAGACCACGCGGGCCGAGGACTCGGCCGAGGCGGCCGACCTTGCCCATGAGGTCCGGGGTGGCGACGACGGCGTCGAAGTCCAGACGGCCCTTCGCCACCTCGTCGATGAGCTCGTCGGAGCCGACGATGTCGGCGCCCGCGGCGGTCGCGGCCTCGGCACGGTCACCGGTCGCGAAGACCAGGACCCGGGCGGTCTTACCGGTGCCGTGCGGGAGGTTCACGGTGCCACGGACCATCTGGTCGGCCTTGCGCGGGTCGACACCCAGGCGGAAGGCGACCTCGACGGTGCCGTCGAACTTGGTCGTGGAGGTCTCCTTGGCGAGACGGACGGCCTCGAGCGGGGCGTAGAGCTTGTCCCGGTCGATCTTGGCGTCCGCAGCGCGGAGAGACTTGCTGCGCTTGCTCACTACTGCTCCTGTGTGTTCTGAGGAGTCGTGGTACGGGCCGAGCAGGCCCTTCCACGGTTCAAGGCGTACGAGGTGGGCTTCAGCCCTCGACCGTGATGCCCATGGAACGGGCGGTGCCGGCGATGATCTTCGACGCGGCGTCCAGGTCGTTGGCGTTCAGGTCGGGCATCTTGGTCGTGGCGATCTCGCGGACCTGCGCCTGGGTGATCTTGGCGACCTTGGTCTTGTGCGGCTCGCCGGAGCCCTTCTCCACACCCGCGGCCTTGAGGATCATCTTCGCGGCCGGCGGGGTCTTGGTGATGAAGGTGAAGGAGCGGTCCTCGTAGACCGTGATCTCCACCGGGATGACCCAGCCACGCTGCGACTCGGTCGCGGCGTTGTAGGCCTTGCAGAACTCCATGATGTTGACGCCGTGCTGGCCCAGCGCGGGGCCCACCGGCGGAGCCGGGTTGGCGGCACCGGCCTGGATCTGGAGCTTGATAAGCCCCGTGACCTTCTTCTTCTTGGGAGGCATTCCGGGTCCTCTTTCGTTTTCGCCTTCCTACGTCCGAGTCGCCCCAGACGGCTGCCCCGACCGGACCAAAGATCCGGATGGAGGCATACCGCACAACGATAACGGGTATCTGTGCGCGGCCAAAAACCGAGCAGGTCAGACGGGCTGCGAGAGCCTGTCTGACCTGGTCGGAGGCATCTGTTCCAGAAAGCTAGTTCTTCTGGATCTGGTCGAAGGAGAGCTCGACCGGGGTCTCGCGGCCGAAGATCTCGACGAGTCCCTTGACCTTCTTCGAGTCGGCGTTGATCTCGTTGATCGTCGCCTGCAGTGTCGCGAAGGGGCCGTCGGTGACGGTGACCGAGTCGCCGACCTCGAAGTCCAGCACCTGGACCTCGACCTTGCGGGACGGAGCCGGCTTGCCCTCGGCCTCGGCGGCCTCGCGGGCGGCCTTCTCCTCGGCCTCCGGGGCGAGCATCTTGACGATCTCGTCCAGGGTCAGCGGGTACGGGTCGTAGGCGTTGCCCACGAAGCCGGTGACGCCGGGGGTGTTGCGGACGACGCCCCAGGACTCGTTCGTCAGGTCCATGCGGACCAGCACGTAGCCGGGCAGCTTGTTCTGGCGAATGGTCTTGCGCTCGCCGTTCTTGATCTGCGCGACCTCTTCCTGCGGCACCTCGGCCTGGAAGATGAAGTCCTCGACGTTCAGCGAGACGGCACGCTGCTCGAGGTTGGTCTTCACGCGGTTCTCGTAGCCGGCGTACGTGTGGATGACGTACCACTCGCCGGGGAGGGTGCGCAGTTCCTCGCGCAGTGCGGTGACCGGGTCGACCGGCTCCGCCTCTTCCTCGGCGTCCTCGGCGACGGCCTCGTCCTCGGTGTCCTCGTCGGACGCCTCGGCGTCGGCATCCGCGGTGTTCTCGGCGTTCTCGACGCCTTCGGCGGACTCCTCGGACTCGTCCTCGACCTGCAGGGACGCCTCGTCGGCGGGCTCGCCCGCCTCGTCGTCGGCAGCCTGGGCCTGGTCCGGGTCCTCGGCGTCCGCCGCCTCAACGATGTCGAGCTCGTCCTCAGCGGACTCGACCGACTCGGTGGCGTCGTTCAGGTTCGGGTCAGACACGGTGGCTGCTTCTTCCTGGATACATGGGGGTGGAACACGCGAAAGGGGCGCCGGTGACGGCGCCCTTCGCTCTTGGCTCAGCCGAAGACGTACTTGGCGGCGTGATCGAGTCCATAGTCAATCACGGTGACCAGACCGATCATGATGATGACGAAGACAATCACCACGGTCGTGTACGTCGTCAGCTGATTGCGAGACGGCCAGACGACCTTGCGGAGCTCCGCGACGATCTGGCGGTAGAAGAGGGCAAGGCGCTTCAGCGGGCCCTTCTTGGCACGCTTTCCGCCCTTGCGGGTCTTCTTCTTGGACTCCGGCGCCTCATCCTGGGCATCAGGCATGTCGATGGAGCCCACGGCGTCCGTCACTCGTCCTCACCTGATTCCGGGTCGTGGCCGCGCCGCGCCCGGTTGAGCCGCACGGCGGTGCAAAGCAGTACGTACATGCGCACACATCCTGGCGAAGGAGTGTGTAGCAGGGCCGGAGGGACTTGAACCCCCAACCGCTGGTTTTGGAGACCAGTGCTCTACCAATTGAGCTACGACCCTTTGGTTCCCCCAACGTACCGCATCCACCCGGGTGCTCGGTGTGTGCACCGGGAGAGTGCGGCCGGTGAAGGCCAACGAGGTGAGAGTGTACGTGCTCGGCGGCCGGGCGTCGAACAGAAAGTGTCCGTACGGGCTTTGTCCGTGGTTGATCCATGGGTGTTCAGTCTGTGAAACCCGCGTGCCGGGGGAGTTTCCGGTCTGGAACGATGGGCCCCATGAGCGCTGCAACCCCTCCCACCGAGCGCCGGGTCTCCGCCCGGATCGGTGCGATCTCCGAGTCCGCCACCCTCGCCGTGGACGCCAAGGCGAAGGCCCTCAAGGCCGCCGGGCGTCCGGTGATCGGCTTCGGCGCCGGTGAGCCCGACTTCCCGACCCCGGACTACATCGTCGAAGCCGCCGTCGAGGCGTGCAAGAACCCGAAGTACCACCGCTACACGCCTGCGGGAGGTCTGCCCGAGCTGAAGGCCGCGATCGCCGCCAAGACGCTGCGCGACTCGGGTTACGAGCCCGACGTCTCGCAGGTCCTGGTGACCAACGGCGGCAAGCAGGCCATCTACGAGGCCTTCGCCGCGATCCTCGACCCGGGCGACGAGGTGATCGTCCCGGCGCCGTACTGGACGACCTACCCGGAGTCGATCCGGCTCGCGGGCGGCGTGCCGGTCGAGGTGGTCGCGGACGAGACCACCGGCTACCGGGTCTCGGTCGAGCAGCTGGAGGCGGCGCGCACGGAGAAGACGAAGGTCGTCCTCTTCGTCTCGCCCTCCAACCCGACCGGCGCGGTCTACACCGAGGCCGAGACCGCGGCCATCGGCCGCTGGGCCGTGGAGCACGGCCTGTGGGTGCTCACCGACGAGATCTACGAGCACCTGGTCTACGGGGACGCGGTCTCCGTCTCGCTGCCGGCGCTCCTGCCCGAGCTGCGCGACAAGTGCATCGTGGTCAACGGCGTCGCCAAGACGTACGCCATGACCGGCTGGCGCGTGGGGTGGATCATCGGCCCGAAGGACGTCGTCAAGGCCGCGACCAACCTCCAGTCGCACGCCACCTCGAACGTGTCCAACGTCGCCCAGGTCGCCGCGCTCGCCGCCGTCTCGGGCGACCTGGAGGCCGTCGCGAAGATGCGCGAGGCCTTCGACCGCCGCCGCAAGACCATCGTGCGGATGCTGAACGAGATCGACGGCGTGCTCTGCCCGGTGCCCGAGGGCGCCTTCTACGCGTACCCGTCGGTGAAGGGCCTGCTCGGCAAGGAGATCCGCGGCAAGCGCCCCCAGGACACGGTCGAGCTGGCCGCGCTCATCCTGGAGGAGGCCGAGGTCGCCGTCGTCCCGGGCGAGGCCTTCGGTACGCCGGGTTACCTGCGTCTGTCGTACGCGCTGGGTGACGAGGACCTGGTCGAGGGCGTCTCGCGGATCCAGAAGCTGCTGGCGGAGGCCCGCGCCTGACGTCTGCGTACACCCCCTGGGGTGTCGTTCTCCTTTTCGCGCTCCACGCGCGTGTGCGGGCCGTCTCCCTCCGGGGAGGCGGTCCGCTTCTTCGTTCGAGCAAGACCACGATCAGGGAAAACGCTACCGGCGCGACATTCCCGTACGGCAGGATCCTGGGATGGAGCGTGTACGTGATCTCTCTGAACTGCCCAAGGCCCATCTGCACCTGCACTTCACGGGGTCCATGCGCCCCAGCACGCTGCTGGAGCTGGCCGACAAGCACGGCGTCCGGCTGCCGGACGCGCTGACCAGCGCGGAGCCGCCGCAGCTGCGGGCGACCGACGAGCGCGGCTGGTTCCGTTTCCAGCGGCTGTACGACGCGGCCCGCTCGTGCCTCAGGGATCCGGACGACATCCGGCGGCTGGTGCGCGAGGCCGCCGAGGAGGACCTGAAGGACGGCTCCGGGTGGCTGGAGATCCAGGTCGACCCGACGTCGTACGCGCCGCGCCTCGGCGGGCTCATCCCGGCCATGGAGGTGATCCTGGACGCGGTGGACTCCGCCGCGCGGGAGACCGGCCTCGGGATGCGGGTCCTGGTGGCCGCGAACCGGATGAAGCACCCGCTGGACGCCCGCACGCTGGCCCGCCTGGCGGTGCGGTACGCGGACCGGGGCATCGTCGGTTTCGGGCTGTCCAACGACGAACGGCGGGGCATGGCCCGGGACTTCGACCGGGCGTTCGCCATCGCGCGGGAGGGCGGGCTGCTGTCGGCGCCGCACGGCGGTGAGCTGGCCGGGCCCTCGTCCGTCCGTGACTGCCTGGACGACCTGGAGGCCACGCGGATCGGGCACGGCGTGCGGGCCGCCGACGACCCCCGGCTGATGAAGCGGCTGGCGGACCGCCAGGTGACCTGCGAGGTCTGCCCGGCGTCCAACGTCGCCCTCGGCGTCTACGAGAAGCCCGAGGACGTACCCCTGCGCACTCTGTTCGAGGCCGGGGTGCCGATGGCGCTCGGGGCCGACGACCCGCTGCTGTTCGGCTCGCGGCTCGCCGCCCAGTACGAGATCGCCCGCCGCCACCACGGCTTCACGGACGCGGAACTGGCCGAGCTGGCGCGCCAGTCCATCCGGGCGTCGGCGGCCCCGCACGACGTGAGCGCGAAGCTGCTGGCCGGAGTGGACGACTGGCTGAACTCGTGACCGGTGTCCCGGCCGGGCCCTAGAGGCTGACGCCCACCGTCACGGGCTCGTTGACCAGGGTGATGCCGAAGACGTCGCGGACTCCGGCGACGACCTCGCGGGCCAGGGCGAGCAGGTCCTCGGTGGTCGCCCCGCCCCGGTTGGTGAGGGCCAGGGTGTGCTTGGTCGAGATCCGGGCGGGGCCGGTGCCGTAGCCCTTGGTGAAGCCGGACCTGTCGATCAGCCAGGCGGCGGAGGTCTTGGTGTGGCTGTCCCCGGCCGGGTAGGCCGGCGGCATCACCTCGTCGCCGAGCCGCTCACGCACGCGCGCGTGGAACGCGGCGAACTCCTCGTGGGTGAGGATCGGGTTGGTGAAGAACGACCCGGCCGACCAGGTGTCGTGGTCCTCGGGGTCGAGGACCATGCCCTTGCCGGACCTCAGCTTCAGGACGGTCTCGCGGGCCGCTGCGAGGGGCACGCGGTCGCCCGGTTCGACACCGAGGGCGCGCGCCGTCTCGGCGTACTTGAGCGGAGCCGAGAGTCCGGCGGCGTCCTCCAGTTCGAAGCGGACGCGGAGCACGACGTAGCGCTCGGGGTCCGCCTTGAAGCGGCTGTGCCGGTAGGAGAAGGCGCAGTCGGCGTTGGCCAGCGTGACCGTCTCGCGCGTGCGCCGGTCGTACGCGACGACCTCGGTGATGGTCGACGACACTTCCTGGCCGTACGCGCCGACGTTCTGGATGGGGGTCGCGCCCGCCGAGCCGGGGATGCCGGCGAGGCACTCGACGCCCGCGAGTCCGGCCTCGACGGTGCGGGCGACCGCGTCGGTCCACACCTCGCCGGCGGCCAGCTCCAGCCTCGTGCCGTCGAGCGCGAACCCGGTGGTGGCGATGCGCAGGGCGGTCCCCGGGAACCCCTTGTCGCCGATGACCAGGTTCGATCCGCCGCCGATGACCAGCAGCGGCGTACCGCTGTCGTCGGCCTCACGGACGGCGGCGATCACCTCGTCGTCGGTGGTGGCGGTGACCAGCCGGGTGGCGGGCCCGCCGAGCCGGAAGGTGGTCAGGGGGGCGAGCGGAGCGTCGTGGAGTTCCTGCACGGGCTCAAGAGTACGAGAGAGCACGGGGGCCGCCGCCCATCGGTGGGGCCCGGTGTGTGTCCGGCTGACCCCGGCGTGCCGGTACGGCGTCGGGGAGGCCCGCGTCGCGGCGGGCCTCCCTCACGTCCTACGGCGTCCGCTCGAAGCGCCGCAGCACCTCGTCCCAGTCGGGCGGCAGCTCGTCGGCCGGCGCCGTCCAGGTGAGGAACGTCGCGTCCCGCATCAGGGGCCGCAGCGTGCCGGCGGCCGGGGCGTGCGCGCCCGAGCGGGCGAAGTGCTTGAGGGCCGCGGGCGACTCCCAGGCGGACAGGGTCCAGAAGGTGCGCCGCAGGGGCCAGGCCTTCAGGGAGGCTCCGTACGCGCCGGGCGACCTGGCGACCTGCCGCCACACGGCGGGCGTGCGCAGGAAGAATCTGAGCGCTCCCCAGCGGGTGCGGGTCTCGAACCGGGAGGCCATGACGTGGACCTGCCCGTGCTGCGGCGGGGGGTGCGGAACGGTCCAGGGAAGAGTGGGCACGGGGTGTACTCCTTCCGGTGCGGCGGACGGTCAGCGGGCGGCGGTCTCCAGGGCCGGTTCCTCGGGCTCGGCGGTGGCGGCGGCCTCGACAGTCCCGGCGGTGCGCCGGGCGGAGGGGATGGCCAGGGCAGCCGTGGCCGCGACGGCCACCACGCCGGCGCCCACCCAGAGCGCGGGCCGCAGTCCGTCCACGAAGCTCTGGGCGGACTCGTAGCCGCCCTGGGACGCGAAGATCGAGGACATCACCGCGATGCCGAGAGCGCCGCCGACCTCGCGCAGGGCGTTGTTGGCGCCGGAGGCGATGCCCTGCTCCCTCGGGTGGACGCTGGACATGACCAGGGCGGACGCCGGGGCGAAGTACAGGGACATCCCGATGCCGCTGACGATCAGGCCGGGCAGCTGTCCCGAGTAGGCGACGTCGGCGGTGACCACGGCTGCGAGGTACGCGAGTCCCGCGGCCTGCAGGAACAGTCCCGCCGCGACGACCGGCCGGCCGCCGACGCGGTCCGAGAGGTAGCCGGCGATCGGCGCGACGAGCATCGGCATGCCGGTCCAGGGCAGCATCCGCAGTCCGGCCTCGGTGGGCGAGTAGCCGAGGACGCCTTGCATGTACTGGCTGAGCAGGAAGATCGAGCCGAACATCCCGAGGAACATCAGCAGGCTCGCGGCGTTGATCCCGGAGAAGGCCCGCGAGCGGAAGAGCCGCATCGGCAGCATCGGGGCCTTGTCGCGGATGCCGTGCCGGACGAACCCGCCGAGCAGCACGGCACCGGTGACGAGAGCCGTCAGGACGTACGCGCTGGTCCAGCCGTCGGCGGGCCCGCGGACCAACCCGTAGACGATCCCGAAGAGGCCGCCACTGGCGAGGAGTGTGCCGGTGATGTCGAGCGGGGCTCCGCTGCCGTAGGACTCGGACAGGCGCAGCCGGGCGAGCGGGAGCAGGGCGAGGCCCAGCGGGACGTTCAGCCAGAAGATCCAGTGCCAGGACACGTGTTCGGTGAGGCTGCCGCCGATGAGGGGCCCGGAGGCGACGGCGAGGCCGTTGACGGCTCCCCAGATCCCGTACGCCGTCCCGCGCTTGGCGGCCGGCACGGCGGCGGTCAGCAGGGTCAGCGTCAGCGGCATCATGATCGCGGCGCCGACGCCCTGGACCGCGCGGGCGGCGATCAGCGAGTCGATGCCGGGCGCCATGGCCGCGGCGGCGGAGGCGCCGGTGAAGACGGTGAGGCCCGCCAGGAACATCCGCCGCCGGCCGAACCGGTCACCCAGGGCCGCGCCGAACATCAGCAGTACGGCGAAGGTGAGCGTGTACGCGCTCACGGTCCATTCGAGATCGTCCAGCGCTCCTCCGAGGTCCTCGCGGATGGAGGGCAGGGCGGTGGTGACGACGAGGTTGTCCAGGGCCGCCATGAACCCGGCGACGCTGGTGATGACGAGGGCCCAGGCGGCTCCCCCGCGACGTGCGGTCTGCTCTGACATCTCTCCCCCAGAGGATGTTCGGTGGTGCTGGTTAGTAATTGATGACTAACTTTCGTGAGCATGGCGAAGGGCACCGAAGACGCCCCCTGCCGCCTACTTCTCCAGCCGCCCGTCGAGTCGCGCCGACGGGTAGATCCCTTCCCAGACCCGGTGCTCCGACGGAAAGCCCATGGCCACGAGACAGTTGATGAGCATCCCGTACGCCATGAAGGTCGTCGTCTCGTCGACGTCCGCCCCGAGCGACAGATGGACGGTGTCCCACAGCCGCGTCCAGCCGGCCCGCACCGCTTCCCCGAACTCACGCTCACCGGCCTGCTCGGCGGCGGCCACGGCGAGGTACATCTGCATCTGCATCATGAGCTGCTCGGGCTGCTCCGCGATGACCCTGCTGTACGCGTTCCCCATGGCCACCTGGGCCTCTTCGCCTTCGAGGCCCTCTGAGGCCTCCTCGAAGGTGCGGATCGTGTCCTCCACGCAGCGCTCGGCGGCCGCCAGGAAGATCGCCTTTTTGGTGGGGAAGAGCCGGAAGAGATACGGCTGCGAGACGCCGACCCGCTTGGCGATCGCCTCGGTCGACGTGCCGTAGTAGCCACCGCGGGCGAACTCGCTCGTCGCCGCACGGATGACGCTCTCGCGCCTCTCCTCCGCACTCATCCTGACCATGAGAGAAAGTTAGTACTCAATCACTAACTTGGTCAAGGGGTGGGGTGGGGGGTGGCTTTTACGAGGGGCTGGAAGGGGACAGTGAGAGCGAGAGGAGTGCGGAAACCGGAACGCCTGGAGCGCGGTGGGCGTTGGGGCGGGCAGGGGGCCTGATACGCGTAAGGAGCGCCCCTCCATTGAGGACGCCCCTTACATCGCACTTCGTCGCCCCCCGTCGCGCCGGTTCCCGCGGAGCTTCGGATGGCGTTCACGTGGGGTCTGTCACTTAGGTCGAGTCACCGCACGGCCTCTGTCACACCCCCGCCGTTCAGGCCAGGCGTACGACCGCCCGTGACATGCCCAGCACCTTCTGGCCGGCGCTCATCGCCACGAGGTCCACGCGGACCGTGTCGTCGTCGAGCTTGGCGGCGACCTTGGCGCTGACCTCGATGGTCGCTCCCTGGTCGTCGTTCGGGACGACGACGGGCTTGGTGAAGCGCACGCCGTACTCGACCACCGCGCCCGGGTCGCCGACCCAGTCGGTGACGACGCGGATGGCCTCGGCCATGGTGAACATGCCGTGCGCGATGACGTCGGGGAGACCGACCTCGACCGCGAACTTCTCGTTCCAGTGGATCGGGTTGAAGTCCCCGGAGGCACCCGCGTACTGCACCAGCGTGGCGCGTGTCACGGGGAAGACCTGGGCCGGCAGCTCGGTGCCGACCTCGACGTCCGCGTAAGAGATCTTCGCCGTCATGTCAGCTTCCCTCCGCCGCGCGGGCGACGAGCTTCGTGAGAGCCGTCACCACGTGCTCGCCCGCCTCGTCGTGGACCTCACCGCGGATGTCCACGATGTCGTTGCCCGCGAGGGACTTGATCGACTCGATGGTCGAGGTGACCGTGAGCCGGTCCCCCGCGCGCACCGGCCGGGTGTAGGCGAACTTCTGGTCGCCGTGCACCACGCGGGTGTAGTCGAGGCCGAGTTGGGGGTCCTGGACGACCTGGCCGGCGGCCTTGAAGGTGATCGCGAAGACGAAGGTCGGCGGGGCGATCACATCGGGATGCCCGAGAGCCTTGGCGGCGTCGGGGTCCGTGTACGCGGGGTTGTCGTCCCCCGCGGCTTCCGCGAACTCGCGGATCTTCTCCCGGCCGACCTCATAGGGGTCGGTGGGCGGGTAGGTCCGCCCCACGAAGGACTGGTCGAGCGCCATGGCTCGGCACCTCCTGGTTTTCAGCCGGAACAACAAGTCACGGCCGAGGCCCACGGCAGGACGCTCGCCGGACGAACGCCGAGTGTCCTCTGCGGACACTCGGCGACTGAACGACGAGGGTCCACGGCTGGACGCTCAGCGAATGAACGACGAGATCCACGGCGGGACGCTCGGCGATCCAACGACGCGAGGCCGCCCCCGTTGCTGGGGACGGCCTCGTGTACGAGCCTGAAATTATCGCGTTTCGCGGTGCGCGGTGTGCGCGTTGCAACGCGGGCAGTGCTTCTTCATCTCCAGTCGGTCCGGGTTGTTACGCCGGTTCTTCTTGGTGATGTAGTTCCGCTCCTTGCACTCCACGCAGGCCAGCGTGATCTTCGGGCGGACGTCGGTGGCAGCCACAGGAGTGCTCCTTGACGAACGGATGGGACGATTAACGCATAGAAGAGTAGCCGATCGAAGGACCGACCCCACAATCGGCTACTGTCAGTAGCGGTGACCGGACTTGAACCGGTGACACAGCGATTATGAGCCGCTTGCTCTACCGACTGAGCTACACCGCTGAGATGCGATCGGGCCCCGCCTTGCGACGGGAACCTCACACACCAGAGCCCCAATACGGAATCGAACCGTAGACCTTCTCCTTACCATGGAGACGCTCTGCCGACTGAGCTATTGGGGCGAGCGATGAAGACATTACACGGTCGGCCGCCGATCGCCCAAATCCGTTTCGCGGCACCTGCCCCGGGCTGTCTCCCACCCGCCCCTCGGGTCGTCCCGCACCCACTCCGCCGTCCGTTTTCCACCCTTCCGCGGGCCTTGCCGCGGAAGGGAACCGTGGCCCACGCGCGAGCCCTGGAACTCCGGGAGCCATGCCCTCCCGGGCGCCCTGGAGCTGCCGGGAACCGTGCCCTTCGCGTGGGCACCGCAGCGATCGGAACCGACCCCTCTGGCGTGGGCCCTCGGCTACCGCAACCGTGCCCTCTCGCGTGGCCCCCGCGGCTACCGAAACATGCCCTCTCGCGTGGGCCCTGCGGCGGACGCGAACCACGCCTCCTGTGACTCCTCGTACCCGCGATACGGAAGTGATCGCTGATGTGCGTGAGGTCACCGGGACCGCTGGTTCCACGTGAAGCGATGAGGCCGGCACGGACTCCGGGCCGTCGCGAACCGTGCGCGCGTCGCCGCCGTCACCGGGTTCGCCCAGCCCACCGCCTCGCTCCCGCCCGAGCGCCGGCGTCCGCGTCAACCTGGCGACCACACCGGTACGACTATTGCGCTCCTCCCGGATACGGGCGCGTCGCGACCCTAGGCTCGACTCACTCTGCGTGATCTTGCGTCCCTGCCGCGCAGACGTCACCGACCCCAGGAGCGCGATGCCCGACAGCCAGCCGCAGCCGCCCCACTCCTCGTCCTCCTCGGGGCACGCCGACGCCTCCGCCCTCCTGCTGTGCGGAGCACGGCTCACCGACGGCCGGACCGTGGACGTGCGGCTGGGCGGCGGACGCATCGAGGCCGTCGGCACCGCGGGGAGCCTCGCTCCGAGCGGAAACGCTGCCCACGGCACGCGCGTGGACCTCGACGGCTACCTGCTCCTGCCTGCCCCGGCCGAGGCGCACGCCCACGGGGACACGGCGTTCACGGCCGACGGGTACGGCCCGGTCTCGTACGACTGCGAGGAGGTCCAGCGCCGGGCCACCGAGGCGGCGCTGCTCCAACTCGGGCACGGGGCCACGGCGTTGCGCGCGCACGTGCACGTAGGCGACGTCCAGGGGCTGGGCGCGCTGACGGCCGTGCTCCAGGCCCGCCGGGCGCTGCGCGGTCTCACCGAGCTGTCGACGGTGGCGATGCCGCGGCTGCTGACCGGGGTGGCCGGGGCGGACGGGCTCGCGATGCTGCGGGACGCGGTGAAGATGGGCGCCTCCGTGGTGGGCGGCTGCCCGGACGCCGACCCGGACCCGACGGGCTACGTCGAGGCCGTACTGGAGATCGCCTCCGAGCACGGCTGCCCCGTCGATCTGCACACGGACGGCGCCGACCCGGCCCGCCTCGCCCGGCTGGCGGCGATGGCGGGGGGTCTGCGCCCGGGAGTGACGCTCGGCCCGTGCGGCGGACTCGGGCGGCTGCCGTCCGACGTGGCGATCCGCGCCGCGGACCAGCTCGCGGCGGCGGGGATCACGGTGGTGTGCCTCCCGCAGGGCGGCTGCGGCAGCGTCGACCGCCAGGGGACGGCTCCGGTACGGCTGTTGCGGGCGGCCGGCGTACGGGTCGCGGCGGGCAGCGGCGCCCTGCGCGACGTCTCGAACCCGGTGGGCCGAGGGGACCCGTTGGAGGCGGCGTACCTGCTCGCCTCGCGCGACGGGCTGCGGCCCGAGGACGCCTACGACACGGTCAGTTCGGCCGCCCGGGCCGCCCTCGGCCTGCCCGAGGTGCGGGTGGAGGCCGGTTTCCCGGCGGAACTGCTCGCGGTACGCGGCGACGGCCTCGCGGGCGCGCTGTCGCTGGCGTACAGCCGGATCGTCGTACACGGGGGGCGCGTTGTCGCACGGACGAGCGCGGTGCGGGAGTACTGCAGTTCGGGTGCGGCGGGCTTGGATCTGCCCCGGCAGGGGCGGGGCCTGCCGTCCTGAACGACGGGACACCTGCCGTCTTGAGCGGCGGGAGGGGTGCGGCGGGAGAGCTTCCGTAGGGCACGTGGGTGACCGTGACCCGGGGCCCGTGACTCGTGGCCGGGGCCCGTGACTCGTGGCCGGGGCCGTGATTGGTGGCCCATGGCATGCCGTCTGGGTCCGCGGTCCGCGGCCTGTGGTGCGCGACAGGTGGTCCGGTCCGCACTCCGTGAGCTACGGCGCGCCCTCCCAGCGCCTCGGACACCTCGGACTCCCGGTGTCCGAGGCGGGGTCCGGGTGTCCGAGGCGGTGTCCGTCGGCAGCGATCAGAGCATGCCGCCGCCCAACATGGCTCCGGTCAAGGGGTTGCCGAGGCCCGGCGCGTCGCCGACGGGGAACTCCGTGGCGCCCGAAGGAGCCTTGACCTCGCCCGCCTCGGCGAACTTGAGGACCAGGGGCACCTTGGCGCCCTTGGGGTGCTCGGCGAGGACGGCCAGGTCGACCTTCACCTGTTCGAGGTCGCCGTTCCTGATCTTGAAGTCGACAGCGACCTTCTTGTCCGGAGCGTCCTTGAGGTCGCGGGACGTGGGCAGTTCGGCGCCCGGCGGGAGGTCGCCCTCCAGCGGACGGAGCCGGTCGAACAGCTCGGTGAGCACGTCGCGGAGGTTGGCCTTGGCGACGACGTGCTCGGCCCCGTCGCTGCCGCTCCCGTCACGGAAGGTGACCTCGTCCGCGAGGACACCGCGTACGGCCTTCATGATCTTCCGCTGCGTCCTGGCGTCGATGTCGTCGCCGCCGGAGCCCTTCGCGCCCTTCCCGGACGCCTCCAGTTCGCGGGTGTCCATCTTGGCCCACCCGCCGTCGAGCACCTTCTGGAACCGCTTGTCCTCCTGCGGGAGTTCGTCCGTGGACGGGAGGGGGAAGCCCATGGCCTCGCCGACCGCCTTCATGTCGGCGCGGTAGTACATGAAGTCGCCGACGACCCGGTACTCGACCAGGACACCCTTGGAGCCGGCGACCTTCACGCTCGTACCGACGAGGTCCTTCTCGCCCGAATCCGCCAGCTTCTTGCGGGACTTGACCGAGATGTCGACGTGCAGTCCGGCGATGAAGTCGGCGAACTCGTCCGGCATCTCGTCGGCGTCGTCCGAGAGCGAGGCCAGCGCCTCGGGGGTCGCGTCCAGGCTCAACTCGATGCCGAGCGACTTCTGTTCGCCGAGCCGGTCGACGGCGTGGTCGACCTTCTGTCCGGCGGTGAGGTTCTCGACCGTGCCGCAGGCGGCCGCCGTGGCGAACAGGACGGCGGCACAGCCGGCCACGGTGACGGTCTTGCGTATGGCGGTGATGGCGGTCTCCTTACGAGGCCGTACGGCTCCGCGCGGCCCCCGTGGCTCGTACGGCGTACGACGACCTCTGAATTCACAGTGATCACTGGTACGACCCACGAGTCGTCCACAGGGTTGTGCGGCGAATGCGCCCACCCGGGCGTACGGTCGGAATCATGCGCATTGTCATTGCTGGAGGTCATGGTCAGATCGCGCTGCGGCTGGAGCGTCTGCTCGCCGCGCGCGGGGACGAGGCGGCGGGCATCATCCGCCGCGCGGAACAGGGCGACGAGCTGCGAGAGGCCGGCGCCGAGCCGATCGTGTGCGATCTGGAGTCCGCCTCGGTCGAGGAGGTCGCCGGGCATCTGCGGGGCGCCGACGCGGCCGTCTTCGCGGCGGGAGCCGGTCCGGGCAGCACCGTGGCCCGCAAGGACACGGTGGACCGGGCCGCGGCGGTCCTGTTCGCGGACGCGGCGGAGCTGGCGGGGGTACGGCGGTACGTCGTCGTCTCCTCCATGGGCGCCGATCCCGCGCACCAGGGCAACGAGGTCTTCGACGCGTATCTGCGCGCCAAGGGCGAGGCGGACGAGTACGTACGGAACCGGGAGGCGCTGGACTGGACGATCCTGCGGCCCGGCGCCCTGACGAACGACGCCGGCACGGGCCTCGTCCGTCTGGAGGCCTCCACCGGCCGGGGCTCGGTCCCCCGCGACGACGTCGCGGCGGTGCTCGCGGAGCTGGTGGACACCCCGGCGACGGCGGGCCTCACCCTGGAACTGATCAGCGGTTCCGCACCGATCTCGGTGGCCGTGAAGTCGGTGGCGGGGAACTAGGGGCGCACAGCGCATGGCCCTCGGCGGCGCGGCCCGGCGGGCTTCCGCCCACGGGTCGGTGGCGCCCGAGGGCGGGTCCTAGAAGAGCGGCAGCTGGCCGGGGAAGTCGGGCACCACGTACCCGTCCAGCGCCGGCTGGGCCGCTCCGAGCTCGGCCTGGCGACGCGACCCGGGACACGACACGAGGTCACCGCTACCCCGGGCCCCGGCCGGGTCGTGGCGCGCGAACCGTCCCGCGACGACGGCGATCTCGCGACGGCACTCGGGGCACTTCCTGCGACGGGACGACATGGGATCAAGTGTGCCCGGCGCCGGGTGAAACGGGGTGACGGCACTCGTCGTGCGCAGCGGCGCACCGGCGGGGCGCCGTCGTGTCCCGCAACGCTCACTTCGACGGATCGCAGGTCGCGTCGATCGCGGAGCGCTACCCTGTGCATACCGAAGGTGGGGGGCGCCTTCAGGCACGGCGCGCCTTCCGAGGGCCGAGGGGGGCCGGTGTGAACACCATCGACGTCGGGCGGGTACGCCGTCGCGTGGAAGCCGTCGAGGACTGGTTCCTGGCCGAAGATCAATGGCCGGTGGTCAGTTCGGCACTCACGGAGCTGGAATCGGCTCTCGTACGGCGCGACGACACAGCGGTCCGCGCCGTCTTTGACACGCTGCAGTCACTGGAGGAAGGCGCGCGGCGCGCAAATGCCCTGCCCGGTCCGGCGAAGACCCCCATCCCGCCGCATCAGCGGGAACAGCTGAACTACCTGGTCCGTCGCCTCACACTCGATTTGGGACAGCCGCCGCCGGCATCGGACGGCACCGAGGGACGACAGCCGCGACACAGCGGCTGACCACGGCATCCGTCCGGCTCTCCGCACCGGGAAGCGAGTCACCGGCAATGCGCCCCTTCATCAGACCGGCCCTGCTCGTGACGTGTTTCGCGCCGCGCGCCAAGGATGCCGGTGAACCGAACCATCCGTATCTGCAGGCCCTGTGGTCGGCGTGCCGCGCTCTTGGGATGACCTCACCGGTCGTCGGCGCTCCGGCACCCGTGGAGGTCCTGCCGCCCGGTCTCGACCATGGCCAGGAATTCACGTCGCTGGGTATCGCCGCCCGAGCGAGTACGAGCGGGCTCTACTCCGCGTTCGCCTTCACGGAGCACGACGTGACCGGTCTCGTCGCACTGCTCGCGCCGAACGAGACCGAAACCGGGCTGGAGGGCTGGAATCCACTGCTCCGGGAATGGACGGACGCGCTCACGGCCGCGGGACCGGTGCCTTCCTCGGAAGGGATCCTGCACGAGTTCCGCATCTTCGAGGCGCTGTACGGGGGTCGCGGCGCGAGAGGCAGACGTGCCGACCCCGAGCACATCCGCAGGAACGCGCCGTCGGGCGGGGACGGTACGTGGTGGCAGGGGTTCGACGAGACGGACGAAGGCTTCCGCATATGGAACGCCGACGGGTACGACTCCCCGGCCCCGCTCTCGGACCTCTACGTCCTGGCACCGGTCCGGCATGAGAACACACTGGACGCCTGGGCCTGGGCGCTGCCCGGTCAGCAGGGCCTCAGGCCGCTGACGCGCTACCTCATGCACGCGGCGAAGGTGCGCTACGAGGAACGGCTGTACGCGTCCTCCGAGAACGTGCCCACGCGCGTGGACCGCAGCGACGCAGAGACGGAAGCCCTGCTCCAGGTCCTCGCACCGACATCGACGGACCGCCCGGTGTCACTGGACCGCATCCGCAGCGCGGCGGCGCTGCTCGACCGCGGTCAGTTCGGTCCCCAAGGACTCCTGTGGACGATCACGCGACAGCGCCAACTGATACGTACCGTCTCGATCGCCGTCGACAACCTGCGCATCCACACGCCGAGCGTCCGGCGGCATGGTCCGGACGTCACGTGGCCGGAGGCCGAACTCGCCGTCGCGCAGCGGGTGATCAAACAGGTGGAGAGCGATCAGGTCCAGCTGGAAGCCTGTCGCGAACGCGCCGACGCGGCTCGCACCGTGGCCTCCGGGATCACCGAACGGGCGCTCAACGAGCACCGGGTCTGGTTGACGCTCGTCCAGACCTCCGTTCTGGGTGCGGTGCTCACGGCGCTGACCGTCGTCCAGGCCTTCCAGTACGAACCCCCGCTCCCCCGGCATCTGCAGTCTCCGGTGATTCTGCTGCTGGCATCACTCGCACTCGCCCTGCCACTGCTGGTGCTGCGCTCCGCCAGAGCGGCGGTGTCCACGCCGTACCGGTGGCTGGATGCGAGCGCCGTGGTCCTGCTGGGTGTCGCAGCGGGCTGGACGGCGGTCGTGGCGTGGGGCGTGCACTACGGGCACGCCCCCGTTCCCGCCGCCATCACCGTGCCGTGCAGCGGAGCGGGCGGACTGCTCGCCTACGGCGCGTACTACTACTGGGACCGGCGCAGGTCCCGGCCCGACTGACCTTCCGAACCGAGTCCGGCGGGTGGGACTCGCGAGCGGCGTGATTGCGGACTTCCCTGACCATCTCGGGCGACTGGAACGAGGTTCCCCATGGGCCGGAACGATGACGCACGTCAAGAGCCGGAGGAACCTCAGGACCCGGATGAAGTCCAGGAGCCGGGCATGCCCGAGGATCCGGACGTATCCGAGGTGCCTGAGACGCCGCGGGCACGTCCGGAGCCGGACCCCGGCTCGGCCATCAGCGACTTCGTCGCGGCGCTGGACGTGGAGGACCTCATCATGAGGTTCGACGTCGACTTCGACGTACCGATGCAGCAGTCCCGCGCGATCGGCATGCTGCGACTGGCCGAGGCGGACGAGCCGAGCGCCCAGGACGACATCCGCCGCACGGCCCGCCGCGTCGGTGTGCACTGGTGTGAGACGGTCCGGGCCGACGTGGCCTACGAACTGCTCACCGGACTGCGGCAGATCGAGGCCTCCCGGTCCGACGCCGAGTATCTGCACGCACGGCTGACGCGTGGCGAGCTGGACCCTACGGACGTCTTCAGCCGCTACGTGATCGCTCGGTGGTTCGACGGGGCGGGCCGGATCCAGTACCGGCTGGGCAGTTTCACCACGGCGCGGCTCTCCTTCGAGACCGCCGCCGCCGTGGCGGAGGCGTCCGAGCTGTGGTGGGTCCTGCCCGACCTGCGGAGCAACTACGCCCGTGCCCGCTACGAGGAACAGAACCAGACGGCACGCGCGGGGGACGGCAGCACGGAGGCGCCCTCCTTCATCACCGTGTTGAGCGAGCTGTGCGACGCGATCGCCGATGCCGGCCGCGCGCACGGGGTGGACATGGAAGGGCAGCCGTCCCCGGAACTCCCCCGCGAGCACAGGGAGTTCCTGCGGGGATACTCCAACGCCCTGCACAACCTGGCGACCGCGCTCGGTCAGTCCGGTGACAGCGCGCGTTCACTGGAGGTCACCGCGCGGTCCCTGGCCATCTCGGAGGGACTGCGGGACGAGTACCGGATCGCCCAGTCGGTCACCAACCAGGGCCTGCGGGACAGGGAACGGTCCGCGGAGCATTTCACCAGGCTGCACGGCATGGGGTGGCGTCGGGGCCGGCTCATCGCCCGACAGAACCTCGCCATCAACACCGGAGGACTGGAGGGTCTGAGGGAGCTGGGCCAACTCCTGGACGAGCTCGGCCAGGACGCGCCCGGAGCGGGCCGCCAGATCGGCATGGACGTGGACTTCCACGCGTACACCGTGCAGGGATACCGGCGGGTGGCCGAAACCCTTCCTGAGGAGAACCGCCCGGACGACCTGCTCTCCCGCCGGCTCGACATGGCGAAGTCGGTCCGTGCGGCCATCGCCCTCCCCCTCTACAAACGCGCCTACGCCCGCCACGTACGGCCGGCGTACATGCAGGCGATCGCCCACCACGTCCGCTGCGGGGACGGCTCGCGGGAGAACGTGGAGAAGGTGGTGTCCCTGATCGAGGAATCGTCCGGTCGTGAGCTGCTGGATCTGCTTGCCTCCTCCCGCCCCCAGACCCTCGGCCCTCCGGCGCGAACCCTGACGCTGTCCAGCCCGCCCGGCCCGGCGGGCAGCGACGAGAAGCGCAGGGGGGCACCGCAACCCGTCACCGGCGAGGAGGAAGAGGCTTTGCGGGAGCTGGTCGCCGAGCGGGAGCGCGCCTACGAGGACCGGTTCCTGCACAATCCGCTCACCTCCGCGACCCACGACGAGGACATCGCCCACCGTCTCGCCCAGTACACGCTCAACCACCCGGGCTCCTGTGTGATCCGCTACTTCCGCTTCGCCGCTCCTGACGGCGTCAAAGGCACCGGAGGCGAGGCCGTACCCGACTCCCTCGGCATGGTGGTCTGCAGGGAAGGGCAGTTGACGATGCTGCCCTCGGTCCCGTACGACCACGTGGTCGAACTGGCCCGCCAGGTGTCGTCCGACCGCCAGGACAAGGCACCTACCGAACGGACCTGTCGGCGCGTCTGGGATCTGCTCATCGCTCCTGCGTGGGATTCGGTCTGCCGGGGTGGCATGCCCACCCATCTGACGCTGATCCCGACCGACGACGTCTTCGCTGTCCCGCTGCACGTCGCCCTGGCACCCGACGATCCACGCCCCCTCGCCGCGCGCGTTCCGTTGTCCCACTCGGTGAGCGTGGCCGCGTTCGTGACCCATGGCCGGCACCTGCTCAAACGGCAACTCGTCGAAGCGAACGACGACTTGGCGGCCCTGCTCGTGACAGACGCCGCGGCCACGGGCGGTGAGGTCGTCAAAACGGGCTGGCCGCCCGAGCACATCGCCGTCGCGGGACGGGTTCCGGCGCAACTGACGGGTCTCGTCCGGAAGCTGCCCGGGGACTGGGACGGCATCGCGGAGCTGACCGCGTCCAAACCGGAGTTCTTCGTGTACGCCGGTCACGGCCGTTTCGTCGACACCTCCGAGGACTACGGCCCCCTCCTGCACCTGGGCGACGGCGACTGGGTCACCCAGTTCGACCTCGCGCTACGTCTCAGTCTTCCTCGGAACAAGGTGGCGATTCTGGGGGCCTGCCTGGCAGGTCAGGGTATGCGGTCGGAAGGTGGCGACGTGCTCGGGTTCATGCGGTCACTGATCATCAGCGGTGCCGGTGCCATCGGCGTCCCTCTGTGGAAGGTTCTGGATTCGGCGATGGTGGCCACGGTTCGGTCCGTACTGCGGCAGAGCAGGGAGGCGGTCGGGCCCTCGGGGGCGGGAATCTTCGACGTGGTCGAGGCCCTGCACGGCCACTACCGGCAGGTCGCGGAGGACTACGACGGCGCAGCCGGACGTATCGAGGCGACGCCGCTCGCCCTGTATCTATGATCGGGATCACCGAGGTCGCGGCTGACGAGGGGCAGATATGAACCGCAGTGACAGCCACGAAGCGCACGACGGGGCCGACAGCGAGGGAACGGCGAGCAGAGCACGCAGGAGCGCCCGGCTCGCCGCGTACGACGAGCTCCGCGAGCGGCACCCGGACATGTTCGTCAACCCGCCGGGCGGAACGATCGACATCCTCCTCGACCCCTCGGATCAGGAACGAGTGGCACGTGAGACGTCGGAGCTCGCTGTCGCTCTCGGGTTTCCGGAGGAGTCCGGAGACATCGGCATCGTCTACCGCGACCCCTACGTCAGGGTGCTCCGCGACGCCGTGCGGTTTCCCTCCGGTCGCACCGGCACCTACATCCGTATCGTCCCCGAGAGCGGAGCACCGGGTGCTGCGGTGCTGCCGGTGCTCAGCGACGGGCGGCTCGTCCTGCTCCACCACTTCCGTCACGCGGCGCGCGGCTGGCACTGGGAGATCCCGCGCGGCTTCGGAGCTCCCGGGGAGGACGGTTCGGAAGCCGCCCGCCGGGAACTGCGGGAGGAACTGGGGTGTGACGCCGTGGACCTGACCTACCTGGGCCCGATGTCCTCGGACACGGGCCTGCAAGCCGGACACGACGAGCTGTATCTCGGCCGCGTCGACACGGCGGTCTTCCAGGACACCGCGAGCGCGGATGCCCGGGAAGAGGGCATCGGGAGCATCCGTCCCGTCTCCCTGGAGGAGTTCGAGAACATGCTCCTCGGCGGCCAGATCTCGGACGCGTACACCTTGGCCGCGTACGGCCTGGCACGGGCCCGCGACCTGCTGCGCCCCACGGACTGACGAGCCGCCGGCCTCTGCCGGTGGTCGGCACCGAGGGCGGAGGTGACGGACGTAGTGCCTATGCAAGCCGCGCGGGAACCCAACGTTCTGCGAGTCATCCGGGAAGTCACCGTGCGAATCGCGCGCCCGCTTCTCGGGACAACCTCGTCGGACACGGAACGGGAAGTGAGGAGTCAGGCATCGCAAGAGCACGACCAAGGGCCCGTGACCTTGTCCTTTGGACAGGTCACGGGCCCTTGGTTCCCGTGTGGCGGCGCCAGGATTCGAACCTGGGAAGGCTGAGCCGGCAGATTTACAGTCCGCTCATGATCACCTCATTGCGCCCCGGCTGACCTGCCCCTTTGTTTGCACTCAGCCCTGGGTAGTCCTTTCGCGTCCGCGTCTCGTCCAGCGAGGCGAAGTCAGGGTCGGCTGCCGGTACCCTCAGGAGCCAGCAGGTCGCCGCCGCCGTCCGGAACCTCCTCAACCGGTGATCGGAGCCGCTTCCAGCAAGCGCGCAGTCCCCGCCCGACGTCGATCGCCAGGC
This sequence comes from Streptomyces sp. NPDC005496, assembly GCF_042872045.1. Classification (NCBI taxonomy): domain Bacteria; kingdom Bacillati; phylum Actinomycetota; class Actinomycetes; order Kitasatosporales; family Streptomycetaceae; genus Streptomyces; species Streptomyces sp. NPDC005496. Next base: position 67,270 of record NZ_JBIAJQ010000014.1, read on the forward strand.
GCATAGTGCCGAGCATGATCGACAATTCTGGTCCGTGATCGTGAACGAAGCGCATCAGCTCCATTGCTTTCCCCTCCAGCTCTCTGGTTGGGCGGTGATGCCCGCCATGCCTCCTGTGTAGGTCCACAGGCCTCTGTCCTGAACCGCCAAAGGACAGCGGAAGGACGGCAGCGCGTCTACCTGCTCGCTTGACGGATGTCCGCTGTCCGCAGGACGTCCGACGGGACACCGCATAAGCTCGTGGTGGGGAGCGAGGGGGACGGGAATGGCCGTGGGTTTCGGGCAGGTGGACGCGAGCGCGCCACAGGCTGCGCGAGAGTTCGCCGACAGGCTGCGTACTGTTGCTCGGCAAGCGGGTTACGTTGGCGTACGCGAGCTTGCCGCTGGTACAGGGATCGGGCGCACAACGGTGTCCGATGCCCTTACGGCGAAGCGGGTCCCAACATGGAAAACCCTCGCTGCGCTGCTACGCGGCTGCGATATCACGCCGGATGGAAACTGGGCCAAGGCCTGTGAGGCGGCCCGTGAGGCGGTCGAGCGAGAGAAGCAGGCAGCCAAAGGCGTCAATCGCACTGGTGCTGAGCCTGACGACGCGTCACCAGCAGCTCTCGCGTCGCGTGGGCCAGGCACATTCTCCATCCGAGCTCCCTACGGGGAGCTGCCGCCGCGGCTGCGCGGCCGAGACGACCTGCTGCGTCAACTTGAATCCGCTCTCGCGGAGGGCGAGAGTCGGGTGCAGGTCCTCTACGGCCTGGGTGGTTGTGGAAAAACCACCGTGGCACTGAATCTCGCGCGTCACGCCCGTGATCGCGGATACAGCGTCTTTTGGCTGTCCGCATCAACCCCCGACCGTGTGGTCACTGGGATGCGAGAGGTAGCTCGAGAACTCGGCGCCGATGAGGAAGCCATCGAAGCAGCGTGGGCTGGTCATATCAGTGCGACTGACTTGGTCTGGCGTGAGTTGGACGCCGCCGAACGGCCCTGGTTGCTGGTTGTGGACAACGCTGATGAGCCCGGCTGGCTTGCACCCGAGGGGGGCAGTCCCGGGGATGGCACTGGCTGGCTACGGTCTAGCAGTGCTGGCATGACCGTCGTGACCTCCCGTATTAGCAACCCAGATGTTTGGGGCCGCCAATCTGACACCCACCGCATCGAGGTGCTCAGCCCTGAGGACGGGCGGGACGTGCTGCTAGACCTTGCTGGGCAATCAGGCGATCCGGCTGAAGCACGCGTGTTGTCCGAACGCCTCGACGGTCTTCCCCTAGCCCTGAAACTGGCTGGGTCGTACCTCTCCCGTTCCGCGCGCGGCGCTGGACTTCTCCGGCGCCAAGGTCGCAGCCAGGGCAGGGTACGGACGTTCGCTGCGTACATCGAGGCCTTGGGCGAGGCCGGCGCTGGCTTCCTCGACCAAGGGGAACACTGGCGTCTGGACGAATCCGACGTGGAGCACACGCACCGTCGCTTGATCGGCCGTACCTGGGAGATCTCCCTGAACCTGTTGGATGAACAACAACTTCCTGAGGCAAGGACCCTCATGAGGTTGCTGTCGTGTTGCGCACCAGCACCCCTGCCAGTCGAGCTACTAGATCCGGATCTCTGGGACACACCAACAGAATTGGACTCTGCATTGGACCGGGCTGACCGGGCCCTTGAGGCCCTGGTCGATCTCAGCCTCGTGGACGTCGTCGACGTTGCACAAGGCGGCGCTTTCAAGGGCCAAGAACCCGTTCCATGTCTGGTTAGCCACCGGCTCGTGCTTGAGGCCAACGCGCTCCGGCTGGCCGACAGCCCCCTCCAGGAACGTGCTGGCGTATGGAAGGCCATCACGCGAATTCTCGAGAAAGGTGCTACACCTGCCCCCGAGCTACCGCGCAATTGGCCTTGGTGGCGGCTAGTGGCGCCCCATGTAGTCGCCGCACTCACCGCAGCGCCCGACTCGGAGGAAGTTCTGCTCCCACTCCTACGCTCAGGGCTAGCAGCTTACGCATTTTATGCCTTCGCTAACGATTTCGACGATGCGGCACAATTGGCTCACTTGCTGAGAGCACGCGGAACTTCCCTCCCGGCCTGCCATCCTATCAGCCTGTCTATCCGACACCGTGTGGCACTCTCGTCGCTAGAAGGGGCAGAGCAGCTTGCGGAGTTCGAGCAAATCCTTTCGGAACAACTCGCAGAACTCGGCCCAGAACATCGAGAGACCTTGATAACCCGCCACGACATTGCGGTATTCACAGAAGAAGATACCGCCGAGAAGGAGGCAGAGCTACGTGCGGTATTGAATGCACGTCGCCGAATCCTAGGCCCTGCTGATGCCTACACCCTGCTCACACACGGAGCATTAGCAGCAGTCGTGGCGGCTCGAGGGCATGACGATGATGGATTCGAGGCAGAGTACCGCTCTCTCATCGAACACACTCGCAGTACGACGCCAGAAGATCATCGCTATCTCCCCCTATATAGCCGCCATCACATGGCCCACGCCTTGGATACGGCTGAGCGTTGGGCCGAGGCCGAAGCCGAGTACCGATCAGTCCTTGATGATTTGGAAGTCTCCGGCGCGGAAGATTCTACCCTTTATCGCGACATGAGTAAGTGTCTCGCGAAAAACCTCCAGAAACAAAGGAAATACGCAGATGCCGTTGAAGTAATCAATAAATGCATGCCCTGGTTCGATGGCCGAGATGCCGAACGCTCCCCAGTAAGCCCTTGGGCCCTTCACATCAGGCACCTACGCGGCGACCTCCTCAGCAAATGCGGGAGCAAGACAGAAGCCGAGTCCGAGATTCGAGCGGTACTGGAAGAGCGGCTACGCACGACAGATGCCAACGACTCCGTGGTTCTTTCTGAACGTCACTGCTTGGCCCACTCGCTGGAAGCCATTAATCGATGCACTGAAGCACAGGAAGAATTCCGCACCGTGGCTAGAGGGTACGCGGAAATCCTTGGAGCGAATGCTGAACGCACACGCAGCTCACGCTTCTGCTTGGCCCGCTCGCTGCACCACCACGGAGAGCACGCAGAAGCACTCGATCTGTATGAACAGGTGCTAGCCGCAGAGGTCACCGAACTCGGAGATAACCACTCCGACACGCTAGTAACTCGCTTCAGGATCGACCAGTGCCGCTTTGATATGGGTCTTTTGACAGCCTCAGAGGCACTGGAAGCGTTTGAACACACAAAGGCGAAACAAGTTGAGCTCGTCGGCATGGAAAACTCTCGAGTGTCCATGATTGACAAGGCGATTTCCACCATTCACTCCGCCGCTCAATAGGCGAGTTGGAAAACGCAGGCGAGCGGCCCGCCGTGGATGGACCGCTGCAGGGGGTCGGTCGCACGGTGGAGGCGTGCGACTCTTAAGGCTGACGTCGGGTGCCCAAAGAAGGAGAGCGAGTGTCGCAACAGGCCAACCCTCGGGGAACCTTCCTGAAGATCGCTGACGCGCTGAAGATGCGGATCGAAGGGGACCCGGACATGACGGTGCTGCCGTCACTGGCGGAGGTCGTACGCGATTACAAAGTCTCGCGTGGCGTTGCTGTGCGCGCCTTCGGACTGCTGAAGCAGGAGGGTGTCGCCGAACCGGCGCCGGGCGAGCGGTGGCGCGTCGTGCGCTCGGCGACGGGAGTCGACCGACGTCCGCTCCATGAGCGGATCGCGGACGTCATCACGGCTGACGGGCTGGAAGTAGGGGAAGCCTTCCCGAGTGCTTCGGTGCTTGCGGAGCGGTTCGGGGTCTCGCGTCCGACGGTGACCAAGGCGCTGGAGAAGCTGGAAGCCGCCGGAGTGCTGGTGGGGGGAGGACAGGGCAGGGTGCGGACGGTCCGCGCCATGCCGACGCGAGAGGAGCGTTCGTAGCTTGCCGAAGTTGACGGAGTGGGCCTATCCCCTGGCTGAGGCGTTGCTCGCTGAGCCGCTGCCGCGACGCTGGAAACACTGTCTCGGGGTCGCTGAGAGAGCGCGCACGATCGCGCTCATCCTCGATCAGGACGCGGACCTGTTGGAGGCTGCTGCGGTCCTGCACGACATCGGCTACGCGCCGGATCTTGCCAAGACGGGCTTTCACCCCTTGGACGGTGCGCGGTATCTCCGGGACGTGGCCGCTGCTGACGAGCAGGTCGTCAACCTGGTCGCCCATCACTCATGCTCATGGCTTGAGGCGGATGCGCGCGGCCTGCGTGCGGAGCTTGACGGCGAGTTCCCTCTTGAGAGCGAGCACTTGAACGACGCGCTGTGCTACTGCGACATGAACACCACCCCGGACGGCACCCCGACCAACCCCGTGGACCGGATCAACGAAATCACCGGGCGCTACGGGCCGGACAGCCTGATCGGCAAGTTCATCCGGCGTGCCGAACCCGAGATCCTCGCGTGCACCTGCCGCGTCCTCGAACGGGTCGCCGCCGCCAAGCGTCAGCCGATGTAAGGCGCCGTGCGCGTCCGGTCCATAGCGTGCTCAATCCGGAGCCGCATCGTGGGGTGCACGTCCAGCGTCGCCAGGTCCGCCGGGGCAACCCATCGGACCTGAGTCGTTTCGTTGCTCGTACGGAGGTCGCCGCCGACCGGCCGGGCCCGGAAGCAAATGCTGAACTGCTGACGGACTTCGCCATCGTCGTACTGCATGACGTGCCCGGGGTCTGTGTAGAGGCCGGACACGTCGATCACTTCCGCCCTAATGCCGGTCTCTTCCCAGACCTCACGGACCACCGTGTCGCTGATGGACTCCCCCACGTCGTGACCACCGCCGGGCAGTGCCCACCTGCCGTTGTCAGAACGCTGGATCATCAACACCTGCCCTGCGTCGTTCTGGACGAAAGCAACGACGGACGGCACGACCGAGTTGGCCGGCGGGGCGTCCGGGTCGTGCAGGTAGTCGATACGTCCCATGGTCAGGCTCCCGTGATGCTCTTGACGTCCTGGTCGGTGATCGGACGTGCGTTCTCCCAGGTGTGATCGATGCTATTCGCGTACGTGTCGAAGAGGCTTCCGCCGGGTAGTCGCCGCAGGTGCAGTACGGGCGCCATGTAGGCGCCGATGCCGTAGACGTGGGGGTTGACGAGCATCTCGTCATCGGCCCGGTAGATCGAGTTGTACAGCGTCGAGTCGTGCAGCCGGAAACCGACGTCCGGGTGACTCCGCATGAGGGGCCGGTACAGCACGAGGGCATTGCGGATCTTGCCGTCCATGATGTGGTGTCCCTCGTCAATGCCGCGTTGCCGGACAGCCGCACACTCCGGGTCCCCCAGCAGGATGCGCACCCGCGCCCCCACTTCCACCTTCGCCCTCACGAGGTCATGGAAGAGCGGGTCCTCAGACAGGAAGAGACCCGAGTACACGAGGACGTCTAGGTTTCGCTCAGCACGTCCGTACAGCTCTCGCCAGAGGCCAGTAGGCACCGTGTGGCGATGCGGGTAGACCGTCGCTATCTCGGCTTTGGTGAGGTCCGCCGCACTGCCGACGGTCCGCCCGTCCTCCCACAGCATGGTCACGTCGACCTTGAGGGCTGCTGCCGTCGCGTACTGGTGACGCAGGTACGGCACCTTGCCCTGGGTAATCCAGCGTTCGACCGTCTTGGGGCTCACCTCGATCGCCTCAGCGAGGCTCTGCACGGTCATGCCACGGGCGAGGAGAGCGGTTCGTAAGCGCTCGTTCGACATCTGCACCCCCGGTGGGACGTCTAGGGACTTCTTGACCGTAACTAGAAGTCCCAGAGCTGTCCATGAGTGGGGTGACCAACTCCCCTGACCTGCCGCGATTCTGAAGATACGTCAAGACGTCCCGGCGCGAGACGAAGAGATTGCGTCGCTGTACTTGACGGAGCCCTATGCGGTACCTGTAAAACAGGTACTGCACCGCACGGAGGAAAGCCCCCGCTCTCGCTGGGGGTGAGTACGAAGGAAGCGGCCGTTAGTTGAGAACTGAACAGTGATCGTGCGGGGCTGACGCGAGAGTGGCGGTCACGGCAGGTGCCCAGGACGAGGTTTCGGGGGCAATCCGCCGTGGTGAACCGTTGCTCTCCCCCTACGCGCCTGGCAGGCGCCACCCGGTCTCGGGTGTGGGGAAGTACAGCGGGGCCCCAACGCACGTGGCGGCAAGAGTGAGACCGCCCCCGCGACGACCGGGTGATGTCGTCGGCGGCAATGCCAAGCCCACCGGCTCCGGAGAAAACCCCTGACCTGGGGTTCCGCCCGGTGTGGGCCGCCCTGCTGGCGTCAGAGCAGTGACGATGACGCACCCGACTTTCCCGGCTCGGGACCGGTGCTCCGTGCCAACGGCGTACCGGTGAAGCCGTGTCCCTGCGACCTGCGGGAGTTCGGTGTGAACCGACGACATACCTAGGGCGCCGCCGTGTCGGACCGACGCGAGCGGCCCTGCCCACTGAGTCCTTACAGCCTGTCAGCACGTGGGGCGCCCAGGTCTGCCCGGGTGGCGCCTACTCGTGCGGGCCGGTTTCAGCGGCCTAGCCGCAACCCGGCCCGGCCAATTCCGGGCCTACGCCTCAAATGCAGGCCGGGGCGCTCCCGCTGACCAGCGGGCCACTCACCCCTACAGGGAGATCACCATGCGTTTCCGTACCTTCTCTACCGCGTCCGACATGCAGAACCGCACCAGCGACGACTTGCAGCGCGAGTACGACCTGATCACCCGCGAGCGCGCCGGGGGCCACAACGCGCTCGGCGCGATCAACGCGCAGAACGACATCGCCCGGGAGCTGGAGCGCCGGGAGCGCTGACCCGCCCGACACCACCGGTCACTTCGTTGGGAGTTCGCATGAGCACTGTCGAGATCGTCTCGTTCGGCTACCTGCACGACGCCCCGCCCACCGCGCATCTGACCATCGACCTGCGGCACCACTTCCGTGACCCGCACGTGTCGCCCGAGCTGCGGTACATGACCGCCGTGGACGCCCCGGTACGGGCCGCCGTGCTGGGCACCCCCGGCATTACCGCCCTGGTGGACGCCACCGCCACGGCGGTCAGCGCGTTCGCCGCCGGTCCGAGCGCGGGAACCGTCACCGTCGCGGATGGGTGCGCGGGTGGCCGGCACCGTGCCCCGACGTTCGCCCTCGCGCTGGCTGAGCGGCTGCGCGGGGAAGGCCACCGGGTCACGGTCGCGCACCGGGACCTGCACCGCCCCGTCGTCCAGCACTGACCAGCACCACCCGTTCGCACGTCGGCCCCGGCATTCAGCCGTGAGGGCGCCGGATCGAATCCGGCCCGGGGCACCGGCCGCTGGTACGCGGCCCGCCGCACCGTTCGCGTGTGGCATTCACCTTCAACGGCGAGCGGTCCCCGGGGGGCATCCCGGGGACCGCGTTCGGGCCGTACCACCTGCAAGGGAGACCACGACCCAATGGAACACATCGTCACTGTTCAGGACGCTGTTACCGCGTTCGCCGACTTCATGGAGCCGACGCCCGCGGAGCTGGACGCGATCGAGCGGGAGATGCCCGTCATCCTCGCCGACGTCGAGTTGCTGGACGCGCAGATCCTCACGCTGGACCGCACGCCGAACGAGGTGAACGCCCGCCGCATCCGCCGGGCCCGCCGCCGGGCGCTCGCCGCCCGCGTCGCGCTGGTCAACCGCACGGCCGGCCGGACGGACGGTGCGGCATGAGCGCCACGGAACGCAACCTGATCGCCGCGCACGCCGAGGTGAAGGCGGAGATCGCGCGGACGGACAGTAAGACGGCGCTGCTGCTGGCGTTCGTCGGCGCGGTCCTCGCCGGAACCTGGTCGGTCGCCCGCGACCTGCCCCTGAACTGGCCCGCCGGCATCGTGGGCGGGGCCGGTCTGCTGCTGCTGGTGGGTGCGGCCGGACTGCTGCTGCGGTCGGTGCGACCGAACCTGTCCGGCCGGCACGGCTTCCCCCTGTGGGCCACCCTCACCGCCGACCAGATCACCACCGCCGTCGCCTCGGACCTGGCCGCCGACGTCGCCGGACTGTCCCGGCTCGCGGTCGCCAAGTTCACCTGTCTGCGCCGCGCGGTCGACCTGACCATGACCGGCGGCGCCCTGCTCATCCTCGCCGCCCTGCTCACCGCCGGGGGTGCCCGATGACCGGCGCGAAGCTGACCCGCGTACAGATCGGCGTCCTGGCCGCCGCGTTCGTACCGATGCTCGCCACGGGCGTGTTCGGCGGGATCGGCACCTACAGCAACATCGGCCACGCCTACGGCAAGGGCACCGCGCTCGGTGCGCTCGCCGCCGGCGAGGGCGCCACCGCCGTCCTCGCCCTGGTCCTGCTCGGGCTGACCATGCTGGGCCAGTCCTCCCCTCGCATCGTCCGCGCCGGGCTCTGGGCCCTGCCGGCCGCCGCCGCCGTGATGGGGGCGACGGCCGCCACCGACCCGGGCCGCACCGTCATCTACGCCCTCACCCCCATGGGCATGTCCGTCTCCGCCGAGGGCATGGCATTCCTGGCCCGCCGGATCGTCGTCCACACCGACGGCCGCGACGCGGAGAACGAGCGGCGCACCGCCGACATCGTGCAGGCCCTCGCCTACCACCAGGCGCGTGCCGCCAACCACCCGAGCGGATGGGTCAAGAAGTGGTCGGAGCGCAAGTCATGGCGCCTAGCCCGTAAGATCGGAGTCGGGGACGCGGCGCTCGGATCGAGGCTGCTGGACGTCCAGCGCACCCGGATCACCGACGGTGCAGACGCCGCCCTCGCCGCCATGTTCGGCGGCTTCGCCCTCGATCCCACGCCGGTCGCGAATGCGGAGGAATCGACCGGAAGCAGTCGAGAACGGTCTATCCCTGACCTGTCCGAATCGAGTACGCCCACGGTCGTGCTGACGCGGCTCGCGGTGCCCGACCCGGCACCGGTCGACCTGGGCAAGTCGGGCGGCGGCATGAAGCCGATGCCCGCCGTCGTCCCGGCGGTGAAGCCGGTCCCGATCGCCCCCGCGGCCGCCCGTTCGGTCCCGGCCGCATCGACCCCGCCGCGTCGGGCGACAGGCCGTGTCCCGGTCGCTGCCAAGTCGCCCCGCACCCACCGCACTCCCGATCAGCTCATGGCCGAAGCGCGCAAGGCGACGGCCGGATGGACGGACGCCGAGGTGACCGGCGAGGGCATCCGCCGGGCCCTGCGCACCTCCCCGGCGAACGCCCGCAAGCTGCGTGACGCCCTGCTCGCCGAACGCGCCGCCACGGCGGTGACGCCGTGAGCACCCTCGCCGCGCTCTTACCGGCCGCGCCCGCCCTCGGGTGGGCGGCACACGCCTGGTGGCTGCACACGCGGCTGACCACCGCCCGCCGTGACCCGCTCACCGGACTGTGGACCCGGGAGGCGTTCACCCGGCGGGCCCGCCGGTTGCTGCGCGACCCGCGCGCCGTGGTCGTACTGGCCGACGTCGACCACTTCAAGCAGATCAACGACACCCACGGCCACACCGCCGGTGACCTGCTGCTGGCCACGGTCGCCGCCCGACTCGCCCACGGCACCCCCGGCGGTGTCGTCGGGCGGCTGGGCGGGGACGAGTTCGCCGCCGTGGTCATCGACCGCGACGGCACCGCCGCCGAGCGGCTGGACGTCCTCGCCCGCGTCCTCGCACGGCCGGTCGACACCGCACCCGAGGTGCACACCACCGTGTCCCTCGGCTGGGTGCGGGCCACCGACCACCCGGGCGAGGACCTGTCCGCGCTGCTGCGCCGCGCCGATGAGGCCATGTACGCGGCGAAGCGGTCTGGCCGCTCCGCGCCCCGGCGGGCCCGCCTCGGGCGACTGCTCGGATCGGTCGCCGGACGCCGCCCCGGACGGCGCGGCGCCGCATGAGCACGCCACTCCGCTTACGGGGCTTGCGCCCCGGCGGTCAGCCGGTGGCCGCTCAGCTCGAACGGCCGCGCCGCCGCCGGGGCCCGCTGGTCGCCTACCTCTACCGCATCGACCTCGCCAAGCCGGTCCGGCCCATGACCCCCGCGCGGCGCGCGGCGCTGGACAAGGCGAACGCCGCCCGCCGGCGCTGCCCTGAGTGCTGCCGGGACGCCGGCTACGTCATCCCCGCTTCGCTCGGCACCTGTGTGCCGTGCGCCTATCCCGAAGGAAGTCGGCATGGAATCGCTGCCTGACGTGCCCAAGGTCGTCCGGCTCCCGGACGGCACCTACGCCTACACCGACCACCTGCCCGCCGCGCCGCAGCCCTACAGCGGGCCGCAGATCGTCCACCAGCACGTGCACCAGGCGCCGCCGGACCGCACCGTTCAGCGGATCGCGCTGGGCTCCGGTGTCGGGGCCGGTGCGGTGGCGGCCGGCGTGTACTTCGGCCCGCTGCTGGTCGGCGTGCTGACCGCGATGGCTGCGAACCTCGCGCTGCTCGCTCTGCTCGCGGCTGTGTGCGCGTGGGGTGTCGTCACCGTCGTCCGCTCGGTGGGCGGCGAGGACGGCAAGCGCGCCGCCGCCACGGTCCGCCGCGCCCGCCGCCGCTGACGGTTCCCCGCGGTCCCGGGACCCCGTGTCCCGGGGCCGTCGGGAGCCGGACAGTCCGGCCCGGAACGGAGACACCGTGAGCAGCAACAACCTGCGTCTGACCGCTGGTGAGAAGGCGCAGATCGCCTGGTACGTCGCCCGGATGGCCAAGCGCGGTCTGGCCGACACCCGCCCGGGCGGCGGCCGGGTCGACCAGCGGGACCTTCAGCGCAAGGTCGAGCGGATCGAGGAGAAGGCCCGCAAGCGCGCCGAGCGCGAGCGCAACGGCAAGTAGCAACGCCCCGGGGGCGGTCGTCCCGGCCAAGGAAACTGGCCGCCCCCGGGCCACCCACCACCCACAGTGTGAGTAGCAGGGAGTCCCCAGCATGACGGACAACACGACGGGCCCGCAGCTGCGCCCCGTGCCCGACACCGTCCCGGACGAGGACGCGCCGGCGGCCCCGATGCCGGTGGACAATCCGGCGTTGCCGGACCCGAAGGTGAGCATCACCAAGCGCAAGCCGGTCCTGGCCGGGTGGCTGACCAACCGGCGTGACTTCCTCGCCACCGCCCGCCACGCCGGCGCGAACGTCGGCTACGCCGCCCTCTACCACGGGGTCCGCATCCCCGTGTACGCCGGCCGCCTCGCCCTGATGTCGCCCCGGGGCGCGTGCCGGTTCGTCGCCTCCACGAACCGGTGGGTGTGGGACCGCGAGGCCGCACCGCTGCGGGAGTCCGCGGTGCGCACCGAGGACGTGGAGGAGTACATGCGTCTGGCCCGGCTGCGCTCGGGCCGTATCCGGCTGCGCTGCCTGGTCACGCTGGTCGCGGCGGTGTTCGGGCTCGGCTTCGCCCTGTGGCTGTACGTGCTGGCGCCCGCCTACCTGTACGCGTTCGCGGCCGGTGGGGTGCTGCTGCTCGGCCTGGGCGGGCAGCAGCCCGACGCCCCCGTGGTCGGTCCAGCGGTGCTGAAGACCGAGATCCAGAAGCTCACCGGTTCGATCGTGCTGCGGGGCCTGGACTCGATCGGGAACGCGAAGATCACGGCTGCGATCAAGAAGGGCGGTGACATGAACGGGCTGCGGTTCGTCTCGGAGATCGTGCGCGACGGCCCCGGCTACCGTGCCGACCTGGACCTGCCCTACGGCGTCACTCCCGAGGACATCATGGAGGCCCGTAAGCCGCTTGCCTCCGGTCTGCGCCGTAAGACCGGCTGCGTGTGGCCCGCTCCCGACCCCGAGCAGCACGAAGGCCGCCTGGTGCTGTGGGTCGGGGACAAGCCGATGAACGAGACCACGAAACCGGCGTGGCCGCTGGCCAAGTCGGGCACGGTGGACCTGTTCCGGCCGGTGGTCTTCGGCAACGACCAGCGCATACGCGACGTGGCCGTGACCCTCATGTTCGCCTCCGTCGTCGTCGGCTCCATCCCCCGCATGGGCAAAACCTTCCTGATGCGGCTGTTCCTGCTGATCGCCGCCCTCGACCCCCGCGCGTGGGTCCTCGCGTTCGACTTCAAGGGCACCGGCGACTTCGGCGCCCTGGAACCGGTCTGCCACCGCTACCGCGCCGGCGAGGAAGACGACGACATCGCCTACGTCCTCGCAGCGCTGCGGGAGCTGAAGGAGGAACTGCGCCGCCGGGCGAAGGTCATCAAGTCCCTGCCGCGCTCCCGCTGCCCGGAGTCGAAGGTCACCCCGGAACTCGCCGAAGACAAGAGCCTGGGCCTGCACCCAATCGTGGTCGGCTTCGACGAGTGCCAGGTCCCCTTCGAGCACGAGGAGCACGGCAAGGAGATCGAGGCCATCTGCACCGACCTGGTCAAGCGCGGCCCCGCGCTGGGGATCGTGGCCATGTTCGGCACCCAGCGCCCCGACGCCAAATCCCTGCCCACCGGCATCTCCGCCAACGCCGTCCTGCGGTTCTGCCTGAAGGTCATGGGCCAGCCCGCCAACGACATGGTGCTGGGCACGTCCATGTACAAGTCCGGGTACCGGGCCACCATGTTCTCCCGCTCCGACCGGGGCATCTGCTGGATGGCCGGCGAGGGAGACGACCCCCGCATCGTCGCCTCCGCGTTCGTGGACGCGGTCGCCGCCGAACGCATCGTCGCCCGCGCCCGCGCCGCCCGCGAGGCATACGGCAACGTCACCGGCCACGCCATCGGCAAGGGACCCGAGCAGACCGGCAGCGGCTCGGACATCCTCGCCGACGTCCTCAACGTCATCGCCGACGACGAGAAGGCCGTGTGGTGCGAGCGCATCGCCGCCCGCCTGACCACCGCCCGCCCCGACACCTACACCGGATGGCAGGGCGAGAACGTCACCGCCGCCCTCAAGCCCTGGGGCGTCAAGCCCGGCCAGGTCTGGGGCACCACCGACGACGGCGAGGGAGCCAACCGGCGCGGCATCAAGCGCGCCGACATCACCGCCGCCATCACTCGCCGTAACGCCGACCGGGCCGCCGCCTGACCCGAGCAGCGCTGCTAGACCTAGCAGCCGCGCCTGCTAGGTCTAGCAGCCCCACTAGCGCCCCCGACCGCCACTGATCAGCGCACTAGCGTCTAGCGGTCCACCTGCGCAAACCCCCGAAACCCACCCTGAGAAGGGAAGTGAGCCCCCGTGGCTCTCGCTAGCCTCGCCGTCCTGCTCGTCCTCGCCGGTTACGCAATGCTATGTGCCGTCCGGCCGTTCGCGCCGTGCCGCACGTGCTCGGGCACCGGCATCCGCCAGGCCCGCCGCACGGTCAAGCTGTGCCGCCGCTGCCGCGGGCAGCGCTACCGGCTCCGCATCGGCCGCCGCCTGCTCAACACCGGACGCGACATCCACCGCGCCGGCACCCGCCGCCCCCACTACACCGACCGGGAGTTCCCCACATGGCCGTGACCGTCTCCCTCGTCTTCCTTTTCGGACTGGTCCTGTTCTTCCTCTTGCGCCAGCGCAGCCTCACCCCCGGCGCAGCCTTCACCGCCGTCATGTTCGGGTTCTTCCTCGCCTCCACCGGCGCGGCCGGACCCATCAACGAGATGGCCGCGGCCATCGTGAGCGCCATCCCGGACCTCTAGGACGCAGCTCCCGCACGACGGCTGGCAGGCACGGACACGGCAGCGGAACGGTGGGTGCGCCAGTGCGCGGCCAGCCACACCTCATGCTCGGGCCGCAGGCTGACCCGCGGCACCTTACCGTGCAGCTCGGCGTAGGCCGGGTAGCCGAGGAGTTCGTCGTCGACCTCGATACGTCCGGTGTCGGGGTTGACGGTGATCTGCCCGCGGTCGAAGAGGCTGTGAACGTCGTTGCGCAACAGCAGGCCGCCCCAGTCGTGATGTTCTTCTTCGTCCGCGTAGCTGTAGAGGTGAGCTGCCTGGAGCGCCCCGGCCGGCGCCGGTCCGGTGAACGCGCACACCTGGCCGTAGTCCATGAGCAGCTGCTTGCGGAAGGGCGCCTGCCCCACGCGGGTACGGACGTTCTTCATCCGGTGCCCGCCCGCGATCGGCCGCCGCGTGCCCGCGGCGCCCTCGTCGTCTAGGTCCAGGTCGTCAAGGCTGATGCCTGCGACGTCAATGATGGCGTCGCGCAGCTTCTCCCAGCGGGCGGGCCGCATGCTCAGCTGGGAGTCGGGTGAGTCGCACAGCGCCCGCAGTTCACGTCCGGTGAGCAGGCCGCGGCCGTCCATCCATGCCTCGCCGTGCCGGGAACGGTAGGTGACCACTTCCCGGGTCTTGCTGCCCGGTACGTCGAATAGGGCGCCGCACTGGTTGCAGCGGCATGCCGGTGTCAGCCGCTTGCGCCGCTTGAAGTCCGCCCTCTTGCACTCGGGACAGAAGTACAGCGTCTTGGTCTCGCGCCCGGTCTCGATCTCGGAGATCACCCCGACACCGAGCAGATGCTTCTTGTCCCACAGGGCGATCACATCCCCCACGGCGATACGGCCGTGGTTAGGGACGGTGTCATCCCAGCTGTAGTGCTGCGACGGGTCGTCGTCGTACCCGTCGTTCCCACCGTGCTGACGGTCGTCGCCCACAGCCAGCACCAGCCATGCCGTCGTCACTGCGCCCCCTCATGTCCCCAGCAAGCCGGGGCAGCCGCCCATCTCGCCAAAGACCGCGGCTGCCCCTCAACCCCAGCTCCACTCAACAGAACTGGAGACAACCAGCATGCCCCACACCACCGACATCCGGACCCGCACAAGGGTCCGGCCCAAGCCGCGGTTGCTCGACCTGTTCTGCTGCCAAGGCGGCGCCGCCAAGGGCTACGTCGACGCCGGTTTCGACGTGACCGGCGTCGACAAGGATGCGCAGCCCCGCTACCCGTACCGGTTCGTCCAGGCCGACGCCATCGCCTTTGTCCTGCAACATGGCGCGGAGTTCGACTTCATCCATGGCTCACCGCCGTGCCAGCACGACACCGAATGCCAGCGCATCCAGGGCAACACCCACCCCGACCTGATCGCCCCGACCCGCGCGGCGCTGCAGGCGGCCGGGCGGCCGTGGGTGATGGAGAACGTGCGCGGTGCAGTGCCCAAACTGCGCGCTCCCGTGATGCTGTGCGGGCAGATGTTCGGCCTGGCCAACTACCGGCACCGGTTCTTTGAGACCGGCGGCGGCTTCACCCTCACGCAGCCCGCCCACCCCGCGCACCTAGTCCCGCAGGCCAAGATGGGCCGCCCGGTCCCGCCGGGGCACTACGGGCAGTTCGTCGGCAACTTCTCCGGCGTCGACCTGGCCCGCCGGGTGCTGGGGGTGCCCTGGATGAACCGCGACGGCGTCCGCGAGTGCATCCCCCCGGCCTACACCCAGTACATCGGCACCGCCGCCCTGGAGCTGCTGTTCACCGGGCGTCTGGGGGTGGCGGCGTGAGCGCGCGTGTGCTGCCGCTGCGGCGGCCGAACGGGCTGCGGCTGCTGGACGTGTGCTGCGGTGCCGGTGGCCTGTCCATGGGCTACTACCTCGCCGGATTCGACGTCGTGGGCGTCGACGTCCGCCCGCAGCCGAACTACCCCTTCACCTTCGTCCAGGCCGACGGCCTCGCCTACGCCGCCGAACACGGGCACACCTTCGACCTGGTCCACGGGTCCTGGCCGTGCGAGCGCTACGCCGCCGTCACGAAGTGGCGCGGCACCCCCGACGATCACCCCGACCTGGTAGGCCCGGGGCGGGAGGTCATGCGAGCTACCGGGCGGCCGTGGGTGATGGAGAACGTCCCGGAGACGGCTGCCGCGGGCATCCTGCGGCCGGACTACCTGCTGTGCGGCACGCAGTTCGGCCTGAACGTGCGCCGTCACCGCGTCTTCGAGACGTCGTGGGGCGGCGGCGGGGACCTGGTCCCGCCCTGCTGGCACCGCAAAGACCTGCTCGCCTTCGAGCACAAAGGCGAACGCGCCTACGCCGACGCCATGGGCTGCACCTGGATGACCAACCTGGAGGCCCGCAAGGCCGTGCCCCCCGCTTACACCCAGTGGATCGCCGCCCAGTTCCTCGCCCTGGAAGGGAGGACAGCAGCATGACCACCACTCCGTACGCCCTGCACACCGCGCTGAGCCTTGCCGCGTCCGGCGTGCCGGTGCTGCCCCTGCGCCGGGACAAGGTGCCGTTCGGCAACTGCCCGGCGTGCGCGGACAACGCGTGCGGCGGCCGGCCGAACATGAAGACCCCGGGCCCGTGCCGCTGCCCCGGCGTCTGCCACGCCTGGGCCGCCGCCACCACCGTCCCGGCCGTCATCGTCTCGCCTGCATGGGTGGCCGCATGGCGACGGGCGGTGTGCGTCGGTTACCACCCCGGCGGCGCCGGTCTGACCGTGGTCGACTTGGACGACGCGGACGCCATCGCGTGGGCCCGTACCGCCCTGCCCGCCACTCGGACCGTGCCGACGACACGCGGCCAGCACTGGATCTACCGGGGCGCCATGCGCTCCATGAACGCAGTGCGCCCCGGCGTGGACATCAAGTCGACCATGTCCTACGCCCGCTACCTCGGCCCCGGCACCGGCCACATGGCCAACCTGCCGGACGCCGTGCGTGCGCTGACCTTCAAGGAGCCCTCCCCGGCCCTGCCGGCACCGCATGCGGCCGTCGTGCCCACCGGCACCGCGGGCGGGGAGTGCCCGCACCGCACGCCCGCCTACCTGGAACGTGGCATCGCCATGGCAGAGCAGCACATCACCGAGGCCCGTGAGGTAGTGCACGCCACCGTCTACCGGACCTTCCTCGCTGTGCTGTCGACGCACGGCCGGTGCGGCTGCCTCACCGACACCCACGTCAACCGGCTGTTCACCGCCGCGCAGGCCAAGGGCGAGTCGCCCCGGCACTGCACGGACGCGTGGACCAACGCCCTGACCACGTTGGGACTGTGACCGTGTCCGACGACGAGAAGAACCCCGCCCGGCAAGTCATCACCGACTACGCGCAGTCCCACTTCCGGTACTTCCGCACCGTGGACGGGACCGTGTACGCGCAGCGCACCGGCCACCCCGTGGCCCGCCCGATCCGCTCCCAGGGCACGACCGGGAGCCACCGGCAGGAACTCATGGTCGGCCTCTTCCGCGACGGGGTCGGCGTCTTCAACGGAACTGCCCTCAAGGAGGCGTTGGACTTGATCGAGGCACTCGCGCTCACCGAGCAGGTACAGCCCACCCACATCCGTGTGGCCCCCGGATTCGACGGAGCCACCTGGCTCGACCTCGGCCGCGACGACGGCCGGTCCGTCCGTATCCACCCCACCGGCTGGGACATCCGCGTCCCCGACCCCGAAGAGGTGTGCTGGCGGCGCACCCAGCTCACCGGGGAACTCCCCCTGCCCGCCAAGGACACCAACGGCAAGGGCATCGACCTGCTGATGCGGCTGTGCAACTTCGCCGACGCCAAGACCGAGGCCCTGGCCATCGCGTGGCTCATCGGCTGCCTGGAGCCGTCCGTGCCCGTCCCGGCCCCGTTCCTCACCGGCCCGCAGGGCGCTGGCAAGTCGACCGGCGGGCGGATGCTCGTGCGGATCATCGAGGGCATGACCGGCGACCTGCGCAGGGCGCCCAAGGACGAAGAGAACATGATCACGGCGGTCGCGGCCGGATGGATCACCGCCCTGGACAACCTCTCCCACCTGCCCCCGGACCTGTCCGACCTCATGTGCTGCATCATCACCGGAGCCGAGAGCATCAAGCGCGCGCTGTTCACCGACGGCGACGTCGTCCGCTCCCGCTACCGCCGCCCGATGCTGCTGACCGGCATCGACGTCGGCGTCATCCGCCCCGACCTCGCCGAACGGCTCCTCACCCTGCGCCTGGAACGCCCCCGCGTGCGACGCACCGAAGCAGAGCTGTGGGCGGAGTACGCCGAGATCCTGCCCATCGTCCTCGGCTCCCTGCTCGACCTGACTGTGAAGGTCCGCGCAGTACAGGCCGAGACCCCGACCGATCTGCGCATGGCCGACTTCGCGCACCTGTGCGCGCAGCTCGACGCGGCCACCGGCTTCGGAACGCTGGAGGCGTACCGGGCCAGCCTGGACGATCTGAACGACGACGTGATCGAAGGTGACCTGCTGGCGCAGACGGTCCTCAAGCGCGCCGAGGAACTGGACCCGGGCGAGGACGTGCGGATGACGTCTGCGGAGTGGCTGCACACCCTCAGCACCCTCTACAGCGGCGAGGAATGCCGCCCCCTGCCCAAGGGCTGGCCCACCACCGGCAAGGTGCTCTCCGACCGGCTGCGGCGCATCCAGCCCACCCTCGCCGCGCGGGGCGTCCTGGTCGACTGGGGCCGCACCAGCGCCGCCCGCTACATCGAGATCACCCGCCAGGCCCCGCCCCCGCCCCCCGCGCAGCAGACCGCGTTCTGACCGCACGCCCTGGTCGGCGGACAAGCAAGAGGAGCACGCCCCGCCGCGGGGTGCTCCTCTTGCTGTTCGGCGGCGCCAGCCGCCCTGCACAGGTCGCGCCGCGAAGCGGCCCGTTCTTCATGCCCTGAGCGGACGTAAGACCCACAGACACCACCCCTTTCTTTCCTAAGTAGGGAAGATCTGCGTCACTGCGTCACCACGGGCCCGACAGACGGCCGCTGACCTGCGGCAACAGCGGTGACGCAGACGGCGAATCCTGCGTCATCCCGCGTCATCAGCGTCACCCCGTGACGAGCGCCCGTGTCATCGGTGACGCAGGGCCCGGCCCGCTACGTCACCAGAACCCGCAGGTCAGACGCCTGATTGACGCACGTGACGCGATGACGCAGAAATCCCTGCTTCGGACAGCACAGCCGACCCAGCCGCACAGGTATGGAGACTCAGCATGACCACGCCCACCCGGCACCGCCGCACTCCGAAAGACGAATTGATCCCACTGCCAGAAGTGCTGGAAGAACTCGGCATCAGCCGCCCGACTTGGTACCGCTGGCGGGACCGTGGCCTCACTCCCGAGGCTCGCCGCACGCCGTCCGGCCGCATCTGCGTACGCCGCAGCGTCCTGGACGCCTTCAAGGACGAGTTGGAGGCCGCGTGACCGAGTGGAGCTACGCCGTCAAGTTCTGGGCCATCCGAAAGCGCAGCTACCGGAAGCCGTACCAGCTCCGATGGATGGTGGGCACCCGCGAACACGCAGAGTCGTTCCTCACCCAAGGCCTGGCCGACAGCCGCCGTTCGGAACTCATGACGGCGGCCCGAAGGGGTGAGCCGTTCGACGTGGAGAGCGGCCTCCCGAAGTCCATGGTCGACCAGAAGCGTGACATCTCCTGGTACGAGCACGCGCGCAACTACATCGCGATGAAGTGGGACGACTCCCCCGGCAACACCCGGCGGACCTTGGCCGAAGCCATGGCGACCGTGACGCCGGCGTTCGTGAAGGACACCAAGGGCATGCCCGACGCCCGGACCGTACGGAGCGCTCTGTACGGGTGGGCGTTCAACAAGAACCGGTGGGAGGAAGAGCCGCCGGCCGAGGTGGCACAGGTGCTCGCCTGGTTCCAGCGGAAGTCGCTGCCCACGTCGGCCCTCACGGACCGGCTGTTGGTGAAAGCCGCGCTGAGGGCCCTGTCCAAGCGGCTGGACGGGAAGACTGCGGCCCCGGGGACAATCAGTCGCAAGCGTGCGATCTTCTACAACTCCCTTGAGTTCGCGGTCGATGCCGAGTTACTGACGGACAACCCCTTGGACCGCGTCAAGTGGAAGGCGCCGGAGCAGGTCACGGAGGAAGTGGACCCGGCATGCGTCCCGAATCCGGCGCAAGCAGCCAAGCTGCTGACCGCCGTGCGCGACCAGAGCAAGCGGGGGCGCCGGCTCGCCGCGTTCTTCGGCTGCATGTACTACGCCGCCGCGCGGCCGGCGGAAGTGATCGGCCTACGGGTCACGGACTGCGATCTCCCCCGGCGGGGGTGGGGCGTGCTCCGGCTCCATGAAACCCGCCCCCGATCCGGCACCGCGTGGACAGACAGTGGTGAGGCGCACGAGAAACGGGGCCTGAAGCACCGCCCGCGGAAGGCAGTGCGGCCCGTGCCGATCCCGCCGGAACTGGTCGCGCTGCTGCGGTGGCACCTCACCGCGTACGGCACGGCGCCGGACGGGCGCGTCTTCCAAACGCTGCGGGGTGGACTCGTGCAGGACACCGGATACGGGGAGGTGTGGGCTGAAGCGCGGTCGCGCGCTCTGACGCCGACCGAGTTCCATTCCGCACTGGCCAAGCGGCCTTATGACCTTCGACACGCCGCAGTGTCCACCTGGCTCAGCTCTGGCGTTGAACCGCAACTCGTGGCTGAGCGGGCCGGCCACAGTGTGGCGGTCCTGTTTCGCGTGTACGCCAAGTTCCTGAAGGACGGCGACGACGCGGCCAACGCCAAGATCTCCGCACGGCTGGGGCGGGGCGTCTGACGCGGCGGAAATCCCGTCCGCGCTCCGTCCGCAGAGTCCGAGACGGGACGTTCGAACGCGAGACATGGTGAGACACCGCGCCCTTTGGGGCGGTCTATGACAAGGGGCCCGTGACCTGCTGTAACAGCAGGTCACGGGCCCTTCGTTCCCGTGTGGCGGCGCCAGGATTCGAACCTGGGAAGGCTGAGCCGGCAGATTTACAGTCTGCTCCCTTTGGCCGCTCGGGCACACCGCCGGGGTTGCTGCCGTGAGGACCGCTTTGCGGCGGTGCTCCGTGGCAACGACGTAAACGATACCCGATGCCCGGGGGTGCTTCGCCACCCGATTGATCAGTACTCGGCGGGGGGCGGGTGGCTAGGCTTATGCGGATGCGGCGCGGGGCCCATGCCGGCTCTGCGGCCGCCCCCACGCACCCCGATACAAGGAGCCACAGGACATGGCCGACTCCAGTTTCGACATCGTCTCGAAGGTCGAGCGGCAGGAGGTCGACAACGCCCTCAACCAGGCCGCCAAGGAGATCTCGCAGCGCTACGACTTCAAGAACGTGGGCGCTTCGATCTCCTGGTCCGGCGAGAAGATCCTCATGGAGGCGAACTCCGAGGAGCGGGTCAAGGCCATCCTCGATGTGTTCGAGACCAAGCTGATCAAGCGCGGCATCTCGCTCAAGTCGCTGGACGCCGGTGAGCCGCAGCTCTCCGGCAAGGAGTACAAGATCTTCGCGTCCATCGAGGAGGGCATCTCCCAGGAGAACGCGAAGAAGGTCGCGAAGATCATTCGTGACGAGGGCCCCAAGGGCGTGAAGGCGCAGGTGCAGGGTGACGAGTTGCGCGTCAGCTCCAAGAGCCGGGACGACCTGCAGGCCGTCCAGGCGCTGCTCAAGGGCAAGGACTTCGACTTCGCGCTGCAGTTCGTGAACTACCGCTAGCGGATCCGGTGCGGGTACGAGGAAGGGTGGGCGCCCTGGGTGCCCACCCTTTCGGCCTGCTCGGGCTTTCTGTCTGCCCGGGTCTCCGTCATGAGTTCAGCGGCGCGAGTCCCCGAAGAAGATGCGGTAGAGCACCAGCAGGACGAGGGAGCCACCGATGGCGGCGGCCCAGGTGGCCCCGTCGTAGAACTCCTTGGTGATCGGGTGGTCCAGCCAGCGGGCGGAGATCCAGCCGCCGATGAAGGCGCCCGCGACGCCGATGACGGTCGTCCCGACGAAGCCGCCCGGGTCGCGCCCCGGCAGCAGGAACTTGGCGATGGCTCCGGCCAACAGCCCCAGAACGATCCAGCCGATGATGCCCATGCCCTGAACCCTGCCTCTCCGCGTCGTGCCCGGACTGTGATCATGCTCCGGCCGGGCAGTGTCCATGCGTTCGAGCCGCTGGTCGCACCCGTGTTGGTGCCCCGTTGCCCAGGAGGACGCCTGCCCGCCGTCGGCCGGTTGCGCTGATCAGTAGGGTGCTGCGCATGACACGACAAAGGGCCGCCGGTCAGGACGCCGGTGCCGGCCTGCGGCGGACGCTCGGCGTCGGGGACGCTGTCGTCATCGGACTGGGGTCGATGGTCGGCGCCGGGATCTTCGCCGCACTGGGGCCCGCCGCCGGGGCCGCCGGCTCAGGGCTGCTGATCGGGCTCGCCGTCGCCGCCGTGGTCGCCTACTGCAGCGCGATGTCGTCGGCGCGGTTGGCCGCCCTGTATCCCGCCTCGGGCGGCACTTACGTGTACGGACGCGAGCGGCTCGGGGAGTTCTGGGGCTATCTCGCGGGCTGGTCGTTCGTCGTCGGGAAGACGGCCTCCTGTGCGGCGATGGCGCTCACCGTGGGCGCGTACGTCTGGCCGGATCAGGCGCACGCGGTGGCGGTCGGTGCCGTGGTGGCCCTGACCGCGGTGAACTACGGCGGGATCCAGAAGTCGGCCTGGCTGACCCGGGTGATCGTGGCGGTGGTCCTCGCCGTCCTCGCTTCCGTGGTGGTCGTGTGCCTCGGCTCCGACGCCTCGGACGCCGGCCGACTGGACATCGGGTTGTCCGGTGGCCTGGGCGGGGTGCTTCAGGCGGCCGGTCTGCTGTTCTTCGCGTTCGCCGGGTACGCGCGGATCGCGACCCTCGGGGAGGAGGTCCGGGATCCGGCGCGCACCATTCCCCGTGCCATCCCGCTGGCCCTGGGTATCGCGCTGGTCGTGTACGTGGCCGTGGCGGTCTCGGTCCTGTCCGTGCTGGGTGCGGAAGGGCTGGGCGCGGCTTCGGCGCCGCTGGCCGACGCCGTGCGGGCGGCGGGGGTTCCGGGGCTCGTACCCGTGGTGCGCGTGGGTGCGGCCGTGGCCGCGCTCGGATCGCTCCTCGCCCTCATCCTCGGGGTCTCGCGGACGACGCTGGCCATGGCGCGTGACCGGCATCTGCCGGGCGTCCTGGCCGTCGTCCACCCGCGCTTCCAGGTGCCCCACCGGGCGGAACTGGCCGTGGGAGCGGTGGTCGCGATCCTGGCGGCGACGGTCGACGTGCGGGGTGCCATCGGTTTCTCCTCCTTCGGGGTGCTGGCGTACTACGCCGTCGCCAACGCCTCGGCGTGGACGCTCGGTTCGGCTCCCGTCCAGCGGGTCGTCCCGCTGGTCGGGCTCGTCGGGTGCGCGACGCTGGCGTTCGCGCTGCCGGGTGTCTCGGTCGTCGTGGGCGCAGCCGTGCTGGCGGCGGGAGCGGCCGCGTACGTCGTACGGCGGTGGGCGGCCTCGCGGTAGGCGAGTGGAGGACGGCTTCGCGGTACGTCGCCTCTCGAACGGCAGGGAGTTGGTGGGGGCTGCCCAGCCGTAGGACCGCCCCGCGGATGGCGAGGAGTCAGCCGGGAGCTGACTCGCGGTACGCCGACCTCGCGCGGACGGGGTGAGGCGAAAGCTGTCCCCCGGTGGGCAGCCTCGCGGGTGGAAGTGAGGCGGCGCGGCTTCGCGGTACGTCGCCCCGCCGTGGGCGTGAGTCGCGTCGTCGGGCTACCTGGTCGGGGCCGTGCGGCTGCGGAAGTCGGGCCAAGGGGGCAGGTCCGCGCCGTCGTTGGACTCCTCGTACCAGCCGGTGCCGTCCAGCCAGGCGTGGAGCCAGTCCTTGAGGCTCGCGGCGTCCACGTACCAGGCGTCGTCGGCGCGGTCGGCGTTCGGTTCGAAGAACAGGACCGTGCCGTCCGGGTCCCGGCAGTCCACGCACGCGTACATCCCGCAGCCCCAGTGGGATATCGGCAGGACTCCCTCCGGCCAGGGCCAGTCGGGGTCCTTGAGGCCCTCGGCGCGGTTGGCGGCGTACTGCGGGACGGCCGCCGGTTCGCCGGACGGCGCGCTGTCGAGCAGGGGCAACAGGCCGTACTCCGGGCCGAATCCGCCGTCTCCTATCCGCAGGTAGAGCGCGGCGAGCAGTGCCGGCAGCGGGAAGCCCAGGGCGGACTCCGCGCGGGCGATCACGGAGGGGTCCACCGGCTCCGGAAGCGACGGCCAGCCCCACGGGCGGGTGTCGCGGGCCTGTCGGGCGACCCTTGCCAGCAACTGCTCGATTTCGGTCATGGGCTCATGATGCAGCGCGGCACCGACAACCGTGCGGGCCTGTGGATAACCTCCGCGGCGGGCGGGTTCGGTGCTGTGGACAACTGCGCCCGCACGGCCGTGGACCAAGGGTGCCCGCATCCTCGGCCCTTGGTTCAGGTGGGTTCGGGCAGTCCGCGTGGGGACTCCTGAGGCGTCGTCACGCGAGGCGGAGGTCCACGCCCTCCTCGGTGAGGAAGGCGACCAGTTCCTCGAACGTCCACGGACGCCGGCTCACGTGCGGTGTGGGGCCGAGGCAGGTGCGGGCGACGTCGGCGTCGTGCCAGACCAGTGTCAGCGGCTGTCGGGCGCCCCAGCGGCCGCGGAGGCAGTCGGTGACGGCGTCGAGACCCGAGCCGAAGTAGCCGCCCGGGCCGTTCACGGCTTCGCCGAGCGCGCAGAAGAAGGCGGGCAGGTCGGTGACGTGACGGCCGTCGAGGTGGAAGGTGGTGCCCGCCGGCCGGTCCGGCCCTCCGTGCGGATGGTTCGCCAGAGCCGTCCCCAGCCAGGCACTCCGGCCTTCCGGGCTCAGCCGCGCCCAGAGACCGGGCTCGGTCGGGCGCCCGTCCCACCAGAGGTCCCAGACCTCGGGGGCGGCGGACGGGGGCCGCTCGGACCAGGGTTCGAGGGCGAGGTCGACGAGGCCGGGACCGCGCGCGGACGGGATCCAGGCGGTGATCTCGCCCTCCACGGCCTCCTGGACGGTGCGGCCGTGCGCGTCGAGGCGCAGTACCGCGGCGTGGCCCAGGTCCTCCTCGCCCGCGTCCATGGCCTCGCGCAGGGCACCGCGCGGGGTGCAGCCGAGCAGCCGCAGGGATGACTCCGTCGCGGGCTCCTCTTCGCGCGTGCGCGCCAGGTCCTTGCAGGTGCCGTGGCTCTCGCCGGTCTCGCCGTGGATCCGGTAGCCCGGGGAGAGCGGCGGGCACTGCGGATAGTCGAAGGGGTTGTCTGCGGACTCGGACGCCTCCACCACGACGTCGCGGAGGGCGAGGTCGCGTGCGCACGGGCGGTCGCCGAGGACCCGTACGTCCTCCAGGGCCCACTCCTCGACCGGTTCGCCCCGTCCGTCGAGGATCGTCAGGACCAGGACGCCCACGGGCGCCGAGCCCTCGGCGCGGGACCGGGTCAGCGCGGTGCGCAGTCGGCCCTCGGGACCGCAGCCCAGCAGCGTGTACCTCGCGCGCGTGGGAGCGGGCGGGTCGGCGCAGAGGTCCTCGGCCTCCGCGCACAGAGCCCAGGTCTCGCGGTTCTCCGCCTCGTATTCGGCGTCCTGGTCGTACGCCACCAGGGCGTACTTCGGCGGGCGCACCCCGGCGGCTAGCGCGTCGCGAACGGCTGGTCCGAGCGCACGATCTCGCGGCCCAGCGGGAGCAGTGACACCGGGAGGAGCTTGAAGTTGGCGATGCCGAAGGGGATGCCGATGATCGTGACGCACAGGGCGATGCCCGTCACGATGTGGGCCAGGGCGAGCCACCAGCCCGCGAGGACCAGCCACAGGACGTTGCCCACGCACGAGGGCGCGCCCGCGTCGCGGCGCTCCACCGTCGTGTAGCCGAAGGGCCACAGGGCGTAGACGCCGATGCGGAAGGCGGCGATGCCGAACGGGATACCGATGATCGTGACGCACAGCAGTACGCCCGCGAGCAGGTATCCGAGGAACAGCCAGAAGCCGCTCAGGACGAGCCAGATGACGTTCAGGATTGTCTTCACTGCTGGCGACCTGCCATCTTCTCGAGCCGGGCGATGCGCTCCGCCATGGGCGGATGCGTGGAGAACATCTTGGAGAGTCCCTGGCCCGGGCGGAACGGGTTGGCGATCATCATGTGGCTGGCGGTCTCGATGCGCGGCTCCGGGGGCAGCGGCAGCTGCTTGGTGCCGGCGTCGAGCTTGCGCAGGGCGCTCGCGAGGGCCAGGGGGTCCCCGGTGAGCTGGGAGCCGGAGGCGTCCGCCTCGTACTCCCTGGAGCGGCTGATGGCGAGCTGGATGAGGGACGCGGCGAGCGGGCCGAGGATCATGACCAGCAGCAGGCCCAGGATGCCGGGTCCGTCGTCGTCGTTCGAGCGGCCGATCGGGATCAGCCAGGCGAAGTTGACCAGGAACATGATCACCGACGCGAGGGCGCCGGCGACCGAGGAGATCAGGATGTCCCGGTTGTAGACGTGGCTGAGTTCGTGGCCGATGACGCCTCGCAACTCGCGCTCGTCGAGCAGGCGCAGGATGCCGTCGGTGCAGCACACGGCGGCGTTGCGGGGGTTGCGGCCCGTCGCGAACGCGTTGGGCGCCTCGGTGGGTGAGATGTACAGCCGCGGCATGGGCTGGCGGGCCTGGGTCGAGAGCTCGCGGACCATGCGGTACAGCGCCGGGGCCTCGAATTCGCTCACCGGGCGGGCGCGCATCGCGCGGAGCGCCAGCTTGTCGCTGTTCCAGTACGCGTACGCGTTCGTGCCGACGGCGATCACGAGGGCGACGATCAGACCGGTGCGCCCGAAGAAGCTGCCGATGACGATGATGAGTGCGGACAGTCCCCCGAGGAGTACGGCGGTCCTGAGCCCGTTGTGCCGGCGGTGCACGGTACGCCCTCCAAGTGGTGCGGCAGGGGAACCCTTGCTTGCGGATGCTGCATGCGTCCACTCCTCAGTGGACCCTCCCGTACAGGTCAACGCCAGGCGGGAGGCACTAGTTCCCTTGTGCCCGCGCCGGCGGGCGTGGGCCGACCGGGTGACGGGGCGGGTGTCCCACGCGCGCGTGCGGGCGTTTTGAGGGCGCCGTGGGGCACGCGTGCGCGCGGGCCCAAGGCACGTCCGCGTCCACGCGTGCGGGTGCCGGGCCGGGGTCCTGGTCGGGCCCGCCCGGGTGTGGGCCGCGGTGGGCGGTCCGGTCAGAAGAGGCCGGTGTCGGAGAAGCGCAGGACCAACTGGGGTGCTCCGGAGAGGGCGATACCGAGGACGGCCGTCAGGGCGATGGCCGCGGTCAGCGGGGCCGGGACCGGGTGCCTGGCCGTCTCGCCTTCGGGAGCCCGGAAGAGCAGCGTCGTCCACTGGAGGTAGTAGAAGAGGGCGATCACGACGTTGACGGCCATCACCACGGCCAGCCAGCCGAGTCCGGCGTCGACGACCGCCGAGAAGACGGTCACCTTGGCGAAGAGGCCGATGATGCCCGGCGGCAGTCCCGCGAGGCAGAGCAGGAAGAAGCCGAGGATCAGCGCCGAGAGAGGGCTCTTGGCGTACAGGCCGCGGTAGTCGCTGACGCGGTTCAGCGGGCTCGTACGGCCGACGAGGGCCGCCACGGCGAAGGCGCCGAGGTTCACGGCGGCGTACATGAGGGCGTACGCGAGGGTGGAGCCGACGGCCTTCTCGGCGTCGTCGGAGTAGGCGGCGGAGGCGATCGGCACCAGCAGGTAGCCGGCCTGGCCGACGGAGGACCAGGCGAGCAGCCGGACCGCGCTGTACGCGCGCGTGGTGCGCTGGCGCAGGGCGCCGACGTTGCCGATGGTCATCGTCAGCGCGGCGAGCACCGCCAGCGCGGGGCCCCAGACGTCCGCGTACGAGGGGAACGCGACGACGGTGACGAGGATCAGGCCGGAGAAGCCGACCGCCTTGCCGACGACCGACAGGTAGGCGGCGATCGGCAGGGGCGCGCCCACGTAGGTGTCGGGCACCCAGAAGTGGAAGGGCACCGCGGCCGTCTTGAAGGCGAACCCGATGAGCGTGAGGACTACGCCCGTCTGGGCGAGGGTGTCGAACTGCCCGTCCACGTGCTGGATCTTGTCGGCGATCTCCGTCAGGTACAGGGTGCCGGTCGTGGCGTACACGAAGCTGACGCCCATGAGGCTGACGGCGGTCGCGGTGACCGACGAGAGGAAGAACTTGAGGGCCGCTTCGGAGGACCTGCGGTCGCCGCGCCTGATGCCGACCAGGGCGAAGGCGGGCAGGGAGGCGACCTCGAGGGCGACGATGAGGGTCGCGAGGTCGCGGGAGGCGGGGAGCAGGGCTGCGCCGGCGGCGGAGGACAGCAGCAGGAACCAGTACTCGCCCTCGGGGAGCTCCTTGTCGGCGTCCTTGAGGGCGGTCACCGAGAGCAGCGCCACCAGGAGGGCGCCACCGAGGACCAGGAACTGGATGACGAGGGTGAACCGGTCCGCGGTGTAGCTGCACACGTCGGCGTCGCCGGTCAGGCAGAACGTGGCGCGGTCCCCGTCCAGGAGGGGCAGCAGCAACAGTGCGGACGCGGCGAGTCCGGCGACCGAGATCCAGCCGAGCAGCGCCTTCCTCGCGTCGCCGACGAAGAGGTCGGCGACGAGCACGGCGAGTCCGACGGCCGCCGCGAGGGTGGGCGGCGCGATCGCGAGCCAGTCGACGGACTGGACCAGGGAGCTCATCGGGTGCCTCCTGCGAGGAGCTGCTGCACGGCCGGGTCGGTCAGGCCGAGCAGGGCCTTCGGCCAGAGTCCGGCGATGACGGTGAGGGCGACGAGCGGGGTCCAGGCCGCGAACTCGTAGGCCTGGACGTCGGCGAGCCGCGGGGCGTCCTGCTGCGGAACCGCGCCCATGCAGACGCGGCGCACCACGACGAGCATGTACGCGGCGGTGAGCAGGGTGCCGAAGGCGGCGATCGACATGAAGGTCAGGAACGCGGGGCGGCTGAGGTCGTCGGCTGGGTCGAAGGCGCCGAACAGCGCCAGCATCTCGCCCCAGAACCCGGCGAGGCCGGGCAGTCCGAGCGAGGCGACGGCGCCGAAGGCGAGCAGACCGCCGAGCCGGGGTGCCTTGCCGTAGAGGGCGGCGCCGGTCTCCTGGGCGAGGGTGTCGAGGTCGGTCGTGCCCGTACGGTCCTTGAGGGCGCCGACCAGGAAGAAGAGCAGGCCGGTGATGAGGCCGTGGGCGATGTTGGCGAACAGCGCGCCGTTCACGCCGGTCGGGGTCATCGTCGCGATGCCGAGCAGGACGAAGCCCATGTGGCCGACGGAGGAGTACGCGATGAGGCGTTTGAGGTCGCCCTTCGCGCCCTGCTTGGCGAGGGCGAGGCAGGCCAGCGATCCGTAGATGATCCCGACCACCGCGAGCGCCGCGAGGTAGGGCGCGAAGGTGCTCATGCCCTCGGGTGCGACGGGGAGCAGGATCCGGACGAATCCGTACGTGCCCATCTTCAGCAGGACGCCGGCCAGCAGGACCGAGCCGACGGTGGGCGCGGCGGTGTGCGCGTCGGGCAGCCAGCTGTGCAGCGGCCACATCGGCGTCTTGACAGCCAGTCCGATCCCGATCGCCAGAACCGCGATGACCTGCACGGATGTGGTGAGTTCGCGGCCGTTGTCAGTGGCGAGTGCCACCATGTCGAATGTGCCCGCCTTGATCCCGATCAGGAGCAGGCCCAGCAGCATGACGACGGAACCGAGCAGTGTGTAGAGGATGAACTTCCAGGCGGCGGCCTGCCGCCCGGCACCACCCCAGCGGGCGATGAGGAAGTACATCGGGATGAGCACCATCTCGAAGGCGAGGAAGAACAGCAGCAGGTCGAGGACGGCGAAGGTGGCGAGGGTGCCGGACTCGAGGACGAGGACGAGTGCGACGAACGCCTTCGGGGTGGGGCCCGCGGGCATCTTGAAGTAGCTGTAGAGCGCGCAGAGGAAGGTCAGCAGCGCGGTCAGGACCAGAAGGGGGAGGGAGATGCCGTCGATGCCGAGGTGGATGCGCACGTCGAGTGCGGGGATCCAGCTGATGTCCGTCGTGGCCTGCATCTTTGACGGATGGTCGTGGTCGAAGCCGAGCGCGAGGACGATCGCGGCGATGAGCACCACACCGGTGACGAGCACGCCGTGCCGCAGCACCGCCTGCTCGGGCGACTTCCCCTTCAGCCCGGGCGGGGCCGGCAGGAGAGCCGCGGCCGCGCCGATGAGCGGGCCGACGACGATCAATGCGAGAAGGATCTGCATCACGGATTCGCTGATATCGATCACGCCTGCTCACGCTCCCGTGGCGACGAGGAGGACGGCGACCGTCAGGACGACGGTGCCGGCGAGCAGCGCGCTCACATAGGTCTGGACGTTGCCGGTCTGGGCGCGCCGTGCGGCCTCGCCGAGCCAGCGGGGCAGGGCGCCCGCACCCCGTACGTAGGTGTCGACGACCTCGCGGTCGAGGAACCGGACGAGTGCGGCCGCGGCCTGGACCGGGCGGACGAACAGCGTCGTGTACACGGCGTCGAGGTGGAAGCCGGCGGCGGCATGACGGTGCAGCGGGCCGAGCAGCAGGCGGCCGGGGTCCGCCGGGTCGGGCGCGGAGGCGATGTCTCCGTAGGCGGGCGTGTGACTCGCGATGGCCTCGGCCTCCACCAGTCCGGCGTCGCCCTCGGGGTGGGCGGCGACCGCCCCGAGGGGTGTGCGGGCGGCCATCGCGGTGGTGTGCCGCCAGGCGCCGTAGGTGACGAGTCCGCCGACGAGGGCGAGCCCTGTACCGAGGACGGAGGTGGTGAGGACCGGTGTCAGGTCGCGGCCGTCGAACCAGTCGGGCAGCGGTCCGTACGCCAGACCGAAGGCGAGCGACGGGACGGCGAGTACCCAGAGCACCGCGGTCATGGTGAGGGGCTGCCTGCCGTGGTCGGGGGCCTCGGCTCCCCGGCCGTTGAAGGCCAGCAGCCACAGTCGCGTCGCGTACGCGGCGGTGAGCACGGCCGTGACGAGGCCGGCGAGGAGGACGATCCAGCCGGCGGCGCCGGGGGCGCGCTCGGTGTGGCCGGTGGCGACGTGCTCGGCCGCGCCGAGAACGGCCTCCTTGGAGAAGAAGCCGCTGAACGGAGGGATGGCGGCGAGCGCGAGCAGCGCCACGGTCATCGTCCAGAAGGCGTCGGGGATGCGGGCGCGCAGGTCCTTCATGCGGGACATGGCTGCCAGCGAGTTGGTACCGGAGGCGTGGATGACCACGCCGGCGGCGAGGAACAGCAGCGCCTTGAAGGCGCCGTGCGACAGGAGGTGGAAGACGGCGGCCCCGCGGTCGGCGACGGCGAGGGCGCCGGTCATGTAGCCGAGCTGGCCGATCGTCGAATAGGCGAGGACGCGCTTGATGTCGTCCTGGGCGAGCGCCGCCAGCGCCGAACCGGTCATCGTGACCGCGGCCATCACGGCGAGCACGACCATCGCGGCCGAGGAGGCCTCGAACACCGGAAGGAGGCGGGCGATGAAGTAGACACCGGCGGCGACCATCGTGGCGGCGTGGATCAGCGCGGAGACGGGCGTGGGGCCCGCCATCGCGTCGGGCAGCCAGGTGTGCAGCGGGAACTGCGCCGACTTGCCCGCGACACCGGCGAGGAGCAGCAGGGCGATCAGCGTCGGGTGGTCGAGTCCGCCGCTCGCGACGGTGCCGAGGATCTTCGTGATGCGGAAGGACCCGGCGTCGGTGCCGAGCGCGAACAGGCCGATCAGGAAGGGGACGTCACCGAGCTTGGTGACCAGGAAGGCCTTGATCGAGGCGGCGCGCGCCTCGGGGGTCTCCCAGTAGTGGCCGACCAGGAAGTACGAGCAGATGCCCATGATCTCCCAGCCGACCAGCAGCACGATGAGGTCGCCGGAGTAGACGACGAGCAGCATCGCGGAGGTGAAGAGGGAGACGAGGGCGGCGTACGAGGGGTAGCGCGGGTCGTCGCGGAGGTAGCCCGTGGAGTAGATCTGCACGCAGGAGGCGACCAGGCCGACCAGGACGGCGACGAGGGCGGCGAAGCCGTCGATGTGCAGGGCCAGTTCGATCGGGACCGAGCCGGTGGGCGTGAGTTCGGTGGCCGCGTCGACGGCCCGGCCGCCGCCTTGGCGTACCGCGACCAGTACGGCGATGACGAGCGCCGCGAGGGTCGGGAGCACGGCGAGGGGGCGTACGAAGCCGGGGGCCGTCCGGCCGAGGAGCAGGCCGGCCGCGGCGCCCAGGAACGGGAGGAGGGGGACGAGGACGGCGAGGGTGGTCGTGGTCACGCGGTGGCCTCAGCCTTCTCGGCCGTGGCCGGCGCGGCGGTGTCCGGGCCGTCGCCGTCGGGGCCGTCGCCGGTCTCGGCGGTGTCGCGGAGCTTGTCGATGTCCGAGGTGCCGCGGTTGCGGTACACGGCGAGGACGATCGCCAGGCCGATGCCGATCTCGGCGGCGGCGATGGCGATGGTGAACAGGGTGAGCGCCTGTCCGGAGTGCAGGGTGTCGCGGGCCGCCTTCGAGAGCCAGACGTCGAAGGCGACGAGGTTCAGGTTGACGGCGTTGAGCATGAGCTCGACGGACATCAGGACCAGGATCGCGTTGCGGCGCGCGAGGACTCCGTACAGGCCCGTGCAGAACAGGAGGGCGGAGAGCACGGCGGGATAGGCGAGGTGCATCAGCGGTTCCCTTCCTTGCCGGAGGGCCGCTCGTCGGCCGTCTTCGGGTCCGCCGCGGCTGGGCGGGTCGCCGTCGGGCCGGGGGCTGTGCGGCTCGGGGGGAGCGTGCCGGAGGGCCGAAGCGGGCCGGACGACGTGCGTGCCTTGCCGGGGTCCTCCTCCGCGGCTGTCTTGCGGGAGAGCACGATCGCGCCGACGAGGGCGGCGAGGAGCAGGACCGAGAGGGCTTCGAAGGGGAGCACCCAGCTCTGGAACAGGCTCTCGCCCGCGGTCTCCGTGGAGCCCTCGGCGGGGCCCTCCAGGTCCATCCAGGTCGTACGGAAGGCGTCGACGACGACCCATACCAGGGCGCAGGCGGCGGCGACGGCCACGGCCAGGGCGGCCCAGCGGTTGCCGGAGTCGGCGTCCGGCGAGCGGCCGATGGGAGCCCTGGTGAGCATCAGTCCGAACAGGAGGAGGACGACGACGGAACCGACGTAGATGAGGACCTGCACCCAGGCGATGAACTCGGCCGTGAGGAGGAGGTATTCGACTGCGAGACCACCGAGCGCGACCACGAGCCACAGGGCCGCGTGCACCAGTTGCCGGGTGGTCACGGTCACGATCGCGGCGCCGAAGGTGACGAGGCCGACGAGCAGGAACGCGATCTCCACGCCGGTCGGCGAGAGGAAGCCGTGGCTGCCGGCGGCGGTGGTCGTCACGGGCGCGGTGACGGCGGCCGTGGCGTGCGCCGTGGCGGCGGCCGTGGCTGCTGCGAGGCTCACGACTGGCCCTCCCGCGGGTCGGTGGGGCCGGTCGGAGGGGCGGCTTGATCTGGTCCGTCGGTGCTCGGGGGCTGCCGGGTCTGTCCGGGCCGGCCCGCCTCTCCGGCCTGGCCCGCCTGGCCCGCCTGGCCGGTCGGGTCGGGCGACTGCGACGGCTTGGCCGGCTGGGCGGACTCGGTGGGCTGGGTCGGCTCGGTGGGATGGGTCGGCTCGGGACGCTGGGTCGACTGGAGCTGCTGGGCCTGTTCGGCGGCCAGTTTGTCGGCTGTCTTGCGGGCCGCGGTCATCTCCTTCGGCTCCTCGGCACCGGGGTCGAGGGCGGGCGGGGCCGGGACGGTCCACATCCACTCGCGGAGCTTGTCGCGCTCGTGGGTGAGTTCATGGATGTCGGTCTCGGCGTACTCGAACTCCGGGGACCAGAACAGCGCGTCGAAGGGGCAGACCTCGATGCAGATACCGCAGTACATGCACAGGGCGAAGTCGATGGCGAAGCGGTCGAGGACGTTGCGGCTGCGCTCGCGGCCACCCGGGGCGGCGGGCGGGACCGTCTCCTTGTGGGAGTCGATGTAGATGCACCAGTCCGGGCACTCGCGGGCGCACAGCATGCAGACCGTGCAGTTCTCCTCGAAGAGCCCGATGACACCGCGGGTGCGGGGCGGGAGTTCGGGCTGGGCGTCCGGGTACTGCTCGGTGACGGTCTTCTTCGTCATCGTGCGGAGCGTGACGGCGAGGCCCTTGGCGAGGCCGGCGCCGGGGATGGGGGCCACTAGGAGATCACCACCTTGACGACGCCGGTGAGGGCGATCTGGGCGAGGGCGAGCGGGACGAGGAGGGTCCAGGCGAGTTTCTGGAGCTGGTCCTCGCGGAGACGGGGGTAGGTGACGCGCAGCCAGATGACGACGAAGGCGAGGATCGCGGTCTTCAGCAGGGTCCAGACCCAGCCGAGGCCGTCGGCACCCCACGGTCCGTGCCAGCCGCCCAGGAAGAGGACGGTGGTGAGGCCGCACAGGACGACGATTCCGGCGTACTCGGCGAGGAGGAACAGGGCGAAGCGCAGGCCCGTGTACTCGGTGTACGCGCCGAAGATGATCTCCGAGTCGGCGACCGGCATGTCGAAGGGCGGGCGCTGGAGTTCGGCGAGGCCGGCGACGAAGAAGACGATCGCGCCGACGATCTGCCAGGGCAGCCACCACCACTCGAAGGCGTCGACGATGCCGGGGAGGGAGACCGTGCCGGCCGCCATCGCGACCGAGGCCGCGGTGAGGAGCATGGGCAGTTCGTAGGCCAGGAGCTGTGCGGCGGTGCGGAGGCCGCCGAGCAGGGAGAACTTGTTCGCCGAGGCCCAGCCGGCCATGAGCGAGCCGAGGACGCCCACGCCCATCACCGCGAGCACGAAGAAGATGCCCGCGTCCACGACCTCGCCGACGGCGCCCTCACCCGGCCCGATCGGGATGGCGAGGAGGACCAGGAGGTACGGGAGGAGGGCGACGGCGGGCGCGAGCTGGAAGACACGGCGGTCCGCCCCGGCCGGGACGACGTCCTCCTTCTGGGCGAACTTGACGCCGTCCGCGACGAGTTGGGCCCAGCCGTGGAAGCCGCCGGCGTACATCGGGCCCAGGCGGCCCTGCATGTGGGCCATCACCTTGTGCTCGGTCTGACCGACGATCAGCGGGAAGGTCAGGAAGACGACGAAGACGACGAGGAGTCGCAGGGCGACGTCGAGAGCGTCGTTCACTGCGGGCCTCCGGCGGGGTCGTCCTTGGTGGGGGTGTTCCGGCGTGCGGAGTCCGAGCCGGGGTCGGCGTCGGTACCGGTACCGGGGTGCGGGGCGCGGTCGGGCTCGGTCCCGGTTCTCGGCTCGGTCCCGGTACCGGTACTCGGCTCGGTACCGGTCTCCGGCTCGGTACCGGTATCCGACGCGGGGGCGGAATCCTGCGCGGGGTCGGAATCCCGCTCGCGGTCCCGCTCGGCACCGGAATCTGGCTCTGACGCCGACTTCGGCTCCGGCTCCGGCTCCGACTTCGGCTCCC
This sequence comes from Streptomyces sp. NPDC005496, assembly GCF_042872045.1. Taxonomy (NCBI): domain Bacteria; kingdom Bacillati; phylum Actinomycetota; class Actinomycetes; order Kitasatosporales; family Streptomycetaceae; genus Streptomyces; species Streptomyces sp. NPDC005496. The sequence continues at coordinate 102,185 of NZ_JBIAJQ010000014.1, forward strand.
GTTCCGGAGCAGGCTCCGCGTCGGGGTTCGCGTCGGCGTCGGTCACGCGGTCCGGTTCGGCCTGCGCCCCGGTCGCTGCCGGCCTACTCTCGGCACCGGCACCGGCACCGGCACCGGCACCAGCACCAGCACCCGCACCCGCACCCGGTTCAGTACCAGCACCAGGTTCGGCACCGGCATCGGTACCCGGACCGGCGTCCGGCTCACGCTCGTCGAAAGCGGGCCGGGCGTGGTGCCAGGGGGCGTCCGCGCTGCGTGGGGTTCTGGCGGGCGTCGGTGTGGTCGGGCTCGGCGGAGTCGGCCCCTCAGGGGTCGGTTCCGCCGAGCCCGTGTCGGTTCCCGGGGTTCGCGGACCGGCGTCGCGACCGGTAACCGCGTCCGTTCCCGAGGCGCTCGGCTCGGCCTGCCCGGCCGCGGAACGCTGGGTCGCGGACCCCTCGCCCGCTCTGCGGGCCCGTCGCGGCCCCGCCGAACCGGCAGCACCCGTCGGCCGACGTGCGCCCTCAGTACCAGTACCAGTACCAGTACCAGCACCCGACGCCGCACCGGTACCAGCACCCGTACCGGTACCCGACGTGTCACCGGCACCAGCACCGCCACCCGTACCAGCACCCGACGCCTCACCGGCACCGGCACCGGCACCGGCACCAGCACCCGTACCCCCCGCGACCTGCTGGCTGGCCGAGCCCTCGGTTGCCGAGCGGGTGCGTCGCGGCGGCCTTGCCGGGGTCGGCTCGGCGGGCGTGGAGGCCGGGGCGGACGCGGGCGTGGTGGCCGCGGAGGTAGCGGGCGTGGGCTGGCCGGCCGAGCCCTCGCCCGTGGTGCGGGTGCGGCGCGGCGGGCGGTCGGCTGCGGCGCCGCGGGCGGCACCCCGCGCCGGGCGGGCGGGCGCGGGCGGGAGCTGGCCCTTGAGGGGGCCCCACTCGTTCGGGTCGGGCACCCCCGGCGGCAGCATCTGGCGGCGCTTGGGACCGCCGTGGTCCGACTCGCCGGGTTCCTTCGCGCCGGGCCACGCCTTGGCGACGCGGGCCGCGAGCACGAAGTCCTTGCGCAGCGGGTGGCCCTCGAAACCGTCGGGCAGGAGCAGCGGGTCCAGGCCGGGGTGGCCCTCGAAGTCGACGCCGAACATTTCGTGGGTCTCGCGCTCGTGCCAGCCGGCGCCCGCGTAGACGTCGACGGCGGAGCGCAGGACGGGCGCCGAGTGCGGGACGGTCGTACGGACGAGGAGGCGGCGTACCGGGGACAGTGCCACGACGTGGGCGCAGACGTGGAAGCCCGTGCCGGGTTCGTCGACGGCGCTCAGCCAGTCGAAGTAGGTGCACGCCAGGGTGTCGCGGGCCGTCCGCAGGGCGTCGGTCCAGGAAGCGGGCGGTACGTCGACGGTGAGGAGCGCGTACGACTCCTCGACGGTGGCGTCGGGGCCGAAGAGTTCCTCGACGGGGGCGGGGAGCCAGCCGGTGGTCATCGGTCCTCCCCCGCTGCCGGCGGGCGCACCAGGCCGCTCTGGAGCGCGGCCGTGGAGGGGCGGGACGTGCCGTAGCGCTCGCTCAGCGACTCGCGGGCGATCTTCTCCTGGAGCTTCAGGATGCCCTGGAGGAGGGCCTCGGGGCGGGGCGGGCACCCGGGGACGTAGACGTCGACGGGGATGATCTGGTCGACGCCCTTGGTCACGGAGTACGAGTCCCAGTACGGGCCGCCGCAGTTGGAGCAGGCGCCGAAGGAGATGACGTACTTGGGCTCGGGCATCTGTTCGTACAGACGCTTCACGGCGGGGGCCATCTTGTCGGTGACCGTGCCGGAGACGACCATCAGGTCGGCCTGGCGGGGGCCGGGCGCGAACGGGATCACGCCGAGGCGGATGAAGTCGTGCCGGGCCATCGACGCGGCGATGAACTCGATCGCGCAGCAGGCGAGGCCGAAGTTGAAGACCCACAGGCTGTAGCGGCGGCCCCAGTTGAGGACCACCTTCATCGGCTCGGGGGCCAGGCGGGCGAGCGCGCCCAGCCTCTTCGGCTCGGGAAGCAGTACCGGCTGGGCCGGCTCCGGGGTCACGTCCATGTGAGGACGCCCTTCTTGTATGCGTACAGCAGGCCCACGGCCAGGAAGCCGAGGAAGACGAACATCTCGACGAGCGTGGCGGCACCGTAGCCGTCCCGGGCGAAGACGGTCGCCCACGGGAACAGGAAGATCGAGTCCACGGCGAAGATCACGTACAGGAAGGCGTAGACGTAGTAGCGGACCTGGGTGTGGGCCCAGCCCTCGCCGACGGGGTCGACGCCGCACTCGTACGTCAGGAGTTTCTCGGGCGTCGGTACGACGGGTCGCAGCAGCCGTCCCGCGCCGAAGGCGACGGCGACGAACAGCACGCCGACGAGAGTGAGCAGTCCGACGACCGAATAGGACTGGAAATAGTCCGACGCGACCACGGTCGCGGTGTCCGCGCCCCCGGTCCCGGCGATCACGGTCGGTTCCGGCACGTCCGCCCCTCGCTCTCTGACCTCGTGGTCCTTCGTGAACCTCGCGTTCGACGATCTGTACGCACGGGAGTCTAGGGCCTGCTAAAGAACCCGTAAGCAGCCCGTCACGCCTTGGCATGGGCAGGACGTGTCCGCCGGGAACCGCCGGGGTGGGGTTTTCCCCAGTGGATCGTGGCGGCCCACCTCATGGCGCCGGGGCCCGCGGCCCGGCACGCTAGCGAATATGACCGAACGCATCACGACCACCGGCGCCGCGGACGAACCGGCGTCCGACAGCGGGCTCCTGCCCCCCGCCCGCCTCGCGCTGCCATCGCAGACGTGGAAGGAGATCGCGCATCTCCTCGCGAACCTTCCGGTGTCGATCATCGGCTTCACGTACGTCGTGACCGTGATGTCCATCGGGACCGGGCTCTCGGTGACGGTGGTCGGGCTGCCGCTGCTCGCGGGCGGGCTGATGGGCTCGCGGCTGCTGGGCCGGGCCGAGCGGGCGCGGGCACGGGCGCTGCTCGGCGTGCGGATCGACGAGCCGAGCCCGTTGCCGGTACGGCGGACCGGCTTCTTCGGCTGGCTCTGGTCGACGCTGAAGGACCCGGTGGCCTGGCGGACGACGTTGTACGAGTTCATAAGGCTGCCGTGGGGCATCGCGACGTTCACGGTCACGCTGGTCTCCTTCTTCGTGCTGTGGCCGGTGCTGCCGTTCATCACACGGGGGCTGACCAACGCGGACCGGGCGATGGTGCGGGGGCTGCTGTCCCCCTCGGACGAGCTGGAGCGGCGCATCGCCGAGCTGGAGTCGGACCGCGGGGTGGTGGTCGACACGGCCGCGGCGGACCTGCGGCGCATCGAGCGCGACCTGCACGACGGGGCGCAGGCCCGGCTGGTCAACCTCGCGATGGGGCTGGGTCTGGCCAAGGAGAAGCTCCTGGAGGGCCAGGCCGACGAAAGCGTCGCGGTGATGGTCGAGGAGGCGCACGGCGAGGTGAAGCTCGCGCTGCAGGAGCTGCGTGATCTGGCCCGCGGGATCCATCCGGCGGTGCTCACGGATCGCGGCCTGGACGCCGCGCTCTCGTCGATCGCCTCGCGGTGCACGGTGCCGGTGAAGGTGACCGCCGACCTGCCGGAGCGGCCGGCGGCGGCGATCGAGGGCATCGCGTACTTCACGGTCTCCGAGCTGCTGCAGAACGTGAGCAAGCACAGCGGCGCGCGTTCGGCTTCTGTCGACGTGTGGCGGGCGGACGAGCGGCTGCTCATCCAGGTGTGGGACGACGGGAGCGGCGGGGCGCGGCTCGACGGCGGTACGGGGATGGCGGGCCTCGCCGACCGGCTGGGCGCGGTCGACGGGCTGTTCCTCATCGAGTCGCCCGAGGGCGGGCCGACCACGATCACGGCGGAGCTCCCCTGGCGGAACCGCGAGCCCGGCGAAGTCCGCTAGCGACAACTCCGGGCACACCCCCCGGGGCCGCGCCCTCCACACCCGTCCACCCTGACGGGCAGGGCGCGGCCCCCTCGCACCTCCGCGCAGCCGCGGCCCCGCACCGGCGATCGCCGAACCGATCACCCCGACGGACACCGTCCGCACCGCCCGCACCGCCCGCACCCGCGGGCGATTGCCGGCGCGGTCCCTGGCTGACACACAGGGCTTCCCACGGCTCCCCAGACGGGCCGCCCCATCCCCACGCCCGCCCGGAGGCAGCCTCCTGGCGGGCGCCGCCCGGTCCCGTGGCCGGAGGGCAGTCGTGTGAGCCCCATCCTCCGCACGCTCTCACCGGCGTCTCTGGAGAGCCACGCCCCGGAGGGGGTCTCCCCCCGCGTCCCGGCGCCGCCCCGCCCGACCCGGGCCCCGTCCTCCCGAGGTAGGGAAAACCCCCCGTCGAAGACGCCGATGGACTCCATGGCCCGTGGGCCCCCGGCCGAGCAGGGTGGAGGTAGGACAGCGCACCGCTCAGCGCACCACCGCTCAGCGCACGACAGTTCACCGACCTGACGAGAAGAAACGGACGACGCCGATGGCCACGGACTACGGACAGGGATACGGGCGGCACGGCGGGCCCGGCTTCCACGGGGCGGGCGCCGAAGGCTGGACGCGGCGGCTCCCCGTCGCGCTGCGGGCGCCGGTCGAGGCCCGCAGTTGGCGCGAGTTCGGGTACCTCATGCTGAGCCTGCCGATAGCGATCGCCGGCTTCGTCTACGCGGTCACGATGGTCTCGCTCGGCGCGGGACTGCTGATCACGTTCCTCGGGGTTCCGGTGCTGGCGGCGGCGCTCGCCGGGTGCCGCGGGTTCGGCGCGCTGGAGCGGGCCCGGGCCCGGGCGCTGCTCGGCGTCGAGATCGCCGACCCCGAGCCGCTGCGCCGCAAGGGCCGGGGCCCGATGGCGTCGATGGGGGCGCTGCTCAGGAGCGGCACGTCCTGGCGGCACCTGCTCTACACGCTGGTGCAGTTCCCGTGGGCGGTGTTCGCGTTCGTGGTGGCGCTGTCGTTCTGGGCGTACGGCTGGGCGATGCTCACGTATCCGCTGTGGTTCTGGCTCTTCCCGCTGTACGGCGGCCAGGGCGGGCTCCAGCTCTACGGCGACGAGGGGCACCGGATCTACCTGGACAACCCGTTCGAGATCGGGGTGACGGCGCTGGTGGGGCTGCTGTTCACACTGGCCACGCCCTGGATCGTGCGGGCGCTGACGACCGTGGACCGGCTGATGGTGCTGGGGCTGCTCGGCCCGTCGAAGCTGGCGACGCGGGTGGTGGAGCTGGAGTCGGACCGCGGGGTGGTCGTGGACACGGCCGCCGCCGACCTGCGGCGCATCGAGCGCGACCTGCACGACGGGGCACAGGCCCGGCTGGTGGCGCTGGCCATGGATCTGGGGCTGGCGAAGGAGAAGCTGTCGGAGGACCCGCGCGAGGCGGCCCGGATGGTGGACGAGGCGCACGGTGAGGTGAAGACGGCGCTCCAGGAGCTGCGGGACCTGGCGCGGGGCATCCACCCGGCCGTGCTGACGGACCGCGGACTGGACGCGGCGCTCTCCGCGGTCGCCTCGCGCTGCACGGTGCCGGTGCGGGTCGAGGTGGACCTGCCGTCCCGGCCGGCCCCGGCCATCGAGGGCATCGCCTACTTCACGGTCTCCGAGCTGCTCCAGAACATCAGCAAGCACTCCAGGGCGACGCGGGCCACGGTCGACGTGTGGCGGGTCGAGAACCGGCTGATGCTCCAGGTCACGGACAACGGGGTGGGCGGCGCCGAGCCGTCCGCCGGGTCCGGTCTCGCGGGGCTCGCCGAGCGGCTGGACGCGGTGGACGGGATCCTCGTGGTCGACTCGCCGCCGGCCGGACCGACCCGGGTCACCGCGGAGCTGCCCTGGCGGGGACAGCACATCGCCTGACGGCGTTCCCGGCGTTCCCCGGACCCGGCCGCCGCCGCACACGGACAGGACGGCAAGCCCGACTCCACGTCGGGCTTGCCGTCGTCGCGCTGTCCACGCCCCAGGGACCGGACGGAGGGGGCGCCGGGCCGGGTGGTCCGGGGCTGCGGAAGCGGGGCGCGGCGGGCCCCGGTCCCGGTTCCCGTACGGATTCGCCGGCCCGGGCGCGGCACGGTTCGAATGCTGGAATGCTGGGGCTGTCGTACGAGCGGGACGGACCGGGCCGGGAAGTGACGCGGCGGTCCGCACGGGGTGGAAGAGAACCGGCGCGTGCCGGGCACAGGGCTGTGGGGGGCCGAAGATCGTGGAGGACAGGGTGCGAGTGGTCATCGCCGAGGATTCAGTGCTGCTCAGGGAGGGCCTGACCCGGTTGCTGACCGACCGCGGGCACGACGTGGTGGCCGGTGTCGGGGACGCGGAGGCGCTGATCAAGACGATCACCGAGTTCGCGGCCCAGGGCGAGCTGCCCGACGTCGTCGTGGCCGACGTGCGGATGCCGCCGACGCACACCGACGAGGGCGTCCGGGCGGCGGTGCAGCTACGCAAGGAGCATCCGGGACTCGGTGTGCTGGTGCTGTCGCAGTACGTGGAGGAGCAGTACGCCACCGAACTGCTGGCCGGTTCCAGCCACGGGGTCGGCTATCTGCTCAAGGACCGGGTGGCCGAGGTGCGCGAGTTCGTGGACGCGGTGGTGCGGGTGGCCCGCGGGGGCACCGCGCTGGACCCGGAGGTCGTGGCGCAGCTGCTGGGGCGCAGCCGCAAGCAGGACGTGCTCGCCGGGCTCACGCCGAGGGAGCGGGAGGTGCTCGGGCTGATGGCCGAGGGCCGCACCAACTCGGCCGTCGCCCGGCAGCTGGTGGTCAGCGACGGTGCCGTCGAGAAGCACGTCAGCAACATCTTCCTGAAGCTGGGGCTGTCTCCCAGCGACGGGGACCACCGGCGTGTTCTGGCCGTTCTGACCTACCTGAACTCCTGAGTGGCCGACACTGTGTCAGTTATCCAGCAGGCGTCGAGTCCGCTCGTGTGCAGTACGTAGCCGGGTGGCCGCGACACGCACCGAGCACGAGAACCGCAGAACGGCAGGGAAACGTCTTCACGTAGAGCGCCGGAGGGCGAGCACACCATGGCACAGCAGCGCGTCCGAGCGTCCCGAAACCGGGACCGTCATGCGAATGGCCGAGGGAAGGCGACCCTTACCGACGTAGGGTTGATCCTGGGAGGGTCGGCGGGACGACCGTTCCCAGACAGCCGCCTCGAGGGAGGTCCAGTTCAGTGACCAGCCAGGTCAGCAGTCCAACCGAACAGGCCGACGAAGCCGTCGTAGGAGAGCAGCGCAAACCGGCGGGCACGAAGGACGTACGCCGCCTCGACCGCGTCATCATCCGCTTCGCGGGCGACTCCGGTGACGGCATGCAGCTCACGGGAGACCGCTTCACCTCGGAGACGGCCTCCTTCGGCAACGACCTGTCCACCCTGCCGAACTTCCCGGCCGAGATCCGCGCCCCCGCGGGCACCCTGCCGGGCGTCTCGTCCTTCCAGCTGCACTTCGCCGACCACGACATCCTCACCCCCGGCGACGCGCCGAACGTGCTGGTGGCGATGAACCCGGCCGCGCTGAAGGCGAACATCGCCGACGTGCCGCGCGGCGCGGAGATCATCGTCAACACCGACGAGTTCACCAAGCGGGCGATGGCCAAGGTCGGCTACGTCACGAGCCCGCTGGAGGACGGCTCCCTGGACGGCTACAGCGTCCACCCCGTCCCGCTGACGACGCTCACCGTCGAGGCGCTCAAGGAGTTCGACCTGTCCCGCAAGGAGGCGGAGCGGTCGAAGAACATGTTCGCGCTCGGCCTGCTGAGCTGGATGTACCACCGGCCCACCGAGGGCACCGAGAAGTTCCTCAGGACCAAGTTCGCGAAGAAGCCCGAGATCGCCGCGGCCAACATCGCGGCGTACCACGCGGGCTGGAACTTCGGCGAGACGACCGAGGACTTCGCGGTCAGCTACGAGGTCGCCCCGGCGGCGCAGGCGTTCCCGACGGGCACGTACCGGAACATCTCGGGGAACCTGGCGCTGTCGTACGGGCTGATCGCGGCCTCGCGGCAGGCGGACCTGCCTCTGTACCTGGGCTCGTACCCGATCACGCCGGCCTCGGACATCCTGCACGAGCTGAGCCGGCACAAGAACTTCGGTGTGCGGACCTTCCAGGCCGAGGACGAGATCGCGGGCATCGGCGCGGCGCTCGGGGCGGCCTTCGGCGGTTCGCTCGCGGTGACCACGACGTCGGGGCCCGGGGTGGCGCTGAAGTCCGAGACGATCGGGCTCGCCGTCTCCCTGGAACTGCCGCTGCTGGTCATCGACATCCAGCGCGGCGGGCCCTCCACCGGTCTGCCGACCAAGACCGAGCAGGCCGACCTGCTCCAGGCCATGTACGGGCGCAACGGCGAGGCGCCGGTCCCGGTCGTCGCCCCGAAGACGCCCGCCGACTGCTTCGACGCGGCCGTCGAGGCCGCCCGGATCGCGCTCACCTACCGCACCCCGGTCCTGCTGCTCTCGGACGGCTACCTCGCCAACGGCAGCGAGCCCTGGCGCATCCCCGACATCGAGGAACTCCCGGACCTGCGCGTGCAGTTCGCCCAGGGGCCGAATCACACCCTGGACGACGGCACCGAGGTCTTCTGGCCGTACAAGCGCGACCCGCAGACCCTCGCCCGCCCGTGGGCCGTCCCCGGCACGCCCGGCCTGGAACACCGCATCGGCGGCATCGAGAAGCAGGACGGCTCGGGCAACATCTCCTACGACCCGGCCAACCACGACTTCATGGTCCGCACCCGGCAGGCCAAGATCGACGGCATCGACGTCCCGGACCTCGACGTCGACGATCCGGACGGCGCCGGCACCCTGGTGCTCGGCTGGGGTTCGACCTACGGCCCGATCACCGCGGCGGTCCGGCGGCTGCGCACGGCCGGCGAGAGCATCGCGCAGGCCCATCTGCGCCACCTCAACCCGTTCCCCCGGAATCTGGGCGCCGTCCTCGGGCGTTACGAGAAGGTGGTGATCCCCGAGATGAACCTCGGGCAGCTCGCCACGCTCGTACGGGCGAAGTACCTGGTCGACGCGCGCTCGTACAACCAGGTCAACGGAATGCCGTTCAAGGCCGAACAGCTTGCCACGGTTCTCAAGGAGGCCATCGATGGCTGAGACGACCACGGAGGGCACGGGCACGATCGAGGCGCTCTCCCTCGTGCCCAAGGCCGAGGCCAGGCAGTCCATGAAGGACTTCAAGTCCGATCAGGAAGTGCGCTGGTGCCCCGGCTGCGGCGACTACGCGATCCTGGCGGCCGTGCAGGGCTTCATGCCCGAACTCGGCCTGGCCAAGGAGAACATCGTCTTCGTCTCCGGGATCGGCTGCTCCTCCCGCTTCCCGTACTACATGAACACCTACGGGATGCACTCCATCCACGGCCGCGCCCCCGCCATCGCCACCGGCCTCGCCTCCAGCCGCCGGGACCTGTCCGTCTGGGTCGTCACCGGTGACGGTGACGCGCTGTCCATCGGCGGCAACCACCTCATCCACGCCCTGCGGCGCAACGTGAACCTCAAGATCCTGCTGTTCAACAACCGGATCTACGGGCTCACCAAGGGCCAGTACTCGCCCACCTCCGAGGTCGGCAAGATCACCAAGTCGACCCCGATGGGCTCGCTCGACGCGCCCTTCAACCCGGTCTCGCTCGCGATCGGCGCCGAGGCGTCCTTCGTCGCCCGCACCGTCGACTCGGACCGCAAGCACCTCACCGACGTCCTGCGCCAGGCCGCGGCCCACCCCGGCACGGCCCTCGTCGAGATCTACCAGAACTGCAACATCTTCAACGACGGCGCCTTCGAGGTCCTGAAGGACAAGCAGCAGGCCGAGGAGGCCGTGATCCGCCTGGAGCACGGCAAGCCGATCCGCTTCGGCGCCGACGGCGGCAAGGGCGTCGTCCGCGACCAGCTCACCGGCGACCTGCGCGTGGTCACCGTCACGCCGGAGAACGAGGCGATGATCCTGGTCCACGACGCCCACTCGCCGTCCCCGACCACCGCCTTCGCCCTCTCCCGCCTCGCCGACCCGGACACCCTGCACCACACCCCGATCGGGGTGCTGCGCTCGGTGGACCGGCCGGTCTACGACACGCTCATGGCCGACCAGCTGGACGCGGCCATCGAGCAGAACGGCAAGGGCGACCTGTCGGCCCTGCTGGCAGGCAACGACACCTGGACGGTCGTCGGCTGACCCCGCCTCGCGCGTCGTGCCGGGCCCGGACCGTCAGGTCCGGGCCCGTTCGTCCGCCCCGGCCCTGGCCTCGTCGTACGCGGCGCGGGCTTCGAGGACGGCGTCCATGCGGCGTTCGGTCCAGCCGGCGAGGGCGGCCACCTGCTCGGCGGCCTCGCGGCCGAGGGCGGTGAGCGAGTAGTCGACGCGCGGCGGGATCACGGGCTTCGCGTCCCGGTGCACCAGACCGTCGCGCTCCAGGGTCTGGAGGGTCTGGGTGAGCATCTTCTCGCTGACCCGGCCGATGGCCCGGCGCAGCTCGCTGAAGCGGTACGGGCGCTCGGCCAGCGCGATCAGGACGAGGACTCCCCAGCGGCTGGTGACGTGCTCCAGGACGAGGCGGTAGGGGCACATCGCCTCGCCGTCGGTGTTCCTCATACGTTCGGCCATGCCAGTACCTTACTTCAAAGTGGGTACTTTCCTTTAGTTAGTGCAGCTCCTAAGGTGAGTGGACACCCCCACCCCCAAGGAGTTGTTTCCGCATGAGCATCGTCGTCACCGGAGCCACCGGTCACCTCGGCCGCCTCGTCATCGACGGTCTGCTGGAGAAGGTCCCGGCCGCCGAGGTCGCCGCCGTCGTCCGCGACAAGGAGAAGGCCGCCGGTCTGGCCGCCCGCGGTGTCGAACTGCGCGTGGCCGACTACAACGCCCCCGAGACCCTCGCGGACGCCTTCGCCGCCGGCGACCGGGTGCTGCTGATCTCCGGCAGCGAGGTCGGGCGCCGCGTCGCCCAGCACCGTGCCGTGATCGACGCCGCGAAGGGCGCGGGCGTCGCGCTGCTGGCGTACACGGGCGTCCTCGGCGGTCCCGAGGCCGACTTCCTGCTGGCCGACGAGCACAAGGTGACCGAGCGGGCGATCCTCGATTCCGGTCTGCCGTACGCCTTCCTGCGCAACGGCTGGTACCACGAGAACTACACCGAGAACCTCGCCCCGGTCCTGGAGCACGGCGCCGTCGTGCAGAGCGCCGGCGAGGGCCGGGTCGCCTCGGCCTCCCGCGCCGACTACGCGGCCGCCGCCGTCGCCGTCCTGACCGGCGAGGGACACGAGAACAAGGCGTACGAACTCAGCGGCGACACCGCCTGGAGCTTCGCCGAGTACGCGGCCGAGCTGAGCCGGCAGACCGGCCGGGAGATCGGGTACAGCAGCGTTCCCGCCGAGGTCCACCAGGAGATCCTCGTCGGCGCCGGGCTGCCCGAGCAGTTCGCCGCGGTCCTCGTGGACGTGGACGGCGCCATCGCGCGCGGTCTGCTCGCCCGCACGGACGGCGACCTGGCCCGGCTCACCGGCCGCCCGACCACCCCGCTCGCGGACGCGATCGCGGCGGCCCTCAAGTCCTGACTCCGGGCCCCGGAACCCCGCGTCGCCGCCACCTCCCGCCCCCGTCTGTCATGACCGTATGCCGATACGGGCATGACAGACGGGGGCGCCCGGCGCTACCGTCGGGGAGGCTGCACGCGGGCAGCCGCGCGAGAGGGAGGCGCCGGTGGCCGGGCAGTCGAGGAGCGAGCAGCGGATAGGCCTGCTCAACGGTTTCGCGGCGTACGGCATGTGGGGGCTCGTCCCCCTCTTCTGGCCGCTGCTGAAGCCCGCGGGGGCCGTCGAGATCCTGGCCCACCGGATGGTGTGGTCCCTCGCCGTGGTCGGCGTCGCGCTGCTGGTGATGCGGCGCTGGGCCTGGCTCGGCGAGCTCGTGCGCCAGCCCCGCAAACTGGGTCTCGTCACGATCGCGGCGACGGTCATCACGGTCAACTGGGGCGTCTACATCTGGGCGGTGAACGCCGGGCACGTGGTGGAGGCCTCCCTCGGCTACTTCATCAACCCCCTCGTCACCATCGCGCTCGGCGTCCTGGTCCTCAAGGAGCGGATGCGCCCCGCCCAGTGGGCCGCCGTCGGCATCGCCCTCGCCGCGGTGCTGGTCCTGACCGTCGGATACGGGCGCCCGCCGTGGATCTCCCTCTGCCTCGCCTTCTCCTTCGGGACCTACGGCCTGGTCAAGAAGAAGGTCAACCTCGGCGGCATCGAGTCCCTCGCCGCGGAGACGGCGATCCAGTTCCTGCCGGCCGTCGCCTATCTGCTCTGGCTGAGTGCCCGCGGCGACTCCACGTTCGCCGTCCAGGGCGCGGGCCACGCGGCACTCCTCGCGTCGACCGGCGTGGTGACCGCGATCCCCCTGGTCTGCTTCGGCGCCGCCGCGATCCGCGTCCCCCTCTCCACGCTGGGACTCCTGCAGTACCTGGCGCCCGTCTTTCAGTTCCTGCTCGGCATCCTGTACTTCCACGAGGCCATGCCGCCCGAGCGCTGGGCCGGGTTCGCGCTGGTCTGGGTCGCGCTGTCGCTACTCACCTTCGACGCGCTGCGGACCGCCCGCCGCTCGGCGCTCGACCGGGCCGAACTCCACGCCCGCAGGAACGCCGTCACGGCCGCCGCCGTCCCCGCCACCGAGGACTCTCCGGTATACGAACGCCCGTGACCGAATACCGCTCTTGACGGTCAGTCAGTCCCAGCTTCACCATCCAGGCACCCCATTCACCGTGGAGTCCCCGGACGCCTCACGCATCCCCAGAGGCGGCCACGCGGGATCTCCCTGGAATTCGGAGCCCCCCACATGAAGCTCTCCATTCCTGGGCGTGCCTCGGCGGCCTCGGTCGTCGCCGCCGCCGCGCTGCTCGTAGGCGGGTCCATAGCCGGGGCGGCCCCCGCCCCCGAGGCAGTGGCCGCCGCCCCCGACATCCCCGTGGCCAACGTCAAGGCCCACCTCTCCCAGCTCCAGTCCATCGCCACCGCCAACGGCGGCAACCGCGCGCACGGCCGCGCCGGCTACAAGGCGTCCCTCGACTACGTGAAGGCCAAGCTGGACGCGGCCGGGTTCACCACGACCGTCCAGCAGTTCAGCTCCGGTGGCCGCACCGGCTACAACCTGATCGCCGACTGGCCCGGCGGCGACACCGGCCGGGTCGTCATGGCCGGCTCCCACCTGGACAGCGTGACCGCGGGCCCCGGCATCAACGACAACGGCTCCGGCTCGGCGGCCGTGCTGGAGGCCGCACTCACCGTGGCCCGGACGAACTACCAGCCCACGAAGCATCTCCGGTTCGCCTGGTGGGGCGCCGAGGAGCTGGGCATGGTCGGCTCGCGCTACTACGTGAACAGCCTCTCCTCGACGAACCGTTCGAGGATCAGCGGCTACCTGAACTTCGACATGATCGGCTCGCCGAACCCCGGCTACTTCGTCTACGACGACGACCCGGCGATCGAGAAGACCTTCAAGACCTACTTCACCGGGATCGGTGTCCCCACGGAGATCGAGACCGAGGGCGACGGCCGCTCGGACCACGCGCCCTTCAAGAACGCGGGCATCCCCGTCGGCGGCCTGTTCAGCGGCGCCGACTACATCAAGACCTCCGCGCAGGCCACGAAGTGGGGCGGTACGGCGGGCCGGGCCTTCGACGCCTGCTACCACTCGTCCTGCGACACGTCGTCGAACATCAACGACACGGCACTGAACCGGCACGCGGACGCGCTGGCGTACGCGGTGTGGGAGCTGTCGGCGGCGTAGGCACACGGGCGGGGGGCGGGGCGCGGGGGGGGGGGGGGGGCGGGGGCGCCCCCGCGCGGGAAGCCGGTGGCCCCCGGCCGGTGCGGG
>NZ_JBIAJQ010000014.1:116041-253261 GCF_042872045.1 Streptomyces sp. NPDC005496
GGGGGGGGCGGGGGGGGGGGGGGGGGGGCGGGGGCGGGCGGGGGGGGGGGGGGGGGGGGGGGGTGGGGCGGCGGGGGGGGGGGGGGGGGGGGGGGGGGGGGGGGGGGGGGGGGGGCGCGCCGGGGGGGGGGGGGGGGGCCGGGGGGGGGGGGGCGCCCCCCCCCCCCCCGCCCGGCGTCACCCAGGTGCCGCGAGCCGGCTCAGGGGGCCGGGGGCCGCGGGCTGCGCGTGTAGGGGTTGTCCGGGAGGGAGCGGGCGCGCTCCGCGAGACGGCCCATGCGGTTGCGGGCGCTCTCCAGTTGCTCCAGGTCCTCCGCGGCCGGACCCTCGTCGGCCGTGAGCTCCGTCCACACGCCGATCAGGTCCCGTCCGAGGTGCAGCCCCTGAAGCGGGTCGCGGACGGCGCGCCAGGCCGCCGCGGCGCTCTGCACGTTGCCGTACGCGGCACCCGGGTCGCCGAGCCGCCTGTGCAGCCTGGCCAGGTCGAGGGACAGGTGGAACGACCTGAGCGGGTCACCCGCCAAGTAGGCGATGTACGAGGTCAGTTCGCGCAGCTTCAGCACCTCGGGGTGTTCGGGTCCCCAGGACGCCGACGCCTGGGCGACGGTGCGCTCGGCCATGCCGGCGGCTTCCTCTATCCGGCCCTGCTTCACGGCTTCGTTGACCCGGGCCACGTCCGCCTCGAAGGGGGACGCCGTGTCCGTCCCGCCGCCCTCCGTCGCCGGGGCGAGGACGGCTTCGGCCACGGCGTCGAAACCGCGGGCGGGCGTGGGCCTGGGGTCCTGCTCCGGCTCGGGCTCCAGGACCGGGAGACCGGCGGGGCGCCGCGCGGGGATCGGGGTGGGGGTCGGCTTCCAGTCCGGCGCGGGCTGCGGCTCGATCTCCGTCTCCGTCTCCACCATCGGGATGAGCCCGGAGGAGGGGATCACCTTCCACTCGGGCGCGGAGTAGGGCTCGTCCTCCCGCTCGAAAGCGGTGAGGGGGGCCGGGTCCTCCCCGGGCACGGGCGCGTCCGAGGGGGCCTCGGGGACCGATTCCGGTGCCGGGCCGAACTCGCCGGTCGGGGCGGAGACGGTGCCGGGGGCCGGGGCGGCGGGCTCCGGCCCGGAGGCGCCGGGGAGCAGCTGGGCGGGGCCCGCGGTGCCGGAGACGCTCCCGGCGGACTCCGGGACCGCCCGCAGCACGTACGTCGCGGGGGTCCCCTCGGCCACCGGGCCGGCGGCCGGTTCGGGCACGGCCCGCAGGGGGAACGTCGGCACGTTCGTGGCGCTCGCCCCAGGGGCGTCCTCCAGTCCCGCACCAGCGGGAACCGGCCCGTCCGGCACGGGCGCCCCGGCAGCGGGCGCGCCGGGAGCGGCGGGAGCGGGCGGTATGAGCGATCCCGGCTTGGCGCCGGGCGTGGCGGACGTTACGTGACTCGCGGGGGCCCGGTCTGCGGGAGCCGCGTGGGCCGCCGCGGCTGCGGGGCTCACGGGACGTGAGGGGTCCGCGGGGGACGCCGACGGCGCGGCCGGGGCCAACGGGCTGGGCGCGGGGGTGCCTGGAGCGGCGGGTGCCGACGGACTCGGGGCGGGAGCGGGAGCGGCCGAGGGCGACGGGGCCGGGGAGCTCGGGGCGGCGGGGGCGGACGGGCGTCCGGCCGGGTCCGGGGTCTGCGGCCTCGGCGTCGGCTCGGACGCCGGGGTGCCCGGCGCGAGCGGCCCCGACACCGGCTCCGGGACCGCCCTCAGCCGGTGGGTCGCCTTGTCCCGGGTGGGAGGCTGGGAGGCCGGGTTCGCGGCGGGCGCGGGGATCGGGCTGGGCTCGGTGCCGGGGGTGGCGCCCGGCACAGGCACGGGCGCGGTGCCGTGCGTACGGGCAGCACCCGGCGTAGCGGCACCGTCGGCCGCAGGCGCCGGAACGCGCGCCGGGGCGGGCGCGGGTCCCGGGACCGGCCCGGCAACGGGCGGACGGGCACTGCCCGGCGCAGAGGAACCGTCAGCCGCAGGCGCCGGTACGCGCGCCGGGGCGGGCGCGGGTCCCGGAACCGGCCCGGCAACGGGCGGACGGGCACTGCCCGGCGCAGAGGAACCGTCAGCCGCAGGCGCCGGTACGCGCGCCGGGGCGGGCGCGGGTCCCGGAACCGGCCCGGCAACGGGCGGACGGGCACTGCCCGGCGTAGAGGAACCGTCAGCCGCAGGCGCCGGTACGCGCGCCTCGGCCGACGTCGGCGCGGGCGCCTCAGGTGACCCGGGGCCGTGAGCCGGCGCCGGGCCGGGCGACGGCGTCGGTGCGGGCACCTCGGGTGACCCCGGGATGCGCGCCGGTGCCGGGACGGGCGACGGAGACGCGGTGGCCGCCTCCCGGGGAGCCGGGACGGGGGCCTGGGGCGGGGCCGGCGGGGGGCCCACGCGGACCGGGTTGCCCGCGTACTCGCTGGAGCCGTCGACGTACACCTGGAGCGGGACGACGTAGCCGATGCTCTCGTCGTGGACCATGGCGAGGACGGGGTGGCCGGTGGCGAGGGCGATCCGGTGGAGGTAGTTCAGGACGGCGTCCTGGGCGCTCTCCCCGGCGTTCACGACGACCGGCATCCCGCCGACCGTCGCACGCGAGGCGGGCGCCGCCGCACTCCTGTCGCCGGGCACGCCCGCGCCGGCCCGCGCCGTCACGCGGACCTCGATCGGTGTGAGGCCCGACCCGGACCTCGCCCCCGGAACCGACGCCACGGGTGCCTGCCGCCCCCGCTTGGGCTCCCGCTTGTGTTCGCGGCTGAATCGAGACATCGGTTCCCTCACTCGGGTCGGTCAGTGGAGGAAGGGCCGGCAGCCGGGTCCGGCGACGGCGCCGACGACAGGGGCACCGCCACCGACGTCACCTCCGCCACGCACCTCGACCTGCCCGTACCCGAACACACCGTTTTCAAAAGGGGGCCGGCACGCCGAGCCGTCCCCGCGGCGGGCGGGGCCGCGGCCGGTACCGCGCTCGTGTGCATCAACACCCCTCCTCACACGCTCACTTCGAGCCGGTCCGGGGTAAGTCCCCCGTCGTGAAGGCCCTCTGACCGACATGGACGCCGGTCGCCGGTGCGCGGTTGTGGGCCGGGAGGGAACCGGTCACCTCAAGGCCCGATCGCACCCCTGTAGTTGAGTCTCCAGCCTCCCTCCCGTTTCCTGGGTCACCAGGGCGTCACAGGCTCGTCCCAGGAACCCGCTCCCCCCGGTACCGGACCGCCCCGGGGGGCCGGGAAGATCGACGGACGCCGACGGAGGGGGAACAGCGATGCAGGGGAACGCAGGGCAGGGGCCGCAGGGCCCCGAGGTCTGGATACGCGGGCCGGTCACCGGACCGGACCAGGAGCGGCCGCAGGGGGCACCGGGCACGGTCACCGCACGCCGGTTCGCCTGGGTGGCCACCCACGGCGGGGCGGGCGCCACGACCCTCGCGACGGTTTTCGGCGGCCACGACGCGGGCCGCAACTGGCCGCGTCCCGACCAGGGGGAGCCCGGTTCGCTGCTCCTCGTGGCGCGGACGCACGCCACCGGGCTGGAGGCCGTCTCGCACACCCTGGACACCTTCCGGCGCGGGGACGTACCGCCGGGGCTCGACCTCGACGCCGTCGTCCTGGTCGCCGACGCGCCCGGCCGTCTGCCGCGCCCCCTCGCCCAGCACGTGAAGGCGATCGGCGCGATGATCGACGTCTACCAGGTGCCGTGGGTGCCCGCGTGGCGGGTGGGCGACCTGGGCGGGGAGCCACCGCGCGAGTGCGAGCCGCTGGCCCGGCTGACCGGGGCACCGGCCGCGCCCTCCGGACGACGCGGCCTGCGCTGAGCCCACGCCCGGACCTGCCCTCGGCGGCGCCCCGGGAGGCGCCCGCCGCAGAACTGCCCGACGGACCGGAGGAACGCGGACGCATGGACCCCGATGTCTACCGGTCCCTGTCGGCCGAGGAGATCGCCGCCGCCGTACGTGCGCGCGAGGTGAGCGCCGTCGACGTGGTCACGGTCTGCCTCGCACGGCTCGACGCGGTGGAACCGTACCTGCACGCGTTCACCGAGGTCTGGGGCACGCGGGCGCTGCGCCGGGCCCGCGAGGTGGACGCGTGGGTGGCCGCGGGCGGACGTCCGGCGCTCGCGGGCGTCCCGGTCGCGGTGAAGGGACGTCACGGGCTGCGCGCGGCGGCCGCGCTGATCGACGCGGGCTGCGTGCCGGTGGGGGCGACGTCCGTGCCCGGCCCGGGCACGCCCTGGCAGACGTGGGGGCTGGGCGCGCACGGGCGGACCGTCAACCCCTGGCGCGGCGACCGGAGTCCGGGCGGTTCGTCGGCCGGGGCCGCCGCCGCGGTGGCCGCGGGCGTGGTGCCGGTCGCGACCGGCACCGACGGCGCCGGGTCCGTCCGTATCCCCGCCGCCTGGTGCGGTGTCCTCGGCCTGAAGACCACCAACGGCCGCCTCCCGTCGTCGGACCGTACGGGACTGGCCGCGGCCGGCGCCGTCGCCCGGCACGCGTCGGATCTCGCGGCGTACTGGCACGTGGTGTCCGGCGCCCGCACGGGGACCACGCCCGTCGGCGGCGTCCCGTCGCCGGCCCCCTCCCCCGCGCCGACCCGCGCCGACGCCCTGTACGCCACCCAGGGCCCGGATCCGGCCAACTTCCCGGACAGGGGCCCGGCATCCCCCGCCGTCCGCCCCGGCTCGGTTCCGGAGGCCATCCCGGCCGGAGCGCCCGTTCCCGTCGCCGCCCTCTGGTCGTCCGGTCTCGGCTTCGCCGGTGGGGACGCCGAGGCGGAGGCCCTGGCGGCCGTCGCGTACGGCGCCGTGGAGCGGCTCGTGCGTGCCGGGGTCGTACGGCTCGTTCCCGGGGACGTCCGGCTGGTCGACCCCGGTCCCGCCTGGCTGGCCCTGCGCACCCCCGGGGCGGGTCCGGACGCCGCGGGGCCCGTCCGGGACGAGAACGACCGGCGGCTCGCCGGGGTCTTCGCCCGCTGTGAGCTGCTGCTGACGCCGGTCACGCCGAACGCGCCGCACGGCCACGCCGGTCCGGGTGACCGTTACTCCACCGCGCTCACCTGGGCGTTCAACCTCAGCGGACACCCCGCGGCGAGCGTCCCTGCGGGCTTCGGGCCCGACGGGTGCCCGGTCGGCCTCCAGCTGGTGGCCCGGCACGGCGCCGAACCCCTGCTGCTGGCCGTCGCGCGGGCCGCCGAGAGCCGCGCCGGACTCCGCTCCCCCGTGCCCCCGGAACCCCCGGGGGCCGCGTGACCCCTCGTGCCCCCGGCGTCCGACAGGCCGCAGGCGGGTTCCGGAGGGCCGGCTCCCAGTTCCCCGCTCCCGATGACAGAGATGCATGCGTGCGCATATACTGCGTACGCAGGTAATTGTCGTACGCCGAGCATTCGGAGGGCTTGCCGTGTCCCGTTCCTTCCTCTTCGTCCTGGGCAGCAGCCGCACCGAGGGCAACACGGAACTGCTGGCCCGCCGCGCCGCCGAGCAGTTGCCCGCCGACGTGGAGCAGCGCTGGCTGAGCCTGGCCGACCATCCGCTCCCCGACTTCGAGGACCTGCGGCACGACAGCGACCACGTCCGGCCCACCGAGGGCCCGGCGGGCACGCTGCTGGACGCGACCCTCGCGGCGACCGACCTCGTGATCGTCTCGCCGCTGTACTGGTACTCGCTGTCCGCGCCCGTGAAGCGCTACCTGGACCACTGGTCGGGCTGGCTGCGCACGCCCGGCGTCGACTTCAAGGCGACGATGGCCGGCCGCACCCTGTGGGGCGTCACGGCGCTGGCGCACACGGAGGAGGAGGTGGCGGCCCCGCTGATCGGCGCGCTGAACAACTCGGCCGCCTACCTGGGCATGCGCTTCGGCGGGGTCCTCCTCGGCAACGGCAGCAAGCCCGGTGACGTACTGGCCGACTCGGCCGCGCTGGCCCGAGCCAAGACCTTCTTCGCGGGCGAGGCGCCGTTCGCCCGCTTCCCGTACGAGGTCTCCGAGACGGCGGGCGTGTGAGCCGACGCGCTACGCCGTGATGTCCTTCGCGGTGAACCGGGCCCAGGCCGCGGAGCCGAACACGGCCGCGTACAGGGCCTGGAGTTCGAGGTTGCGGACCAGGTCGTCCCAGTAGACGGGCTCGCGCATGAGGTCGGCGAAGGACAGCCAGTAGTGGGAGAAGAAGTACGGCTGGAGGGCGTGCAGTTGGGGGATCTGGTCGAGGATCTGCACGGTGATGAGCAGGCCGACGGTCGTCGCCATCGCCGCGATGCCGCTGTTGGTCAGCGTCGAGACGAACAGGCCGAGCGCCGCCACGCCGATCAGTGAGGCGGCGACGGCCAGCGCGATGAGCAGGGCCCTGCCGAACCCCTCGGCGAGGCCGATGCGGGTCCCGGAGATCGTCGTCAGCTCACCGAGCGGGAACAGCAGGGCGCCGGTCGCGAGCGCCGAGACCGCCACCACGAGCGTCGCGGCCAGACAGAAGGTCAGTACGGCCGCGTACTTGGTGACCAGCAGGCGGGTGCGGCCGGCGGGGGCGACCAGCAGGTAGCGCAGGGTGCCCGCGTTGGCCTCGCCGGCGATCGCGTCGCCCGCGACGACGCCGATCGCCATCGGCAGGAAGAAGGGCAGGGTCGCGGCGAGCGCGGTGAACACCAGGAACAGGCCGTTGTTGGTGATCTGCGAGATGAACGCCGGTCCCTCACCGCCTCCGCCGCCGGCCGCCGAGCCGTCGCCGGTCTCGATCCTGATGGCGATGCCGATGAGGACGGGCACGGCGGCCAGCACGGCCAGGAGCGCGAGGGTGCGCCAGCGCCGGAAGGTCGTGACCAGCTCGCTGCGGAACAGTCCGAGCGTCCACAGCGGTCCCGGCCGGCGTACGGTGCCGGCCGGAGCGGTGGGTGCCTCAGCCCGCGACATCGAAGCCCTCCCCGGTGAGTGCCACGAACGCGTCCTCCAGGGACGCCCGCTGCACCCCGAAGCCGCGCACCCGCACGCCCGCCGCCACCAGCGCGGCGTTCAGCTCGGCCGGATCGCGGTCCGGTGGCTCCGCGCTCACCCCGGACTCCGTCACCACGAGGTCGGCGACCCCCTGCTCCTTCAGCACGCGCGCCGCCTCACCGGGGTCGGGCGTCGTCACCACGAGCCGCCCGCGCGCCCCCGCCGCCAGCTCCGCCACCGGCCCCTGGGTGATCAGCCGGCCCCGCGCCATCACCGCGGCGTGCGTGCAGACCTGCTCGATCTCGTCCAGCAGATGGGAGGAGAGGAAGACGGTGGCGCCGTCCGAGGCCAACTCCCGCACCAGGGAACGGATCTCGCGCATCCCCTGCGGGTCCAGGCCGTTGGTCGGCTCGTCGAGGACGAGCAGGTGCCGGGGCTGAAGGAGCGCGGCGGCGAGCCCCAGCCGCTGCTTCATGCCCAGGGAGTACGCCTTCGCCTTCTTGCCCGCGGCGGCGGCGAGGCCGACCCGGTCGAGGGCGGCGGCGACGCGGGCGCGCCGGGTGCGCGGATCGGCGGTCGGGTCGGCGGCGTCGTACCGCAGGAGGTTGTCCCGACCGGAGAGGAAGCCGTAGAGGGCGGGGCCCTCGATGAGGGCGCCGACGTGCGGGAGCACGGCGCGCGCGGACCGGGGCATCGGCTGCCCCAGTACGCGCGCGGTGCCGGACGTCGGCTCGATCAGGCCCATCAGCATGCGGATGGTGGTGGTCTTGCCCGAGCCGTTCGGCCCGAGGAAACCGAAGACGCTGCCCGCCGGGACCGTCAGATCGAGGCCGTCGACGGCGAGCTGTCCGCCGCGGTAGCGCTTGGTGAGCGCGCGTGTGGCGATCACCGTGTCCGGCTCCGCGGCGGACGGCTCCTCCATGCGTTCCCTCGATTCGTCGGGCCTCGGCCGCGCGGGCCTACTTCGCGGCGGCGTCGGCCGCCTTCACCAGCGCTTCCTTGGTGACGGCACCGGCGTACACCTGGCCGTCGTCCGTGATCAGCGCGTTGACCAGGCGCGTCGAGAAGACCGTGCCGGAGCCGAACTTCCCGCTGACCTGGTCCCCGAGGGAGTTCAGGAACCCGGAGACGTCGCTGTTGCCGGAGGACTCCGACGGCAGGCCCTGGCCGCCCGTGTCGAAGTGGGCGATCGTGTCCCAGCCCTCGCCGATGGTCTTCAGCCCGTCCGGCCCCTTGGCGAAGTCCTCGTCGCCCTTGTGGACGGACCCGGACCCGGGCAGGGACTTCGGGCCCTCGGCCCCGGCGCCCTCCCCGGCGCCCTCCTCGGTGACCTTCGCGCCCTTCGGCGGGGTGAAGTCGAAGGTCTTCGCCGCCGGCCGGGCGAAGTCGACCTGGGTGAAGCCCGCGTCCACGACCGCGGCACCGCCGCTGGAGGGGGTGAGCGTGAACTTCAGCGGCGTCCCGGTCTTCGCGTCCACGGCGATGGTGATCGCGCCGACGGTGGAGCCGGACTGCTTCGGCTTGACGACGAGCCGGTAGGCGTCGCGGCCCGCGACCTGCGCGGTGCCGTCGACGGTCACGGACGTCGTGTCGTCGACCGCCTTCAGCGCCTCCTCGGCCAGCTCCTGGGGCGTGCCGTGGACGTCCTCGTGCGCCCCGGGCTTCTTCGAGCCCTCGGGAGCCGTCGAGTGGTACACCTCGTTCGACTTGCTGTCGTAGGCCCAGACGTCCGCGCCGTTGTGGATGACGCTGTACTCGGCGGCCTTGTCCAGCAGCGAGACCTTGCCCTTGTCGGGGCCGTCGGCGGCGACGCGCAGGGTGTGCGTGCCGGAGGCCAGTTCCATGAGCTTGGACGACGGGTCGGCGGAGGAGTCACCGCCCTTGCCGGCCGCGCCGGGGGCGAAGCTGTCCGCCAGGCCGCCCAGGTCGGGCAGCCCCAGATCGGTGCTGATCTTCACCGTGCCGGACAGCTGCTGGGTGTCCGACTTCGCGATCTTCTCGACGAGTTGCTGCGCGGTGATCTTCGGCAGGTCGGGGTCGCCGGAGTCGGCGAGTGCCGGGACGAGCCCGATGGTCGCCGCCGCCACCCCCACGACCGCGACCGGGACGACGTAGCGGGCGGCCTTGCGCCGGCCCACGCGCACGTCGTCGGCTTCGTCGGCCGACGGGTTCTCGGATTCGTACGGTGCCATGTCTGCCCTTACCTCCGTCATCGGCGGCGGCCTTCAGTCACTGTCCTCGTCCACCCCTGCGCCGCCATTCTCACCCGAATTGATGAGGAGTGGTGCTTTCCATCTGACCAAATCCGCCGGGAAGAAGCGTCAGACCCCGGGCTCAACTCCGTGTACTGCTGCGGTATGACACAAACGGGCGGTGTCTCCCCCGACCCGTAGGGGTCGTATGGGGCAGACACCGCCCTGGCGGCCTGCGGAAGGCGTCAGCGCTGCACGAACACGTAGTCGGCCTGGTAGGGGACGCCCACGGTCGCGCCCGGGGTGCAGGGCCCGGCCGGGGCCACTCCGCCCACGGTGTTGAGCCGCAGGATCTCCGCCGTCCCGGCCAGCAGCCCGCGGGGTTTCCCGGACGCCGTTGCCTTCAGGTCCAGTTCGGGGATGTTCCCGGCGCCGTTCGGGGTCCTGGAGAGCACCGCCCCGGTGACGGCGCTGCCGTCGGGCGCGATCCACTGCGGCGTACCGGAGTTGGGCGCCACGAAGGAGTGCGCGATGTGCCGGTCGAGCACGGCGCCGACGTCGCGCTGGGCGAAGGCGTGTCCGCCGCCCTCGGCGGGCTTGCACTCGTAGATCTGGCGGCCCTCGACCACGGACGCCCGGAAGTTGGCGAACACGTGGCGGAAGTCGACGTCGGTGGTGACCTGGTGGAGCTGACCGCGGACGGCGCCGCCCGGAAACGCGGCGGTGTGCAGGTTGGCGTAGAACCCGCCGGGGGCGCTCCGCAGCCGCTGGAGCAGGGCCGCGTCCTCGACCTTCACCGTGCCGGCGGCGCGGTGAAGGCCGCCCTTGTCGAGCAGCCGGGTGAAGTCCACCGCGACGCCGCCGGAGGTGCCCTTGGCGCCCTCGTGCAGGTGCAGCCGGGTCGGTTTGCCGATGCCGCGCCAGCTCACGGCGACGGACACCCGGTCGCCGTCGATCCTGATGAACTCCAGGGCCGAGCCGTTCTCGTCTCCGTCGGCGGGCACCTCGTCGGCGCCGCGCAGCGCGGCCGCCAGGACGGTCGCACCCTCCTGCGCGCTCTCGGGTGCGACTCCTTGCGCGGCGACCCCCGGGGCGGCGGCGACGGCGATCCCGGCGGCCGCCGCCAGTGCGGCTCCGCCGATGACCAGCTTCGTGCGACGCCCCGCGGGCGTGAGGTTCGGTCCCATGATTCCGCTGTCTCCCCGTGTCCCGGCCGACACCCCCTGCGCCGGCCTCCACAGAGAGCTACGGAGCGGATACGAGAGCGGACTCAAGGTGAGCGATGTGACCTGCGCCACACCGAGATGCCTCGTACGGCGTACACGGGCCGGGCGAGGGGAGACTGCGCGGGGTGCGGTCGCCGGACGGCCGCCCGGCGTCATCCGGCCCGGTGGACCACCGCGTCGCACAGCTCCAGCAGGGCCGCCTTGGCGTCGCACTCGACCAGCGGCGCCAGCGCGGCCCGCGCGTCCTCCGCGTACCGCACGGTGTCCCGGCGGGCCTGCTCCAGCGCGGGGTGCGCCCGCAGCCGGGACAGCGCCTCGGCGTGCCGGGCGTCGTCCGTCAGGTCGGAGTCGAGCAGCTCGCACAGCGCGATGTCCTCGGCGAGCCCGAGGCGGGCCACCCGCTCGCGCAGCCGCAGCACCGGCAGCGTCGGGATGCCCTCGCGCAGGTCCGTCCCCGGCGTCTTGCCCGACTCGTGCGAGTCGGAGGCGATGTCCAGGACGTCGTCGGCGAG
The DNA here is from genome assembly GCF_042872045.1 of Streptomyces sp. NPDC005496. Classification (NCBI taxonomy): domain Bacteria; kingdom Bacillati; phylum Actinomycetota; class Actinomycetes; order Kitasatosporales; family Streptomycetaceae; genus Streptomyces; species Streptomyces sp. NPDC005496. The sequence continues at coordinate 126,881 of NZ_JBIAJQ010000014.1, forward strand.
CTGGAAGGCGACGCCGAGCCGCTCGCCGTACTGCGTGAGCACGTCGACGACCGTCTCGTCGGCGCCCGACATCATCGCCCCGAAGCGGCAGGCCACTGCGACCAGGGAGCCGGTCTTGCCGCTGAGCACGTCGAGGTAGTGGTCGATCGGGTCGCGCTCGTCGCGGGGTCCCGCGGTCTCCAGGATCTGGCCGGTGACCAGCCGCTCGAACGCCTCGGCCTGGACGCGGACGGCCTCGGGGCCGAGGTCGGCCAGGATGTGCGAGGCGCGGGCGAAGAGGAAGTCGCCGGTGAGGACGGCGATCGAGTTGTTCCAGCGGGTGTTGGCGCTGGGCACCCCGCGGCGCACCTCGGCCTCGTCCATCACGTCGTCGTGGTACAGCGTCGCGAGGTGGGTCAGTTCGACGACGACGGCCGAGGGCACGATGCCCGGCGCGTGGCGGTCCCCGAACTGCGCCGCGAGCATCACCAGCAGCGGCCTGAACCGCTTGCCGCCGGCCCGCACGAGGTGCTGGGCGGCCTCCGTGATGAAAGGGACCTCGCTCTTGGTGGCTTCGAGCAAACCCTCCTCGACAGCCGCCAATCCGGCCTGGACATCGGCTTCGAGAGCCTGGTCCCGCACGCTCAGCCCGAACGGCCCGACGACGGTCACGAGAGGTTCTCCTGTCTGCTGACGATCACATGGCGAACTCGGTCGATCATTCGGTCGATGACACGGTTTGTCGATGTGTCGCTGCCATCACTCAAGTCAGCGTATCCGGTCACGTTTCGATCACCACGAGCGCCCACCGCCCCCACCTACGACTTCCCTCCCCCAGGGGGCGCACTCATGGCCGGGCGGCGCGGCACCACGAGCGGTATGTTCTTGATCACCTGATATGACCGGACATGTACCGACTCCACCGGAAGGCTCTCGTGTCTCGACGCAGCGTCACCGCCGGACCGGGCCGCGGGCCGGGCCCGGAGCCCGGTCCGGGACCCCGTACCCGCCCCGGGGGGTCCGGTCCCGGCGGCCGTCCGCCGCGGGAGGGCGGACGGGTGCGGCGCGGGACCGGGCGCGTACGGAGTGTCCCGGCGTGTCCGGCACGGACGGCACCGTCTCCGTCACCTGGCCGGGCGCACACGTCCGGCGCACCGCGTGTCCGGCCCGGCCGCCGGGCCGCCTGCCCCCCGGGGCCGGCGCGATGAGCACCCGCATCCGTACGTCGTTCCCCTACCGGACGACGCACGAGGACGTCCTGATCCCGCTGCGGGACGGGACGCGCCTGTACGCGCGCGTGTGGCGCCCGGTCACCGACGAGCCGGTCGCGGCGCTCCTGGAGTACCTCCCGTACCGGCTGACGGACTGGACCGCGCCGCGCGACTGGCAGCGCCACCCCTGGTACGCGGGCCACGGCTACGCCTCGGTCCGGGTGGACGTGCGCGGCCACGGCAACTCCGAGGGGCTGCCGGCGGACGAGCACGCGCGCGTGGAGGCGGACGACGGCGTCGAGGTCGTGAACTGGCTCGCGGCCCAGCCCTGGTGCAGCGGGCGGGTCGGCATGTTCGGGCTGTCCTGGGGCGGCTTCGACGCGCTCCAGGTCGCGGTCCTGGCACCCGAGCCGCTGAAGGCCGTCGTCACGGTCTGCGCGACGGACGACCGCTACGACAACGACCGGCACTACCTGGGCGGTTCCGTGCTGGCCGGCGACATGCCGGCCCGCGCGGCGGCGCTGCTCGCCTTCGCCTGCCGGCCGCCGGACCCCCGGTACGTCGGCCAGGTGATGTGGCGCGACATGTGGGTGCGGCGGCTGGAGGCCGTGGAGCCCTTCGTCCACACCTGGCTGGCGCACCAGACGCGTGACGCGTACTGGCGGCGCGGCAGCGTGCGCGAGGACTACGGCTCGGTGCGGGCCGCGGTGCTGGCGGTCGGCGGCTGGCACGACCCGTACCGGGACACGGTCCTGCGGCTGGTCGAGCACCTCCCGGCCGACCGGGTACGGGGGCTGATCGGGCCCTGGTCGCACCAGTACCCGGACCGGGGGCTGCCGCCGGGCCCCGCGATCGGCTTCCTCCAGGAGACGCTGCGCTGGTGGGACCACTGGCTGCGGCCCGGCTCCGGGGCCGGTGACGCCTCGGGCACCGGTGTGATGTCCGAGCCGCTCCTGCGGGCGTACGTCTGCGACTCGCACGTTCCGGCCACCGTCCACCCGGTGCTGCCCGGCCGCTGGGTGGGTGACGACGCCTGGCCCGCGCCGACGGTGACGCCGGTGACGTACGCGCTGCGGGGCGTGCCCGTGCCGGTGCGCTCCCCGCTGCACACCGGGCTGGACGCCGGCCGCTTCCTGCCCGTCGGGGACGACGGGGACCTCCCGCCGGACCAGCGGGACGAGGACGCGAAGTCGGCGTGCTTCGAGTTCGAGGTGCGGGAGGAGACCTGGGTGCTCGGGCGGCCCCGGGTCCGGCTGCGGCTGACGTCGCCCGTGCCGCGCGGGCAGGTCGTCGCCCGGGTCTGCGACGTGTTCCCGGACGGGGCGTCCACGCTCGTCACCCGGGGCGTGCTCAACCTCGGCGCCCGGGAGGGCACGGACCGGGTGGTGGAGTGGCCGCCGGGCGCCACCGAGGACGTGACGTTCGAGCTGAGCGCCATCGGCTACGCCTTCCCGCCGGGCCACCGCATCCGGCTCGCCGTCTCCTCGGCGTACTGGCCCTGGATCTGGCCGCAGCCGGATTCGGACACCGGTTTCACCCTGCACCCGGAGGGCAGCTCCCTCGAACTGCCGGTGCGCGTACGGGAGTCGGACCCCTCCATCACCTTCGGCGAACCGGAGGAGGCGGAGCCGCTGGGCGCGGTCGTCCCGGCGACCCTGGACGAGCCCCGCCCGGAGCGGCTGGTCGTGCGCGATGTCGCCGCGGGCGTCTGGCGCCTGGAGGTCGACCCGCGCCACGGCGACACCCGGGTGTACCCGGACGGCCTGGAGGTCACGGAGGACGCCCTGGAGACATACACGACCGGCGAGTGGGATCCGCTGTCCGCGCGGACCCGTTCGGACTGGTCGATCCGGCTGCACCGGCCGGACGCCGGGTGGGACGCCCACGTGGAGACGCACTCCGAAGTCAGCTGCGACGCGGGCGAGTTCATCACCTCGAACGAGGTGATCTGCACCGACGGGGACGAGGTCGTCTTCCACCGGACGTGGGAGCGGCGCATCCCGCGCACGGCGGGCTAGCCACACCCGGCGGTTCGGCCCCCGCCGTCCAGGTCAGGGACGCGGCGGGGGCCGGCGCGCGCGCCCGCGCCGCGGTCCGCGCCGGGGGACCCGCCACCGCCCGCCCCGGGTCCGCGTCGCCGCCCGTCCGGGTCCGCGCCACCATCCGTGCCGGGGCCCGCATCGCCGCCCGCCCGGGCACGCGCCACCGTCCGCCCCGGGGTCCGCGCCACGTCCGCCCCGAGGCGCGCGGCGCGCGTCGCGCCCGGGCCGGTGTGACCCGGCGGCGCCTCCCGGTCGCCCGTTAATGCCCGACTTGCCTGCCTTGCTTACGCTTTGACATGTCTTAGTCGCGTGAAATGGGTCACGCCCGAATCGATCTTTCGGCCACCCCGAGTCGACAAGTCTCCCTTTGCTAAAGGCAAGTTGAGTTTCACGTTCCGGTCTAATCGGACTATTTCCACCCTGTTCAGAGGTAGATCAAATGCCTTGGCACGGGAAATCGGGCCTTGTTTCGGACATGTGCTCTCGCATACGTTCACGTCGATCCGAGCGGACCCGCCTAATCCTGCCGCCGCTCGGTGACCCCACCCACCCACGCACGGCAGGAGCGGGGGACCCACGAAAGCGCCGGTCCGGCGACACCCGGAACGGCTTGGGGTCAAGTCGCACGTCATGTGCGGCCGGGCACCTCCCAGCCCGAACCCGACAGCTCACCTCGCAGGCACCGGAGAGGAAAAAAACGCGCCATGGCCGTTCGAGGCAAGCACCGTCGTCCCCGAAACACCGTCCTCACCCGCGGGTTCATCGCCGCGGGAGCGGGCGGAGCCGCACTCGTACTCCCCCTGATCGGCGCCACCGGCGCCCAGGCGGCACAGCCGGCCCAGGCCGCGCAGTCCGTGCCGGCCGCCGTCCCGCAGGTCCAGCTCGTCACCTACAAGGTGGCCTTGGGCGACACCCTGTCCAAGATCGCCCGTGAGCACGCCAAGACCGGCGACTGGAAGAAGCTGTACGACGCCAACCGCGCCGTCATCGGCAGCAACCCGTCGATGATCCGGCCGGGCCTGAAGCTGACGGTGGGCACGAAGACCGTGAAGGGGACGGCGACGACGGCCGCCGCGACGGCCAAGACCGCCGCCGCGCCCGCGACCGCGAAGACGTACACGAACGACCTGGACGGCTGGATCAAGGAAGCCCTGGACATCATGGCCCAGAAGGGCATACCGGGCAGCTACGACGGCATCCACCGCAACATCATCCGGGAGTCCTCGGGCAACCCCCAGGCGATCAACAACTGGGACTCCAACGCCGTGGCCGGCACGCCGTCCAAGGGCCTCCTCCAGGTCATCGACCCGACCTTCGCCGCCTACCACGTGGACGGCACGTCGATGGACCCGTACGACCCGGTCGCGAACATCACCGCCGCCTGCAACTACGCCGCCGACAAGTACGGCTCGATCGACAACGTCTTCGGCGCCTACTGAGCCGGGCCCGGGGCGGCGGCGGCCCCCCGGACCGCGAGGCCCGCTGTTCCCCGGTCCCCAGGGCCGGGGAACAGCCGTTCCAGGACGACCGCGATGCCGTCGTCCTCGTTCGAGAGGGCGATCTCGTCGGCAACCGCCCTGAGTTCGGGGTGGGCGTTGGCCATGGCGACGCCGTGGGCGGCCCAGTCGAACATCGGGATGTCGTTCGGCATGTCCCCGAACGCGATCGTGTCCGACGGCGACAGGCCGAGATGACCGGCGGCGAGCGCGAGGCCCGTCGCCTTGGTCACGCCGTATGGCTGGAGTTCGACGGTGCCCGGACCCGACATGGTGACCGTCGCCAGCGAATCGACCGTCATTCGCGCCACCGACGCCAACTCGTCGTCGGACAGCGAGGGGTGGCGGAGCAGCACCTTGCTGATGGGCCGCGTCCACAGGTCGTCACGGCGCCGCACCCGCACCGCGGGCAGCGTCGGGTGCGGCATCAGATAGCCCGGCTCGATGAGGGTGAGCCCGTCCACCCCGTCCTGGTCCACGGCCGCGTAGACCTCCCCGACCTCGGCCTCGATCTTGCCGAGCGCGGTCTCGGCCAGCTCCCGGTCCAGGGTCACCGACCACAGCAGACGGCCGGTGCCGGCGTCGTACAGCTGCGCGCCCTGACCGCACACCGCGAGCCCCTCGCCGCCGAGTTGCTCCAGCAGCGGGCGCACTCTCGGCGCCGGGCGCCCCGTCACCACCAGATGCCGGCCGCCCGCCCCGGCCACCCGCGCCAGCGCGGCCCGCGTCCTCCCGGAGAGGGTGTCGTCGCCGCGCAGCAGCGTTCCGTCCAGGTCAGTGGCGATGAGTGAATATGCAGTCGGAGCGGCCATGATCCGAAGAATACGGACCCGCCGCCCCAACGGCCCGGCGTGAACCGGACGACGTCCGGTATCCCGACAGCAACGCCCTTCACCGGTACGGGGATCGACGGGGACCACAGGACACCGGTACGGCCTGAACGGACATTGCGCACTCTTCAGGCACGGTGAGCCGAGCGCCACGGGACCTGTCTCCGGTCGTCTCTCCCACGTAACGTGTGCCGCGACCACATGGAACGCGTGGAACACATGGATCACAGGCGAGCACGAAAGCGAGGCAGCACCCGATGCCCCCCTTCGATGTCCCCGAGGGCGACCCCTTCGGTCCGCACAACCTTCCGTACGGCGTGTTCTCCCCGGCGGGTTCCGGCGACCCGGCGGCTCCCGGCGCGCGGCGGGTGGGGGTCCGGCTCGGGGACCGCGTGCTCGACGCGGGCGCCGCGGCGCGGGCCCTCGGCTCCCCCTACGAGGCCCTGCTCGCGCAGCCGAGCCTGAACCCCCTGCTGGCGGCGGGCCCCACGGCCTGGTCCGACGTACGGCGCGCCCTCACCGCGTGGGTGACGGTCCCGGCCCACCGGGAGACGATCGAGCCCCTGCTGCACCCGCTCTCCGAGGTGACCCTGCACCTGCCGTTCGAGGTCGCGGACTACGTCGACTTCTACGCCTCCGAGAACCACGCCCGCAACGTCGGGCAGATCTTCCGCCCGGACGCCGAGGACTCCCTCACGCCCAACTGGAAGCACCTGCCGATCGGTTACCACGGCCGGTCCGGCACCGTCGTGGTGTCGGGGACCGACGTGATCCGGCCGTCGGGCCAGCGCAAGGCCCCCGCGGACGCGGCCCCGGTGTTCGGCCCGTCGGTGCGCCTGGACATCGAGGCGGAGGTCGGCTTCGTCGTCGGCGCCCCCTCCGCGCCGGGCGCCCCGGTCCCCCTGTCGGCCTTCCGCGACCACGTGTTCGGCCTCTGCCTCCTCAACGACTGGTCGGCGCGCGACATCCAGGCCTGGGAGTACGTCCCGCTCGGGCCCTTCCTCGGCAAGTCCTTCGCCACCTCGGTGTCGGCCTGGATCACCCCGCTCGACGCGCTGGAGGACGCCCGGGTCGCGCCGCCCGCGCGCACCCACCCGCTGCTGCCCTACCTGGACGACTCCGCCGAGGACCCCGGCGGCTACGACCTGCGGATCTCCGTGGCCATCAACGGCCACACGGTGTCCGAGCCGCCCTTCTCCACCATGTACTGGACCGCGGCACAGCAGTTGACGCACATGACGGTCAACGGGGCGTCCCTGCGGACCGGCGACCTGTACGGGTCGGGGACGGTCAGCGGTCCCACCGAGGGTGAACGCGGTTCCCTGCTGGAGCTCACCTGGAACGGCCGCGACGCCCTCGAACTCCCCGACGGCAAGCGGACGTTCCTGGAGGACGGCGACGAGGTCACCCTCACGGCCTGGGCCCCCGGTCCGGGCGGCACCCGGGTCGGACTGGGCGAGGTGACCGGCAGGATCGTCCCGAGGGGCTGACCACCGCCGGGCCGCGGCGGTGACGCACACACGCGAACCGCTGCGCGCTCCACCGGCGCCGGGACGGAGGGTGACGGCGACGGTGACGGTGACGGGGGCGGCGGTGCACCCGGCGACGGCGCGGACCGGGCGGGGCCTGCGGGGTGGCACCGGCGGTGGCTGTGCCGGTGGCGCCGGCAGTGGCCGTGCCGGTGGCAGATCTTGCCCGGTGGATGAAAGAACCGCAGGTCAGACCGGTCCCGCTCCATGGCGCAGGTGGCGCAACACTGCGGCAACACCACGGCCCGCACCCCGTGGGTATGGTCCCTCGCATGCCCACCGAACGTATCCGAGAGCACGCCGGAGCAGGCGCGACCACCGTCGCCGCCCGCCGGCGGCGGCTGCGTGCGGACCGGGCGAGGCAGCTCGCCGACCTGCTGCGCCATCAGGTGCTGGCCGGCGGCTTCCCGGACGGCACGCTCCCGCACGAGGCGGCGATCGGTGACGACTACCGCGCCTCCCGCAACACCGTCCGCCAGGCCCTGGACCTGCTGCGCGCCGAGGGCCTGGTCACCCGGGTGCCCGGCGTCGGCACGGTCGTCGCCGCCCAGAAGTACGCGCACGGACTCGACCGGCTGATGGGACTCGCGGAGACCCTGCGCGAACACGGCCAGGTCAGCAACGAGGTGCGGACCGCCGGCCCGGTCGCCGCACCGGCCCCGGTCGCCGAACGCCTGGGCGTGCCGTCCGGCTCCGACGTCCTCTACATCGAGCGCCTGCGCCGCCTGGACGGTCTGCCCCTCTCCCTCGACCTCACCTACATCCCCCTCGACATCGGCACCGCCCTGCTCGGCGCCGACCTGGAGAACACGGACGTCTTCCGGCTCCTGGAGTCGATCACCGGCCGGCCGCTCGGGCACGCCGAGATCACCCTGGAGGCCGTGAACGCGGACGCGCACTCCGCGGCCGTACTGGAGGCACCGCGCGGCACGGCCGTGCTGATGCTGGAACGCCTCACCCATCTCTGTGACGGCCGCCCCGTCGACCTGGAGTTCATCCGCTTCCGCGGCGACCGCATCACCATGAGCGGTCAGTTGCGCCGCCTGCTGTAGTCCCGCCCGCCGCGGGCGGCCCCGCCGCGGCGCCCCCGCTCCGGTGCCGCGCCGTCCCGCGGCCACCTTCCCGCGTACCGATTCCTGGAGACAGCCATGCCTTTGGCGCCCCAGCGGGCCGACGTGCCCGTGACCATCGACGAGTCGAAGTGCATCGACGGCTGCACCCTCTGCGTCGACATGTGCCCGCTGGACTCCCTCGCCATCGACGAGAGCAACGGCAAGGCGTACATGCACGTCGACGAGTGCTGGTACTGCGGCCCGTGCGCGGCCCGCTGCCCCACCGGCGCCGTCACGGTCAACATGCCCTACCTGCTCCGCTGACCCCTCGAACCGCACCGGTGGAAGGCCCCGACTCCCATGCGAACTCCCCTGAAGCGCACCGCGGCCGCGGCGACCGCCGCCCTGATCCTGCTCCCCCTCGCCGGCTGCGGCGGTGACGCCGAGGCCGGCGACGGCTCCACCGTCACCGTCACCGTCGGCTACCAGTCCAAGACGATCAACACCGTCACGGCGGGCACCCTGCTCCGCTCCCTCGGCTACTTCGAGCGGGAGCTGAACGCCCTCGGCGACGGCACCACCTACAAGGTGGCCTGGCAGGACTACGCGACCGGCGCCCCGATCACCGCCCAGATGACCGCCGGGAAGATCGACATCGGCTCGATGGGCGACTTCCCGCTGCTCATCAACGCCGCGCGCGGACGGCAGCTCGACCGCCCGACGCGGCTCGTCTCCGTCACCGGCTACAACCTGAGCGGCGGCCTCAACACCATCGTCACCGCGCCGGACTCCAAGCTGGACTCCCTCGCCGACCTGCGCGGCAAGAAGGTGTCGACGAGTGTCGGCTCGGCCGCCGACGGCACCCTCGTCCGGGCGCTGCGGCGCGCCGGGATCGACCCCGAGAAGGGCATCCGCAAGCTCAACCAGCAGCCCGCGGTGGGCGCTTCCGCGCTCTCCGCCGGCAGTGCCGACGCCCTCTCCCAGTTCGTCGCCTGGCCCGGCCTGCTCGCCCACCAGGGCAAGGCGAAGGCCCTGTACGACGGCGCCGCGCTGAAGCTGCCGACGTTCCACGGCGTCACCGCCCGCGAGGACTTCGCGCGGCGGCGCCCCGCCGTGCTGGAGGCCTTCCTCAAGGCCCAGTCGAAGGCGACGGACTACCTGCACGGCCATCCGGTGACCGCTGCGGAGAAGGTCGCGAAGGCCACCGGCCTGCCCGCCGAGGTCGTCTACCTCTACAACGGCGCGCACGGCATCGCCACCTTCGGCCCCGCCCTCAAGCCCCCGCTCGTCGCCGCGCTCAAGAAGGACGTCTCCGTCCTGAGGTCGGCGAAGCTCGTCGGGGACGTCGACGTGGACGCCTTCGTCGACGACCGGTACGTGAAGAAGGCACTGGGGTCCGCCGCGTACGCCGACGCCCTCGCCGCCGGACCCTCGCCGGCCGCGGGCGAGGTGTGGCCGAAGGGCGCCAGCACGACGCGTACGTTCGCCTCCGCCGGCGCCCTCCTGCGGCACGTCGCCCGGCACCGCGACGCCGTCCGCGCCGCGTACGTCGCCGACGCCACGACCGGCACCCCCTGGTTCGCGGACAAGGCGGTGTGGGTGGCGGACGGCGACGACCTGCGGCCGTTCGTCACGGCCGCGACCGCCCGGGCGTACGTCACCGGTCACCCGGGCGCCCGCACCCTCACGTACGCCGAGGCCCTGGAGCGGGCGTCGTGACCGGGCACCCCGAGTACGGCACCGGGGCCCGCGGCCGGGCCGGCCGGTACGCGCTGCGCGCCGTCTCCCTCGCCGCCGCCCTCACCGCCTGGCAGCTGCTGACCAGCCTCGACGTCGATCTCTGGCTGCGTTTCTCGCAGTTCCCCACCGTCGCCGACGTGGCGCGCGCCTTCGGCGGCCGGCTCGGCGGGGACGACTACTGGACGGACCTCACCGACAGCCTCACCCGCATCCTCACCGGCTTCCTCCTGGCCGCCGTCCTGGGTGTCGCCACGGGCGTGGCGGTGGCCCGCTCCCGCGTCGCCGAGGACCTGCTCGGTCCCGTCCTGGAGGTGGTCCGCCCCATCCCGGCCATCGCGCTGGTCCCCGTCGCCATCCTGCTGTTCCCCAGCAACGAGCAGGGCATCGTCTTCATCACCTGCGCCGCCGCGTTCTTCCCCGTCCTGGTCTCCACCCGGCACGCGGTGCGCGCGCTGGCCCCCGTCTGGGAGGAGGCCGTGCGCACCATGGGCGGCGGCCGGTGGCGGATCCTGCGCTCCGTGGTGCTGCCGGGCGCGCTGCCCGGGATCTTCGGCGGGCTGTCCGTCGGCATCGGCGTCTCGTGGATCTGCGTGATCTCCGCCGAGATGATCTCCGGCGAGTACGGCGTCGGCTACCGCACCTGGCAGGACTACACGGTCGTCGACTACCCCGGCGTCTTCGTCGGCATGGTGACGATCGGTCTGCTCGGCTGGCTCACCTCCACGGCCGTCGAACAGGTCGGCCGCTGGTCCACCCGGTGGCTGCCCCGCACGGAATACGTCCCCGGAGCCCGGGTGCGCACTCCCGCGCCGGCCCCCGTCCCCCCGCCCGCGCGGACGACCGCACCCGTACCCGCGAAGGAGGCCCGGGATGAACACCTCGTCTAGGGCGACCGGCCCGTCCGGGGCATACCCGGCGACCGACCCGGCCGAGGAGTCCGGGACTTTCAGTGCCGCCGAGGCGTCCGGGGTGTCCGGTGCCACCGGTGCCACCGGTGCTTCCGGTGCGTCCGATGCCGCCGGGGCGTCCGGTGCCGCCGCGTCCGAGGCGGCCGGGGCGTCCGGCGCCTCGGTCGCCGGGTTCCTCGCCCCGCCGCACGGAACCCGGCTGACCCTCACCGGCGCCGCGCTGGGCCGCCCCGGCGCCCCGGTCCTCGAAGACGTCGGCCTGGACGTCGCCCCCGGCGAGATCCTGACCGTCGTCGGCCCCTCGGGCTGCGGCAAGTCGACCCTGCTGCGCACCCTCGCCGGGCTGCTGCCCGCCCTCGCCGGCACGGTCACCGAGGACGGCCGCCCCCTGGTGGCCCCCTCCGCCGACCGCGCCCTCGTCTTCCAGGAGGACGCCCTCCTGCCCTGGCGCACCCTGCGCGCCAACATCGAACTCCCGCTGGCCATTCAAGGCTCGTCCCGCGCCGACCGCAGGTCCCAGGCCGACGCCTGGCTCGCCCGCGTCGGCCTCGGCGACCGTGCGCGGCATCTGCCGCACCGCGTCTCCGGGGGCCAGCGCCAGCGCGTCCAGCTCGCCCGCGCCCTGGCCGGACGCCCCCGTGCCGTCCTGATGGACGAACCCTTCGGCGCCCTCGACGCCCAGACCAGGGCCGGCATGCAGGACCTCCTCGTCGAGGTGCTGCACGGCACCGGCGCCACCGTCGTCTTCGTCACCCACGACGTGGACGAGGCCCTGTTCCTCGGCGACCGGGTCGCCCTGCTCGGCTCCACCCGCGCCGGTGGGGGCGACACCGGCGGGTCCGGCACCGCGGGCGGCCTCCTCGCCGTACGCCCGGTACCACGGCCCCGCGAACGCTCCGCACACGACGACCCGGCGCGGCTCGCCCTGCGGCGCGAGGTCCTCACGTCACTCGGCAACTGAAAGGCACGCCCGTGCAGACCCCCGTGGACACCCCTGCGGACACCGGCCGCCGGTCCCTCGCGGACACCCTCCCGGCGATCCCCTCCCTCGCGGACGCCGAGGAGCTGACCTGCGACGTCCTCGTCATCGGCGGCGGCACGGCCGGCACCATGGCGGCACTGACCGCCGCCGAGCACGGCGCGGACGTCCTCCTCCTGGAGAAGGCGCACGTCCGCCACTCCGGCGCCCTCGCCATGGGCATGGACGGCGTCAACAACGCGGTCGTCCCCGGCCGTGCCGAGCCGGACGACTACGTCGCCGAGATCACCCGCGCCAACGACGGCATCGTCGACCAGTCCACCGTCCGCCAGACCGCGACCCGCGGCTTCGCGATGGTCCAGCGGCTGGAGTCCTACGGCGTCAAGTTCGAGAAGGACGAGCACGGCGAGTACGCGGTCCGACAGGTGCACCGCTCCGGCTCGTACGTGCTGCCGATGCCCGAGGGCAAGGACGTCAAGAAGGTCCTCTACCGGCAGCTGCGGCGCCGCGAGATGCGCGAGCGGATCCGCATCGAGAACCGCGTCATGCCGGTCCGGGTGCTCACCGCCGAGGGACGCGCGGTGGGCGCGGCGGGCTTCGACACCCGCACCGGGCGGTTCGTCACCGTGCGCGCCGGGGCGGTCGTCCTCGCGACCGGCGCCTGCGGCCGTCTCGGGCTGCCCGCCTCCGGCTACCTCTACGGCACCTACGAGAACCCCACCAACGCCGGTGACGGCTACGCCATGGCCTATCACGCGGGCGCCGAGCTCACCGGCATCGAGTGCTTCCAGATCAACCCGCTCATCAAGGACTACAACGGCCCCGCCTGCGCCTACGTCGCCAACCCCTTCGGCGGCTACCAGGTCAACCGGCACGGTGAACGCTTCGTCGACTCCGACTACTGGTCGGGCCAGATGATGGCCGAGTTCGCCGCGGAGGTCGCGAGCGACCGGGGCCCGGTGTACCTCAAGCTGAGCCACCTCCCCGAGGAGTCGGTCAGCGCGCTCGAATCCATCCTGCACACGACCGAGCGCCCCACCCGCGGCACCTTCCACGCGGGCCGCGGCCACGACTACCGCACCCACGACATCGAGATGCACATCTCCGAGATCGGCCTGTGCGGTGGCCACTCCGCGTCCGGCGTACGGGTCGACGAGCACGCCCGCACGACCGTGCCGCGCCTGTACGCCGCCGGGGACCTGGCCTGCGTCCCCCACAACTACATGATCGGCGCGTTCGTCTTCGGCGACCTGGCCGGCGCGGACGCCGCCCGCCACCGCGCCTACGAGGGCACACTGCCGCAGGACCAGCTGCGGGAGGCGCACGAGCTGATCTACCGCCCGCTGCGCAACCCGGACGGCCCGCCGCAGCCCCAGGTCGAGTACAAGCTCCGCCGCTTCGTCAACGACTACGTCGCCCCGCCGAAGTCCGGCGCCCGTCTCTCGCTCGCCCTCGACGCCTTCGAGCGGATGCGCGCGGACGTCGCCGCCATGGGCGCCCGCACCCCGCACGAGCTCATGCGGTGCGCCGAGGTCACCTTCATCCGTGACTGCGCGGAGATGGCCGCCCGTGCCTCGCTCGCCCGCACGGAGTCCCGCTGGGGTCTCTACCACGACCGCACGGACCACCCCGCGCGGGACGACGACGCCTGGTTCCACCATCTCGACCTGCGCAAGTCCCCCTCCGGCGCGATGGAGTTCACGGCCCGCCCCGTGGCCCCTTATCTGGTCCCCGTCGAGGGCTTCACCCCCTCCGGGGGCCCGTCCCGCCACCTCGGCGAGGTCCACCCGGAGGGCGTCGCCACCGCCGGGCCACGCGACGCGGCACCGGTGGCGGCGTCAACTCCCGGGGCGGCTCCGGGGGCGACGGGGACGGAACAGTCGGCGTCGGACGACTCCCTCCGCCTCGACGGTGACGCGGGGAGCGCGGGCGCCGAGGGTCGCGCCGGTGACGCGCGCGCGGCGGCCTCACCCCGGCTGCTGGAACTAGTCGCCCTCACCGAGGACGAGCCCGAGCTCTCCGCCGTACGGCCCTATCTGGCCGACCCCGAGCCCGCCGTGCGCCGTGCCGCCGTCGCCCTCCTCACCGAGACGACCCCGCCCGGCACCGGTCCCGCCGTCGGCGCCGCCCTGCGCGACCCCGACGGCGACGTCCGCGCCACCGCCGCCGCGTCGCTGCGCGAACTCGTCGAGACCCTCACCCCCGAACCGGCCCTGCACGACACCCTGGTGCACGCCCTCGCCGGGGAGGACCCCCTCGTCCGCACCACGGCGCTCGACGTCCTGCGCGCCCTGCGCCTCGGCTCCCCCGGCGTCTACGCCGATGCCCTGGACGACCCCGACACCGCCGTCCGCATCGCGGGCGTCCGGGGCCTGGTCTCGGTGGACGCGGCGGGGCCGCTGCTCGCCGCCGCGGGGGACCCGTCCCGCGAGGTCCGCGTCACCGTGGCCAAGGCCCTCGCCGGGGTGAGCCCGTCGGGCGCCGTCGAGGGCGCGCTCGGCCGGCTCACCGGGGACTCCGACGCCCTCGTCCGCGCCGCCGCCTACGAGGCGCTGGCCACCACCGGCTGCCCGCCCGCGCTCGCCGCCCGTGCCGTCGCCGCCGGTACCGATCCGGCCTGGCAGGTCAGGTCGGGCGCCGCCACCGCGCTGTCCGGCGCCGACCCCGAGGTCGCCGTCCCCGCCCTGGCCGGTGCACTCCGGGACCCGAACGCCGACGTCCGCAAGGCAGCCGTCCTCGCACTGGTCCGGCACACCGGGTCCCACGAGGACGCCCGCGCCGCCCTCGCCACGGCCACCTCGGACACCGACGCGGACGTCAGGGCGTATGCCGCACGCGCCCTGTGAGACCGGCGAGATGAGCGGGCCCGAGGGCGCCGCGCCCTACATCCAGTCCTCGGGCTCCGGCTCGGGTCCGTCCAGCTCGGGCCAGTCCGGGTCCGGGACATGAGCGGAACCGGAGCCGGAGGTACGCCCCGTGTCGTCGGAGACGGAAGCGGAGGCGGAGGCGGAGGCGTGCCCAGTCGTACGGCCGCCACCGGAGCCTGAGCTACGGCCCCCACCGGAACGGGCGCCGGAGCCCTCACCGGACCCGGGGCTGCTGTCGGCACCGGAACGGGAAGCGGGGACTTCACTGGACCTGCGGGTCAGTCCCTCATCGGAGCCGGAAGCGGGGCTCTGGCCGGAGCCGCGGGCGGCGCCGTCGCCGGAACCAGAGGTCGGGCTGTCCCCGGCGGCCGGGGCCGCTGTCGTGGCGCCCGCCTCGGCGAGTGCCGCGAGGACTCCCTCCCCGTACGTCGCCAGCTTCTTCTCGCCCACGCCGCCGATCCGGCCCAGCTCCGCCACCGAGGCCGGCGCCGCGGTGGCGATCTCCCGGAGGGTGGCGTCGTGGAAGATGACGTACGCGGGGACGCCCTGCTCCTTGGCCTGGGCCGCGCGCCAGGAGCGCAGGGCCTCGAAGACGGGGACCAGCTCGGCGGGCAGCTCGGCCACGGCGGCCTTGGTCCGCTTCTCGCCCCGGCCGGAACCCGACCGGGAGGTGACCGGCTTCGCCGACTCCTTGCGCAACGGCACCTGGCGCTCGCGCCGCAGCACCGTCCCGCTGGCCTCGGTCAGCACCAGCGTGCCGTAGTCCCCCTCCACCGCGAGCAGGCCCTGGGCCAGCAACTGCCGGACCACACCGCGCCATTCGGACTCCGACAGCTCCTCGCCGATGCCGAACACGGACAGCTGGTCGTGGTCGAACTGGATCACCTTGGCCGTGCGCCGGCCGAGCAGGATGTCGACGATCTGGACCGCGCCGAACTTCTGCCCCCGCTCCCGCTGGAGCCGGACGATCGTCGAGAGCAGCTTCTGGGCGGCGACCGTGCCGTCCCAGGTCTCCGGCGGGGCCAGGCACGTGTCGCAGTTGCCGCAGCGGTCGGCCTGCGGGTCCTGGCCGAAGTAGGCGAGGAGCTGCGAGCGGCGGCACTGGACCGTCTCGCACAGCGCCAGCATCGAGTCCAGGTGGGCGGCGGCCCGGCGGCGGAACGCCTCGTCGCCCTCGCTGCCCTGGATGAGCTTGCGCTGCTGCACCACGTCCTGCAGCCCGTAGGCCATCCAGGCCGTGGACGGCAGTCCGTCGCGTCCCGCGCGGCCGGTCTCCTGGTAGTAGCCCTCGACGGACTTGGGGAGGTCGAGGTGGGCGACGAACCGCACGTCCGGCTTGTCGATGCCCATGCCGAAGGCGATGGTCGCGACGACGACCAGCCCCTCCTCCCGCAGGAAGCGCGACTGGTGGGCCGCGCGGGTGCCCGCGTCCAGCCCCGCGTGGTACGGCACGGCCTCGATGCCGTTGCGCGAGAGGAACTCGGCGGTCTTGTCGACCGAGTTGCGCGAGAGGCAGTACACGATGCCCGCGTCGCCCGCGTGCTCCTCACGCAGGAAGGACAGCAGCTGCTTCTTGGGGTCGGCCTTCGGGACGATGCGGTACTGGATGTTGGGCCGGTCGAAGCTGGCCACGAAGTGGCGGGCGTCCGGCATGCCGAGGCGCTGGGTGATCTCCTTGTGCGTCGCGTGCGTGGCGGTCGCGGTGAGGGCGATGCGGGGGACGTCGGGCCAGCGCTCGCCGAGGAGGGACAGGGCCAGGTAGTCCGGGCGGAAGTCGTGGCCCCACTGGGCGACGCAGTGCGCCTCGTCGATGGCGAAGACCGAGATCTTGGCGCGCGAGAGCAGGTCCAGCGTGCCCTGAAGGCGCAGCCGCTCCGGGGCCAGATAGAGCAGGTCCAGCTCGCCGGCCAGGAACTCCGCCTCGACCGTCCGCCGCTCGTCGAAGTCCTGCGTGGAGTTCATGAAGCCCGCGCGCACGCCGAGCGCCCGCAGCGCGTCCACCTGGTCCTGCATCAGCGCGATGAGCGGCGAGACGACGACGCCCGTGCCGGGTCTGACCAGGGCCGGGATCTGGTAGCAGAGGGACTTGCCGCCGCCGGTCGGCATGAGGACGACGGCGTCGCCCCCGTCGACCACGTGGTCGATGACGGCTCCCTGCTCGCCGCGGAAGGCCTCGTACCCGAAGACTCGGTGCAGCGTGGCCAGCGCCTCGCTCTGTGCCGGTCCCGTCATCGCGTCCGCTCCGGTCACCACAGCTGTCCCGCCCATCCCGCTCATCGCCCGTCGTCCCCCGTATGCCGTGCTTCGCCCACGACAGCCACCATAGGGCTCCGCACCGACAGCCCCGGGAGTTGTCCACAGGCTGCGACCGTCCCGTTCCGTTGCGCCACGCTCCCGCGGCCCGCACATCCGTACAGGTGTCCGACCCGGCGCCGAGTCCGGAACGCGCGCGGGCCCCGGTCCTCCCTGCGGAGGCCGGGGCCCGGCACACGTACACGGTCGGCGTCAGCGGACGAAGACCCCCGCCTGGCCGGCCAGGTCAAGGAAGTACTGGGGCGCCACACCCAGCACCAGCGTGACGGCCACGCCGACCGCGATCGCCGTCATGGTCAGCGGCGACGGCACGGCGACCGTGGGGCCCTCGGGGCGCGGCTCGCTGAAGAACATGAGCACGATGACGCGGATGTAGAAGAAGGCCGCGATCGCCGACGAGATCACACCGACGACGACCAGCGCACCCGCACCGCCTTCCGCCGCCGCCTTGAACACGGCGAACTTGCCCGCGAACCCGGAGGTCAGCGGGATGCCCGCGAAGGCCAGCAGGAAGACCGCGAACACGGCCGCCACCAGCGGGGACCTGCGTCCGAGCCCCGCCCACTTGGACAGGTGGGTGGCCTCGCCGCCCGCGTCCCTGACCAGGGTCACGACCGCGAAGGCGCCGATCGTGACGAAGGAGTACGCGCCCAGGTAGAACAGCACGGACGAGACCCCGTCGGGCGTCGTGGCGATGACACCCGCGAGGATGAAGCCCGCGTGCGCGATGGACGAGTACGCCAGGAGCCGCTTGATGTCGGTCTGGGTGATCGCGACGATCGCGCCGCCCAGCATGGTGACGATCGCGACGGCCCACATGACCGGCCGCCAGTCCCAGCGCAGGCCGGGCAGGACGACGTACAGCAGGCGGAGCAGGGCGCCGAAGGCGGCCACCTTCGTCGCCGCGGCCATGAAGCCGGTGACCGGGGTGGGCGCGCCCTGGTAGACGTCCGGGGTCCACATGTGGAACGGCACGGCGCCGACCTTGAACAGCAGGCCCATGACGACCATCGCGACGCCGATCAGCAGCAGCGCGTCGTTGCCCATGGTGCCGGCGAGCGCCGGGTCCACGTTCTGCACGGTGCCGTCGACGACCTGGGCGACCGTCGCGTACGACACCGAGCCCGCGTACCCGTACAGCAGGGCGATGCCGAACAGGGTGAACGCGGAGGCGAAGGCGCCGAGCAGGAAGTACTTGACGGCGGCCTCCTGCGACATGAGCCGCTTGCGGCGGGCCACGGCGCACAGCAGGTACAGCGGGAGGGAGAAGACCTCCAGCGCGATGAACAGCGTCAGCAGGTCGTTCGCCGCGGGGAAGACCAGCATGCCGCCGACCGCGAAGAGCAGCAGCGGGAACACCTCGGTGGTGGTGAAGCCCGCCTTGACGGCGGCCTTCTCGCTGTCGCTGCCGGGCACGGACGCGGCCTGTGCGGCGAAGGAGTCGACGCGGTTGCCGTGCGCCTCCGGGTCGAGCCGGCGCTCGGCGAAGGTGAAGACGCCGAGCACCGCGGCGAGCAGGATCGTGCCCTGCAGGAAGAGCGCGGGTCCGTCCACGGCGATGGCGCCCATGGCCGCGATGTGCGCCTTCGTCGTGCCGTATCCGCCGGCGGCGAGCGCCACGACCGCGGCGAACGCGGCGGCGAGCGCGACGACGGACACGAACACCTGGGCGTAGTAACGGGACTTGCGAGGCACGAACGCCTCGATCAGGACCCCGATGACCGCCGCCCCGATGACGATCAGGGTGGGCGACAACTGCCCGTATTCGATCTTCGGCGCGTCGATCTTCGAGATCGGGTCGGCCGCGTTTGTCCACAGGCTGTGGACGGCTACTGCGCTCACTTGGCCGCCTCCACCTCGGGCTTGGGGTCCTTCTTGTGTACGTCTGACATGGTCTGCTGGACCGCCGGGTTGACGATGTCGGTGAGCGGCTTCGGGTAGACGCCCAGGAAGATCAGCAGCGCGATCAGCGGGGCGACGACCAGGAGCTCACGCACCCTGAGGTCGGGCATCTCCGAGACTTCCGACTTCACCGGGCCCGTCATCGTCCGCTGGTAGAGGACGAGCGTGTAGAGCGCGGCGAGGACGATGCCGAAGGTGGCGATGATGCCGATGGCCGGGTAGCGCGAGAACGTGCCGACCAGCACCAGGAACTCGCTGACGAACGGCGCGAGTCCGGGCAGCGAGAGGGTCGCGAGACCGCCGATCAGGAGCGTGCCGGCGAGCACCGGCGCGACCTTCTGCACCCCTCCGTAGTCGGCGATCAGACGCGAGCCGCGCCGCGAGATCAGGAAGCCGGCCACCAGCATCAGGGCGGCCGTCGAGATCCCGTGGTTGACCATGTACAGCGTCGCGCCGGACTGGCCCTGGCTGGTCATCGCGAAGATGCCGAGGATGATGAACCCGAAGTGCGAGATGGACGCGTAGGCCACCAGCCGCTTGATGTCGCGCTGGCCGACCGCGAGCAGCGCCCCGTAGATGATGCTGATCAGCGCCAGTACGAGGATGACGGGCGTCGCCCACTTCGAGGCCTCCGGGAACAGCTGGAGGCAGAAGCGCAGCATCGCGAAGGTGCCGACCTTGTCGACCACCGCGGTGATCAGGACGGCGACCGGGGCCGTGGCCTCACCCATCGCGTTCGGCAGCCAGGTGTGCAGCGGCCACAGCGGCGCCTTCACCGCGAAGGCGAAGAAGAAGCCGAGGAAGAGCCACCGCTCCGTGCTGGTCGCCATGTCCAGCGAGCCGTTGGCCCGGGCCTCGGCGATCTCCTGGAGCGAGAAGTTCCCGGCGACCACGTAGAGGCCGATGACGGCGGCCAGCATGATCAGGCCGCCCGCCAGGTTGTAGAGGAGGAACTTCACGGCGGCGTACGAGCGTTGTGTCGCCGCCACCGCGTCCCCGTGCTCGTGCGCACGGTCCCCGAAGCCGCCGATGAGGAAGTACATCGGGATGAGCATGGCTTCGAAGAAGATGTAGAAGAGGAAGACGTCGGTGGCCTCGAAGGAGATGATCACCATCGCCTCGACGGCCAGGATCAGGGCGAAGAAGCCCTGGGTCGGCCGCCAGCGGCTGCTTCCGGTCTCGTGCGGGTCGGCGTCGTGCCAGCCCGCGAGGATCACGAACGGGATCAGCAGGGCGGTCAGCGCGACGAGCGCCACCCCGATGCCGTCCACGCCCAGTTCGTACCGGACCCCGAAGTCCGCGATCCAGGAGTGGGATTCGGTGAGCTGGTAACGGTCGCCGCCCGGTTCGAAGCGGACCAGGACGACCGCGGCGAGGACCAGGGTGGCGAGCGAGATCAGCAGCGCCAGCCATTTGGCTGCGACGCGTCGCGCGGCCGGCACCGCGGCCGTGGCGATCGCCCCGAGGGCCGGGAGCGCCGCCGTCGCTGTCAGCAGGGGAAAGGACATCGGTATCAGACCGCCCTCATCAGCAGGGTCGCGGCGATGAGGACCGCCGCACCGCCGAACATCGAGACCGCGTACGAGCGCGCGTAGCCGTTCTGCAGCTTGCGCAGGCGCCCGGAGAGCCCGCCGACCGAGGCCGCCGTGCCGTTGACCACGCCGTCGACCAGGGTGTGGTCGACGTACACCAGGGAGCGGGTGAGGTGCTCCCCGCCGCGCACCAGCACGACGTGGTTGAAGTCGTCCTGGAGCAGGTCGCGCCGGGCGGCCCGGGTGAGCAGGGAGCCGCGCGGGGCGACCACCGGGACGGGGCGGCGCCCGTACTGGGCGTAGGCGACGGCGACACCGACGACGAGGACCACCATCGTGGCGAGCGTGACCGTCAGGGCGCTGAGCGGCGAGTCGCCGTGCTCGTGCCCCGTGACCGGCTCCAGCCAGTGCAGGAAGCGGTCGCCGATGCTGAAGAACCCGCCCGCGAAGACCGATCCGAAGGCCAGCACGATCATGGGGATCGTCATGGACTTCGGCGACTCGTGGGGGTGCGGTTCCGCGTGCTCGCCGTGCTGCTCCGCCGCGGGCTCCACGCTCGGCTCGGCCGGGGAGGGCGTCGGCGTGTTCCGCCAGCGCTCCTCGCCGAAGAACGTCATCAGCATCACGCGCGTCATGTAGTACGCGGTGATCGCGGCGCCCAGCAGGGCCGTGCCGCCGAGGATCCAGCCCTCGGTGCCGCCCTTGGCGAAGGCCGCCTCGATGATCTTGTCCTTGGAGAAGAAGCCGGACAGGCCCGGGAAGCCGATGATGGCCAGGTAGCCGAGGCCGAAGGTCACGAAGGTGACCGGCATGTACTTCCGCAGGCCGCCGTACCGGCGCATGTCGACCTCGTCGTTCATGCCGTGCATGACCGAACCGGCGCCGAGGAAGAGCCCGGCCTTGAAGAAGCCGTGCGTGACCAGGTGCATGATCGCGAAGACGTAGCCGATGGGGCCGAGTCCGGCCGCCAGCACCATGTAGCCGATCTGCGACATGGTCGAGCCGGCCAGCGCCTTCTTGATGTCGTCCTTCGCGCAACCGACGATCGCACCGAAGAGGAGCGTGACGGCGCCGACGACGGTGACGACCAGCTGCGCGTCCGGCGCGGCGTTGAAGATCTCGCCGGAGCGGACGATCAGGTAGACGCCCGCGGTCACCATGGTCGCGGCGTGGATGAGGGCCGAGACCGGGGTCGGGCCCTCCATCGCGTCGCCGAGCCAGGACTGCAGCGGCACCTGGGCCGACTTGCCGCAGGCGGCCAGCAGCAGCATCAGGCCGATGGCCGTCAGCTTGCCCTCACCGGAGTCGTCCACGCTGCTCAGCACCGGCCCGAAGGCGAAGGTCCCGAAGGTCGTGAACATCAGCATGATGGCGATCGACAGGCCGACGTCGCCGACGCGGTTGACCAGGAAGGCCTTCTTCGCGGCGGTGGCGGCGCTCGACTTGTGCTGCCAGAAGCCGATCAGCAGGTACGAGGCGAGGCCGACGCCCTCCCAGCCGACGTACAGCAGGAGGTAGTTGTCGGCGAGGACGAGCAGCAGCATCGCCGCGAGGAACAGGTTCAGATAGCCGAAGAAGCGGCGGCGCCGCTCGTCGTGCTCCATGTACCCGATCGAGTACACGTGGATCAGCGAGCCGACGCCGGTGATCAGCAGCACGAACGTCATCGACAGCTGGTCGAGCTGGAAGGCGACGTCCGCCTGGAAGCCCTCGACGGGCACCCAGCTGAACAGGTACTGCGTCAGGGTCCGGTGCTCGGCGTCCTTGCCCAGCATGTCGGCGAAGAGGACCGCGCCGATCACGAAGGACGCGGACGCGAGGATCGTGCCGATCCAGTGCCCGACGGCGTCCAGCCGGCGGCCGCCGCACAGCAGTACGGCCGCTCCGAGCAGAGGCGCCGCCACCAGCAGCGCAATCAAGTTACCCACGATTCAGCGACCCCTTACAGCTTCATCAGGCTGGCGTCGTCGACCGAGGCCGAGTGGCGGGAACGGAACAGCGACACGATGATCGCGAGTCCGACCACGACCTCCGCGGCGGCGACGACCATCGTGAAGAAGGCGATGATCTGGCCGTCGAGATTGCCGTGCAGGCGGGAGAAGGCGACGAACGCGAGGTTGCAGGCGTTGAGCATCAGCTCGACGCACATGAACACCACGATCGCGTTCCGCCTGATGAGCACACCGGTGGCGCCGATCGTGAACAACAGGGCGGCGAGATACAGGTAGTTGACCGGGTTCACTTGGGACCCTCCCCTGTCTTCGTGCGCTCCAGGCGCTCCTCGGCGCGCTGCTCCAGGGCCTTCAGGTCGTTCAGTGCCTCGGTCGACACGTCACGGATCTGGCCGCGCTCGCGCAGCGTCTTGTTGACCGTCAGCTCCGACGGCGTGCCGTCGGGCAGCAGGCCGGCGATGTCCACCGCGTTGTGCCGGGCGTAGACACCGGGCGCCGGCAGCGGCGGCAGGTGCTTGCCCTCGCGGACGCGCTCCTCGGACAGCTGGCGCTGGGTCTTGGCCCGCTCGGTGCGCTCGCGGTGCGTCAGCACCATGGCGCCGACGGTGGCGGTGATGAGCAGCGCGCCGGTGATCTCGAAGGCGAACACGTACTTCGTGAAGATGAGGGAGGCGAGGCCTTCCACGTTCCCGTTCGCGTTCGCCTGGGCGAGGCCGTTGAAGTCCTTCACCGACGCGTTGCCGATGCCGGCGAACAGCAGGATGCCGAAGCCGAGACCGCAGAGCAGGGCCAGCCAGCGCTGGCCCTTGATGGTCTCCTTCAGCGAGTCCGCCGCCGTGACGCCGACGAGCATGACCACGAAGAGGAACAGCATCATGATCGCGCCCGTGTAGACGACGATCTGCACGACGCCCAGGAAGTACGCGCCGTTGGCGAGGTAGAAGACCGCCAGGATGATCATGGTCCCGGCGAGACAGAGCGCGCTGTGCACGGCCTTCTTCATGAAGACGGTGCACAGGGCGCCGATCACGGCGACGGTGCCGAGGACCCAGAACTGGACAGCCTCTCCGGTGGAGGTGGAGTAGGCGGCGAGCGGCATCATCGGCGGATCACCTTCTCCGACGCCGGTTCGTCCTCGCCGAAGGTGGACGCGGCCTCCTGCGGCACCTCGCCCTGGGAGACGGCCACCTGGCGCTCCGTGCCCGGCGCGGCCTCGGTGACCAGTCCGCGGTAGTAGTCCTGCTCGTCCGTGCCGGGGAAGATCGAGTGCGGGCTGTCGACCATGCCCTCCTCCAGTCCGGCGAGCAGCTGCTCCTTGGTGTAGATCAGATTGGCGCGGCTGCTGTCGGCCAGCTCGAACTCGTTCGTCATCGTCAGCGCGCGCGTGGGGCACGCCTCGATGCACAGTCCGCACAGGATGCAGCGGGCGTAGTTGATCTGGTAGACGCGGCCGTACCGCTCGCCCGGCGAGTAGCGCTCCTCGTCGGTGTTGTCCGCGCCCTCCACGTAGATCGCGTCGGCGGGGCAGGCCCAGGCGCACAGCTCGCAGCCGACGCACTTCTCCAGGCCGTCCGGATGGCGGTTGAGCTGGTGCCGGCCGTGGAACCGCGGGGCGGTGGTCTTCGGCTGCTCCGGGTACTGCTCGGTCAGCCGCTTCTTGAACATGGCCTTGAAGGTCACGCCGAAGCCGGCGACGGGGTTCTGGAAGCCGGGTTTCGTCTGCCCGGTCTCCTTCGGCTCCTCAGCCATCGGACCCCTCCTTTCCGTCACGAGTCCCGCCGAGTGATCCGTCACTCGCAGTATCGGACCCACCACTGACAATCAACTCCCGCTCGCGGCGCGGGCGGCGCCGCGGGACCGGCGGCAGTTCCTGGCCGGGCAGCGGCGGCACGGGGAAGCCGCCGGCCATCGGGTCGAAGGCGGCCGGCTCGGCGGGTGCCTCCTGCTCCTTGGATCCCCGGTCGCGGAAGATGTCCACGACGAACGAGAGCAGCAGCAGGGCGAGGACACCGCCGCCCACGTACAGGGCGATGTCGGCGAAGTCGTAGTTCTCGTTGCGCAGGGTCCGGACGGTCGCGACGAGCATCAGCCAGACCACGGAGACCGGGATCAGGACCTTCCAGCCGAGCTTCATCAGCTGGTCGTAGCGGACCCGGGGCAGCGTGCCGCGCAGCCAGATGAAGAAGAACAGCAGCAGCTGCACCTTCACCGTGAACCAGAGCATCGGCCACCAGCCGTGGTTGGCGCCCTCCCAGAAGGTGCTGACCGGCCACGGGGCCCGCCAGCCGCCCAGGAAGAGCGTCGTGGAGACGGCCGAGACCGTCACCATGTTCACGTACTCGGCGAGCATGAACATCGCGAACTTGATCGACGAGTACTCGGTGTTGAAGCCGCCGACCAGGTCGCCCTCGGACTCCGGCATGTCGAACGGGGCGCGGTTGGTCTCGCCGATCATCGTCACGACGTAGATGACGAAGGAGACCGGCAGCAGCACGATGTACCAGCGGTCGTGCTGCTGCTCCACGATCGTGGACGTCGACATCGACCCGGAGTAGAGGAAGACCGAGGCGAACGCGGCGCCCATGGCGATCTCGTAGGAGATCATCTGGGCGCAGGAGCGCAGACCGCCGAGCAGCGGGTACGTCGACCCGGAGGACCAGCCCGCGAGGACGATGCCGTAGATGCCCACCGAGGCGACCGCGAGGATGTAGAGCATCGCGATCGGCAGGTCGGTGAGCTGCATCGTGGTGCGGTGGCCGAAGATCGAGACCTCGTTGCCGGCCGGCCCGAAGGGGATCACCGCGATCGCCATGAACGCCGGGATGGCCGCGACGATCGGCGCGAGGACGTAGACCACCTTGTCCGCGCGTTTGACGATGACGTCTTCCTTGAGCATCAGCTTGATGCCGTCGGCGAGCGACTGGAGCATGCCCCAGGGGCCGTGCCGGTTGGGGCCGATGCGCAGCTGCATCCAGGCGACGACCTTGCGCTCCCACACGATGGAGAAGAGCACGGTGATCATCAGGAAGGCGAAGCAGAAGACCGCCTTGACGACGACCAGCCACCAGGGGTCGCGGCCGAACATCGAGAGGTCTTCAGCGGCGAGGTACGGAGTCATGCCTCCACCTCCTTGGGGGCCTCGGCAGCGTGCGTCGCCGGGCCGATGTGGACGAGTGCGCCGGGCAGCGCCCCGGTGTCGGAGGCGACGCCCCCTCCGGTGGAGTTCAGCGGGAGCCAGACGACCCGGTCGGGCATCTCGGTGATCCGCAGCGGCAGTTCGACGACTCCGGCGGGGCCGGTGACGGCGAGGAGACCGCCCTCCTCGACGCCCGCCTCGGCGGCCGTGGCGGCCGACACCCGCGCGTGTGCGGCGTGCCGGGTCCCGGCCAGCGCCTCGTCGCCCTCCTGGAGGCGGCCGAGGTCGAGCAGCAGCCGGTGGCCCGCGAGCACGGCCTCGCCGGCGGCGGGCCGCGGCAGCAGCGCAGACGTCTCCAGCGGGTCGTCGGCGCGCGGCCCGTCCCAGGCGCCGAGCCGGTCCAGCTCGGCGCGCGCGGTGCGCAGGTCCGGCAGGCCCAGGTGGACATCCATCGCGTCAGCCAGCATCTGCAGGACGCGCGCGTCGGTGGGCGCGAGACGGCGGGTCATCTGGTCGGGCTTGAGCGCCGCCTCGAAGAGCCGCACCCTGCCCTCCCAGTTGAGGAACGTGCCCGACTTCTCGGCGACCGCGGCGACCGGCAGGACGACGTCGGCGTGGTCGGTGACCTCACTGGGACGCAGTTCGAGCGAGACCAGGAAGGGCACCTCGGCGAGGGCGGCACGCGCGCGTACCGGGTCGGGGAGGTCGTTGACCTCGACGCCCGCCACCACCAGCGCCTGCAGCTCACCGCCGGCGGCGGCGTCCACGATCTGGCCGGTGTCGCGGCCGTAGCGGTGCGGGAGTTCGGCGACGCCCCAGACGGCGGCGACCTCGTCCCGCGCGCGCGGGTCGGTGGCCGGGCGGCCGCCCGGCAGCAGCGACGGCAGCGCGCCCGCCTCGATCGCGCCGCGCTCCCCGGCCCGGCGCGGGATCCACACCAGCCGGGCCCCGGTCGCGGTCGCGGCCCGTACGGCGGCGGTCAGACCGCCCGCGACGGCGGCGAGCCGCTCGCCGACCGCGATGACCGCGCCCTCGGTGCGCAGCGCCTCGGCCGCCCGGGCCCCGTCGCCCTCCAGGCCGACGCCGCTCGCGAGGGCGTCCAGCCACTCGGTCTCGGTGCCGGGCGCGGCGGGCAGCAGCGTGCCGCCCGCCTTCTCCAGGCCCCGGGTGGCGTGCGTGGCGAGCGAGAAGGTCCGCTGGCCGTGTCCCCGCCAGGCCTTGCGCAGCCGCAGGAAGACGCCGGGC
This sequence comes from Streptomyces sp. NPDC005496, assembly GCF_042872045.1. Classification (NCBI taxonomy): domain Bacteria; kingdom Bacillati; phylum Actinomycetota; class Actinomycetes; order Kitasatosporales; family Streptomycetaceae; genus Streptomyces; species Streptomyces sp. NPDC005496. The sequence goes on from NZ_JBIAJQ010000014.1 coordinate 153,594, forward strand.
GCCTCCTCCTCGGACTCGAAGCCCGCGAGCAGCACGGCGGGCGCCTTCTCCAGGGAGGTGTACGTGACGCCCGTGCCGTCGAGGTCCAGGCCGCGGCCGGCGACCCGGGCCGCCAGGAAGTCGGCCTCCTCGCTGCTGTGCACGCGCGCGCGGAAGTCGATGTCGTTCGTGTCGAGGGCCACCCGCGCGAACTTGCTGTACGCGTAGGCGTCCTCGACGGTCAGCCGGCCGCCGGTCAGCACCCCGGCCCGGCCGCGCGCGGCCGACAGCCCGCGGGCCGCCGCCTCCAGCGCCTCCGGCCAGGAGGCGGGCTCCAGCTCACCGGACGCGCCGCGCACCAGCGGGGTGCCGATCCGGTCCGGCCGCTGCGCGTAGCGGAAGCCGAACCGCCCCTTGTCGCACAGCCACTCCTCGTTGACCTCGGGGTCCTCGGCGGCGAGGCGCCGCATGACCTTGCCGCGCCGGTGGTCGGTGCGGGTCGCGCAGCCGCCGGAGCAGTGCTCGCACACCGACGGCGAGGAGATCAGGTCGAAGGGCCGCGAGCGGAAGCGGTACGCCGCCGAGGTGAGCGCGCCGACCGGGCAGATCTGGATCGTGTTCCCGGAGAAGTACGACTCGAAGGGGTCGCCCTCGCCGGTGCCGACCTGCTGGAGCGCGCCGCGCTCGATCAGCTCGATCATCGGGTCGCCGGCGATCTGGTTGGAGAAGCGGGTGCAGCGTGCGCACAGCACGCACCGCTCGCGGTCCAGCAGCACCTGGGTGGAGATCGGGACCGGCTTCTCGTAGGTCCGCTTGCGGCCCTCGAAGCGGGAGTCGGCCTGTCCGTGGGACATGGCCTGGTTCTGCAGCGGGCACTCGCCGCCCTTGTCGCAGACCGGGCAGTCCAGCGGGTGGTTGATGAGCAGCAGCTCCATCACCCCGTGCTGCGCCTTCTCGGCGACGGGCGAGGTGAGCTGCGTCTTGACGACCATCCCGTCGGTGCAGGTGATGGTGCAGGACGCCATGGGCTTGCGCTGGCCCTCGACCTCGACGATGCACTGGCGGCAGGCGCCGGCCGGGGCGAGGAGGGGGTGGTCGCAGAACCTGGGGATCTCGATGCCGAGCTGTTCGGCGGCCCGGATGACCAGGGTGCCCTTGGGCACGCTGATCTCCACGCCGTCGATCGTCAGCGAGACCAGGTCCTCCGGCGGGATCGCCGCCTCGCCGCCTCCGGAGGGAGCGCTGGTGGTCACTGTCATGCGTTCACCTCCGCGTGCTTGTCCGCCCAGGCGGTCGACTTGGCCGGGTCGAAGGGGCAGCCCCGGCCCGTGATGTGCTGCTCGTACTCCTCGCGGAAGTACTTGAGCGAGGAGAAGATCGGCGAGGCCGCGCCGTCGCCGAGGGCGCAGAAGGACTTGCCGTTGATGTTGTCGGCGATGTCGTTCAGCTTGTCGAGGTCGGACATCGCGCCCTTGCCGGCCTCGATGTCGCGCAGCAGCTGGACGAGCCAGTACGTGCCCTCACGGCACGGGGTGCACTTGCCGCAGGACTCGTGGGCGTAGAACTCGGTCCAGCGGGTGACCGCGCGGACGACGCAGGTGGTCTCGTCGAAGCACTGGAGCGCCTTGGTGCCGAGCATGGAGCCCGCGGCGCCGACTCCCTCGTAGTCCAGCGGGACGTCGAGGTGCTCGTCGGTGAACATCGGGGTGGAGGAGCCGCCCGGGGTCCAGAACTTCAGCCGGTGTCCGGGGCGCATCCCGCCGCTCATGTCGAGCAGCTGGCGCAGGGTGATGCCGAGCGGCGCCTCGTACTGGCCGGGGCTCGCGACGTGGCCGCTGAGCGAGTACAGCGTGAAGCCCGGGGACTTCTCGCTGCCCATCGACCGGAACCACTCCTTGCCCTTGTTCAGGATGGCGGGAACCGACGCGATCGACTCGACGTTGTTCACCACGGTGGGGCAGGCGTAGAGGCCCGCGACCGCGGGGAAGGGGGGACGCAGGCGCGGCTGGCCGCGGCGCCCCTCCAGCGAGTCGAGCAGCGCGGTCTCCTCACCGCAGATGTACGCGCCCGCTCCGGCGTGCACGGTGAGTTCGAGGTCGAGTCCGCTGCCGAGGATGTTCTCGCCGAGGTACCCGGCGGCGTAGGCCTCGCGGACCGCCTCGTGCAGCCGGCGCAGGACGGGGACGACCTCGCCGCGCAGGTAGATGAAGGCGTGCGAGGACCTGATCGCGTAGCAGGCGATGACGATGCCCTCGATGAGGCTGTGCGGGTTCGCGTAGAGGAGGGGGATGTCCTTGCAGGTCCCCGGCTCCGACTCGTCGGCGTTGACGACCAGGTAGTGCGGCTTGCCGTCGCCCTGGGGGATGAACTGCCACTTCATCCCGGTGGGGAAGCCGGCGCCGCCGCGGCCGCGCAGACCGGAGTCCTTGACGTACGCGATGAGGTCGTCCGGCGACATGGCGAGCGCCTTGCGCAGCCCCTCGTACCCCTCGTGCCTGCGGTAGACGTCCAGGGTCCAGGACTTCTCCTCGTCCCAGAACGCCGACAGCACGGGCGCGAGCAGCTTCTCGGGGCTGCTCCCCCCGCCGGCCTCCGGCTGGGAGGTGCCTCCGTATTGAGTGGACAAGGTCATCACTCCCCCTCCTCGGCTGCGGGACCCGCCGGGTGGGACGGGTCGGAGGCCGACGTGTCCTGCGGCGCGTCGTGCGAGCTGAGGTGTTCGGCAGGCGACGGCTCGTGCGGGGTCCCGTCCTGGGGGCCGGAGCCCCGCGGGTGGACCACCCGTGCGGCGCCGGTCTCGCCCTTGGCCAGCCGCAGACCGGTCAGCGAGGCGGGGCCCGCGCTGCCGCCGGCCTCCACGGCGCCCTCGCGCTCGTCGGGGAAGCCCGCCAGGATCCGGGCGGTGTCCTTGAACGTGCACAGGGGGGCGCCGCGAGTCGGCTCGACCCGGGCTCCGGTGCGCAGGTCGTCGACGAGCCGCTTGGCGGAGTCGACGGTCTGGTTGTCGAAGAACTCCCAGTTGACCATCACGACCGGGGCGAAGTCGCAGGCCGCGTTGCACTCGATGTGCTCCAGGGTGACCTTGCCGTCGCCGGTGGTCTCGCCGTTGCCGACGCCCAGGTGGTCCTGGAGCGCCTCGAAGATGGCGTCGCCGCCCATCACCGCGCACAGGGTGTTGGTGCAGACGCCGACCTGGTAGTCGCCGCTGGGCCTGCGGCGGTACATGGAGTAGAAGGTGGCGACCGCGGTGACCTCGGCGGTGGTCAGGCCGAGCATCTCGGCGCAGAACCGCTGTCCGGTGCGCGTGACGTGGCCCTCCTCGGACTGCACGAGGTGCAGCAGCGGCAGGAGCGCGGAGCGGGAGTCCGGGTAGCGGGCGATGATCTCGCGCGCGTCCGTCTCCAGCCGGGTCCGGACGTCGTCCGGGTAGTCGGGCGCGGGCAGTTGCGGCATGCCCAGGCTGACACCCTCGGGAGTGGTGGTCACCGGTCGACGCCTCCCATCACGGGGTCGATGGACGCGACGGCGACGATGACGTCGGCGACCTGGCCGCCCTCGCACATCGCCGCCATGGCCTGGAGGTTGGTGAAGGACGGGTCGCGGAAGTGGACCCGGTAGGGGCGGGTGCCTCCGTCGGACACGGCGTGCACGCCCAGTTCGCCCTTGGGCGACTCGACGGCCGCGTACGTCTGTCCCGGCGGGACGCGGAAGCCCTCGGTCACCAGCTTGAAGTGGTGGATGAGGGCCTCCATGGAGGTGCCCATGATCTTCTTGATGTGGTCGAGCGAGTTGCCGAGACCGTCGGGGCCGAGCGCGAGCTGGGCGGGCCAGGCGATCTTCTTGTCGGCGACCATGACCGGGCCGGGCTGGAGCCGGTCCAGGCACTGCTCGATGATCCGCAGCGACTGGCGCATCTCCTCCAGGCGGATCAGGAAGCGCCCGTAGGAGTCGCAGGTGTCGGCGGTCGGGACCTCGAAGTCGTAGGTCTCGTAGCCGCAGTACGGCTGGGCCTTGCGCAGGTCGTGCGGCAGGCCCGCCGAGCGCAGGACGGGCCCGGTGGCGCCGAGGGCCATGCAGCCGGCGAGGTCGAGGTAGCCGACGTCCTGCATACGGGCCTTGAAGATGGGGTTCCCGGTGGCGAGCTTGTCGTACTCGGGAAGGTTCTTGTGCATCTTCTTCACGAACTCGCGGATCTGGTCCACCGCGCCGGGCGGCAGGTCCTGGGCGAGTCCGCCGGGCCGGATGTACGCGTGGTTCATCCGCAGGCCGGTGATCAGCTCGTAGATGTCGAGGATGAGCTCGCGGTCGCGGAAGCCGTAGATCATGATCGTCGTGGCGCCGAGCTCCATGCCGCCGGTGGCGATGCACACCAGGTGGGAGGAGAGCCGGTTGAGCTCCATCAGGAGCACCCGGATGATCGTGGCGCGGTCGGGGATCTGGTCCTCGATGCCGAGGAGCTTCTCCACCGCGAGGCAGTACGCCGTCTCGTTGAAGAACGGCGTCAGGTAGTCCATGCGCGTCACGAACGTCGTGCCCTGCGTCCACGTCCGGTACTCGAGGTTCTTCTCGATGCCGGTGTGCAGGTAGCCGATGCCGCAGCGGGCCTCGGTGACGGTCTCGCCGTCGATCTCCAGGATGAGCCGGAGCACGCCGTGCGTGGAGGGGTGCTGCGGCCCCATGTTGACGATGATGCGCTCGTCGTCGGACTTGGCCGCGGCCTGGGCGATCTCGTCCCAGTCGCCGCCGGTGACGGTGTAGACGGTGCCCTCGGTCGTCTCGCGGGCCGAGGCGGCCGATGCCCCGGAAGGGGTCTGCGTGCTCATGAGTACGACCTCCGCTGGTCCGGAGCCGGGATCTGGGCGCCCTTGTACTCGACGGGGATGCCGCCGAGGGGATAGTCCTTGCGCTGCGGGAAGCCCGGCCAGTCGTCCGGCATCATGATCCGCGTCAGTGCCGGGTGGCCGTCGAAGACCAGCCCGAAGAAGTCGTACGTCTCGCGCTCGTGCCAGTCGTTCGTCGGGTAGACGGCGACCAGCGAGGGGACGTGCGGGTCGGCGTCCGGGGCGCTGACTTCCAGGCGGATCAGCCGGTTGTGGGTGATCGAGCGCAGGTGGTAGACGGCGTGCAGCTCGCGGCCCTTGTCCTCGGGGTAGTGCACGCCGGAGACGCCGGTGCACAGCTCGAACCGCAGGGCCGGGTCGTCGCGCAGGGTCCGCGCGACCTGGACCAGGTGCTCGCGCTCGATGTGGAAGGTCAGCTCGTCGCGGTCCACGACCGTCTTGCCGATCGCGTTCTCCGGGACGAGGCCCTGTTCCTCCAGGGCGCCCTCCAGCTCGTCGGCGACCTCGTCGAACCAGCCGCCGTAGGGGCGGGTGGCCGGGCCGGGCAGCCGGATGGAGCGGACCAGGCCGCCGTAGCCGGAGGTGTCGCCGCCGTTGTTCGCGCCGAACATGCCGCGCTGGACGCGGATCTCCTCGCCCTGGTCGCCCCGCTGGCCCGGGAGGTTGGAGGCGCCGAGGTCCTTCTCGGGGTTCACCCCGTTGCCGTTCGCGTCGCTCACCGCAGCAGGCCCTTCATCTCGATGGTGGGAAGCGCCTTGAGCGCCGCTTCCTCCGCCTCGCGGGCCGCCTCCTCGGCGTTCACGCCGAGCTTGGAGGTCTGGATCTTCTGGTGGAGCTTGAGGATCGCGTCCATCAGCATCTCGGGCCGCGGCGGGCAGCCGGGCAGATAGATGTCGACCGGGACGATGTGGTCGACGCCCTGCACGATGGCGTAGTTGTTGAACATTCCGCCCGACGAGGCGCACACCCCCATGGAGATCACCCACTTGGGATCGGGCATCTGGTCGTAGACCTGCCGCAGCACCGGCGCCATCTTCTGGCTGACCCGGCCGGCGACGATCATCAGGTCCGCCTGGCGCGGAGATCCGCGAAAGACCTCCATGCCGAAGCGCGCCAGGTCGTAGCGGCCCGCGCCGGTCGTCATCATCTCGATGGCGCAGCAGGCGAGTCCGAACGTGGCGGGGAAGACGGACGACTTGCGCACCCAGCCCGCGGCCTGCTCGACGGTGGTCAGCAGGAAGCCGCTCGGCAGCTTTTCTTCGAGTCCCATGGCTTAAGGCCCCTCAGTCCCATTCCAAGCCGCCGCGCCGCCATACGTACGCGTACGCGACAAAGACGGTGAGCACGAAGAGCAGCATCTCCACGAGCCCGAAAACACCCAGGGCGTCGAAGGTGACGGCCCAGGGGTAGAGGAAGACGATCTCGATGTCGAAGACGATGAAGAGCATCGCCGTCAGGTAGTACTTGATGGGGAAACGCCCGCCGCCGGCCGGCGTGGGGGTCGGCTCGATGCCGCACTCGTAGGCCTCGAGCTTGGCCCGGTTGTACCGCTTCGGACCGATCAGCGTGGCCATGACCACGGAGAAGATCGCAAAGCCTGCCCCGAGGGCTCCCAGTACGAGGATGGGCGCATACGCGTTCACCGCTCCTCGCTCCTCTCAGTCGGCACTGACTGCTGGCGGTTGTGCCGGACGAGTCACCGCCCCACCCGTCCCACGAGCCCCGTGCGTCCCGACGAAGATCGCGTACATGTGAAGCAGGTCACAAGCCCAACTGCCCCGCATCTTATGCCTGCCGGTCTGTGATCTGCGACACGGGGGTGGGGAAGGACTTTGTGATCTCCACCACCAGTCGAAGGATCATGAAGTCGGATGAGCGGTGATCTTCGTACGCGAAGCAGTCAAGTGATCACCAAGAGGTGACATTTTCGCTCGTCGCCGCTGGTCGGAGCCCTGGCGCATTATCAAGCCACCGTGAGCGCAGGCAAATTGGCGCTGGACCAGATCCCTTGATAGAGGGGCCCGTTCACACATCAGGGGGACCGGTGTGGACGGATGTGGACACGTGCGCCCGTTCACGAGCGGAGGGCGGTCGCGTTTTCGCGCGGGACGCGTCGGCCGGGGCCGCCGTTCCGTGACGTGCGTCACACCGGCGTCGGCTCCGGATAAACGGGGCTTGGCCACTGGCCTCAACCAGTGGTAGGCGCGGGGCAATTCGGGCGTAATTCCGAAAGCCCATGATCACAGGCGTGATCGACTCTGTCCGCAATGCCCGTTACGGCGTCAATGAGGGGCGCAGCGCCCGCTTTTCGGCCGTCCGTTGAACAACTGTGGCGCACCACACGTTTCTTGAAGGTATGGAGGAGCCCCTGGTACCGCTTGTACCCATGTCCCACACCGCTCACATACGCAGCCACCGGAAGCCCCGCCGCAACGCGTCGAGTCTCGCGATGCGCGCCGGAGTTGCCGGTGGCGTTCTCAGCACCCTGGCAGTGGCCGGGGCGTCCGGTGCGGCGAGCGCCGCCGAGCCCGTGACGCAGACCATCGAACTGCCGACCCTGACGGCCGACCTGTCCACTCAGGTCGCCCAGTCCGCGGACGCCACCCAGCAGGCGGCGGCCAACTACGAGCTGCAGGCGGAGCGCGACGCGGCCGCGGCCAAGGCGGCGAAGCAGGCCAAGGCCGACCTCGCCGACGCCAAGAAGAAGGCGGAGGCCCGGAAGAAGGCCGAGGCCGAGCGCAAGGCCGCCGCCACCCAGGCCGCCTCGCGGTCGTCCCAGCGCACCACCCTCGCGGCCTCGGCGGACGCCGACGTCCCCGTCGCCGCCAGCGGCAGCGTCGCCACCGTCATCGCCTTCCTGAAGGCACAGGTCGGTGACGCCTACGTCATGGGCGGCACCGGCCCCAACGCCTGGGATTGCTCCGGGCTCGTCCAGGCCGCGTTCAAGCAGGTCGGCGTCGACCTGCCGCGCGTCTCGGAGGCCCAGTCCACCGCCGGCACCCCCGTGTCGCTCTCCAACGTGCAGGTGGGGGACATCCTGTACTGGGGCTCGGCCGGATCGGCGTACCACGTCGGCGTCTACATCGGCAACGGCCAGTACCTGGACGCCGCCAACCCCTCCAAGGGCGTGGTGATCCAGGATCTTTCGGGCTATCCGGCCACCGGCGCGGTGCGGGTGCTGTAGCCGAGAGCGTTTCACCGAAGGCCACCTTCCGGGCGGGAAGGTGGCCTTCGCGCGCTCCCGACACACCCGCCCCACCCGCCCCGGGGGCCACAGACGCCCCTCAGCGGCCGCTCAGCGCCCTCCGAGAGCCGGAAAGGGGACGAGACCGCCCTACCGGGCGGACACCGCCCCCTGGGGCCGGCGGGCGGTCCGTGCCGTCGGGGGGCTGACTCCGCCCGTTCCGCATCCCGCCCGACCGGGAGCCGGACGCCGAGCCGATCGCCGGCCGCGCACGCACGGGTAAGGACCGAATGCCGGGTCTGCGGGGTTACTTCGCCGAAGCAGGACTCTGCGCGGACCAGAAACCCGACCAGACGTCGGGGGCAGGAATTTCCTTCCCCGCATAGTCGGGGCCGACCGTCTCGGCCTTGGGCGGGGAGACCTCGGACGTCTTCACGCACGGCGTCGCAACCTCGAAGGAGGCTTGCCCGTCGGCGCCGACAAGCACCCGCACGTCGAACCCGTCCGGCGTCCTGTAGTACACGGCCGGAGTCTTCGAGTTGTTCACGGCGAGCCGCTTGTAGCCCTCGCTCTTCCAGTGCCGCTCGATCACTCCGAGGAAGCTCCCTCTGCGCTCCTCGGAAATGATCGTCATGACGGTACGGCGCCGTTGAACGTCGCACTCGCCCTCGGTCGACTCTCCGTGCGTCCAGTGCACCGGCGGCTTGATGACCTGGAACGTTCCGTCGAGGACGGCGTCGGCACGGTCTGCCGCCTCTTGCATGTCCATCATCGACTTCTCCCGCCCGGTGGAGCCGTCCGACGAGCCACATCCGGCCAGGAGCAGAGCCCCGGCCGCGAGCACGACGACTCCTGGAGTCCACCTCATCGAGACGCCCCCAAAATGATCGCGTCGAACCTGCCGACCACGGACTTGGCGGGAGCGACAGCCGTCACTCCGTGGACGGGGACCCGCCGCATCGGCGAAGCGGGTCCCGACCACCTCGCATGGTCACGCCTTCGGTGCGACCTTCGACAGGCCGTTGATGATGCGGTCCATCGCGTCGCCGCCCGTCGGGTCGGTGAGGTTCGCGAGCATCTTCAGCGTGAACTTCATCAGCATCGGGTGGCTCAGCCCTCGCTGCGTCGCGATCTTCATGACCTTCGGGTTGCCGATGAGCTTCACGAAGGCGCGGCCGAGCGTGTAGTAGCCGCCGTAGGTGTCCTTCAGGACGCGCGGGTAGCGCTGGAGCGCCAGTTCGCGCTGGCCCGGCGTCGAGCGGACGTGCGCCTGGACGATGACGTCCGCGGCGATCTGGCCGGACTCCATGGCGTACGCGATGCCCTCGCCGTTGAACGGGTTCACCAGGCCGCCCGCGTCGCCGACGAGCAGCAGGCCCTTGGTGTAGTGGGGCTGGCGGTTGAAGGCCATGGGGAGCGCGGCGCCGCGGATCGGGCCGGTCATGTTCTCCGGGGTGTAGCCCCAGTCCTCCGGCATCGAGGCGCACCACGCCTTGAGGACCTCGCGCCAGTCCAGCTCCTTGAAGGAGTCGGAGGTGTTCAGCACACCGAGGCCGACGTTCGACGTGCCGTCGCCCATCCCGAAGATCCAGCCGTAGCCGGGCAGCAGCCGGTCCTCGGCGCCCCGGCGGTCCCACAGTTCCAGCCAGGACTCCAGGTAGTCGTCCTCGTGCCGGGGGCTGGTGAAGTACGTGCGCACCGCGACGCCCATCGGACGGTCCTCGCGGCGGTGCAGGCCCATCGCCAGCGACAGCCGGGTCGAGTTGCCGTCGGCCGCCACGACGAGCGGCGCGTGGAAGGTGACCTCGCGCTTCTCCTCGCCGAGCTTGGCGTTGACGCCCGTGATGCGGCCGGTGCGGTCGTCCAGGATCGGGGCGCCGACGTTGCAGCGCTCGTACAGCCGGGCGCCCGCCTTCTGCGCCTGCCGGGCCAGCTGCTCGTCGAAGTCGTCGCGCTTGCGGACGAGTCCGTAGTCGGGGAAGGAGGCGAGATCCGGCCAGTCCAGCTGGAGCCGGACGCCGCCACCGATGATGCGCAGGCCCTTGTTCCGCAGCCAGCCGGCCTCTTCCGAGATGTCGATGCCCATCGCGACGAGCTGCTTGGTGGCGCGCGGGGTGAGGCCGTCGCCGCACACCTTCTCCCGCGGGAAGGCGGTCTTCTCGAGCAGCAGGACGTCGAGTCCGGCCTTCGCCAGGTGGTACGCGGTCGCGGAACCGGCTGGCCCGGCACCGACGACGATCACATCGGCGGTGTTTTCGGAGAGGGGCTCGGTCACGGCGGGTTCTCCCCAAGGTTCGGAATGTGCGTGCTGACGGGCACTGGACATGGGCAGTCTATGCAGCGGTACTGATCACCCGGCTGAAGGGCTGCCCCGTGAACCGAGCTCTCCCCGTAGTACAGCTTCGTGTGCCCACCGACGAGGACGCCTTCGCCTGGCACCGGCTCTTCGCCGACCCGGAGGTGATGGAGTTCCACGGGGGCGCGCCGGCCGAACTGTCCGTGTACGAGGAGCTGACCGCGCGGCAGCGCCGGCACGACGCCGAGCGCGGCTTCTGCCTGTGGACGATGACCGGCGCCGACGGCGAGGTGCTCGGCTTCACCGGCGCCCAGCCCTGGCCGCACGAGTGGGGCCCGCGGGGCGAGGTCGAGATCGGCTGGCGGCTCGGGCGCCGGTTCTGGGGCCGGGGATACGTCACCGCCGCCGCCCGCACGACGCTGGAGCGGGTGCGCTCGGCGGGCGTACCGAGTGTCGTGGCCATGGTCCACGCCCGCAACGAGCGGTCCATCTCGGTGACCAGACGCCTCGGCATGGAGCTGGCCGAGCGGTTCACGACCCCGGCCTCGCAACAGGAGGGCCACTGCTACCGGCTGGCCCTCTGACGGCTCCGGCGGTGCCCGTCCCGGCCGGGCGCCGCCGCCTCCGACGCCTTTCCCCGGCGCCGGGGCCGGGCTTACCCTTCCGGTACCGCTGGGGGGTGACGTCCGTGCGCTTGACACCCAGGACACCCGAGGTGCGCGTACCGCGGCTGGTCGGCCTGATGGCCGTGGACGCGCGCGAGACCGCCGAGACGCAGGGCATCGTGCTCGTCGCGCCCGACCGGCCGGACTTCCACCTCGCCGTCGTCGACTACGTCGTACGCCAGTACCCTCCGCCGGGTTCCGAGATCCCGCGCGGCGCCGCGGTCACCGTGTGGTGCGAGTTCACCGACGGCGAGGGCGGCGGGGGCTCGGGCGTGCGCGAGCCGCGCACGCCCGGTCCGCCACCCGGCGGCCTGCGCCGCGAACTGGACGAACCGGGCGACCCGTTCGAGCTGCTCAGGTGAGTCGCCAGGACTCCAGGGCGACCCGGAAGGTCTCCGAGAGGTCGCTGTCCCACAGCTCGCCGGGGCCGACGATCATGATCGCGTACTCGGTGCCGTTGTCGGCGACGTAGCCCTGGTCCTTCGCGTGGACGGTCCGGCCGGACTCGTCCGTGTACGTGTACTCCCAGATCGCTCCCGCGCGCCCCTGGAAGGTGTTCCGCTCCAGCTTGACGCGCCGGTAGTCGGTGTCCTTGCGCTTGGCGGTCTTCTCCAGGGTCACGAAGTTGTCGTACGAGGTGTAGCCCGCGTTCGCGATCACCCCGACCTGGAGGTGGGAGGACCCGGTCGATCCCGCGTACGTCACCTGCGTGCCGTTCTTGACGCCCTCGCGGCCCCACACCTCGGGGACGCCGAAGGAGAAGCCCATCGGGTCGGTCAGCCGGTGGTAGCCGTCGGGGAGTCCGGAGGCCGCCGCGGGCCCCTCCGTGGTCTCGTCCGGCGGGGACGGCTTGGGCGAGTCGCCGGTCTCCGCGGATGGGGCGGGGGCGCTCTCGTTCGCGGGCGTGGGCGTCACCTTCGTGCTCCCCTTGTCCGAGGTGCCTTCCGACTCCATGTCCTGCCACACGAGCACGCCGGCCGCGGCGCCTCCCCCGACGACGAACGCCACGACGAGGGTGACCACCCAGACGAGTGCCCTGCTCCGCGGCTTCGGGGTGACGGGTGCCGTGGAGAGGGTGGACGGGTCGTAGGCGGCGGGGCCCGCCGGCGCGACGGGGAGCGCGGGGAGCGCCGGGGCCGCGGGGAGCGCCGGGACGGCGGGGACGAAGGGGACCGGCGGGGCGGGCGGGCCCTGGTCGTGCGGAGCCTGGTCCGCCTGGGTCCGGTCGTGCGGGGCCGGGTCGGGCGGGGTCTGGTGGCCGAGCCGTACGGTGTGCGGGTCGCCGGGAGCGGAGGCGGGAGCGGAGGCGGGAGCCTCGAATCCGGCGGGGCCTGTGGGGCCGGTGGGGCCGACGAGCGGCGGGGGTGGCGGCGGCACGGCCGGGGCCGTCCGCGTCCCGGTCATCCGCAGGAGGTACGGCGCCAGGAGGGCCGCCCCGAAGATCCAGAGCAGCCCGAAGAGCAGCGCGTCCGGGACGCTCACCCCGATGCCGAAGCCGCCCGCGAGCGCGTCGCCGGAGCCGAAGCCCGAGCCCTGGTCCGAGCTGTCGGACAGACCGCCCGCGGCCTCCACGCCCAGGCCCCCGGTCCCGGCCAGCAGCAGGAACAGCCCGAGGAGGACACCGGCCGACAGCAGTTGCTCGCGCCGGTCGCCGGAGCGCCGCGCGGCCAGGACCCCCAGGGTCAGCGCGCAGACCAGGCCGAGGGCCAGCGCGCCCACTACGGCCCAGGAGTTGACGGCGTCACCGAGGTCCGAGAGACCGAAGGCGCGGTGCTCGTGCCCGCCGCCGTACGGTGTGCTGCCGCGGGCCTCCACCTCGACGGGCGCGCCCCAGGACAGGCCGAGGACCAGCACCGCGAGGTTGGGCAGCAGGAGCAGCGCGATCAGGAACGGGGAGACGCCGGAGCCGTCGAGCTCGGACCCCTCACCGAGGTCGTCGGCCTGCGCCAGCCGGACGAGGACGACGAGGGAGCACAGGACCAGGACGACGGCGAGCGCCCGCAGGGCCGTGCCGGTCGCGCGGACGAACGCCCGCGCCCCCGGCCGGACGGCGAGCCACTGGGCGAGGCCGTCGCGGTGCAGCATCCCGGCGCCGACGACGAGGCCGAGCAGCAGGGCGCCGAGCGCGGCGAGCCACGGCGACGTCGAGATCTCGACCTCGTCGGCCACGGTCGGCTGCGCGAACAGCCCGAGCACGAGCACGGCGCCGGTCACCAGGAGCGCCACCCGCAGGGCCGCCTCCAGTCCGGCGGTGACGCCGCGCTCCGTGCGCACGGCGAGTCGCGTGCGCAGCATCCGCACGCCGACCGCGTACGCGGCGAGCCACAGCGCGGTGACGGTCAGCGGGATCAGCGACAGCTCCGCCCCGCCGCCGAGTTCGGAGCCGAGGCCGCTGCCGCCGTCGGTGCCGAAGACCGAGTCGGTGGCCTCCTTCACCTCGAATCCGCCGCCGAGCGCCTGGAGCAGCACGGCCAGGGCGATCCGCATCCGGTCGCCGAACCCGACGACGACGTCGTCGCCCTGCCCGTAAGAGGGGATCGCCAGGGCCACGGCCGCGACGAGCAGCAGTCCGACCGGCCACAGCGCGGCCTGCGCGGCCCCCGCCCAGTCGCCCCGCAGCGCGCGGCCGAGGAAGGCGCCGACGGGCGACGGCCCGGCGGGCGCGGGCGGGTGCGGGGGTGGCGGCGGTCCGGGCGGCACGGCTCCCGGGAGGGGCGGAGCACCGGGCGCGGCGAACGCCCCGGGAGCGGGCGCGGCGGCCGGCGGCCCGGGCGGCGGATCCGCGGCGGGTACCGCCGGCCGCTCACGGCCGCACTTCATGCAGAAGCGCGCCTCCTCGGGAGCGGGTGCACCGCAGTGCGGGCAGTACGACGCCATGGGAACGCTCCGTCATTCAGAGAACTCGTGCCGTGACCGGACGAAGTCAGGCGTTATGAACGGACACGAGTTTCCCATTGACCGGTTCCCGACAACGCCCCCCTCGTACGGGTGAATTGACGCCGCGTCGGACCGTCGGCCGCGCTCAGCCCTGCTTGTAGCCCCGGTGCAGCGCCACGACCCCGCCCGTCAGGTTCCGCCAGGCCACCTTCGACCAGCCCGCCTTCTGCAGGCGCTGGGCCAGGGCCGGCTGGTCGGGCCAGGCGCGGATGGACTCGGCGAGGTAGACGTACGCGTCCGGGTTCGAGGACACCGAGCGGGCGACCGGCGGCAGCGCGCGCATCAGGTACTCGGTGTAGACGGTCCGGAAGGGCGCCCAGGTCGGGTGCGAGAACTCGCAGATCACGACCCGCCCGCCGGGCTTGGTCACCCGGTACAGCTCGCTCAGGGCGGCGTCCGTGTCCTGCACGTTGCGCAGCCCGAAGGAGATCGTCACCGCGTCGAAGGTGTCGTCCCGGAAGGGCAGCTTCGTCGCGTCGCCCGCCGTCAGCGGCAGCCAGGGGTTGCGCCGCTTGCCGACCTGGAGCATGCCGAGCGAGAAGTCGCAGGGCACCACGTAGGCGCCGGTGCGGGCGAAGGGGAGGGAGGAGGTGGCGGTGCCGGCCGCCAGGTCCAGGACCTTCTGGGCGGGCCGGGCGTCGACCGCCTTCGCGACCTCTTTCCGCCAGAGCCGGGCCTGACCGAGTGACAGCACGTCGTTCGTCAGGTCGTACCGTTCCGCCACGTCGTCGAACATCGAGGCGACTTCGTGCGGCTGCTTGTCCAGGGATGCGCGGGTCACGGGCCCATTGTGGCAGTACGGGCCGGGCGCGTCCCAGGCGCCCGGCCCGTACGCCGGTCGATCGGCAACCGCTCAGGGCAGCAGCCGCGGTCTCCTGCGCGCCGCGACGTCCTCGACCCACCCGGCGAGCGGAAGGGCGATCCCGATCAGCACCCAGCCGACGGCGAACAAGAACCACTGGCTCTTCAGCGGCAGGTACGCCTCGAAGGCTGGCACCTGCCAGCACCGGTCGACCAGCGGGACCGCGAGCACCAGCGCGATCTCGTGCCAGAGGTAGATCGTCACCGCGCGTGCGTTGAAGACCGTCACGATCCGGTCGAGCCGCTCGCGGCGGGCGAGCCACGCGAAGTCCACACCGCGGTACGCCTTGCAGTACAGGAGCAGCGTCACGAACGCGCCGGACCAGAACGCCTGCGCGAGCGGGATGTCGTCCAGGTCGTACGTGCCGAACTCAGCCCGGCGCGCGAGCGCGAACCAGCCCCCGTAGGCCAGGGCGGCGGCCGCCGGCACGATCACCGCGGCGGGCCTGAACCGCCGGAGGACGCTCTTTCGCCAAGGCATTCACGGGCTGAGAGGTCGCCGGGTGCCGTGATCAGCGGCCCCGGTACACCAGCCGCCCGCCGATCACGGTCGCCACGCAGGTCCCCGCACCACGCCGGACCAGTTCGGCGCGGTCCGCGACGTCGAACACGGCGAATCGGGCGGGGCCGCCGGGCACCAGCGCCGGCAGCACGATCAGCGGGCTCGGGGACAGTGCCGGCGGACCCGGGAGCCGGTCCGGCCGCCGTCCCACCGCGAGGCCCACCCTGCGCACCGCGTCGGCCACGGCCCGCGACCGCAGCTCCCCGGCCACCGCCACCGTGCCGTGCGCCAGCAGGCGTTGGATCCCGCGCCGCGCGCTCGCGCCGACGCGTGCGGGATCGGCGCGGAAGATCCGCCGGGCCCGCTCCCCGCCGATGGGCTCGGTGCCGAAGCCGTCGGCCTCGCGCGGGTCCGGGTGGTACATGGCTTCCAGGAGCTCCGGGCCGTACGGGTTGAGCAGTCCCGGCGTCAGGATGCCGGGCCACCGCCGCACCTTCGCGTCCGGGTGGGCGGCGGCCAGTTCCTCGTACGGGCCGACGGCGGCGACGACTGCCCCGTCGACCAGGACCGCCGCCTCGGGCGAATGCTCGGCTACGTGAAGTGTCAGCACCAGGGGCCTAGTTGGAGGCCAGCAGCTTCAGCTCGGGGTGAGCCGTGCCGCCCTCGATCGCGGTGGACGAGATGTGCGAGACGACGCGCTCGTCGACCGGGTCGTCCGCCGGGTCGTCGTGCACGACGATGTGCTCGTACGTCGTGGTCCGCTGCGCCGGGACCCGGCCCGCCTTGCGGATCAGGTCGATGATCTCCATGCGGTTGGAGCGGTGCTTGGCGCCGGCCGAGGAGACCACGTTCTCCTCCAGCATGATCGAGCCGAGGTCGTCCGCGCCGTAGTGCAGCGACAGCTGGCCGACCTCCTTGCCGGTGGTCAGCCACGAGCCCTGGATGTGGGCGACGTTGTCGAGGAACAGCCGGGCGATGGCGATCATGCGCAGGTACTCGAAGAGCGTGGCCTGCGTCCGGCCCTTGAGGTGGTTGTTCTCGGGCTGGTAGGTGTACGGGATGAAGGCGCGGAAGCCGCCGGTGCGGTCCTGCACGTCCCGGATCATCCGCAGGTGCTCGATGCGCTCGGCGTTCGTCTCGCCGGTGCCCATCAGCATGGTGGACGTCGACTCCACTCCCAGCCCGTGCGCGATCTCCATGATCTCCAGCCAGCGCTCGCCGCTCTCCTTCAGCGGGGCGATCGCCTTGCGGGGCCGCGCGGGCAGCAGCTCGGCGCCGGCACCGGCGAAGGAGTCGAGCCCGGCGGCGTGGATGCGCTGGATCGCCTCCTCCACGGAGACACCGGAGATGCGGGCCATGTGCTCGACCTCGCTGGCCCCCAGGCTGTGGATGACGAGCTGCGGGTACGCCTGCTTGATCGCGGCGAAGTGCTTCTCGTAGTACTCGACGCCGTAGTCCGGGTGGTGGCCGCCCTGGAACATGATCTGCGTGCCGCCGAGTTCGACCGTCTCCGCGCAGCGGCGCAGGATGTCGTCGAGGTTGCGCGTCCAGCCCTTGGCGGTGTCCTTGGGGGCCGCGTAGAACGCGCAGAACTTGCACGCCGTGACGCACACGTTCGTGTAGTTGATGTTGCGCTCGATGATGTACGTCGCGATGTGCTCGGTGCCGGCGTACCGGCGGCGGCGTACGGCGTCGGCGGCGGCGCCCAGCGCGTGCAGCGGGGCGTCGCGGTAGAGGTCGAGCGCCTCTTCGGGGGTGATCCGCCCACCCTCGGCGGCACGGTCGAGGACGGACTGGAGGTCGGCCTTCTCGGTCACCGGGTGTGTCCCTTTCGTAAGGGTGTGGACGGACCGAACCAGCCTACGCCAGCGCTTCGGGCGCCCCGACGTCAGGCCGCGTACGCCCCGACCAGCAGGCCCGCGAAGGCTCCCGCGAGCAGGAACGGGCCGAAGGGGATCGACGTCCGGCGTCCGGCGCGCCGCGCCACGACGAGCGCCAGCCCGTAGAGACCCCCGAACAGGAACCCGGCGAAGGTCCCGAGGAACAGCACGCTCCACCCGTACCAGCCGAGGACGGCGCCGAGTCCGAGGGCCAGCTTCACGTCCCCGAAGCCCATCCCCCGGGGGCTGATGAGGAACAGGACGAAGTAGGCGCCGCCGAGGGCGAGCGAACCGAGGAGCGCGGTCGGCCAGTCCCCCGCGTGCTCCGGCGCCAGCGCGGCCACCCCGAGCAGGGCGAGCGCGGCGGCCGCGAGCGGCAGGGTGAGCGCGTCGGGCAGCCGCTGCACCCGGAAGTCGACGAGGGCGAGCAGCACCGCGAGCGGCGCGAGCAGCAGCCAGGCGAACAGTTCGGGCCGCGTCCCGGTGGCGAGCGCCAGGGCGGCGCAGACGAGGGCGGTGGCCAGGCAGACGGCGGCGGTCGCGGGCCCGTAGCGGTCGCCGTCCGGGCAGCGCGCCGGGCCGAGCCAGCCGCCCGCGACACCGGTGATCGCGTGGCCGTCGGGGCAGCGGTCCCGCCACGGCTCGTCCGGCGCGACGGCGAAGCGGTACGCCGCCCGCGGCACCAGCAGCCCGACGGCCGCGCCCCATCCGGCGGCGAGCGCGGTGAGCCACACGACGAGATCCACGCGCCCACCCTACGAGGGCGGGCCGCGCGGATGAACCCCGACAGCGGCCCCGGGCCCGCTACTTGACCCGGGACATCTTCGCGGTCGGGTTGCCGGCCGCCTGGTTGTCCGTCTCGTAGGCGAGATCGCCGCCGGTCGGGGTGAGCCGCACCTCGTGCCGGCCCGTCGTGCACTGCGAGCCGTTGGACTTCTCGGCCACGCTGGTGGCGACGAGCTGCTTGGCGGTGACCTTCTTCAGGACGAGGACGTCGTCGCAGACCCCGCCGAGCTGGTCGGTCTGCCGGAACGTGCCGAACTCCTTTCCGGGCGCGGCCTGGCGCACGGTGACGCGGATCGTGCCGGCGGGGAGGGCGCCGTCGAGCGCGAGGGCGTCCCCCTCCCAGGTGCCGAGGTAGGACGCCGGGATGCCGGACGCGTCGCTGCCGGGCTCGGGAGTGCTCGCCGAGACCGAGGGGCGCCCGCCCGCCGTGTCGTTGCCGCCCGAGTCCTCGCCCTGGAAGAGGCGGAAGAGGGACACCGACCCCACCGTCACCGCGGCCAGCGCACCGACGACCGCGAGTGCGACCGTGCAACTCAGCTTCCTGCCACGCCCGTTCGCCCCGGGCCCGGAGGTCGCGGCCACGCTCACGGAGAGTCTGCCGGGCCGTCCGCCCTCGTCCGGTCCGGCATCCTCGCGGTGCGGTACGGAGTCCTCGGGCACGGCGCCCCCGGTCCCCGGGGAGGAACGCGGCGGACCGCCGGGGACGCGGGGCACCGGCAGGGACGCGGACGGCATCGCGGGCGGCGGCCCGAACACCCCCGTCGGCGGCCCGGACCGCCCGCCGGAGCCTCCCGCCGCGAGGGCCCCCTCGGCCGGCACGGCCTCCCGGGCGGACCCGGCGCCCGCGGACAGCGGCCCCGGCGCCCCGGCCACCGAGGGACTGGTGAACCCGACCGGCCCCGAGGGCGCCGCCTCGCCCGCCTCCAGGTTCAGCAGTTGTACGGCGCTGCGGCTGACCTGCTCCACCAGCGGCCCCGGCAGCCAGCCCGCCGCGACCAGCCGGGCCGCGCCCTGCGGGGCCAGCCGCCGGGCGACCTCCTCCGGGGCGGGCCGGGCGCCGGGGTCCTTCGCCAGGCAGCGGGACACCAGCTCCCGCAGCTCGCCCGCCAGTTCGCCGAGTTCGGGCTCCTCGTGCACCACCTTGTAGAGGAGCGAGGCGGAGGAGTCGCCGGGGAAGGGGGACCGGCCCGTCGCCGCGTACGCCAGCACCGCGCCCAGGGAGAAGACGTCCGCGGCGGCGGCGACGCCCCTGCCGAGGATCTGTTCGGGCGCCATGTAGCCGGGCGAGCCGATCGACACGCCCGTCGAGGTCAGGGAGGCCGTGCCGTCCGTGGCCCGGGCGATGCCGAAGTCGATCAGCAGCGGGCCGTCCAGGGTCAGCAGGACGTTGGACGGCTTGACGTCGCGGTGGACCAGCCCGAGCGCGTGCACCGCCGCGAGCGCCTCGCCGAGGCCCGCGCCGAGCACCCGTACGGAGTGCTCGGGCAGCTCTCCGCCGTCCGCGACCGCGCCCGCCAGCGAGGGGCCCGCCGCGTATCCGGTGGCGACCCAGGGCACCGGGGCCTGCGGGTCGGCGTCCAGCACGGGGGCCGTCCAGGCGCCGCCGACCCGGCGCGCGGCGTCCACCTCGCGCCGGAAGCGGGCCCGGAACTCCTCGTCCAGCGCGAAGTGCGGGTGCACCATCTTGACCGCGACCGTGCGCCCGCCCGCGCTGCGTCCCAGATAGACCCGGCCCATACCGCCGGAGCCGAGCCGGCCGAGCAGCCGGTAGGGCCCCACGACGGTGGGTTCGCCGGATTCCAGCGGCTGCATCGCGCCCACCTCTCCCCCGTACGCGTGCGTTCCCCCAGCAGGGTAGTGCCGCCGGGGCCGGGAGCCTCAGGGCTTCAGCAGCCGCACCTCGACGTCGGCCGGGAACCCGGTCGTGGGCCCGACGCGGCGGGCGAACTCCGTGACGGCCTCCAGCTGCGGGCCGCCGAAGCGGAAGTCGAGCGTCGTGAAGTACCGCTCCAGGACCCGCTCGTCGAAGGCCTCCCAGCGGGCCGCCTGCTCGGCGACCTTGGCGACCTCGTCGAGCGAGAGGTCCCGGGAGGCGAGGAAGGCCTCGTGGACCTTGCGGGTGACGACGGGCTCGCGCTCCAGGTAGTCGCGCCGGGCCGCCCACACCGCGAAGACGAACGGCAGGCCCGTCCACTCCTTCCACAGCGTGCCCAGGTCGTGCACCTCCAGGCCGAACTTCGGGCCGTCCAGGAGGTTGGCCCGCAGCGCCGCGTCGCCGATGAGGACGGCGGCGTCGGCCTCCTGCATCATCAGGCTGAGATCCGGCGGGCACGTGTAGTACGAGGGCTGGACCCCGACCTTCTCCGCCAGCAGCAGCTGGGCCAGGCGCACGGAGGTGCGCGAGGTCGAGCCGAGGGCGACCCGGGCGCCGTCCAGCCGGTCCAGCGGGACCTGCGAGACGATCACGCACGACATCACCGGGCCGTCGCAGCCGACCGCGATGTCGGGGAAGGCGACCAGGTCGTCGGCGTGCTTGAGGAACTCGACGAGCGTGATCGGCCCGATGTCGAGATCTCCCTGCACCAGCTTCTCGCTGAGCTTCTCCGGGGTGTCCTTCGTGAGCTCGAAGTCGAGGAGCGTGCCCGTTCTCGCGAGCCCCCAGTACAAGGGCAGGCAGTTCAGGAACTGGATGTGGCCGACGCGCGGCCGGGTGCGAGAATTGTCCACAACGCGAGGCTAGCCCCCATGCGGTACGGTGCAGGTTCCGGGTCCCCGAGTGGTTCGAGAAACCCTCCCGACCTCTTGTGTCAACCCTCGTGACAGCGAGTCGGCACCGCTACGTCAACCCCGGCCAGAGGCTGGTCGGACATCCGGGTGACGTGATCTTTCCCTCTGTTGCTTTCGGCTGCCCGCATGCTAGGCTCGCCGCAAGTTGCAGTTTGGTTTCCCTTGCAGTACAGAGCCTGCGGAGCATGTGACCGCGGGCTCTCGTCGTTTTCAGACGAATGCAGTTGTCAACACGCAGTTGTTTACACCTTGCAGGTTCTGGAGCAGGGCAACCCTTTGGGCCCAAGGAGGGCTTATGGCTACCGGAACCGTGAAGTGGTTCAACGCCGAAAAGGGCTTTGGCTTCATTGCCCAAGAAGGCGGCGGCCCGGACGTCTTCGTCCACTACTCCGCCATCAACGCGAGCGGTTTCCGCTCTCTCGAAGAGAACCAGTCGGTTTCCTTCGACGTCACCCAGGGCCCGAAGGGTCCTCAGGCGGAGAACGTCACCCCGCTCTAAGCCTTCGGCTCCAAGAGCCCAGTGCTTTGATCCGGAACGATCAGTAGTACCCAAGGAGCCCCGCACCAGCCCGGTGCGGGGCTCCTGCCTTTCCCGTCACCGCTCGTACATCGCCTCCACCTGGCGGGAGAAGTCCCGCAGGATCACCTCGCGGCGCAGCTTCATCGACGGGGTCAGCTGGCCGGCCTCCTCGGTGAAGGCGCCGGGCAGGATGGCGTAGCGGCGGATGGACTCCGGGCGGGAGACGAGCTTGTTGGCCTCGTCGACGGCGCGCTGGAGGACGGCGTGCAGGTCCGGGTCGTCCAGCAGGAGCTGCGGCGGCACGCCGTGCTTGCCGTTCATCTGGCGCCAGTGGGTGATGCCCTCGGGGTCCAGGGTGATGAGGGCCGTGATGTAGGGGCGGCGGTCGCCGAGGACCATGCACTGGGCGATCAGGGGGTGGGCGCGGAGCCAGTCCTCCAGCGGGGCCGGGGCCACGTTCTTCCCGCCGGCGGTGATCAGGATCTCCTTCTTGCGGCCGGTGATGGTCAGATAGCCGTCGTCGTCCAGCTCGCCGAGGTCGCCCGTGGCGAACCAGCCGTCCGGAGCCGCGTCGACGACGCCGCCCGCGTGCGGGTCCCAGTAGCCGCGGAAGACCTGTCCGCCGCTCAGCAGCACCTCGCCGTCGGCGGCGACGCGCACCCGGGTGCCCGGCAGGGGCAGGCCGACGGTGCCCAGCCGGGGCTTGGCCGGCGGGGTGACGGTGGCGGCGGCGGTGGTCTCGGTGAGGCCGTAGCCCTCGTAGATCTCGATGCCGGCGCCGGCGTAGAAGGCGGCCATGCGGCGGCCGAGCGGGGAGCCGCCACAGATCGCGTAGCGCACCCGGCCGCCGAGGGCGTTGCGGATCCGGCGGTAGACCAGCGGGTCGTAGAGGGCGCGGGCCGCCCGCAGGCTGCGGCCGGGGCCCGGGCCGGTGCCGTGCTGACGGGCCTCCAGGGCCTCGCCGTAGCGGCGCGCGATGCCGGCCGCGCGGTCGAAGGAGGAGGCGCGGCCCAGCTTCTCGGCCGTCGCGCGGCCGGTGTTGAAGACCTTCTCCAGGACGTAGGGGATGGCCAGCAGGAAGGTGGGCCGGAAGCCGGCCAGGTCGGCGAGGAGATCGTCGGTGCGCAGGCTCGGGGCGTGGCCCAGTTTGACCCGGGCGCGCAGACAGGCGATGGCGACCATCCTGCCGAAGACGTGCGACAGCGGCAGGAAGAGCAGCGTGGAGGCGGCTTCCGAGGTCCGCGCCTTGAAGATCGGGTAGAGCAGTTCGATCGCGTTGTCGATCTCGGCGAAGAAGTTGCCGTGGGTGAGGGCGCAGCCCTTGGGGCGGCCGGTGGTGCCCGAGGTGTAGATGAGGGTGGCGAGGGTGTCGGGGCCGAGCACGCCCCGGCGTACGGCGACCTCCTGGTCCGGGATCTCGCGGCCCAGCTCGGCGAGCCGCTCCAGGTGGCCCTTCTCGAAGACCCACATGTGCCGCAGGTCCGGGATGCGGTCGCGCTCGGGGCCGAGGGCGGCGGCCTGGGCGACGGACTCCGCGGCGAGGGCGACGGCTCCCGAGTCCTGGAGGATCCAGCGGGTCTGGAAGACGGAGGAGGTCGGGTAGACGGGGACGGTGACCAGGCCGGCCGCCCAGGCGGCGAAGTCCAGGAGCGTCCACTCGTACGTGGTCCGCGACATGATGGCGATGCGGTCGCCCGGCATCAGGCCCTCGGCTATCAGGCCCTTGGCGACCGCGAGCACCTCGGCCGCGAACTCGGCGGCGCTCACGTCGTGCCAGCGGCCGTCCTGGTCCTTGCGGCTGAGGACGGGGTCCCCGGGAGCGGCCGTCGCGTTGTCGAAGGGGATGTCCGCGAGCGAGCCGTGGGTGACCGGTGCGACGAGGGGCGGCAGGGACACCTCGCGCACGACGCCGTCCAGCCGCTTGATCTCCGGTTCCGCCGGCGGGGGCGGGGACGCGTACAGGCTGGACACGGGGCGGCTCCTTGGCTGCGGGGACCCGGGAGGGACGAGGGTCGCGCTCCCTCGTACGGCGCCGGGGGTCGGGAAGTTCAGCCGGGCGGCGTCCGCCGCGCCGGGTGAGACGGGGATCGTACGGCGCCCGCGTGTGGGGCTTGTGGGGCTCCGGGGCGGGCGGCGTGCGAGTTGTTACCGCCGGTAGGCGCGGGCGTCGCGGCGTCGGGCGCCCGCGTCCGTCAGGGGCGCTCCAGGATCGCCGTCACCCCCTGGCCGCCGGCCGCGCAGACGGAGATGAGTCCGCGGCCCGGCGTGCCCCGCTCGGCGAGGAGCGCGGCGAGGGTGGCGACGATGCGGGCGCCGGTCGCGGCGAAGGGGTGACCGGTGGCCAGGGACGAGCCGGCGACGTTGAGGCGGGCGCGGTCGACGGGGGCGAGTCCGCGCTTCTCCCAGGCGGCCAGCGTGGCGAGGACCTGGGAGGCGAACGCCTCGTGGATCTCGACGAAGTCGAAGTCCTCGATGCCGAGTCCGGCCCGCTCCAGCATGCGCGGCACCGCGTACGCCGGTGCCATCAGCAGCCCGTCCTCGCCGCCCGCGACGTCGCCGCCGACGAAGTCGACCGCGGCGGTCTCGTACGCCGTCAGGTACGCGAGCGGCTCCAGGTCCCGGGCCTCCGCCCACTCCTCGCTCGCCAGCAGGACGACGGCCGCGCCGTCCGTGAGCGGCGTCGAGTTGCCCGCCGTCATGGTCGGGCCGGGGGCGCCGGTGCCGAACACCGGCTTGAGCGTGGCGAGTTTCTCCACCGTGGACCCCGGCCGCAGGTTCTGGTCCCGGGTGAGCCCGCGGAAGGGGACCACCAGGCCGTCGAGCAGGCCCCGGTCGTACGCGGCCGCCAGCCGCCGGTGGCTCGTCGCCGCGAGTTCGTCCTGCGCCTCGCGCGGGACGCCCCAGGCGCGGGCGGTGACGGCGGCGTGCTCGCCCATGGACAGGCCGGTGCGCGGTTCGGCGTTGCGGGGGATGTCGGGGACGACGTGCGAGGGCCGGATCCGGGCCAGGGCCTTCAGGCGCGCGCCGGGCGACTTGGCGCGGCGCGCTTCGAGGAGGATGCGGCGCAGCGAGTCGTTGACGCCGAGGGGCGCGTCGCTCGCGGTGTCGGCGCCGCCCGCGACGGCGGACTCGGTCTGGCCGAGGGTGATCTTGTTGGCGGCGGCGACGACCGCCTGGAGGCCGGTGCCGCAGGCCTGCTGGATGTCGTACGCGGGGGTGCGGGCGTCCAGCAGCGAGCCGAGCACGGTCTCGCGGGCGAGGTTGAAGTCGCGGCTGTGCTTGAGGACGGCGCCGGCGACCAACTCCCCGACGGCGCCCGGCTCCTGGAGGCCGAAGCGCTCCACGAGGCCGTCGACGGCGGCGGTCAGCATCTCCTGGACGGAGGCCGTCGCGTACGGGCCGTCGGAGCGGGCGAAGGGGATGCGGGTGCCGCCGACGACCGCGACGGGGCGTGCGGCCGCCGCGCCGAGGGGCGCCCGTGCCGGACCGATGGGGTTCATCTCGACCTGCTCCTGACCCTGCCGTAGCCTTACCAGCGGTAACCTTACTCCGGAGTAAAGTAACGTCCTAGCCGGGAGTTGGACAATGGCCGACCGCTATCTGCGCTTCGCCGGCACCGCGCCGGGCCGCTTCCTGACCCGCGGACTCGGGCTGCCGCAGCCCGCCGCGCTGCACCGCTGGTCGGCCGAAAGGCCCACGCTGGAAGGGCCGTTGCTGCATCTGACGGCGGGGAAACCGGGCTTCGACCTCGCGGACGTGCCGGCGCGCACGGGTCTGGAGGTGCGCACGGAGGCCGCCCGGCCGGCGGCCGTGCTGCTCGACGCCACCGGGGTCGCCGACGTCGACGCACTCGCCGAGGTCCACGCCGCGCTGCACCCCGTGGTCGGTTCGGTCGCCGCGAGCGGGCGGGTCGTGGTCCTCGGGACGCCGCCCGACCCCGCCGACCATCACCGGGCCGCGGCCCAGCAGGCGCTGGAGGGGTTCGTCCGCTCGCTGGGCAAGGAGATCGGACGCGGCCGCACGGTCACGCTGGTGCGCGTCACCGGCACCGCGACCGCCGCCGCCCTCGAATCGACGCTGCGCTTCCTCCTCTCCCCCAAGTCGGCGTACGTCAGCGGGCAGGTGATCGAGGTCGGCGGCGGCGAGGTGACGGCGCCCGAGGACTGGTCGCGGCCGCTCGCCGGGCGGACCGCGCTCGTCACGGGAGCCGCGCGCGGCATCGGTGAGGCGGTCGCCGCGACGCTGGCCCGGGACGGGGCCACGGTGGTCTGCCTGGACGTGCCTTCGGCGGGCGCCGAGCTGACGGCGGTCGCCGAGCGGCTCGGCGGCAGCGCGCTCGCGCTCGACATCACCGCGGTCGACGCGGGCGCCCGGATCGCGGACGCGCTGCCCGGCGGGCTCGACGTCCTCGTCCACAACGCGGGCATCACCCGGGACCGGCGGCTCGTCAACATGCCCGCCGAGCGGTGGAGTCCGGTCCTCGACGTGAACCTCGCGAGCGTGCTGCGCACGACCGACGCGCTGCTGGACGCCGGGGCGCTGCGGCGGGGCGGGCGGATCGTGGCCACCGCGTCCATCGCGGGGCTCGCCGGGAACGCGGGGCAGACGAACTACGCCGCCGCCAAGGCGGGTGTGGCCGGACTCGTCCGGTCACTGGCGCCGCGGGCCCTGGCCGAGCACGGGATCACGGTCAACGCGGTCGCCCCCGGATTCGTCGAGACCCGCATGACCGCCGCGGTGCCGCTGTTCATCCGGGAGGCGGGGCGCCGGATGAACTCCCTCGGGCAGGGCGGCCTGCCGGTCGACGTCGCCGAGACCACGGCCTACTTCGCCCATCCGGCGTCCGGGGCCGTGAACGGGCAGGTGCTACGGGTGTGTGGCCAGAGCCTCCTAGGAGCGTAGGGCTGACGCGCCCGGCCCACCGGAGAGGCCGGCCCGCTCCCCTCGCCCACACCGGCACCCGGCGCCGCCGTGGACGCGCCGGCGGTTCGACGCACCCGGCGCCCCCGCCGCACCGCCCGGACAGGCCAACTCCCCTCGTCCGCATCAGCACCCGGCGCCGCCGTGGACGTGCGGGCGGGTCGGCGAACCCGGCACCCCATCGCACCGCCCGAGCGGGCCAACTCCCCTTCTCCTGCATCAGCACCAGCGTTCCACGTCGAGGTGGGTCGGCGAGCCCGGCGCCTACGGGGCACCGCCTGCGCCCACCCTCCCCCACTCTCGGCTCCGCTCGAGCGGGGGGACCCCCATCGCCCCAGCGGCACGATTGCCCGCAGCTCATGCGGCAGACTGCCGCCCCACGCCGCACGCCTGGCGCGCTGGAGGGGGCCGGTCCGCCGGCGCCAGCCGGGTGGGTGGGCGCCACCCCACGCCGCATGCCCGTCCGCCAGGTTGGCGTCGCCCACCGGCCCGCACCCGAGCCACCGGGCCGGCGCCCCCTCGGCTCAGCCCCCACGGCCCGCAGTCGCCATCGCACCGAAGGGGCCGTGCCGGTACATCAAATGGCCGTCGAGACGGGGACGTACGCAACCGAGGAACGCTGGTGACGGACGCCGACACCACCTACCGACGGCCGGATGTACCGGCACGGCCCCGACCCACCCACCGGACGGCCAGCGCCCCGACGCCCACCACACCGCACCCACGCCAGGAGCCCCCGTGCACAACCGCACCACCGTCCTCGACGCGCCCCCCGCGCTCACTCCCCTTCTCGCCCGTGGTGCCGCCCTCTCCCTGTTGAAGCGGCGGCCCCGCCCCGGGGTCGTTCACACGCCGACGCGCCTCACCCTGCCCGGCGTCCGCATCGACCTGGCCCGGCTCGCGGCCTACGAGCGCGTGTGCGGTTTCGTGACCGGCGCCGACGCCCTCCCGGTGACGTACCCGCACGTCCTGGGCTTCCCGCTCGCCATGCGGCTCATGGCGGCCCGCTCGTTCCCGCTACCGCTCCTCGGCCTGGTGCACACCTCGATAGAGATCACCCGGCACCAGCCCCTCGGCACCACGTCGGAGTACGAACTCACCACGTACGTGGAGGAGTTGACGCCCCATCACCGGGGCACGCAGGCGGTCGTCGTGACCAAGGCCGGCACCGACGGCACCGTCGTGTGGGAGTCCCGCAGCACCTACCTGGCCCGCCACCGCACACCCCGCCAGACCGGTCCCACCCCACCACCGACGGCGCCCAGGGAGCAGAACCCCACGTCGTCCGAGGCCGGGCGCCCGCCCGTCATGGCGACCTGGCGGGTCGGAGCCGACACCGGCCGGCGCTACGCCGCCGTCTCCGGCGACCGCAACCCGATCCACCTGCACCCCCTCACCGCCCGCCCCTTCGGCTTCCCCCGGGCCATCGCCCACGGCATGTGGACGGTCGCCCGCTGTCTGGCGGAGCACCCCAGCGACGGTCCGGTGCACGTGCGCGCCGAGTTCAAGGCCCCGGTCCTGCTCCCGGGCACGGTGACGTACACGTCCGAGGGGACGTCCTTCGCGCTCCGGGGCGAGGGCGACCGCCTGCACCTGACGGGCGAGGCCCGCGACCTCGGCGCCCTCCCGGCGGACGGCTAGTGCTCCGCCGGCGGCGACCAGGGACGCCCCGCCATCAGCTCTCCGAGCCCCGCCCAGGCGAAGTTCATGAGGGTCGCCGACGCCTGCTTGGCGGAGACGCCCGGCGTCGCGTTGGCCCATGCGGCGAGCGACTCGGCGGCACCGACGAGGGCCTCCGCGAGCCCGGCGACCTCGCGCTCGGCGAGCGAGGGATCCCGGTGCGCCTCACGGGCCGCGATGACGATCAACTGGGTGACGAACGCGACGAGTTCCTCCCGCATCGCGGTGACCTCGGCGGCGAACGGCTCCCCGTGCGTACGGGCCTGCCGGTGCAACACCGCCCACCCGTCGGGGTTGCGCGCGGTGTGCTCGAAGAACGCCCGCAGCCCTTCCCAGAGTTGGCGGTCGGCGGGCAGCCCCGCCCGCACCCCCGCCCGCACCGCCGCGGTCAGCGCCTTCGCCTCACGCCGAATGCATGCCGTGAACAGGTCTTCCTTGGAGTTCAGGTACAGGTACACCAACGGCTTGGACACGCCCGCCAGATCGGCGATCTCGTCCATCGACGCGGCCCGGTACCCCCGTTGCCCGAAGGTCTGTACGGCGGCGTCGAGCATCTGCTGCTCCCGCACCGCACGCGGCATCCGCTTGTTCTTCACAGCACCCATACGGGCAAGCGTACGATCGGCCGCTCGCGCCCGGGGGCGGAGCGGAACGTCAGGAAGCGCCGCCGTGCGCGCCCCGGGCGGCGTCGTCGACGACGTCCTCCTGGGAGCGGTTGCGCTCCAGGTTGGCCTTGGCGCGGTCGACCCGGGCCACGACCTGCGCGGAGGCGCGGTCGCGCTCGCCGCGCAGCACGACGAAGCTGATGGGTGCGGAGATCACCAGGGCGAGCAGGACGACCCACATGTAGTTGGAGTCGCCGAGGCCGCGCGGGGCGATGCCGGAGTAGACGAGGCCCCAGACGACCACGAAGCAAGCCACGAAGACACCGAGGCGCATCAGTGTGTAGCGGAGCATCTCAATCCACTCTTCCGTTCCGTGGGGATCTCCCCTCCCGCGTTCCCGGGGGCGCGGGGAGGTCCCGAAGGGGCACTCTCCAGTGAAGCACGCCCCAAAGCGGATCTTTCGCCGGGGGCTCGCTCGCCGGGGGCGGCCAGCGGCAGCAGCATCGTGACGTCGTCGCGGTCGTCGCCGGGCGCGACCCGGATCGCGCCGGGCACCCGGCCGACCTCCTGGTAGCCGCAGGAGGCGTAGAAGCGCTCCAGGCCCTCGCCGCCGCGGCAGGTGAGCCGTACCGCCTCGATACCGGGCAGGGTGGCGGCGGCCTCCGCGGCGGCGGCGAGCAGGTCACGGCCGTAGCCGCGGCCCTGGTGCCGGGGGTGCACCATCACCGTGTAGAGCCACAGCCAGTGCCGCATCAGCCGGTGCGTGTTGAGGGCGAGGAAGGCGGTGGCGGCGACCGCGCCGTCCTCGTCGTGACCGACGAGGAGGCGGGTGCGCCGCTCGGTCATCGCGGCGAGGTGCTTGAGCCACTCGGGCCGGATGTCCTCGGCCGTCACGGGCGGTACGAAGCCGACGGAACCGCCCGCGTTGGAGACGTCCGTCCACAGCGCTAGCACGCCGTCACGGAGCTCCGGGCCCACGGGCGGGTCCAGGCGGAAGGTCAGTCCCATCGGAGGGTCAGACCCGCATCGGCTGGGGGGACTCGCGGCGCGCCGGGTCGGGACCGTCGTACTCGCGGATGATCTCGTACCGGGTGTTGCGCTCGACCGGGCGGAAACCGGCGTCGCGGATCAGGTCGAGCAGGTCCTCGCGGGTCAGCTTGTTCGGCGTGCCGTAGTTGTCCGCGTCGTGCGTGATCTTGTACTCGACGACCGAGCCGTCCATGTCGTCCGCGCCGTGCTGGAGGGCGAGCTGGGCGGTCTGCACGCCGTGCATGACCCAGAACACCTTCACGTGCGGCACGTTGTCGAAGAGCAGCCGGGAGACCGCGAAGGTCTTGAGGGCCTCGGCGCCGGTCGCCATCTGCGTGCGCGCCTGGAGCCGGTTGCGGACCTTGCCGTCCTTCACGTCCACGAAGTCGTGCTGGTAGCGCAGCGGGATGAAGACCTGGAACCCGCCGGTCTCGTCCTGGAGTTCGCGCAGCCGCAGCACGTGGTCCACGCGGTGGCGCGGCTCCTCGATGTGGCCGTACAGCATCGTGCACGGGGTCTTGAGACCCTTCTCGTGCGCGAGGCGGTGGATGCGCGACCAGTCCTCCCAGTGCGTGCGGTGGTCCACGATGTGCTGGCGGACCTCCCAGTCGAAGATCTCGGCGCCGCCGCCGGTCAGCGACTCCAGACCGGCGTCGATCAGCTCGTCGAGGATCTCGGAGGCGCTCAGCCCGGAGATGGTCTCGAAGTGGTGGATCTCCGTCGCGGTGAACGCCTTCAGCGAGACGTCCGGGAGGGCCTTCTTCAGCTCGCTGAGCGACCGCGGGTAGTAGCGCCACGGCAGGTTCGGGTGCAGGCCGTTGACGATGTGCAGCTCGGTGAGGTTCTCGCCCTCCATCGCCTTGGCGAGCCGGACGGCCTCCTCGATGCGCATCGTGTACGCGTCCTTCTCGCCCGGCTTGCGCTGGAACGAGCAGTACGCGCAGGAGGCGGTGCACACGTTCGTCATGTTCAGGTGACGGTTGACGTTGAAGTGGACGACGTCGCCGTTCTTGCGCGTCCGCACCTCGTGCGCGAGACCGCCGAGCCAGGCGAGGTCGTCCGACTCGTACAGCGCGATGCCGTCCTCGCGGGTCAGCCGCTCACCGGCCCGGACCTTGTCCTCCAGCTCGCGCTTGAGCCCGACATCCATGCGTGTACCTCTCCCTGTGACGAACCGAGTCCACGGTACTCCCCCGCGGATCGCGGGCGAGCGGCCCCCATCAGGCGCTTTCGGCGCCCTACTCCTCTTCCGGCAGCTCGCCGACGCGGTTCTCCCACTTCGTGGAGAGCACGATCGTCGTACGGGTCCGGGAGACGCCCTTGGTGCCGGACAGCCGGCGGATGGTCTTCTCCAGTCCGTCCACGTCGCTGGAGCGCACCTTGAGCATGAACGAGTCGTCGCCGGCGATGAACCAGCAGTCCTCGATCTCGGTGAGGTCCTTCAGCCGGCGCGCCACGTCCTCGTGGTCGGCGGCGTCGGAGAGCGAGATGCCGATCAGGGCGGTGACGCCGAGACCGAGCGAGGCGGAGTCGACCGTCGCGCGGTAACCGGTGATGACCCCGGCGGCCTCCAGCCGGTTGATCCGGTCGGTGACACTGGGTCCCGACAGTCCGACGAGGCGTCCCAGCTCCGCGTAGGAGGCCCGGCCGTTCTCCCTCAGGGCCTGGATGAGCTGCCTGTCCACCGCGTCCATGCGATCGATAGCCTTCCGCTGAAGAGATCCTGAAAGTTGATGACGTGCTGTGCTCAGGTGGTGCCGTGGGAACCGCCGCCGAGTTCGCCCTTCCAGCGGCGGTAGAGCCGGTGCTCGACGCCCGCCGCGTCGAGGACCCGTCCGGCGACGAAGTCCACCAGGTCCTGGATGTGCGTGGCGCCCGCGTAGAACGCGGGTGAGGCGGGGACGACGGCCGCGCCCGCGTCGTCCAGCGTGACGAGGTGACGCAGCGTCTGCCCGTTCAGCGGGGTCTCGCGGACGGCGACGACGAGCGGGCGCCCCTCCTTGAGGGTCACGCTCGCCGCCCGCTGGAGCAGGTCCTTGGAGAGGCCGAGGGCGACTCCGGCGACACAGGCGGTGGAGGCGGGCACGATGATCATGCCCTTCACGGGGTACGAGCCGGAGGACGGCCCGGCCGCCAGGTCCCCGGCGCTCCAGTGGCGTACGGCGTCGATCCGGTCCTCGAAGGCGTCGAAGGTGCCGGGCTTGCCGTCGGCCCCGCGGGCCAGCCAGGCGCGCAGGTCGTCCCGCCAGTGCGCGTCCCGGAAGCTGATCCCGGTCTCGTCGAGCAGGGTGAGGCGGGAGGCCCGGCTGACGACCAGGTCGACGCTCTCCTCGGCGTCCAGGAGGGCGCGCAGCACGGCCGCCGCATACGGGGTTCCGGACGCGCCGGACACCCCCACGATCCAAGGCCGCCGCTGTGTTTCTCCTGCGTTCACACCCCGAGCCTACCGGCGTCGCGGCATCGACTCAGGACCGGCGGGCCTTTGGGTCCACGGGCAGCCGGTCCGTGCGCAGCGTCAGCTCGCCCAGGGGCGAGTCCACGGTCAGATCGACGCCGTACGGGACGACGTCCCGCCCGCGGTAGCCGTCGGGGCCCGGGTTCCACATCGTCACGCAGTGGCCTTCGAGCGGGTCGACGACGAGATAGTTGGCGATGCCTCGGGAGGCGTACCACCAGGGTTTGACCTCGTGGTCACGGCGGACGCTGCTCGGCGAGACCACCTCGACGACGAACTCGATCACGTCGGCGGGGTAGGCACTCACGCCGACGACGCCGACGCGGGCCGGCGGCTAGACCGTCAGCCCGCGCACCAGCAGGTCCAGCAGGGCGCAGACGAAGAGCGCGATGCCGATGAAGCCGTTGACCTGGAAGAACGCCCGGTTGAGCCGGGAGAGGTCGTGCGGGCGCACGATGGAGTGCTCGTAGAGGAACGCGCCCGCGACGATCACCAGGCCGAGCCAGAAGAACGCGCCGGCGCCGGTGGCCGCCCCGTACCAGACGAACAGGCCGGTGGTGACGGCGTGACAGACGCGCGCTCCCCGGATCGCGGCGGGGATGCCGAAGCGGGCCGGGACCGACTTCACGCCGACCTCGCGGTCGGTCTCGACGTCCTGGCAGGCGTAGATCAGGTCGAAGCCGCCGATCCAGACGCCGACCGCGAGGCCGAGGATCACCGCGTCCCAGGACCACTCGCCGGTGATCGCGAGCCAGCCGCCGATCGGGCCCATGGCCTGGGCCAGACCGAGGATGGCCTGGGGGAAGTTCGTGAACCGCTTGCCGTACGGATAGACCACCATCGGGACGACGGCGATGGGCGCGAGGGCGAGGCACAGCGGGTTGAGCAGCGCCGCCGCGCCCAGGAAGAAGACGAGGGCGACCAGG
The DNA here is from genome assembly GCF_042872045.1 of Streptomyces sp. NPDC005496. Taxonomy (NCBI): domain Bacteria; kingdom Bacillati; phylum Actinomycetota; class Actinomycetes; order Kitasatosporales; family Streptomycetaceae; genus Streptomyces; species Streptomyces sp. NPDC005496. The sequence continues at coordinate 186,447 of NZ_JBIAJQ010000014.1, forward strand.
GCGCCGGTCCAGGCGTGCTTCACCGACATGGCGCCGGTGACCAGTTCGCGGTGGGCGGTGCGGGGGTTGCGGGCGTCGATCTCGCGGTCGATGATCCGGTTCGCGGCCATGGCGAACGTCCGCAGCCCGACCATCGCGACCGTGACGAGCAGCAGCCGTCCCCAGTGGATGTTCCCGTCGAGCTCGAACATCGCCGTCAGCGCCGCGATGTACGCGAAGGGCAGCGCGAAGACGGAGTGCTCGATCATGACGAGGCGCAGGAACGCCTTGGTGCGCCCCGGCTGCGGGATCGCCGCTGATGCGCTGCTCACGAGAGTCCGTACTCCTTCCAGCGGCGGTCGACCTTCGCCGCCGTCTCCGGGTCCGACAGCACCATGTCGGGCCAGCCGCCGTCCCGGGTGTAGCCCTCCTCGGGCCACTTCCGCGTCGCGTCGATGCCCGCCTTGCCGCCCCAGAACTGCTGGTAGGAGGCGTGGTCGAGGTGGTCGACCGGGCCCTCGACGACGGTGAGATCGCGGGCGTAGTCGGTGTTGCCGAGGGCACGCCAGGCGACCTCGTGCAGATCGTGGACGTCACAGTCGGAGTCGACGACGACGATCAGTTTGGTCAGGGACATCATGTGGGCGCCCCACACGGCGTGCATGACCTTCTGGGCGTGCTTGGGGTACTTCTTGTCGATCGAGACGATCGCGCAGTTGTGGAAGCCGCCGGCCTCGGGGAGGTGGTAGTCCACGATGTCCGGGACGATGATCTTGAGGAGGGGGAGGAAGAACCTCTCCGTCGCGCGGCCCAGCGGGCCGTCCTCGGTCGGCGGGCGGCCGACGACGATCGACTGGAGCAACGGCCGCTTGCGCATGGTGACGCAGTCGATGGTCAGCGCCGGGAACGGCTCCTGCGGGGTGTAGAACCCGGTGTGGTCGCCGAACGGGCCTTCGGGCAGCATCTCGCCGGGCTCCAGCCAGCCCTCCAGGACGACCTCGGCGTTCGCCGGCACCTGGAGCGGCACCGTCTTGCAGTCGACCATCTCGATCCGCTTGCCCTGCACGAACCCGGCGAACAGGTACTCGTCGATGTCGCCGGGCAGCGGGGCGGTGGAGGCGTACGTGACGGCGGGCGGGCAGCCGAAGGCGATCGCGACCGGCAGCCGCTCACCCCGGCGGGCCGCCACCTGGTAGTGGTTGCGGCTGTCCTTGTGGATCTGCCAGTGCATGCCGATGGTCCGCTTGTCGTGGCGCTGGAGGCGGTAGAGCCCGAGGTTGCGGATGCCGCTCTCGGGGTCCTTGGTGTGGGTCAGCCCGAGGTTGAAGAAGGAGCCGCCGTCCTTCGGCCAGGTGAAGAGGGCGGGCAGCGCGTCGAGGTCGACGTCGTCACCGCGCAGGACGACCTCCTGGACGGGGGCGTCCTTCACCTTCTTCGGCGGTACGTGGGTCATCGCGCCGAGCTTGCCGAAAGCCTCGCGCACCCCGACGAACCCGTGCGGCAGCTCGGGCCTGAGCAGGCCGCCGATCTTGTCGCTGATGTCGCCGTACGACTTCAGGCCGAGCGCCTTGAGGAGGCGGCGGTCGGTGCCGAACACGTTCATCGCGAGCGGCATGGAGGAGCCGCGCACGTTCTCGAAGAGGAGCGCCGGGCCCTGGGCCTTCTGGACCCGGTCGACGATCTCCCCGACCTCCAGATACGGGTCGACCTCGGCCTTGATGCGCTTGAGGTCGCCCTCGCGCTCCAGCGCCCGGAGCAGGGAGCGAAGATCGTCGTAAGCCATGCGTCCCAGTATCGCCGAGGCACCCCGTCCGCCCGCGCGCGCCCCACCCGGCGGACGCGGGCGGCCCGGGTCCGGGGCCGGGCAGCGCCCCCTTGGCCGACATCCGCACCCGCTACCCTGTGGCCGTCACCGGGGCCCCGCGTCGCCCCGCCGTCGTTCAGTGGGGGATCGTCCGGCCATGCTGAGGTATCTGCCGTTCCTGTTGGTTCTGGCACTGTGGATCTACGCGTTCATCGACTGCCTGAACACGCCGGAGGAAGAGGTCCGCGGCCTGCCCAAGGTCGTCTGGGTAATCATCATCCTGCTCTTCGGCGAGGTGCTGGTCGGTCCGATCGCCTGGCTGGTGGCCGGCAAGGTCCGCCACACCCCGGCGAACGGCTCCACGCCCTCCCAGTGGCACCGCAACCACGGCACCCGGCAGCTCGCGCCCGACGACGACCCGGAGTTCCTGAACTCCCTCAAGGCCGAGAACCGCAAGGACGAGTCGCTCCTCAAGGACTGGGAGGCCGGCCTGCGGCGCCGCGAGGAGGAGCTGCGGCGGCGCGAGCGGGGCGAGGACGCCAAGGAGTGACGGCTCCCCGCGAGCGGCCCGCGCCCGGCCGCCCACGTCCCTGACGCCGGTTCAGGGCTCCACGGCCGGCACGGGTGCGAGCAGCCCCGGGAGGACGGGAAGCCCGTCGCGCGTTGCCCCGACCGTCCGGCCGCAGCAGAGTGGGGGCATGGAGCCCATCGACCAGGCACAGGCCCGCGCGTGGCTCGCCACCGCCGTCGCCGAGGCCCGCGCCGGGCTCGCCGAGGGCGGCATCCCTGTCGGGGCGGCGCTGTACGGCGCGGACGGCACCCTCCTCGGCCGCGGCCGCAACCGCCGCGTCCAGGACGACGACCCCTCCGTGCACGCCGAGACCGCGGCCTTCCGGGCCGCCGGACGGCAGCGGACGTACCGCGGCACGACGATGGTGACGACCCTGTCGCCGTGCTGGTACTGCAGCGGCCTGGTGCGCCAGTTCGGCATCTCCCGGGTCGTGATCGGGGAGTCCGGGACCTTCCACGGCGGCCACGACTGGCTCGCGGAGCACGGCGTGCGGGTGGTCCTCCTCGACGATCCCGAATGCGTCGCCCTCATGCGCGACTTCGTCCGCCGCGAACCGGCCCTGTGGAACGAGGACATCGGTGAGTGACCCCCGGCCCCCGCTCGTCCCCCGCGACCCCGCCGCGCACGCCACCGAGCCGGCCACCGCGCCCGGGGCCCGGACCGGCCCGCGCATCCCCACGATCGACCTGCGCCCCTGGCTCACCGGGGACGCCGACGCCCGCGCCGGTATCGCCCGCACCGTCGACGACGCCCTGCGCACCGCCGGGTTCCTGCTCGTCACCGGCCACGGCGTGGACCCCGGCCTGCGCACCCGCGTCCGCGCGGAGGCCCGCGCCTTCTTCGCGCTGCCGGCCGAGGTGAAGCAGCGCTACGCCACCCGGGTCGGCGGCCGGGGCTGGCTGGGCCGGGGAGCCGAGGCCAACGGCGGCGCCGAGGGCACCCCGACCCCGCCCGACCTGAAGGAGTCGCTGACCTTCGCCACCGACGAGCCCTTCGGCGACCCCGAACTCGACGCGCGGTGGTACGCCCCCAACGTCTGGCCCGCCGAGGTCCCCGGACTGCGCGGCCCGTGCGAGGAGTACCTCACGCGGATGAGCGGCCTCCAGCACCATCTCCTCGCCCTCCTCGGCGAGGCCCTGGGCCTGGAACCCGACTTCTTCACCCGGCACATGGCCCACCCGACGTACGGCTTCAACATCAACTGGTATCCGGGCACCGAGGTCGTCGGCGCCCCCGAGCCCGGCCAGTTCCGCATCGGCCCGCACACCGACTTCGGCACCGTGACGATCCTCGACCGCCAGACGGGCAAGGGGGGCCTCCAGGTCTTCACCGACGACGGCGGCTGGGAGGACGCGCCCCACGACCCGGCCGCGTTCACCGTCAACATCGGTGACCTGATGGCCCGCTGGACGGGCGACCGCTGGCGCTCGGGCCGCCACCGCGTGCTGCCGCCGCCCGCCGACGCCCCCGCGGAGGAGCTGATCTCCCTGGTGTACTTCGGCGAGTGCACCCCCGGCACGCGGGTCGAGTCGGTGCCCGCCCCCGTCGGCCGCGTCGCCCACGAACCGGTCGACTCCCACGTGTACCTCCGGGAGAAGCTCGACTCGATCACAGTCGGCTGACCGGCGAAAGCGTTGCGCGGCCGAACGGACAGCACGTGCCCTACTCCGAAGCAACTCCCCGCGCCGCGCACCGCTGTTGATACACCTCACCTCAGCCATGACAGGAACAGCGGCGGGACCGACGGCGACCGGCGGAGCGCGCACCGCGACGGACGAGGACGCGCTGCGCGCCGGACTGCGCGGGCGCGGGCCGCTCTTCGGCGCGGATCCGCCCGGACTCGCGGCCCGGCTGGTCGGCCGGACGCCCTACCGGCACCGCCCGGTACCGCAGGAGCACGCGCGGACCTCCCCGTTCGTGGTGCTCACCGGCGCCCGCGGACTGGGCGGGACCACCGTCCTGCGCGAACTGCGCGAGTCCTTCCGCGGCCACGTTCCGGTCGCGCTGATCGACGGTGCCGACAGCCGGCGCGCCGCCGGACCGCCCCGCCCGCCCGAAGCCTGGTCGCCGGTCGCACAGGCCCTCGCCGACGCCGCCGAACAGCTCGCGGAGCCGGTGAGCGGCGCGGGACGCCTCCAGTTCCCGCGTCTCGCGTGCGGGCTGCTGGCCGTCGCGGCGGGCGGCTGGGGCGACCGCGACGAGACCCGCGTGCGGCGGGAGTCCGAGCGCGTCCTGCTGCTCAACGACTCCGGCTCCTGGGTCCCGGGCCTCGCCGGGCGCTGGGTCGGCCGGGTCGTCACCCGGCTGACCGACACGGTGTCCGGCACCGGCCAGGGGGTGGAACCGCTCATCGAGGCGGCCCTGGAAGCCTTCTCCGAAGGGGTCTCGCCCACCCATCTGCGGCTGCGCAAGGGCGCCACCTGGTACCGGGACTGCCCGGACGCGGGCGGCAGCCCCAAGCTCGGGCTGGTCCTGCTCTCCGGCCGCTTCCGGGCGGGCGGCGACTCCCGCGCCCGGGCCGAACGCCACCTCGTACGCGCCCTGCTGGCCGATCTGGACGACGCCTACGCGGGGCCGCTCCAGCGCACCAGGCGGACCGGCCGGCCCCTCGTCCTCGTCGACGACGTGCAGGCGGCGCCCGGCCTCGCGCTCATGGAGGCGGTCCTGCGCGACCGCGCCGACGGCTTCCCCGACCCCGCCGTGTTCTTCGCCGCCCTGCGCGGCCCCACGCACCCGGCCCTGCGCGACGCCGCCCGCCGTACGCTCCCGGACCTCGCCCGGCACACCGGCTGGACGCCGGGCACCTCGCCGTCCTCCGGCGCGCTGCTCGTCCCGCTGCCGCCGCTGGCCCCCGACGACACCGCGCACCTCCTGGGCGCCGCGTGCCGGCCGGTCCCGGTGCCGCCGCACCTCCCGCCCGCCGTCCACCGGCTGACCGGGGGCAGTCCGCTGGGGGTCGCGCTGTTCGCCGAGTGCGCCCGGCAGAACCCGGCCGCGGCCTCGCCGGGCGCGCTCCTCACCGCCTCCCTCGTGCTGCCCGGGGACCACGAAGCGCGCCCCCTCCACCGGGAACTGCTCGACCGGCTGATGCCCGCAGGCGTGCTGGACGCGCTCACCGTGCTCGCCGCCGCCCACGACCGCGACTCGGCCCACGCCCTCGCCGCGGCACGGCTGCCCGACGGCTCGGGCGCCCCGGGAGTGCGCGACCTGGAGGAGCTGCTCGCGCGGGAGGGCCGTCCCGCGGCCGGCGGACACTTCGTCGGGGACCCGTTCCTGCGGGCGCTGCTGCTCCTGCGGCTGCACCGCCTCGACCCGGGCCGCCTCGCGTGGCGGGCCGCCCACCGCGCGCTCGTCCGCCACTACACCGACCCTCCCGGGGCCGCGGGCGGCCCCGGGCGCGCCCGCCTGCGCCTGCACCACGAACTGGCCCTGGGCGACACCGAGGGCGCGGTCGCCCACCTGCGCGACACCTTCGCCCGCGCCGACTGCGGCGACTGGCTGTCCTCCCTGTTGTTCATCGCCTCCGCGCCGTACCACCCCGGTCCCGACGGCCGCGACCGGCGGACCCCGGTCGCGCTCGGCCGTACGGACCCGGCCGTGCCCCCGCCGGACGGCACGCACGGCGCCCTCCATCTGCGGACACGCCGGCTGCTGCACGCTCTCTGGCGGCTGACCGACCCGCTCGTACCGCCGGACCCCGAGATGGGCAGGCGGGTGCGGTCCGAGCTGGAGGAGCTGTCGCAGGCGCGGCCCGCGGACGGCGCCGCGCTGCGGCGGGCGGCCCGGGACTGGCCGGCGGACGCCCTGGCCGGCCGGCCCCCGCGCACACCCGACGCGAGCGGCGACACGGCCGGGGAGCGGTGACCGCGGCCCGGGGCGGGCTCAGTCCCGGGCGAGCGCGGTCACGAGCCGCTCCAGGCGGGCGCGCCAGCCGGGCTCCGGGCCGCTCCGCGTCTCGTGGGTGAAGCGGAGCGTGGTGCCGCCGTCCGGCGCGGCCTCCAGGTGGAAGCGGATCCGCCCGCGCTCCTCGGCCGTGTACTCGGCGACGCGCTCCACGTCCCACGCCGTGACCCGTCCCTCGCCCAGCTCGCCCAGGCGGGCCGCTCCGCCGAGCCGCGGCTCCAGGTCCACGGCGCCGGCGAGCCATTCCCGCAGGCCCTCGGCGGTGGCCACCGCCGGCCAGACGTCCTCCACGGGCCGGGGAAGGCGCAGCAGGTAGTGCAGCAGACGCAGGTCCCCGCGGGTCTCGGCGGTGCCCTCTTCGATGACGTCGCTCATGACACCAGCGTGGCGCGGCACCAAGGGATGCGCACCCCTGCCCGTACGCCGAGGGCCGGCCGCCCGTGCCCCGGGTCGGGGTCACGGGCGGCCGGCCCTGTCGGTCGTGCGTGCGTGCGGATCAGACGCCGGCGTAGGAGTGCTTGCCGGTGACGAAGATGTTGACGCCGTAGTAGTTGAACAGCCAGCACGCGAAGGCGATCAGCGCGATGTAGGCGGCCTTGCGGCCCTTCCAGCCGGCCGTGGCCCGGGCATGCAGGTAGCCGGCGTACGCGACCCAGGTGATGAACGACCAGGTCTCCTTGGGGTCCCAGCCCCAGTAGCGGCCCCAGGCGTCGCCCGCCCAGATCGCGCCCGCGATGATCGTGAACGTCCACAGCGGGAAGACGGCGGCGTTCACGCGGTAGGAGAACTTGTCGAGCGAGGCCGCCGCGGGCAGCCGCTCCAGCACCGAGGTCGCGAACCGGCCGGGCTTCCCGCCGCCCGCCAGCTTGTTCTCGTAGGAGTCCTTGAAGAGGTACAGCAGGGTGCCGACCGCGCCCACGTAGAAGACGGCGCCGCAGAAGATCGCGGTGGAGACGTGGATGTACAGCCAGTACGAGTGGAGCGCGGGGACCAGCTGGTCGCTGGCGGTGTACAGGACGGTGACGGCGAGACCGAGGTCGAGCAGGACCGTCGTGACCAGCGGGAGGCCGAGCCAGCGGATGTTCTTCTTCAGCGCCAGCAGCGCGAGGTACACGCCGACGGCCACCGTGGAGAAGGTGAGGTTGAACTCGTACATGTTGCCCCACGGCGCCCGCTGCACCGACAGGGCGCGGGCGAGCACGCCCGCCGCCTCGACGGCGAAGGCGAGCACGGTGAGGGAGACGGCGATGCGGCCGTAGAGGTCGCCCTGCTCGTCGCCGCCGTGCGCGCCGGGGCCGTCCGGCACGTCACGGGCGCCGGCCGCGGAGCGGACGACGACCTTGGGCCGCTCCAGGACGGCGGTGCCGCCGGCCTGCTGCACGGTGACCGCCGGCGCCTGCGCGGCACCGCTCTGCGTGAGCGCGGCGGCCGTGCGGCCGACCTTGCTGCGGCTGCCGAAGAGCCACTCGGCGATGTACGCGAAGAAGGCCAAGGTGTAGACGGCCATCGACGAGTAGATCAGCGTGTTGCTGATACTGGCGAGGTTTTCGTTCGTTGCGGCGGCGAGAGTCACTGCTTCTCAGCCCCTTCGGCGGCAGGTACGGCGTGGGGTTCGGGGATGTCCGGGTCGGGCTCGGTCGGGTCGGGGTCGGGGGCGCTCGGTGCCCGGTCGTGCACGAGCGCCGCCAGGTCGCCGAGTTCCTCGGGGAGCTTCGCGGACTCGCTGCGGCCGAGCCCGGCCATCTCCACGACGGTCACCCCGTCCGCCCCGGTGGTGGCGCGCACCCAGACCCTGCGGCGCTGGATGAACAGGGAGGCGGCGAGGCCGAGGATCGCGGCGATGGCACCGGCCAGCGCCCAGTCACTGCCGGGCTGCTGGGTGACCTGGAAACCGGCCCACTCCTTGATGTCCTTCTCGAAGGTGATCGAGCCGGCGCCGTTCGGGAGCTGCATGGTCTCGCCGGGGGTCAGCCGCTGCTTGAGGATGTCGCCCTGGGCGTTCTTGAACTGCTTCAGCTTCGCGGTGTCGAGCTGGTACACGTTCTGCGGGATGCCCGAGTCGACGCCCAGGCTGCCGTGGTACGCGGACAGCGCGAGCACCGGCCGGTCCAGCGCCGGGAACTGGGAGAACATCGTGCCCTTGCCGGCGCCCGCGAAGGTCGGCACGAAGAACGCGGAGAAGCCGAGCTGCTCCTTCTTCCCCGCGGCGTTCCGGTAGCCGTCGAGCACCTTGATGGCGCCCTGCGAGGTCACGTTGGAGTCGAGCGGAAGCATCGGCACGGGCTGGCGGAAGACGACGTCGCCCTTGCCGTCCCGCACGGTGACGACGGGCGCGTAGCCGTGGCTGACGAGGTAGACCTTGGAGTCGCCGATCACCAGCGGCTCGTTGACCTGGACGGACGTGCGCTTCGGGGTGCCGTCGGCGCCCTCGCTGTAGGTGATGTCCGCCTGGTACGTGCGCGGGGTGCCCTTGTTGGGGCCGGTCCGCTCGTAGGTGCCGGTGAACTTCTTCAGGTCGAAGCTGAACGGCGTCAGGTCGTCGACGTCGAAGAGGCTGCCGGACTTGAAGTCGTCGTACTGCAGCAGCGTGTTGGAGAAGCCGTCGCCTTCGACGACCAGCTTGTTGCCCTCGGACTTGAAGAGCTGTCCCCAGGCGAAGGCGACCAGCATCACGATCAGGGCGATGTGGAAGAGCAGGTTGCCCGCCTCGCGCACGTAGCCCTTCTCGGCGGCGACCGCGTCCCCGGCGACGTGCGCCCGGAAGCGGCGCTGCTTGAGCACCGTGAGCGCGGCCTCGCGGACCTGCTCGGGCTCGGCCCCGGTGCGCCAGGTGGTGTACGCGGGCAGCCGGGTCAGCCGCTTCGGGGCGCCCGGCGGACGGCTGCGCAGCTGCCCCACGAACTGCCAGGTGCGCGGCACGATGCAGCCGATGAGCGAGACGAACAGCAGGATGTAGATCGCGGAGAACCACACCGAGCTGTAGACGTGGAAGAGGCCGAGCTTCTCGTAGACGGGCGCGAGCGTGGTGTGCGCCTGCTGGAACTCGGCGACCTTCGTCGCGTCGTTCCCGGTCTGCGGGATCAGCGAGCCGGGGATCGCCCCGAGCGACAGCAGGAAGAGCAGGATCAGCGCGACCCGCATGGAGGTGAGCTGGCGCCAGAACCAGCGGGTCCAGCCGACGAGCTCACGCCCGGTCCAGGCGAGCCAGCCGGCGGCGCCGGGGGCCCGGTTGCCGCCGAAGGAGCCGGGGACGACCGTCTCGGTGGGCGCCGTGGACAGCTGCGAGCCGGCCTCGCCGAGTTCCCGCGCGTCCCGGGCGGCCTCCGCGCCGGGACCGTCCCCGGAGGGGGATCCGTCGGCCGGACCGGTCGTGGTGCTGGTGTCAGTCGTGCTCATGGAACCGGTTTCGGTCTCGGCGTCGGTTTCGGCCTTGCGCATGGATCAGATCCCCACCGCGAAGCCGTTGGACCAGGTCTGCATCTGCTGCATCATGCTGTCCCACGCACCGGTCAGCAGCAGCACGCCGGTCACGATCATCATGCCGCCGCCGATCCGCATCACCCACGCGTAGTGGCGCTTGACCCAGCCGAAGGCGCCGAGCGCCTTGCGGAAGGCGACCGCGGCGAGCACGAAAGGCACCCCGAGGCCGGCGCAGTACGCGACCGTCAGTATGGCCCCGCGCCCGGCGCTCGCCTGGTCGACCGCGAGGGCCTGCACGGACGCGAGGGTCGGGCCGATGCAGGGGGTCCAGCCGATGCCGAAGAGGGCGCCGAGCACGGGGGCCCCGGCCAGGCCGGCCACCGGCCGCTGGTGGAAGCGGAACTCGCGCTGGGTGAGCCAGGGCATCAGCCCGAGGAAGAAGACACCCATGAGGATCATGAGTCCGCCGAGCACGGTGGTCAGCGTGTCCTGGTACTCCTGCAGGGTCGAGCCGAAGTAGCCGAAGAGCGCTCCGCCGGAGACGAAGACGGCCGTGAAGCCGAGCACGAACAGGGACGCGCCCGCGGCCATCCGCCCGCGCCTCGCGTCCGCGAGGTCGGTGCCGCTGACCCCGGTGACGTACGAGAGGTATCCGGGCACCAGCGGCAGCACACACGGGGAGAAGAAGGAGACGAGTCCGCCGAGCACGGCGACCGGCACGGCGAGCAGCAGCGCGCCGTTCAGCACGGTGTGGTTCACCCCGTCGGACGCGGCGAGGACCGCGGTGGCGTGGAGCACGGAGGCGTCGCTCACGTCACTTCTCCGCGAGGATCGGCTTGAGCATGCCGCGCAGCTTGTCCTCGCTCAGCGGCGACAGCGAGCGGGCCGCGATCTTCCCGTCCCGGTCGAGGACGACGGTGGAGGGGATGGCCTGGGGGTTGAGCGAGCCCTTGGGGAAGCGGAGCATCAGCTTGCCGGTGGGGTCGTACAGGCTCGGGTAGGGCACCTCGTAGTCCTTCTCGAACTCCTTGGCCGGACCCGTGCTGGTGTCACGCGTGTTGATGCCGACGAACTGCACGCCCCGCGCTTCGAGGTCCTCGGCGACCCTGGTGAAGCCGGGCGCCTCGGCGCGGCACGGCGGGCACCAGGAGCCCCAGACGTTGAGGACGACGACCTTGCCCTTGTAGTCGGCGACGTCGATCTTCTTGCCGTCGACGGTGGGGCCCGACAGGTCGGGGGCGTCGGCCCGTTCGCCCTTCGCTGCGGTGGCGATGCCGTCGGTGCCGGTGACGAAGTTCGTGTTGCCCGATCCCCCATGCGTGCCGCCGGAGCCGCAGGCGGTCAGGGCGAGTGCCGCGACCGCGGCCCCGGCGGTGAGCAGGGCGGCACGGCTACGGCTGCGGTTCGCGCGGTCGAGGCGCTGGCGGGCGCGGCGGGCGGCACTCATGTGAAAAGTTTCGCATGTCCGTTCCGGGGATCTTGCGCACCCCCCTCGCGGGCGGAAACCCGCATATCAGGCGCCCTTTTCGCCCTTGCCCGAGGCGCTTCCGCCGGTCCCGCCGGTCCCGCCGGAGAGCCCCTTCCAGCCACCGGCCGGTTTCTGTCCCACGTCCAGCGACTGGAGCGCGGCCAGCACGTCGGGCCGCTGCACGTCCATCCAGTCCACGAACTGCCGGAAGGAGACGAGGCGTACGTCGCCGCCCTTCTCCCTCTGCCGCGCGATGTACTTGATCGCGCGCTCCACGGCGTCCATGTAGATGCCGCCGTTCCACTCCTCGAAGTGGTTGCCGATGAAGAGCGGTGCCCGGTTCGTCTCGTATGCCCGCTTGAATCCCGCGATGTACGCCCCGGCGGACTGGGTGCGCCAGCCCGGGTAGTTGTACGCCGGCGCCTTGGTCGAGTTCACCGACTGGTTGGCCAGCATGTTGTAGTCCATCGAGAGCACCTCGAAGCCGCGGCCCGGGAACGGGATCGCCTGGAGCGGCAGGTCCCACACGCCCTCGGTCTTCCGCGGCCAGCGCTGGCGGCCGCCGGGCGAGGAGGCGTCGTAGCGCCAGCCGAGCTCACGGGCGGTCGGCAGCAGGTTGTCCTGGCCGAGGAGGCAGGGGGTGCGGCCGCCGATGAGTTCCTTGTCGTAGTCGAAGGGCAGCGACGGCAGGTCGGTCCAGCCGGTGTTGGTCCGCCACTCCTTCACGAAGGACTTGGCCTGGTGGATCTCGCTGCGCCACTGCTTGGGCGTCCAGTTGGCGACGCTGCCGTAGCCGGAGCAGAAGTGGCCGTTGAAGTGCGTGCCGATCTCGTGGCCGTCGAGCCAGGCGCGCCGGACACCCTTCAGCGTCATCCGGATGTGCTCGTCGGTCAGGTAGCCGATGTCGGAGGCGCCCGGCGCGTTGTTCGGCGGGAGGTACAGGCGCTTCTTCGACTCGGGCAGCAGGTAGACCCCGGACAGGAAGAACGTCATGTGCGCCTCGTGGTCCTTCGCGAGGTCCAGGAAGCGCTCGAAGAGGCCGGTCCCGACCTCGCCCGCGCCGTCCCAGGAGAAGACCACGAACTGCGGCGGGGTCTCGCCGGGCTCCAGGGGCACGGGCTGTCCGGGCTGCCGGGGCTGCTTGCCCGTGAAGGAGGTCGACCCGTCACCGAGGGGGCGTACGGGGGTCTTGGGGGCACCGGGGCCGCCGGTGCGGGAACCGCCCGGGGTGCTCGCGCCCTCTTGTCGGTGAGCGGTACCGCAGGCGGTGAGGCCGAGCGCGGTGGCGGCGCCCGCCCCCATCCCGATCACTCCGCGTCGGCTGACGTCCCGCATGTCGTCCCCATTTCGTCGCGCCCTCTCAGCCGGCTATCGGCCGGCATCCCATGAGAGGGCGCGACGAGGACGGGGGTTCCGTCTCACTCGCACATATTCATATTATTTTACGAAGATGCGCTCGAATGGCCCGGATGTGCACGCTTTGTGACGATGCGTACGCCCGGCGCACACCTCCCGGGCACAGGCCATCCGCTCTCGATCAGGCCCCGAACGCCTTGCCCTGGCCTTGCACCGGCTTGGCACCGGCGAGGAGATGAGCGGGCACCAGATCCCGGGCGGGCTCGCTGTAGCCCACCGAGACGATCTTGTCGCCGCGGTAGGTGAAGCTCGTCAGCGAGGCCAGGGTGCACTGCCGCTTGCGCGGGTCGTGCCACAGCCGCCGCCGCTCCACGAAGGACCGTAGGATCCAGATCGGCAACTGGTGGGACACGCACACCGCTTCGTGCCCGCGCGCCGCGTCCTTGGCGGCGTCCAGCGCCCCCATCATCCGCACGACCTGCTCCACGTACGGCTCGCCCCAGGACGGCTTGAACGGGTTGACCAGGTGCTTCCAGTTCTCCGGGCGGCGCAGCGCGCCGTCCCCGACCCCGAAGGTCTTGCCCTGGAAGACGTTCTCCGCCTCGATCAGCCGGCCGTCGGTCGCGAGGTCCAGCCCGTGCGCCTTGGCGATGGGCGTCGCCGTCTCCTGCGCCCGCTCCAGGGGCGAGGCGACGACGTACGTGACGTCCCGTGAGGACAGCTTCTCCGCGACCCGGTCGGCCATCTGCCGCCCCAGCTCGGAGAGGTGATAGCCGGCCAGCCGCCCGTACAGGACGCCGTCCGGGTTCTCGACCTCGCCGTGCCGCATCACATGGACGACCGTCAGATCGTCGTCCCTCTTCTCAGGTGCCTTCTCGGCTCCCGTGCCGGTCATGCCGTGGCCTCCGCCGCTGCCCGTGCCGCCGCCGGAAGGGCGTCGGCGATCCGCTGAACCGCCCGCTCGTCGTGCGCCGTGGACACGAACCACGACTCGAACGACGAGGGCGGCAGATAGACGCCCTGCGCGAGCAACGAGTGGAAGAACGCGGTGTACCGGAAGGACTCCTGCGTCTTCGCGTCCTCGTAGTCGCGCACCTCCCGCTCGGTGAAGAAGACCGAGAACATGTTGGACGCGTTCTGCAGCCGGTGCGCCACGCCCTCCTTGGCGAGCGCCTCGGTCACCAGCGTGCGGATCTGCAGGGACACCGCGTCGACCGTCTCGTACGCGGCGTCGTCCAGCAGCCGCAGCTGCGCGAGCCCGGCGGCGGTCGCCACCGGGTTCCCCGACAGCGTGCCCGCCTGGTAGACCGGCCCCGCGGGCGCGAGGTGGCCCATCACGTCGGCCCGTCCACCGAAGGCGGCGGCCGGGAAGCCGCCGCCCATGACCTTGCCGAAGGTCATCAGGTCGGGACGGACGCCGTCCACCCCGTACCAGCCGGACCTGCTGGTCCGGAAGCCGGTCATGACCTCGTCCGAGATGAACAGCGCGCCGTTCTGCGCGCAGGCGTCCTTCAGACCCTGGTTGAACCCGGGCCGCGGCGGCACGACACCCATGTTCCCGGGCGAGGCCTCCGTGATGACGCAGGCGATCTCACCGGGGTGCGCCCGGAACGCGGCGTGCACGGCGTCCAGGTCGTTGTACGGCAGGACGATGGTGTCCCCCGCCTGCGCACCGGTGACGCCGGGGGTGTCCGGCAGGGCGAAGGTCGCCAGCCCGCTGCCCGCGGCGGCCAGCAGGGAGTCGACGTGCCCGTGGTAGCAGCCGGCGAACTTGATCACCTTGGCGCGGCGGGTGAAGCCGCGCGCCAGACGGATGGCGGACATGGTCGCCTCGGTCCCGCTGGAGACGAGGCGCACCTGCTCGACGGGCTCGACGCGCGCGACGATCTCCTCGGCCAGCGCGACCTCGCCCTCGCCCGGGGTGCCGAAGGACGTGCCGCGCCCGACGGCCTCCTGGACGGCGGCGATGACCTCGGGGCGGGAGTGCCCGAGGATCATCGGCCCCCAGGAACACACGAGGTCGACGTACTCCCTCCCGTCGGCGTCGGTCAGATAGGGACCGCTGCCGGACACCATGAAACGGGGCGTACCGCCCACGGCGCGGAACGCGCGCACGGGCGAGTTCACACCGCCCGGTGTGACGGCAGCCGCACGGTCGAAAAGAGTCTGCGAAACTGGGGCTTCGTACGGATAGCTCACACAAGCCATGGTGTCAGAGGCCGCGAAGATCCTGCGGACAGGTGTTTCAGCCCACGTTTCGCCGAGCGGCCGTGGGGGAGGTCACTGACACGATGATCGGGTTGCGCGGCGGGGGTCGCGCGGCCTAGAAAAGCAGTCGGGTGGAGATATGCATCGCGGTGGCGGACTGGGCGAGGGGACCGATGACCTCGGTCCTCGGCGTGCCCGGCGGGGGAGGCACCGACGCGAGGCGGAGGAAGCCGCAGAGGCACGGCAGGCGCAGGGTTCACAGGGTGAGCCTGAGCGGATCGAGCAGTCGGCCCGTATGGACGGTATGGACTACACGGACCGTGGAGCAGACCGGCTCAGGGCAGGGAGCGGGAATGGTGGCCGGGTGGGGGTGACGTACAAATACTTCGGCGCGCCCGACGGCGCGACGGCAGCGCGGGTCCCGATCTCGATGCGCCCCGAGGAGCTCGGCGGCGACGAGCTCGGGATGAACGGCATGTTCACCAAGATCAAGCCGGAGACGATGGCCGCGATGGTCCTCACCGGCATCGAGGGCGTCCCGCTGCACAAGGTTCCCCCGCTGGAGCTCGTCGTCCTGCACCCCGACTACGCGGTCGTCAAGCTCCCCATGACGGTCGTGGACCCGCTGCGCGGCATAGGAGAGGAAGCGGTGGGCGCCGCCGCCTTCATCTGGTCGACGGTCCCGGACCGCGGCGGCCCGCGTGACGCGTTCAACGTCTACCAGCTGCTGCACGAGTGGCAGGACTTCTCCCACCGCCTGCACGAGGCGGGGCACCAGCCGTACTGCCTGGTCTGGCCCTGAGCCGCGAAGGCCGCACTTCGCCGCGACAATATCTGTGCTCGCGAAATAAGAAATGGCCGTAACACGCCATGAGAATTTCACGCCCGCCCGGCTGAACGGAATTACTTACCGTGCACGCCCGGGCCGGGCGTGCTACTGTCAGTCAAAGTTGCAGTTGTGATTCCCAAAACTTCAAGCGCCCCCGGCGGCTCCTGTGCCGGGTGGGAGTGCTTGTGTATTTCCGGTCATTTCCGGACGGGGCGATCATCGCGACGACGCGGAATCGGCACAGTGCGGATTCCGGGGAATGCCCCCGAAGGAGATTAGACATGGCTACTGGCACCGTGAAGTGGTTCAACGCGGAAAAGGGCTTCGGCTTCATCGAGCAGGACGGCGGCGGCGCCGACGTCTTCGCCCACTACTCGAACATCGCCGCCCAGGGCTTCCGCGAGCTGCTCGAAGGCCAGAAGGTGAACTTCGACATCGCGCAGGGCCAGAAGGGCCCGACGGCCGAGAACATCGTTCTCGCCTGACGCGACGCCTTAACTTCGCAGCTGGGGCCCGCACCTTGGGGTGCGGGCCCCAGCTCGTTGCCGCTCGCCCCCGGCGGGCACAGCTCGTGCACGATTCCTCCGTCCGGCCCTGAGTTTTTCCGCAACGGCCCGGCCCGAGGACTGTTATCAAAAAGGCGCAGGCCCCGGTTTTTCTCCGCGGCTGGATTCGCCTCCGTATTCACTGGGCGCGTCCCTGCGATTCTCCGTGCTGTTTCTCATGCCGGGAATTCCTTGATGCGTGCCGCGTCGAGGAAGGTTCCCCTTTGAACCGCACACGTACGAACACCCGCTCCACCACCTCCCGCAATCGCGCCGGCGCCTCCGGTGCGGGCCGCGGCGGTGCGCGCTTCGGCTCGGCCTACGCCGGCCGCTCGGGCGCTCCCAGCCGCTCCGGCGGCTACGGACGGCGTTCCGCTCCGCAGGGCGAGTTCGCCCTGCCGGTCACCGTCACCCCCGCGCTGCCCGCCGTCGAGGCGTTCGCCGACCTCGACATGCCGGCGGCGCTGCTGGCCGCGCTGACCGCGGAGGGCGTCACCACCCCGTTCCCCATCCAGGGGGCGACCCTGCCGAACTCCCTCGCCGGCCGTGACGTGCTCGGCCGTGGCCGCACCGGCTCCGGCAAGACGCTCGCCTTCGGTCTCGCCATGCTGGCCCGCACCGCCGGACAGCGCGCCGAGCCCCGCCGCCCGCTGGCCCTGGTCCTCGTACCGACCCGCGAGCTCGCGCAGCAGGTGACCGACGCCCTGACCCCGTACGCCCGCGCCGTGCGGCTGCGGCTGACGACGATCGTCGGCGGCATGTCGATCGGCCGGCAGGCAGGCGCGCTGCGCTCCGGCGCGGAGATCGTCGTGGCCACCCCGGGACGGCTCAAGGACATGGTCGACCGCGGGCACTGCACCCTGGACCAGGTCGCCGTCACCGTCCTCGACGAGGCCGACCAGATGACCGACATGGGCTTCATGCCGCAGGTGACCGACCTGCTGGACCAGGTGAGTCCCGGTGGGCAGCGGATGCTGTTCTCGGCGACCCTGGACCGCAACGTCGACCTGCTGGTCCGGCAGTACCTGTCCGACCCGGTGGTCCACTCCGTCGACCCCTCCGCGGGCGCCGTGACCACCATGGAGCACTACGTCCTGCACGTGCAGGGCGCGGACAAGCAGCGCACCACCACCGAGATCGCCGCCCGCGACGGCCGGGTGATCATGTTCCTGGACACCAAGCACGCGGTGGACCGGCTGACCGGGCACCTGCTGGAGAACGGCGTCCGCGCCGCGGCCCTGCACGGCGGCAAGTCCCAGCCCCAGCGCACCCGCACCCTCGCCCAGTTCAAGTCCGGGCATGTGACGGTGCTGGTGGCGACCAACGTCGCGGCCCGCGGCATCCACGTCGACGACCTCGACCTCGTGGTGAACGTGGACCCGCCGAGCGACCCCAAGGACTACCTGCACCGCGGCGGCCGTACCGCCCGCGCCGGGGAGTCCGGCAGCGTGGTCACCCTGGTGACGCCCAACCAGCGCCGCGAGATGAGCCGCCTCGTGGCCGCCGCGGGCATCGTCGCCCACACCGCGCAGGTGAGCTCGGGCGAGGAGGAGCTGAGCCGGATCACCGGCGCCCAGGCCCCCTCCGGCATCCCGGTCACCATCACGGCGCCGCCGTCGGAGCGCTCCCGGCGCGGCACCTCGTCCTCGCCCCGCGGCCGCCGTGGCCGCCCCGGCCAGGACGGCCGCGGCGCCCAGAGCCGCGGTGCCTCGGCCCCGCGCCGGACGTCGGCCCAGCGGCCGCCGTCCGCCTTCGACGCGGCGGCCTGACGGTCCCCGTCCGGCAGGAGCAGTCGTCCCCATCCCCTCTTCGCAGGAGGCACCTTTGACGCTGGTTCAGACACAGTCGCGGCCGGCGGATCCCGCCGGCAGGCCGACGGCCGCCTCCCCGGAGGCGTCCGCGCCGCACGTCCGTGACGACATGACCGTAGAGGTCGCCCTGTCCGTCATGGCGAGCGCGCGTACCTGCCATCTGCTGATCTGCGACGAGGACGACCAGCTCACCGGCCGGGTCACCCGGGCCCGGCTCACCGCCGTCCGCGACAGCCCCGGTTACACGGACCGGGTCCGTCTGCGGGACGTCTGCGAAGAAGACGCGGGCCCCTCGGCCCGCACGTGCCAGGGAGACCGCGCGGAGCGCGGAGTGCTCTCGGCGCCCCCGGCCGTCCGGCACCGCCCGGCCGGACCGTTCTCCCTCTCCCACTCCCTGTGAGGCACCATGCGCTGCATCATCGCCCGCTTCCCGTTCGACCTGACCAAGGCCGGCGTGCTGGAAACGATGAAGGGCGTCAAGCCCGAGCCGATCACGGGTGAATCGGTGATCATCGGCCGTCGCCACTACCCCGTCAAGCAGGTGGGCCAGGTCGTCACCCGGCAGGACCGCCGCGACTTCACCGCCGCCGAGGTCACCCGGGCGATGACCCAGCTCGGCTTCACCTGCCGTCCCCACCTCCCCGAGGCCACGCCCCACCAGGCCCTCTCCCCGTTCGAGAACGCGTCGGTGCTGCTGGGCGCCCCCGCGGCGGTGTAGACCGGGACCACGACAGCGAAGAGGGCCCTGCCGGCGCGCGCCGGCAGGGCCCTCTTCGCTGTGTTCGGCCCGTTCGGCCTCAGTGGTCGGAGTAGCTGAAGTCGCCCACGGTCCAGGCGGTGACGTCCTGGATCGCGACGCGGTACATCCCCCCCGTCTCCGGGATCCCCATGCTGCCCTGGAGGATGCGGGCGACATGGAAGTGCAGATGGGTGGGTGCCCCGCCGTCGCCGGAGCGGCCCTGCTCCCGGCTTCCGGTGAAGATGCCGGAGAAGGGGCCCAGCTGGTCGGAGTCCACCAGCACCTCGGCGACCCGCTGTCGCCACACGTCCTCGGGAGCCAGCCGGCCGGTGATGACAGTGCCGCCGGCGACCACGGTCAGGGACATCTGCGTGCTTTTCTCGGCCTCCACCAGGGCGGCGATGCCGATGAGCAGTTCGTCAGGGTTCGACATGAGTGCGGATTCTATGCAGCGACCCGGCCGCGCCCCACCCTGGACCGGGGAAAACGTGCACGCGACAAGAAACCGTGGCCGCGAGCTCTCCAAAATCTACTCTGGCCGGAGTAGACATTGCCGGGCTGCGTGGCTACGATTTCTCGCGTAGTCACAGTCGAGCAGGACCCGCCAGACACGAACTGGCGGGGAGTAGTACCGGTTTTCAGCACGTGAAGGATCCAGCGGACGGACGGAGGAGCTGACGCCATCAGGATCGCCCGGGCACGAGAGGGATTCGGCCCGGGTACCGCAAGACCCCGGAACGGAAGGTGGTCCCCGGTCACGCATCCGCGATCCCCGCAGCTCCGCCCCTCTCCCGGGCCGGACCGCGGAAACAGAAGGTCGGCACTCCGATAGGGCCGGCAGATGGTGTTGAATTTCCTTCGGGGCCCTGGTGCCGTACGGCACCAGGGCCCCTCGAGGCGTTGTACTACGAGGTGAGATGACAGCAGATAACCCGCTCAGCAATCGTCTGGACGACGACGACTATCCCGCGTACACCATGGGACGGGCCGCCGAGATGCTCGGTACGACGCCCGGCTTCCTGCGTGCCATCGGGGAGGCCCGTCTGATCACGCCGCTGCGCTCCGAGGGCGGCCACCGCCGGTACTCGCGCTACCAGCTGCGGATTGCCGCCCGCGCCCGTGAACTGGTCGACCAGGGCACGCCGATCGAGGCCGCCTGCCGCATCGTCATCCTCGAGGACCAGCTCGAGGAGGCACAGCGCATCAACGCCGAGTTCCGCCGCGCCGCGGCCGACTCGCCGCACGGCGCACGCTGACTCCGGGGCCGCCGGCCGAAGCGGGCGCTTCAGCCACGGCCGTCGTCCTCGGAGCCACCGGCGTCCACCGTGAACCCGATCACCGCCCCGCCCCCGTCCCGCGGGAAGGCGAAGGGCGCACCGCCGTGGGACGCGGCGACCTCCCGCACGATGGAAAGCCCCAGCCCGGAGCCCGGGCGGCTGCGGGCGTCCGCGGCGCGGTAGAAACGGTCGAAGACCCGGGTCCGGTCGCCCTCCGCGATCCCCGGCCCCCGGTCCCGCACCTCCACCCGCACCGTGCCGTGCGGAGCACCGGAGTCCCAGGGCCCCTCTCCCGGACCGCCGCCCGCCTCGACCGGGCGCCCCTCCACCACGATCTCGATCGTCCCCTCGCCGTCCGGATCGAACTTCGCCGCGTTCTCGACCAGATTCGACAGCGCCCGCTGGAGCGCGGCGGGCCGCCCGCCGATCCGGGTGTCACCGCTCGCGTGGACGGTGACGTCGCGACCCGTGCGCCGACGGGCGAGGACCGCCACGTCCTCGGCCGTCTCGGCGAGGTCCAGCGCGCGTACCGGCTCGGTGTCGGACTGGCCCGCCGCGAGCTCCACCAGCTCGTTGACCAGGTCGGTCAGCTCGCGTGACTCCAGCGCCAGGTCCGCGACCAGCTCCTCGCGGGCCGCGGGCGGCAGCTCGTCGATGCGGCGGAGCATGGAGATGTTCGTACGCAGCGAGGTCAGCGGCGTACGCAGTTCGTGGCCCGCGTCCTGGACCAGACGGCGCTGGTCCTCCTCGGAGCGGGCGAGCCTGCCGAGCATGCGGTCGAAGGAGCGCCCGAGCCGGGCCACCTCGTCGTGCCCGGTGACCGGCACCTGGATGCCGAGCCGCCCGGTGCGCGCCACGTCCTCGGCGGCCCCCGCGAGCCGCACCAGCCGCCGGGTGATCCGCCGGGCCAGCCACCAGCCGAACACCCCGGCCGCGACCACCACCGCCGACACCAGCAGTACGGTCCGCTGCTGGAGCTCGCGCAGCAGGTCCTCGGTGTCGCTGAACTCCTGGGCGACCTGCACCGCGCCGCGCCCGCCGCCCAGCGCGACGGTGGCCAGCCGGTAGCGGTCGTCGGCGACCTCGACCTCCCGGTGCTCGCGCAGGGTGCCGGCGGCGTCCGCGTCGGCGGTCAGCCGGTCGCCGGGTCCCACGGGCAGCGGCGGGCTGCCCCGGTCGGCGACCGTGCCGCCGGGGCCCAGCACCTGCACGTCCGTGCGGCCGGCCCGGATGAGGTCGTCGCGCGGGCCGTCGTGGTCGGGGTCCGTGGTCGCGAAGTCCGCCACCGTCAGCTGCCGCTGCCGCACCTGCTCGCGCAGGTTCTGGACGACCTGCGTGTACACGGTCTGCTCGTCCACCCGGACCAGCCGGGCGGCGGCGTCGTAGCTGAGGAAGCCGACGAGGACGGTGACGACGGCGGCCACGGCCGCGAAGGACACGGTGAAGGTCGCGCGCAGCGACGAGAGGGGCCGCCCGCGGGGCCGGCGCGGGGCGGCGCCCGCCACTCAGTCCTCCCTCAGGACGTATCCCACGCCCCGGACCGTGTGGATCAACGCCGGCGAACCCGGCTCGTCGAGCTTGCGCCGCAGGTAGCCCACGTACACGGCGAGGTTCTTGGAGCCGGGCCCGAAGTCGTAGCCCCAGATGCGGTCGTAGATGGTGGCGTGGTCCAGGACGATGCCCGCGTTGCGGACGAGGAGTTCGAGGAGCTCGAACTCGGTGCGGGTCAGTTCCAGCTCACGGTCCCCGCGCCATGCGCGGCGCGCCTGCGCGTCGATGCGCAGCCCGGCCGCCGCCACCTGCCCCCTCGGCCCCGCCGGTACGTCACCGGCGGCCCCGGGCGCGGCGGGGGCCCCGGAGCCGGTGCGGCGCAGCAGGGCGCGGAGCCGGGCGAAGACCTCCTCGACGTCGAAGGGCTTGACCACGTAGTCGTCGGCGCCCGCGTCCAGGCCCGCGATGCGGTCCGCCGTCTCGACCAGCGCGGTGAGCATGAGGACCGGCGTGCGGTCGCCCTCGGCGCGCAGCACACGGCACACCTGGAGGCCGTCGATGCCGGGCATCATCACGTCCAGGACCAGCACGTCCGGGGCCCTGCGGTGGGCCTGGGCCAGGGCCGCCACGCCGTCGGCGACCGCCGTCACCTCGTAGCCCTCCAGCGTCAGCGCGCGTTCCAGGGCGTGGCGGATGGCGCGGTCGTCCTCGGCGAGCAGCACGGTGTGGGGCACCCGCCCAGTCTGCCAAGGCCGCGCCCGCCCACCACCCGCCGTGACCCGCGCGGGCGCTGTTCTTACCGGCCTCTCACCCCGGCCGGTCCGGTGGCTTACCTCGCCGGACGACTGTGGGCGGTCAGTGAGGGACGGGCGGCCGTGCCGGTGCCGCGCCGGGAAAGGCAGCACATGCGGAACTGGACGGGTGAGGGGCGAGGGCGGCAGCTGAGGATCGTGTTCCTGCTGCACAACGCGTACGCCATCGGAGGCACGGTCCGTACGACGCTGAACCTCGCGTCGGCGCTGGCCGCCCGGCACGACGTGGAGGTCGTCTCCCTGTTCCGCCACCGGGACACCCCGCGCTTCGGCGTCGACCCGCGGATCAGGCTCGTACCGCTGGTCGACACCCGCGAGGGCAGTGCGGACCGGCTCGACCCGGCGTTCGCGCGGCCGGCCGAGGACTTCCCGGCCGAGGACCGGCGCCACCCGCAGTACACGCGGCTGCACGACCTGCGGGTCCGCGACCTGCTCGCGCGCCGCGACGCGGACGTGGTCGTCGGCACCCGCCCCGGCCTCAACGTCTACGTCTCCCGGTTCGCCCCGCGCGGGGCCCTGCGCGTCGGCCAGGAGCACCTGCGCCACGACGCCCACGGCAAGCGGCTGCGGGCCGTGCTCGCCCGCCACTACCGCAGGCTGGACGCGCTGGTGACGGTGACCGCGGCGGACGCGGAGGTGTACCGGACGCGGATGGCGCTGCCCGGGGTGCGCGTGGAGCCGGTGCCGAACATCGTGCCGGACGCGGGACTCGCGCCGTCGGACGGCTCGGCGAAGGTCGTCGCGGCGGCCGGACGGCTCGTCGCGGGCAAGCGGTTCGACCTGCTCCTGGAGGCGTTCTCGACGGTCGCCGCGAAGGAGCCCGAGTGGCGGCTGCGGATCTACGGCGGCGGGGCCGAGCGGGAGAACCTGCGCCGCCTGGCCGACCGGCTCGCGCTGACCGGGCGGGCCACTCTGATGGGGCCCGTCACGCCCATCGAGGCGGAGTTCGCCCGGGCGTCACTGGTGGTCAGCGCCTCGGACGCGGAGTCGTTCGGGATGACGCTGGCCGAGGCGATGCGGTGCGGGGTGCCGGTGATCAGCACGGACTGCCCGCTGGGCCCGGCCGCGATCGTCACGGACGGCGTGGACGGGCTGCTGGTGCCCGTCGGCGACGCCCGCGCCCTCGCCGAGGCGATGCTGGACCTGATCGCGGACGCGCCCCGACGCCGCGCGATGGGACGGGCCGCGCTGGGCAGCGCCCGCCGCTACGACGCCGCCGGGATCGTCGCACGCTACGAACTCCTCTTCGCCGAGCTGCGCGCCACCCGGCACCGGCGGGCCTGGGACCGCAATCGCGCCCGGGTCGCGGGCGCGGTCCGGCGCCGGTTCCGCGCGGCCGGCCACAGGATGCGCGCGCCCTGGGCCGGACGTCCGCGGAGTCCGGCCCGCACGGGAATCAGGCCCACGGCCCGGGAGACCTGAGACCCCGCCCCCCAAGGGCTCCACCGCCGCCCCGGACGTGGAGGGCTACCGGGTGCGCAGCGCGGCGAGGCGCTCCTCGAAGGGGATCACGGTCGCCCTCCCGGTGACGGCCCCGGTCGCCGGCACGACGTCCGGGTGCCCGTCGCGGCCCGCGGACTCCGGCACGGCGTCCTCGCGCGCGCCGGCCGCGCCCATGAGCCTCGCCAGTTCCCCGGCGGCCCGCTCGATCCGCTCGGCCAGTCCTTCGGCGCCCCAGTCCTCGGAGGCGGCGTAGACCCCGGTGGGGACGACCACGGCCCGCAGATACGCGAAGAGCGGGCGCAGGGCGTGGTCCAGCACCAGCGAGTGCCGGGCCGTGCCGCCGGTCGCCGCGACGAGGACCGGCTTCCCGGCGACCGCCTCCGCGTCGCCGGCGCTCAGCACGTCGAAGAAGGACTTGAACAGTCCGCTGTAGGAGGCCGAGAAGACGGGCGTGACGACGATCAGTCCGTCCGCCCCCTTCACCGCTTCGACGGCGGCGCCGAGCGCCGGGCCGGGGAAGCCGTTGGTGAAGTTGTGGGCGATCTCCACGGCCAGGTCGCGCAGTTCGACGAACTCGACCTCCGCCGAGGTCCGCCCGGCGGTCGCGGCGGCCAGCCGGTCGGCCAGCAGCCGCGTGGACGACGGGACGCTCAGTCCCGCCGAGACGACGACGAGCTTCATGCGCTCGGCACCTCCTCCTGGGTGCGGGCCGCGGCGAGACGCGCGGCGTGGGTCGGCGCGTCCGGCACGTCGGCCGGGCGGCCCTTGGCGAACTCCTCACGGAGCACCGGGACGACCTCCTCGCCGAGCAGGTCGAGCTGCTCCAGGACGGTCTTGAGCGGCAGCCCGGCGTGGTCCATCAGGAACAGCTGGCGCTGGTAGTCGCCCGCGTACTCGCGGAAGGCCAGCGTCTTCTCGATCACCTGCTGCGGCGAGCCGACGGTCAGCGGCGTCTGGTCGGTGAAGTCCTCCAGGGACGGCCCGTGCCCGTACACCGGCGCGTTGTCGAAGTACGGGCGGAACTCCCGTACCGCGTCCTGCGAGTTGTGCCGCATGAACACCTGGCCGCCGAGCCCGACGATCGCCTGTTCCGGCGTGCCGTGCCCGTAGTGCGCGTACCGCTCCCGGTAGAGCTCGACCATCCGCTTGGTGTGGTCGGCCGGCGAGAAGATGTTGTTGTGGAAGAAACCGTCGCCGTAGTACGCGGCCTGCTCGGCGATCTCCGGGGAGCGGATCGAGCCGTGCCAGACGAACGGCGGTATGCCGTCCAGCGGGCGCGGGGTCGCGGTGAACGACTGGAGCGGCGTGCGGAACCTGCCCTCCCAGGTCACTACGTCCTCGCGCCACAGGCGGTGCAGCAGCGCGTAGTTCTCCACGGCGAGGTTGATGCCCTCGCGGATGTCCTTGCCGAACCAGGGGTAGACCGGGCCGGTGTTGCCGCGCCCCATCATGAGGTCCATCCGCCCGTCCGCGAGGTGCTGGAGCATCGCGAAGTCCTCGGCGATCTTCACCGGGTCGTTGGTGGTGATCAGGGTGGTGGAGGTGGACAGCACCAGCTTCTCGGTGCGCGCCGCGATGTAGCCGAGCATCGTGGTCGGCGACGAGGGCACGAACGGCGGGTTGTGGTGCTCACCGGTCGCGAAGACGTCCAGGCCGACCTCCTCGGCCTTCTGCGCGATGGCGACCATGGCCTTGATGCGCTCGTGCTCGCTCGGCGTCCGCCCGGTCGTGGGGTCCGGTGTGACGTCGCCGACGCTGAAGATCCCGAACTGCATGGTCGCTCACCCTCCACAGGTTGTTTATAATTCAACTATACCGGCAAACGACGGGGCCCCCTCACCTATTCCACGCCCGCGCCGCCGACCGGCGCCTGTCGGTGCCGCGCCCTACCATCGCGCCATGGCCGCCCCACGCCGTGACACCCGCGGCATCGTCGACGCGGCGGAGCTCCTCGCCCGCGTCCGCTTCCGCCGCCACGAACCCGCCGAGCCGCTGCGCCCCTACCTGGAGCACTACTGGCTGATCGACTGGGACCTCCCCGAGCCGTACGCCTCGCACGTCGTCCCGCACCCCTCGGTCAACGTCGTCTTCCAGCGCTTCGAGGGCCGGGAGCCCTTCGGCGAGGTCTCCGGCATCGGGCTCGACCTGTTCACACAGAAGCTGGAGGGGCGCGGGCGGGTTTGCGGGATCAAGTTCAGGCCCGGCGGCTTCCGCCCCTTCGCGCCCGGCCGTTCCCTGACCTCGCTGACGGGCCGGCGGCTCGCGCTCGACGCGGTGTTCCCCTCGACGGAGGGCGCCACCGAGGCGGTACTCGGACCGGAGGACGAGCGGGCACGGGTGGCCGCGCTCGACGCGTTCCTCCTGGGCGTGGGCCCGCACCCGGACCCGCAGGCCGACCTGGCCATGGCCCTGGCCGACCGCATCCGGCGCGACCGCTCCATCCGCCGGGTCGCGGACTTCGCCCGCACGGAGGGTCTGTCGGTCCGCGCGCTGCAACGCCTCTTCTCGTCCCACGTGGGCGTCGGCCCCAAGTGGATCATCCTGCGCCACCGCATCCACGAGGCCCTGGAGCACGCGGAGGCCGCGGGGAAGGTGGACTGGGCCACCCTGGCGGCCGACCTCGGCTACGCCGACCAGGCCCACCTGGTCAGGGACTTCACGGCGACGGTCGGGGTCCCGCCGACGGCGTACGCACGGCGGGGCTGACCCACCGAACCGGCCGATCTCGGCCGGGGTCCCGCTGAGGGCGCACGGGCGGCGGGCCTCACCCGCAGAACCGGCCGACACGCCCGCCCCCCCCCTGCCCCGAATCCAACCGACACCCCCGCCCCCCTCACCTCGAATCCGGTCGACGCCCACCGCCCCGCCCGCCGCATCCGATTGACGCGCCCGCCCCCTCTTGCCCCCATCTCCCAATCCGGTTGACGGAGCCTGCCCTCATGCTTCACATTTATCTGCGTGACACAGATACTGCATGACACAAACAAGTCGGCGCATCCACCCGCCCGCGTCCGGTGGGCGATCCTCGCCGTCGTCCTCGCCGCCGACGTCCTGGACCTCCTCGACGCCACGATCACCACCGTCGCGGCCCCGTCCATCGCCCGGGACCTCGGCGGCGGCCCGGCCCTCGTCCAGTGGCTCGGCGCCTCCTACGCCCTCGCGCTCGGCGTCCTGCTCGTCCTCGGCGGGCGGCTCGGCGACGCGTACGGGCGCCGGCGCCTCTTCCTCACCGGGCTCGCGGGATTCACCGCCGCCTCCGTGGCCTGCGGCCTCGCGGGCAGCCCCGGGGTCCTCGTCGCCGCCCGGCTCGCGCAGGGAGCCTTCGGGGCGCTCGTCATCCCGCAGGGCTTCGGAATCCTCGGCGCCGTCTGGCCCCGCGACCAGATCGGCAAGGCGTTCAGCCTCTTCGGACCGGTCATGGGACTCTCCGCGGTCGGCGGCCCGGTGCTCGCCGGGTTCCTGATCGACGCCGACCTCGCCGGGCTCGGCTGGCGGCCGATGTTCCTCATCAACCTGCTGCTCGGCGGCGCCGCCCTCCTCGCCGCCGTCCGCCTGCTGCCCCGCGACACGGGAGACCGCACGGTCACCGTCGACGGACCGGGCTCCGCACTCCTCGGCGGCGCGATGCTCGGCCTGCTCGGCGGCCTCATCGAGGGGTCGGCCGGCGGCTGGACCCTGGGCCCCGCCCTGCTGCTCCTCGCCGGCACCGTCCTCTTCGCCGCGTTCTGCCACCGTCAGCGCACCGCCGACGACCCGCTGATCCGACCCTCACTGCTGCGCAACCGCGGCTTCACCTCGGGACTCGTCGTCGGCGCCGTCTTCTTCGCCGCCGTCGCGGGGCTCCTCTACGTCGTCTCCCTCTTCCTCCAGCAGGGCCTCGGCCGCTCCCCGACGGGCGCCGCCCTCGGCCTGCTGCCGCTGTCCGCGGGCATCGTCGTCGCCTCCATCGCCTGCTACCGCCTGATCGGCAGGTTCGGACGCCGGCTCGTCCTCGCCGGACTGCTGATCACCCTGACCGGGACGTCCTGGCTGCTCGCGCTGATCGCCGCCCGCGGCACGGACACCGCCGGCTGGGCGCTCGTCCCGCCGCTGCTCGTCGTGGGGCTCGGCATGGGCACCTGCTTCGGCACGGTGTACGACGTCGCGATCGGCGACGTCGCCCCCGACGAGGCGGGCAGCGCGGGCGGTTCGCTCGGCGCCGTCCAGCAGCTCGCCAACGCGGCAGGGGCAGCGGCCGTCACCGCCGTCTACTTCGGCACGGACGGCACACGGGCACACGCCACCGTGGTGAGCCTCGCCGCGGTCGCCGCCGTCACGCTCGTCTGCTGCCCCCTCGTACGGCTGCTGCCGCGCAACGCGCCTGAGCAGCGGCACTGAGCGCCCCTACGGGCCGTCGAGCGCGCCGTCCCTGAGGCGGGCGATCTGCTTGCCCGTGAAATCGACGGTACGGCGCATGTGGCCGATGATCAGGGCGAGTTCGGCGTCGTCCAGTCCCTCGAAGAGGGTGTACCAGCCGGCGCCCAGCCGGTCCCACATCCGCCCGAACTCCGCGAGCTTCTCGGGCACCGTCACCACGAGGACGCGCCGCCGGTCGACGGCGTCCCGCTCCCGTACGACGTAGCCCGCGCGCTCCAGGCGGTCCACGAGCCGCGTCGCCGAACCGGTGGTCAGCCCCGTCAGCTCCGCGATACGGCCCGTCGTGACGGGGGCCTCCTCCAGGCTCAGCAGGTTGAGGCACTGGAGGTCCGTGGGGTGCAGGTTCAGGTGGTCGGCGACGGCCTGGTTGAACAGGGCGTACGAGGCCATGTAGCGCCGTGACTCGACCGACAGCTCCGCCGTCAGCCGCTCCCGCCCGTCCCCGGCCATCACACCCACCTCCCGCAAAACCCCCATGCTACGCGCCCGCCCCGCACCTCCCCCGGCCCAAGGAACCCCTGGCAGCGGACGCCCACTCCCCTACGCACACCAGCCCCCGGCACCAGGGAGTACGGCCCGGCTGGGCCCACTCCCCTCGGTCACATCAGCACCCGCTGCCTGAGCTGGGCCGGCGCGGGACGGCGAACCCGGCGCTAACGGGGGTGCCGCCCGGGCGGGCCCACTCCCCCTCACCTGCATCAGCACCCAGCACTCGGGCCGGCGTCGAGGTGGGACGGCGAACCCGGCGCCAGCGGGTTGCCGCCTGCGCCCACCCTCCCCCACTCTCGGCTCCGCTCGAGCGGGGGGACCCCCATCGCCCCGAGCGGCACGATTGCCCGCAGCTAGGGCCACCGGGCCCGAGACCTCCGCAGCTCAGCCACCCACGACCGCAAGTCGCCATGGCACCGAAGGGGCCGTGCCGGTACATCAAATGGCCGTCGAGACGGGGACGTACCCGACCGAGGAACGCTGGTGACGGACGCCGACACCCACTACCGACGGCCGGATGTACCGGCACGGCCCCGACCCACCCACCGGACCGAAAGCGCCCGACGCCCACCGGACCCACACCTCAGAAGACGTAAGAGTCCCCCGTGTCCAACGCCAGCACCTGTTGGCGGTCGTTCTGGTGGTTCCGGTCCACCGCTCCCCCGCTCCACACCGTGTCGATCACCATCGTCACCTCGGTCGGCGCCCCCTTCAGCAGCACCCCCAGCCGGATCTCCTCCCCCACCCCGTCCGCCGCCAACGCCCCCGTCCGGCACACCACCGCCCGGACCCCGGCCCGCGCACACCCCTCCGGCAGCACCTGCCGGTCCGTCAACGGCACCGACCACCGCAACCGCACCGTCGCGTCCTCGACATCCGCCGGCCCGTGGTTCCGCGGAGTCATCCGCACGTCGACGCGCCCGCCCGCCATCTCCACGTACCCGTGATAGGCCAGGTCGGCCTCCGGCACCCCACGGACCGCAGCCGCCGCAGACCCACCCGCACCCCCGACCACCGGCAGAGCCCCCAAGGCCAGCCCCAACCCCAACGACAACGCACGCACCCCGCGCATCCGACTCTCCTCACCTCGCCCGCGCGCCTCACCTCGGCACCCCCGCATACATCCCACCCGCACCCCCGAACGAGACGCCGCCCATCAGGTGAGCCCCCGCATGCCAGAGTGACCGCATGTCCGTGCTCCGCTCCGCCGCCCTCTTCGTCCTCGCCGCGCTCTTCGAGATCGGCGGCGCCTGGCTGGTCTGGCAGGGCGTACGGGAGCACCGCGGCGCCCTGTGGATCGGCGCCGGCGTGATCGCCCTCGGCGCCTACGGGTTCGTCGCCACGCTCCAGCCGGACGCGGAGTTCGGCAGGATCCTCGCGGCGTACGGCGGCGTGTTCGTCGCCGGCTCGCTGGCCTGGGGCGCGGTGGCGGACGGCTACCGCCCCGACCGCTGGGACATCACGGGCGCCCTGGTCTGCCTCGCCGGCATGGCGATCATCATGTACGCCCCCCGAGGCGGCAACTGACCCCGCCCCCGCCGCCCGCCCACACCCCCCACCTATCCTGGCGCCAGACCCCAGCACACCCCGCACACCACCAGACGCACCGCACCGCGGCCCACAGGACCGCGGACCACCGCACCGCACCGAGGAGCAGCCGTATGACCCCCGCCGCCGCATCCCGTATCGCCGTAGTCACCGGTGCGAGCAGCGGCATCGGCGCCGCCACGGCACGGCAGCTCGCCGCGGCCGGCTACCGCGTCGTGCTGACCGCCCGCCGCAAGGACCGCATCGAGGCGCTGGCGGAGGAGATCGGCGCGGCCGGCGGCCAGGCGACGGCGTACGCGCTGGACGTCACGGACCGTGCCGCGGTCGACGAGTTCGCGTCGGCCTTCCAGACGATCGGCGTGCTCGTCAACAACGCGGGCGGCGCCCTCGGCGCGGACCCGGTGGCCACCGCCGACCCCGCGGACTGGCGCCGGATGTACGAGACGAACGTGATCGGCACGCTGAACGTCACCCAGGCCCTGCTGCCCGCGCTCACCGCGAGCGGCGACGGCACGGTCGTGGTGCTCTCCTCGACGGCCGGCCACGGCACGTACGAGGGCGGCGGCGGCTACGTCGCCGCGAAGCACGCGGAGCACGTGCTGGCCGAGACCCTCCGCCTGGAGATCCTCGGCACGCCGGTCCGGGTCATCGAGGTGGCGCCCGGCATGGTGAAGACGGACGAGTTCGCGCTGACGCGGTTCGGCGGGGACGCGGAGAAGGCGGCGAAGGTGTACGCGGGCGTCGCCGAACCGCTGACGGCGGACGACGTGGCGGAGACCATCACCTGGGCGGTGACCCGCCCGAGCCACGTGAACATCGACCTGCTCGTCGTCCGCCCCCGGGCCCAGGCGTCGAACACGAAGGTCCACCGGGAAGCGTGATGCCGGACGAGCACCGGCCCACCCCGGAACCGGGCGCACCACACGCCCCGGCTCCGGGGCCACCGCCCGACCCGGCCACGGGTCCACCGCCCGGCACGGCCCCGGGTCCAACGTCCAACCCGATCCCGGGGCCCCCACCCAACCCCGAACAGCGCCGCCTGGCCGAGGAGACGAAGAACGAGCGCTACGTCTGGTGGTACCTCGCCTACTTCCTCTTCGGCATCCACATCGTCGCGTTCGTGATGATCTACGCCGTGATGCACGCCAAGTAGGCACGCCACGCCGGTAATCGCCGCGCGGCACGGCGAACCCCCGTTCTACGCTGGCGCGTTGTGAACAGACACATACCCTTCGCCCGCCTGCACAACTTCCGCGACCTGGGCGGGTACACGACCGCCGACGGCAGGACGGTACGCAGCGGCATCCTCTTCCGGGCCGACTCGCTGGGCAAGCTGGCCGGCGACGGCGAGGAGACCCGGGCCGACCGGGAGCGCTTCCTCTCCCTGGGCATCCGCACGGTCGTGGACCTGCGCTACCCCTGGGAGATCGAGGCGAAGGGCCGCGTCCCGGAGCACCCGTCCCTCACCTACCACAACCTGAGCATCGAGCACCGGCCGTACGACCAGCCGTCCCTGGCGGCGTCCGTCGACCCCGGCCCGTACCTCGCGGAGCGCTACGCGGAGGTCGCCGAGGACGGCACGCGGGAACTCCGCGAGGTGCTCCAACTGATCGCGGAGGCGGGCGAGTCGGAGGCCCCGCTGGTCTTCCACTGCGCGTCCGGAAAGGACCGCACGGGGCTGGTGGCGGCCCTGGTCCTGTCCCTCCTGGGAGTCCCGGAGAAGACAGTCGTCGAGGACTTCGCCCTGACGGAACTCGCGACGGACCGGCTGATCGCGGACTGGCGGGCGGCGAACCCCGACCGGGCACTGACCTGGCCGGGCTACGGCAGGGCACCCGCCGAGGTGATGACGCTGTTCCTGGCATCCCTGAACGCCCGCTACGGCTCGGTGCGTTCGTACGCCACCCACACCCTGCACCTGGACCCCACCCTCACGGAGTCACTCCGGGCGACACTCCTGGACTGAACGCCCGCTCCATCGCCGGACGGCGTTGTCACAACGGGTGATCCCTCAGATCGGTGACCGGCCGGACGGCGTTGTCACAACGGGTGATCCCTCGGATCGGTGACCGGCCGGACCGCGAGCAAGGTCGTCCTCGTCACCCACACGCGTGAACGGATTCGATCACCAGGACAAGCACAGAACAGGCGACCTAGGCTCGCGCCACACAGGAACGGACCGCCTTCGCCCGGGGCGTCCGCCCGCACGAGGGCCCGACCGACCAGAAAGGCCGGCGCACGCATGGACGAACCCGAACCTGACACGCTGAGCGACGCCCTGGCGGACGCTGCGGGCGTGCGCACCTCACAGTTCATGGACTTGCGAAACCCTCAGTACGCCTACATGTTCGGCTTCCTGCAGGCCGACGGACACCTCGCCGCGGGCACGGGGCAGAAGGGCCGTCTGACGGTCGAGATCAGCGCCCGTGACGTCGGGATCCTCCGGGAGTTCCAACGGCTGACTCCGTACAGCAGCAACATCACCGGACGCACTCGTGCGACGAACTTCTCGGCTTCACACCATTCGGTGAGCTGGAATCTGTGTGCCCTGGAGGCGCGGACCCGGCTGGCCGAACTCGGTCTGCCCTATGGACGCAAGTCGTCCGTCATCAAGCCGCCGCGCGGCGCGTTCTCACGGCGCGACTACCTCCGGGGTGTGATCGACGCCGACGGGTCGGTGGGGTTCGCGGGCAACGGTCTCCCCTTCGTCTCCCTGACCACCGCCAGCACTGCCATCGGCGCCTATCTGTGCTTCTACGTCAGAAAGCTCACAGGCGCCGAACGGTCGATGAGGCGCAACGCCCGCGACGGCATCTACAACCTCATTTACACGAAGGAAGCCGCCCGGGAACTGGCAGCCCACCTGTACTACCCGGGATGTCTCGCGCTGGACCGCAAGCGAGATGCCGCCGCGTCCCTCCGCTCCTGGTCACGTCCCGTCGGCATGCGCGTCGCGCCCGACCGCCGCCGCTGGACCGAATCCGAGGACCGGATGCTGCTGGCGTGGGGCGACGACGTCACCGCGGCGGCGAAGCGACTCGGCAGGACCGAGAAGAGTTGCGCCATCCGTCTGTGGCGACTGCGCACCGGCAGGACGCCCCCGCCCTCCGGCATCTGACCGACGACACGCGCGAGGCCACCGCATGTCGGGGCCTCGCGGCGTCAGCCCTTCACACAGATGAACTGCTTCAGCTTCGCAACGACCTCCACGAGGTCACGCTGCTGCTCCATGACCTGCTCGATCGGCTTGTACGCACCCGGGATCTCGTCCACGATGCCCGAGTCCTTACGGCACTCCACGCCCCGCGTCTGCTCCTCCAGGTCCTTCGTCGTGAACCGGCGCTTCGCGGCGTTCCGGCTCATGCGCCGACCCGCCCCGTGCGAAGCGGAGTTGAAGGCCTTCTCGTTCCCGAGACCCTTGACGATGTACGAACTGGTGCCCATGGAACCGGGAATGATCCCGAACTCCCCGTTGCCCGCGCGGATGGCGCCCTTCCGCGTGACGAGCAGATCCATACCCTCGTACCGCTCCTCCGCCACGTAGTTGTGGTGGCAGGAGATCTCCTGCTCGAAGGTCGGCTTCGCCTTCTTGAACTCCTTGCGGATGACGTCCTTCAGGAGCGCCATCATGAGGGCGCGGTTGTACCTGGCGTACTCCTGCGCCCAGTAGAGGTCGTTCCGGTAGGCGGCCATCTGCGGCGTGTCGGAGACGAACACGGCAAGGTCGCGGTCGACCAGGCCCTGGTTGTGCGGAAGCTTCTGCGCGACACCGATGTGGTGCTCGGCCAGTTCCTTGCCGATGTTCCTCGAACCGGAATGCAGCATCAGCCAGACCGCGCCCGACTCGTCCAGACAGGTCTCGATCATGTGGTTGCCGGAGCCGAGCGTGCCCATCTGCTTCGTCGCCCGGTCCTGACGGAACTTCACCGCGTCCGCCACTCCATCGAACCGGCCCCAGAACGCGTCCCACCCGGCCGTGGCCATGCCGTGGAAGCCGCCGGGCTCGACCGGGGAGTCGTGCATCCCGCGGCCCACCGGGATGGCCTGCTCGATCTTCGAGCGGAGCCTGAAGAGGTCGCCCGGCAGGTCGTTGGCGGTGAGCGAGGTGCGGACCGCCGACATCCCGCAGCCGATGTCGACCCCGACCGCCGCCGGACACACCGCGTCCCGCATGGCGATGACGGAACCGACCGTCGCCCCCTTGCCGTAGTGCACGTCCGGCATGACGGCGAGGCCCTTGATCCACGGCAGCGTCGCCACGTTCTGGAGCTGGCGCAGCGCGACGTCCTCGACCGAGGCCGGGTCGGTCCACATACGGATCGGAACCTTCGCGCCCGGCACTTCCACGTACGACATATCGTCCTCATTCCCCCGGAAAACCAACAGAAGTCTTTAATCGCAAAACCGGCGCCAAGATCGACGTATGAGACAACGGACCGGCGTCCACGGCGTTGCGTGCGATACACATTGTTCCCAGCGGCCGCCCCCGGGCGGCAACCGAATAACCACAGGACACCCGCCCAGGACCGACCCGGGGCCCCGTCGAGAGGAGTCTGACCGTGCAGCGGAAGGCGTACGTACCGGGCGCCGCCGTGCTCCTCGCGGCACTGCTGGCCGGCTGCACGGGCAGCTCGGACGGCGGCGACACACCGCCCGACTCGAAGCCGGGCAACTCCACGACGTCGGCCGCGGCGGCCCGTCCCGGCAAGTACCGCACCCTTCCGGAGCCGTGCGGCGCGATCGGCCAGGACTCCCTCGACGCACTGCTCCCGGGGATCGAGGGGATCACCGACGAGCGGCAGCGTGAGAAGGCGTACGCGGGTGAGGCGACGCTGACGTACGACACGGACCGCAAGGTCGGCTGCCGCTGGAAGGTGGAGTCGGCGGACGCGACGGACCACCTCCTGGTCGACTTCGAGCGGGTGGTGTCCTACGACGGCGGTGTCAGCGACGACAGCAGGGCGGCGACCGTCTACGGCACCCAGGAGGAGGCGGCGGACCTTCCCGAGCCGTCCGGCGACCAGGCGTCCGGCTCGTCCGACGACTCCCCGTCGGACGGTTCCTCCTCCGGTGACTCCCCGTCGGAGGACTCCGGTTCGGGCGACGAGGAGACCCCCTCGGGTTCCGCCGAGGGCGCGGGCGGCGGCGACGCGGTCAGCCCCTCCGGCTCGGCCGGCGAGAGCGGGACCCCGGCCGCCCTCCAGCCCCGTACGCTCGACGGGCTCGGCGACGAGGCGTTCCTCGACGACGAGCTGAGCGCGTCCGGTTCGACGGCCCGGCGGCGCACGGTGACTGTGGTGTTCCGCACGTCCAACGTGATCGTGACGATCCGGTACGAGGAGCAGCCGGCCCGGGTCGGCGTGGTCCCGGACAGCGAGGAAATGCAGGACAGGGCCCGGAATCTGGCGGAGGACCTCGCCGAATCGCTCAACTCGTAGCGGACCGCGCGGGGCTCGGGGCCCGTCCGGCCGTCCCCCCGGAAGCCGACCGTGCCTCGCGCTCACCGCGTACCGTGGCCCCTCGGACCGGACGGTCGCACGCCCCATGTGCGTCCGCACCACGAGCGTCATGAGTGAAGGAACCATGCACCGACCCGTACAGCGAGCCCCGCGAGACCGGCGAGTACTGCGACTTCCCCGCATCCTTGTGTGCGCCGCCGCCGTCCCGGTGATGCTCGTCGCCGCCGGCTGTTCCTCGGACTCCGGCTCCGGCGACGACGCGAAGAAGAGCGCCGAGCAGAGCCCGAAGGCGTCCGCGAGCGCCACGGCCGAGGCGATCGAGCCGGCCGCGTACGCGAAGCTGCCCGAACCGTGTTCGGTGGTGTCGAAGAAAACGCTGGGCGACCTGGTCCCGAAGGCGAAGAAGTCGGGCAACGAGGGCAAGTCGGACGATCTGTCGATCCGTGGCAACTGCTACTGGGACAGCCTCGACAGCAACGGTGTGAAGGGCTCGCAGTACCGCTGGCTGAACGTGGCGATGCTGCGCTTCGAGTCGGACGCGCGGGGCGGGGGCGACAAGCTCGCGCACGACTACTACGAGAAGCAGGTCGCGGGCGCGCAGGCGGTGACCGGCGCGAAGAACACGAAGTCGGAGCCGGTGTCCGGGACGGGCGACGAGGCGACGGCCGTGCGGTACGAACTGAAGAAGAAGGAAGGCTCGTTCAGGCAGCAGACGGTCGTGACGCGCGTGGAGAACGTCGTCGTCACGGTCGACTTCAACGGCGCGGGTCTCGC
Organism: Streptomyces sp. NPDC005496; assembly: GCF_042872045.1. NCBI lineage: Bacteria > Bacillati > Actinomycetota > Actinomycetes > Kitasatosporales > Streptomycetaceae > Streptomyces > Streptomyces sp. NPDC005496. Next base: position 222,789 of record NZ_JBIAJQ010000014.1, read on the forward strand.
CGGTGACAAGGCGCCGGACGCCGGTGACCTGATGAAGGACGCGCGGAAGGCGGCCAAGGAGGCGGTGGCCGCGGTGGCCGCCGCGAACGGGGACGGCGGGGGCGCCTCCCCGTCGAAGTCGCCGTCCAAGTCGCCGTCGAAGTCCGCGTCGAAGACCCCGGACAAGACGGCGTCGAAGACCCCGACCAAGTCCGCGAGCAAGGCCGCCGCCAGGAAGAGCTGACGCACCGCGACGGACGGGCGGCCCCGGGCCGGCGGAGCGAGGATCCGCCTGCCGGCGCGCCGCCCGGCCCGGCCGGCCGGAGGAGTCCGGTCCTCGCGCGAGCCGGCCTCCAGCCGTACCGCTCACCCGTCCGGCGTACACATGTGCCACCCTGTTGCGCGCAACAACACGCAAGGGGAGGGGATTACGGGTGGCTGGCCCACTGCAGCTCACACGGATGCACCGCATTCTCATCGGCGTGGTCGTCGCCGGAGCGGTGGTCATCGCCGGTATCGGCTTCGCCGGTTCGTACGCGGCCGTCCGTGAGCTCGCCCTTCAGAAGGGCTTCGGGAACTTCAGTTACGTCTTCCCGGTCGGAATCGACGCGGGCATCTGCGTGCTGCTCGCCCTCGACCTGCTGCTGACCTGGATCCGCATCCCCTTCCCGCTGCTGCGCCAGACGGCATGGCTGCTGACGGCGGCGACGATCGCGTTCAACGGCGCCGCGGCCTGGCCGGACCCGCTGGGCACCGGCATGCACGCGGTCATCCCGATCCTGTTCGTCGTGTCGGTGGAGGCGGCCCGGCACGCCATCGGCCGGATCGCGGACATCACCGCCGACAAGCACATGGAGGGCGTCCGCCTCACCCGCTGGCTGCTCTCCCCGCTGCCGACCTTCCTGCTGTGGCGGCGGATGAAGCTGTGGGAGCTGCGCTCCTACGAGCAGGTGATCAAGCTGGAGCAGGAACGTCTCGTCTACCAGGCCCGCCTGCGCTCCCGCTTCGGCCGCGCCTGGCGCCGCAAGGCCCCCGTCGAGTCGCTGATGCCGCTGCGCCTGGCGCGCTACGGCGTCCCGCTCGCCGAGACCGCGCCCGCCGGCCTCGCCGCCGCCGGCATCGAGCCGGTGCTGCTGCCGCCGGTACCGCGCCAGCCGCAGCTGGACGCGCCGGCCGCGGACCACCGGCCCGCCGTCGCCCCGCCCGCACCGCGACAGGACGGGCCCGGGGCGGGACCGCAGCGGCAGTCCGGGGACGGCCGGTACGAGGAGGAGCCGGAGTACGGGCAGGAGGAGTTCCAGCCCGAGGAGAGCCCGTGGTTCGCCGCGCCTCCTCCCACGGAGATCGTCTACGAGGGCGGCTACGACCCCACGTACGTCCCCGAGGAGCAGTACGAGCAGTGGTACGAGGAGCAGCAGTCGCAGCGGTACGAGCCCGGCCCCGAGGAGACGGGCAGCTTCCCGATCCCGGCGGGCCCGGGCCGCACCCGTCAGCTGGGTGAGGGCGGCGCCCCGGAGCCGGAGCAGCTGCCGATCCCCGGTCCCCGTGAGGAGCAGTCGCCGCTCGCCGACGAGAAGTCCCGCGAGGAGAGCTTCTACCAGGTGTTCCGGCAGTCGATCATGCCGGGCCAGGGGCTGCCGACGAAGGGCGAGTTCGGCGGCAACGTCGAGGCCACGTACGGCGTGACGCTGACGGACAGCGAGCTGAAGCGCTACATGAACCGCTTCCAGAACCGTTTCAACACGGAGCTGGAGGAGGACCACATCGCCTAGAGGCTCTACGACGAGAGGGGGTGCCCGGTGGTCACCGGGCACCCCCTCTCGTCGTACCGGCCGTCAGGCCCCGAGCAGCTTGCGCACCCGGTCCTGGCCCACCGCGAGGAGCAGCGTGGGCAGCCGCGGGCCGGTGTCCCGGCCGACCAGCAGGTGGTACAGGAGCGCGAAGAAGGTGCGCTGGGCGACCTTGATCTCCGGCGGGAGTTCCTTCGGGGTCGCGTCGGCGGAGAAGCCGGCGCGGACCTTCGGGACGCCGTAGACGAGGTGGGTCAGCCCGTCCAGCGACCAGTGGTCGTCGAGGCCCTCCAGGAGCAGCCGCAGGGACTCGCGGCCCTCGTCGTCGAGGGAGGCGAGCAGTTCGGCGTCGGGCTCGGCGCGGACGACGGTGCGCTGCTCGGCGGGCACCTGGGTGTTGATCCACGCCTCGGCGCGGTCGAGCCGGGGCCGGACCTCGTCCAGGGACGCAAGCGGGTTCTGCGGGTCGAGCTCGCTGAGGATGCGCAGGGTCTGGTCCTCGGCGCCGGCGGTGATGTCGGCGACGGAAGCGAGGGTGCGGTACGGCATCGGGCGCGGGGTCCGGGGCAGTTCCCCGGCGGCGGTGCCGACGGCCCGGGCGTGCGCGGCGGCGTCGGCAGGCAGCGCGGAGCCGTCCGCGACCTTGGCCTCCAGCTTGTCCCACTCGTCGTAGAGCCGCTGGATCTCCTGGTCGAAGGCGATCTTGAAGGACTGGTTGGGGCGGCGGCGGGCGTAGAGCCAGCGCAGCAGCTGCGGTTCCATGATCTGCAGCGCGTCGGCCGGGGTCGGCACGCCGCCCTTGGACGACGACATCTTGGCCATGCCGCTGATGCCGACGAACGCGTACATCGGGCCGATCGGCTGCTTGCCGCCGAAGATCCCGACGATCTGCCCGCCGACCTGGAAGCTGGACCCCGGGGAGGAGTGGTCCACGCCGCTGGGCTCGAAGACGACGCCCTCGTACGCCCAGCGCATCGGCCAGTCGACCTTCCAGACCAGCTTGCCGCGGTCGAACTCGTTCAGCCGGACCGTCTCGGAGAAGCCGCAGGCCGAGCAGGTGTAGGCCAGCTCGGTGGTGTCGTCGTCGTAGGACGTGACGGTGGTCAGGTCCTTCTCGCACCGCCCGCAGTAGGGCTTGTACGGGAAGTACCCGGCGGCGGAACCGCTGCCGTCGTCCTCGTCGGCGGCGCCGGAGCCCTCGGCGGCCTCCAGCTCGGCCTCGTCGAGGGGCTTCTGCGACTGCTGCTTCTTCGGCGGGGCCTTCTTGGTGCGGTACTGCTCCAGGATCGCGTCGATGTCCCCGCGGTGCTTCATCGCGAAGAGGACCTGCTCGCGGTAGACGCCCGAGGTGTACTGCTCGGTCTGGCTGATCCCGTCGTACTCGACGCCGAGCGCGGCCAGCGACTCGGTCATCGCGGCCTTGAAGTGCTCGGCCCAGTTCGGGTACGGCGAGCCGGCGGGCGCGGGCACGGAGGTCAGCGGCTTGCCGATGTGCTCGTTCCACGAGTCGTCGACGCCGGGGATGCCGAGCGGGACCTTGCGGTACCGGTCGTAGTCGTCCCAGGAGATCAGGTGGCGCACGGTGTACCCGCGGCGGCGGATCTCGTCGGCGACGAGGTGCGGGGTCATGACCTCGCGGAGGTTGCCGAGGTGGATCGGGCCGGAGGGGGAGAGCCCGGACGCGACGACGACAGGTTTGCCCGGGGCCCGGCGCTCCGACTCCTCGATGACCTCGTCCGCGAAACGGGAGACCCAGTCGGTGGTCTCGGTGCTCTGAGCCACGATCGGCACGTCCTTCTTTCTCATACGCCAGTACGGCTGACGGGCACCATTCTCCCAGCTCGGGCCTGAACCGCGAAAACGGCTTTTCACCGCGTGGGATACTGGGTTCCCTGTCCTCAGCAACTCCTGGAACCCGAGCAGAACGGCATCACTCCATGGCCTCGGTCACGTCCCTCACCGCTTCCGTCCACCAGCGCCTCGCGGACGCCCTCTCGGCAGCACTGCCGGAGGCCGGTTCCGCGGACCCGCTGCTGCGACGAAGCGACCGGGCCGACTTCCAGGCCAACGGCATCCTGGCGCTCGCGAAGAAGGCGAAGGCCAACCCGCGCGAGCTGGCGACGCAGGTCGTGGCGCGGGTCGAGTCCGGTTCCGTGATCAAGGACATCGAGGTCTCCGGACCCGGCTTCCTGAACGTCACGGTCACCGACGCGGCGATCACCGGGAACCTCGCGGAGCGGGCCGCCGACACCGAGGGCCGCCTCGGCGTGCCGCGGGCCGAGCACCCGGGCACCACGGTCATCGACTACGCGCAGCCGAACGTGGCCAAGGAGATGCACGTCGGTCACCTGCGGTCCGCGGTGATCGGCGACGCGGTCGTGCGGATGCTGGAGTTCACCGGCGAGTCCGTCGTGCGGCGGCACCACATCGGCGACTGGGGCACGCAGTTCGGCATGCTCATCCAGTACCTGATCGAGCACCCCCACGAGCTGGACCACGAGGGCGGCGAGGTCTCCGGCGAGGAGGCCATGTCGAACCTGAACCGGCTCTACAAGGCCTCGCGGGCGCTCTTCGACTCCGACGAGGAGTTCAAGACGCGGGCGCGGCGCCGGGTGGTGGACCTCCAGGCGGGCGAGCCGGAGACGCTGGCCCTGTGGCAGCGGTTCGTGGACGAGTCGAAGATCTACTTCTACTCGGTGTTCGACAAGCTCGACATGGAGATCCAGGACGCGGACGTGGTCGGCGAGTCCGGCTACAACGACATGCTGGACGAGACGTGCCGCCTCCTGGAGGAGTCGGGCGTCGCCGTGCGCTCCGAGGGCGCGCTGTGCGTGTTCTTCGACGACGTGAAGGGCCCGGACGGCAACCCGGTGCCGCTGATCGTGAAGAAGTCGGACGGCGGCTACGGCTACGCGGCGACCGACCTGTCCGCGATCCGCGACCGCGTCTTCAACCTGAAGGCGTCGACGCTGATCTACGTGGTGGACGCCCGGCAGTCCCTGCACTTCAAGATGGTCTTCGAGACGGCGCGCAGGGCGGGCTGGCTCAACGACGACGTGAAGGCGCACCAGCTCGCGTTCGGCACCGTGCTGGGCAAGGACGGCAAGCCGTTCAAGACCCGTGAGGGCGAGACGGTCCGCCTCGTCGACCTGCTGGACGAGGCGATCGAGCGGGCGACGGCCGTCGTGCGCGAGAAGGACACCCTGGGGCAGCTGTCCGAGGAGGACATCGCCGAGCGGGGCACGCAGGTCGGCATCGGCGCGGTGAAGTACGCGGACCTGTCGACGTCCGCGAACCGCGACTACAAGTTCGACCTGGACCAGATGGTCTCGCTGAACGGCGACACCAGCGTCTACCTGCAGTACGCGTACGCCCGGATCCAGTCGATCATCCGCAAGGCGGGCGACGTCGCCCCGGTGGCGCACCCGGAGCTCGAACTGGCCCCGGCCGAGCGCGAGCTGGGCCTGCACGTGGACCGGTTCGCGGAGACGGTCGCCGAGGCCGCCGCCGAGTACGCCCCGCACAAGCTGGCGGCGTACCTGTACCAACTGGCGTCGCTCTACACGGCGTTCTACGACAAGTGCCCGGTCCTGAAGGCGGACACCCCGGCGCAGGTGGAGAACCGTCTGTTCTACTGCGCCGTCACGGCCCGCACGCTGCACCAGGGCATGGACCTGCTGGGCATCCGGACGCCCGAGCGCCTCTGACCAACCCGGGCCCGGCCACCGCACGGTGACGGCCCCGGCAGGCCGGCATGACCGTCCCGCCGGGGCCGTCTTTGCCTGCCGGGTGCCTTCGCGTCAGGCGTAGTAGTGGATGGTCCCCCGCAGGGCGGGTTCGGCGCCCTCGCAGTGCTGGACGAAGGTCGCCGCGAGCGCCGTCACGGTGCCGTCGTCGTCGCGCGCGAGCCTCGTGACGGTGAACTCACCGGTGGTGGTGTTGCAGCCGCGCCCGTTGCCGTACACGTCGAGTCCGGCGACGCCCTCCCCGCTGCCGCGTTCGGCCCGGTAGGTGCGGCCCGCCTCCAGCCGCTCGCCGGTGGGCGGGGTGAGCAGCGCCGTGGCGTACTCGCGCCTGCCGGACACGTCGTACTGGACGCCGTCGCCCCACGGGCGCAGGGCGAAGGTGCTCCTGGCGCCGGTGTGCGTGAGGTGCGCTCCCTGGCCGATGTAATCACCGGGATCGCTGGTCCAGGCGTAGGACAGCGGCAGGGCACGGTACTTGACGACGCCCTTGAGCGCGGGGGCGTCAACACGCTCGCACCGCTGGGTGTAGCCGGCGTCCAGGACGGTGACGGCGCCCGACGCGTCCGTCTCGATCTGGTTGACCGAGAACTGCCCGTGGACCTCGTTGCAGCCGCGCCCGTCGCCGGACACGTCGAGACCGGGCGCGCGGCCGGTGCGGAACGCGGCCCGCTCGGCGTCGCGGTAGACACCGGGGCGCAGCTTCTCGCCGATGGGCGCGGCGAGTTCGACCTCCCACCGGCCGGCGTCGCCGGACACGCGCACGCGGACCGACTCCGCCGTCCCCTGCACGGTGATGGTGGCCGTCCTCGGCGTGAAGACGACGCTGCCGCCCTGTCCGACGGAGTCCCCGGCCTCGCTGGTGTGGCTGTACCTGGTCACCGGCGTCGGTACGCCCGTGACCGCCTGCGCGGGTGCGGCCAGTGCCGTGACGAGCCCGATCGTCGCGGTCAGGGCGGCCGTACCGCCGGTCAGAAAACGCCGCCATCCTGTGCTGCTGCGCACGGATGTGTCCCCCTCCGTGAGAACGGGCGCCCCGGCTGGACACCCGTTCCCCTGTTGTAACTCCCGGCACCGCCCACCGACTGCCGGAATCGAGCCAACTCCGGTCAGCGCAGGCGCCGTTGAGGGGGTGCCGTGACCGCGCTCGGCTCACTGTCAGTGGCTCGCCCTACAGTCTGCGCATGGCGACACTTCCGAACCCGCTGCCGAAGCTGATGGACGACCCGAGCGGCGGCGCGCTCGGGCTCGCACTCCCGCCCGGGACCCTGGTCGACGCGACGGTCGACGGCCCCTGGCACGAACCGCTGCTGTGGTGCGCCGACGGCCCGGCCGCCCCCGGCGACTGGCTGCGGCTGTCGCTCGCGCGGCGGACGGCGGGACTGCACCCCGTGCTCATCGCCTCCGGCGAGAAGGACGGAGACGGGCCCGCCGACTGGGACCTGGGCCCGGGCAGGACGTCGTACGCGGGCGACCACGACGCCGAGGACGTACTGGCGGACGCCTGGGAGGAGTACGCGGCGGACGAACTCGCCGAGGGCGCCGACCACCCCGGCCGGGCCGGGGTCGAGGAGGTCTTCGGTCCCCCCGCGACGTACGACGAGCGGGTCGCCCCCTTCGGCCCGCTGTGGCCCGGTCTCGCGCCGGCCGCCCCGCTGGACGCCGATCCGGACGCGCGGGCGGCCGAGGTCGCCGACTCCCTGACCGACGGCGGCTCCTGGCTCGGGGAGCCCCGCCTCGCCCTGGTCCCGGCCCGCCGCAGCGCGGACCTCCCGGCGGCCGTCGGCTGGTCGGGAGCGGTGAACCACGAGGACGACGTGGCGCGGCTGTCGTCGGTCCTGCGGTCCTGGGAGGACCGCTTCGGCATACGGGTGGTCGCGCTCGCCTTCGACCAGCTGGTCCTGTCGGTGGCCGCCCCGCCCGCCACCCCGGCCGCGGCCGAGGCGGTCGCCGCCGAGCACCTCGCCTTCTGCCCGGACAACATCACCCAGGGCAGCCACGAGACGCTGCGCGCGTACGCGCGGCACGAGGTGCTCGGCAAGCGGGTCTGGTCCTTCTGGTGGGACTGACGGGCCCGGCCGGCGGACGCGCCTCCCCGGTCGCTTCCGCCGGCCGCTCAGTCCCGCAGTGCGCGTCCCAGCCTGCGCAGCCCCTCGGCGATCTCCTGCGGGGTCTGCGTGACGAAGCACAGCCGCAGCGTCGCCCGGTCCGGCGGGCCCGCGTGGAAGGGCTCCCCGGGCACGTACGCCACGTCGTGCTCCACCACGCGCCGGAGCAGCTCCGTGGTGTCGCGGGAGCCGGGCAGCCGCGCCCAGAGGAACATGCCGCCCTCGGGCCGCGTCCACGTGGAGCCCTCGGGCAGCGCGTCCGCGATCCCCGCCAGCATGGCGTCGCGCCGCCTCCCGTACTCCGCGGCGACCCGGGCCACATGGGCGTCGAGGTCCCGGTCGGCCAGGTACCGCGCGGCGGCGAGCTGGTTGACGGTCGGGGTGTGCAGGTCGGCGGCCTGCTTGGCGACGGTGCAGGCGCGGCGCAGCGCGGCGGGCGCCCGCATCCAGCCCAGCCGCATCCCGGGCGCCATCACCTTGGAGAAGGAGCCCAGCAGGACCGTGCGGTCGCCGGCGCCCTCGTACGAGGCGATCCACGGCACGCGCTCGCCCTCGAAGCGGAGTTCGCCGTAGGGGTCGTCCTCGACGATCCACAGTCCGCGCCGTGCGGCGACGGCCGCCACGGCGGCGCGGCGCCCGGCCGGGAGGGTGCGCCCGGTCGGGTTCTGGAAGGTGGGCACGGTGTAGAGCAGCTTGGGCCGCTCGCTCGCCACCAGGGCGTCGAGCGCGTCGGGGTCGATCCCCTCGTCGTCGCCCGGCACGGGCACCACACGGGCCCCCGCGAGCGAGAACGCCTGAAGTGCCGCCAGATAGCAGGGGCTTTCGACGAGCACCGCGTCGCCGGGCTCCACCAGGGCGGTGGCGAGAAGCGACAGCGCCTGCTGCGATCCCGTGGTGACCAGCACCTCGTCCGGCCCGGTCGGCAGCCCCCGTACGGTGGTGCGTTCCGCGAGGGCGGTGCGCAGCGCGGGCTCGCCCTCGGTCGTGGAGTACTGCAGCGCCCGGCCGGGCGCCTGCGCGAGCACGTCCCGGTAGGCGGCAGCGATCCCCTCCGCGTCGAACAGCTCGGGCGCGGGCAGCCCGCCCGCGAAGTTGATCATCCCGGGGCGGGCGGTGACCGCGAGGATGTCCCGTACCGCCGACCCCTTGGCCGCGGCGGCCCGCGCGGCGAGCGGCGGCAGAGGGGCGGAAGGCCGGGCGGCGACGGGCTCGGTGACGGTCACGAGGACGGCTCCTTGTCCTTGATGCGGCTCGTGTCCGCACCCTAGGCAGACGCGTGCCCTGTGCACCGGTCATTCCGCGATCCGGACGAACTGCCCTCGCCCGCACGCTCCTTGGGGGCCGAAGCTCTCAGCCGGGGACCTCGGGCTCGTACTCGTCCAGCGCCCACTCCGAGGAGCCCAGCGGGTACGTGTAGGCGGGGCGCCCCACGTTCCCGCTGGTCCGGAAGACCTTGCCGCGGTCGTCGACGCGCACGGTGCCGTGCTTCGTGCCGCTGGACCAGTCCAGCTCCAGGTACCAGCTCACGTGGTGGGTACGGGCGTCGGCGAACACGTAGAAGACCTCGGGGTCGGACTCGCTCACCTTGTACGGGAAGTCCCGCTGCCCGCCCGCGGGCCGGACCGCCGGCCGGCCCGCGTCGAGGTCGACGTGGAAGGACGCCGTGTCCACCCCGCCGCCGCAGCCGACGCCCATCGCGTAGTCGTTCCAGGCGAGCGGCGCCGTCTTGTCCACCACGCGCACATGCAGCGCCTCCAGGACGACGGTGGCCTTCCCGGTGCCCTGGACGGTCAGCGCGACCATCTGCCGGCCGCCCGCGACCCCGCCGAGCGCGCTCACCCAGCCGCGCGCGTCCGGCTCGCTGGGCGGCGGCGGCACCTGCGCGGCCTTCCGGTCGACGAGGTAGTGCTGGCTGCACGGTCCTTCCCACCTGTACGGGTTGGCGGCGACGACGGGCGCGGCGGCCCCGCTGTCCGCGCCGCCCTCCTGCGGGGCGGCGGCCCCGGCACCGCGCGACGGCGACGCCTTCGGACCGGCGCTGCGCGAGGCGGACGGCGAGGGGGACCGGTGCTTCCCGTCGGCGGACGCTGCGGCACTCGGGCTGCCGGTGACGGCGGAGGAGACGGCCCCCGCGGTCCGCGCCCGGGCCCCGTCGCCGTCGTCGCCCGGCACCAGGTTCACGACGAGGGCGGCGGCGACGGCCGCGGCGACCACGGCCGCTCCGGCGAGCACGACGGTACGCCGCCGCCGACGCGCGCCGGGCTCCGGTACGGCCCCCGGCCCGGTCTCCGCGACGACACCACTCGGGCTCGTGGGATCGGGGTCGGGATCGGGGTTGGGGTCGGCGGAACCCGACTCGGCCTCCTCGGCGACGGACGGCCGCGGCGCGTCCACACCGGACGAGCCGACCGCCCCCGCAGCAGAGGGCCGGGCCGCACCCGCGTCAGGACCGGAGGACCGTGCCGCACCCGCACCGGACCCACCCGCGCCCGGCGAACCGGCCGCCGTCCCCTTCTCCTTCCGCCCCCGCAGCGCGTCCGCGAGGACCCAGCGCCGGTGCAGCTCCACGAGCTCCTCGGGGGTGGCCCGGCAGATCCGGGCGAGCCGCTCCACGGGTGCGTAGTCGGCCGGTACGGCGTCCCCGTTGACGTAGCGGTGCAGCGTCGACGCACTCACGTGGAGCCGCTTCCCGAGCACCCCGTAGCTGAGTCCGGACCGCTCCTTCAACTCCCGCAGCAGCTCCGCGAACCCGTCCCCGCCCACCGTTCCTCCATCCCCCGCGTTCCACACCGCGTTCCAGGGGGACCACATTCCCCCAGGTCAAACCCCGTACGAGCGTTCCGGCGTCCCGTACCGCCCGGCAGCCGTGGCGGCCGGGACGGATCACCGCACAAGCTGTGGCCATCCAAGCACGCCGCTCCCGCCGACCGGTCGAGCGGACGTGCCGGACCGTCCGGACCAAGCCAAGGGGGACCCACCATGTCCGCACGCACCACCCGCACCCGCCTGTTCGCCGCCACCACGGTCGCGCTCGCCGCCCTCGCACTGACGGCCTGCGACAACGGGAAGGGCGTTCGCGACGAGGGCCCCTCCGTCGCGGCCGGCGCCCCGTCGCGGCCGAGCCCCTCGAAGACGGCCACCGGCCCGGCCGCGAAGCCCGCCGGCAAGGGCGGCGCCGACACCGGCACGGCGGGCGGCACCAGCGCGTCCGGCTCCAAGGGCTCCGCCGGGAAGACCATCGGGGGCACGGGCTCCTCCGGGGGCGGCGGGAACACCCGCAACGCCGCCTGCGACGGCGCGACGACCCGGACCACGGCGACCGAGGTCAGCCGCCCGCTGAACCACATCCTGCTGACCGTCACCAACACCGGCTCGAAGAACTGTGACCTCACCGGCTATCCGGCGGTCCGCTTCGGCGACGCGCAGGCCGTCCCCCCGGTGGCCGAGGAGACCAAGCCGCAGGCGGTCGTCACCCTCGCACCCGGCGAGTCCGGCTACGCCGGGGTGCTGCTGGCGGCGGCCGACGGCAGCGGGAAGAACGGCTACACCGCCAAGACGCTGGAGGTCTTCTTCGGCAGCGGCAGGAGCGCCAGGCCGGCCCTCCCCGCGAAGGGCGTGTACGTCGACGACCGCCTCACCGTGACGTACTGGCAGTCGGGACTGGACGACGCGCTCGCCTACTGAACGAAAACCGCCCCCGGGGCGCCTAGGGCCGCAGCTGCCGGGCGACCTCGGTGGCCCAGTAGGTGAGGATGTTGCGGGCGCCGGCCCGCTTGATGCCGGTCAGGGTCTCCAGGATCGCCTTGTCGCGGTCGATCCAGCCCTTCTCGGCGGCGGCCTCGATCATCGCGTACTCACCGGAGATCTGGTAGGCGGCCACCGGCACGTCGACGGCCTCCGCGACCTTGGCGAGGACGTCCAGGTAGGGGCCCGCCGGCTTGACCATCACCATGTCGGCCCCCTCCTCCAGGTCGAGGGCCAGCTCGCGCAGCGACTCGCGCAGGTTGGCCGGGTCCTGCTGGTAGGTCTTCCGGTCGCCCTTCAGCGACGAGCCGACGGCCTCCCGGAAGGGCCCGTAGAAGGCGGAGGAGTACTTGGCGGTGTACGCGAGGACGGCGACGTCCTCGCGGCCGATCTGGTCGAGGGCGTCCCGGATGACCCCGATCTGACCGTCCATCATCCCGCTGGGTCCCACGATGTGGGCGCCCGCGTCGGCCTGGACCTGCGCCATCTCGGCGTACCGCTCCAGGGTGGCGTCGTTGTCGACCCGCCCCTGCTCGTCGAGCACACCGCAGTGACCGTGGTCGGTGAACTCGTCGAGGCACAGGTCGGACATGACCAGCAGCTCGTCCCCGACCTCGGCGCGCACGTCCCGCAGGGCGACCTGGAGGATGCCGTCGGGGTCGGTACCGGCCGTGCCCTGGGCGTCCTTCTTGGCCTCCTCGGGCACACCGAAGAGCATGATCCCGGAGACCCCGGCCTCCAGCGCCTCCACGGCCGCCTTCCGCAGGCTGTCGCGGGTGTGCTGCACGACCCCCGGCATCGCCTGGATCGGCACCGGCTCGCCCGCACCCTCCCGCACGAACGCGGGCAGGATCAGATCGGCGGGGTGCAGCCGCGTCTCGGCGACCATGCGCCGCATCGCGGGCGTCGTACGCAGCCGCCGCGGCCGCGTACCGGGGAAGGATCCGTAGGTGGTCATGGCTTCTACGCTACGCCCGCCCCGACGGTGCCCTTGCCGACACGATGCCGGTACGGAACCCGCCCCGCCCGGGCCGGTTTCGGGCCGCCCGGGCCGCCTCGGCAGGTCCGGCGCCCGAGGAGGAACGCGAGCCGTGAAGGGGGTCCGGGGCGCGGCCCCGGCGACGGAACGGGAAGGGGCGGAGGGGCCGAACCGCGCCCCTCCGCCCCTTCCACTCCTACGTGGAGCACCGCACCGGCTAGGTGGTGCGCCGCCTCCGCGACCCGGGCCGGCGCTCGCTCGGCCGGGTCACCGGGTCACCGGCGTCCAGCGCGGCGGCCCGGCGCCGCAGACCGAAGTCCGCCAGCGCCTCCGCCAGCTTGAGCACCGAGGGCTCCGGAGCCATCACGTCGACCCGCAGCCCGTGCTCCTCCGCGGTCTTCGCGGTGGCCGGACCGATGCACGCGATCACGGTGACGTTGTGCGGCTTGCCTGCGATGCCGACCAGGTTCCGGACCGTGGACGACGAGGTGAACAGCACCGCGTCGAAGCCACCGCCCTTGATCGCCTCACGCGTGTCCGCCGGCGGCGGCGACGCCCGCACGGTCCGGTAGGCCGTGACGTCGTCGACCTCCCAGCCCAGCTCGATCAGCCCCGCGACCAGCGTCTCGGTGGCGATGTCGGCACGCGGCAGGAACACCCGGTCGATCGGGTCGAAGACCGGGTCGTACGGCGGCCAGTCCTCCAGGAGGCCGGCCGCGGACTGCTCACCGCTCGGCACCAGGTCCGGCTTCACACCGAACGCGATCAGCGCCTTCGCGGTCTGCTCGCCCACCGCCGCGACCTTGATCCCGGCGAAGGCGCGGGCGTCGAGCCCGTACTCCTCGAACTTCTCGCGCACGGCGCGCACCGCGTTCACCGAGGTGAAGGCGATCCACTCGTACCGTCCGGTCACCAGGCCCTTGACCGCGCGCTCCATCTGCTGGGGCGTGCGCGGCGGTTCGACGGCGATCGTCGGGACCTCGTGCGGCACGGCGCCGTACGACCGCAGCTGGTCGGAGAGCGAAGCCGCCTGCTCCTTCGTCCGCGGCACGAGCACCTTCCAGCCGAACAGCGGCTTGGACTCGAACCACGACAACTGGTCGCGCTGGGCGGCAGCGGAACGCTCGCCGACCACGGCTATCACCGGGCGCCCACCGTCCGGCGACGGCAGCACCTTCGCCTGCTTCAGCGTCTGCGCGATCGTCCCGAGCGTCGCGGACCAGGTCCGCTGGCGGGTCGTCGTACCGGCGATCGTCACGCTCATCGGCGTATCGGGCTTGCGCCCCGCGCCGACCAGCTCGCTCGCGGCCGCGCCCACCGTGTCCAGCGTCGCCGACACCACGAGGGTGCCGTCGGACACGCCGACCTCGGTCCAGCAGCGGTCCGAGGCGGTACGGGCGTCGACGAACCGCACGTCCGCGCCCTGCGCGTCCCGCAGCGGGACACCGGCGTACGCGGGCACGCCGACGGCGGCGGCGACACCGGGCACGACCTCGAAGGGCACGCCCGCCGCGGCACAGGCCAGCATCTCCTCGGCGGCGTACGCGTCGAGTCCGGGGTCCCCGGACACCGCACGCACGACCCGCTTGCCGCCCCGTGCGGCCTCCATGACAAGATTGGCCGCATCCCTCGAAGAGGGACCTCCAGCGGTCGTTGACGAGCCGTCAACTACCGCCAGCCGAGGCGTGCCTGAGCCCGGACGGGCCTCGGCGGACGCACCGACGGAGGCGGCCACGGCCGTCCCCGGGGGCGCCCCGGAAGCGGCGTCCGTGTCCAGCACGGCGACGCCCTGCCTGGCGTGCGCGCGCACCACGTCGAGCACGTCGTGCTCGGCGACGAGTACGTCCGCGTTCGCCAGCGCCTCTACGGCGCGCAGTGTCAGCAGTCCCGGATCCCCGGGTCCGGCACCGAGGAAGGTGACGTGCCCGTGGCCGAGGCCGGCGGAAAGGTTGGTGGGGCTCAAAGTGCTCGCTCCCCCATCAGACCGGCCGCGCCCTTGGCAAGCATCTCGGCGGCGAGTTCACGGCCGAGCTCCATTGCTTGGTCATGTGTCTCGGGCACGGGACCGGTGGTGGACAGCTGCACCAGCGAGGAGCCGTCGGTCGTGCCGACGACGCCGCGCAGGCGCATCTCCTTGACAGTCTGCCCGTCGGCCAGAAGGTCGGCGAGCGCACCCACGGGTGCGCTGCAGCCGGCCTCCAGGGCGGCGAGCAGGGATCGCTCGGCGGTCACGGCGGCCCGGGTGAACGGGTCGTCGAGCTCTCCGAGCGCCGCGACGAGGTCCGCGTTGTCCGCGGCACACTCGATCGCGAGGGCCCCCTGGCCGGGGGCGGGCAAAACCGTGTCGACCGACAGGAACTCGGTCACCTCGTCGGTGCGGCCGATGCGGCTGAGTCCGGCGGCGGCCAGGACGACCGCGTCGAGCTCGCCCTTGTGCACGAAGCCGACGCGCGTGTCGATGTTGCCCCGGATGGCGACCGTCTCGATCGACATCCCGTGGCTGCGCGCGTACGCGTTCAGCTGCGCCATGCGGCGCGGCGAACCGGTGCCGACCCGCGAGCCGTCGGGCAGCTCGGCGAAGGTCAGCCCGTCGCGGGCGACGAGGACGTCGCGCGGGTCCTCGCGCACCGGCACGGCGGCCAGCGCGAGGTCGTCGGGCTGGGCGGTCGGCAGGTCCTTCAGCGAGTGCACGGCGAAGTCGACCTCACCGCGCAGCAGCGCCTCGCGCAGCGCGGTCACGAAGACTCCCGTGCCGCCGATCTGCGCCAGGTGCTCGCGGGAGGTGTCCCCGTACGTGGTGATCTCGACGAGCTCCACGGCCCGTCCGGTCACCCGGCTCACGGCGTCCGCCACCTGGCCGGACTGGGCCATGGCCAGCTTGCTGCGCCTGGTTCCGAGCCTCAGCGGCCCTGTCTCGTCTGCCCGCCCGTGGGACCCAGCAGCCGGCCCCTTCGGCTCACGCGGCTCACTCATGCTCGCCCTCGGTTCTCGGCGTTCTCGGTGCTGATGTCATTGACGGCCCGGGAGACGGAGGCGACCGTCTCCTGGTCCAGGTCGAACAGGGTGCGCAGCGCGTCCGCGTACCCGGCGCCGCCGGGTTCGGCGGCCAGCTGCTTGACCCGTACGGTCGGCGCGTGCAGGAGTTTGTCGACCACCCGCCGGACGGTCTGGGTGATCTCCCCGCGCTGCCGGTCGTCGAGGTCGGGCAGCCGGCCGTCCAGTCGCGCGATCTCGCCTGCGACGACGTCGGCGGCCATGGTGCGCAGGGCCACGACGGTGGGGGTGATGTGGGCGGCCCGCTGGGCGGCGCCGAAGGCGGCCACCTCGTCGGACACGATCCGCCGCACCTGGTCCACGTCGGCGGCCATCGGCGCGTCCGCGGACGCCTCGGCCAGCGACTCGATGTCGACGAGCCGCACGCCGAGCAGCCGGTGCACGGCGGCGTCGATGTCGCGGGGCATCGCGAGGTCGAGGAGGGCGAGCACGGGCGCTGGCCGCGGGGCCTCGGCGACGGGCTCGGGCCTGCGCCGCTCGGGCACCCGGCCGATGGCGGCGGCGGTGGCCGCCAGCGCGGTGATCAGCTCGGCGTCGGCCTCGGGCGTACGGCGGTTGTCGCGGCGCTCGCCGGGGGCGTTGTCCACCCAGGCCGCGTGCTGTTCCAGCGCGGCCGCGTCCAGGCCGGCCACCGCGGCCTCCCCCATGACGGAGAAGCCGGTGGCGCCCTGTACGGCGGACAGGTCGAGCGGACAGTTCTCCTCGGCGCCCACGTTCGTGGCGGCGAGGGGGCCCGCCGTGGCCGCCGGGGCGCTCTGCCGTATCTCCGCGCGTGCGCCCGTGCGTCCCTCGACGGCGGTGGCGACGGTGTCCGCCGACAGGACGAGTCCGGTCGCTCCGGTGCAGGAGACGGCGATGTCGGCACGTGTCAGCTCGACCGGCACCGAGTCCATCGGTACCGCGCGGGCGAGCACGTCCGTGTCGTCGCCCTGCGCGAGGATCTGCGCGAGGCGCTCGGCCCGTTCCGGCGTGCGGTTGGCGACGACGATCTCGGCGACCCCGGCGCGCGCCAGCGTCGCCGCGGCCAGCGAGGACATGGAGCCGGCGCCGATCACCAGCGCCCGCTTGCCCTTGGCCCAGCTGTCGACGGCGGCGCCGGACGACAGCTGTTCCAGGCCGAAGGTGACCAGGGACTGGCCGGCGCGGTCGATGCCGGTCTCGGAGTGGGCGCGCTTGCCGACCCGCAGGGCCTGCTGGAACAGGTCGTTCAGCAGCCGGCCCGCGGTGTGCAGCTCCTGCGCGGTGGCGAGGGAGTCCTTGATCTGGCCGAGGATCTGGCCCTCGCCGACCACCATCGAGTCCAGGCCGCAGGCCACGGAGAAGAGGTGGTGGACGGCCCGGTCCTCGTAGTGCACGTAGAGATAGGGGGTGAGCTCGTCGAGCCCGACCCCGCTGTGCCGGGCGAGCAGGGTGGACAGCTCGGCGACGCCCGCGTGGAACTTGTCCACGTCGGCGTACAGCTCGATGCGGTTGCAGGTGGCGAGCACCGCGGCCTCGGTGGCCGGCTCCGCGGCCAGCGTGTCGTGGAGGAGCTTGACCTGCGTGTCCGCGGACAGCGTGGCCCGCTCCAGGACGCTGACCGGAGCGCTGCGGTGGCTCAGGCCGACGACGAGAAGACTCATGCCGGCATCACGGCGGGGACATCCCCGTCCGGTCCCTTCTCGGTCTCCGTCGAGGCCGCTGCGACGGCCTCGGCCGCGGCCTCCTCGCCGGCCTTGCGCTGCTCGTGGAAGGCGAGGATCTGCAGCTCGATGGAGAGGTCGACCTTGCGCACGTCGACGCCGTCCGGGACGGACAGGACGGTCGGCGCGAAGTTCAGGATGGAGGTGACGCCGGCGGCGACGAGCCGCTCGCAGACCTGCTGGGCCGCGCCGGCGGGCGTGGCGATGACACCGATCGAGACACCGTTCTCGTCGATGATCTTCTCCAGGTCGTCCGTGTGCTGGACGGGGATGCCGGCGACGGGCTTGCCGGCCATCGCGGGATCGGCGTCTATCAGCGCGGCGACGCGGAATCCGCGGGAGGCGAAGCCGCCGTAGTTGGCGAGCGCGGCGCCGAGGTTTCCGATACCGACGATCACAACCGGCCAGTCCTGGGTCAGACCCAGCTCGCGGGAGATCTGGTACACGAGATACTCGACGTCGTACCCCACACCGCGGGTCCCGTAGGAGCCGAGGTAGGAGAAGTCCTTGCGCAGCTTCGCGGAGTTGACCCCCGCCGCGGCCGCGAGCTCCTCGGAGGAGACCGTGGGCACCGAGCGCTCCGACAGTGCGGTGAGGGCTCGGAGGTACAGCGGAAGGCGGGCGACGGTGGCCTCGGGAATCCCTCGGCTGCGGGTCGCCGGTCGGTGAGTTCGGCCAGTTGCCACGGTGCTCCTGCGGGTAGAGCGGGGCTGCAGGCGGTCACACGTTCCTGGACCGCCCCGTCGAATGCAGGCTATGTCTTTGTGAACGCGTGCACAAAGATGGTGTCCGATTTGCCCGGCCAACGTGACCGGGGTCACGCGGCCCCGGCGCACGCGTATGGAACCCGCGCGCACGGGCCTTCGTTCTCTCCTGGATGGGGGCAAAACCGTACACACTCCTTACGCATCCCGCCCCCGAGATCTGAACCGCCCTCGATCCTAAGCGACTTTCCGGACCACTTGGACTACTCAGTCAGTCACGGTTCGGACCCGCTGTCCCGTGCGCCCCAAGGGATCGGGGCCCACGCTCACGCGGTCAGGGCCCTGCGCAGCCGCTCCTCGTCGACCCTCCAGAACGTGTGCTGCGCGCCGTCCACCAGCACCACCGGGATCTGCTCCCAGTACTGACGGTTCAGCTCCTCGTCCTGCGTGATGTCCTTGTCCTCCCACGGGACGCCGAGCTCCGCGCAGACCTTCTCGACGACCGCCTGTGCGTCATCACACAGATGGCATCCGGGCTTCCTGACGAGTGTGACCAACCGCTCCCGCGGCTCCTTCTTCATGCCCGTCTTCTCCTTACGGCGGTCACTGCGCCGGAACATGGGACTCATGTCGGCCATTCTCGCCCCGAGCGGGCCCGGACGCCGCTCCCCTGGGCCCGGGGGCCCATAACTCAGAGACCCGCGCGGACGCGTCCGCGCCGCGCCGGTCGGATCGCGGCTTTAACGACACGGTCGCGGAGAGTTCACAGCCCGGCATCCTCTCGACTCCGGAAGCACCGAACAGACTGGCTATGCTCACGACATGGCCGCTCTCGGATGGCTCACTCCCCGTAGGCGCTCCGCCACGGCGCGGAGCGTGTTGGCAGGCGAGGCCTCGGCGGAGGCAGCGCGCAAGACCTCCCAGGAGCTGGAGGACCACGCGGACCTCTCGCACGAGGCCTCCGACCTCGCCGTGCAGGAACCGGAGTTCCCGGTGCTCGGCGACGTCAAGGCCGCCGCGTTCTTCGACCTCGACAACACGGTGATGCAGGGCGCCGCGCTCTTCCACTTCGGCCGCGGGCTCTACAAGCGCAGGTTCTTCGAGACCCGCGACCTCGCCCGGTTCGCCTGGCAGCAGGCGTGGTTCCGGCTGGCGGGCGTCGAGGACCCCGAGCACATGCAGGACGCCCGCGACTCGGCGCTCTCCATCGTCAAGGGCCACCGCGTCGCCGAACTGATGTCGATCGGCGAGGAGATCTACGACGAGTACATGGCGGAGCGGATCTGGCCGGGCACGCGCGCGCTGGCGCAGGCGCACCTGGACGCGGGCCAGAAGGTGTGGCTGGTCACCGCGGCGCCCGTGGAGATCGCCACGGTGATCGCCCGCCGGCTCGGGCTGACCGGCGCGCTCGGCACGGTCGCCGAGTCCGTCGACGGCGTCTACACCGGCAAGCTGGTCGGTGAGCCGCTGCACGGCCCGGCGAAGGCCGAGGCGGTCCGCGCGCTGGCCACCGCGGAGGGCCTGGACCTCTCGCGCTGCGCCGCCTACAGCGACTCCCACAACGACATCCCCATGCTGTCCCTGGTGGGCCACCCCTACGCGATCAACCCCGACGCCAAGCTCCGCAAGCACGCCCGGTCCTCGGACTGGCGGCTCCGGGACTACCGCACGGCACGCAAGGCCGCCAAGGTCGGCATCCCGGCGGCGGCCGGGGTCGGCGCGGTCGCGGGCGGCACGGTCGCGGCGATCGCCATCAGCCGGCGCCGCCGGTAACGGCTCCGCCGCCGTCCTTCCCCTCTGCACGCTCCGCACGGTGCGCCCGTCCCCGGACGGTCCGGCACCGAGTCTCCGCCTGCCGTCCGCCGGACCTCTTCCACCCGTCGCCGTACGGGACTTCGCCGTGCCCGGCGAGTAGGCACCGCGTTGACGCTCCCGTACAGAAGTGCGCGCGAACACGGGTTCCGGGCAGGGCGACAGAGGGCAATCCTGCTGTTCTACCCCGCAACGCCCCCGCCAGTCCCGACGTACGCAGACGAGCACAACCCGCCCCGCACCCAGACGGAAGTCGAACCGGTTCGATCAACAATCGGTCACCGAACGGCACTCGATGAGGCGCTGATCGGTTACGGAAACGACGTAATCGATGATTTGAGCAACTGGGTGTAGCGCTGCCTGTACGAAGCGTTATTCTCCTCAAACGCATGACGGACACCACCAGTCGCTACGACGGGTGAACGGTCCGGTACTGCACGTGATGGAAGCTCTGCCTCTGGGAGTCCCGTGTACCCACACGTCGGGGTTGACGCCTCGGGCCTGGCTACGCTGCGCGCAACGGTCCTCGACCGCCTGCGCGGCTTCGTCCCCACCGCGTACGCCGTCCCCGCCCTCGCTGTCTCCGCCGCACCCGTCGGTCCGTGCTACGCACTGGCCGACGGCAGCGCGGCGGTCGGCAGACGAGGCCGCTCGGCCGCCACGCCCACCGCGCGCCGCCCGGCCGCGGACAGTGACAGCGCCCGGATGATGGATCTCGTCGAGCGGGCCCAGGCCGGCGAGGCCGACGCCTTCGGACGCCTCTACGACCAGTACAGCGACACCGTGTACCGCTACATCTACTACCGCGTCGGGGGCAAGGCGACGGCGGAGGACCTCACCAGCGAGACCTTTCTGCGGGCGCTGCGCCGCATCGGCACGTTCACCTGGCAGGGCCGCGACTTCGGCGCCTGGCTGGTGACCATCGCCCGTAACCTGGTCGCCGACCACTTCAAGTCCAGCCGCTTCCGGCTGGAGGTCACGACCGGCGAGATGCTCGACGCGAACGAGGTCGAGCGCAGCCCCGAGGACTCCGTCCTGGAGTCGCTGTCCAACGCGGCACTGCTGGACGCCGTGCGGCGCCTGAACCCCCAGCAGCAGGAGTGCGTCACGCTGCGCTTCCTCCAGGGGCTCTCGGTCGCCGAGACCGCCCGGGTGATGGGCAAGAACGAGGGCGCCATCAAGACCCTCCAGTACCGGGCCGTGCGCACCCTCGCCCGGCTCCTCCCCGACGACGCGCGCTGACCCCGCAAAAGATCACATTGCGATCCCACACGCTCAGCGACGATCAACTCACTGTCCGTAAAAGTCCTTTGACTTCGCGGTCCGATCATCCGTCGTCCGTAACCCAAGTGCCGCGACGCTCGTTGTGCGGGATACAGGCTCCCTGTGGTCACACCCTGGCCACCACCGATCACCCGATCGTGTGAGTGCGCTCAGGGCGTGCAACCCTCAGGACCCCCTGGGGAGTCGACCGTCATGACGAGAGGAGGTGCCGCCAGTGATCGCGAACGTATCGGCGCACCGGCGGGCGAACGCCTTCGCCCAGGCCCTGGAGGAGCAGTCCGACCGGGGCACGGCGGCCGAGCAGCCAGATGGATCGGCACCGCCCCCGGCTGCTGCGGAACAGACCGAGCAGGGCCTCATGCTGGCCCTCGCCACGGGTCTCGGCGAGCTGCCCAAACCAGTACTGGACCCTGAGGTCAAGGTCGTCCAGCGGGCTCAGCTCGTGGCCGCGATGGAGGCCATGCTGCTGGACGGCACGGCTCCGCTGGGCGAAGCGAGGGATTCTTCCGTACCCGAGCAGCGCTCCCACCGCCGGGGCGCCCACCGGGCGACCGGCCTCGGGAAGCTGCGACCGCGGTCCCGGCTGTCCAAGGGACTGGCCGCGGGCGGGCTCACCGTCGGAGTGGCCGCCGGAGCGTTCGGCGGCGTCGCCGCCGCCAGCTCCGACGCCCTGCCCGGAGACTCGCTCTACGGGCTCAAGCGCGGCATGGAGGACATCAAGCTGGGGCTGGCCGACGGCGCCAGCGACCGCGGACAGATCTATCTCGACCACGCCTCGACGAGGCTGAACGAAGCACGCCGGCTGATGGAGCGGGACCGCTCGGGCCCGCTCGACCACGAGTCGCTCAGCGAGATCCGCCGCGCGCTCTCCGGTATGCAGCACGACGCCTCCGAAGGCCACCGCCTGCTGCACGAGGCGTACGAGCGGGACGGCTCACTGGCCCCCATCCAGGCCCTGTCCGCCTTCTCCCAGTCGCACCGTGAGGCCTGGGGCGCGCTGCGGGACCGGCTGCCCGTGCAGCTCGGCGACGTCAGTGACCAGGTGACGTCGGTCTTCGACGCCATAGACGAGGAAGTCGACCCGCTGCGCGCGCTGCTCCCGCAGCCCCCCGCGAAGGAGGGCGGCGGCAGGCAGGGCTCCGGCTCGGCCTCCACGGAGTCCTCGCAAACGGACCGTCCGGAGCCCAGCGCCACCGGCGGTTCCTCCGACAGCCGGCACTCCGGCAGCGGCAAGCCGAAGCCGTCCACCTCGGACAGCGACGACGACGGCCTGCTCGGGGGGAACACGGGCGGACTGCTCGACCCGCCCGAGGACGACACCAGTTCGTCCCCGTCGGCCGGCCGGACCAGCCCGACCGCCGAACCGGACGTCACGCTGCCACCGCTCCTCCCGGGACTCCTCCCGGGACTGGGCATCGACGCCGAGGACACCAGGTAACGCGCGTACGGGAACGGGGCGCCTCCCTGCGAAGGGGGGCGCCCCGTTCCCGTGTCCGCCACGCGCGCCCGGACCGGAGTCGGCGCCGCGGACGTACACGCCTCAGAAGAACACCTCAGAAGAAGACCGACCGCCGCTGCACCAGCAGCTTGTAGAGCGTGTGCTGGATCTGCTCCCTGACCTGGTCCGTCAGGTTGAACATGAGCATCGGGTCCTCGGCCGCCTCCGGCGGATAGCCGTCCGTACGGATCGGCTCGCCGAACTGGATCGTCCACTTCGTCGGCAGCGGAACCGCCCCGAGCGGCCCCAGCCACGGGAACGTGGGCGTGATCGGGAAGTACGGGATTCCCAGCACCCGCGCCAGCGTCTTGGCGTTGCCGATCATCGGGTAGATCTCCTCCGCCCCGACGATCGAGCACGGGATGATCGGGGTGCCCTGCCGCAGCGCCGTGGAGACGAAGCCGCCCCGGCCGAACCGCTGGAGCTTGTAGCGCTCGCCGAACGGCTTGCCGATGCCCTTGAAGCCCTCGGGCATCACACCGACCAGTTCGCCGCGTTCCAGCAGCCGTTCGGCGTCCTCGGCGCAGGCCAGGGTGTGACCGGCCTTGCGGGCCAGCTCGTTGACCACCGGCAGCATGAACACCAGGTCCGCCGCGAGCAGCCGCAGATGACGGCCCGCCGGGTGGTTGTCGTGCACCGCGACCTGCATCATCAGGCCGTCCAGCGGCAGCGTCCCCGAGTGGTTGGCGACGATCAGCGCCCCGCCCTCGGACGGGATGTTCTCGATGCCCTTCACCTCGACGCGGAAGTACTTCTCGTACACCGGCCGGATGAGCGACATCAGGACCTGGTCGGTGAGTTCGGCGTCGTAGCCGAAGTCGTCGACCTCGTAGTCACCGGTCAGCCGGCGGCGCAGGAAGGCCAGGCCGCCGGCGATCCGCCGCTCCAGACCACCGGCCCGGCCCTGCTCGGGCGTCTCCGGGCTCTCTCGCGTCACAGGAACATCATCCCGCGCCGGCGACGGGCCCGGCAGGGGCTGGACCTCACGTACCGCCGCGGGCTCGCCCTTGAGCCGGCTCCCCGCGCCCCGGCGCCGGGGCGGGCGCTGCACAGCGCCGCCGCGCGAGCGGTCGTCGTCGAACGGAATGACCTTGGCGTCCGCCATCGTTGATGCGCTCCTCAGTTGGCGCTCTGCGTCGGGGATGTGCCGCCGCCCAGCACGGGCAGCGCGGCGATCCGGTCGACGGCCCCCGCGAGGGCCTCCGGAGGCAGGAGTCCGGGCCCCCGGCTTCGGACGAAGTCCGCGAAGGTCTCCGCCGTCGTGTACTTCGGCTGGTAACCGAGCGTCTCGCGCATCTGGTTCGTCGCCACGACCCTTCCGTGCGTGAGCAACCGCAGCTGCTCCGGCGAGAAGTCGGTCATGCCCAGCGTACGCACCGCCGTCCCGACCCAGCTGACCGCGGGCATCAGCAGCGGGACCGTGGGCCTGCCCAGGCGCCGCGCGCACTGCGAGAGCAACAGCACCCCGTCCCCGGCGATGTTGAACGTGCCGCTGTTGAGCGTCCCGCGCTCGGGCTCGTGCGAGGCCAGGCGCAGCACCTCGATCACGTCGTCCTCGTGCACGAACTGCAGCCGCGGGTCGTAGCCGAGCACCGTGGGCAGCACGGGCAGCGAGAAGTACGAGGCGAGCGGCGAGTCGGCGCTGGGGCCCAGGATGTTGGCGAACCTCAGCACGCACACGGCGACGTCCGGCCGGCGGCGCGCGAAGCCCCGCACGTACCCCTCGACCTCGACCGTGTCCTTGGCGAAGCCGCCGCTGGGCAGCGACTTGGGCGTGGTCGTCTCGGTGAACACGGCCGGATCGCGGGGCGCGGACCCGTACACGTTCGTACTGGACTTCACGGCGAGGCGCTTGACCGTGGGGGACTTCTGGCAGGCACCGAGCAGCTGCATGGTGCCGATGACGTTGGTCTCCTTCTGGGACGTCCGGCTGCCGCTGCCCAGCGGGGTGCCGGTCACATCCATGTGGACGACCGTGTCGACGGAGTGCTCCGCGAGCACCCGCGCGATGGCGGGCTGCCGTATGTCCGCCTGGACGAAGTCGGCACCCCCCAGGTGGTGCTCGGGCGGGACCGCGTCCACCGCGATCACCCGCTCCACTTCCGGGTCCCGCTGGATCCGTCGTACGAACCGGCCCCCCAGCTGACGGGCCGCTCCGGTCACGAGCACGACCTTCCCCAAGATCAGCGCCTTCCTTCCGCCTCGTCCCGCACCACGTACCGCTGCCCGTACCCTGCCGGGTTCCCCGTGTGCGGCCAACTTAGCGGGTTGTTGTTGCGCTGTGATGACCGCCCGCTGCTCGACGTGACGACAGCCCCGGACGTACGACCAGACCCAGCCATTTGCCGCACAGACATACGTCCAGCGGGCCCGGCGGCCGGACATGACTGTGGCCCCCCACCTGACGGTGGAGGGCCACAGAGCGCGCTGTTGCAGCGTTCGCGCAACCGTAAGGACGGTCCCCGCGGATGCGGGGGACGGCCTTACTTCTTGTTGCGACGCTGAACGCGAGTGCGCTTGAGCAGCTTGCGGTGCTTCTTCTTGGCCATCCGCTTGCGCCGCTTCTTGATAACAGAGCCCACGACTACCCTCGCTCACTTCTCTTCACTCGGTGCTGGGCGCCGGGGCCCACACGACCTACGAGGGGCTAGCCTACCCGTCCGAGCGCTGAGGTCGTAATCGAGGGGGACCGGGGTTCCCCGGAGGGACCACGAGGGCCTCCGGGGGACCCGCGGAACGCCGTCAGGCGGTCTCCACCCCCACGTAGCTCTCGCGGAGGTACTCGTGAACCGCTTGCTCCGGCACCCGGAAGGACCTCCCCACCCGGATCGCCGGCAGATGACCGCTGTGCACCAAGCGGTACACGGTCATCTTCGACACTCGCATCACCGAGGCGACTTCCGCCACGGTCAGGAACTGAACCTCGTTCAGAGGCCTCTCGCCAGCTGCAGCCATGACACACCTGAACCTTCCGCACTCGACGGCCACCGGCTTCCCCTTCCGGTGACACTTCGTCGTTGCGTGCTCACTCCCCAGAGTAGGGGCGGGTGATGCGAGTGGGGAAGAGGAGCTGCCATCGGCGGCCTACTGTGACAGACACGCTCGATTGAGTACATAGCGAGTAAGCGGTCGGTAGTAATCAGACCGCACAGCGTCATCAAGTGGAACGACCACGGACACCCGCCCCTCGGCCTCACCCACGAAGAGCGCGGGATCGTCCGTATCGGCCAGCCCGATGGCCTCGAACCCCAGCTGACCTGCTCCGCAGACCCATCCGTGGTCTCCGACGACCAGCTCCGGGAGCGGCCCGCCGGCCTCCGCGGCGGCCGCCAGCGCGGTGCGGACGGGGAGCGGTGAGTGCGTGTGTGCGCCGGTCGTACGCCCGGGGGCCTGCGGTCCGGGTTCCCGCACCAGCGCGACTCCCCGTACGTAGTCCAGGTTGTGCGTGCGTAGGCCGAACCGGGTCGTTATGTCGACAGAGCTACCCTGCGCCGGGGTGAGGACTTCACATCCAGCCGCCGACAGGGCGTCCGCCAGAGCGGCGTAGAAACCGATGAGCCGGTGCGGGTGTCCGGTGCCGAAAAGCACCGGTGCCCCGCTCCTGGCGGCCCTCCCGAGCCGTTCCGCGAAGGCGTGCAGAGCGATCAGAGTGCGCTCCGGGTCGATCACATCATGCCCTGAAGTGTGACCGGGGTCGGCCGAAACCCCGCACTTGTCGGCCATCAGCTCGATCAACTCCCGCTGGCCCCAGTTCCATTCGGGGTCCAGCCCGAGCATGACCCGGGGGTCTCGGGCCGCGAAGAGCCGGTAGCTGCGCAGACTCTCCTCACGCGAGGTGGCCACGGTCCCGGCCAGCCGGGCCGCCAGCAGATGCGCACGCATTGCTCCGGTGCTCAACACGCCAGCGATGCTGACGCATCGGGACCTACGGCACCCCGAAAACCCCGAAAACGCCCCACAGTTGGCGTAATGGCCCACCCGGTCCGGCCGGCGCCCCGACCCCGCCGTACCTACGCGAGCAGCCCGCGCAGCGGGAACACCGCCCGGCGCGTCGCCAGCACCGCCTGGTCCAGCCGGTCCGCGGGGTCGTACCCCTCGTCCCAGCTCCGCCAGGACACCGGCCACCGCCCGTCGGTCATCCGCATGGGCGCCAACTGCCGTGTCCGCGCGAAGACTTCCTGCCGCCAGCTCTCGGGAATCACCGTCCCCGGCTCCACCGGCCGCCCCGCCGCGATCCCGACCAGATGCGTCCACGACCGCGGCACCACCTCGACCACCGCGTATCCCCCGCCCCCGAGCGCGACCCACCGACCGTCGGCGTACTCGTGCGCCAGGTCGTGACAGGCGACCTGCACCGCCCGCTGCGCGTCGAGCGACACCGCGAGATGGGCCAGCGGATCCTCGAAGTGGGTGTCGGCCCCGTGCTGGGTGACGAGCACCTGCGGCCGGAAGTCCGCGATCAGCTCCGGCACCACCGAGTGGAAGGCCCGCAGCCACCCCGCGTCCCCGGTCCCCGCGGGCAGCGCCACGTTCACCGCGGAACCCTCCGCGCGGTCCGCCCCGGTCTCCTCCGGCCACCCCGTCTGCGGGAACAGCGTCCGCGGATGCTCGTGCAGCGAGATCGTCAGGACCCGCGGATCCTCCCAGAACGCCGCCTGCACCCCGTCGCCGTGGTGCACGTCCACATCCACATAGGCGACCCGCTCGGCACCGAGCTCCAGCAGCCGCGCGATCGCCAGCGACGCGTCGTTGTAGATGCAGAAACCCGAGGCGCCGCCCGGCATCGCGTGGTGCAGCCCGCCCGCGAAGTTCACCGCGTGCAGCGCGTCCCCGCGCCAGACCGCCTCGGCCGCCCCCACGGACTGCCCCGCGATCAGCGCCGACACCTCGTGCATCCCGGCGAACGCGGGATCGTCCATCGTGCCCAGCCCGTACGACGCGTCGGCCGCGCCGGGGTCCACGGAGGCCGCCCTGACCGCCTCGACGTAGTCCTCCCGGTGGACGAGCCGCAGGGTCGACCCCCCGGCCGGCTTCGCCGCGACCACCTCGACCTCCCGGTCGAGCCCGAAGGCACCGACCAGGGACCGGGTCAGCGCCAGCCGGACCGGGTCCATCGGGTGGTCCGGACCGAAGTCATAGCCCGTTACTGCCTCGTCCCACATCAGCTGTGTGCGGCCGCTCATGCCCGTCACCGTATCGGTCCGGTTCAGCGCTGAACGACCTGGCATACCTCAGCGTCAGCAGGACCAGCACCATCGGTACGAGCATGGCGCCCCGGTAGCTCCAGGCGTCCCCGAGCGCCCCCACCAACGGCGAGCCGATCAGGAAGCCGACGTAGTTGAAGATGTTGAGCCGCGCGACCGCCGTGTCCGACGCCCCCGGGAACAGCCGCCCCGCCGCCGCGAAGGTCTGCGGCACGATCACGCACAGGCCGACCCCCAGCAGCGTGAACCCCAGCATCCCCACCCACGGGCCCGGCGCGAGGGCCACGACCGCGAACCCCAGCGCCGCCACCACCGCCCCGAGCCGGACGACGGCCACGGCCCCGAACCGCCGCACCCCGAAGTCCCCGATCGCCCGCCCCAGCAGCGTGGTGACCATGTAGACGTTGTACGGGACGGTCGCCAGCTGCTCCGAACTGCCCAGCACGTCCTGCAGGTACTTCGCGCTCCAGTTGGAGACCGTCGAGTCCCCGATGTAGGCGAAGGTCATCACCAGGCACAGCGGCAGCAGCAGCTTGAAGACGACGGGCCCGGCCTCCGCCTGGCCCTCGCTCCCACCGCCGGCCACGGCCTCCGACGCCCCCTTCCCCCCGGCGGCGTCGACGTACCACCGGCTGCCGACCAAGGCCGCCGGCAGCAGCACCGCCACCACCGGCAGATACGACACGAAGAGCGACAGATGCCAGTGCGCGCCCGCCCACGCGAGCGAGGCACCGACGATCCCGCCCAGGCTGTACGCGGCATGGAAGCCGAGCATGATGCTGCGCCCGTACGTGCGCTGCAGGCTCACGCCGAGCATGTTCATCGACGCGTCCAGCGCGCCGACCGCCAGCCCGAACGCCCCGAGCGCGACCGCCACTTCGGCCACGTGGTCGCCGGCTCCGACGCCGAGCAGAGCCAGCAGCACGACGGGCTGCGACCACCTCAGCACCCGGCTCGGGGGCACCCGCTTGACCAGCTGCTCGGTACAGACGCTGCCGACGCCGGCCAGGATCGGCACGGCGGCGAGGAACGCCGGCAGCAGGGCGTCGGATATCCCGTACCGGTCCTGGATCGCCGGGATGCGCGTCACCAGCAGCGCGAAGGCGACGCCCTGGGCGAAGAAGCTGAACGCCAACGAGGCCCTGCCGCGCCGCAGCACATCTGTCATGGCGGCGAGCGTAGGGCCCCGGCCTACCCGTGGGTAGATCAAGCAGAAGATGAATTTCGCTCAGCTCTCCGCGGACCGGCTGCCGCAGCCGCCGCCGAGCTCCTCCCTCAGCATCATCTTCATCGGGACGACCGCGAGGGCGCCACTGAGGAGGAACGCCAGCGCCATGGAGCCGATCATGACGACCGTACCGAGCCAGACCATCGTGTCGACCGGGAGCGTGTAGGCGCCCACGACCCGGACCACGCACTCACCGAGCAGCACCACACCCCATACGACGGAGAAGGTCCGCTCCGCCCGGCGGAACCGCTCCGACCCACCGAGCAGCCGCTGCCAGGCGGCGCCCCTGGCCGCGTCGCCCTTGATGAGGAACGGCGCCATGGCCGCCGTCATCATCGGCCTGCCCAGCAGCACCGAGACCAGGACGCCGATGCCGACGACACTGCTGACCGCGCTGTCCTTGGCCAGCATCAGCCGCGGGTCACCGGCGACCGAACCGAGCACCAGCCCGGCGACGTTGACCACCAGGATCAGCGCCGCGAGCCCGTTGAGCCTGCGGTCCCGCACGGCGCTCCACACGGTCCGCACAGCCGGCAGCACGCTGCTCCAGCCGAGCGCGGCCACCGTCCCGAACCCGAACCCGTCCTTGAGGAGGTAGAACGACGCGAGGGGCACCGCCACGTCCACGACCAGCGGCATGAAGCCGCGCCGGACGGACCCCCGCCCCTGTGCCGAGTCCCTTGCGGCGGCGGGCATTTCGGTGCGGGTCGCGGTGGCCGTGAGGCTCATGGTCGGGTCCTTCCGTGGTCGCTGTGTACGTCCCGTGCTCGACGTACACAGCTTCGCGCCCGGACCCGGGGTGGCAGTAGGAACGATCGTCCGGACCCGGGGATGACAAATGTCAGTGCCGCCGGATGGCCACCGTCACGCGAGCAGGTCGGCCAACTCCCCCATGTCAGCGAAGAGTTCGGTGGCCCCGGTCAGCCGGTCGCCCGGCGTCATCGCGGTGAACCCGTACACGTCCATGCCGGCCGCGTTCGCCGCCCGCACCCCGAGCGGGCTGTCCTCCACGACGGCACACCGCTCTGCCGGTACGCCCATGCGCTCGGCCGCGTACAGGAACAGGTCGGGCGCCGGCTTACCGCGTCCCACGTCCTGCGAACTGAAGATCCGCCCGTCGTCGAACCACCGGTCGAGCCCGGTCTTCCGATGTCCCACCCGGATCCGCTCGTGGCTCCCGGAGGAGGCCACGCAGTACGGCACTCCGTCCGCGGCGAGCTTCTCCAGCACCTGCACCGCCCCGGCGACGGGCTGGAGCTCCCGCTCGAAGGCGGCGAAGACGCGCGCGTGGAAGACGTCGTCGAAGTCCGCCGGAAGGCGCTGTCCGGTCCGCTCCAGCACCGTGTCGTGCACGCGGTGCATGGCGGCCCCCATGTAGTCGCGCAGGGAGTCCTCGTACGAGGTGGGGTGCCCGAGTTCGGTGAGGTACGCGGCCAGGAGCGTGTTGGAGATCGGCTCGCTGTCCACGAGGACGCCGTCGTTGTCGAAGATGACCAGGTCGTAGCGCATATCTCGACCATAAACGACCCCGGAAAACAGAAAACCCCCGTACCGGTATCCCCGGTACGAGGGTTCTCTTTCAAAATTTGTTCGGCGGCGTCCTACTCTCCCACAGGGTCCCCCCTGCAGTACCATCGGCGCTGTAAGGCTTAGCTTCCGGGTTC
>NZ_JBIAJQ010000015.1:0-241533 GCF_042872045.1 Streptomyces sp. NPDC005496
CTTTGTACTCACCCTCTCGGGCTTTCCTCCGGGCGCTTCCCTTCGGTCTTGCGTTTCCGACTCTATCAGACCGTTTCCGGTTCTGATTTCCTCGGTGCTTTCCAGGTTTCCGCTTTCGCGTTTCCCTTTCCGGCGACTCCGACTTTATCAGAGACTCTGAGTCGGAATTTCCACCCGGTCGAGGTGGTCCAACGCATAGTCACGTCGGGTTCCCCTCGGGCGGAGCCGTAAACGTACTGGAGCGGGCGGCCCCGATGCAAATCGGGGCCGCCCGCTCCAGGTTGGGGCGTGGCCGGGGTCAGACCTCGACGACGACCGGGAGGATCATCGGGCGCCGGCGGTAGTTGTCCGAGACCCACTTGCCCAGCGTGCGGCGGATGAGCTGCTGCAGCTGGTGGGGCTCGACGACCCCGTCCTGGGCCGAGCGCTCCAGGACTTCCGTGATCTTGGGGACGACGTCCGAGAAGGCGCTGTCGTCGATACCGGAGCCGCGGGCCTGGATGTGCGGGCCCGCGGTGATCTTGCCGGTACTGGAGTCGACCACCATGAAGACCGAGATGATGCCCTCGTCGCCGAGGATGCGGCGGTCCTTCAGCGCGGGCTCGCCCACGTCTCCGACCGAGAGGCCGTCGACGTACACGTATCCCGCCTGGACCTTGCCGGAGATCTTGGCCTTGCCGCCGATGAGGTCGACGACGACGCCGTCCTCCGCGATGACGATGCGGTCGTGCGGGACGCCGGTGAGGGCGCCGAGCTCGGCGTTGGCGCGCAGGTGGCGCCATTCGCCGTGGACCGGCATCAGGTTCCGCGGCTTGCAGATGTTGTAGAAGTACAGCAGCTCGCCCGCGGAGGCGTGGCCCGAGACGTGCACCTTGGCGTTGCCCTTGTGGACGACGTTGGCGCCCCAGCGGGTCAGGCCGTTGATGACGCGGTAGACCGCGTTCTCGTTGCCCGGGATGAGCGACGACGCCAGGATCACCGTGTCGCCCTGGACGATGCGGATCTGGTGGTCGCGGTTGGCCATGCGGGACAGCGCGGCCATCGGTTCGCCCTGCGAGCCGGTGCAGACGAGCACGACCTCGTGCTCCGGCAGGTCGTCCAGGGTCTTCACGTCGACGACCAGGCCCGGCGGGACCTTCAGATAGCCGAGATCCCGGGCGATGCCCATGTTGCGGACCATCGAGCGGCCGACGAAGGCGACCCGGCGTCCGTACTCGTGGGCCGCGTCCAGGATCTGCTGGATGCGGTGCACGTGGCTGGCGAAGCTCGCCACGATGATCCGCTTGCGGGCGCCGGCGAAGACCGTGCGCAGCACGTTCGAGATGTCGCGCTCGGGCGGGACGAAGCCCGGGACCTCGGCGTTCGTGGAGTCCGAGAGGAGGAGGTCGATGCCCTCCTCGCTCAGACGCGCGAAGGCGTGCAGGTCGGTGAGGCGGCCGTCCAGCGGGAGCTGGTCCATCTTGAAGTCGCCGGTGTGCACGACCATGCCCGCGGGGGTGCGGATGGCCACCGCGAGGGCGTCCGGGATGGAGTGGTTGACCGCGACGAACTCGCAGTCGAACGGGCCGATGCGCTCGCGGTGCCCCTCCGCCACCTCGAGGGTGTACGGGCGGATGCGGTGCTCCTGGAGCTTCGCCTCGATGAGCGCGAGGGTGAGCTTGGAGCCGATCAGCGGGATGTCCGGCTTCTCGCGGAGCAGGAAGGGCACGCCACCGATGTGGTCCTCGTGGCCGTGCGTGAGGACGATGCCCTCGATGTCGTCGAGGCGGTCCCTGATGGACGTGAAGTCCGGCAGGATCAGATCGATTCCGGGCTGCTCCTCCTCGGGGAAGAGCACTCCGCAGTCGACGATCAGCAGGCGGCCGCCGTACTCGAAGACGGTCATGTTCCGGCCGATTTCGCCGAGACCGCCGAGCGGGGTGACCCGGAGGCCGCCCTGGGGAAGCTTCGGCGGCGGCGCGAGTTCAGGATGCGGATGACTCAAAAGACTCTCCTCACCACGCGCGCCACGTACCTGGCAAGGCACGTGGCGCGCGTGACGTTCGTGCAGTAGCAGTTGTCTGTGTGGGTGCAGGCGGACGCCTGCGGGTCGTGCGTATTCAGTTGTGAAGTCTTTGTCAGAGCTGTACCCCGCCGGCGGCAAGATCGATCTTGAGCTGGTTGGTCTCCTCGGGGGACAGCTCGACCATCGGGGCGCGCAGCGGTCCGGACGGCAGGCCCTGGAGGGCCAGCGCGGCCTTGGTCGTCATGACGCCCTGGGTGCGGAACATGCCGGTGAAGACGGGGAGCAGCTTCTGGTGGATCTCGGTCGCCTTGTGGACGTCGCCCTGGAGGTAGGCGTCCAGCAGCTCGCGCAGTTCCGGGCTGACGACGTGGCCGACGACGGAGACGAAGCCGACGGCGCCTACGGAGAGCAGCGGGAGGTTGAGCATGTCGTCGCCGGAGTACCAGGCGAGGCCGGAGCGGGCGATGGCCCAGCTGGCGCGGCCGAGGTCGCCCTTGGCGTCCTTGTTGGCGACGATCCGCGGGTGCTCGGCGAGGCGGACGATCGTCTCGGTGTTGATCGGGACGCCGCTGCGGCCGGGGATGTCGTAGAGCATCACGGGCAGCTCGGTCGCGTCGGCGATCGCCGTGAAGTTCCGGTACAGGCCCTCCTGAGGGGGCTTGTTGTAGTACGGCGTGACGGTGAGCAGGCCGTGCGCGCCGGCCTTCTCGGCGTCGCGGGCGAGCTCGATGCTGTGGCGCGTGTCGTTGGTGCCGACGCCCGCGACCACGTGCGCCCGGTCGCCGATCGCCTCGACCACAGCCCGTACGAGCTGGGCTTTCTCCGCGTTGCTCGTGGTCGGTGACTCGCCGGTGGTGCCGTTGATGACCAGGCCGTCGTTGCCTGCGTCCACCAGGTGGGCGGCGAGCCGCTGCGCGCCGTCGAGGTCGAGTGCGCCGTCCGCCGTGAAGGGCGTGACCATGGCGGTGAGGACCCTCCCGAAGGGGGTCTGCGGAGTGGAGGTCGGAGCCATGGGTGACACGCTACTCGCTGCTCAACGCGGGGTCTGCCCTCGGGGCAGGCGACAAGTGGGGACAAATGCGGAGCCCGGCACTGCCTGCTCGGGGGTTCAAGCAGTGCCGGGTCCGTTTGATCAGGCTAGATGAACTTCTAGAAATGCCGCAATACGGACACTTCGACCGGCTGATGCGTACATCTGTGCCGGATGGCGCGCGGAAGCGCGTTACGGCGCGACGCGGCCGTTCGCGTTGAAGGCGGCGTACGTGAGCGGCATGAGCTTGGCCCACTCCGCCTCCATCTTCTCGCCGACCATCTCGATCTCGCGCTGCGGGAAGGACGGGACCTTGGCGAGCTCGTGCTGGGTGCGCAGGCCGAGGAAGTGCATCAGCGAGCGCGCGTTGCACGTGGCGTACATCGACGAGTAGAGGCCCACCGGGAGCACGGCGCGGGCCACCTCGCGGGCCACGCCGGCCGCGAGCATCTTCCGGTAGGTCCGGTAGGACTCGGCGTACGACTCGTCCATGGAGTCCGCCACCAGCTCCCGCTGCTCGGGCGTGCCCTCCACAAAGACGTACTTCCCAGGGCGGCCCTCCTGGACCAGCCTGCGGGACTCGTCCGGGACGTAGAAGACCGGCTGGAGCTCCCGGTAGCGGCCTGATTCCTCGTTGTACGACCAGCCCACGCGGTGACGCATGAACTCGCGGAAGACGAAGATCGGGGCGCTGACGAAGAACGTCATCGAGTTGTGTTCGAAGGGGCTGCCGTGCCGGTCCCGCATGAGGTAGTTGATCAGTCCCTTCGAGCGCTCC
The DNA here is from genome assembly GCF_042872045.1 of Streptomyces sp. NPDC005496. NCBI lineage: Bacteria > Bacillati > Actinomycetota > Actinomycetes > Kitasatosporales > Streptomycetaceae > Streptomyces > Streptomyces sp. NPDC005496. Next base: position 3,814 of record NZ_JBIAJQ010000015.1, read on the forward strand.
GGGTCCTTGTTCAGCTCGTCCAGGGACTGCTCTCCGACCGTCGAGACGCGGGCGGCGAACAGCACGTCGGAGTCGGCGGCACTGTGCTTCACCAGCTCGACGGTGACGTCGCTGCGGAGTTCGATCTTGGGATCGTCGGCGGGGGTGTCGGTCACGATTCGAGGGGTCCTTCCATCACAGCTCTCAACGCCGCCACTCTACGGCGCGGCGGCACGGGGAACACCTGTCCCCCTCCGCGGGGAAATCGGCGGAATCGGGCACCTCTCGGCCCGTTCGTACGTCTGTATCGGTGACAGAGATACCTTCGAGTCACCAGAGGAGAAGAACCGCCCATGTTCCGTCGGCGCGAGCCCGTTCCCTTCGCCTTCATCGCCGAGGCCGACAGGTTCCGCAGCAATGTCGCTCCCCCGCCGCGCCGGCGCCCCTCCGCCGGCGAGCTGGCCGGCCGCTGGCTCATAGGCCTGACCGTGGTCGCGGGTCTCGTGGGCTCACTGCTCATCGGGATGCCCTCCCTCTCGCTCGACCGGTCGGTCCCGGCCACGCAGCACTCCCAGGCCTCCGACGGGCGCTGACCCGCGCCCGCCCGCCCGGACGGCCCACAGGCACCCCCATGGCCCCCCAAGGGTGGTGAGCGGGGATCCGGCTCGATAACCTCACCGGGCATACCCCATGCGTGGATTGAGTGAGGATCAGTCGTGCCCCTGCCCTTCCTGACGGCGGACCGCGCTTTTGACGAGGCAGCGGACGATCTCGCACTGCCGTTCGACGACCGCGACCAGTGGCGGCGTCCGTACCGGCCCGGTCCCTGGCGGGTGGGCGCGGCCGCGCTCGTCCTGCTGCTGGCCTCCTACGTGCTCTTCGCCGCCGTGATCATCGCGCTCACCGGGACGACGGCCGGCGCCGCCGTCTGCCTGGCCGGCGCTCTCGTCGTCATACTGTGCGCGCTGCGGCTCCTGCGGATGGGCGTGTGGGTCAGCGCGAACGGACTGCGCCGGGTGAGCTTCCTGCGTACGAGCACGACTCCCTGGGAGCAGGTCGGCGCGGTGCGCACGGTCCAGCAGCCGGTGCGCTGGCTCGGGCTGCCGCGCACGGTGCAGGGGCAGGCGCTGGTCCTCGTACGCAAGGGCCGCTCGCCGGAGGACCTGGTGCCGCTGCTCACCACGCACGGTGCCGACTTCCTGGCGCGCATGGAGGCCTTCGACCGGGCGGCGGACGCCGTGGAGGTGTGGGCCGACGAGTACCGCAGGGCCTGAGCGGCCCGTCAAGGCCCGGAAAAGGGGCCGGTCCGCCTGGTGCGGGCCGGCCCCTTCGCCGTACTCCTGGTGCCCTGCCCTCCGGTGTGCGCCGGTGCCATCCGTCAGACCTGGACGGAGCGGCCCTCGTGCAGGGCGATCGCGCGCTGCATCGCCTTCCGGGCGCGCGGGGTGTCGCGGGCGTCGTGATAGGCGACCGCCAGCCGGAACCAGCTGCGCCAGTCGTCCGGGGAGTCCTCGGTCTCGGCCTTGCGCCGGGCGAAGACCTCATCGGCCGAGTCGCGGTCGATGCGGCCGCCCGGCGTGCGCTTCAGCTCGTCGACGGGCAGGCCGCCCTCGGCGTCGAGCTCGGCGGCGAGCCGGTTGGCCTTGCGCACGAACTGGGTGTTCTTCCAGAGGAACCAGACGCCGATGACCGGCAGGATCAGCACGGAGACGCCGAAGGTGACGGTGAGGAGCGTGCCGGTCCGGACGAGCAGGACTCCGCGCCAGCCGACCAGCCCGAAGTAGGCGACCAGGACGGCCGCCGTGATGGCGTATGTGATCTTCGCGCGCATGTCTCTGCTATCTGCTGTCTGCTGTCGGTCCCCGCCCCCGGCTCAGCCGAGGTCCAGGAAGTGTTCCAGGCCGAAGGTGAGGCCCGGGGTGGTCACGACGCGGCGCACCCCGAGCAGGATGCCCGGCATGAAGCTGCTGTGGTGCAGCGAGTCGTGCCGGATGGTCAGGGTCTCGCCCTCGCCGCCCAGCAGGACCTCCTGGTGGGCGAGCAGGCCGCGCAGGCGGACCGCGTGCACCGGGACCCCGTCGACGTTCGCGCCGCGGGCGCCGTCCAGGGTGGTCGTCGTGGCGTCCGGCTGGGCGGCGCTGCCGGCGCGCTCCCGGGCGGCGGCGATGAGCTGGGCCGTGCGCGTGGCGGTGCCGCTGGGGGCGTCCACCTTGTTCGGGTGGTGCAGCTCGACGACCTCGACCGACTCGAAGTACGGCGCGGCCACCTCGGCGAACTTCATGGTCAGCACGGCGCCGATGGAGAAGTTGGGCGCGATGAGCACGCCCGTCTCCGGGGAGCCGGACAGCCAGGCGTCGAGCCGCGCGAGCCGCTCGTCGTTCCAGCCGGTCGTGCCGACCACGGCGTGGATGCCGTTGCGGACGCAGAAGTCGAGGTTGTCCATCACCGAGTCCGGTGTGGTCAGTTCGACCGCGACCTCGGCGCGGGACGCGGTCAGCGCCTCCAGTGAGTCGCCCCGGCCCAGCGCGGCCACCAGTTCCAGGTCCTCGGCGGCCTCGACGGCTCGTACCGCCTCGGCCCCGATCCGGCCCTTCGCACCGAGGACCGCCACGCGCAGCTTGCTCATTGCTTGGTTCCTTAACTGAGACGGGGGTTAAGCGACCGCATCGTGCAGCCGGGACGCCTGCTTGTCCCGGAGCGGGCCGATCACCGACAACGAGGGCCGCCGGCCCAGGATCTCGTGGGCGACCGAGCGGACCTCGTCCGGGGTGACCGCCGCTATCCGGGCCAGCATGTCGTCGACGGACATCTGGTCGCCCCAGCACAGCTCGCTCTTGCCGATACGGTTCATCAGCGCGCCGGTGTCCTCCAGGCCGAGGACCGTCGAACCCTGGAGCTGCCCGACGGCACGGCCGATCTCGTCGTCCGAGAGACCGTGCTCGGCCACGTGGTCGAGCTCGTCCCGGCAGATCTTGAGCACGTCGTGCACCTGGGACGGGCGGCAGCCCGCGTACACGCCGAACAGACCGCAGTCGGCGAAGCCCGAGGTGTACGAGTACACGCTGTACGCCAGACCGCGCTTCTCGCGGACCTCCTGGAACAGGCGGGAGGACATCCCGCCGCCCAGGGCGGTGTTCAGGACGCCGAGCGCCCAGCGCCGGTCGTCGGTGCGCGCCAGGCCCGGCATGCCGAGGACGACGTGCGCCTGCTCGGTCTTGCGGCCGAGCAGCTCGACGCGGCCCGCGGTGCGGATGGTGCGCCGGCCGTCGCGGGGGGCGACCGGAGCCGCCTCGGGACCCTTGAGGGCGCCCGCCTTCTCGAAGGCCGCGCGGACCTGCCGTACGACCTTGTTGTGGTCGACGTTGCCCGCGCACGCCACGACGAGGTGCGTCGGGTCGTAGTGCTTGCGGTAGAAGCGGCGGATGCGGTCGGCCGACAGGGCGTTGACCGTGTCGACCGTGCCGAGGACCGGGCGGCCGAGGGGGGTGTCGCCGAGCATCGTGTGCGCGAACAGGTCGTGCACGCAGTCGCCCGGGTCGTCCTCGGTCATGGCGATCTCTTCGAGGATCACGCCGCGCTCGGCGTCCACGTCGGCCTGCTCGATCAGCGAGCCGGTGAGCATGTCGCACACGACGTCGATGGCGAGCGGCAGGTCGGTGTCGAGCACGCGTGCGTAGTAGCACGTGTACTCCTTCGCCGTGAACGCGTTCATCTCGCCGCCGACCGCGTCGATGGCGGAGGAGATGTCCAGGGCGGAGCGGCGCCGCGTGCCCTTGAAGAGGAGGTGCTCCAGGTAATGCGTGGCGCCGTTCAGTGCCGGCGTCTCGTCACGGGAGCCGACGTGCGCCCAGATGCCGAAGGTGGCGGAGCGGACGGAGGGCAGGGTCTCGGTGACGATGCGCAGGCCACCGGGGAGGGTGGTCTTACGGACCGTGCCGATGCCGTTGCGGCCCTCGATGAGGGTTTGGGTACGGGCGACGGCCCGCGCCTCCGAGGAGGTGCGGGCCGTCGCCGTGGAGCTGCTCGACGTCACTTGTCGGTGTCGTCCTTCTGGTCGTCGCCCTCTTCGCCCTCGATCACGGGGATGAGGGAGAGCTTTCCGCGGGAGTCGATCTCGGCGATCTCGACCTGGACCTTCTGGCCCACGCCGACGACGTCCTCGACGTTCTCCACGCGCTTGCCGCCGGCGAGCTTGCGGATCTGCGAGATGTGCAGCAGACCGTCCTTGCCCGGGAGCAGCGACACGAACGCACCGAAGGTGGTCGTCTTCACGACCGTGCCCAGGTAGCGCTCGCCGACCTCCGGCATGGTCGGGTTGGCGATGCCGTTGATCGTGGCACGGGCGGCCTCGGCCTGCGAGCCCTGGGCGGCACCGATGTAGATGGTGCCGTCGTCCTCGATCGTGATGTCGGCGCCGGTGTCCTCCTGGATCTGGTTGATCATCTTGCCCTTGGGGCCGATGACCTCACCGATCTTGTCCACGGGGATCTTGACCGTGATGATCCGCGGGGCGTTCGGGGACATCTCGTCCGGCGTGTCGATCGCTTCCATCATCACGTCGAGGATGTGGAGGCGGGCGTCGCGGGCCTGCTTGAGGGCCGCGGCCAGGACGGAGGCGGGGATGCCGTCCAGCTTCGTGTCGAGCTGGAGGGCGGTCACGAACTCCTTGGTACCGGCGACCTTGAAGTCCATGTCGCCGAAGGCGTCCTCCGCACCGAGGATGTCGGTGAGGGCGACGTAGTGCGTCTCGCCGTTGATCTCCTGGGAGATCAGGCCCATGGCGATACCGGCGACGGGGGCCTTCAGCGGCACACCGGCGTTCAGCAGCGACATGGTCGAGGCGCAGACCGAGCCCATCGACGTCGAGCCGTTGGAGCCGAGGGCCTCGGACACCTGACGGATCGCGTAGGGGAACTCCTCGCGCGTCGGCAGCACCGGCACGATGGCGCGCTCGGCGAGGGCGCCGTGGCCGATCTCGCGGCGCTTCGGCGAACCGACGCGGCCGGTCTCACCGACGGAGTACGGCGGGAAGTTGTAGTTGTGCATGTAGCGCTTGCGGGTCACCGGGGAGAGGGTGTCCAGCTGCTGCTCCATGCGGAGCATGTTCAGGGTGGTGACGCCCAGGATCTGGGTCTCGCCACGCTCGAACAGTGCGGAACCGTGCACGCGCGGGATGGCCTCGACCTCGGCGGCCAGGGTGCGGATGTCGGTGACACCGCGGCCGTCGATGCGCTTCTTCTCCTTGATGACGCGCTCACGGACCAGGGACTTGGTCAGCGAGCGGTACGCGGCGGAGATCTCCTTCTCGCGGCCCTCGAACTGCGGGAGCAGCTTCTCGGCGGCCAGACCCTTGACGCGGTCCAGCTCGGCCTCGCGCTCCTGCTTGCCCGCGATGGTGAGGGCCTGCGAGAGCTCGTCCTTGACGGCGGCGGTGAGCGCCTCCAGGACGTCGTCCTGGTAGTCGAGGAAGACGGGGAACTCGCCGGTCGGCTTCGCGGCCTTGGCGGCGAGGTCGGCCTGGGCCTTGCAGAGCACCCGGATGAAGGGCTTCGCGGCGTCCAGACCGGCGGCGACGACCTCCTCGGTCGGCGCCTCGGCGCCGCCCGCGACCAGCTGGATGGTCTTCTCGGTGGCCTCGGCCTCGACCATCATGATCGCGACGTCGCCGTCCTCGAGGGTGCGACCGGCGACGACCATGTCGAAGACGGCGTCCTCGAGCTCGGTGTGCGTCGGGAACGCGACCCACTGGCCGTTGATCAGCGCGACGCGGACGCCGCCGATCGGGCCGGAGAAGGGCAGGCCGGCCAGCTGCGTGGACGCGGACGCGGCGTTGATCGCGACGACGTCGTACAGGTGGTCGGGGTTGAGCGCCATGATCGTCGCGACGACCTGGATCTCGTTGCGCAGGCCCTTCTTGAAGGACGGGCGCAGCGGGCGGTCGATGAGACGGCAGGTGAGGATGGCGTCCTCGGAGGGACGGCCCTCACGGCGGAAGAAGCTGCCGGGGATCTTGCCGGCGGCGTACATCCGCTCCTCGACGTCCACCGTGAGGGGGAAGAAGTCGAGCTGGTCCTTGGGGTTCTTGGAGGCGGTGGTGGCCGACAGCACCATGGTGTCGTCGTCCAGGTACGCCACGGCGGAGCCGGCGGCCTGCTTGGCCAGGCGGCCCGTCTCGAAACGGATGGTGCGGGTGCCGAAGGAACCGTTGTCGATAACGGCCTCGGCGTAGTGGGTCTCGTTCTCCACTAGCGTTTTCTCCGATACTTTTCGTCTTTCGTCCTTCCTGCCCGTGTGACAGGGGGACGGTGGCGGAGAAGCGCTCCTTCTGGTGCGGGCCGGTCTTCGATCGAAGCACCCGGGCTTGCTTCCCCCGGGGGCCACTACCGAGGACCGGCGGCGGCGAGGCGCGCTTCTCCTCGTTCAGTGTGTGATCTCGCTCTACCCGGTGCGGGTAGGCGCAGTCACGCTGTGTCGTACGTGGTGTGTCGTGCTACCACATTACAAAGGGGCGGCGACACTCCGCACGTACAGCAAAGGGAGCGGTCCCATCCTGAGGTGGGAACCGCTCCCTTCACGGCGTCTTACTTGGCGCCCGCCGCACCGCGGCGGATGCCCAGGCGGTCGACCAGCGCACGGAAGCGCTGGATGTCCTTCTTGGCCAGGTACTGCAGCAGGCGGCGACGCTGGCCGACCAGGATCAGCAGACCACGGCGGGAGTGGTGATCGTGCTTGTGCGTCTTCAGGTGCTCGGTCAGGTCCGAGATCCGGCGGGACAGCATGGCGACCTGGACCTCGGGGGAGCCGGTGTCGCCCTCCTTCTGACCGAACTCGGTGATGAGCTGCTTCTTCGTAGCGGCGTCGAGCGGCACGCGTACTCCTCGTAGTCTTCTGATGGCCACCGAGTGCCCCTGGTCCACATCTCAGGGGAGCTTCCGTGACTCGGTAGGCGGGGATCCGCTGGGCGCGACCTCCAGAACGCGGGGCTCCGGGGGTGCGTACACAAACGGCCGTCACACAGCGTACCAGCCTGGGAGGACCCGCTCGCCCGGGTCCCGGAAGCACCCCTACCGGGGAGGGCCCGGCCACTAGGGTGAGCGCTCGGATCGTCGGTACACCGGGAAGGGGTCGCTTCGCCATGGCCGAGGCACAGGACAAGGATGTCAGGGCCCGCAAGGAGCGCGAGAAGGACGAGCTCTACGCCCTCGACATCTCGGGCGTCGAGTGGCACAGCGCGCCGGGTACGGAGGAGCACGAGGAGCGGGTCGAGATCGCGTATCTGCCGGCCGGCGCCGTGGCCATGCGGTCCTCGCTGGACCCGGACACGGTCCTTCGCTACACGGAGGCGGAGTGGACCGCCTTCGTGCTCGGAGCGCGGGACGGGGAGTTCGATCTCGAGTCGGCGCCGGGCGGTGGGGTGGACGCGGATTCCGCGTCGTGACCACGCTCCCGGCGGGCGGTGCCGCGCCGGGGGCTTGAACGACGGCGGTGCGGCCCGCGTCCAGGGCTTGGACGGCGGAGGTGCGGCCCGCGTCCAGGGTTTCCGCCCCGCCGCGCAGCCGTGAAGCCTGCCGTGGACTTCTCGACCGTCCGCCGGCCCCCTCCGTGCCGTGATCCGACCGGCCGGAGGGGTGTGCGAGGCGGCGGGCCCGCCCTCAGCTGGTCATGGCTCGGGCTGCCGCGTACACGTCGAAGACCGCCAGAGCGAGCGGGACCAACGTCAGCAGGACGAAGCCCTCGGCAATCTCCAGGAAGCGGCCCCAGAACGGGGTGACCCCGCCGCGCGGCAGGATCAGGCCGAGCGCGGTGACCAGCGCTGCGGCCGCCGCGATCACCGCGACGAGCCAGACCGTGCGCAGGTCCAGCGCCGAGCGGTCGCCCGCCAGGGCGTCGCGCATCAGGGCGTGCGGCGGGTTCAGCGCCAGGCCGAGGCCGAGCAGGACGAGGGCGGCGAGACCGGCGGCCAGGATGGGCGCCACCTGCGCGGTGTAGCGGAAGAGGTGGGCGCGCATCAGCAGGGCGACACCGGTCGCGCAGGCGAGCAGCTGGCCCCAGAGGTCGTCGGAGAAGCCGAGCACCGCGCAGGCCGCGACGGCGACCAGCGCGCAGCCGCCGACCAGGCCGACGAGGAGTTCGTGGCCGCGCCGGGCCTGGGCCTGGATGCGCTCGGCGTCCACCGGCTCGGGCTGCACGGGGTCGGCGCCGTACGCGCCGCGCCGGTCGCTGTCCGGCGGGTCGAAGCCGATGGGCAGGCGGGCGAAGCGCATGGACAGGCCGGGCAGGAAGGCCAGGGCGCCCACGGCCACGGGGGCGCACAGCGCGGCGGTCTCGGTGGGCGTCCAGTGCGCGAGGAGCGAGACGAACACGGCGAGCACGCCGATGGCGGAGGCGCACACGAAGGCCACGAACGGGCCGTCGCCCCGCGGGGAGCACAGGGTGAGGACCACCGAGGCCACCAGGACCGCCGCGCAGCCCAGCAGGAACTGGAGCTTGCCCACGCCCTGGCCCTCGGCGAGGGCCAGCAGTCCGGAGCCGGCCACCGCGGTGTTCGGCAGGGCACCGAGTCCGAGCGCGATCGCCGAGGCCCGGTCGTCGTAGACCCGGGCGCGCACGGCGGCGACGACGACCAGGAGCACGCCGGTGACGGCCGCGAGGATGCCCGGCAGGCTGTGCATGTCGTGCAGCGGGTCGGCGGTCCACGCGACGAAGGCGAGCAGGGCGGGCAGGACACCGCCGCCGACGAGGCCCGCGGCGCGGGTCAGGTCGCCGTTCCACAGGGTGCGCTCCCGGGTGACCGCGGAGGCGACCGCCTCGGACACGTCGTCGAAGACGGCGGGCGGCAGCGACTCGGAGAAGGGGCGCAGCGTGAGGAGTTCGCCGTCGAGAATGCGCTGGGCGGCGAAGGAGCGGGAGCTGTCGAGGACCGTGCCGTCGCGGCGTACGAGGTGGTAGCCGACCGGGGCGCCCTCGGCGGGGCTCTGGCGGGAGAGCCGCAGGATCTCCGGGTAGATGTCGGCGACGGGGATGTCGTCGGGCAGCGCCACGTCGATCCGGCTGTCCGGCGCGACGATGGTGACCCGGCAGAAACCGAGTCCGGTGCCCGCCCCGGAAGGGGCCCCGGTTCCGGGGCCGCCGGCTCCGGTGGTCGTCGCGGAGGCCGTCATGCTCACCTGCTGCTCCCCCTCAGTGATGGTTGTGGAACTGCGCCGTGAAGGTCCTGCGCCTGTTGCTCCGGTTTCCTGGTGCACCGCGCCGATCGCTCGGCGCGACGCGGAACCGGCGCCCGTCAGGCCGAGCGGCGGGCTCCGCGCACCTTCACATGGCGCGAAATGCCCTGATTCCCCGGCCTCGTTCGCGTGTGCTCACGCGAACATCCGGCACCCTACCGCCCACCGGTCCGCTGTGAAGTCAGTAGGATCACGCGGCGGCCTCCGCCCGCCTGACACGGGGCGGCGGGCGGAAGACCCTGGGGCCGGCAAGGGAATTGGTGAGCAGTGAGCCAAATCGTCGTGAAGCGCCCGCCGCGGGCGCTGCCGTCCGAGGTGCCCACGGACGAGGTTGTCCTGCAGCCTCCGCCCGAGTTGCCGCGCGGTCATCATGAGAGCGTCCTGATGCAGCTGCTGCCGACCCTCGGCATGGGCGGCTCGGTGGTCTTCTTCTTCACGAACGGGCAGCCGTTCATGAAGATCATGGGCATGGTGATGATCGCCTCGACGGTGGCCATGTCCATCGCGATGGTGGTCCGCTCCCGGCGCGGTTCCCAGGGCCAGCTCGCCGATCTGCGGCGCGACTACCTGAGTTATCTGTCGCAGACCCGGCGCGCGGCCCTCGGCACCGCGAAGGCGCAGCGCGACGCGCAGTACTACCTGCACCCCTCCCCCGAGCAGCTGTGGGCGCTGGTCGCCGAGGGCAGCCGGCTGTGGGAACGCCGCCCGGGTGACGAGGACTTCGCGCAGGTGCGCATCGGGCTCGGCCCGCAGTCGCTCGCCACCCCGCTGCTCACCCCCGAGACCGGTCCCGTCGACCAGCTGGAGCCGCTGACCGCGGGCGCCATGCGGCGGTTCGTGGCCACCCACAGCACGCTGGACGACCTGCCGATGGCCGTGTCGCTGCGCGCCTTCTACCACGTGACCGTCAGCGGTGAGCCGCAGTCCGTACGGGCCTCCGCGCGCGCCCTGACCGGTTCGCTGGCCTCGCTGCACTCCCCCGAGGACCTGGTCATCGTGGTCGCGGCCGGGCGCGAGTCCCTGCCGCACTGGGAGTGGGCCAAGTGGCTGCCGCACGTCCAGGTGCCCGGCGCGGTGGACGGCGCGGGCACCCGCCGGCTGATCGGCAGCGACTCCCGTGAGCTGGAGGACCTGCTGGCCGGCCGTCTCACCGGCCGCCCGCGCTTCCACCCGAACGCCGCCCCGCTGGCCGACGAACCGCACATCGTCGTCGTACTCGACGGCCTGTCGCTGCTTCCCGGTTCCGTCCTCGCCTCCCCCGAAGGCCTGCAGGGGGTGACGGTCATCGAGGTCGTGCCCGGGGAGCTCACGGGCGCGCCGGGCGACCTCTCCATCGTGGTCCAGCCGAACGAACTGCACCTGGAGTCCGGGCACGGGGTCGTCTACGAGGGGATCCCGGACGCCCTCTCCTACGAGTCCGCCGAGGCGCTCGCCCGGCAACTGGCGCCGCTGCGCATGGCGTCGGGCGGCGACGACGACGAACCGCTGCTCGCCAACCTGGAGTTCACCGATCTGCTGAGCCTCGGGGACGCCGCGTCGGTGGACACCAAGCGCACCTGGCGGCCGCGTTCGCTGGCCGAGCGGCTGCGGGTGCCGATCGGTGTCGGCGAGGACGGCCGGCCCGTGATGCTGGACCTCAAGGAGGCGGCCCAGGAAGGCATGGGCCCGCACGGCCTGTGCGTGGGCGCCACCGGTTCCGGCAAGTCGGAGCTGCTGCGCACCCTGGTGCTCGGCCTCGCGGTCACGCACTCCTCGGAGACCCTCAACTTCGTCCTCGCGGACTTCAAGGGCGGCGCCACCTTCGCGGGCATGGCGCAGATGCCGCACGTGGCGGCCGTCATCACCAACCTCGCGGACGACCTGACCCTGGTCGACCGCATGGGCGACTCCATCCGCGGCGAGCTCAACCGCCGCCAGGAGATGCTGCGCGACGCGGGCAACTACGCGAACATCCACGACTACGAGAAGGCGCGCGCGGCCGGCGCCCCGCTCCAGCCGATCCCGTCGCTCGTCCTGGTGATCGACGAGTTCAGTGAACTGCTCAGCGCCAAGCCGGACTTCATCGAGATGTTCGTGCAGATCGGCCGCATCGGCCGTTCGCTCGGCGTGCACCTGCTGCTGGCGTCGCAGCGCCTGGAGGAGGGCCGGCTGCGCGGACTGGAGACGTACCTGTCGTACCGCGTCGGTCTGCGGACGTTCTCCGCCGCCGAGTCGCGTGCGGCGCTGGGCGTGCCGGACGCCTACGAACTGCCGAACGTGCCCGGTTCGGGTTTCCTGAAGTACGGCACGGACGAGATGGTGCGCTTCAAGGCGGCGTACGTCTCCGGGGTGTACCGCTCGGGTTCCGCGCAGGCCGCCGCGCTGGGCGGCCCGCTGCCGGTGGACCGGCGTCCCGTGGTGTTCACGGCGGCCGAGGTGCCCGTGCGGTACGTGACCGTGCCCCAGCAGCGGCCGGAGGCGTCCTCCGACACGGACGACGCGCTCGCCGACACCGTCCTGGACGTGATCGTGCGCCGGCTGGAGGCACAGGGGCCGGCGGCGCACCAGGTGTGGCTGCCGCCGCTGGACAGCCCGCCGTCGCTGGACGGGCTGCTGCCGGGTCTGACGGCGGTCCAGGGCCGGGGGCTGACCCAGCCCGGGTACGAGGGGGCGGGACGCCTCGTGGTCCCCGTCGGCCTCGTCGACAAGCCGTACGAGCAGCGCCGCGACCCGCTGTGGGTCGACTTCTCGGGCGCGGCCGGCCACATGCAGATCGTCGGCGGTCCGCAGTCCGGCAAGTCGACACTGCTGCGGACGCTGATCGCCGCGTTCGCCCTGACCCACACACCGTACGAAGTGCAGTTCTACGGGCTCGACTTCGGCGGTGGCGGCCTGTCGGCGATCGCCGGGCTGCCGCACGTCGGCGGTGTCGCGTCCCGGCTCGACCCCGAGCGGGTGCGCCGCACGGTCGCCGAGGTGTACGGCGTCATGACCCGGCGCGAGGAGTACTTCCGCTCGTCCGGCATCTCGTCCATCGCGGAGTTCCGCACCAAGCGGGCCCGCGGGGAGATCTCCGTGACCGAGCAGCCGTGGGGCGACGTCTTCCTCGTCATCGACGGCTGGGGCAACTTCCGCGCGGACTACGAGGGTCTGGAGCAGGTCGTCCTCGACATGGCGGCGCGGGGCCTCGGCTACGGCATCCACGTGGTGCTGAGCGCGTCGCGGTCGATGGAGGTGCGGTCCAACCTCAAGGACCACCTGATGAACCGTCTGGAGCTGCGGCTCGGCGACACGATGGACTCCGAGCTGGACCGCAAGGTGGCGGCGAACGTCCCCACCGGCGTGCCGGGGCGTGGCCAGTCGCCGCAGAAGCTGCACTTCATGGCCGCCGTCCCGCGGATCGACGGGCTCACCTCGGACACGGACCTCGCCGACGCCACGGCGGCGCTGACGACGGAGGTCGCCCGGCACTGGCAGGCGCCGGGTGCGCCCGAAGTCCGGCTGCTGCCGCGGGAGTTCCCGGCCGGGCAGCTGCCGCCCGGTGACCGGTTCCCGCGGCGCGGGGTGGCCTTCGCGCTCGACGAGGACAACCTCGAACCCGTCTTCGTCGACTTCGAGCAGGACCCGTTCTTCCTCGTCTTCGGCGAGAGCGAGACCGGCAAGTCGAATCTGCTGCGGCTGCTCATCAAGCAGCTGACCGAGCGCTACTCGGGCGACGAGTGCAAGCTGTTCGTCGTCGACAACCGGCGCTCCCTGCTGGACGTCACGCCGTCCACGCACCTGGCGGAGTACATCCCGATGTCCAACGCCATGGACCACCACATGACGGCGCTCGCGGACCTCATGCAGCGCCGGACGCCCACGGCCGACGTGACCGCGCAGCAGCTGCGGGACCGGAGCTGGTGGCAGGGGCCGACGGTGTACGTGATCGTGGACGACTACGACCTGGTCTCCACGTCGAGCGGGAACCCGCTGGGCGGACTGACGGAACTCCTGCCGTTCGCCCGGGACGTCGGCGTGCGCTTCATCATCGCGCGGTCGACCGCGGGTGCGGGGCGCGCGGCGTACGAGCCGTTCATGCAGCGCATGAAGGAACTGGGCGCGCAGGGTGTGGTGATGGCCGGTGACCCGGGCGAGGGCGACATCCTCGGCGGGGTCAGGCCCCGGCCGATGCCGGTGGGCCGGGGCGTCTTCGTCTCCAGGAAGCGCGGAAAGCCGCTGGTGCAGACGGGACTTGTGCCGGAGGTGTCGTACTGACGAGGCGGGGTGGCCGGAACCAACGGCCGTCAAGAAGTAAGGACAAGAAGGGCGACTCATGGACCTCGACGCGCTCCGCTTCGCCGACTTCAAGCTGCTCGAAGAAGCGGTCACCGACTGGACCACCATGATCGGCGACCTCGACGAACTCAAGGAGTCCGCCGACAAGGGACTCAGAGGCGCCGCCAACAAGGCCGCCTGGACCGGCCAGAACGCCACCGTCTCCAAGGAGTTCGTCGGCAAGACCGCCGGTGAGTTCGCGGACGCCCACACCCAGGCGACGTCCATCAGGAACATCCTCCGAGACACTCTCACCGAACTCGAGGGCTACAGGACCAAGCTCAACGACGCCATCGCGCGCGGCGAGAAGAAGAACCTCACCGTGACCACCAACGCCGGCGGCGGCTTCACGGTGGCCACGCATGTCCACCCTGATCGTGTGGCGCAACCCAGTCATGACGCCGACGAGGTCACGGCTTTGCGCGACGAGGTTCAGAAGATCCTCGACGACGCGACGGCGAGCGACGACTCGGCCGCCAAGGTGCTCCAGGCACTGGTCGACCAGAGCAGGCTCGGCTTCTCCGACGCCAGCTACGCGAACCGGGACGCCGCCGCCGACGCCGTCAAGGAAGCCGACGAACTCGCCGCACTGGCGAAGAAGAAGCCGGAGGACCTCAGCGTCGAGGACTTCGACAGGCTCAACTCCGGCCTGAAGAAATACGCCAACGACGATCTCTTCGCGGAAGAATTCGCTACCAAGCTCGGCGCCAAAGGCACGCTCGAGTTCTGGACGAACGTCAGTTCACCCGCAACCAATCCAAAACTCTACCGCGCGCGACGCGAACAGCTCGACGATCTGCAGCAGCACCTCGGCCTCACCCTCGCTAGCGCGACCCAGAGCGACACCGCTGCCATGACGGAGTGGAAGAGCAGAGTGGTGGAGCTCGGTGACAAGCCGCTCTCCAAAACTGGCGGATTCCCCCTTGGCGTCCAGGTCATGAGCAACCTCATGCGGTGGGGGAATTTCGACGACCAGTTCCTGAACGACTACGGCCACAAACTTGTCGAGACGGACAAGAAGTTCACCGGCGATGGAAAACATGGCGCATGGCGGCGTACTGGCGCCGACTGGTATCTCAACCGCACAGACAGCGACGGCGGTTCGGATCCCATGACCGGATTCCTGGAGGCCCTCGGGCACAATCCTGATGCCTCAACAGAGTTCTTCTCCGCACCTGAAGGAACGAAGGGGAGAGTCACTAGCGAACCGGAAGTCAATGAAAATCTTAGCTACCTTATCGACCGCCACTGGTTGAACGACCCTGCGTCGGAGGGCGGCAACGGCAAGATCATGGCTGGACGAGACGCCCTGGGGCACGCCCTCGAAGCCGCAACCACCGGCTACGCCTACGACGCATCTGCGACAGCTGGCGATAATTCTGTGGTTCCCGGCAGCGGAGACCGCCGCACCCCGGCGGCAGCGGGCGTTATGGAACAGGTGGCCTACCTCTTCGGCGACCAGGACGGCGCAAAATTGCTGCATGAGCAACCGGAGTTGGCTGACAGCCTCGGCAAAATGGGCTCCGCCTACATCGACGATATCAATTACAGCCTGTCGGGTATCGGCGATCACGGGCGAGACACCGGCGATTTCCCCGCCATGTACCGCGATCGAGCTGACTTCGGCAATCAGGGGGCCATCAATTTCCTCAGCGTGCTCGGACAGGACGAGACCTCGCATGGCATCGTCACGGCGGGCCAGCATCTTTATACCCTGAGCCTTCTCGACTCCAATCCGCCAACTAACCAGGCGGGCTATGAGCACGGCAAGGACGCCCTGTTCATGGAGGCGGAGGCGCGAGGGATCCTGGATCACGCACGGGTCCAGCAAGCCGAGACCGATTTCAAGGCGGGCTCGGAGGATGCGAACAAATCGCTCGGCAGGTCAGCTGAGTGGGGAAAGTACTTTGCGGGCGCTGCAGTTGGAACCGGAATCGCTTTCCTTCCTTTGCCCGGCGCTCAGTATGCCGGCGTCGCACTCGCCCCCATTGCAGCAGACCTCACGGGGGAGGCTCTGAACACATTCATTGGGCAAGAGACCGATAGAGCCGTCGACAAAGCGGAGCAAGACCATATCGAGCAATCCCAATTGACGAGTCAGCAATTTTACAATAAGGGAGCAGACACGCTGGGGAAAAGTTACGATGCATACTTCGAAGACTATGCAAAGTACGGCGGCAAAGCAGATGCCGACGATGTCGCCCGACAGTTGCGGACCACTTACGTTTCGACAGGCTCCGACGAAGATGACCTGCGCGGTCTCCCTCCCTACAAGGACTGATCGATGAGGCGACACGACAGCATCAGCGTAGGCGCCGTGCGCGCCTACCGTGGTCGAATCCGGTGGGGTGCGCTGAGTGCGACATTCCTGCTGGCGCTCTCCGGATGTTCGGGCGAGGACGACAAGAGTATGCCCGGCCGTCCGCCCGGTCGGATCTGCGACGGTACGCTGAATAAATCAGCGGCGGACTCTCTGCGCAGACTCGCCGGAACCGGAAGGTTTACTGAACTCACAGGAACGAACGAGGTCGGCGAGCCGAACAGGTTCTCCTTGGAGAAGGCCGCTTCCCATCTTCACAAGGAGACGCCCGAACGCAGCAGATGTACGGTCTACAGGGCGGATGACGACAGCGGAATTCCCCTGATCCAGATCGATTTCAAGGCAGCAGACCGCTACCCCGACCGAGAGAAGACCGATCAGAACCAGGCACGCAAGACGGTTTTTTATGACATCGGAGCCTACGCAAGCACAAAGGGTAATGATTCGACTTCTTTGTATTTTCGCTGCCAGTCCAGCGACGGCAAAGAGAACACCGAGTACGTCAACGCAGGAATGTTCAGCACAGGAAGCAAACTGAAGGGAAGTTTCAAAAGCAGCGACAGGATGAACATCCTCAACTCCGTAGCACGTCACGTAGCCACGCAATTGAAGTGCAGCGATGAGGCAGGACTGCCCGTCGAAGTGACCGAGAAGGAAGGTGAATGAGCTTTTGCAGGCATCCGCATAGTCCTGCGTGCGGCACACAGGCAGCGTGGAGTTCGTCTCTTGGCCGCACTGACGTCTTCTCCGATGCACCCGCTTGAACTTGGCGATAAAGCAAACAGTATGCCGAATGGTTTCATTGCCCCACCGTTGGTCGCATCCGAGAGTTGCAAAGACGTGTGCCAGGGGCGGTGGAGAAGATGGTGAGGTCCGTGAAGGCTCTTGATTTGGCCTCATGGATCTGACCAGTTGGTGAGTGACGGAGTGGGTCTCGTCCTTGGGGGCGGGTTCGACGGGGACACGGGAGGGGTTCGCGCATGGCGTGGGACGAGTGGGAGCAGTTGAAGTCGCAGGCTGCCGAGCGGCGGTCGGACGACCACATGCAGCTCAATCAGCTGGAGCCGGGCGGAGGCGGCGGCCGGGTCGTGGACCCCGCCCAGTACGGGGACCTCACCGTGAACCAGGGTGACCTGGCGAAGATCGGCGAGCACGCGTTCACGCTCTACAACGACCTGTGGAACAAGGGCCGCAGGGCCGTGCCGAGCAGTGACAAGGCGGCCGGTGACCTCACCCGGCAGGGCTTCGCCCTCGGCGGCGGACTTCAGCACGTCTCCTCCCGCTGGGACGAGCAGTTGTCCTCCCTGCGCGACGCGTGCGCCCACATCTCCAACCACATGAGCGTCACCAAGAAGCTCCACACCGGCGACGACCACTACATCCGGCGGCAGATGAGCAGCATCGACGTCCTGGACGCGGGCTTCGACGAACGCGTGGGCGCTCCGGGCGAGAAGAACCCCGCGTACGCCGAGAAGGACGACAAGAAGGACAAGAAGGGCGACTGATGGACCTCGACGCGCTCCGCTTCGCCGACTTCAAGCTGCTCGAAGAGGCGGTCACTGACTGGACCACCATGATCGGCGATCTCGACGAACTCAAGGAGTCCGCCGACAAGGGACTCAGAGGCGCCGCCAACAAGGCCGCCTGGACCGGCCAGAACGCCACCGTCTCCAAGGAGTTCGTCGGCAAGACCGCCGGTGAGTTCGCGGACGCCCACACCCAGGCGACGTCCATCAGGAACATCCTCCGGGACACTCTCACCGAACTCGAGGGCTACAAGACCAAGCTCAACGAGGCCATTTCACGCGGCGAGAAGAAGAACCTCACCGTGATCACCACCGCGGGCGGCGGCTTCACCGTCACGATGAACATCCACCCCGACCGCGCGGCGAAGGGGACGACGGTCCCCGAACACGTCGCGCAGGACGTCACCGCCCTGCGCGACGAGGTCCAGAAGATCCTCGACGACGCGACGGCGAGCGACGACTCGGCCGGCAAGGTGCTCCAGGCACTGGTCGACCAGAGCAGGCTCGGCTTCTCCGACGCGAGTTACGCGAACCGGGACGCGGCGGCGGACGCGGTCAAGGAGGCCGACGAACTGGCCGCACTGGCGCGGAAGAAGACGGAGGACCTCACCGTCGAGGACTTCGACCGCCTGAACGCCGGGTTGAAGAAGTACGCCAACGACGACCTGTTCGCGGAGGAGTTCGCCCGCAACCTCGGGCCGAGGGGCACGCTCGACTTCTGGACCGGGCTCAACGACCCGCACAGCGCCTACGCGGTGGGCAGCAAGCGGGTGGACCAGTACGACGATCTCCAGAAGAACCTGAGCCTCACGCTGGCCAACGCCACCCAGAGCGACACGGCCGGCATGACGGAGTGGAAGAGCGGGATGGTCGACCTGGTCGACAAGCCCGTCGGCCGCAACGGCGGCTTCCCCCTCGGCGCCCAGGTCATGTCCAACCTGATGCGGTGGGGCGACTACGACGACAGGTTCCTGGTCGACTACGGCGACAAGCTGATCGACGCGGAGAAGAAGTTCACGGGCAACGGCCGGCACGGCGCCTGGCAGCGCATGGGCATGGACCCGCTCGTCAACCGCACCGGCACGGACTCCGGCTGGGACCCGATGACCGGCTATCTCAAGGCGCTGTCGAACAGCCCCGACGCCGCAACGGAGTTCTTCAACGGCGACTTCGTCACCAAGGACGAGGACCACGACTTCACCGAGAAGAAGGACGGCAAGGACGTCAAGCGCTCGCTGTCCAACTTCGACTACCTTTTCGAAGAGCGCGACTGGCCCATGGACCAGGACGACAAGGGCGAGGACAGCATCGCGGGCCGCAACAATCTGGCGCTCGCCCTGGAGGCGGCGACGACGGGGCATCCGGCGGGTGAGCTGCCTACTTCGGACACTCCGCCGCACAACGCGGAGCAGGCGAAGCTGATGGAGAGCCTCGTCGCGTCCGTCTCGGACAACAACGAGCGGGTCACCGACCACGGATACATGAGTGACAGCCTCGGACAGATCGCGTCGGAGTACCTTCCGGACATCAACCGGGCCATGACCGACGACGGTGACGGGGACACCGACCGCCTCTTCCCGGTCGCGGGTACCGAAGCCGAGCTCGACCACCGGGACGTGACGCGTTTCCTCTTCACCGTCGGCCAGAACCCCGAGGGGTACGCCGCGGTCGAGGTGGGCCAGAAGGACTACATGTCCAGGCTGATGGAGTATCACCTGAATCCCGACCTCCCGGCGGGCGAACGCTACGCCCAAGACCCGCAGTTCGTGGTCGAGCAGATCGCGAAGGGATCGGGTGAGGTGTCGGGAACGCTGGCACAGGGCCGGGCGGAGGCCGTCGCCGGTGAGGCTGAGGAGAAGGACAAGGCCTACGAACACTCCATCGCCCAGCGGAAGAACTTCATCTCGGGTGCGGTCGGTACCGTCACCGGAGTCGGCGCGTCCTTCATCACCAGTCCCGTCGGAGGTGCGGCGGCCGGCGGCGCCGCTGGAACGGCCACGAGCATGGTCCTCGAAGAGATCTTCAAGGACGCCGAGGGCAAGGCCAAGGACGACGCCGGGCCGGTGATGGGCGAGTACTGGGAAACCGGCCTGGACAGCAACAGCAAGTACACGGAGATGGCTGCCGAGGAAGCGGCCAAGGGCCACAGGCGAACCGATCTGCCCGACGTCGGAGAATGGGCTCGGGACGGTGCGCAGCGCGGCTTCAAGGAGTCCGGCACGAACGTCAGCGCCATGGCATCCGACCTCAAGACGGACATCTGACGTGACCGCCCCCGCCTCACCCCCAGGTCTTGCGTCGCGCTCCTTCCGCACAGAGAGGCATACGGCTTTGCGGCATCTGCGTCTTCGACATGTTCCGGGATTGCGGACGGTCGCCCTGACCGCCGCCGTCGTGTTGGGAACGGCCCTCTCGGGCTGCTCGCAGGAGGAGAAGCGCGAGTACGCGCTCCCGGAGTCTCTCTGCGGAGCCCCTGTCCAGCCCGAACTGCTGGATTCGTTGCTGCCGCCCGGGAAGAAGGTGTCCGCCCGGACGCAGACACCCAACGGAGGGACCAGGCGGTGCAGCGTCACCGTGGACGACAAGGTCGCCCTGGTGGCCGGACAGATCTGGTGGGACAAGGACGAAGGTGTGTCCGATGTGGCGGCCGCTCACGCGAAGGTGAGCCCCGGCACGGTCACCGGGTCCGGGAAGTACCTGTACTCCGGCACCGGCGCCGTGGGCAGGACCGAGGGGTGTGAGACGTCGGAGCACCCCGGTCAGGCGCTCTTCGCCACACTGCAGCTCTACGCGTCCGGCCGGAGCGACAAAGCCGCGATGAAGAGCCTGATCGCGGACTACACGACGTCGGTCGAGAAGTCGGGCGCCTGCGCCTGAAGCGAAGACTCGACGGGCTCCCCACTCCTCTTCTCACACTCAGGAAAGCTTCGGATCATGCTGGGACTGTCCCACCGCCGCCACCGGATCGTCGCCGCCTTCGCCCTCCTCCCACTCCTCGCCGCTTGTGGTACGGACACGGACGAGGGGACTCCGCTCGACGCCAGGACGACGCGCGACGTACTGCCGGACGAGAAGGCCGTCCCCGGCTGGGACATCACGGCGGAGCCCACCGCGGAATCCCTGAAGAAGGCCAGGTCTCAGGGTCTCGTACGGTGCTACACCCGTGCCTCGTGCGAAGACGTGCGCTTCGCGGGCGTCTCGCTGTTCCAGGGCACTCACAAGCCCCGGTTCACCTTCATGATCATGTCCTATGAGGACGCGGACACGGCCGAATCCGCGTACGGCCGGGTATGGAAGGCGTGGAAGGCGCGCGTCCCGAAGTCGCGGGTCGTGAATGTCGGCGACATCGGCGACCAGCGCGACGCCGTGGTCGGGCCGGGCTCTTCCTTCGACGAGCGGACGAAAAGCACGCTCGTTCAAGTACGTGTGGGCAGCGCGCTCATGTTGACCACCGGGGAGTCCGCGGCCGGGGTCGACATGAGCGACGACCTGGTGGCCGAGTTCGCCTCCACGTTCGCCGAGCGCGCACGCCAGGTCCAGGACGGCGAGGTGGCTTCCGCCGCCGTGGACGCCGGCTGACGGCGATTGACGCCGCGGAACGGCTCCTGGCGCGCCGCCCCGCGCGCGTGGGAACGCGCCTGGAACACCGGCAGGGCGCACAGCGCGGTGCCGCTTCTCAGGAACCCTGTGATCAGGGCACAGTTCGGGGTGGGCGCCTCCCGCGCGCGCCCACCCCGGTGACCTGTGCTCATCAGCGCTACGCGTAGTAGCTGGCGGCCTTCTTGTCGCCGCCCATGTAGTCACCGCCGGCGCGGCCGACGACCTGCGCGATGGAGACCAGGGCCTGGTGGATGTCCCGGGCTTCCTTGTCCCAGAGGGCCTGCTGCTGCTTGTACATGTTGTGGGCCTCGCCCTCCCAGCCGGAGGCAACGCTGGCGACCATCTTCTTGATCTCTTCCAGGTCCTGCTCGAGCTGCTTCGCCTGGTTGCCGATCTCGGTCGCGGCGGCGTCGAGGGCCCCGTACTTGACTACGAGTTCATCGTGGCTGTTGCCGGCCATACTCACTCCACTCCTTCATGTTGTGCATCGACGGATCCGGCCCCGGGTGTCCGAGGACGGCACTCGCTCAGAACCCGCTGAGGCTCGACTTCGGGGCTCCGTCGTACACGTTGATGCTGTTGACGGCCTGACGGACGTCGTCCTCGGTGCCGTCCTTGATCTTCCGGGTGGCGCTCATGGCCTCGAGGAACTTGGTGAGGATGTTGCCGATCCGCACCAGGGACGTGTTGATCTCGTACTGCTTGGTGTTGAAGGCACCGGCACCGATGCCCTTCCACTGACCGCTCTCGAGGCTGTCGATGGTGCCCTGGAGGCGGTGGACCTGCCCCTTGATCGACTCGAACTTCGTCGCGATGTCCTGCTCGAGCTTGACTACTTGGGCATCTGATAGCCGCTGGCCGTCTGCCATGAATGGGCTTCCTTCCTGGATTGCCGTGCGAACGTGCCGGGTTCGCGCGCCACCGGGCGGTGGGTGCGCGACCCGGCCTGGAAAGTCGGGCCGGAGTTGGACCGGAGGGGAGGGCTTGCTCAGCCGTTGCGGCGCGCACGCAGCACGGCGAAGCCGCCTCCTCCGATCACCGCCGCCGCGGCGACGGCTCCCAGGACCACCCACAGCGTGTTGCCGTCGGACGGCTCCGAGCTTGATCCTGCCGCTGAAGTCTCCCCGCCTGAAGTGCTTTTCGGGGGCTGTGACGAGGCTGGGACGGAGGTGGAGGGGGTGGCGCCCGCGGCTCCGGCCGGTGTCTTCTCGTTGGTGATCGGGTTGACGTCGGCGGGGCCTGGGTCGCCCTTGCCCTTGAGCAGATTGGCGCTGGGGCGGATGAGTCCGTAGCCGAGGTACTTGCTCGGCGTGTTCTTCGGCCAGTCACGCGCCGCCGTGTCGATCAGAACGCGGAGCACCTGGTTCGCCGTCCACTCGGGGTGCGCGGACCAGACGAGGGCGGCAGCGGCGGAGGCGATGGCGGAGGCTTGGCTGGTGCCCGTGCTCTTGCAATAGCTGTGGAACGTGTTGTCGCACCACACTGGTACGTCCAAGCCCGGTGCCGCCAGAGTGATGTAGTCCCCCGACTGCGAGAACTCGCCTACGGCACCACTTTCGTCAGCCGCTCCCACTCCGACTACTTCCGGGTACGCAGCTGGGTAGCCGATGAAGTTGTCGGTGTCGCCGTCGTTCCCGACAGAGGCGAAGAGCAACTTGCCCTTTTCCGCCGCATACTTGACGGCAGCCTTTTCGTCCTCTTCCGGCGTATACCCACCGATCGACATATTGATGATCCGCGCGTCGGAGTCGGCTGCTGCACGGATCGCCTCAGCGGGCGAAGAGGTGCGCTTGCGCTCGGCCTTGTCCTTGAGTGACGAGAGCGTCACCCTGAACGGGATGATTTTCGCCTCGGGCGCAAGGCCTCGAATGCTGTTCCCGCGACCTGTGCCCGCGATCAACTCGGCCATACTCGTACCGTGGCCCTGGTAGTCCTTGGTCGCCCCATAGGCCACCTCGCGTGGAACGTCCTCGGTCAGCAGTTGCCCCTTCAGCCCAGGTGTTGAAGCACTGACGCCACTGTCCAGCACCGCGACCTTGATGCCCTTGCCCGTGCTGACCTTCCACATCTGCGGAGCGGACAAGGCCTCCAGGTACCACTGCTTCGGTGACGCGCCGTCGGCGTGTGCCTGCGGAGTCATTCCCGCGGATACACCGACGCAGACAGCGAATGCAGCGGCTGCCGACGCAGTCCTTCGCCAGACGCCGCCCCGACGTGTCGCCGTTCCCGTGCCGAGTCGGCTGGTTCCTGCCTTCATGCCTCTGAACGTCCCTGCTCGCGCCTGTCGGTCACTGGTGGTGCAGAGCCCTGCCCGGGAGGGGTGCTCTCTTCGTCGGTCGTGCCTTCCTCAGCCTTCCGGGAGGCACTGCGACCGGCATTATGCGCGGATCGGCTATTGCTCGGAGAGCTACGCACCAGCCCCGCGCCGCCTGCGGTAGGAACTCCACGAGTGTTACGAGGTCCAGCAGCTCGGCCTTGAGGGGCACCGACCACTCCGTCGGCATTGGCCGTCGAGCGAGCGCCGGCAGAGCGGCCCTCACCGCTCGTCGCACCCGGATTGCCGATCACACCACGTTGCCTGACCCTTGCGCCCGTACCCGCGCCTGGGTTTCGTGCGGCAGCGGACTTCTCGCCGCCGATGACCGTGCCTCGGGGGACCCGTGAACCGGAACCGCTGGGTGCGGCCCCGGTCGGACGCCCGCCCACGACTCCGTTGCTGCGCGCTGCGCCGGTGGCCCCACTACGCGGCGCATTGTTCGCTCCGGTGGCCCTCGGCGTGCCTCCTGAGACCGGTCGCCCCATAGGGGATCTGGCACTCGCCGACGAGCGTCCCCCGGCCGTGCCTTGGCCGGTCGCTGCCGCGCGTCCCATGGGACCGGCGGTGCGGTTCGCGGCGTTCGCGGCCGCGCGGCCGGTAGCAGCGGGATTACCTGCTCGCCCGGTGGCGGCCGGGTTGCCTGCTCGTCCCGTAGCGGCCGGGTTTCCGGTTCTTGCCGCGCTTTGTCGAGCGCTCGCCTGAGTCTGCCCAGTCGCCCTTGGTCCACCTGAGGCAGTGAGGGACTTGGACGGACCACTCGCTCCCGTTTTCACGAATCCCGGAGCGAACGGCATCGGGGTACCGGTCGAGGACGGCGTCCCGCTGCTCGTCGAAACGGGCGTGTTGGTGGTGGGCGCGTTCACCGTGGGCAGGGTGGCCACGCTGTCGATCTCCGTACCGACGTGCGCCACTGGCGGGGCAATCGACTGGCCCAGTTCGGTGCCCCCGGGCTGTCCCTCGGAGGCCGTCCCGACATGCCCGTAAGCGGCGTGCGGGCTACCAGCCTGCCTCCCGCCACCCCCTTGCGCACCGATCTGTTCTTCTCGCCCGCCCCAACCACCGCCAGAAGCCGGCTTGGGAACCCCAAGGTCCGGCATCGTCGAGAACGTGGGCGGTTCGCTCGCTGCCAGGGTTTGCTCCGAGACGGAGTAGAAGGACGCGAGGCGGTTCATCTGGTTGATGGCCTCTTGGCGGTCCTTCTCCACCTTCAGGGCAGCGGCATAGTCCTCGTTGCCCTCGACCCTGCCCGGCGTGGGGATGTCGTCCACGGTCTTCTTGTCGGTCCTGGTGTCACGCGGCGGCATCGCCTTGCGCACGGACGCCAGACCCGTACCGGCAGCGGTGATCTGTACGCCCGCGACCTCCGCGTAGTCCGCCAGCAGGTTCGAGTCCTTGGCGAGGTTCCGCCCCCACTTACGGAAGGCGTCACCGGCCTCGCCCTCCCACTCGACGCGGTCGATGTGCTCGCTGAGCTCCTTCGCCGCGGCGCTGATGGCGTCCCGTGCCTTCCACAGGGCCTCGCCGGCGCGCTCGAGTTCCTCGGGCTTGGTGTTCTCCACCAGGTCGATCATCGCGTTGAGGGAGTGCCCCTCGAAGTTCGTGCTCCCGAACATGTTCATCCGGGCGAACCCGAAGGCGTCGTGCATGATCTCCGACACGCGGTTCGGCATGTCGGTGACGCCTACCTGGACGTCGGCCGCCTCGTGGACGTCCTTGGGCTGCTCTTTGTCCGTCACTCGTCGTCCCCCCAGCCGCCGTCGACCTTCTTGTCGTTGCTGCGCTGCGGCTGCTGCTTGCCGTCCTTGGTCCGCTGCGCGGCTTCGTGCTCGTGGTCCACCTTGGCCTTGATCGCCCAGAAGCGACTGCGCAGATCGTCCTCGAGATTGTCGTACGTGACGTCCGCGCCGTACACCGCGATGCCCATAGCCTCGATCTGGAGACCCAGCGTCTTGGAGAGCGAGGTGAGGCGCTCGTGCACCTGGTGGTACTGCGTGTAGAGGCCGTCAGCCTCGGGGAAGTCGCCCGCTCCACTGAAGGCGTGCTTCGGGATGGTGTGCGCCGCGACCTTGGACGCGTCGGCCGCCGAGCCCTCGAACTCCGTCAGCAGTGTGTCCACGCGCTTCTTGAAGTCCTTCAAGGCTTCGAGACCCCGTCTCAGGCCCACCGCCCCGCTGCCCATGTCCGCAGGAAGCACGATGCGTCCCCTTCCCCGTTCCCCGTTTGTCCAGCTGTCGAGCGGCTGTTGCGGCTCAACCGCCCGCAGCGCACTCATTGACCACTGTAGTCACTGTGTAAATCGCGGCCAACTGAACTTCGTACTGAGTCAGTTACGAAGCAGTCGGGAGGTCGACAGTAGCCGTCCGTCAATCGATCTCAAATATCCAGATAGAGCGCCAAATCACACATCTCCTCCGTGGTCGAGTGGTGACTCTCACCATCCCCCGGGCCTCGCCGCCGACCTGAGTGGATCTTTGCAACTACAAAACCTGCGGGTGCCGCCGCCCGTTCCCGTGTTGACGGCGGCTGAGCGGGGGTCAAGTCGCGCCACCCCCGTCCCTCCAACGTGTCGCGGCAACCCGCTCACCGCACGTACTCGCACTTCGCGCACCCCTCCCCCTTCCGGCGTCCCGCTCGGCACCCACGAACAACGCTACTCTGCGTCACTGACAACGACTGAGAGTGCACTTGGGGAGGTGGCCCGCCGTGACGTGGGACGAGTGGGAGCAGGCGCGAGGGCGGGCCGCCGGGCAGGTCGGCGTACGGCTGGACCAGTTGCCGGCGCAGCGGAATGGCCCCGCCGGCGGCGGTGCCGGCGGCCCTGATCTGGCGTCACGTCCCGCCGAGAAGAAGGCCGCCGCGCGGGCCATCGAGGAGCATCTGGAGCCCGACACGCGGAAGTCGGGCGCCTGGGCCGACGAGGAGACTACCGCCGCCGTCAAGGAGTTCGGGGCGCGGGACGGGCACGGATGGGTGACGTCCGGCGCCCTCAAGCGCGCGCACAAGGCGTGGGGCGATCAGGTCAAGGCGTTGATGGACCGGCTCGGTTCGGAGAAGGACGCGCTGCGCAGCACCTCGGCCCTCTTCCAGAAGACGGACGTCGGGGTGGGTGCGCAGGTACGTCGCCCGTCAGGTCTCGACCTGCTCTAGTCCGAGTCGGGACCTCAACCCCGTTGCTGAGCAGTCGCGTTGTGCTGATCGCACTTCTCCTCGTCCTCGTTGCCGTCCTCGTCCTCACCCCTGGAACCATGCCGACGTACCACGAGATCATGACCACCGACCTCTCCTCTCTCGTCACCGCCGCCGAGCGCTGGGACGGCATGGCCGGGGAGTTCGAGAAGCGCGAGGCCCAGTACCGACGAGACGTGTACGGCGTCTCCGTCGGGCGCTCCTGGGAGGGGATGAGCGCGGACGCGGCCCACGCCCGTTTCGACATCACCCTCAAGGAGTTCCAGGCCGCCCAGACCGAGGCCAAGGCGCTCGCGTCGCTACTGCGGGACGCGCACGCGCAGTTCGTCGAGCTGCGCGGCAAGGTCAAGGCCGTACGGCGGGAGGCCGTGGAAGCGGGTATGCGGGTCTCCGAACGGGGAGTCGTCTCGTACGCCGGGCAAAGCGCGTCGGTGCACCCGGACGCCGGCCACGCCCAGCGGGCCTGCACGTCGACGTCCTCCTGGCAGGACAGCCTCGACCGCGCGGTCCGTGCCGTCGCCGACGCCGACCGGGGACTCGAGATCGCCCTCAAGGCCGTCACCGTCGACTCCGACGTCACGGACGGCACCTGCGACGGCTTCAACTCCCGTGCCCGCGGCGACATCGAGAAGTACGAGGCAGAGGCTGCGGACGCCATCGCCCTCCGGCTGAACGGCGGTGCGGAACTGTCCGACCGCGATGTCGCGGAGCTGCGGCGCACCTTCCGCGACAACGGCCACGACAAGGCGTTCAGCCGCACGTTCCTCGACGGACTCGGCGCCGGCGGCACCATCAGGATGACCAACCGTCTCAACGACCTCATCCACGTCCGTGGCGGCAAGGGCGTCCGCGACTTCTCGACGATCGAGTCCGGACTGGCACGCACCCTCGCCACGGCCACCAAGGACACGAAGTCCAAGTGGTACGAGGAATGGCGGCGCGACATGCGGAAGGCCGGCGTCGAGCGGTACGAGACGGACTTCCAGGGCGCCCGTCTCGACAAGGCCCGCGGTTACCAGTCACTCGTCACCCTCATGCAGAAGGGGGACGGTTACGCGCCTCAGTTCCTGAAGGATCTGGGTGACGACATCATCAGGGCCGAGAAGAGCGACCCCGACGTCTGGGATCTCAAGGGCGGCTACTCCGGCAGGCGGGACGGGTGGTTCGCGAACGATCCGCTCGACGGGCTGCTCGGCGTGATGAGCCACGATCCGGACACCGCCGCGTCCTATCTGAAGTCCGACGACCGGATGAAGTACCTCATGGAGGAGCGCGACTGGAAGGTGGTCGAGGAGGCGCAGGAAGGCGCCAAGGCTCCGACCTACGGCGCCGCCCTGGACAAGGACGACCGCGCCGGGTTCGCGGCCGCGCTCCAGGCCTCGACGACGGGGATCGATCCCTCCGACCGGGACGCGGAGTTCGTCCCCCACTCCGAGGAGAACAAGGCGATTCTCCGGTCCACGGTGCGGTATCTCGCCGACAGCGGCGACGACTTCCCGCCCTCCCTGCGGGAGCCCGTGGCCAGGATCCTCGCCAATCACGGCGACACCGTGCACGTGGCTGCCAGCAGCATCGACATGTCGGAGGCGCCGCTGAAGCAGGAGCAGCTGATCGAGGTCATGAAGCAGGTGTCCAGGGATCAGGGCGCCTACGGGACCCTGAACCGCGGGATGAACCAGGCGCTGGTCGCCGCGATCCACGAGCCCGATCAGCGGTACCCCGACGAGTCCCTTCTCCGCGCGGGACGCACGGTCGGCTTCATGGAGGAGGCCCGCGCCCAGGTGGCAGCGGAGCCCAAGACGGCGGAGATCCAGGGCAAGTGGGTGGTCGACCAGGCGATCGGCTACCTCCCCGTGGGCAGCGGCGAGGTGCAGGCAGGCGTGGACTACGTGACCGAGCAGTGGCTCGCCGATGAGCAAAGACGCCTTGATGACGAGATGGCCGACCGGAAGGTGGCCACCTACGACAACCGGATCTCTCAGCTGATGGCTCTGAGCGGTGAATGGTGGTCGGCACATGGGACTGGCGGTCCGACGCCGTACCCCATCAGGAGTACCGCCGAAGAAGCGACGGAGGCCGGAATCAGCCGGGCTCAGGGAGTGTCAGGAGTGTAAGTCCGTTGAAACTCAGGGGAATCGCATGGCTCGGCCTTCTGCCGGCTCTGGTTCTTGTCGCATGCAGCCGCACCTACTCCGAGGACAGCATTCCGAGGACTCTCTGTGGTACGCCCGTCAGCAGAAAACTGTCCAACGGGCTACTTCACCCGCTGGACAAGGTCACGGAGTGGACGAGCGCCGGTTTCAGGGAACCGGGAGCCTCATCGTCCTGCGTGGTCTACGTGGGCGACGAGCGTGCGCTGCACCTGAAGTTCGCCTCTCACGGCGGCCCCATGAGCCCCATGAAGGCCGCCTCCCCCGACAACTCCGTAACCGGGCTCCAGAACGCCCGGCCCCTCCCCCGTATCCCCCTCGCCGACAAGGCCGTCGGGGCCGATGACGGGGCCATCGCCACCACGCGGTGCAAGGACGGGAGCGGGGCCGATCACTTCACGCTCGCGCTCAAGGTGACGCGGGGGGAGTTCGACGCGGAGCGCCGGGTCGCCATCGAGAGGTTCATGCGGGCCTACATGCCGGCCACGGTGAAGACGCTCCACTGTCAGGAGAAGCGGCCCTCCCGTTAGCGGCCGGCGACCCGGCGGGAGCGGCGCCGCGCGTCCCGTACGGCGACGGCCGTTCCACCCAGTGCGGCGACCAGGACCGCCGCGCCGACGGCCACGTACGTGCCGAGGCGGGCGTTGCGTTCGTCAGGGGACTCGCCGAGCTGGAGCCTGGCCGGGGTGGGGGCCTCCGCCTTGGTGACGCCCTCGTGGGGGCGGGGTGACTCGATCGGCTGGTCGTCCTCCGTCAGGGCGCGGACCGGGTCCACCACGCCCCAGCCGACGAGGCGGTCGTGGCCCGCGACGGAGCGCTCCGCGGTCTGCTCGATCTGGGCGACGATCTCGCGCTGGGTCCAGTCGCCGTGCTTCGCCTTGATGAGCGCGGCGACTCCGGCCACGTAAGGGGCGGAGAAACTGGTGCCGTTGTCGGGGCAGTGGCCGCCCTTGGGGACGGTGGAGATCATGTCGACGCCGGGTGCGGCCACGCCGACGAACTCGCCGGACTGGGAGAAGGCGGCGCGCTCGTTGTTGCGGTCGGAGGAGGCCACGGCGAGGACACCGTCGTACGAGGCCGGGTAGGTCCGCTTGAC
Organism: Streptomyces sp. NPDC005496; assembly: GCF_042872045.1. Lineage (NCBI taxonomy): Bacteria > Bacillati > Actinomycetota > Actinomycetes > Kitasatosporales > Streptomycetaceae > Streptomyces > Streptomyces sp. NPDC005496. The sequence continues at coordinate 33,508 of NZ_JBIAJQ010000015.1, forward strand.
GTTGCCGCCGAGGCCGTCGTTGCCCGCGGAGGCGACGACCACGATCTGCCGGGCCAGCGCCGCGTCCACCGCCTGCTTGAGGTCGGGTGCGGGCTCGACGGCGTTCGAGGTGTCCTGGGAGATGTTGATGACGTCGGCGCCCGCCTTGATCGCGTGGCGGATGGCCTTGGCGAGGGTGTCGGCCGTGCCGTGGCCCTCCGCGTCGTTCTGCTTGACCGGGATGATCGTCGCCTCCGGGGCCAGGCCCACGAAGCCGGTGCCCTTCGCGGGGCGGGCCGCGATGATGCCCGCGACGCGCGTGCCGTGGCCGACGGTGTCCGTGGTGCCCTGGGAGTTGCCGCGGTCGATCTTCTCGCCCTTGTCGTCCTTCGGAGGCAGGAAGTTGGCGCCATCTGAGGCGTCCACCGCGTGCGTCAGCTGCGGGTTCTTGACGTCGACTCCGGTGTCGATCACCGCCACCCGTACGCCCTTGCCCCGGGACTGGCTCCACAGTTCGTCGAGGAGGACGCGCTGGAGGGACCAAGGGCGGCCCGCGTACTTCTTGTTGGGGAAGGTGCACTGGTCGGTGGAGGAGTCGGCGGTGGCCGGGGGCGCGAGCGCGAGGCCGGTGAGGGTCAGCGCCGCGGCCGCTGCGGCGACCGTGCGGCGGGTGCCCGCGGCGGCGGAAGGGGCGTACGGCATGGTCTCCTCCGTCCTACGAGCCCTGCGGCTGACGTGCGGCCGACGTCGACAGGCGGGGGCCCGTGGACAGGAAGCGGGACCACTCGGCCGGGATCGGCGCCGGGTCCACGTCGGCGTAACCCAGGCGGATCTGGGCGAGTTTGGCCTCCTGTTGGAGCTGCTTGCGCTCCTTGGCCGTGGTGCCGATGCCCGAATCGTCCGTGGCGCTGTCGTCGTTGGACTGCATGGCGTAGCGCAGGCCGGTGTCGGTGACGAGGAAGACGCCGCCGGCCTTGACCTCCTCGCCCTTGAACTGGCGGTACAGCTGGCCGGAACCGGGCGTGACGTACGCGCTGTCGCTGCCGGTGGGCAGGGCGGCCGGGAATCCGGTGCCCGCCCAGGTGCTCAGCGTCGTGGCGCCCTTGTTCTCCTCGTCCACGTCGCGCAGGACGTTGCAGACGGTGTTGCGGCTGCCGTCCGTGGTGCCCGCGTCGTTGACGGCGGTCGGGGCGTGGCTCGGCCAGTCGCGGTCCGCCGCGAAGGCGGCGGTGGTCGGGACGAAGGCTCCCGCGCTGACGTCGAGGGCGTTGCCTGCCTGACCGGTGGCGACCAGATCGCGGCTGTTCAGGAGGAGTTTCGCGGTGAAGTCCGAGACGGGGACCACCTTGCCGGGCTCCACGAGGTAGTGCTGCTCGGTGTCGCCGTTGGGGGCCTTGAGGATCATGCCGATCCTGTTCGCCTCGTCGGGCAGGCTGCCCTCGACGCCCGCTCCGGCGCCGATCCGCCCCTGGACCTTCGGGAAGTCGATGGCGTCGCCCTGGTGCAGGGTCGCCAGCCAGGGGGCGGACACACGCTGCGGTTCGCGGCCGGAGCCGACCAGGGTGCGCAGGAGCAGTTCGTCGGTCGCGTCCACCTGGTACGCGGTGCCGTGCGCGTCCACGATGTAGCGGGTCTTGTCCGGGCCGACGACGTACATGAGTTCGCCGCCGCGCAGCCGGTTCCCGCCCTCGGTCTTGCGCATGTCGCGGGAGGCGAGGACGAAGGCGGCCTTCTGGATGGACCGGCCCCCGGCGCTGGGGCGTTCGCAGACGGCCCAGCGCTTCGCGGAGCCGGCCTCCTCGTCGGACGGCAGGCGGTCGGGGGCGTACGGGATGCCGATCGTGACGCCGCGCGGGATGTCGCCCTTGTCGAGGACGGACTCGTCGACGGTGACGACCTCGCCCTCACCCGTTTTGAGGAGGAGTTTGGCGGACGCCATGTTGAGGACGGGGTGGAGGCGGGTCTTGCCCTTGGTCGTCAGGACCACGTAACGGGTGGTCGACTTGCTGGCGACGATGACCTTCTCGCCGGGGCTGTCCCAGCCCTGCGGGGCGGTCGGCTTGAACATGCCCCACGCCCCGAACGCGGCCATCACGATCACCCCGACGATGACACCCGGGACGACCGCCCGCAGCGGACGCGGCGCCCCCTCCTCGGAACCGTCGGGGGACGACTGCACGAAGGACGCGAGCATGCGGCGCTTCGCGAAGGTGTAGGCGTTGAGCTGGTCCCGCCGAGATGCCATGTGTGCCCGCTTCTCCCCGTGTCTCGCCTGGTCGGCGCTCGGGGGTCACCGTCCCCCGCCCTCCGTTGTCGGACCGGCCCCCTACTATGCCTGGTAAAAGAACGGTCTCGTGGAGCGGGTAGGGTACCCGGACCTTCAAGGGCCCCATGCGGTGGCGTGATTCCAGCGAGTTGTGAGCATTACGGGGGGATGGAGTGATGGCTTCCGGAGCGCGGACGCGATTGCGCGACCGGTCACGGACGCGCGGCTCCGCGGCACCTGAACCGCCGCACGCGCAGCGGCAGTCCGCCCCGCCCGGCCGGCCGCAGGACGCGGACACGACTCATCTGCGGACACGGCCCGGGCAGTTCGGGTCGTTCCGGTTGCAACGGGTCGTCCTGCTGGAGCTCGCCGCCGCCGTGCTGCTCACCGGCTGGGTCGTCGACCCCATGGCGCTGATGGCGGCCGGCGTGATCGCCGTGGTGCTGGTGCTGCTCGCCTTCGTCCGCCGTCGCGGCCGCTCCCTGCCCGAATGGCTGGGTACGGCACGGGCGTTGCGCGCCCGCAGGCGCCAGGCGGCCGGTACGGCGATACGGCCGGGCACGGAGCCCGGTCTCGCCCCCGCCGTCGAGTGCGACCCGAGCCTGCGCACGTACGCGTACGGCGGCCGGGACCGGCGCTCCGTCGGGATGATCGGCGACGGCACGTTCGTCACCGCGGTCCTCCAGGTGGAGGCCGACGCGACGGCGCTGCGGGCCGAGCGGAGCCGGCAGCCGCTGCCGCTCGGGCTGGTGCGGGACGCCCTCGAAGTGGACGGGATCCGGCTGGAGTCGGCGCAGATCGTGCTGCACACGCAGCCCGCGCCCGCGCTGCATCTTCCCCAGCAGTCCGTGGCGGTGAGCAACTACGCGCCGCTGCAGGCGCAGACCGGGGCCCCCGCCGTGCGCATCACGTGGATCGCGCTGAAGCTGGACCCGGAGCTGTGTCCGGAGGCGGTGGCCGCGCGCGGGGGCGGGCTCGTCGGGGCGCAGAAGTGCGCCGTGCGGGCGGCCGACCATCTCGCGAGCCGGCTGACGGGCGCGGGTTTCCGTACGACGGTGCTCGACGAGGAGGAGCTGATCGCGGCCGTCGCCACGTCGGCGTGCGCCAACCCCCTGGTGACCGCCGAGGCCGGGCGGACGGACGTGCCCGAGCGGCGGACCGAGGAGTCCGGCCGCAGCTGGCGCTGCGACAACCGCCGGCACACGACGTACTGGGTGCGCCGCTGGCCCCGGCTGGGCGGGCGGGGTCCCTCGATGGCGCAGCTCGTGGCGCTGCTCACCGCCGTTCCCGCGCTGGCCACCACCTTCAGCCTCACGCTGGCGCGCGGTGAGCGGCAGGACGTCTCGCTCGTCGGGCATCTGCGTGTGACGGGGCGTTCCGACGACGAACTGGTCGCGGCCCGGCGCGCGTTGGAGGATGCCGCGCGGCAGGCGGGGGCCGGCCTGGCCCGCCTCGACCGGCAGCAACTGCCCGGCGTACTCGCCACTCTGCCCCTGGGAGGTGCCAGGTGACGGCCATGACCTCACCGCCGACGGGCGGGCCTGGCGCGCAGGCGCCGGGGCCGTACGGGCCAGGCGTGGGTCCGGCAGCGTACGTACCGGCCGGAGGCCCCGCCTCCGGTGGTCCCGCGTCTGGTGGCCCCGCGGGGCCGTCGGCCGCGGACCGGCTGCGCTCGCGGGTGCGGAGCGGGTTCGGGCTGCTCGGCCCGCGGCACGGACGGCACACGCTGTCCGCGGAGCAACTGGACGCGCTCGCCCTGCCCATCGGCGACGACGGGGTGGTCATCGGCGTGGACGCCGGCGGGCAGCCCGCGGTGCTGGGCCTCAACCGGCCCACTCCGTACGACGTCGTCCTGATCGGCGGGTTGTGGACCGCCCAGGTGCTGGCCCTGCGGGCGGCGGCCACGGGGACGCGCGTCGCCGTGGAGACCGGCCGCGCGCAGGCCTGGGCGCAGATGGTGCAGGCAGTCGGCGGCGGGCAGTCGGGGATGACCGTGTACGACGTGGGCCGGGTGCCGCCGCAGGGCGCCTCGGCCGGCAACCCGGTGCTCGTGGTGCGGGACTGCGGCATGCGGCCGCCGCGCGGGCGGGTCGTCGCGGGACCGTGGCAGGCGGTACTGACGCTGCTGCCGTATCTGAGCCCGGTGGCACCGCGGTTGATGCGGCAGGCACGGCTCGTCGGGGTCCAGCGTGTCTCGCCGGACGAGGCCGCGGAGATAAGCCGCACGCTGGCGCTGCCGCAGGGGGACATGGACTCCCTGCCGACGCTCGCCGACGGCGTCACCCTGTGGTGCGCCGATCGCGACCGGCAGTACGTGATGACCCAGCCGATGGACGCCGAGACCGGATTGTTGGGTACGCCACGCAGGATGGACTGATCCCTCAACAGGCGACCGCCCTGGGGCGTTTGAGACCGTTTCGCCCCCGCTTCCGCTCGATACGTTCACCACAATCACCCGTTTTGTTCGCGGGCGGTCCACGTGTGCACGGCACCCGTGGGCCGCGCGTGACGGAGCGGTCGGGCGCGGAGGGGTGGACGGCCCTGCCCTGGGGACGCTTGTGGTGATTAGGCTGGGACAGGGCGCGACACCGAGACCCGCGAGCGGGCCGTCGGCACCCCAGGGGGACAGCCGGGCGGATTCGGACGACTTCGGACAACGAGAGCGGTCGCCCCGGCACGGCACGAGGGTGCTCGACCACACCAGGAGGAATTGTGAACAGCGATCGGGACGGGATCCGCGGGGGCTGGGCCACGCCCGGCGATGACCAGTCCGACGCGGAGTCCGCCATCGAGACGACGGGCGAGTTCACCATCGACTACGCGCCGCCTGCCTGGTACACGCAGAACGCGTCGGGCGGTACGGCGGAGACGTCACCGGCTCCGGAGCCCCAGGCCCCGTCGCAGCCGGCCCCGCCGGCACCCCCGGCGCCTCCGTTCGGCCAGGTCCCGCCGTTCCACCAGGCTCCGCCGGTCAGTCCGGCTCCCCCGGTCGGTGCGGCGGCGACGGCTCCTCCGCCGGTCGGTGTGCCCGTCGACCTGCCGCCCCCGCCCGCGGACGGTTTCCCGCAGCAGGGCCAGCCGAGTTGGACGCAGCCGGCCCCGCCGGTCGCCGAGGCCGACAGCGGGAACGGCGACCTGGAGAGCGGCGCGACGATGCGCTTCTCCTCCGCCGCGCTGCGCCGCGAGATCGCGGACCGGGCCGAGGCCGCGGCGACCGCCGAGCCGACGAGCGCCGAGCCGACGTCTCCGGGCGCTGGTACGGGCCCCGAGGGCGCCGGTACGACGGCTGCGGGCGCCGATGCGCAGGACGGTGCCCGTACGCAAGCCGCCGCCGGGTCCGCTGCCGACGGCTCCGGTCCAGAGGCTCCCCATGTTGACGGTTCCCGTGCGGACAGTTCCCGTTCCGACGGCACCGGTCTGGACGCTTCCCGTGCCGGGGGTTCCGGCGTGGACGGGCTCGGCACTCCGCCGTTCCGGAGTGAGGAGAGCGCCGGGTCCGGAGACGCCCACGCCTCGGACGGCGCCTCCGATGCCGCCGTGGTGTCCGAGAACGCCGCTCCCCACAACGCCGTCCCCGGTGCCGATCGGGCCGAGGTCGGCCTGGGCTCCGCTGACGCAGAGGACAGTTCCTCCGGTCCCGCTCAGGACTCCGGGCCGGAGCCCGCGGCCGACGGTGCGGGTGTGACCGACGTCGACGGCACCACCGTGACGCCAGACGTCGCCGTGTCCGACGTGCGTACCGGCGACGGCGTGGACCTCTCGGCCTCCGCTGCCCCGACCGACGCCCGATCGGCCGAGGCCGGATCGACCGAGGCCGGATCGACCGAGGCCGGATCGACCGAGGCCGGATCGACCGAGCCCATCGGGCCCGCCGAGTCCGGTGCGACCAGTGCGTCCGCCCAATCCGACGTGGCCGTGGACGCCGACGGGCCTGAGGGCACCCCCGGTCCGGCGGCTCCGGTCGCCGACGCCGTTCAGGAGACCCCGGGACCGGACGCGGAAGCGCCCAACTCCCCCGAGGCCGACGGCAATCCGAACGCCCCGGCACCGCCGGATGCCGGTACGGGAGCCGATGCGGACGCGTCCGCATCCGCGCCCGGCGTGCCCACGCCCGGCCACGCCCCCGCGGGACCGCCGGCCTGGACTCCTCCCCCGGCGCCGCAGAGCGGTCTTCCGCCGCTGCCGCCCGCCTACCAGCCCGCGGCACCCGCCCCCGCCGCCCAGTGGCCCGCCTCCACGCAGCCCGCCGAGCCGCAGGCACCCGTACCCCCGCACGCCCAGCCGCAGACCGCGCAGGCCCAGCAGCCCGCCGCCCCCGCGCAGGCACCCGTGCCCCCGCAGGCCCCGGTACCGCAGCAGGCGCCCCAGCAGCCGTCCTTCCAGCCTCACGCCCACCCGGACGCGCAGCCCCGGCCCGAGGTCCCGCAGGCCGCTCAGCCTCAGGCCGCGCAGCCCGCCCCGGCCGCCTGGCAGGCGGCCCCGGCACCGCAGCCGCCCCAGCCCGCACAGCCGCAGGCCCAGCCCGCGGCGGACACCCCGCAGGTCCCGCAGGCCCCGCACGCCGGTTACGGCTTCCCTCAGCCCGGCACCCCGGGCACGCCTGCCGTGGCACCCGAAGCCCCGGCGCAGCCGACCGGTTACGGATTCCCGCAGCCTTCGACCCCGGCCCCGAACGCTCCTGTCCCGAACGCCGCTGTCCATCAGCCGCCCACACCGCAGGACCCTGCCCCTCAGTCCTCGGCGCCCCAGCCCGGCTACGGCTTCCCACAGGCCGGCGCACCGGTCCCGGCACAGGGCGGCTACGGATTCCCCCAGCCGGGAACACCGGCCCAGAACGCCCCAACTCCCCAACCGTCGGCACCCCAGGCCCCTGCACCCCAGGACTCGACACCCCAGCCCGGCTACGGCTTCCCGCACACCGCTCCGCCTGCCGCGCCCAACGCCCCCGCCCAGCCGACCGGTTACGGCATCCCGCAGCAGCCGGCGCCGCAGGGGTACCCGCAGCAGGCCGCCCCGCAGGGTGGTAACCCGCCGCAGCCTCCCGTCGCCCCCGTGGATCCCCGCGCCGGCAACGCGTGGCCGCAGCCGATCCAGCACGACCAGCGGCAGCCGGTCAACCCGGGTGCCGCGCCGCTCGGTTACACCGCGGCGGTGGAGCTGTCCTCGGACCGGCTGCTCAACAACAAGAAGCAGAAGCCGAAGAGCGGTCGTCCCACCGCGGGCGGATCGCGGTTCAAGATCGGCGGCAAGAAGGAAGAGGCGGAGCGCCAGCGGAAGTTGGAGCTGATCCGCACGCCGGTCCTGTCCTGCTACCGGATCGCCGTCATCAGCCTCAAGGGTGGCGTGGGCAAGACGACCACGACCACCGCGCTGGGCTCCACGCTCGCCAGTGAGCGGCAGGACAAGATCCTCGCGATCGACGCCAACCCGGACGCCGGCACGCTCGGACGCCGGGTGCGCCGGGAGACCGGTGCCACGATCCGCGACCTCGTGCAGGCGATCCCGTACCTCAACTCGTACATGGACATCCGGCGGTTCACGTCGCAGGCGTCCTCGGGGCTGGAGATCATCGCCAACGACGTCGACCCCGCGGTGTCGACGACGTTCAACGACGAGGACTACCGCCGGGCGATCGACGTGCTCGGCAAGCAGTACCCGATCATCCTCACCGACTCGGGCACCGGTCTGCTCTACAGCGCCATGCGCGGCGTGCTCGACCTCGCCGACCAGCTCATCATCATCTCGACGCCGTCCGTCGACGGTGCGAGCAGCGCCAGCACGACGCTGGACTGGCTGTCCGCGCACGGGTACGCGGACCTGGTCTCGCGGTCCATCACGGTGATCTCCGGGGTGCGCGAGACCGGCAAGATGATCAAGGTGGAGGACATCGTCGGGCACTTCGAGACGCGGTGCCGGGGCGTCATCGTCGTGCCGTTCGACGAGCACCTGGCGGCGGGCGCCGAGGTCGACCTGGACATGATGCGGCCGAAGGTGCGGGAGGCGTACTTCAACCTGTCCGCGCTGGTCGCCGAGGACATCGCGCGCCACCAGCAGTCGCTCGGCCTGTGGACGTCCGACGGCAACCCGCCGCCGGTCGCCGCCCCGCCGCTGCCGGGCCAGCCGATGCCGCAGCAGCCGATGCCGGGGCAGGCCCATCCCGGCCAGCCGATGCCGGGGCAGCCGTATCCCGGCCAGGCGCCCGGCCGGCCGATGCCGGGGCAGGCGCATCCGGGCGCGCCGTTCCCGGGACAGGTTCCTCAGCCGCCGCAGCCGGGACCGGCGTACCCCCAGCAGCCCGGCGGCGCCCCCTACCCGCCGCAGCAGCCCCATCCGCAGCAGGGTGCCGCTCAGCCGGGGTATCCGCAGCAGGGCGTCCCCCAGCCGGAGTACCCGCAGCACCCGGGGCAGACCCCGCCACCGTCCGCGCCCCCTCAGCAGTAGTCCGGCCGGTCCTCTCCGGGGACCGGTCACCGCCCGGGCCCGCACCGTCGACGACGGTGCGGGCCTTTCGCATGTCAGCCGGATCCCTTCTCACGCTTCCCCGGTCCACGCATGGACGATACGGAGCGTCAGGCCCCCACCTGGGCGACTTCAGGGGTCTGGACCAATGAGCGAGAAATCCGCATCAACTCGTTATTTCCGCAGGCCACATGGGGTTCACGCGCCGTTGACGTGCGGAGACCGCCGCTGATAGACACACACATCAACCCCGCCGGCGTCACCCGATCAACCTTGATCCAGCAGTCCGAGAAGCCATCCCTGTGCGAGCGATGACGCGAGGTCACCGAGCCATGAACACACAAGACCACAACGCCAGAGGGCCGTTGCGCCCACGGATCCGTCTGCCCCGGCTCGTCGCCCTCGCAGGCGCCGCGGCGCTGACCCTCACCGCCGGTCTCGCCACGCCGCTCAACCCGGCGCCCCGGACGGCGCAGGCCGACGAGGGCAAGAAGGTCCTCACCGTGGCGGTCGCGCAGAGCGTCGACTCGCTGAGCCCGTTCCTGGCGTCGCGCCTGGTCAGTACGAGCATCCACCGGCTCATGTACGAGTACCTGACCAACTACGACCCCAAGGACAACCACGCGATCCCGGGCCTCGCCACCAAGTGGTCGCCGTCCGCGGACAAGCTCACCTGGACCTACACCATCCGCTCCAACTCGAAGTGGTCGGACGGCGAACAGGCCACCGCCGAGGACGCGGCGTGGACGTTCAACAAGATGATGACCGACGAGGGCGCGGCGACGGCGAACGGGAGTTTCGTCGCCAACTTCCGCAAGGTGAGCGCCCCGAGCCCCACCGAGCTGGTCATCGAGCTGAAGAAGCCGCAGGCCACGATGGCCGCGCTCGACGTGCCGATCGTGCCCAAGCACGTCTGGGAGAAGGTCGACGACTTCTCGAAGTTCAACAACGACAAGAGCTTCCCGATCGTCGGCAACGGCCCGTTCGTCCTGACCGACTACAAGGCCGACAGCTACGTGAAGCTGAAGCCCAACAAGAGCTTCTGGCGGGGCGCGCCCAAGTTCGACGAGCTGGTCTTCAAGTACTACAAGGACGGTGACGCGGCGGTCGCGGCCCTCCAGAAGGGCGAGGTGTCGTTCGTCTCCGGCCTGACGCCGGCCCAGGCGTCGGCGCTCAAGAGCCAGGACGACGTCAAGGTCAACGACGCCCCCGGCCGCCGCTTCTACGCCCTGGCCACCAACCCGGGCGCCCAGGCGAAGAACGGCAAGCACTTCGGCGACGGCGCCAAGTCGCTGCTCGACCAGAAGGTCCGCCAGGCGCTGTTCATGGCGATCGATCGCGAGGCCCTCATCGACAGGGTCTTCCAGGGCCACGCCGTGGAGGGCGAGGGATACATCCCGCCGCGCTTCTCGACGTACTACTGGAAGCCGTCGGCGGATCAGAAGCTCGCGTACGACCCGGCCAGGGCGGCCCGGCTCCTGGACGAGGCCGGCTACAAGAAGAACGGCGACGGCAAGCGCGTCGAGAAGAACGGCAAGCCGATCAACTACCGCGTGCTGTGCCACGCCACCGACCCGAACGACAAGGCGGTGGGCAAGTACCTCAAGGAGTGGTTCGGCAAGCTCGGCATCGGCGTCACGCTCAACTGCCTAGACAACGTGACCGATCCGTGGCTGGCGGGCACCTACGACCTCGCGTTCGACGGCTGGTCCGTCAACCCGGACCCGGACTTCGTCCTGTCCATCCACACCTGCGCGGCGCTGCCCGCCACGCCCAAGGACACCGGCGCCACCGACAACTTCATCTGCGACAAGAAGTACGACGACCTGTACACCCGCCAGCTCGCCGAGTACGACACGGCCAAGCGCGCGGACCTGGTCAAGCAGATGGAGTCGCGGCTGTACGACACCGCCTACATGAACGTCATGGCGTACCCCAACGCGGTCGAGGCCTACCGCACCGACCAGATCAAGTCGATCACCACGATGCCGGAGGCCGCGGGCAACATCTACGGCCAGGACGGCTACTGGAGCTGGTGGTCTGCGGTTCCGGCCGCCTCCTCCGGTGAGTCCTCCGACGATTCGAGCTCGACGGGCGTCATCATCGGCATCGTCGCGGGCGTCGTCGTCCTCGCGGGTGCCGGCCTGTTCTTCGCGCTGCGCCGACGCTCCACCGCCGAAGACCGCGAGTAGTGAGAGCCACTGATGACCGCTGAGGCAACACCAGCGCTGGTCGAGGAGACCGGCGGTCCGGCTGCGGCCGGGCCGTCGGCCCGCGGCCCGAGAGCGCGCACCAGGACCGCGTATCTGCGGTACCTGGCGGGCAAGTTGGGCGGGGCCGCGGTCTCGCTGCTCGCCGTCCTCGTCACCAGCTTCTTCCTCTTCCGGCTGATCCCGGGCGACCCGGTCAAGTTCATGACGGGCGGCCGCCAGGTCTCTGCCGAACAACTGGCTTCCTACCGGCGCGAGTTCGGGCTCGACCTGCCGATGTGGCAGCAGTTCACGGACTACTGCGGCAAGGCGCTGACGGGCGACCTGGGCACCTCGTACCAGTTCCGGGCGCCCGTCATGGACAAGATCACCGAGGCGCTGCCGAACACGCTGCTGCTCACCGGCACGGCGTTCGTGCTCTACACCGTGCTCGGCATCTTCCTCGGCACGCGCTCCGCGTGGCGCAACGGCGGGCTGGGCGACCGGCTCAACACCGGTCTCGCGCTGACCCTCTACTCGATCCCGTCGTTCTGGCTCGGGCTGCTGCTCATCATCGTCTTCTCGGTGGGCATCGGACCGGTCCCCGGTCTCTTCCCGACCGGTGGCATGGAGTCCGGCGGCGAGGAGGGCTTCGCCTACGTCCTCGACGTCGCCCACCATCTGATCCTGCCCGTGGTCACCCTGGTGGCCGTCGAGTACGGGCAGACGCTGCTCGTCACCCGCTCCGCACTGCTGGACGAGATGGGCAGCGACTACCTGACCACCGCCCGCGCCAAGGGCCTGCGGGACGACCTGGTGCGTCGCCGGCACGCGGTGCCCAACGCGCTGCTGCCGACGGTGACGCTGATCTTCGTCAACCTCGGCCGCACGGTCGCGGGCGTCATCCTCGTCGAGACGGTGTTCTCCTGGCCCGGTCTCGGCGGCCTCTTCTACCAGGCCCTGAGCGTGCCCGATCTGCCGCTGGTGCAGGGGCTGTTCTTCGTCTTCGCGGCCGCGGTGATCGTGATGAACACGCTGGCCGACCTGATCTATCCGCTCCTGGACCCCCGGGTGGGCCGATGACCACGACCGAGTCGGACGGGCCGCTGACGCCCGGGGCAGCCCCCCGCGCGTCCACGGCCGGTCCGCGCGCCCTCGCCTGGCAGCGCCGCCGCCACTCCGCCGCGCGCTTCTGGCGGCAGTACCGCACCCACCGGGCCGGCGTCGCCGGACTGGCCGCGCTCGCGCTGTTCGCGCTGATCGCCCTGACCGCCCCGCTGACCGTGGGCGCGGACGTGCAGAACGTCACGGACGCGCCGGGCCGGCCGATGGAGAGCCCGAGCGCCGAATTCCCCCTCGGCACCGACCAGTTCGGGCGCAACCTGCTGGGCCTGCTGGTGTGGGGGGCGCGGGTCTCGCTGCTCGTCGGGCTGCTCGCCGCCGTCCTGTCCGTCGCCATCGGCGCGCTGATCGGCATCACCGCCGGGCACTTCCGCGGCTGGTACGCGACGGTGATCATGCGGATCACCGACTGGTTCCTGGTGATGCCGACCCTGGTCCTCGCCATCGCCCTCGCGACGGTCATGTCCCGCTCGCTCGGCACGATCATCCTGGCCATCGGGGTGACCACCTGGCCGACGACGGCACGGCTGGTGCGCGCCCAGACCCTGGCGGTCGAGTCGCGGCCGTACATCGAGCGCGCGAAGGCGCTCGGCGGCGGCCACTGGCACGTCATGTCCCGCCACGTGCTGCCCAACGTGATGCCGCTCGTGCTGGCCCAGACGACCCTGATCATCTCCTCGGCGATCCTCGCGGAGGCCACCCTCGCCTTCCTCGGCCTCGGGGACGCGACGGTCGTGTCGTGGGGCGGGCTGCTCCAGGACGCGCGGGAGGCGGGCGCGGTCAGCTCCGGCGACTGGTGGTACCTCGTGCCTCCCGGGGTGGCGATCGCCGTCGTGGCACTCGCCTTCACCCTGTGCGGGCGTGCCGTGGAGTCCGTCCTCAACCCCAGGCTGGGGGTGGCCCGTTGAGTCTCCTTGAACTGCGCGACCTGGAGGTGACCTACGCGGGCGGCGCGGCGGCCGTACGCGGGGTGAACCTCTCCCTCGACGCGGGGCAGAAGCTCGGCATCGCCGGCGAGTCCGGCTGCGGCAAGTCCACACTCGCGCTCGCGCTGCTGCGGCTGCTGCCCGCCGGGACCCGTGTCGGCGGGCAGATCCTGCTCGACGGCGAGGACGTCCTGACCATGAAGTGGGGCCGGGTGCGGGCGGTCCGCTGGGCCGGCGCCTCGATCGTGTTCCAGGGCGCGATGCACTCGCTCAACGCGGTGCACCGCATCGGCGACCAGATCGCCGAGCCGATCCTGCTGCACCGCAAGGCCACGCCCGCGGGGGCGAAGAAGAGGACCGGGGAGCTGTTGGAGCAGGTGGGGCTGCCCGCCGCCCGCGCGGACGCGTATCCGCACGAACTGTCCGGCGGCCAGCGCCAGCGCGTCATGATCGCCATGGCGCTGGCCTGCGACCCGCGGCTGGTGGTCGCCGACGAGCCGACCACCGCTCTCGACGTGATGATCCAGGCGCAGATCCTGCGGCTGATCGAGCAGCTCGTGAGCGATCAGGACCTCGGGCTCGTCATGATCAGCCACGACCTGGCGGTGCTGGCGGACACCTGCGACCGGCTCGCGGTGATGTACGCGGGCCGCGTGGTCGAGGAAGGGCCCGCGGCGCAGGTCTACGAGGACGCGCTGCACCCGTACGGCAAGGCGCTGTCGGCCGCGTTCCCGCGGATCGGCGACCCGGCGTCCCGGTTCGCGCCGCGCGGCCTGCCGGGCGACCCGCCGGACCCGGCCGACCTGCCGACCGGCTGCACGTTCCATCCGCGGTGCGCGGAGGCGCTGGACAGCTGCGCCGGCCAGGACCAGCCGCTGCGGTTGGCGGGTCCGCGGCGCCGGGCGGCCTGCGTGCACGTCGGGACCGCCCCCGACCGGGGCACCCCGGCGAGCCCGCTCATGGCCCCCGACCCCACGCCCGTCGACCAGGGGACCGCCACTCCCCCGGAGCCGGACACCCCCACCGCCCCCGGAACACAGACCGCGCCCCCGTCCCCCGGGCCCACCACCACGACCGGCGACCGACCCACCCCCGCGAAGCCAGACACCCCCACCACCCCCGGCGACCGGACCACCGCCTCAACGCCCGACCGAGCCGTCACCCCCACACGCCCGGAGCCCGGAGCCCCCGGCGCCTCCACAGGTGTCGCTGACGACGACGCGAGGAGTACCGCATGACCACCACTCCCGAGGTCGACGTCGAACGCACCTCCACGGCACCTCTGTTGAGCGCCGAAGGGCTGCACGTCTCCTTTCCCGGGCGGCACGGCGCGGCCCGGGCGCGGGCCGTCGACGGGGTCGACCTGGACATCCGGCCCGGCGAGATCGTGGCCCTGGTCGGGGAGTCGGGCTGCGGCAAGACGACGCTCGCCCGCTCCCTGCTCGGACTCGTCCCGCCCACCGGCGGCCGGGTCACCTTCGGCGGGAAGCCGCTGGACTACTCCTCGCGCGCCCTGAAGACCTACCGCAAGCGGGTCCAGCTGGTCCTCCAGGACCCGAGCGGCTCCCTCAACCCCCGGCACACGGTGTACGACGCCGTGGCGGAGGGACTGCGCATCCACCGGTACGGCGGCGACGAGCGGGCGGCGGTCGCGGAGGCACTGTCGCGGGCCGGGCTGCGGCCCCCCGAGCGCTTCTTCCTGCGCTATCCGCACGAGCTGTCCGGCGGTCAGCGCCAGCGTGTCGTGATCGCGGGCGCCCTGGTCCTGGAACCCGAACTCATCGTCGCCGACGAGCCGGTGGCCTCCCTGGACGCGTCCGTGCGGGGCGAGATCCTCGCGCTGCTCCTGCGGCTGCGGTCCGAACTCGGCCTGTCGGCACTGGTGGTGACGCACGACCTCGGACTGGCCTGGAACATCGCCGACCGGGTCGCCGTGATGTACCTCGGCCGGATCGTGGAGACCGGCGCGGTCGAGCAGGTCCTGACGGCACCTCAGCATCCGTACACGCAGGCCCTGTTGTCGGTGCTGCCGGAAGCCCCAGGTGAGCCGGTCGTGCTGACCGGGGAGCCGCCGGACCCCTCCCGCATCCCGTCCGGCTGCCGTTTCCACGCGCGCTGCCAGATCCTGGCGAGCGGTGAGGCTGCGCGGGCCGGGGTGGCGGACGCGTGCCGCGGCGAGGACCTGGAGGTGCTCGGCGGGGGCGGCGAGGCGCAGGTCGCCTGCCACTGGGCCAGGGCGCGCGTCACGTCGTAGGAGAGTCGACGGAGGGCCGGTGCTCGGCACCGGCCCTCCGCACACGTCTCGGGAGAGCGCGGGCTACTCGCCCTCGTACGCCTCGATCAGTTCACGCGACCGCTTCACGTCGTCCCGGATGGCGACCAGCAGTTCGTCGATGGAGTCGAACCTGGCCTGGCCGCGGACGAAGGCGAGGAAGTCGACGGCGACGTGCAGGCCGTACAGGTCCAGGCCGATCCGGTCGATGGCGTACGCCTCGACGGTCCGCTCGGTGCCGTCGAACTGCGGGTTCGTGCCGACGGAGATCGCGGCGGGCATGATCTCGCCCTGGGCGTGCAGCCAGCCCGCGTAGACGCCGTCGGCGGGGATCGCCGTGTGCGGGAGCGTCTCGACGTTGGCCGTGGGGAAGCCGAGTTCGCGGCCCCGCTGGGCACCGCGCACGACGACGCCCTCGACGCGGTGCGGACGGCCGAGGATCTCCCGCGCGCCCTGGATGTCGCCGTCCGCGATAAGCCGGCGGGTCAGGGTGGAGGAGAACGGCTCGCCGCCTCCGGCGTCACCGGTCACGTACAGGTCGACGACCTCGACCTCGAAGTCGTACGTCCGCCCCTGCTCGCGCAGGAAGTCGACGTCGCCCGCGGCCTTGTGGCCGAAGCGGAAGTTCGGGCCTTCCACGACGGCCTTCGCGCGCAGTTTGTCGACCAAAACCTTGGCGACGAAGTCGGCGGGCGACAGCTTCGAGAACTCGGTGGTGAAGGGGAGGATCAGCAGGGCGTCCACCCCCAGCTCGGCCACCAGCTCGGCGCGCCGGTGGTGCGGGGCGAGCAGCGGGGGGTGGCTGCCGGGGCGCACGACCTCGCTCGGGTGCGGGTCGAAGGTGACGACGACGGAGGGGACGCCCAGCTCGCGGGCGCGGTCCACGGCATGCCGGATGATCAGCTGGTGCCCGCGGTGCACCCCGTCGTAGGAACCGATGGTGACGACGCTGCGCCCCCAGTCCTCGGGGATGTCCTCCAAGCCACGCCAGCGCTGCACTGTGACTGCTCCTTGTCGCAAACTCGTCGAACCCGTGTCCGTGGTTGCCTCTACGCAGGTCTAAGGGTGCCATGCCGCGGGGCGTCGGATCGCATCGGCATGGAGGCTGTGACGGGGCGCACCCTCACGGACCGGGTTCAGGCGGGCACCCGCACCCCCGCCAGGTTCTCGATCATGCGCCGGGCGCTGGGTCCCACGACCGCCGACCAGTCCTGCGGGGCGTCGGTGAGCCAGCCCGCGACCAGGGCCGCGAACCCCGGCACGCCACGGGCCAGGTCGACCAGCCCGCAGTCGAACAGGGTGGCGCCGTCCGGTGTGCGGACGAGCAGCAGCCCGGCGCGGCGGACCAGCTCGCGGGCGTGTTCCTCGTCGCCGCGCGCCGCTCCCGCCGCGGCGGCCCGCAGCAGGGCGTCGAGGACGGTCAGGTCCCGCTCGCCGGCGAGCAGCAGCTCCAGGAGCTCGTGCCGGAGCGGGCGCGAGCGGGGGCTGCCGGGGGCGACGAGGACGGACACGAGCCGCGCCCGCAGCGCGGGCGGGCCGCCGTCGAGGAGCCCGGTGAGCAGCGGGAGGAGTACGGCCCGGGCGTCGGGGCCGTGTTCGAGGCGCCGGTCGACGCGGTCGGCCACGTGCCCGGCGGCGTCGGGGCACACCTCGGCGACCCGGCGCACGAGCGCGGCGACGCGGTGGGCGAGGGCGGGCGTGGCGGCGTCGGTGAGGGGGCGCAGCAGCTCGCCCGCGTCCGGTCCGGGCCGCCGCAGACGCGCCTCGAAGGCGTCGAGCACCGGCTCGGGGTGGGTGTCGAGGGCGGCGACGAGCGCGCTCGCGGGCAGCTGCGGATCACCGGCGGTGAACCGTTCGAGCGCCTGGGGCAGGTGCCGGGCCCGGGTCCGCGGGTCGCCCACGAGGAGCGCGAGCGCCGCACCGTGCGCGGCGCCGTCGGCGGGGCGGGCGAGCAGGGACAGCGCCGCGAACCGCAGCAGCTCGCGGTCGGCCTCGGTGCGCGCGTGCGGCGCGGTCCGCAGCCCGTACGTCATCGCCGCCACGTGCCTCGCCGGGCGCTCGTCGTGGGCCCACCGGTCTACCGCCCGGCACATGGCGGACGGCTCCTCCTCGGCTAGGACGGCGAGCAGTTCGTCCCCGCGCCGGTGCGCGCAGGCCACCAGCGCCTCGGTGAGGTCGTCGAGGGCGCGCCGGCGATGGGCGTACAGCAGGGCCTGCGCCGCGGTCGCCACGGTGGCGTCCGGGGTGGCGGGCAGCGGACGCTCGTCGTCGAACCAGCGGGTGAGGTGGGGCAGGACGGCGGTCGGATCGGCGGCGAGAAGGCGGGCCACGGTGTCGAGAAAGCGGGGCGTCCGAGGGCGGGCGGCCTCGGGACCGCCGGGCTCCCCGGGCACGGCGGTCCCGTCCGCCGGGTCGTCCGCGGTGCCGCCGTCGGCCCGCCACGGCTGTTGTGCGGGCGTCCCCCGTCCCGGGTCCGCCGGGTGCGGTGCCTCGTCCGCGACGACCAGCCGCCTCAGCAACTCGAACCGCTCCGCGCCGGGCAGCCGTACCGCCTCCCAGAACCACGGCCCGAACTCCCCCGGCACGTGCCGCCCTTGGGCCCGCCAGGCCACGATGCGCTCGGCGAGCTGCCGCAGCACACCGGAGTACGGGCTCGCGTCGGGCACGCGCGTCAGGACGTCACGAAGGAGGTGGGTGGCCCACCAGACGGGGTCGCCGGGCGGCTCGGGCGCCGCGGGCAGCAGGGCGTCCACGGCGTCGACCAGGTCCTCCAGGCGGCCGATGAGCTCCGTGCGGGCGTGCTGTCCGTCCAGGAGGAGCAGCGCCTGGACGACCGGGCCGATGCGGTGGCGCGGCACGGGGAGCGCGTGGCGCCGGGCGTCCGCGCGCGCGGTACGGGACCTGCGGCGGGCGGCGGCCCCGGCGGGGCGGGGCCCGGCCGGGTCGCCGTCCGGGCCGGCCGGGACGGCGTGGGCCCGGTGGACGAGGGCGTGCAGGGCCGCGTCCACGTCGAGGTGCGTGCCCTGGATCCAGTCGGCGAGTTCCTCGTGGGCGAAGCGGTAGCCGGTGCCCGCGGGCACGACGAGGCCCTCGGTGAGGACGGCGGAGGCCCAGCCCGTGGTGGCCCCGAGCCGGCTCGCGGGGGCCGGTCCCCAGGGGAAGACGGACTCGAAGGCCGCCCGGTCCAGCTCCCCCTGTCCGGGGCCGAGGCAGCGACGCGCGGCCTCGTGCACCTGCCCGGAGACCCGCGCGACGAGCCGTCGTACGTCCGTGCCGCGCAGGCCGTTGGCCGCGGCGAGCCGGACCGCGACGCGCAGGCACATCAGGTCCAGGTACGCGGCGAAGACCTCGTCCCGCCTTAGAGGCCGCTCCGGCACCGTGTCCGGCGCGACGGGCAGGGCGGCGCGTACCTCCGCCAGCAGCCGCAGGGTCAGCGGGTGGCGTGCGTCGGCGTCCTGGAGGAGGCCCTCGGGGATCCCGTGGCGCGCGCGGGCCCGCCGGGCCGCCTCCTCGCCCAGGTCGCCGAGCCGCACGCAGGGCGGCAGCCGGTCCCCGTCGGCCCGCGGCACGTCGCCCGCCCCGGCGTCGGCTCGGGGCGCGCGCTCCCGCAGCGGCTCCCGGTCGCCTCCCGTGCCCGCACCCGCGCCGTGCAGCAGCTCGCGCGGGAACTCCTCCCCCGCCTGCTCCCAGTACTCCTCGCGGCACCCCACGACCAGCCGCGCGCCGCTCTCCCGGAGCCACGCGGCGGTCCCGGCCGTCCACTCGGGGAGCCGGTGGGCCAGCTCGGGCGGCATCTCCTCGGGGCTGTCGAGGATCAGCAGCAGGGGACGTCCGGCGGCCCGCGCGAGCCGAGCCGGCCGACCGGGATCGAGGTCCCCGAGGTCCCCGTCGTTCCCTCCGAAGGACAGCGCGCGGTCCGGCAGCCCGGTTTCCGGGGCCGCCACGATCCGTCCCGCCCGCTCCAGTGCCCGGGTCGCCGCGTCGGCCACCGAGGTGTCCGTCGCCAGCAGGTCGGCGCCGCGCAGCCACAACGTGGGCGCCGGTTCGGGGCCCCCGGTCCGGCGGGCGGCGAGGGCGGTGAGTTCCGTCGTACGGCCGCTGCCCGGGCGCCCGACGAGTGCGAGGACGGCCGCCTCACCGGCCGCGAACGCCGCGAACTCCTCGATGACGTCGGGCCGCTCGGCCGACTCGGGCACCCCGGCGAAACTCCCGGTCCCGAAGCCCGTCGGCGCCTGCTCGGCCGCGTCCTCCCCGGCCCCCGCTGCCGTGGACGGGCAGTAGTCCCACGCCTCTGCGTGCACGTGCGCCGAACCTCCGCGCGGGGAGGAGGCGCACCCGGCGCCGAACGCCCCCGCCGGCCCGTCGGACCCCAGGGACGTGGCCGTGAGTTCCAGTACTCCCGCCAGGTTCAGGTCGGCGCCGTACGCGGGCACCGTCGCGGCGTTGCGCTCCAGCAGGTCCGCGAGCACGGGCGGCAGTCCGGTGGCACGCAGGGGCACGGCCAGGCCGGCCGTCGGGTGTCCGGTGCGCAGCGCGGTGCCGAGGACCGCGACGACGGCGCCGGTCGCCGCGTCGAGCACCGGTCCCCCGGCGGCGCCGCCGCCGAGCCGCAGCGCGTCCGCGCCCGCCGTCCCGATCGCCAGCTCCAGGGCTGCGTCGAGCTGGTGGAAGCGGTCCGTCGCCGCGTACGTCGCCCGGGTGGTGCCGAGGACGCGGGCCTCCCGCCAGCCGCCCGCGGCGATCCGGACGTACGCGCCGGTCTCGACGCGGTCCCGCGCGGTGACGGGGAGCGGGTCCAGGCCGAGGTCGTCGGTGCGTACGAGCGCGAGGTCCGTCCCGGGCAGAGCGGTCACGGCGTCTGCGCCGACGATGCACGTACGGCCGCCGGGGGCGTGCAGGACCAGGCGGGCCAGGCCGTCCACAGCCTCGTGACTGGTGACGACGGTGCCGTGGTGGTCGGCGGCGAACCCCGTGCCGCGCGGGCGTCCCGCGAGGTCGCGCACCTGCACCAGGGCCGTGTCCGGGACCGCCTCGGGGGCGGCGCCCGGTGTCCGCCGGCCCCCGGTCCGAGGGCCACGTCCCGCCATGGTCGAACCTCCCGGAGTGTGCCTGTTCACGACGGTAGGCACGGGTTGATCAGCGGAACAGATCGCGTGGTGAACGCGCCCCCTTCCGCTCCCTCGGTTCACTCCGAGCGCCCGCCCGAAGGGGTGAATGGACGGAAGGGGATGGATAGACCCTTGGGTGGGGGAACCGAGGGGGGACCGTGGAGCGGCGATCAGTGACAACCCCGTGACCGCCGCTCCACGGACACCGGGGGCACACAGAAGGCCCGCAGGGGCTGGCGACACCGCCGAAGCAGTGACCGTCCCCGGCGGGAGCCGACGTTCACGGCGTGATCCGGCACGGAAGACCGGCCCGCCCGCACGGCCGGAACGGCTCCCACGACGGCGAAAGGGCGGCGCCCGTCGAATCCGACACGGCACCGCCCATGAACCCGTAAGTGGCCTCAGCCGAACACGGCCAGGCTCTTCGCCTTGCCCTTGTGCGCCTCCACCAGCGCCAGGAAGCGGCCCGTCGCGTCGTAGACGGCGACGGCACCGGCGCCCGCGTACTCCTCGGGCATGTCCAGGCGGACGCCGTTCAGGAGCAGCCGGGCACGGCGTTCGTCGACGTCCCAGCGCGGGAACGCGGCGGCCGCGGCGTCGGCGATCGGCATCACGGTCAGCTCCTGCTGGAGCTGGTCGAGGGTGCGCGCCGTGTCCAGCTTGTACGGGCCGACGCGGGTGCGGCGCAGGGCGGTCAGATGGCCGCCCACACCGAGATCCGCGCCGAGGTCCCGGGCGAGCGCCCGGATGTAGGTGCCCGAGGAGCAGACGACGGACACGATAAGGTCGAGGACGGGCGTGCCGTCCTCCGCGACCGCGTCCCGGACGTCGTACACCGCGAACGAGGAGATGGTCACCGGGCGGGCCGGGATCTCGAAGTCCTCGCCCTCCCGTGCCCGCTTGTACGAGCGCACGCCGTCGATCTTGATGGCGCTGACCTTCGACGGCACCTGCATGATGTCGCCGCTCAGCTTGGCGATCCCGGCGTCGATGGCGTCCCGCTTCACACCCGAGGCGTCCGCCGAGGACGTGATGTCGCCCTCCGCGTCGTCCGTCAGCGTGTTCTGCCCGAGCCGGATCGTGCCGAGGTACTCCTTCTCGGTCAGCGCGAGGTGACCGAGCAGCTTGGTCGCCTTCTCGACGCCGAGGACGAGCACGCCGGTCGCCATGGGGTCGAGGGTGCCGGCGTGGCCGACCCGCCGGGTCCTGGCGATCCCGCGCATCTTGGCGACCACGTCGTGCGAGGTGAAGCCCGACGGCTTGTCGACGACGACAAGCCCGTCGGGCGTCCTGTGCTTCTCCGTCATTCGGCGGCGTCGTCCTCGTCGTCCCGGTCGTCCTCATCGGGCTTCTTGTACGGGTCGGCGTCACCGGCGAAGGCGGCGCCCGCCGAGACCTCGCGCACCTTCGCGTCGGAGGCGCGCGCCTTGTCGAGGAGGTCCTCGATGGTCTTGGCGGTGTCCGGCAGGGCGTCCGCCACGAAGGTCAGGGTCGGCGTGAACTTCACGCCGGCCGCCGCGCCCACGGCGGACCGGAGCACGCCCTTGGCGCTCTCCAGGCCGGCGGCCGCGGCCGCCCGCTCCTCGTCGTCCCCGTACACCGTGTAGAAGACGGTCGCCTCCCGGAGGTCCCCGGTGACCCGGGTGTCCGTGATGGTCACATGCGAACCGAGCCGCGGGTCCTTGATCCCGCGCTGCAGCTTCTGGGCCACCACCTCTCGGATGAGGTCCGCCAGCCTCTTCGCCCGCGCGTTGTCGGCCACTGGTCCGTCTCCTTCTTCGCCTTGCTTGTTCCGTCAGTCTTCGTCTTTGTGGAGTCTGCGCCGTACCGACAGCAGATCCACCTCCGGTCGCGCCGCGACGAGCCGTTCGCACCGGTCCAGTACGTCGGTGAGGTGCTCGGTGTCTCCGGAGACCACCGCCAGGCCGATCTCGGCCCTGCGGTGGAGGTCCTGGTTGCCCGTCTCCGCCACGCTCACCGGATACTTCCGCTGGAGTTCGGCGACGATCGGCCGGACGAGAGAGCGCTTCTCCTTCAGCGAGTGGACGTCGCCGAGGAGCAGGTCGAAGGACAGTGTCCCCACGTACATGTGTGTCCGGATGTCCCGCCGGTACGGGGTAGATGGCCCGGCCACGTGTGTGGCGGGACATCAGAACCGTACATCGGAGGGCCGGGGTCCTCGACAGGGTTTCCGGGGCGGGGCCCCGGCAAACGGCAAGCTGGCCGGCGGTGACTTGTCACCGCCGGCCAGCTCACACAACCGCCCTACGAGCGCGGCTTCTCGCGCATCTCGTACGTCGCGATGACGTCGTCGACCTTGATGTCGTTGAAGTTTCCGAGGTTGATACCACCCTCGAAGCCTTCGCGGATCTCGGTGACGTCGTCCTTGAAGCGACGCAGCCCGGAGATGTTGAGGTTCTCCGCGATGACCTTGCCGTCGCGGACGAGGCGCGCCTTGGTGTTGCGCTTGACCTCGCCCGAGCGGACCAGGACACCGGCGATGTTGCCCAGCTTGGACGACTTGAAGACCTCGCGGATCTCCGCCGTGCCGAGCTCGACCTCCTCGTACTCCGGCTTCAGCATGCCCTTCAGGGCCGCCTCGATCTCCTCGATGGCCTGGTAGATCACCGAGTAGTACCGGACGTCGACGCCCTCGCGCTCCGCCATCTGCGCCGCTCGGCCCGCGGCGCGGACGTTGAAGCCGATGACGATGGCGTCGGAGCCGGTCGCCAGGTTGATGTCCGACTCGGTGACCGCACCCACACCGCGGTGCAGGACACGGATGTCGACCTCGTCGCCGACGTCGAGCTGGAGCAGCGAGGACTCGAGAGCCTCCACCGAACCGGACGCGTCGCCCTTGATGATGAGGTTGAGTTCCTGCACCAGGCCGGCCTTGAGCGCCTCGTCCAGGTTCTCCAGGGAGAACCGGACTCCGCGCCGGGCGAAGTTGGCGTTGCGCTCACGCGCCGCGCGCTTCTCGGCGATCTGGCGTGCCGTGCGGTCCTCGTCGACGACGAGGAAGTTGTCGCCGGCGCCCGGGACGTTGGTGAGACCCAGGACCAGGACGGGGGTCGACGGACCCGCTTCCTCGACGTTGTTGCCGTTGTCGTCGAGCATCGCCCGGACACGGCCGTACGCGTCGCCGACCACCATGGTGTCGCCGATGCGCAGCGTGCCGCGCTGGACCAGGACCGTCGAGACGGCACCGCGGCCACGGTCGAGGTGGGACTCGATCGCGATGCCCTGCGCGTCCTGCTCCGGGTTGGCCCGCAGGTCGAGCGAGGCGTCCGCGGTGAGGACCACGGCCTCCAGCAGGCTCTCGATGTTGAGGCCCTGCTTGGCGGAGATGTCGACGAACATCGTGTCGCCGCCGTACTCCTCGGCCACCAGACCGAACTCGGTGAGCTGACCGCGCACCTTGGTCGGGTCGGCACCCTCGACGTCGATCTTGTTGACCGCGACCACGATCGGCACGTCGGCCGCCTTGGCGTGGTTCAGCGCCTCGATCGTCTGGGGCATCACACCGTCGTTGGCCGCCACCACGAGGATCGCGATGTCGGTCGACTTGGCACCGCGGGCACGCATGGCGGTGAACGCCTCGTGACCGGGGGTGTCGATGAAGGTGATCTTGCGCTCTTCACCGTTGACCTCGGTGGCGACCTGGTACGCACCGATGTGCTGCGTGATACCGCCGGCCTCGCCCGCGACGACGTTCGTCTTGCGGATGGTGTCCAGCAGTCGGGTCTTACCGTGGTCGACGTGACCCATGACGGTCACGACCGGCGGACGGACCACGAGGTCTTCCTCGTCGCCCTCGTCCTCGCCGAACTCGATGTCGAAGGACTCGAGCAGCTCGCGGTCCTCCTCCTCGGGGCTGACGATCTCGAGGACGTAGTTCATCTCGTCCGCGAGGAGCTTCAGCGTCTCGTCGGAGACGGACTGCGTGGCAGTGACCATCTCGCCGAGGTTCATCATCACGGCGACGAGCGACGCCGGGTTGGCGTTGATCTTCTCCGCGAAGTCGGTGAGGGACGCACCGCGCGACAGGCGGACGGACTGTCCGTTGCCGCGAGGCAGCATGACGCCGCCGACCGACGGGGCCTGCATGGCCTCGTACTCCTGGCGCCTCTGCCGCTTCGACTTGCGGCCACGACGGGCGGGCCCGCCGGGACGGCCGAACGCACCCTGCGTGCCACCACGGCCACCGGGACCACCCGGACGACCGCCGAAGCCGGGACGGCCACCGCCGCCGCCACCGGGACCACCCGGACGGCCGGCGAAACCGCCGCCACCGCCACCGGGGCCACCGGGACGACCCGCGAAACCGCCGCCGCCGCCACCGGGACGACCGGCGAAACCGCCGCCGCCACCCGGACGACCGCCGCCACCGGCACCGCCGGGACGACCGCCGCCGCCGGGACCGCGGCCACCGCCGGGGCCACCGCCGGGACGCGGACCCGCAGCGGGACGCTGCGGCATCATGCCGGGGTTCGGACGGTTGCCGGCGGGGCCGCCGCCGGGACGCGGAGCGCCGCCCTGCGGACGGGGCATGCCGCCCGGGCTCGGACGGGCACCGCCCTGGCCCTGGGGACGCGGAGCGCCGCCGGGACCGCCCTGCGGACGGGGACCACCCTGGCCGGCGCCCTGCGGACGCGGGGCGCCCGGGGCACCGGGGCCACCGGGACGCGGCGCGCCGCCCGGACGGGGCGCCTGCGGGCGCGCCATGCCGGTGGAGCCACCAGAGGTGAAGGGGTTGTTGCCCGGACGGGGACCGGCCGGACGAGCGCCCGGACGCGGGGCCTGGCCGCCGGGACGCGCAGCGCCCTGACGGTCACCGCGGTCGCCGCGCTCGGGACGGTCACCACGGCCCTGGCCGCCCTGGCCGGGACCGCCGGCGGGACGGGCACCGGGACGCGGGGCCTGACCGCCGGGACGCGGAGCACCCGGACGGGCACCCGCGGCGGGCGTGGAGGGAGCCGAGGCCGCCGGAGCGGCGGGCGCCGACGGAGGCGCCGTGAACTCGGGCGCCGCCGGAGCCGGAGCCGCCGGAGCGGGCTTCGGGGCCGGCTTGGGACCCGGGCGGGGGCCCGAAGCCGCAGGGGTGACCGGAGCGGCCGGAGCGGCGGGCGCCGCCGGCTTCTCGGCCGCGGCCGGCTTGGGGGCCGGCGGGCGCGGGGCGGCCGGACGGGCCGCCTGCGCCGGAGAGGGGGCTGCCGGACGAGCCGGCGAAGACTTGCGCGGGGCGGACTTGCCGCCGCCGTTGCTGCCCTGCTGGAAAGCATCGGTCAGCTTGCGTACAACGGGCGCCTCGATCGTCGAGGACGCCGAACGGACGAATTCACCGAGTTCCTGGAGCTTGGCCATGACGGCCTTGCTCTCCACCCCGAACTCCTTGGCGAGTTCGTATACCCGGACCTTAGCCACATCGCTCCTTTTAGGTCCGGGTTGCGTCCGGACCGTCGCTACTTCATGGGCGTACTCATCGCGTGCTCATCGAGTGCTCATCGCAATCTCGACCTACTTCCAACTCGCGGGGTACCAGGGCCGCACGGGGTTCCGTGCGACACACGTCTTACGGTGTTGCCTGCTCGGCAACCGTCTCCTCGACCACTCGGCGCAGCGCCGTTGTGTCGAGCGGTCCCTGGGCACGCAGCGCCCGTGGGATCGCCCGGCGGCGGACCGCCAGGTCGAGACAGACCACGGCGGGGTGGATGTACGCACCCCGGCCGGGCAGCGTACCGCGAAGATCAGGGACGCATGCGTCCTCGATCGCCACGATGCGCAGCAGATCGGTCTTGGCCGCTCGCTCCCGGCACCCCACACAGGTGCGTTCAGGGCATGCACGGGCTCGCGTCCGGCCAGACACTCTTAAGTCTACCTCCCCGCACGGACCTCACCCCTTTGGGGCAGGTGTCGAACAGTTGCCGTGCGTAAAACTGTCGTGATCAAAGCGTCACACGGCCGGGATCCATTCCCGGCTCCCGGCCGCGCGTGCCCGCGTCAGTCCCGGTTCTCGTCCGGCTGCTGCTCGGTGTCCGGGCGGATGTCGATGCGCCAGCCGGTCAGCCGGGCGGCGAGGCGGGCGTTCTGCCCCTCCTTGCCGATCGCCAGCGAGAGCTGGTAGTCCGGGACCGTCACCCGCGCGGAGCGGGCGGCGAGGTCCACGACCTCGACCTTGGACACCCGGGCCGGGGACAGCGCGTTCGCCACCATGTCGGCCGGGTCGTCCGACCAGTCGACGATGTCGATCTTCTCGCCGTTCAGCTCGGCCATGACATTGCGCACCCGGCCGCCCATGGGGCCGATGCAGGCGCCCTTGGCGTTCAGTCCGGAGCGCGTGGAGCGCACCGCGATCTTGGTGCGGTGACCGGCCTCACGGGCGATGGCGGCGATCTCGACGGAACCGTCGGCGATCTCCGGCACCTCCAGGGCGAACAGCTTCTTCACCAGGGCGGGGTGCGTACGGGACAGGGTCACCGACGGGCCGCGTACGCCCTTGGCGACCCGGACGACGTACGAGCGCAGGCGGGTGCCGTGCTGGTACTGCTCGCCGGGCACCTGCTCCTGCACCGGCAGGATGGCCTCCATCTTGCCGATGTCGACCATCACGTTCTTCGGGTCGCGGCCCTGCTGGACGACGCCCGTGACGATGTCGCCCTCCCGGCCGGCGTACTCGCCGAGGGTCGCGTCGTCCTCGGCGTCCCGCAGTCGCTGCAGGATCACCTGCTTGGCGGTGGTGGCGGCGATACGGCCGAATCCCGACGGTGTGTCGTCGAATTCGCGTGCCTCCTGCCCCTCCTCCAGATCGGCCGGGTCCTCCTTCGCCCACACGGTCACGTGACCGCTCTCCCGGTCGAGCTCCACGCGCGCGTGGCGGCGGCTTCCGTCGGTGCGGTGGTAGGCGATGAGGAGGGCCGACTCGATCGCTGCGACCAGCAGGTCGAAGGAGATCTCCTTCTCCCGTACCAGGCCCCGCAGGGCACTCATGTCGATGTCCACGGCTACGCCTCCTCTGCGTTCTCTTCGTTCTGGTCGTTCTGGTCGTTCTTGCTCTTGCGGTTGAACTCGACCTGGACGCGCGCCTTGGCGACGTCCGAGAAGGCGAGCCGCCTGGCGGTGGGCTTGCGCCCCTTCACGCCGGGCACCTCGACGTCGATGCCGTCCTCGTCGACCGCCAGGATCCGGGCGACCACCTCGTCGTCCCCGGCCAGCTGGAACCTCACGAGCCGGTCGACGGCGCGCACGTAGTGACGGTGCTCCTTGAGCTCGCGCTCGGCACCGGGGGTCCCGACCTCGAGGGTGTACTCGCCCTCGCCCATCGCGTCCGTCTCGTCGAGCTTCGCCGAGAGCGCGCGGCTCACATCGGCGATCTGGTCCAGGTCGGCACCGGCGTCCGAGTCGACGACCACACGCAGCACGCGCTTGCGCCCGACCGAGTCCACTGCGATCTCCTCGAGATCGAGTCCCTGAGAGCCGACGAGCGGTTCCAGCAGTTCTCGCAGCCTCTCGCTCTGGGTGGTGCTCATCCGGGTGACTCCTCGGCCGCGTGTGCTGTTGTGGGTAGGTCGCGTGTCAGGTCAAAGGGTATCCGGTCGCAAGGGGTGTTGCCGTCCACCGTGGCGGGGCGGGACGCGACGCCCGGCCGCGGGAGAGCCGCTGGCGGACGCCGGGCCGGTGCGCGGGTACCGTGATCGCGGGCGTGCCGCCCTCCCTGTCGTTCGAGCCTGCCGAGGACGTCTGCCGTGCCGTTCACCCTGCCGCCGCGCACCCCGCCGGGGCCGCGCCGAAGGAGCCTGCTCGCGTCGGCCGCGGGCGCTCTCGCGCTCGCGGGCTGCTCCGCTCCCGAGTCCGACTCCGACACCACCGGCTCGAAACGGTCCGCGAGCGACCGGGCACGCGCGCGTGCGGCCCGCGACAGCGAGACGCTCGCCGCGCGCTACACCGCCGTGATCGCCGCCCATCCGCCGCTGGCCGCCCGGCTGGACCCGCTGCGCGCCGAGGTCCTGCGCCACGCGAAGGCGTTCACGACCGGCCTGCGCACCTCGGCCACCCCCTCGGCGTCCGCGTCCCGGTCCGGCGCCGCGGCTCCCTCCGCGAGCGCCTCCGCGGCCGTGCCGGAGCGGGAGAAGGACGCGCTGGCCGAGCTGGCGGCGACGGAGCGCACCCTGGCCGACAAGCGCGCCAGGGACCTGCTGGAACTGCCGGGAGAGACGGCCAGGCTGCTGGCGTCGGTCGCGGCGGCCGGGGCGGCGCACGCCTATCTGTTGACGGAGGACGGCAAGTGAGCACGCCGGGCAGTGGGGACGGGACCGCGAAGGCGGCCGAGCTGAAGGCCCTGCAGGCCGCGCTGGGCGCCGAGCACGCCGCCGTGTACGGGTACGGCGTGGTGGGCGGCCGCATCGCCGGGGAGCGCCGGGACGAGGCGCGGGCGGCGTACGACGCGCACCGGGCCCGGCGCGACGAGCTGGAGCGCCTCGTGCGCGACCTGGACGGCCGGCCGGTGGCCGCGGCGGCCGCCTACGCGCTGCCGTTCGCCGTGCCGGACTCGGCGGCGGCCGTGCGGCTGGCCGCCGAGCTGGAGGAGCGCGTGGCGGGCGTCTACGGCGACCTGGTGCGGGCCGCCGAGGGGGCGCGGCGGCGCACCGCCGCGGACGCGCTCAGGGAGGCGGCGGTGCGGGCGGTGCGCTGGCGCGGCGAGAGCGTAGCCTTCCCTGGTCTCGCCGAGCGGGCGGCCGGCCCCTCCGCCGCGGCGAGTCCACCGGCATAGGGCGACCTGGAAGGAACTCCTCGCGCATGGCTTTCGAACCGCCGCAGCGCCTCGTGCGGGCGCTCGGCGAGACGCGGCGGAACGGGACCGACGGGGCCGCCGAGTGGCTGGAGAAGCTGCCCGAGCAGGTCCATCAGGCCACCGTTCTACGCGAGTTGACGGTCGAGCGGGTGCAGGCTCCCGGTGGCCGCAGCAGTCTGGTCGTCATGGTCCGGCAGGTGGACGGGACGCCCGCCGTGCTGAAGCTGGCACCCGACCGGGCCCGCCCCGAGCACGAACGGGCGGCGCTGGCGCACTGGGACGGCTTCGGGGCCGTACAGCTCCTCAATCCCGGGGACACTCCCGGGGTGCTGCTGCTGGAGCGGCTGCACCCGGAGGTGTCGGTGCGCTCGCTGCCCGAGGCGAAGGCGCTGCTGGAGGCCGCCGGGACCCTGCGGCGGCTGTGGGTCGAACCGCCCGCCGGCCATGTCTTCGAGACGGTGGCCGAGCGCACCGGGCGGCAGGCCGAGGCGATGCGGGCGGGCGCCGACGCCGAGACGGGGCCGCTGGTGGAGGCGGCGCTCGCGGCGCGCGAGGAATTGCTCGCCGGCCCTCCCGAGGAGCGGCTGCTGCACGGCACGTTCCGGCAGAGCAAGGTGCTGGCCGGGGAGCGGCTGCCGTGGCTGGCCGTGGGCCCCGATCCGGTGGTGGGCGAATGCGCCTTCGACCTGGCCCGGCTGGTCCGGGACCGGGTAGAGGACCTGATCGGCTCGCCGTCGGGCGCGTCGATCACCCGCCGCCGGGTGAAGCGGCTGGCCGAGTCTCTGGACCTGGACCAGGAGCGGCTGCGCGGCTGGACCCTTTTCCGGGCGGTCGAGTCGGGCGTACGGGCCCGGCGCGTCGGGCGGGCGCGGGACGCGGAGCTGCTGCTGGAGTTCGCGGGCTGGCTCTGAGCGGCGCACGGCGGCCCCGCGAAGGCGTTCCTTCGCGGGGCCGTGGTGCGGACCTGGGGCCGGTGACTAGGCCGACAGGCGGGCGATCGCCTCGTCGACGGTGAGCTCCTCGCGCTCGCCGGTGCGGCGGTCCTTGAGCTCCAGGACGCCCTCGGCGGAGCGCCGGCCGGCGACCAGGATCTTCGGTACGCCGATGAGCTCGGCGTCCGTGAACTTAACGCCCGGCGAGACGCCGGCCCGGTCGTCCACCAGGACCCGCACGCCCGCCGCGCCCAGCTTCTCGGCGACGTCGAGGGCCAGTTCGGTCTGCAGGGCCTTGCCTGCGGCGACGACGTGGACGTCGGCCGGGGCGATCTCCTTGGGCCAGCACAGGCCCTGCTCGTCCGCTGACTGCTCCGCGAGCGCGGCCACGGCGCGCGAGACGCCGATGCCGTAGGAGCCCATGGTCACGCGGACCGGCTTGCCCTGCTGGCCGAGGACGTCGAGCTGGAAGGTGTCCGCGTACTTGCGGCCCAGCTGGAAGATGTGGCCGATCTCGATGGCGCGGTCCAGCTTCAGGCCGGTGCCGCACTTCGGGCAGGGGTCGCCCTCCTGGACGACGACGACGTCGAGGTAGTCGTCCACCTCGAAGTCGCGGCCGGCGACGACGTTCTTCGCGTGCTTGTCCGCCTTGTTGGCGCCGGTGATCCAGGCGGTGCCGGGGGCGACCCGCGGGTCGGCGATGTAGCGGACCTTGTCCAGGCCCTGTGGGCCGACGTAACCCCGTACGAGGTCGTCGCGGCCCTCGAAGTCCTCGGCCGTCACCAGCTCCACGACGGCGGGGGCGAGGTGCTCGCCCAGCTTGCCGAGGTCGACCTCGCGGTCACCGGGGACGCCGACGGCGACGATCTCGCCGTCGACCTTGACCAGCAGGTTCTTCAGGGTGGCGGAGGCGGGGACGCCGAGGTGCTCGGCGAGCGTCTCGATGGTCGGGGTGTCGGGGGTGTCCAGCTCCTCGACCGGGCCGTGCTCCGCGGAGACGGGGGCGAGGGCGAAGGTGACCGCCTCGGTGTTGGCCGCGTAGTCGCAGTTCGGGCAGTCGACGAAGGTGTCCTCGCCGGCGGCGGCGGGGGCGAGGAACTCCTCGGAGGCCGAGCCGCCCATCGCGCCGGAGACGGCGGAGACGATGCGGTAGTCCAGGCCCAGGCGCTCGAAGATCTTCTGGTACGCGGCGCGGTGCAGCGCGTACGACTGGGCGAGGCCCTCGTCGGTGGTGTCGAAGGAGTACGAGTCCTTCATCTGGAACTCGCGGCCGCGCAGCACACCGGAGCGCGGACGGGCCTCGTCGCGGTACTTCGTCTGGATCTGGTAGAGCATGACCGGCAGGTCCTTGTAGGACGTGCACTGGTCCTTGACGACCAGGGTGAAGATCTCCTCGTGGGTCGGGCCGAGGAGGTAGTCGCCGCCCTTGCGGTCCTTGAGGCGGAACAGCAGGTCGCCGTACTCCTCCCAGCGGCCGGACGCCTCGTAGGGCTCCTTGGGCAGCAGGGCCGGCAGCAGCACCTCCTGGGCGCCGATCGCGTCCATCTCCTCGCGCACCACGCGGGAGATGTTGTCGAGGACCTTCTTGCCCAGCGGCAGCCAGGTCCAGATGCCTGCGGAGTTGCGGCGCACGTAGCCGGCGCGGACGAGCAGCTTGTGGCTGAGCGTCTCGGCGTCCGCCGGGTCGTCACGCAGTGTCTTGACCATCAAACGGGACATGCGCTGGACCTGGGCCATGATTCTCGACTCCTGCTGCGTAAGGGTGATGGCAAGGAGGTTAGCCGGGCGGTACGGGACGGTGGAAATCGGATTACGCGGGCGACGCCCGGCCTGCGCCTTTCAGCGGTGCCGCAGCGGCAGCGGAGCGCCCATCACCGCGTACGGTTTCGGGGCGCTCGGGAAGAGGACCCGGCGGGCCAGGTCCTCGTAGCCGAGCGAGCGGTAGAGGCCGCGGGCGGGGCTCTCGGTGTCGATCGCGGAGAGGATGGAGCGGGGCTCGGCGGCGCCGTCGGTGATGGTGGTGATCAGGGCCCGGCCGACGCCCCGGTTCTGGTGGTCCGGGTGGACGTGCAGTTCGGTGATCACGAAGGAGTTGTCGAGCCAGCCGTCCTGACCCTGTTCGCGCAGGTACGGCTCCACGACGGTGGACCACCAGTGGGTGCGGTCGTTGGGCATGCCGTAGACGAAGCCGACGAGCCGTCCGTCGGCGGTGGTGGCGCCGAGGGCGCGGGCTCCGGGGTAGACGAGGTGCCGCAGCACGATCTGCCGTCGTACGGCGATCTCGTCGGCGCCGAGTCCGAAGGCGAGGGCCTGCACGGCGAGCGCCTCGTCGACCCGTGCGGCGAGATCCAGCGGACCGATGACCACGTCGTCCGGGCTGTGGGGACCCTGACCGGGAAAGCGCAGCATGCCGGGGAGACTACAGGCAGCCCCGGGCTGTCAGAACAGCACACTCATGAAGGCCCCGACCTCCTGGAATCCCACGCGCCGGTACGTCGCCCGGGCGGCGGTGTTGAAGTCGTTGACGTAGAGGCTGACGACGGGGGCGACGTCGGCGAGGGCGAAACGCAGCACGGCCGCCATGCCGGGCGCGGCGTATCCCCGTCCCCGGTACTCGGGGGCGACCCAGACGCCCTGGATCTGGCAGGCGTGCTCGGTGGCGGCGCCGATCTCGGCCTTGAAGACGACCTTGCCGTCCTCGTCCAGGCGGGCGAACGAGCGTCCGGAGCCGACGAGTTCGGCGACCCGGGCCTGGTAGAGGAGCCCGCCGTCGCCGGCCATCGGGGAGACCCCGACCTCCTCGGTGAACATCGCCACGCACGCCGGCATGATCGTGTCCATCTCGTCCTTGCGGATGCGGCGGACGTACGGATCGGGGGCGATGTCGTCGGGGAGGCGGTCGGTGACCATCAGCGGCTGGTTGGCGCGGACCTCGCGGGCGGGGCCCCAGTTGGGCTCCAGCAGACGCCACAGCTGGGTGGTGGGTTCGGCGGGGCCGACGATGGAGGAGCAGCGGCGGCCGGCGCGGCGGGCCCGGTCGGCGAAGGCGCGTACGGCGCGCGGGGTGGCGCAGATAGGGACGAGGTTGGCGCCCGCGTAGCAGAGCGAGGTCAGCATGCCGTCCTCGTACCAGCCCCACATCTCGCCGCCGAGGCGCCAGGGGTCGAGGCCGGCGACCTTGACCCGGGAGGCCACGAAGGCGTTCGACACCGGCTCGCTGTCGAGGACGGCGAGCGCGGCGTCCAGGTCACTCGGTTCGAGGACCCTGGTGGTGGTCTGGGTCAACACGTGCGGGGGCCTCACCATACGGTCTGCTGATCTCCGCACTGTACCCGGCACGGGTGTGCGGCGCCGCCCGGTGTCCCGGCCCCGGGGCGCTGCCCGGTGCCGGGCGGAACGGGGCCCGGGGGCGTGGGCCCCCGGGGCGTGGGACGGGTGGGGCGAGCGGGGTGGGTGGTCAGCCCGCGACCGAGACGGAGGGCTCGCCGGAGGCGATGCCGTCGGCCTCCATCTGCTCGGCGAGCTTCATCGCCTCTTCGATGAGGGTCTCGACGATCTTCGACTCGGGCACGGTCTTGATGACCTCGCCCTTGACGAAGATCTGGCCCTTGCCGTTGCCGGAGGCGACGCCGAGGTCGGCCTCGCGGGCCTCGCCGGGGCCGTTGACGACGCAGCCCATGACGGCGACGCGCAGCGGGACCTCCATGCCGGTGAGGCCCGCCGTGACCTCCTCGGCCAGCTTGTAGACGTCGACCTGGGCACGGCCGCAGGACGGGCAGGAGACGATCTCCAGGCCGCGCTGCTTGAGGTTGAGGGACTCCAGGATCTGGAGGCCGACCTTGACCTCCTCGGCCGGCGGGGCCGACAGCGAGACGCGGATGGTGTCGCCGATGCCCTCGGACAGCAGCGCCCCGAAGGCGACCGCCGACTTGATGGTGCCCTGGAACGCGGGGCCGGCCTCGGTCACGCCGAGGTGCAGGGGGTAGTCGCAGGCGGCGGCGAGCTGCCGGTAGGCGTTGACCATGACCACGGGGTCGTTGTGCTTGACCGAGATCTTGATGTCGCGGAAGTCGTGCTCCTCGAAGAGGGACGCCTCCCACAGCGCCGACTCCACGAGCGCCTCTGGCGTCGCCTTGCCGTACTTCTGGAGCAGACGCTTGTCGAGCGAGCCCGCGTTCACGCCGATCCGGATCGGGGTGCCCGTGTCCTTCGCGGCCCGCGCGATCTCCTTCACCTGGTCGTCGAACTGCTTGATGTTCCCCGGGTTGACCCGCACCGCCGCGCAGCCGGCATTGATCGCCGCGAACACGTACTTCGGCTGGAAGTGGATGTCCGCGATAACCGGGATCTGCGACTTGCGGGCGATCGTCGCCAGCGCGTCCGCGTCGTCCTGCGTCGGACACGCGACCCGCACGATCTGGCAGCCCGACGCGGTCAGCTCCGCGATCTGCTGCAGCGTGGCACCGATGTCCGACGTACGCGTCGTCGTCATCGACTGCACCGAGACGGGTGCGTCTCCGCCCACGGCCACGGTTCCGACCTGGATCTGCCGGCTCTTCCGGCGCTCGGCGAGCTTGGTCGGAACGGACGGCATACCGAGAGAAATCGCAGTCATCTGCTGTGCAACCCCAAGTGATGGATCAAGGTCCCGGGACAGTGGGCTCCAGGCAACGAGATTACGGCACGGGCTCCCGGCGGAGCACATCCCGGGCGTAAACCCACTCAATGGTGATGGCCGGGCACACACCGTGCCCGGCCATCGTGAACGACTCGCCTCAGGAGATTCTCACCGGGTTGACGACGTCCGCGATCAGCACCAGGAGCGTGAAGCAGACGAAGATGCCGGCCACCACGTAGGCGACGGGCATCAGCTTCGCCACGTCGAACGGGCCCGGGTCGGGCCGGCGCAGCACCTTCGCGGCGGTCCTGCGCAGCGACTCCCACAGCGCGCCCGCGATGTGCCCGCCGTCGAGCGGCAGCAGCGGGAGCATGTTGAACAGGAAGAGGGAGAGGTTGAAGCCGGCGACCAGGAACAGCATCATCGCGATCTGCTGGGAGGCCGGGATGTCGAGGGTGAAGACGTCACCGCCGACCCGGGCCGCGCCGACCACGCCCATGGGCGAGTCCGCCTCGCGCGGGCCGTCCCCGAAGGCCGCGTCCCACAGGGCGGGGACCTTGCCGGGCAGCGAGATCAGCGACTCGACGCCGTTCTGCATCATGTCGCCCATGCGGTCCACGGACTCGCCGAAGGACTGCTCGACGATCCCGGAGGCGGGCGTGAAGCCGAGGAAGCCCGCGTAGACGTACTTGCCCTGGACGTAGCCGCCGTTGCCGTCGGTCTTGCTGACCTGGTTCCTGATCAGGTGGGCGGTCAGGTCGAGGCGCTCGCCCTTGCGGTCGACGGTGAGCGTGACGTCCTCGCCGGGGTTGGCGCGGATGTCGGACTGCAGGCTCGACCAGTCCTCGACCGGCTTGCCGTCGAACGCGACGATCTTGTCGCCGAGCTTGAGTCCGGCGGCCTTGGCGGGCGCGGGCTGGTCGCCCTTCTCGCACTTCGTGCGGTTCTCGCTCTGCTGGATGACGCAGTCGGAGACCCGGCCGACGGTGGTGGTCTGGGTGTTGATGCCGAACGTCATCATCACGCCGAGGAAGATCGCGACGGCGAGGATCAGGTTCATGAAGGGGCCCGCGAACATCACGATGACCCGCTTCCACGGCTTGCGCGTGTAGAAGAGGCGGGTCTCGTCGCCCGGCTTGAGCTCCTCGAACGCGGCCGACCTGGCGTCCTCGATCATGCCGCGGAAGGGGGAGGTGGAGCGGGCCTCGATCTTGCCGTCGGGGCCGGGCGGGAACATCCCGATCATGCGGATGTAGCCGCCGAGCGGGATGGCCTTGACGCCGTACTCCGTCTCGCCCTTCTTGCGCGACCAGACGGTCGGGCCGAAACCGACCATGTACTGCGGCACGCGGATGCCGAAGAGCTTGGCCGTCGACAGATGCCCCAGCTCGTGCCAGGCGATCGAGATGAGCAGGCCGACCGCGAAGACGACTATGCCGAGGATCATCATCAGGGTCGTCATGCACGGGCCTCCGCGGTCGTGTGCGCTGTCGTCTCGGTCAGCTCACGGGCCCGGGCGCGCGCCCAGGTCTCCGCTTCGAGGACGTCCGCGACGGTCAGGGAAGTTCCCGTACGCGGGGTGCCGTGTTCCTCGACCACTCGCGTGACGGTCTCCATGATCCCGTTGAACGGCAGCGCGCCGTTCAGGAACGCGTCGACGCACTCCTCGTTGGCGGCATTGAACACCGCCGGGGCCGTGCCCGCGAGCTGTCCCACGTGCCGGGCGAGTCCCACGGACGGGAAGGCCTCGGTGTCGAGCGGGAAGAACTCCCAGTTCGACGCCTTGGTCCAGTCGAAGGCGGGCGCCGCGTCCGGGACGCGCTCGGGCCAGCCGAGCCCGATGGCGATCGGCCCGCGCATGTCGGGGGGCGTCGCCTGGGCCAGCGTGGATCCATCGGTGAACTCGACCATCGAGTGAACATACGACTGCGGGTGCACCACCACCTCAATCCGTTCGAAGGGAATGTCGTAGAGGAGGTGCGCCTCGATGACTTCCAGGCCCTTGTTGACGAGGGTCGCGGAGTTCACCGTGATGACGGGTCCCATGGCCCAGGTGGGGTGCGCCAGCGCGTCCGCGGGGGTCACGTCCGCCAGCTCGGACTTCGTACGCCCCCGGAACGGGCCACCGGAGGCGGTCACGACGAGTTTGCGCACGTCGGCCCGGGTGCCGCCGGCGAGCGCCTGGAACAGGGCCGCGTGCTCGGAGTCGACGGGGATGATCTGCCCCGGTTTGGCCAGGGCCTTCACCAGCGGGCCGCCGACGATGAGCGACTCCTTGTTGGCCAGCGCCAGGGTGCGGCCGGCCTCCAGGGCGGCCAGGGTCGGCGCGAGGCCGATGGAGCCGGTGATGCCGTTGAGCACGGTGTGGCAGTCGGAGGCGGCGACCCGGGTGGCCGCGTCGGGTCCCGCGAGGATCTCGGGGATCCGCTCCCCCGCTCCGAACTGTGCCGACAGCGCCTCGCGCAGCGCCGGGACGACGTCCTCGCGGGCTACGGCGACCGTGCCGACGCGCAGGCGGTGGGCCTGCTCCGCGAGCAGTCCGACCCTCCCGCCGGCGGCGGAGAGCGCGGTGACCCGGAAGCGGCCGGGATTGCGCAGCACGAGGTCGATGGCCTGGGTGCCGATCGAGCCGGTGGATCCGAGGATCACGACATCCCGGACCCCGTCCACGGGGTCGAAAACGAGATGCGGATCAGCGAGGGGGACTGGACTGTCGCTCATCCCCCCATTGTTGCCGCAACGCGCGTCCGGCAGGACAGGGCGTCCCCACTCCTGGTCCTTTTAGCACTCCTGGGGACCGGATGGGGTGACAACGGCCTTTCGGCGGACGGTACGCCCATCGCATGAGCACACTGCTCCCCTGGCCGGTGGACGACCGGCCGGAAAACCACCCTGGGGGTCCTCATGCGCGTTCGCGCTGTCCTGCCCGCGCTCGTCGGCGCCATGGCTCTGACCGGCACGTTCCTCGCCACCACTCCGGCCCACGCGGCCGGCAGTGTCTTCATCTACGAGGTGTACTACGACAGCCCCGGCTCGGACGGCGGCTCGAACTCGTCGCTGAACGCCGAGTGGGTCCGGATCAAGAACACCACCTCATCCGCGGTCTCCCTGAAGAACTGGACGCTCAAGGACGAGACCGGCTACACCTACACCTTCGGCGACGTGAAGGTCGGCGCGGGGCACAGCAAGAAGGTCCACACCGGGTCCGGTACGAACAACGCGTACGACAAGTACTGGGGGCGTTCCTGGTACGTGTGGAACAACACCGGCGACACGGCCCGGCTCTCCAAGGCGAGCGGCACGCGGGTCGACTCGTGCTCCTGGTCCTCGCGCGGCGCGGGCTACAAGTACTGCTGAGCCGGCCCCGGCGCCCGCGTCCGCGCCCGTCCGCCGTCCCGCTCCCCGACGGGCGGGCGGGGGAACGGCGGAGGGGACTGACGCGGCTCGGGGGGCGGGGGTCAGCGGATGGGGCGGTGGACGTTCTTGTGCCGGCTCGGACCCGGACTCGCGTCCGCGATCCACGGGCCTTCGCCCGAGGGGTCGACGACGCCGTGCTCCAGCCACTCGTACGTGCCGGAGAGGACGCCCTTGACCACGGTGTGGTCGAGATCGTCGGTGTTGTTCCAGAGGCGCCCGAAGAGTTCCTCGACGCGGATGCGGGACTGGCGGCAGAAGACGTCGGCCAGCTGGTAGGCCTCCCGGCCGTGGTCCTCGGTGGTGCGCAGGAGTTCGGCGCGCACGCAGGCCGCGCTCATCGCGAAGAGCTCGGCGCCGATGTCGACGATCCGGCCGAGGAAGCCCTGCTTGGTCTCCATGCGCCCCTGCCAGCGGGACATGGCGTAGAAGGTGGAGCGGGCGAGCTTGCGGGCCGTTCGCTCGACATAGCGCAGGTGCCCGGAGAGGTCGACCTCGCGCTTGAACTCGCTGTAGGAGTTCGGCAGTTGTCCCGGTCCCGCGACGAGCTTGGGCAGCCACTTGGCGTAGAAGACGCCCGCGCCCGCGCCCGCCTTCGCCTTGTCGGACAGGGACTTGTCGGGGTCGATCAGGTCCCCGGCGACCTTCAGGTGGGCGTCGACCGCCTCACGGGCGATCAGCAGGTGCATGATCTCCGTGGAGCCCTCGAAGATG
Organism: Streptomyces sp. NPDC005496; assembly: GCF_042872045.1. NCBI lineage: Bacteria > Bacillati > Actinomycetota > Actinomycetes > Kitasatosporales > Streptomycetaceae > Streptomyces > Streptomyces sp. NPDC005496. The sequence continues at coordinate 72,295 of NZ_JBIAJQ010000015.1, forward strand.
CGGTTGATGCGCAGGTCGCGCAGGATCTGCTCGGCGGGGACCGCGCGTTCGCCGCGGGCAGCCAGCGACTCGGCGGTCTCGAAGCCGCGGCCGCCGCGGATCTGGACCAGCTCGTCGGCCATCAGGCAGGCCATCTCCGAGCCGTACAGCTTGGCGAGGGCGGCCTCGATGCGGATGTCGTTGCGGTCCTCGTCGGCCATCTGGGACGACAGGTCGAGGACCGCCTCCAAGGCGAACGTCGTCGCCGCGATGAAGGAGATCTTCGCCCCGACCGCCTCGTGGAACGCGACCGGCTTGCCCCACTGCTCGCGAGCCGCCGACCACTCGCGGGCGATCTTCAGACACCACTTGCCGGCGCCCACGCACATGGCGGGCAGCGACAGCCGCCCGGTGTTGAGCGTGGTCAGGGCGATCTTCAGGCCGGCCCCCTCGGGACCGATCCGGTTCGCGGCCGGCACCCGGACCCCGTGGAAGCGGGTCACACCGTTCTCCAGTCCGCGCAGCCCCATGAAGGCGTTGCGGTGCTCGACGGTGACGCCCTCGGACGCGGCCTCCACGACGAACGCGGTGATGCCGCCCTTGTGGCCCTCCGACTTCGGGACGCGTGCCATCACGACGAGCAGGTCCGCGACGACGCCGTTGGTCGTCCAGAGCTTCACGCCGTCCAGGACGTAGTCGTCCCCGTCCGGGACGGCCGTCGTGGCCAGCCGGGCCGGGTCGGAGCCGACGTCGGGCTCGGTGAGGAGGAACGCGGTGATGTCCGTGCGCGCGCAGCGCGGCAGGAACGCGTCCTTCTGCTCCTGGGTGCCGAAGATCTTCAGCGGCTGCGGTACGCCGATGGACTGGTGCGCGGACAGCAGGGCTCCGATGGCGGGGCTCGCGGAGCCGACCAGGGCGAGCGCCTTGTTGTAGTAGACCTGCGTGAGGCCGAGGCCCCCGTACTTGGTGTCGATCTTCATGCCGAGGGCGCCGAGCTCCTTGAGCCCGTTGATGACCTCGTCGGGGATCTGCGCCTCCCGCTCGATCCGGGCCGAGTCGATCTTCGTCTCGCAGAAGTCGCGCAGTTTGGCGAGGAACTCCTCGCCGCGCTGTGCCGCCTCGTCGGACGGCATGGGATGCGGATGGATCAGATCGAGCCGGAAGCGGCCGAGGAACAGTTCCTTGGCGAAGCTGGGCTTGCGCCAGTCCTGTTCGCGCGCGGCCTCCGCGACCTGTCGGGCCTCACGTTCGGTGACTGTGGGCTGGTGGGGTGTTGCGGACAAGAGGCTCACCTCGCCGCGAATAGGGATCTTGGGGCTGTTCGTTACCGACCGGTGCTACCCGATCGTATGTACCCGATCCGCACCGGCCCCACCAGTCCTGGCGCAGCGTTCGGCCCAATGCGCGTCCGCCCCCAGGGGGCGCCGGCCGGTCCGGGAGAAGGGGGGCGGGGTGTTGCGTCGGGGCTCCTTGCCGGGGGACCGTCTGGGGCACGCCCTCCGGCGCCCGACGTACGCGGCCGAGGCCGCCGCCCGGTCCGGCGGGGCGTCGTCCGGGAGACCGTTGCGCGGGGGCGGCGAGACGTACGGAGACTGCCGCGCGCGGGGCGCGACGGGATGTCCGGGAGCGGGCCCGTACGCGGGCTCGCGTCGGACGTCCGGGAGTGCCGTACGCGGGCGCGCGGGACGCCGGGCAGCGCGCGGTGGGGGCGCGGCCCCAAAAACGAGTCGAAGCGCTTCGACAACCTATGGACACCCATCCCCCGTCGGGCTACTGTCGTGCCACCCTCACTCGCCGTTGCCCGCAGCACGCGCTGTCGAAGCGCTTCACACAATGCTTGGAGAGCTGGATGGTCACCCTCGCCGAGGTCGCCCAGCACGCCGGAGTCTCGGCGAGCACGGTGAGCTATGTCCTCAGCGGCAAGCGGTCCATCTCCGCGGGCACCCGGCAGCGGGTCGAGCGGAGCATCCAGGAGCTCGGCTACCACCCGAACGCGGGCGCCCGGGCCCTGGCGAGCAGCCGGTCCAACATCATCGCGCTGATGATCCCGCTCCGCACGGACATGTACGTACCCGTGATGATGGAGATCGCCATCGCGGTGGCGACCACGGCCCGCACGCACGGGTACGACGTCCTGCTGCTCACCGGCGAGGAGGGCCCGGACGCCATGCGCCGGGTCACCGGCAGCGGGCTCGCCGACGCCATGATCCTGATGGACGTCGAACTCGACGACGAGCGGCTGCCGTTGCTGCGCGAGAGCGACCGGCCGGCCGTGCTCATCGGTCTGCCCGCCGACACCACCGGACTGACCTGCGTCGACCTCGACTTCGGCGCGACGGGCGCCCTCTGCGCCGAGCACCTCGCGAAGCTCGGCCACCGTGACATCGCTGTCATCGGCGAGGCACCCGCCGTCTACGAGCGGCACACGGGCTTCGCCGAGCGCACGCTCGACGGACTCCGGTCCCGCTCGCGGGAGTTGGGCCTGCGGGTGCTGCACCGCCCCTGCGAGGGCGGGTACGACGCGATGGCCGTGACCCTCGCCCGGCTCTTCGACGAACGCCCCGGCACCACGGGCTTCGTCGTGCAGAACGAGTCCGCGGTCGAACCGCTGCTCGCGCTGCTGCGCCGGCAGGGCCGCGCCGTGCCCGAGGACGTGTCCGTGATCGCGATCTGCCCGGACCAGGTCGCCACCCAGGCGTCCGTGCGGCTGACCTCGGTCGCCATCCCGGCGCAGGAGATGGGCCGGCGGGCCGTCGAGCAGCTGATCGCCAAGCTCGACGGGCACGGCGAGGACGACGTCGTCCTGCTCGCGCCGGAGCTGACCGTGCGGGCGAGCACGGGCCCCGCCGCCTCCTGACCCCACCGCCACCACGACACCTCGGCGACCTCCGCCCCGGGGCCGCCGAGGGCACCTCCGCCTCGCCCCGGCGCGCCACAGCCGTGCAGGGTCCTGTCGCCACTCCTCATCCCGGGAGCACCCCTCGTGAACCAGCCCGCCCAGAACACGCCCCAGCAGGGGGCGGTCAGCCTCGCCCAGTCCTCGCCCACGGTCGGCACGTTCCGCGAACGGGACGGCGCGCTGGAGTGGAGCGGCCGCCAGGAGACCGTGCGCGTCGAACCCTGGGGTCCCGACGCCGTCCGGGTCCGCGCCCGACTCGGCGGCCCGGTCCTGCCGGACCTGCCGGGCGCGCTGCTGGACGAGCCGCCGGCCGCCGCCGGCACCGTCAAGATCGAGGGCGGGCAGGGCCGGCTGACGGTCGGCGCGCTCACCGTCGAGGCCGACGCCGAGGGGATGCTCCGCTTCGTGCGCACCGAGGACGGCGCGGAACTCCTCGCCGAGGAGCGCGCGCACTTCTGGTGGCCGGGCCCGCGCCTCTACACCCCGACCGGGAACGGCCACCACCGCCTGGAGCAGCGGTTCGCCGCGTACGACGGCGAGAAGCTGTACGGCCTCGGACAGCACCAGCACGGGTTGCTGGACCAGAAGGGCGCGGTCCTCGACCTGGTGCAGCGCAACGCCGAGGTGACCATCCCGGTCCTCACCTCCAGCCGCGGCTACACCCTCCTGTGGAACAACCCGGCGATCGGCCGCGTCGAGCTGGCCGGCAACGGCACGCGCTGGGTGGCCGACTCCGCCCGCCAGCTCGACTACTGGATCACGGCGGGCGATCCGGCCGACGCGCAGCGCCGCTACAGCGCGGTGACCGGCCGGACGCCGATGCTGCCCGCGTGGGCGACCGGCTTCTGGCAGTGCAAGCTGCGCTACCGCACCCAGGACGAACTGCTCGCGGTGGCACGGGAGTACAGGCGCCGGGGCCTGCCGCTGGACGTCATCGTCTGCGACTTCTTCCACTGGACGCACCTGGGCGAGTGGAAGTTCGACCCGGTGGAGTGGCCCGACCCGGCCGCGATGCGACGGGAGCTGGCCGAGCTGGGCGTGGAGCTGGTGGTGAGCGTGTGGCCGTCGGTCTCGCCGCTGTCCGAGAACCACCGGCCGATGGAGCAGCGCGGCTACTTCATCGGCACCGAGTACGGCCCGACGGCGCACGCCGACTGGCCCGACAAGGGGGTCGCCTCCACGGTCCAGGTCGCCTTCTACGACGCGACGAACCCCGAGGCCCGCGACTTCGTCTGGTCGAAGATCCGCGACCACTACCTGGAGCCGTACGGCATCAGGTCGTTCTGGCTGGACGCCTGCGAGCCGGAGCTGAAACCCGGGTTCCAGGAGAACCTGCGCTATCACGCGGGCCCGGGCCTGGAGGTCGGCAACCTGTACCCGCGCGAGAACGCCCGCACCTTCCACGAGGGCATGACCGCCGCCGGGGAGAGCGAGATCGTCACCCTCAACCGCTCGGCGTGGGCGGGCAGTCAGCGCTACGGCGCCGCCCTGTGGTCCGGCGACATCGGCACCGACTTCGCCACCCTGCGCCGCCAGATCGCGGCCGGCCTGAACACGTCCCTGTCCGGCATCCCGTGGTGGAACACCGACATCGGCGGCTTCCACGGCGGCGACCCGGACGACCCGGCGTACCGCGAGGTGATGGTCCGCTGGTTCCAGTTCGGGGCGCTGTCCCCGCTGATGCGGCTGCACGGCTTCCGCGACCCGGGGATGCCGCTCGGCCCGGAGATGACCGGCGGTCCCAACGAGGTCTGGTCGTACGGCGAGGAGGCCGGCGCGATCATGGAGAAGTACCTGCGGCTGCGTGAGCGGCTGAAGCCGTACGTGCTGGACGTCATGCGGGAGGCCCATGAGGAGGGGCTGCCGGTGATGCGCCCGCTCTTCCTGGAGTTCCCGCACGACCAGGCCGCCTGGTCGGTGGACGACGCGTACCTGTTCGGCGCCGACCTGCTCGTCGCGCCGGTGCTGACGGCGGGGGCGACGGTCCGCACGGCGTACCTCCCGGCGGGCGCGCGCTGGACGGACGCGTGGACCGGCGAGGAGTACGCGGGCGGTGCCCGGGTGACGGTCGCCGCCCCGCTGGACCGCATCCCGCTGTTCCTGCGGGACGGGGCCCGGCTGCCGGTGGCGCCGTAGCCCTCGCGGACGCGTGCGGCCGGCCCCGGGGAGGGACCGGCCGCACGTCACTGCCTGCGTCAACTGCTGCTGACGGTCAGGTTGTTGGTGGTGAAGTTCAGACCGCCGGACGAGGACGTGATCTCGTAGCCGAACTGGACGTCACCGATGGTCTCGTTCCCGAACCAGTGCTTGGTGTCCTTGATCCACTTGAGGATCGGCAGGATGTTCACCGTGCCCGACGACGAGTCCGAGGTGCGCAGGAACGAGAAGACCTCGTTGGCGCCGTTGCTGCCCTTGTAGACGGTCCAGGTGTGGCCGCCGAGGGTGACGTCGCCCTGCGAGGTGCCGAGGGGGCCGACGGCGCCGTTGTAGTTGACCCAGAGCATGATCTCGTAGTCGTGGTCGGTGTCCCAGATGTCGTACGAGGTGTTGTAGGCGCCGGACGACGGGACCGAGACGTTGTAGCCGCTGCTCAGTGAACCGAGCGAGGTGATCGGCTTGTTGATCACCTTCTTGGCGTTGGGGTACGACTTGATGCCGCCGGTGTCGGGGTGGTTGGCGTTGACGCCCCAGTTGGTGCCGGAGTTGGCCCAGACGCACTGCGAACCGGCGCCGGAGCCCCAGATGTTGTTGTAGAGGGTGTAGCCGTTCAGCGAGGTGTTGCCCCACTGGTCGCAGGAGCTCCAGACGGCGGCCTGGGCGGGGGCCGAGGCGAGGCCGACGGTGGCGCCGAGGGCGAGCGCGGGCGCCAGCAGCGCCTCGGCGATCCGGCGCGGGGTACGTGATGCCATGGTGTCCCTTCCATGGGTGGGGGGAGGTTTCGGTGGTGCGGTGGGTCTACCGCGGCCCCAGGGTGAGGACGCGGTCCTCTCCGGCGCGCAGGCGGAGCGTCCGCGCCCCGGAGGGAGTCCTGAGTTCGACGCGTGCGGTGCGGGTGGGGCGGACGACGGCCGTACGGCGGCCGGGGGCCCAGTCGAGGTCGACCTCGGCGCCGAAGCGGGTACGGACGCCGTGCAGACGGCCCGTCGGGTACGCCGTGGGGAGCGCGGGGAAGAGGACGAGCCGTCCGGGTGTGGAGTGGACGAGCATCTCGATGAGCACGGCCGGGAGGGCGTGGGCGGCGTCCGCGTTGTAGACGTGGCGGTGCGGGTAGTGGCCGCTCATCAGGGAGGCGTGGAAGTAGTCGCCGGCCAGCACGGCGCCGAGGGCGCCCGCCACCCGCTCGCCGTCGCACAGCCGGGCCGCCACCAGGGCGTGGTGCAGATGGCCGTGCGCGGAGTCGTTCTCGGCGCCGCGCAGGGCGAGGGCGCGGCGGGCCGCCGCGGCGAGGTCCGGGGTGTCGCAGGGGTTGATCTCATCCAGCGGCCACACCCCGTAGAGGTGGCTGAGGTGCCGGTGGTCGTAGCTGTCCCGCAGCCCCTCGTGGGCCCATTCCGCCAGCGCGCCCTCGGCATTGATGTGGTGGGGAGGCAGCCGCCGGGCGAGCGCGCGGTACCGCTCGGCGTCGGGCCCGGGGTGGTAGTCGGCGGCCGTGAGCAGGGCGTGGCGGGCCGCCGAGAGGTCCATGGCGGCGTTGACGGTGACCGGACCGGAGTTCGCGGGACGGTTCTCCGGCGAGTAGGACGGCACGACGACGAGCCGGCCCTCCTCGTCGGTACGGGTGAGGAAGTCCTCGTAGAACGCCGCGACTTCGGCGAGGGCGGCGGCCAGCCGAGGGTCGCGTTCGCCGCGGGTCTCGTCGTGGTCCACGAGGGGCTTCAACAGCCAGTCGGCGCCGGCCGTCCACACGTGCAGCGGATGGGCGCGGCTGAAGTGGCAGAGGTGCCCGGACTCCCCGTCGGTGTGGGCGGGGGCGACGACACCGCGGGTGCCGAGGATCGCGCGGGCGTTGTCGCGCCAGTCCGCCCACTGGCCGTGCACCAGCGCCGCGTGGGCCTCGGTGACCTCGGGCAGCGCTGCCGCGGCGGCGGAGGCGGTCTGGAGGTTCAGGTTGGCGTCGGTCGTGAACGCCCCCGACCAGGCCGTGTCCCACTCACCGGTCCACAGCCCGGTCAGCCGCGGCGGCAGCATGCCCGAGGCGGACAGCAGGTGGTACCGGCCGGCCGCGAAGAGCCGTTCGGCGAGCGCGGGACTTCCGGGCCGGCGCAGCAACTCCGAACCGGGCAGCGCGCGTTCGGCCGGGTCGGCCCCCAGGTCAAGGCCCACGCGCAGGTAGGCGGCGCGGTGCGGGGCGGTGTGCCGCTCCAGCAGGCACCGGTACGCGTCCTCCTCGCCGTCCGGGAGCAGGGCGCGCAGGGCGCGGGCCTCGTCGAGCACGTCCAGCTCCCCCGGGTGCCGCCGTACCCGCGTGAGCAGGAGGACCGCGCGGGCCCCGGTGACCCGGACGCCGGGCGGCGCGGTCGCGGTCCGCCCGCCGGTGACCACCACGAGGGTCACGCCCGTGTAGGCCCACTCGCTCATGGGGTAGCGGGCCCGCAGGGTGAGGAGCGCGCCCTCGGGGGTCAGGACGGCGCCGTGTCCCACCCCGAGGTCCCGCGGGGCGCCCGGCAGCCGGTGGTCGAGCGTGACGTCGGCGGTGAGGCCCGGCCCGCGCACGTACTGCACGATCACGTCGTCGGCGCGGGAGACGAAGACGTCGCAGCGCCGGCCGTCGCACTCGGTGCGCACGACGCCGGTGGTGAAGTCGACCTCCCGCCGGTAGGAGGTCCACGGGGCGCCGGGCCCACGCAGCCGTACCTGGAAGGCGGGGTGGAAGGGCCGCACCCACCGGAGCGGCCGGCCGTCGGTGAAGTCGTCGCCCGCGGTGGTGTCCCCGGCGAGCAGGCGGTCCTGGAGCCCGGGAAGGGCCGCGGCCAGCGCGGGCGGCCGGGTGTGCTCGTCGCCGTTCGGCCGGACCAGGCGGTGGTGGTTGACGACGATCCGCTCGTCGTCCGGGGCGCCGGACACCATGACGCCGTGCCGTCCGTTGCCGCTCAGGAAGGCGTCCTCCCAGCGGGCGGCGGGCGCCGGCTCCCAGGTGCCGTGCACGGGCTCACTCATCGGCCGTCTCCAGCACGGCCACGCCGTAGCGGCCCAGTTCCACGGCGTCCGTGACGCGCTCGCCGGTGAGCAGGTCGCGGTGGCGGCCGGGGACGGGCACGGTGACCGCGTCCCGTCCGTGGTGGAGCAGGAACAGCAGCCCGCCGCGCCGTACGGCCTCGACCCGGTCGGGGAGCGCGTCGAGCGGCGGCCGGACCCCCGCGTCGGCGGCGATCCCGGCCAGCAGGCCGCGCAGCGCCGCGGGTTCGGGCAGCGTGGAGAAGTACCAGGCGCGGCCCTTGCGCAGCACGGCCGGGAGCCCGTCCAGTTCGCCGCCCCGGTACGGCGTGACGCCGTCGGCGTCGGCCGCCTCGATCTCCTCGGACCACAGGGTGCCGCGGAAGCCCTCGACGCCGACGTGCTCACCGGCGTCCAGCGGCCACCACTCGTGCAGGGTGCGGATGCCGAAGAGGTCGCGCAGCCGGGCGTCCATGCCGCCGGGGCGCACCCGGTCGTCCTCGTCCGCGACGCCGGTCAGGAAGCCGGAGACGAGGGTGCCGCCGTCCCGTACGTACGCCACGAGGTTGTCGGCCGCGGCGTCCGTCAGCAGGTGGAGCTGGGGGACGACGACGAGTCGGTACGCGGACAGGTCGTGCTCGGGGTGGGCGAAGGACACCGTGGTGTGCGCCTCCCACAGGGCGCGGTGCCAGGCGCGGACGACCGCCGGGTGGTCGACCTCGGTGGAGAGCCGGCCGTCCTGGAGGCCCGCCCACCAGGCGTGCCAGTCCAGCAGGAGCGCGATGTCGGCTCCCTCCACCCGGGTGCCGGCCACCCGCTCGCCCAGCCGGGCCAGTTCCGCCCCGATCCGCTTGACCTCCTGGAAGGTGCGGCCCTGCTCACCCGCGTGACCGAGCATGCCGGAGTGGAACTTCTCGGCGCCCTGCCGGGACTGCCGCCACTGGAAGTAGCAGACGGCGTCGGCGCCGCGGGCCACGGCCTGGAGGGACCACAGGCGGTTCAGGCCTTGCGGCTTGGGGTGGTTCACTCCGCGCCAGTTGACCGGTCCCGCGGCCTGCTCCATGACCATCCAGGGGCCGCCGCGGGCCTGCGAGCGGGTCATGTCGTGGATCAGCGCGGAGTACTGGCCTCCGTCGGGGTCGCGGGGGTCGGGGTAGACGTCGACGGAGACGACGTCCTCCTCGGCCGCCCACGCCCAGGCGTCCTGCCCCTGCCAGAAGGGCATGAAGTTGGTGGTGACCGGGATGTGCGGGGTGTGCCGGGCGACGATGTCGCGTTCGGCGAGGTAGCACTCCAGGAGCGCGTCGGAGGTGAAGCGCCGGAAGTCGAGCATCTGGGTGGGGTTGTTCATGTACTGGGCGCGGCGCGGCGGGATGATCTCGTCCCAGGTGTCGTAGCGCTGGCTCCAGAAGGCGGTGCCCCAGGCCGTGTTGAGGGCGTCGAGTGTCCCGTACCGGCGTCGCAGCCAGTCGCGGAAGGCGCGGGCGGCCTCGTCGCCCCAGTCGTGGGTGCAGTACTCGTTGTTGATGTGCCACATGGTGAGGGCGGGGTGGCCGCCGTAGCGGGCGGCGAGGTCCTCGGTGATGGCGGCGGCGTACCGGCGGTAGACGGGGCTGGAGTGCGAGAACTGCTGGCGCGAGCCCCACCAGACGGTCTGCCCGTTCTCGTCGCGCGGCAGCGTCTCGGGGTGCAGCCTGCCCATCCACGGGGGCGGGGCGGCGGTCGGGGTGGCGAGGACGACACCGACGCCGTTCCCGTGCAGCAGGTCCATCAGCCGGTCGAGCCAGCCGAACTCCCGCGCGCCGGGCCGGGGTTCGAGCCGGGCCCAGGAGAAGACGCCCACGGTGACGGAGTTGACGCCGGCGTCCTTCATGAGCCGTACGTCCTCCTGCCACGTCTCCTCGGGCCACTGCTCGGGGTTGTAGTCGCCGCCGAAGAGGAGGCGGCCGCGGGTGGCGTCGTCGAGGGCGGGCATCAGGCCGGGTCCCCGTACTGGATGCCCCGGCCGTTGGTGCCGAGGTAGACGCGGCCGTGGATGCGGGGGTCGCCGGTGACGACCTCGCCGGTCCAGCCCCACCGGTGGGCGTCGTCGTCGATGCGCACCCAGGTCCTCGCCTCGTCGTCGGACCGCAGGACGGCGGTGACCGTCCCCGTCGAGCCGACCTGGTAGAGCGCGGGATAGCCGGCGCCCCGGGCCGCACGACCGAAGCCGAGCGTGTACGAGGACCGGCAGCTGCCGACCCTGGCGAAGCCCGCGCCCCCGTCGGTGGACCGGTGCAGGCCCTCGCCCTTGGCGGAGAGCCACAGGTCGCCGGTCCTTCCCGGGGCCGCGGCCAGCCTGAACTGGCTGTCGCCGAGGGGAAGTCCGTCCGCGCGGGCCGCGAAGGAGGCGCCGCCGTCGGTGCTGGCGTACAGCGTCCCGGTGCCGGTGTCGTACGCGTAGAACAGCGCCGGGTCGACCGGGTCGGCGACCGGCGTCGCGCCCTTGGGGAAGGAGGTGACCTCGGTCCAGGTCGCGCCGCCGTCCACCGAGCGGTGGGCGGCGTACCTCGTGCCGTCCCAGTGCACGAACGACCACAGCAGGACCGAACCGTCCGCGCCGGCGGCGATCGGACCCGGCGCGTCCTTCGCGACGGCCGGCTGGGCGGCGAAGGGCGTCCAGGTGCGCCCGCCGTCGTGCGAGTACGCGCCGTTGCCGTGGTCGCCCCAGCCGGTGCGGACGACGTACGACGGTCTGGCCGCGGCCTGCGCGAGGCCGGTCGCCGAGCCGAAGACGGGGTTCGCGGCCATCCCCCGCGACGGGGAGGCGGTCAGCCGCTCGTGGTACATCACACCGATGTCCCCGAGGCCGCTGATCAGGTGCGCCCGGCCGGCCGGGGGCGAGATCAGCAGGCGTACGGCCGTCTCCTCAAGGCCGCGGATCCACGGCGACCAGTGGGTGAGGTCGCGGGTGCCGTAGACGGTCGCGCCGGTCCCGTAGGCGATGTGCCGCGAGTCGTGGGGGTCGACGGCGACCGTCTGGATCCACCAGCCGAACTTGGGCTTCTCCTCACCCCAGTTGAGATAGGGGGTCTCGGTGACGTCGAGGACGGCGGTGTCCTTGAGGGACGTCCAGGTGCGGCCGCCGTCGGTGGTGCGGAAGAGGGTGTCGACGGCCGCCCAGCGGTTGTTGGTGGAGACGACGGCGGTGCCGGGGCGGCGCGCATCGACGGCCACCCCGCCGTAGCCGAAGGTGTCGGCCGGTTCTCCTCCCCCGCCGCCGGAAGGCCGTACGGGTGTGACGTCGGTCCAGGTCCCGTGCGCGGTGCGCAGCTTGTGCACGCTGCCGTCGCTCTGGCCGTTGGGCCCGGGTGCGTCGGCGTAGGTGACGTACAGCTCGCGGGTGTGCGCGTCGTACGCGGCGCGGACCGGGACCTTGGCCGAGGTGCCGGAGGGCTGTCCCGGGACGGCCTCCCAGGTGGTGCCGTCGGCCGTGCGGTACAGGTTCGCCGAGCCGGCGGTGCCGTCGCCGTCGCCCCAGCCCGCGTAGAGGGTGCGGCCGGCCGCGACGATCAGGGTGACGCCCTGACCGGTGGCGCTCGCCTCGGCGGGAAAGGCTTTCACGGGTGCCCAACTGGCACCGCGGTCGGTCGACTTGAGGAGTCCGTCGTGGCGGGTGCCGAGCCAGAGGGTGTCGCTGTCGCGCGGGTCGACGAGGAGCCGCTCGCCCGCGCCGCGACCGTCCTCGTTGGCGCCGAGCCGGACGTCGAGGCCGGTGCGGGTCCAGGTGGCGCCGCGGTCCTCGGAGCGCAGGACGGCACCGGGTCCGGCCCATGACTGGGCGTACGTGCCGAGCGCCAGGTAGAGCCGGTCCGGGTGCGCGGCGTCGACGGCGACGGCCTCGACGCCGAGGAGGTTCCAGTCGTCCCAGCCGAGGTGGTCGGTGAGCGGGGTCCAGCGGGCGGTGCGCTGCTCCCAGCGGTAGGCGCCGCCGATGTCCGTGCGGGCGTAGGCGAGGCCGCGCACGGTGGGGTGGAAGAGGACTCCGGTGACGAAACCGGTGCCGCCGATGACGACGTTGCGCCAGCGGTAGGGGGCCGCCCCTGCTTCTCGTGCCTGGGCCGCGAGGGCGGGGGCGCCGGGGACGGCGGTGAGGGCTGCGGCGGCGGTCCCGGCGAGCACGGTCCGCCGGCTCGGGTGTGACGTAGGCATGACATACCTCGTTCCTGGGGAGCGTGGGGAGGGGGTCCGTCGGGGCGCGGGGTGCCCGGCGGTGGTCCGGGCGCACGGCCGCGCACCAGGGAGCGGGACGGGGCGGGCGCGCGTCAGCCCTTCACGGCGCCGGTGAGCATGCCCTTCTTGAAGTGCCGTTGGACGAAGGGCGAGAGCACGGCGACCGGGAGCAGCGCCAGCACCATGACCGCCATCTGGACGGCCAGCGCGGACAGTTCGCCCGTCTTGATGGCCTGCCCCATCCCGACCGGCGGCTCCTGCTTCTGGACGAGCTGGATCATGACGTTCTGCAGCGGCATCATGTCCTGGTCGCTCAGGTAGATCGAGGCGTTGAACCAGGCGCTCCAGTAGCCGACGGCGTAGAAGAGCGTGATCACCGCGATGACCGCGCGGGACAGCGGCACCACGATCCCCCACAGGATCCGCCAGTCCCCCGCGCCGTCGATCCGCGCGCTGTCGACGAGTTCCTGCGAGATGCCCATGAAGAAGCCGCGCAGCACGAGGATGTTGAAGACGCTGACCGCGCTCGGCAGGATCAGCGCGAGGTAGGTGTCCGTCAGGCCCAGCGACTGCACGAGCAGGTACGTGGGGATGAGTCCGGCGCCGAAGAACATCGTGGCGAGCAGGGTCATGAGGAACCAGCGGTGCCCGACCGACCCGATCCGGGAGAGCCCGTACGCGGCGAGGACGGACACCGTCATGGAGAACAGCGTGCCGACGAGCGTGACACCCAGGCTGACGAGGGTGGCCCGGGTGACCTGGCCGCCGCTCAGCAGTTCCTGGTACGCGATGAAGGTGACGCCCTTGGGGACCACCACCAGACCGCCCGCCTCGGTGACGGTCTCCTTCGAGGACAGGCTGGTGACGACGACGATCCACAGCGGGAACAGGACGGCCAGGCAGGCGCCGGCCAGCACGATGGCCTTGCCCGCGAGTCCGGCCCGGCCGGGCGGCTCCTCCCAGACGGGCCTCGACGGCGCGGCCCAGCGGCCGGGGGCCTTCGGTCGGGGCCCGGTCACGGCGCTCACTTCTTGTACACCCCCTGCTCGCCCATGAGATGGGCCACCTTGTTCGCGGCGAGGACCAGCCCGAGGCTGACCACGCCCTTGATCAGACCGGCCGCGGCCGCGTAGCTGAAGTCCTGGTTGCGGACGCCGTTCCACCACACGTAGGTGTCGAGGACCTCGGAGGCGCCGGGGCCCACCGCGTCCCGTTGCAGCAGGATCTGCTCGAAGCCGACCGTGAGCGCGTCACCGACCCGCAGCACCAGCAGCAGGGCGATCACCGGGCGCAGGGCGGGCAGCGTGACGTGCCACAGGCGGCGCAGGCGCCCGGCGCCGTCCATCGCCGAGGCCTCGTACAGGTCCGGGCTCACCGAGGCCAGCGCGGCGAGGAAGACGATGACGCCCCAGCCGGCGTCCTTCCACACGCCCTCCGCCGTCACCAGGAACTTGAAGATCCCCGGGTCCGTCATCAGGTCGAAGCCCTCGTACCCGTGCCGGCGCAGGGTCTGAGCGATGATGCCGGCCCCGCCGAAGATCTGCTGGAACACGGTGATGACCAGCACCCAGGAGAAGAAGTGCGGCAGGTAGAGGATCGCCTGCGACACCGCCCGCACCCGGGGCCTGATCACGCTGTTGACGAGCAGCGCGAGCGCGATGGGGACGGGGAAGAACAGCACGAGCTGGAGCACGAACAGGACGAGGGTGTTCCGCACGGCGTCCCAGAACGCGGAGTCCTCGAAGATCCGGGTGAACTGCTCGAAGCCCACCCACGGGCTGTGGAAGACGGCGACGAAGCCGTTGTCGCCGACGTACGGGTCGTACTCCTGGAAGGCGACGACGTTGCCGAGGATCGGTACGTAGTTGAAGACCAGGACGAGCAGGATGGCCGGCAGCGTCATCAGGATCAGGGTGCGGTCCCGCCGCAGACGGGTGCGGAGGGAGCCGTACCTCGGGACGCGGGCGGCCCCGGGGGCCCGGCCGGTCGTGGCGGCCCTCGCGCGGCCGGCGGACGGCTCGTCGGTGTCCGTCTCCGACGACGCGGCCGTACGGGCGGGGCCCGGTGCGGTGCTGTGTGCCACCTCGTCACCCCTGTGCGGAGCCGGTGTCGTCCAGCAGCTTGCGGTACCAGTCCCGCAGCTTGTCGCCGCCCTGGCTCTTCCAGTCCGACACGGCCTGCTGCATGTCACCGGTCTTCCTGCGGCCGCGGACGATGTCGTCCTCCAACTGCTCGAAGTCGTTCGAGAGGTTGGTGTAGCGGGCCGGCTCGGTGATCTGCAGGCCGTAGAAGGAGGACTTCCCTGTGAAGGCGCCCATCCGCTGCTGCCACCGCACCTGTTCCTCCGCGATGTCGGGGAAGTCGGGGTGCGCGATGGTCGGGGCGGGACTCGCCAGCATCACGTACGCGTTCAGGACCTCCTGGTTGCCCTTGTCGTTCTTGACGGGCATACCGTCCCGGACGGTGTAGTGCGTGCCCTCCACCCCGTAGTTCGTGAGCATGTACTCCTTGGTGCCGTACGGGGCGGCGGAGACGTTCGCGGCGGCCAGCACGTCGTGGATCACGGCCTTGGACGCCTTCTTGTTGACGAAGGCGAAGATGCCGGCGGGCGACCCGGCCCAGAGCCGGGGGTCACCCCCGTCGTGGCCGAAGATGTCCATGCCCGCGATGCGGAAGTCCTTGTTGTGGCCCGCCTGTTCGGCCGTCTTGCCCCACCAGTCCGAGATGTTCTGGTTGTACATCAGGACCTCGCCGGCGGTGAAACGCTGGCCCGCGTTGCCCTGGTTGGCCGCCCTGGCCTCCGGGTGGACGACACCGGCCGCGTACAGCTTGCGCGTCCACTCCAGCGCTTCCAGGTACTCGTCGGTCTCCACCCGGTAGACCAGCTTGCCGTCGACGAGGTTCCAGCCGAGGGGCTTCTCGCTGCCGGACAGCACGCCGAAGACGTTGAAGGCGGTCCACTTCATGTCGTCGCAGGCCCACACCTTCGCCCTGGCCCGGGTGATGTCCTTGGCCAGGGCGAGGAACTCCGCCGCGGAGGTGGGGAGTTCGTACCCCTCCTTGTCGAAGACGTCCTTGCGGTAGAAGGGCACGATGCCGGTGACGGTGGGCGCGGGCTGCGGCAGACCGCGCAGCTTGCCCCCGAAGATGGAGTACTTCCAGGCGTCGCTCGGGATGGCGGCGAGGTTCGGGTACTCCTTGACCCGGTCGCCGGAGAGATAGGGCCCGAGGTCGGCGAACTTGCTGATGATGGCGCTGGGGATCTTGCCGCCCATGTTCCAGCTGGGGATCACCACGACGTCCGGCAGGTCGCTGGAGGCGAGGACGGCGCCGAGCTTCTCGTCGTACGTGTTGCCGTCCTGGTTCTGCCAGACGACGTCGGCGCCGATCCGCTCGTTCATCGCCGCGTAGTAGGCGTTGCTCCCCTTCGGCGGCGTCCCCCAGAAGGGCGACATGACCCGGACGGTGCCGCCCTTGCCCAGCTTGCGCGGTACCGAGGTCTTCAGTCCGGCCAGGGAGAGCTCGCCGGTGAAGCCGGCCGCGGAGCCGTTCTTCGAGGGGATGTCCGGCGTCACCACGTTCTGCGCCACGAAGGCGGGGAGGATCCTCCGCGCGTCCTTGCCCGAGGTCGTCCCCTCCTTGGAGCCGCCGTCGGACCCGCCGCAGGCGGCGAGCAGCGGCATCCCGCCCGTCACGGCGGTTGCGGCCACCGCCGTGGAGGCGAGGAAGCTTCTCCGGCTGGTGCCGGAGGTGGCGGAGTTCGGCGTCATTGCGTCAACCCTTCGTGGCGCACAGCAGGACACCCGGCGGGGAGCCGTCGGCTGCGGTGTCTCGAGTGGAACTGGCTGAGCTGAAGCGGTCCCTGGCGGACTACGCGCCCCAGGACGGGCTCTCGCCGCTTGTCGAAGCGCTTCGATGTTGCTGCGAGGTTAAGTGAACACCCAGGGGCGCACAAGAGCCGATCCCAACATTCCTGGGCGCCTCGCCGGACCGGCGCGGGGCATCCACGGTGCTTGAAATGCCAATAGATGTACGGTGTTTCGCGTCCACATGTCTTGACACCCGGTCTCGTCGCCCTGAGCATCGAAGCGCTTCGAAAGCGCCCCGTCGCTCCATCGCAAAGGGACCCCCACGTGACCGCACCCACGCCTTCCGCGCCGCCCTTCCGGGATACGCGGCTGCCGTTCGCGAAGCGCATCGACGACTTGCTGGCACGGCTCACGCCCGACGAACGCATCGCGTTCCTGCACCAGTTCACGCCCCCGGTGGAACGCCTCGGCGTCGCCGCCTTCCGCACCGGACAGGAGGCTCTGCACGGGGTGGCGTGGATGGGCCCGGCGACCGTGTTCCCGCAGGCCGTGGGGCTCGGCGCGACCTGGAACGAGGACCTCGTCCGCCGGGTGGGCGAGGCCGTCTCGCGGGAGGCCCGTGCCATGCGCGCCCGCGACGACCGCGTCGGCCTCAACGTCTGGTCGCCAACGGTGAATCTGCTGCGCCACCCGCTGTGGGGGCGCAACGAGGAGGGCTACTCCGAGGACCCGAGGCTCACGTCCGCCATCGCCACGGCGTACACCCGGGGCCTGCGCGGCGACCATCCCGTGTACTGGCGTACGGCCCCCGTGCTCAAGCACTGGCTGGCCCACAACAACGAGACCGACCGGGACACCTCGTCCTCGTCCGTGCGCCCACGCGTGCTGCACGAGTACGACCTGCGCGCCTTCCGCGAGACGGTGGAGGCGGGCGCGGTGGCCGGCGTGATGCCCGCGTACAACCTCGTCAACGGGCGCCCCAACCACGTCTCGCCGGACCTGCGCGAGCAGTTGCGCGCCTGGACGGACCAGGAGCTGCTGGTCTGCTCGGACGCCGGGGCGCCCTCCAACCTGGTCGACTCCGAGCACTACTTCGACACCCACGAGGAGGCGGTCGCGGCCGCGGTACGCGCCGGGGTGGACAGCTTCACCGACCACGGCACGGACAGCTCGAAGACCGTCGCCCGCCTTCAGGGGGCCGTAGCCCGGGGCCTGTTGAGCGGGGCCGACATCGACGCGGCGGTCCGCAGGCAGCTCTCGGTCCGCTTCCGGCTGGGCGAGTTCGACCCGGGTTCCGATCCGTTCGCGGGCACGGACGACTTCGACACCCCGGCCCACCGCGCCCTCGCCCGGGAGGCGGCCGAGCAGGCCGTGGTCCTGCTGAAGAACGACGGACTCCTGCCGCTCGCCCACGACACCCGCGTCGCCGTCGTCGGCCTGCTCGCCGACGAGTGCAAGCTCGACTGGTACAGCGGCACCCTCCTGCACCGTTCGACACCGCTGGAGGGCCTGTACGAGCGTCTCGGCGCCGACCGGGTCGTCTTCGCCGAGGGCGTGGACCGGGTACGGCTGCGGACGTCGTCCGGGACCTACCTCGTCGTGCCCGCCGCGCCGGACGCGGCGGACGACGTGCCCGGTGCCGAGGGCGCGCTGGACCCGGCGCTCGTCGCGGGCCGCACCGACCTGTCCCCGCTCTCCGCGGACGCCCACGGCACCGAACTCGCCCTCGCCGACTGGGGCGACGGCGTGCTGACCCTGCGCGCGCCCGACGGCCGCTACCTCTCGGTCGCCGAGGACGGCTTCCTGCGCGCCTCCGCGGACCAGCCCGGCGGCTGGGTCGTCCAGGAGACGTTCCGCCTGGAACCCTCCGCGGCCCATAAACGGGGTCACCTCCTCAAGCACCTGGGGACGGGCGGACACGTCTGTGTCGCCGCCGACGGCGTGAAGGTTGCCGCACAGGACGCGGAGGTCTTCGAGGTTGAGGTGGTCGAGCGTGGCGAGGACGCGGTGGCCCGCGCCGCGGCCGCCACCGACGTGGTCGTCGTGGTCGCCGGCAACGACCCGCACATCAACGGCCGCGAGACCGAGGACCGTACGACGCTGCGCCTGCCGGCGCACCAGGAGCGGCTGCTGCGGGCGGCCCGGGCCGCGAACCCCGCCACCGTCCTCGCCCTGGTCTCCGCCTACCCGTACGCGGTGGACCCCGCGGACCTTCCCGCCGTCCTGTGGACCGCGCACGGCGGCCAGGCGGCGGGCGCCGCGCTGGCGGGGATCCTTACCGGTGACGTCTCACCCGCCGGCCGCCTCCCGCAGACCTGGTACGCCCGCGACGACGACCTGCCGGACCTCCTCGACTACGACGTGATCGGCGGCCGCCAGACCTACCTGTACTTCGAGGGCACCCCGCTGTTTCCGTTCGGGCACGGCCTGTCGTACGCGTCGTTCGCGTACACGGACCTGCGGGTGACGTCCGGGCCGGACGCGGTGCGCGTCTCCTTCACCGTCACCAACACCGGCGCGGTGACGGCCGACGAGGTCGCCCAGCTCTACGTCCGCGCCGTCGCCCCGTCCGTGCCCCGCCCCCGCCGCGAGCTGGCCGGACACCGCCGCGTCCGCCTGGACCCCGGCGCCTCGGCCGGCCTCTCCTTCGAACTGCCGCTGCCCGTCTTCGAGTTCTGGGACGTGGCGCACGGCCGATGGCGCCTGGAGCCGGGCACGTACGAGATCCTGGCGGGCGCGTCCAGCGAGGACGTCCGGCTCCGCGCGAGGGTCGGCCTCGACGGTGAGCCTGCCGGACCGCGCCCGGTCCGCGAACGCGGCCTGGAGGCAGCGGACTTCGACGAACACCGCGGCACCCGGATCGTCGACGCCACCAGGACGGCGGGGGACGCCGTGACGCCGCTCGACGACGGCCCGGGCGAACTGGTCTACCGGGCCTGCGACTTCGGGACCGGCGTCACCGGCGTCACCGCGGAGGTGGCGGGCGAGGGAGTAGTGGAGATCTCCCTGGACGACGGCCCGGCCCTCGCGTCTCTCACACTGCGCCCGACGAAGGGCCCGTACGACTACACCACCGTGGACGCCGCCTTCCACGCCACCGGCGTGCACGACGTCCACGTCACCCTGCGCGGCCCTCTACGGCTCGCGCGAGTCGGTTTCGGCGGCTGAGGGCGGGGGGCCTGCGCGGGGCCCGCCTCAGCTCGTGAAGGTGAAGTACTTCCACGCGCCGTACGTCGTCGAGTTCACGGTGTCGCCCGACGAGTCGTTGATGTACGAGGAGCGGACGCGCATCCGCTGGCCCGTCTGGTGCTCGCCGGTCAGCTCCACCTTGGAGACGCCCGCGGAGTCCAGCGTGAAGTACTTCGAACCACTGCCGTACCAGCTGCCGTTGTAGTAGACCTCGAACTGCTGGCGCTGCTTGCGGCCCGGGTAGGCCGTCATCGTGTTGGTGAACAGCGGGTTCTTGGTCTTCTTGAAGTAGTAGTAGGTGTGGCCCGACGTGTACGCCGTCTTGTAGTGGCCGCTCACCGACGTCGACACCTTGACCTTTGCTCCTACCGTGCTGGTCACCGTCTTCGGCGCGGAGCGGGCGTCACCCGCGAACTTCGCCGTGACCTTGGTGTCCCGCTTCAGGTCCAGGACGACGGACAGGTTCCCACTGGAGTTGACCGTGCCGGACTTCACCAGCGCGTTCGGCTTGTCCGAGCCGTAAGGGTCGGCCCAGATCTCCACCTTGCGGTTCTTGTATGTCGTGCCGAGGTGCGCGGTGAAGCCGACGTCGGCACCGTAGGAGTAGACCTTGCCGTTGTTGTTCAGCGTCAGAGTCGTCGAGGTGCGCGACACCTCGACGGTGTCCGAGCCGGTGCCGGAGGCGTGCCCGGCGTCGCCGGCGTACGTCAGCGTGTACGTGACCTTGCCACCGGCGGGCGGGGTGTCCACGAAGGAGTAGGTGCCGTCCGCCTTGACGGTCACCGTGGCCAGCGCCTTGCCGCTCGGCGACTCCAGGTCGGTGCGGTTCGCCGTCAGCTTGATGCCGACGGGCAGCGCCACCCTCGAGGAGACCTTGCCCTTGACGGTGAGCTGCTTGGCACGGGTCGCGGTGGCCGGGGCGTCCACGGTGATGGAGGTGGCCGGCGTGGTGGGCGCCTCCAGGACCCGCAGGGAGTAGGTGCCGGAGAAGTTGGATGTGATCGCGAACAGCCGTGAGCCGTCCGGTGCCCAGGCCAGGCCCGCGGCGGCGAGTTCGTCTTTGCCGGTGACGGTGGGGTCGGTGTCCGGGAAGTCGTACTCGCGGATGGATTTGGTGGCGCCGGGCTCGTAGATGTAGACGTCGGGCTCGTAGGGCCCGCTGACGCCTGCTGCGACGGCGCCGTCGGGTGCGATGGCGATCGCGTTCGGGCTGGAGTCGCTGGTGTAGGAGCCGTCCTCGGTGAGGTCGGACGTCCGCAGCACCTGGTGGTGGTAGGGCGCGCCGCTGGCCACGACGACGTGTCGGCCGTCCGGGGTGACCTGGAGGTCCCCGAGGTTGCCGCCGGTGCCGTTGGTGAAGACGGTGCGGGTGGGCGTGCCCGAGGAGACGTCGTAGGAGGCCAGCGACACCGGACTCCCGCCGATCGCGGCCGCGACCACGGTGCTGGAGCCGGGTGCGGCGTCCAGCATCGGCGCGAGGTACCAGACGCGGCCCTCCTGCGCGAGCGTGACCACGGGCTGCTGGCCGGACAAGTCGACCGAGCCGATGTTGCCCTCGCCGGGCCCGCCGTAGCCGAACCACAGTCTGCCGCCCGCCAGGGCGACGCTCAGCGGGTTGTCGCCCACTGGGTAGCGGGCGGTCTCGACGACGGCCGCGGTGTCGAACGCGGCGATCACGTCGGCGTCCCGCACGGCCGCGTAGAGCGTGCCGGAGTCGGCGGACAGTTCCAGACCCACGACACCTGGCAGATCCGTCAGTTGACGGACCACGTTCCCGGTGTAGTCGGTGACGACGATCTTGCCGTTGCTCGGGTCGCTGACGAAAACACGCTGGTGGACGCCGTCGACCACGATGTCGGCGGTCCGCTCCACCGGCAGGCTCGCGGTGGTGTCCGCGTCCGCCGGCGTGGCGGTCAGAACCACCGAGCTGAAGAGGACCGCCAATGTGGTGGCGGTTGTGAGGGTGCGTATACGCACTGCTGGTTCGAACCCCCCGGAACGAATGAGGATGCCTGGACGCCCTGCCATGTGTGGGAACCGGGGGGCGTGTGTGGCCAGTGAGCGAAGATTAGGCCATGCCCTTGGCATAGTCACCACAAGGGCCACCGGTTGTCGGCCGTCGTCCGGTCAACCGACGGCGCCCGCGCCGCGAGGTCTCGGTGTCCAGGCCCACCGACTGAAGAATGGGGCCGCCGTCGTACGACGGCGGCCGGAACCCCCGCACAGTGGGTTCCGGCCGCCGGTTTCGCGCGTCCTTACAGGGCGAGGCCCGTCAGGACCAGTACGCGCTCGTAGGTGTAGTCCTCCATCGCGAACCGCACGCCCTCGCGGCCGACGCCGGACTGCTTCACACCGCCGTACGGCATCTGGTCGGCGCGGTAGGAGGGCACGTCGCCGACCACGACGCCGCCGACCTCAAGCGCCCGGTGGGCACGGAAGGCGGTCTGCAGGTCGTGGGTGAACACACCTGCCTGGAGGCCGTACTTGGAGTCGTTGACGGCGGCGAAGGCCTCGGCCTCGCCGGTCACCCGCTGCACGGTGAGGACCGGTCCGAAGACCTCCTCGCAGGACAGGGTGGCGTCCGCCGGGACGTCGGCGAGGACGGTCGGCGCGTAGGAGGCGCCTTCGCGCTTGCCGCCGGTGAGGAGCGTGGCGCCGGAGGCGACGGCCTCGTCGACCCAGGACTCGACGCGGCGGGCGGCGTCCTCGCTGACCAGCGGGCCGACGTCGGTCCGGTCGTCCGAGGGGTCGCCGGTGACCTGGGCCTCGACGGCGGCGACGATACGCGGCAGCAGCCGCTCGTACACCGAGGCGTCGGCGATGACCCGCTGCACCGAGATGCAGGACTGGCCGCCCTGGTAGTTGGAGAAGGTGGCGATACGGGTCGCCGCCCAGTCCAGGTCCTCGTCGCTCGCGAAGTCGGCGAGGACGACGGCCGCGCCGTTGCCGCCGAGCTCCAGCGTGCAGTGCTTGCGCGGCACCGAGTCCATGATCGCGTAACCGACCTTCTCGGAGCCGGTGAACGAGATGACGGGCAGCCGCTCGTCCTGCACCAGCGCGGGCATGCGGTCGTTGGAGACCGGCAGGATGCTCCACGAGCCGGCGGGCAGCTCGGTCTCGGCGAGCAGGTCGCCGATGATCAGGCCGGACAGCGGGGTCGCGGGCGCGGGCTTCAGGATGATCGGGGCGCCGGCCGCGATCGCCGGGGCGACCTTGTGGGCGCACAGGTTCAGCGGGAAGTTGAACGGCGCGATGCCGAGGACGACGCCCTTCGGGAAGCGCCGGGTCAGCGCGAGGCGGCCCTGGCCGCCGGCGTCGGTGTCGAGGCGCTGGGCCTCGCCGCCGTTGAACCGCCGGGCCTCCTCGGCGGCGAACCGGAACACGGACACCGCGCGGCCGACCTCGCCGCGGGCCCACTTGATGGGCTTGCCGTTCTCGGCGGAGATGAGGCGCGCGATCTCCTCGGTGCGTTCGGCGAGCCGCTTGCTGACGTGGTCGAGGGCGGCGGCGCGGACGTGCGCGGGGGTCGCCGCGAACTCGTCGCGTACGGCGTGGGCGGCGGCGACGGCCTCCTCGACCTGGGCCTCGGTCGGCACGCTGACCTTCCCGACCAGCTGCCCGTCCCAGGGCGACGTGACGTCGAAGGTGGTCTCGCCGGTGGCCTGGCGGCCGGCGAGCCAGAAGGCGTGGGTGGAAGTCATTGTCGAGTCCCGGCCCTTCCGAGGTTGGTGTGTCCGTGTCTTACGGCCCCCACGGTAGGGCCCGCCGGACGCCCTGGCGCTTGTCCACCCCGTAGCACTCCCCTCCCACCCCACTCCGCAACGGCCAACCCACCCCGTCGCGGCCCCCGGGCCCCCGGTGCCTTCCCTCCCCCCGGCTACATCAGCCCCCTGGGCTGCGACTGAGGCCGGAACCCGTGAGTGGTCCCACTTCCCCTCACCTACACCGGCACCCGGTGCCGCAGCCAAGGTCGAGGCAGGACGGCGAACCCGGCGCCAACGGGGAGCCGCCTGGCGCCCACCCGTGCCGCCCCAGCGGCACGATTGCCCGCAGCTGCGGCGGGCGGCCCCCGCCGCACGCCTGTCCGCAGCTGGAGCGGGCGGCCCGCCGGCGCCAGCCGGGTGGGTGGGCGCCACCCCTCGCCGCACGCCTGTCCGCAGCTGGAGTGGGCGGCCCGCCGGCGCCAGCCGGGTGGGTGGGCGGTCCACCGGCACCAGCCGGGTGAGTGGGCGCCGCCCCCGCCGCACGCCCGACCGCAGCCAGGTGGGCGTCGCCCACCGGCCCCGCACCGGAGCCACCGGACCCGCGCCCCCGCGGCTCAGCCCCCACGACCCGCAGCCGCCATCCGACCGAAGGGGCCGTGCCGCAGGTGGGCGTCGCCCACCGGCCCCGCACCGGAGCCACCAGGCCCCAGCCCCCCGCAGCTCAGCCCCCACGACCCGCAGCCGCCATCCGACCGAAGGGGCCGTGCCGCCGGTGGGCGTCGCCCACCGGCCCCGCACCGGAGCCACCGGACCCGCGCCCCCGCAGCTCAGCCCCCACGGCCCGCAGTCGCCCTACGACCGAAGGGGCCGTGCCGGTACATCAAATGGCCGTCGAGACGGGGACGTACCCGACCGAGGAACGCTGGTGACGGACGCCCACACCAACTACCGACGGCCGGATGTACCGGCACGGCCCCGACCCACCCACCGGCCCGAAGGCGCCCGACGGTCACCGCACCGACCCACCCGACCGACCTACTCCCCCACCCCCGTGGCCTTCAGCGCCAGCCACAGTTCCATCCGGACGTCCGGATCATCCAGCGAGCGTCCGAGGATCTCCTCGACCCTCCGCATCCGGTACCGCAACGTATGCCGGTGCACCCCGAGATCCGCCGCCGCCGCGTCCCACTGCCCGTGCCGGGACAGCCACGCCCGCAGGGAGGCCACCAGATCCCCCCGCCCCGTCGCGTCATGCTCGCGCAGCGCCCGCAGCAACCCGTCCGCGAACGCCCGCACCGCGTCGTCCGCGAGCAACGGCACCACGGACCCCGCGGCCACCTCCTCGTGCTCGACGAGCGCCCGCCCCCTCCGCCGGGCCACCGACAGCGCCTGCTCGGCCTGCTTGTAGGCCGCCCCCGCCGCGATGGGCCCGGCCGGCGCCGACAACCCCACGACCAGTTCGCCCTCGTCCGCCGCGGCCTGCTCCCGCCCTGCCGCGCGCCCCGCGGCCCGCGCCGCGTCCAGCGCCTCCGCATGCGCCTGGCAGGCCGCCACCGCCGCGCCCCCGTCCGCGGCGAGCACGACGAGCCGCTCCCCGTCCGGGACGACCAGCACGGACTCGCCGGACCGGGCGGCGGCGGACTCGACGACCTCGGCGAGCCCGCCCAGCGGATCACCGTGCGCGTCGGCCACCGCGACGGAGGCGACGGCGGGCTTGGGGGCGACGCGCGCGTGCCCGTCGGCATGCGCCCGCGCGGCCGACGCGGACGCGGACTCGGCGAGGATCAGCCGGAAGGGCGCGTCGAGGAGCTCCCCGTACAGGCCCCCGGCGACGGCGCGCGCGTGGTCGGACTCCCCGGCGAGCAGCATCCGCAGCACGGCCGCCCCGATCCGCTGCTCGGCGGCGTGCAGTGAGGTCGACCGCTCGGTGGTGAGCGTCAGCAGGGCGATCGCCGAGTGCACGGCGTACCGCTCGGCGGTGCCGAGGGCGGCGGCCGTCCCGACGGCGAGCGCGGCGCGGGGCCGCCGCCCGGTGCCGAGGGAGTGCAGCTCGATGCGGTCCTCGCCGTCGGGGCCGCCGACCACGGAGCTGGCGGGCGCGGGCCGCTCCCGCAGCCGCTCGACGTCGGCGGTGATCCGCGCGGCGCGGCGCCCGGCCCACTCGGGCGCGGTGGCGACGACGGCGCCGGACGCGTCGTACAGGGCGGCCCAGCCGTCGACCTGCCCGGCGAGCGCGGCGAGCAGCTTCTCGGGGCCGTCGTTCAGTGCCTGCTTGGTCAGCTCGCGTTGGGCGGCGAACCCGGCGGTGACGGCCCGGTACTGGTCGGCGGCGATGGCGGCGGAGACGGCCTTGCTGATGGCGAGGAAGGGGGTGCGCCGGGGCACCTCCAGCAGGGGGAGCCCTTCCTGTTCGGCGGCGTCGACGAGGGCGTCGGGGATGTCGTCGTAGTTGACGCCGACGGCGAACCCGAGGCCGACGACACCCGCGGCGGCCAGCCGCTTGACGTACCGGCGCATGGCGTCGGGATCCTCCGCGTCCAGGGTGAGCGCGGTGATGAGGAGCAGCTCCCCGCCCTCCATGTACGGCACGGGGTCCGCGAGCTCGCTGACGTGCGCCCAGCGGACGGGCACGTCCAGGCGTCCCCCGCCCGCCCGCACGGTCAGCTTGAGCGCGGAGTGGTGGACGAGGGAGGCGAGCGTGGGGGGCATGGGACCTTCAGGTCTGAGGCGGGCGCGGGGCGATCGGCCGGGGTGATCTTTTGGCCGCTTCGTATGAAGGGCCGCTATCGATTCTGCCTCACCGTAGGAGTGCCCCGCGCGCCGTTTCAGCCGCGCAGATCCACCAGGAGCGGTGGCGCGTGCTCACCCTGCACGGTGGTGAGCGAGAGCACCGCGTGCCCCGGCGGCACCCCGTGCGCCAGCTCGGACGCCGACCAGCGTTCGCGCTCGACCTGCCGGACGGTGACGGCGCGCGCGGTCGGCGCGTTGCCGGTGATGACGCGCCGCAGCATGTGGACGGCCTTGCCGGCGGGGGTCTCGGCGATGATCTGCCGGTCGGTGACGTCCCGGGCCTCGGTCCATTCCTTGCCCCAGACCTCGGCGAAGTCCTGGCCGTCCCAGGGGGTGAGGCCGGAGAGCGCCATGCGGCAGCCGATGGCGCCGAGCAGCGGACTGCGCAGGGCCCGGGGGACGTCGTCGAGGGTGCGCAGGGTGAGGACGGTCCCGGCGTTGGCGGAACGCAGCCGCTGGATGCCGCGGACGGCCTCGGGGGTGATGACGCCGGTCGCGTCGTCGAGGACGAGGCAGGCGAACAGCGAACGGTCCTCGCGGACGGCGACGCCGGCCGTGAACTGGGCGAGCACGAGCCGGGCGAGGATGCGCGAGGCGTCGGCGTGGCCGCGCTGGGGCAGGTCGATGCGGACCCGGACCGGGTGGTCGAGGGCGCGCAGCGAGAAGGGCCGGGACTGTCCGGAGGTGTCGAAGAACCCGGCGAAGGCGGGCCGGTCGAGGAGGGCGACGCGGTCGGCGAGGACGCCGCCGACGTCCCCGGGGTGTCCGAGCTGCCGTTCGCGGGCGTCGAGCTCGCGCAGCAGCGACTCCTGCCCGGCCTCCTCCAGGCCGCGGCGCAGGGCGGCGAGGGGGGCGGGAGAGCCGTCGAGCAGCTGGCGCAGTTCGGGGACGGAGGGGAACCGGCCGTGGACGGCGCGGTAGGGGCCGAGGAGCTGGGCGAGGACGGTGGTGGAGCGCCGGCTGTCGCCGCCGGGGTGCGGGTCGGCGAGGTCGCCGACGAGGGCCTCGGCGAGTACGGCCGCGGCCTCGTCGGGGTCGGTGGTGCCGCCGTAGAGGTCGAGGTCGTAGACGGACTCGGGGTTCCCGACGCGCACGACGACGTCGTAGGCGTCGGCGGAGCCGAGCCCGGCGCCGGCGGCTCCCACCACGACGACGGCGGCGCGTCCGGCGAGGGCGTGCAGGCACAGGGACTCGGCGAGGGGCCGGACGACGCCGCCGGTCTTGCCGGATCCGGCGGGGCCGACGGCGAGTAGCGAGGTGCCGAGGAGGTCGGGGCCGAGGGCGAGTCCGGTGGCGCGGTAGGCGTAGGGGTTGCGGGGGTCGTCGGCGGTGGTGCCGAGCCGGACCTGTCCGGTGAGCAGGTCGTGCCGGGCGTGCCGGCCGGGCAGGTCGCGGTGCCCGGAGGGGTGGAGGCAGGCGGCGGCGCCGTCCTTCAGCACGGCGCCGGTGAAGGTGGCGAGGCTGTGCCGGCCGCTGCGTACGCCCTGCCAGGCGCGGGCGATGCGGGCGTGGTCGACGTCGCGCATGAGCCCGGTGCGGGCCTCGGCGGCGAGCCGGTCGGCGGCGTCGGCGGCTCCGGCGGCGCGGAGCTGGTTCCACTGGGCGGGGTCGTCCTCGGGGGCGGGCGGCCGTACGTCCACGGGCGCGGACCGGCGCCAGGCGGGCAGCCCGTAGCGCCGCCAGACCTCACCCCAACGGCCGAGCCGCCCGACCCCGATCATGATCGCGAGGGCGACGGCGGTGTAGTAGGCGTAGACGGCCACGACGGAGCCGAAGCTGTGGGGCTCGGCCCAGGAGTCGGGGATCATCGCGTAGAGCGGCAGCAGCCACCAGCCGCCGAGGTAGCCGTTCCACAGCAGCGACCAGAGCAGCCAGCCGACGAGGAAGGCGATGAGCGCGCCGCTGAGGAGCTGGCGCGCGGGCACGGTCTCGGGTTCCTCCGCGGGCCTGGGCCGGTGCCCGAAGCGCCACACGCCGGGTGCGGCCTCCGGCCGTGGTGTGCGCAGCCAGGTCAGGAAGGCGGACCCGTCCGGCAGCGGCGGCATGCCCGGTGCCCGGGCGGGCCGCGGGGGTGTCGCGGGGGCCGGGGGCCGCGCGGGGTGCGGGGTCGCGGGCACGGCGGGGGGTCCCGCCGGGCGCGGCACGGGGCCCGCGTGTGTGCCCCGTGCGTCCTGCGTGCCGTCGCCGTCCATCGCCGTTGCCCCCTGACCAGCCGGTCCGTGCCTCGTACGCGGGTCAATCTAGTGCCCCTGCCGGGGGAGTTCACCGCTTACGCGGCCGGACCCGCGCGGACCCGGTCGGGTCCGGCCGCCATCTGTTCTATGTCCACGGCGGACAACCGATTCCTGCGACAACGCCCACATGGAGCATGCCCCGCCCCCTGCCGCGGCCCTAGCCTGCGGAGAAGCGTCCGAAAACACCCCCGCCCGGAAACCCCCGGTCCGCCGGAACACCGGTTCGCAAGATCTTCAGGGAGCCCCTCATGACCGCACTTCCGCAGGAGCGCCGCGTCGTCACCGCCATCCCCGGCCCGAAGTCGCAGGAGCTGCAGGCCCGCCGTACCGCGGCGGTCGCGGCCGGTGTGGGCTCGGTGCTGCCGGTCTTCACCACGCGCGCGGGCGGCGGCATCATCGAGGACGTCGACGGCAACCGCCTGATCGACTTCGGCTCCGGTATCGCCGTGACGTCGGTCGGCGCCTCCGCCGAGGCCGTCGTACGCCGGGCCTCCGCGCAGCTCCAGGACTTCACCCACACCTGTTTCATGGTCACGCCGTACGAGGGCTACGTCGCCGTCGCCGAGGCGCTGGCGGAGCTGACCCCGGGTGACCACGCCAAGAAGTCGGCGCTGTTCAACTCGGGCGCCGAGGCCGTCGAGAACGCCGTCAAGATCGCGCGGGCGTACACCAAGCGCCAGGCGGTCGTCGTCTTCGACCACGGCTACCACGGCCGGACGAACCTGACGATGGCGCTGACCGCGAAGAACATGCCGTACAAGCACGGTTTCGGCCCGTTCGCGCCCGAGGTCTACCGCGTGCCGGTGGCCTACGGCTACCGCTGGCTGACGGGTCCGGAGAACGCCGGTGCCGAGGCGTCCGCGCAGG
This sequence comes from Streptomyces sp. NPDC005496, assembly GCF_042872045.1. Classification (NCBI taxonomy): domain Bacteria; kingdom Bacillati; phylum Actinomycetota; class Actinomycetes; order Kitasatosporales; family Streptomycetaceae; genus Streptomyces; species Streptomyces sp. NPDC005496. The sequence continues at coordinate 101,132 of NZ_JBIAJQ010000015.1, forward strand.
CCATCGACATGATCAACAAGCAGATCGGGGCCGAGAACGTCGCCGCGATCATCATCGAGCCGGTGCTCGGCGAGGGCGGCTTCATCGAGCCCGCGAAGGGCTTCCTGCCGGCGATCAGCCAGTTCGCCAAGGACAACGGCATCGTCTTCGTCGCGGACGAGATCCAGTCCGGCTTCTGCCGCACCGGCCAGTGGTTCGCCTGCGAGGACGAGGGCATCGTCCCGGACCTGATCACCACCGCCAAGGGCATCGCGGGCGGCCTGCCGCTGGCCGCGGTCACCGGCCGCGCCGAGATCATGGACGCCGCGCACGCGGGCGGCCTGGGCGGCACCTACGGCGGCAACCCGGTCGCCTGCGCGGGTGCGCTCGGCGCGATCGAGACGATGAAGGAGCTGGACCTCAACGCGCGGGCGAAGAGGATCGAGGCGGTCATGAAGGCCCGCCTGGGCGCGATGGCCGAGAAGTTCGACATCATCGGCGACGTCCGCGGGCGCGGCGGCATGATCGCGATCGAGCTGGTGCAGGACCGCGACACCAAGGAGCCGAACCCGGCCGCCACGGCCGCGCTCGCCAAGGCCTGCCACCAGGAGGGTCTGCTGGTCCTCACCTGCGGCACCTACGGCAACGTCCTCCGCTTCCTGCCCCCGCTGGTCATCGGCGAGGACCTCCTGAACGAGGGCCTGGACATCATCGAGCAGGCCTTCGCCCGCATCTGACGTCTCACCGGTCCCGGCCGCGGGGCCGCACCGGCGCCCGTCTCGGATTCCGTTTCCGGCCGGGGCGGGCGCACCGAGAGGCAGAGCGTGTGAAGAAGGTGTGCGAGGTGGATGACGGGACGCGAATGTGGCTGTCGGAGCCGCATCCGCTGTCGTAGGTTCTACGCAGATGAGAGAAACACCCCGCCCACAGGGGACTGTGGGCGACGCCGGGTCGGGGCCTCCCCAGCTTCGCCCTGGTCGTGCCCTCGCGCACACACCCGGAGCTTCCGGCTCCGGAACACCTCACCGATCGGATGGCCGCCCGCCCCAAACCCCCCGGGGCGCGCGGCACACCGATCCGGTCGGCCACCCCGGAACCACCCCCCCTGTTCCGGGGTGGCCGACCATCCTCCTCGGCCTTCCGGCCCTCCTTCTCGCGCTGATCACCTGGCAGGTCGCGGCCCACGGCCCCCTCGCCCGCGCGGACGAGCGCCTCAGTGACGCCGTCGTCCGCCCGAACCGGTTCTTCGAGCTGCTCGCCGACCTCGGCAACGTCTCCGTCGCCGTCCCGGTCCTGGCCGTCGCCCTCGTCCTCACGGCCCGCCGCTCCCGCCGCGAAGGCGCCGCCCGATGGTGGCTGCCGTCCGTCGCGGCGGCCGTCCTGATGGCCGCCGTACCGGCCGTGATCGTGCCGGCGAAAGAACTGATCGCCCGCCCGGGCCCACCGGTGATGGGCCCGGGTACGGGTTTCTACCCCTCGGGTCACACGGCGACCGCCGCCGTCGCGTACGGCGCCGCGACCCTGCTCCTCCTGCCGGGGCTGCGCACCGCCCCGGCCCGTCGCGCCCTGCTCGCCGCCTGCCTGGTCCTGAACCTGGCGGTCGCCACCGGCCTCGTCGTCCGCGGCTACCACTGGCCGCTGGACGTGGTGGCGAGCTGGTGCCTGTGCGCGCTGCTGCTGGCGGGGCTCGCGCTGTTCCTCAGCCGAAGTAGGCGTCGAAGTTCTTCGAGAACTCCCAGCCGCCGAACCGGTCCCAGTTGATCGACCACGTCATCAGGCCGCGCAGGGCGGGCCAGGTGCCGTGCGGGCTGTACGAGCCGCAGTTGGTCCTCTTCGTCAGGCAGTCGAGGGTCTTGGTGACCTCCGCGGGCGAGACGTGGCCGTTGCCCGCGTTCGTGGTCGCCGGCATGCCGATCGCGATCTGGTCGGGGCGCAGCGGCGGGAAGACGTTGTTCGCGTCGCCCGCGACCGGGAAGCCGGTGAGCAGCATGTCGGTCATGGCGATGTGGAAGTCGGCGCCGCCCATGGAGTGGTACTGGTTGTCGAGCCCCATGATCGAGCCCGAGTTGTAGTCCTGGACGTGCAGCAGCGTCAGGTCGTCGCGCAGGGCGTGGATGACGGGCAGGTAGGCGCCGGCGCGCGGGTCCTGGCCGCCCCATTTCCCGGTGCCGTAGTACTGGTAGCCGAGCTGGACGAAGAAGGTCTCGGGCGCCATCGTCAGGACGAACTTGGCGCCGTACCGGGCCTTGAGGGTCCTCACCGCGGAGATCAGGTTCACGACGACCGGGGTCGTGGGGTTCCTGAAGTCGGTGTCGGAGGCGTTCAGGGAAAGGGAGTGGCCCTCGAAGTCGATGTCCAGGCCGTCGAGGCCGTACTCGTCGATGATCTTCGACACCGAGGAGACGAAGGTGTCGCGGGCCGCGGCGGTGGTGAGCTGGACCTGGCCGTTCTGGCCGCCGATGGAGATCAGGACCTTCTTGCCCGCCGCCTGCTTGGCCTTGATGGCGGCCTTGAACTCGGCGTCGCTCTCCACGTTCGGGCACTCGGTGACCGGGCAGCGGTTGAAGCGGATGTCGCCGGAGGTGGTGGAGGTCGGCTCGCCGAAGGCCAGGTCGATGACGTCCCAGCTGTCGGGGACGTCGGCCAGGCGGGTGTAGCCGGCGCCGTTGGCGAAGCTCGCGTGCAGGTAGCCGACCAGGGCGTGCGCGGGCAGGCCGGAGGAGCCGTCGCCGGTGCCCGGAGAGGTGGTCGCGGTGACGGCCGCCGACTTCGCCGACTCGCCCGCGTCGTTCACGGCCGCCACCTGGAAGCTGTACGCGGTGGCCGGTGACAGGCCGGTGACGGTGACCGAGGTCCCGCTCGCCGTCTGCGCCTTCACGCCGTTGCGGTAGACCGCGTACCCGGTCGCGCCGGGGACCACGGACCACGACAGCGCGACGCTGCCGGAGGTCACCGTTCCGGTCTTCAGGCCGGTGGGCGGGGCGGGCGGCTGGCTCGCGTCGGCACCCGGGCCGACCAGGGAGACGTCGTCGGCGTAGTAGGTGCCGGTGCCGTACCAGCCGTGCGTGTAGAGGGTGACCTTCGTGGTGGACGGGCCGGTGCGGAAGGTGGTGGTGAGCTGCTGCCAGTCGGCGGCGGACTGCGTCCAGGTGGAGACGTCGGTGGTGCCGGTGCCGCTCGCGCCGAGGTAGACGTAGCTGCCGCGCACATGGCCGGTGAGGGTGTACTGCGCGTCCGGCTTCACGGTGACGGTCTGGCTGCACTGGGCGTAGTCGTTGCCGGCCGGGGTCGCCTTCAGCGCGGAGGCGCCGGTGCGCACGGGCGAGGTGACGGTACTGGCCGCCGTGCAGGTCCAGTTGTCCAGGCCCGCCTCGAACCCGCCGTTCCTGACGAGGTCCGCGTCGGCCGCACGGGCGGCCGACGAGAGGACGGTGAGGCCGGGGACGGCCAGGACGGTGGCCGTGCAGACGGCGAGAAGTCTGCGCCGTGCGAATGGTCTGTCGGGTCCGGTGCGGTCCACAGCTGCCTCCGGGCATGGGGGAATTGGAGGGTGGAGCGCGCCCAACTTGGTCCAGACCAATTGCGTTGTCAAGACCTCCGGCGTGATCCCGCGCGGGACCGGCGTGCGGTCAGGGGCCCTCCTCGCCCGCCAGACCCGCCGCCGCCTCGTGCATCGCCAGCTCCAGCAGCGCCGGATCGGTGAGGGTGCCCGAGCCGTCCGGCGGCACCAGCCAGCGCACTCCGCCGGTCGACCTGCCGGGGTACGGCACCACGATCCACGTGCCGCGGCCCGCGGTGCGCACCCCGGTGCCGAGCCAGCGGGTGGCGGTGCCTGCGGGCACGAAGAACCCCATCCGGGCGTCACCGAAGTCGACGAGCACCGGACCGAGTTGGTCGATCACCCGGGTCAGCACGTCGAGCGTGGGATAGCCCAGCTCCCCCGGCAGGATGAGCACGTCCCAGAGCCGGCCGGCCGGCAGCAGCGCGACCCCGGTCGGGTTGCGTTCCCACTCCCAGCGGCAGGCCTCGGGATCCGGCGCTGCGGATGCCAGCCACTCGACCGCCGTCTTGGCGCCTGTCATGACGGAACCTCCCTTTCTCGTGTCGACGCTGGTCGCGTCACTGGGGAGAGGGAGGTCCGGGCCGGGCATTACGCGGGTTCCCGCGACTTGTCGGTGGTGAACCGTGTCACAGGGTGTGAGCAGGGCGTACCCGAGTGGATCAGTCGCTCCCGCGTACGCCCGGCGATCATCCGTGCCGGAAGGCGGGCGTCCGGCGCGGGCTCAGCTGTCGAAGCCGAGTCCGAGCCGGTCCATCGTCTTCAGCCAGAGGTTGCGCCGCCCGTCCCGCGCGTCGGCACGCGCGAGCGACCACTTGGTGAGCGCGATGCCGGCCCAGGCGAAGGGCTCGGGCGGGAACGGGAGCGGTTTCTTGCGGACCATCTCCAGTTCGGCGCGCTCGGTGCGCTCCCCCGCCAGCAGGTCGAGCATGACGTCGGCTCCGAAGCGGGTCGCGCCCACCCCGAGGCCGGTGTACCCGGCCGCGTAGGCGACCCGGCCCTGATGGGCGGTGCCGAAGAAGGCGGAGAAGCGCGAGCAGGTGTCGATGGCGCCGCCCCAGGCGTGGGTGAACCGCACGCCCTCCAGCTGCGGGAAGCAGGTGAAGAAGTGCTCGGCGAGCTTCGCGTACGTCTCGGGGCGGTCGTCGTGCTCGGCGCGCACCCGGCCGCCGTACGGGTAGACCGCGTCGTAGCCGCCCCACAGGATCCGGTTGTCGGCCGAGAGGCGGAAGTAGTGGAACTGGTTGGCCGAGTCCCCCAGGCCCTGGCGGTTCTTCCAGCCGACGGACGCCAGCTGGTCGGCGGTCAGCGGCTCGGTCATCAGCGCGTAGTCGTAGACCGGGACGGTGTACGCGCGCACCCGCCGGACCAGGTTCGGGAAGATGTTCGTGCCGAGGGCGACCCGGCGGGCCCGGACGGAGCCGTAGGGGGTGCGTACGGCCATGCCCGCGCCGTGGGGCCGCAGGGCGAGCGCGGGGGTGTTCTCGTAGATCCGCACGCCCAGTTCGCGGCAGGCGCGCTTCAGTCCCCAGGCGAGCTTGGCCGGGTGGAGCATGGCGACGCCCCGCCGGTCGTGCAGCCCCGCGAGGAACGTGGGCGAGTCGACCTGCTCGCGCACCGCGTCGGCGTCCAGGTACTCGATGCCGTCCGCGAGGCCCTCGCGCCGCAACTCCTCGTACCACTCGCGCAGTTCGGTCGCCTGGTACGGCTCGGTGGCGACGTCGATCTCGCCGGAGCGCTCGAAGTCGCAGTCGATGGAGTAGCGGGCGACCGCCGCCTCGATCCCGTCGAGGTTGCGGGCGCCCAGCTCCTCCAGCTTCCTGATCTCGTCCGGCCACCGGGTCAGGCCGTTGGCCAGCCCGTGGGTGAGGGACGCGGCGCAGAACCCGCCGTTGCGGCCCGAGGCGGCCCAGCCCACCTCGCGGCCCTCCACCAGCACCACCTCGCGCCGCGGGTCGCGCTCCTTGGCGAGGAGCGCGGTCCACAGTCCGCTGTAGCCGCCGCCGACGACGAGCAGGTCGCAGGTCTCGGCGCCGGTGAGGGCGGGCTCGGGGCGGGGCTTGCCGGGGTCGTCCAGCCAGTAGGACACCGGCCGGGCGTCGGAAAGAGACGTCGTCCAACGGTTCATGGCGCCTGGGGCCATGATTTCAACTCCCTACGAAAGAATTGCTCTTACGCCTTCTGCCGGTTGCGGCGATTGCCGATCACCATTCCGGCCAGGACGAACAGTACGGCGACGACGAACATGGCCGTACCGATGACATTGATCTGAACGGGTGTTCCGCGCTGTGCCGATCCCCAGACGAACATGGGGAAGGTGACGGTCGATCCCGCGTTGAAATTGGTGATGATGAAATCGTCGAAGGAGAGCGCGAAGGCGAGCAGCGCGCCCGCGGCGATCCCGGGGGCCGCGATGGGCAGCGTGACCCGCAGGAAGGTCTGCACGGGACCGGCGTACAGGTCCTGGGCCGCCTGCTCCAGGCGCGGGTCCATCGACATCACGCGTGCCTTGACGGCGGTGACCACGAAGCTGAGGCAGAACATGATGTGGGCGATCAGGATCGTCCAGAAGCCCAGCTGGGCCCCCATGTTGAGGAACAGCGTCAGCAGCGAGGCGGCCATCACGACCTCGGGCATCGCCATCGGCAGGAAGATCAGCGAGTTCACGGCGCCGCGGGCCCGGAAGCGGTAGCGGACCAGCGCGAAGGCGATCATCGTGCCGAGGGCGGTGGCCCCGAGCGTCGCCCAGAAGGCGATCTGGAGGCTGAGCGAGAGCGAGCCGCACATGTCGGCGACCCCGCACGGATCGCGCCAGGCGTCCGTGGAGAACGCCTGCCATTCGTAATTGAAGCGCCCCTTCGGCTTGTTGAAGGAGAACACCGTGACGACGACGTTCGGAAGGAGCAGATATCCGAGGGTCACGAGACCCGCGATGACGACGAGATGGTGCTTGAGCCAGCGCAAGAGGGCCATCAGACCAGATCCTCCGTCCCGGACTTGCGGATGTAGAGCGTGACCATGACGAGAATCGCGGCCATGAGGATGAACGAGAGCGCGGCGGCCGTCGGATAGTCGAGAATCCGCAGGAACTGCGTCTGGATGACGTTGCCGACCATCCGGGTGTCCGTGGAGCCGAGCAGGTCGGCGTTCACGTAGTCGCCGCTCGCGGGGATGAAGGTCAGCAGGGTGCCGGAGACGACGCCGGGCATCGACAGCGGGAAGGTCACCTTGCGGAAGGTCGTGACGGGCCTCGCGTAGAGGTCGCCGGCGGCCTCGTGGAGCCGTCCGTCGATCCGCTCCAGCGAGGTGTAGAGCGGCAGGATCATGAACGGCAGGAAGTTGTACGTGAGTCCGCAGACCACCGCGAGCGGAGTCGCGAGGACCCGGTCGCCCGAGGTCATGCCGAGCCAGCTCGTGATGTCCAGGAGGTGCAGCGAGTTGAGCGCGCCGACGACCGGGCCGCCGTCCGCGAGGATCGTCTTCCAGGCGAGCGTGCGGATCAGGAAGCTGGTGAAGAACGGCGCGATCACCAGGATCAGCACGACGTTGCGCCAGCGGCCCGCGCGGAACGCGATGAGGTACGCGAGCGGGTAGCCGAGGATCAGGCACAGGACCGTCGCCGAACCGGCGTACAGCACCGAGCGCAGGAACTGCGGCCAGTAGTCCGCCAGCGCGTCCCAGTAGGTCGCGAAGTGCCAGGTGACCCGGTAGCCGTCCTCCAGGGAGCCCGTCTGCACGGACGTGGAGGCCTGGTAGACCATCGGCAGCGCGAAGAAGACGACGAGCCACAGGATGCCGGGCAGCAGCAGCCAGTACGGGGTGAGGCGGCCGCGTCGGCGCGGCGGCTTCTTCTCGGGGGCGGTGGGCGCGAGAGGCGGTGGCGCCTCGGTGAGGGTCGACATCAGGCGGCCTCTTCCTCGACCGACTCGACGCCCGCGTCGATGTCCTGCGCCGCGTCCAGGCCGAAGGTGTGCGCCGGGTTCCAGTGCAGGACGACGTCCGCGCCGGGCCGCAGCCGGGAGTCGCGGTCGACGTTCTGCGAGTAGACCTCGAACCCGGGGCAGACGGCGCTGTCGACGACGTACTGCGTGGAGACGCCGATGAAGCTGGAGTCGGCGATCCTGCCGGTGATCCGGTTGCGGCCGGCCGGGATCTCGCCGGCGTCGTCGGCGTGCGTGAGCGTGATCTTCTCGGGGCGGACACCGGCCAGGAGCTTGCCGCCGGCCGTCGCGGGCGCCGAACATCGCGCGGCGGGCAGGACGAGCTTGCCGCCGCCCGCCTTGAGGACGATCTCGTCGCCGCTGCGGGTGTCGACCTCGGCCTCGATGAAGTTCGAGGTGCCGAGGAAGTTCGCCACGAAGGTGGTGTTCGGGTTCTCGTACAGGTCGGCGGGCGAGCCCAGTTGCTCGACGCGGCCCGCGTTCATCACGGCGACGGTGTCGGCCATGGTCATGGCCTCCTCCTGGTCGTGCGTGACGTGCACGAAGGTGATGCCGACCTCGGTCTGGATGCGCTTGAGCTCCAGCTGCATCTGGCGGCGCAGCTTGAGGTCGAGGGCGCCGAGGGGTTCGTCGAGGAGCAGCACCTTGGGGTGGTTGATGAGGGCGCGGGCCACGGCGACGCGCTGCTGCTGGCCGCCGGAGAGCTGGTGCGGTTTCTTGCGGGCCTGCTCGCCGAGCTGCACCAGTTCGAGCATGTCCTCGACCTGCTTCTTCACCGACTTGATGCCGCGCCGGCGCAGGCCGAAGGCGACGTTCTCGAAGATGTCGAGGTGCGGGAAGAGCGCGTAGGACTGGAAGACGGTGTTCACCGGCCGCTTGTAGGGCGGCAGGTTCGTCACGTCCTGGTCGCCGAGCGAGACGGTGCCCGAGGTGGGCTCCTCCAGGCCGGCGATCATGCGCAGGGTGGTGGTCTTGCCGCAGCCCGAGGCGCCGAGGAGCGCGAAGAACGAGCCCTCGGGGACGGTCAGGTCGAGCGGGTGGACGGCCGTGAACGCGCCGTAGGTCTTGCTGATGCCGGAGAGGCGGACGTCGCCGCTGTTGTCAGTCTTCATCATCGTCACGCCCCTGTGAGCTTCGCGAACTTCTCTTCGTAGGCCGTCTCTTCCTTCTGGCTCAGTGAGCGGAAGGGGTGTGACCTGGCGGCCATGGCCTTGTCGGGAATGATCAGCGGGTTGTTCGCCGCGTCCTCGTCGATCTTCGCGAGCTCGTCCTTCACGCCGTCGACGGGACACACGTAGTTGATGTACGCGGCGAGTTCGGCGGCCGGCCTCGGCTCGAAGTAGTAGTCCATCAGCCGCTCGGCGTTCGTCTTGTGACGTGCCTTGTTGGGGACGAGCATGTTGTCCGTGGACGTGATGTAGCCGCTCTCCGGGATGATGAAGTCGACGTCCGGGCTGTCCGCCTTGAGCTGGACCACGTCACCCGCCCAGGCGACACAGGCCGCCAGGTCGCCCTTGGTGAGGTCGGACGTGTAGTCGTTGCCGGTGAAGCGGCGGATCTGGCCCTTGTCGACGGCCTTCTGGAGCCGGGCGATCGCCGCGTCGTAGTCGTCGTCGGTGAACTTCGCCGGGTCCTTGCCCATGTCGAGCAGCGTCATGCCGATGCTGTCGCGCATCTCGGAGAGGAAGCCGACGCGCCCCTTGAGCTTGGGGTTGTCGAGCATGTCGGAGATCGACTCGACCTTCTCGCCGTCGAGCGCCTTCTTGTTGTAGGCGATGACGGTCGAGATGCCCTGCCACGGATAGGAGTAGGCGCGTCCGGGGTCCCAGTCGGGGTTCCGGAACTGCTGGGAGAGGTTCGCGTAGGCGTGCGGCAGGTTGGAGGCGTCCAGCTTCTGCACCCAGCCGAAGCGGATCAGCCGGGCCGCGAGCCAGTCGGTGACGACGATGATGTCGCGCCCGGTGTCCTGGCCCGCCGCGAGCTGCGGCTTGATCTTGCCGAAGAACTCGACGTTGTCGTTGATGTCCTCGGTGTACTTGACCTTGATGCCGGTACGCCGGGTGAACGCGTCGAGCGTCGGGTGGTGCTTCTCGCTCTCGTCCACGTCCATGTACTCGGTCCAGTTGGAGAAGTTGATCGTCTTCTCCTTGGCCGAGTGGTCCTCGGCGGAGACGCCGCCCTGGGTCTTGCCCGCGGCGGGGATCCCGCAGCCGCTCAGTGCTCCGAGACCGCCGACGGCCAGCGCGCCGCCGGCGGAGGCGCGCAGCAGCGAACGCCGGGTGAGGGATGCCCTGCCGTTCCTCAGACTGCGGTGAAAGGCGGCCAGTTGGGCCGGGGACGGACGGTCGGGCTCGTACTGCTCCATGCTCCTGGTGCCCTTTCGGGAGGGAAGCGGCCGTGGTCACGCGGCCTGTTCTGGCTATCGGTCCCCGAAGATCGTGCGGTGCCAGTCCTTCCTGGCGACCGCGGTGTTGTCGAACATGACGTGCTTGATCTGCGTGTACTCCTCGAAGGAGTAGGCAGACATGTCCTTGCCGAAGCCGGACGCCTTGTAGCCGCCGTGCGGCATCTCGCTGATGATCGGGATGTGGTCGTTCACCCACACGCACCCGGCCTTGATCTCCCGGGTGGCGCGGTTGGCCCGGTAGACGTCGCGGCTCCAGGCGGAGGCGGCGAGGCCGTACGGGGTGTCGTTGGCGAGCCGGATGCCCTCGTCGTCGGTGTCGAAGGGGAGCACGACGAGGACGGGGCCGAAGATCTCGGACTGCACGATCTCGCTGTCCTGCGCGGCGTCGGCGACGAGGGTGGGGCGGTAGTACGCGCCGTCCTTCAGGTCCTGCGGGATCTCGCCGCCGGTCACCACGCGCGCGTAGGCGCGGGCCCGGTCGACGAATCCGGCGACCCGGTCGCGCTGGGCGTGCGAGATGAGGGGGCCGAGGTCGGTGTCCGGCGCGAACGGGTCGCCGACGCGGACGCCCGCGATGAGGGCGCCGGTCCTCGCGACGAACTCGTCGTAGAGGGGCCGCTGCACGTACGCGCGGGTGGCGGCCGTGCAGTCCTGACCGGTGTTGATGAGGGCGCCGGCGACGGCTCCGTGCACCGCGGCCTCCAGGTCCGCGTCGTCGAAGACCACGAAGGGTGCCTTGCCGCCGAGCTCCAGGTGCAGCCGCTTCACGGTGGCGGTGGCGATCTCGGCGACGCGCTTGCCGACGCCGGTGGACCCGGTGAAGGAGGTCATGGCGACGTCGGGGTGGCCGACGAGGTGCTCGCCCGCGTCCTTGCCCGCGCCGGTGACGATGTTGACAACGCCGTCGGGGATGCCTGCGTCGGTGGCCGCCTGGGCGAAGAGCAGCGAGGTGAGCGGGGTGAGCTCGGCGGGCTTGAGGACGACGGTGTTGCCCGCGGCGATCGCCGGGAGGATCTTCCAGGCGGCCATCTGGAGGGGGTAGTTCCAGGGCGCGATGGAGCCGACGACGCCGATGGGCTCACGGCGTACGTAGGAGGTGTGGTCCCCGGAGTACTCGCCCGCGGACTGGCCCTGGAGATGGCGGGCCGCCCCGGCGAAGAAGGCCGTGTTGTCGATGGTCCCCGGGACGTCGAACTCGCGGGTCAGCTTGAGCGGCTTGCCGCACTGCAGGGACTCCGCCTGGGCGAACTCCTCGGCCCGCTCGGTGAGGACGGCGGCGAAGCGGTGCAGCGCGTCGGAGCGCTCGCCGGGGGTGGCGCCGGACCAGCCGGGGAACGCCGCTCGGGCGGCGGCGACGGCGGCGTCCACGTCGGCGGGGGACGCCAGCTCGTACGTGTAGACCTCCTCGCCGGTGGCGGGGTCGACGACCGCGTGCGTGCGGCCCGAGGTGCCCTTGACCAGTCGGCCCGCGATGTACTGCGCGCCGTCCGCGAAACGGTCCTGCGCCTGGAAGCGATGGCCCGGTTTGTGCATGTCGCTCTCCTCCGCCGCCCTCCCCGTCCCACGGGGGTCGGCGTAGCTCCAGCTCGATTTGAGTGCCGATCCTGACAGAGAGAGGTGACCTCAACAAGTGATTCCGTTGTTGCCTTTTGGTTACGCGACGGAATCTGTCGACCAGGTGTCGAGTCAGCCTGGAAAAGGCGGGACGGACTGTCAGTGGTGCGTGCCAGACTCGCGTGCATGGGGACGATCGATTCGAGGGAAGCCCTGGTCAGGGAGGTCCGCGCGGGGGCGAGGATCAAGTACCTGCACTTCTGGGGGCACCGGCCGCGGCCGGACGGGCGGGTCGGCGCGAGCTGCCTGAGCCAGTGGTGGCCGTCGCCGTTCACGGTGGCCGGCGTCGAGTACGCGACCGCCGAGCACTGGATGATGGCGGGCAAGGCGCGCCTCTTCGGCGACGCGGAGGCGGAGCGGCAGGCACTGCTGGCGCCGAATCCGGCGCTGGCCAAGAAGGCGGGCCGGCTGGTCCGGGACTTCGACGGCGAGATCTGGGAGCGGGAGCGCTTCCGGATCGTGGCCGAGGGCAGCGTGCACAAGTTCGCCGCCCACCCCGACCTGCGGCACTTCCTGCTGGACACGGGCGACCGGGTGCTCGTCGAGGCCAGCCCCGTGGACCGGATCTGGGGCATCGGGCTCGCCGCGGACGACGAACGCGCGGGAGACCCCGAGCGCTGGCTGGGCCCGAACCTGCTGGGGTTCGCGCTCATGGAGGCACGGGAGCGGCTGAGAACCACCGGCGTCCCGGCGCCCGCCGAAGCGGACGGCTCCCTGTCGTAAGGACGGTTCCCTGTCGTAGAGGGGAGTGCCCGGAGTCCTGTGGCGTCTTGGAGAGGACGTCCGGGATGCGGGCCGCCCCGCGTCCGTCCCCTGAGGGACCGAGCGGACGCTAGCGCGCCTGCTCCACCACCAGGGACGTCGAGTAGTCGTCAGTGCCGAAGTACGGGTCCTCGTCGTTGTCGTCGGGCAGGGCGAAGATCAGCACGGCGAAGCCGATGCCGAGCAGCAGTCCGACCGCGCCGCAGATGATGCCCGCCAGTGCCTGGCCCGGGTTCGTCGCCTCGCCCCGGCCTGCCCTGCGGCGGCCGATCACGCCGAAGACGAGCGCCAGAATGCCCAGCACGATCGCCACCGGCCACAGGCAGAAGAGCACGGCCGCGATGATGCCGAGCACCAGCGAGGTGGTGCCCATCCCGTTGCTCGGCATCGGCTGCGGGACGCCCCAGCCGTAACCGGAGTGCACACCGGGGTAAGGGCTGTGGCCGCCGTGCACCGTGGGACCGGGGTAATGGGGATAGCCGTACAGAGGCTGACCCGGGCCGCCGGGGGCCACGGGCGGTGGCGGAACGGGCTCACCGGGGAGCGGCCCGCCGAAGGAGGCCGGTCCGGCGGGCGGGGCGAAGGGGTTGTGCGGCGCGGCGCCGCCCGGCGGCATCGTCCCGGCGGGCGGGGCGTACGGGTCGGCGGACCCGCCGGACGCCGGTGGCGCGAAGGGGTTGGCCCAGGGCTGAGGGGTCGCCGCGCCGGGCGTCGAGGTGTCCGGGCTGGGCGGCAGCGCCGAGCCCATGGCGGGCAGCGAGGTCACGGTGGGCTGGTTGTGGACGGAGGGCGGCGGCGGGGTGCCGCCCTGCCCGGCGCCCGGGGGCACGGCGTCCGCCGGAGCGGCCCAGGGGTCGCGCTCGGGGGCGGGGGCCTGCTTGTCCAGGCCGACCTTGCGGGTGGGGGGCGCGTCCTGCGGGCCGGCGTGGGGTCCGCTGTCCGGGGAGGCGGGGGCCGCCGGCCAGGTGTGGTCCGGCGGTTCCGGCGTGCGGGCGTCGTCGGACATGCGCGAGGTCCCCTCAGTTGTACGTTCCGTCATGCTACGGCCCGCGCCCTGGGCGTGCGGACGGCGGCCTACGATGATCCCCGAGTCACCGATCAGCCGATCACCCGCGTCCCCCGACACGCACGTGCGGGACGCCGTTCCCGGGGAGCAACCCTTGACCGACCACCTCGACGTCCGCGACCCGCACGCCTTCATCGCCGGGCTGCCCAAGGCCGAACTGCATGTGCACCACGTCGGCTCCGCCTCCCCCCGGATCGTCTCCACGCTGGCCGCGCGCCACCCCGACTCGAAGGTCCCCACCGACCCCGAGGCCCTCGCCGACTACTTCACCTTCACGGACTTCGCCCACTTCATCGAGGTGTACCTGTCCGTCGTCGACCTCATCCGCACCCCGGAGGACGTCCGGCTCCTCACGTACGAGGTCGCCCGGGACATGGCCCGGCAGCAGGTCCGGTACGCCGAGCTGACCATCACCCCCTTCTCCTCCACCCGCCGCGGCATCGACGAGCTCGGCTTCATGGAGGCGATCGAGGACGCCCGCAAGGCCGCCGAGGCCGAGCTCGGCGTCGTCCTGCGCTGGTGCTTCGACATCCCCGGCGAGGCGGGCCTCGAAGCCGCCGAGGAGACGACCCGGCTCGCCACCGACGACCGGATTCGCCCCGAGGGACTCGTCTCCTTCGGACTCGGCGGCCCGGAGATCGGCGTCCCCCGGCCGCAGTTCAAGCCGTACTTCGACCGGGCGATCGCCGCCGGCCTGCGCTCGGTGCCGCACGCCGGGGAGACGACCGGCCCGCAGACGGTGTGGGACGCGCTGACCGACCTGCGCGCCGAGCGCATCGGACACGGCACCAGTTCCGCGCGGGACCCGAAGCTGCTCGCCCACCTCGCCGAGCACCGCATCGCGCTGGAGGTCTGCCCGACCTCGAACATCGCGACCCGCGCGGTCCGCACGCTCGACGAGCACCCGCTCAAGGAGATGGTCGGCGCGGGTGTCCTCGTCACGATCAACTCCGACGACCCGCCCATGTTCGGCACCGACCTCAACAACGAGTACGCGGTCGCCGCCCGGCTCCTCGACCTGGACGAGCGGGGTCTCGCCGGGCTCGCGAAGAACGCCGTCGAGGCGTCCTTCCTGGACGCGGCGGGCAAGCGCCGGCTCACGGACGAGATCGACACGTACACGTCGGCGTGGCTCGCCTCCTGACGTCCGGGCGCCGGGCCGCCGCACCCCGATGAGCGGACGCGGTGCGCACCGCCCCCACAATGGGCGCATGCGCACCGTGACTGCCGTGGCCCACCGCGGCGACCCCTACCGCGTCCGCGAGAACACCCTCGACTCCCTGCGTTCCGCGCTCCGGAGGGGCGCGGACGCGGTGGAGATCGACGTCCGGCTCACCCGCGACGGCGTTCCCGTGCTGCTGCACGACGAGACGCTGGAGCGCCTGTGGGGGCACGACCGCCCGCTGCTCTCGCTCTCCTCCGACGAGGTGCGCGGGCTGACGGCCGGCGGGGTGCCGACGCTCGTGGACGCGCTGGCCGCGACCGGGGACGGCCGGCTGATGATCGACCTGCCCGGCGCGGACCGCAGGACCGTGCGCGAGGTCGTCGACGTCGTCCACGCGTCCGGGGCCGAGGAGCGGGTGTACTACTGCGCGGGCGCCCCGGCGATGCTCGCGGTGCGCGCGGCCGACCCGGCGGCGGAGATCGCGCTGACCTGGACGACGCTGGCGCCCCCGCGGCCCGCTCTCCTGCGCGCGGTACGGCCCCGGTGGCTCAACTACCGCTTCGGGCTGGTCGACCGGGACCTGGTGGCGCGGGTGCACCGCGACGGCTACCTGCTGTCGGCGTGGACGCCGGACACCCGGCGCTCCATGCGGCGGCTGCTCGACCTCGGGGTCGACTCGATCACCACGAACCGCATCGACGCCCTGACGGCGCTGCGCGAGCAGTAGGGGCCCGTTGGCCGGGCGGGCACCCGCGGAAGCGTCGACTCAGGGCGAACTCCCGCACCCGGCAAGGTGTTTCGCGAGGGCGTTCCGTGCGAGCGCTCAGGCAGGGCGTTTCGGGAGGGCGTCCCGGGAAACGGTGAGCGGGTGCCCTTGAGCGAGTGCGACTCCGTTCGGCACTCACCGCTTCAGGACCGCGGTTCGCCCTCGCCGCTCCCCGGGAACCGCACGTTCGGCCTCCCCACCCCGCCCGCCTCCTCCCCGGCACCGGGCGCCCTAGGGCCTATCCCCCACAACACCCCTCCCTTGTAGGCCAGTTTCTCCGGGCTGGGGTCAGGGTCCATGCCCTCCCCGCTGACGATCCGCGCAGGAACGCGCGGCCGCAGGATGATCTCGCCGGCCACCGCCCGGCCCGTCGTCCTCCACCCAGGGAGCAGCCTTGCCGCACTTCAGCGTCCGGCCCCTCACCGCCGTCGCCACCGCGCTCGTCCTGGGGGTGACGGCGGGACCGCTCGCCGCCCCGGCCCTCGCCGCGCCCGCCGCTCCCCCGGTCGGGGCGCACGCCACGGCCACCGGGCCGGACGCGGAGGCCTTACGCGCCGCGCTCGCCGGGCTCCCGAGCCCGGACGCGACGGCGGCGCTCGTCCGGGTCGGCGGCACCGACGGGACCTGGCGCGGCAGCGCCGGCGTGCACGACCTGCGCGGTGGCCGCGACGCCGACCCGGACGCGCTCTTCCGCGCCGGTTCCACGACCAAGGTGGTGACCGCGGCGCTGGTGCTCCAGCTCGCGGCGGAGCACCGGATCGACCTCGGCGCACCGGTGGAGGACTACCTCCCCGGGCTGCTGCCCGCCTCCTTCACGGAGCCCGTCACCGTGCGGCAGCTGCTGAACCACACCAGCGGCATCCGGCCCGGCGACGGTTTCGGGGACTCCTTCGAGGAGGTGTACGCGCACCGCTTCGACACGCTGACCCCGGAAGCCGTGGTCGCCTCGGCGGTCGCGAAGGGCCCGGAGTTCGGCCCCGGCGACGAGCAGCACTACCTGAACGTCAACTACACGGTCCTCGGGATGCTGGTCGAGAAGGTCACGGGCCGCCCGTACGAGTCCGAGGCCGCCCGGCGGGTGTTCCGTCCGGCGGGAATGCGTCACTCGTACTTCCCCGGTACCGACCCCCGGATCCACGGACCGCACAAC
This sequence comes from Streptomyces sp. NPDC005496, assembly GCF_042872045.1. Taxonomy (NCBI): domain Bacteria; kingdom Bacillati; phylum Actinomycetota; class Actinomycetes; order Kitasatosporales; family Streptomycetaceae; genus Streptomyces; species Streptomyces sp. NPDC005496. The sequence goes on from NZ_JBIAJQ010000015.1 coordinate 117,541, forward strand.
CACGGCTACCAGGCGGTGCGGGGGGCCGACGGCACGACCCGGCTGGTCGACGTCACCGACTGGAACCAGGCCGACCGCTGGGCGGCGGGCGACATGATCTCGACCACGGCCGACCTGGAGCGCCTGGTCACCCGGCTGTTCCGAGGCGACCTGGTGCCCGGGCCGCAGCTGGAGGAGATGTTCACCGTCCCGGCGGGCATCGAGGGCGCCGACATGAGCGCCGGGCTCCAGCGCTTCGAGTTCGGGGGCAGGGTCCTGTGGCTCAAGTCCGGCGCCCGCTACGGCTATTCGACCATGATGGGCGCCACCCGCGACCTCTCACGCACCCTGGTCTACTCGGTCAACTCCACGGAGGCGAAGGGCGAGGCGATGAATCCGGTGGCCGAGCGGATCGCCCGCGCGGCCCTGAAACCGTAGGGAGAAGCCCGCGTTGATCGCGGCCTGCTACAGCCCCGCGATCGCGTTCCACCGCTTCGCGAACTCCGGGCGCTCCGCGGACGTGACGTCGCGGGCGATGGCGAGACGCGCGCGCATGCCGGCGTCCGGGAAGATCAGCGGGTCCTCCGCGAGCGCGGCGGTGTCCCGGTCCCCGGCGGAGGCGAGGACGTCCCGGGCGGCCGGGACCGGGCAGACGTAGTTGACCCACGCGGCGAGTCCGGCGGCGACCTCGGGGTCGTAGTAGTGGTCGACGAGCGCCTCCGCGTTGGCCTTGTGGCGGGCCAGGTTCGGGATCATCAGGGACTCCGACCACAGTTCGGCGCCCTCCTCCGGGACCACGAAGCGGATGTCGGGGTCGTCGGCCCGCAGCTGCATCACGTCACCGGAGTACGCCTGGCAGGCGAGGACGTCGCCCGCGGCGAGGTCCTTGATGTAGTCGTTGCCGGTGAAGCGCCGGATGCGGCCCTCGCGCACATGCCCCTCGACCTGGTCGCACACGGTGTGGAAGTCGTCGGCCGTCCACCGGGTGATGTCGACGCCGTTGCCCTGCATGAGCAGCGCGAACGCCTCGTCCAGGCCGGAGAGCAGCGTCACCCGTCCCTTGAGGTCGTCGGCCCACAGGTCGGAGACGCGGTGGATCTCGCGGCCGAGACGGCGGCGGTTGTACGCGATGCCGGTGATGCCGGACTGCCAGGGCACGGTGGACCGGCGCCCGGGGTCGAAGGCGGGCGAACTCAGCAGCGGGTCCAGGTACTTGACGACGTTCGGCTGGCGGGTGCGGTCCATCTCCTGGACCCAGCCGAGGCGCACGAAGCGGGCGCACATCCAGTCGCTGACCACGATCAGGTCGCGTCCGGTCCGCTGGTGGTTCATCAGGGAGGGGCTGAGCTTGCCGAAGAACTCGTCGTTGTCGTTGATCTCCTCGACGTAGTCGACGGCGATCCCGGTGCGTTCCCGGAAGTCGTCCAGGGTGGGCCGGCGTGTGGTGTCCTCGTCGTCGGTGTCGATGTAGAGCGGCCAGTTCGACCAGGTCAGACGTCGCTCGCGGGCGGAGAGGTCGGCGCCGGCCCGGTCGCCCGGTGCCACGTACGCGGCCGGGACCCCGCATCCGGCCAGCGGGCCGAGCGCGGCGGCACCCCCCAGGGCGCTCAGCAGGGAACGGCGGGACAGGGCTGGGGACTTGCGGGTGACGGACACCCGGGCAGCCTGCCGCCGGGGGCTCGGCGCGGGCAATGGACGGTGCGTCGAGCAATCACCTCCGGGGCCGACACCCTGTCGACCGCCCCGGCGTCCGCCGCACCCGTCCGAGGCCGGACACGCGGGCGCGGCTCGAAGCGCGCGCCCGGGCACCGCCCGCGGGGGCCGGACACACGTGCGCGGCCCCGGACGGTGAGCACCGTCCGGGGCCGCGCAGGTGATGACTAGCCGTCGAGCGACGTCATCACGTGCTTGATGCGCGTGTAGTCCTCGAAGCCGTAGCCGGAGAGGTCCTTGCCGTAGCCGGACTTCTTGAAGCCGCCGTGCGGCATCTCGGCGACGAGCGGGATGTGGGTGTTGATCCACACGCAGCCGAAGTCGAGGGCCTTGGACAGGCGCATGGCGCGGCCGTGGTCCTTGGTCCAGACGGAGGAGGCGAGGGCGTAGTCCACGCCGTTCGCCCACTCGACCGCCTGCTTCTCGTCCGAGAACGACTGCACGGTGATGACCGGGCCGAAGACCTCGTTCTGGATGATCTCGTCGTCCTGCTTCAGGCCGGAGACGACGGTCGGGGCGTAGAAGTAGCCCTTGTCGCCGACCTGGTGGCCGCCCGCCTCGACCTTGGCGTGGGCGGGCAGGCGCTCGATGAAGCCGGCGACCTGCTTGAGCTGGTTGGGGTTGTTGAGCGGGCCGTACAGCACGTCCTCGTCGTCCGGCTGCCCGGTCTTGGTGTCGGCGGCGGCCTTGGCGAGCGCGGCCACGAACTCGTCGTGGATGCCCTCCTGGACCAGGACGCGCGTGGCGGCCGTACAGTCCTGCCCGGCGTTGAAGAAGCCCGCCACGGAGATGTCCTCGACGGCCTTGGCGATGTCGGTGTCCTCGAAGACGACGACCGGGGCCTTGCCGCCCAGCTCCAGGTGGACCCGCTTGAGGTCCTTGGACGCCGACTCGGCGACCGACATGCCCGCGCGCACCGAACCGGTGATGGACGCCATCGCCGGGGTCGGGTGCTCGACCATCGCGCGGCCGGTGTCGCGGTCGCCGCAGATGACGTTGAAGACGCCCTTGGGCAGGATCGAGCCGATGATGTCGGCGATCAGGACCGTGGAGGCGGGCGTCGTGTCGGACGGCTTGAGGACGACCGTGTTGCCCGCGGCCAGCGCCGGGGCGAACTTCCAGACGGCCATCATCATCGGGTAGTTCCAGGGCGCGACCTGCGCGCAGACGCCGACCGGCTCGCGGCGGACGATCGAGGTCAGACCCTCCATGTACTCGCCGGCGCTGCGTCCCTCCAGCATCCGGGCGGCGCCCGCGAAGAAGCGGATCTGGTCCACCATCGGCGGGATCTCCTCGGACCGGGTGAGTCCGATCGGCTTGCCGGTGTTCTCCACCTCGGCCGCGATCAGCTCCTCGGCCCGCTCCTCGAACGCGTCCGCGATCTTCAGGAGGGCCTTCTGGCGCTCGGCCGGGGTCTGGTCGCGCCAGGCCGGGAAGGCCGCGGCGGCGGCCGCCATCGCGGCGTCGACGTCCGCCTCGCGGGACAGCGGCGCGGTCGCGTACGCCTCGCCGGTCGCGGGGTTGACCACCTCGGTGGTCCGTCCGTCGGCGGCGTCCCGGAATTCTCCGTCGATGTAGTTGCGCAGACGACGCAGCTCGGTGCTCACTGCCGGCCCTCCTGTCGGGTGTCCAATCACTGAGACACCCACCCTAATCGGTGTGTCCACGTTTTCAACACCCTCGATCCCTCCAGATCTGCGAAATCCGCAAGTCACGTCCTCGTAAACAACGAATTTCATCGCTACGGCCTTGCGGAACTATCGAGACGTCGTGCAGAGTGGGCGCGTGGCCAGTCGAAGCGCAGACCCCAGGGACTCTCGGGAGTCCAGGAACGGCACTCCCCAGCTGGATGCCGTCTCCCTCGCCATCATCGAGCAGCTCCAGCAGGACGGCCGCCGTCCGTACGCCGCCATCGGCAAGGCCGTCGGCCTCTCCGAGGCGGCCGTGCGCCAGCGCGTCCAGAAGCTGCTCGACCAGGGCGTGATGCAGATCGTCGCCGTCACGGACCCGCTCACCGTGGGCTTCCGCAGGCAGGCGATGGTCGGCGTGAACGTCGAGGGCGACCTCGACCCGGTGGCGGACGCGCTGACGGCCATGTCGGAAGTCGAGTACGTGGTGATGACCGCGGGCTCGTTCGACATCCTCGCGGAGATCGTCTGCGAGGACGACGACCACCTGCTGGACGTCATCAACAAACGCATCCGGGCGCTGCCCGGCGTGCGCTCCACCGAGAGCTTCGTCTACCTGAAGCTCAAGAAGCAGACCTACATGTGGGGAACCCGATAGCCGTGAGCAAGGACCTCAGCCGAACCGCGTACGACCACCTGTGGATGCACTTCACCCGCATGTCCTCGTACGAGAACGCGCCCGTTCCCACCATCGTGCGTGGCGAGGGCACCTACATCTACGACGACAAGGGCAAGCGCTACCTCGACGGTCTCTCGGGGCTGTTCGTGGTCCAGGCGGGCCACGGGCGCACCGAGCTCGCGGAGACGGCGTTCAAGCAGGCCCAGGAGCTGGCCTTCTTCCCCGTGTGGTCCTACGCCCACCCGAAGGCCGTCGAGCTGGCCGAGCGCCTGGCGGACTACGCCCCGGGCGACCTGAACAAGGTCTTCTTCACCACCGGCGGCGGCGAGGCCGTCGAGACCGCCTGGAAGCTCGCCAAGCAGTACTTCAAGCTGCAGGGCAAGCCGACCAAGTACAAGGTCATCTCGCGCGCGGTCGCCTACCACGGCACCCCGCAGGGCGCCCTGTCCATCACCGGCCTGCCGGCCCTCAAGGCCCCCTTCGAGCCGCTGGTCCCCGGCGCGCACAAGGTGCCGAACACCAACATCTACCGCGCCCCGCTGTTCGGCGACGACCCCGAGGCCTTCGGCCGCTGGGCCGCCGACCAGATCGAGCAGCAGATCCTGTTCGAGGGCCCGGAGACGGTCGCCGCCGTCTTCCTGGAGCCGGTGCAGAACGCGGGCGGCTGCTTCCCGCCGCCGCCCGGGTACTTCCAGCGCGTACGCGAGATCTGCGACCAGTACGACGTCCTGCTGGTGTCGGACGAGGTCATCTGCGCCTTCGGCCGCCTCGGCACGATGTTCGCCTGCGACAAGTTCGGCTACGTACCGGACATGATCACCTGCGCCAAGGGCATGACCTCGGGCTACTCGCCGATCGGCGCGTGCATCGTCTCGGACCGCATCGCCGAGCCGTTCTACAAGGGCGACAACACCTTCCTGCACGGCTACACCTTCGGCGGCCACCCGGTCTCCGCCGCGGTCGGCGTCGCCAACCTCGACCTGTTCGAGCGCGAGGGCCTCAACCAGCACGTGCTGGACAACGAGAACGCCTTCCTCACGACCCTCCAGAAGCTGCACGACCTGCCGATCGTCGGCGACGTCCGCGGCAACGGCTTCTTCTACGGCATCGAGCTCGTGAAGGACAAGGCCACCAAGGAGACCTTCACGGACGAGGAGTCGGAGCGCGTGCTCTACGGCTTCGTCTCCAAGAAGCTCTTCGAGTACGGCCTGTACTGCCGCGCCGACGACCGCGGTGACCCGGTCATCCAGCTGTCGCCGCCGTTGATCTCCGACCAGTCGACCTTCGACGAGATCGAGGGGATCATCCGCCAGGTCCTGACGGAGGCGTGGACGAAGCTCTGATCTTCCTCCTGGATGATCAACACCGGCCCCGAAGGCGCCCGTTCGAGTGAGAATGGGCGTCCCGGGGCCGCGTGCTGTCCGCCCCGCCGCCGGCGAATACCTAGCGTGCCCAGTGACCGATCGGCCCTGCCTTCGTTCCCCCGGACGGGGGACGCGACCGGCAACAACTGATCTGAACGAGGTGTACGCGATGGTGGCCCCGCCGGACAACGACGTGCTCTGGGCACGCGCCCTGCACGTCACGCACAACGGCTCGCCCGCACTCAGCGGCGTCTCGCTCGGCGTCCGGGAGGGTGAGATCCTCGCCGTCAGCGGCCCGCGCGGCGCCGGCAAGACGACCCTCCTGCGGTGCCTGTCAGGACAGCTGCTGCCCCAGCAGGGCGAGGTCTGGTTCAACAGCACCCCCGTCCACACCATGGGCCCGCTCACACGCGAACGGCTGCGCCGCGACCGCTTCGGCTGGATCGACCCGGCGCCGGTCCTCGTGCCCGAGCTGAACGCCTGGGAGAACGCCGCGCTGCCCCTCATGCTGCGCGGCACCCGGCGCCGCGCCGCCAAGACCGTCGCCCTGGAGTGGCTGGAGCGCCTCGACATCGGCGAGTGCGCCCGCAAGCGTCCGCACGCCCTCCTCCAGGCCGAACGCCAGCGCGTGGTCATCGCCCGCGCCCTGGCCGCCTCCCCCACCGTGCTCTTCGCCGACGAGCCGACCGCCCCCCTGCACCGGGCCGACCGCGCGCACGTGCTGCGCACGCTCACCACGGCGGCCCGCTCCCACGGCATCACGGTCGTCCTCGCCACGCACGACGCGGACACCGCGGCCCTCGCCGACCGGACCGTGTCGCTGCTCGACGGACGGCGCGTGAACACCGTCCACCTCCCGCCCGTCGCCGAGACCGAAGGCCGGGCCGCGTGCTCGCTCTCCGTCTAGCGCGCGGGGGTCAGCCCCTGGTCCAGATCCGCCGCCTCCTGGTCGCCGCGGCCTCGGCGGGCACCGGCTTCCTGCTGCTGTGCACGCTGGGGTACGCGATGACGCACCCGGACGCCTCCACCGCCTCGGTGCTCCGACTGGTCTGGTGCGTCGCCCCGCTGGCCGCCACGGTGTACTTCGCGGTCGCGGTCGCCCGCACCGACCCCGGCACCCGGCCGCGCCCCGGCCTCTCCGCGATCGGCCTCGGCCCCGGCCGTCTGATGGCGATCTCCGCCACCACCACCGCCCTGTCGACCGTCCTCGGCTCGATGCTGGCGCTGCTCCTGTTCCTGCACCTGCGCGGGGACCTGACCGGCATGCCGTTCGACGGGGCGGCGGCAGACTTCCTCGCGGCGGACCGGCCCCTGCCGCTGCCGGCCGCCCTGACGCTGCTGTCCCTGGTGCCGGCGGCCGCCTCCGTGGCCACCGCGCTGGTCCTGCGCCCGCGCGGCCGGAGCACGGCCCGCGGCCGGCGGCACACCGGCGGGAGCGGCGGGAGCCGTACCGGACGCCACGCCATCGCCGCCCAGGCCGCTTCCGCGGCACCCGGCACCCCGGTGGTCGTGGGGACCCTGGTCGACGCCGACACCGTGGTCGCCACGGCCCCGCCCGCCCCCGACGCGTACGCCGTCGCGGCGGACACCCCCGAGCAGCCCGCCCAGGCGCTGGACCCGCGCCTGCTCGTCCCCGCGCAGACCGCCCCCGGCGGGCTCCCCTGGGGCGCGGCCGTCCTCGCGGCGGGCCTCGCCGTGGAGACGTACGCGAGCCGCTCGGACGCGACGCCCGGGCTCGCGCTGCCCGGCGGGTTCGCCGGCGGCCCGGCCGGAGTCCTCGCCGGCTGGGCGCTCACCGCGGTCGGCCTGGCGCTGGCGGGACCTGCGATCACCTACCTCTGCGGGCGGCTGCTCCAGGCGGTGCGGCCGGGCGCGCTGCGGCTGCTCGCCGGACGCGTTCTCCAGACCGAGGCCCGGCGCATCGGGCAGCCGCTCGGCGTGCTGTGCGCGGTGGCCTCCGGCGCGTACGCCATGGCGACCCTGTACGCGGGCGAGCGCCCCGACTTCGGTCCGCTGAGCACCCTCGGCGCGCTGCTGGTGGGCGGCTGCACCCTGCTGACGGTGCTCACGGCCGCCGTCGAGGCCCGGCAGGCGCGCGCCGACACCACGGCCGCCCTGCTGCGTCTCGGCGCCCCCGTCACGATGCTGCGCGGTGCGGCGGCCCTGCGCATCGGCGCGCTGCTCGCCGTGTTCGGGCCGCTGACCTGGGCGGTCGCCCAGCTCGCCGCGCTGCCGCTGGTCCGCTGACGGCGACGGGCGCCCGCCGGACGGAGCCGCACGGAACCCGTCCGGAAAAAGGTCCGCGCCGGACGATGAGTTCTCCGGGACTCCCCGGTCTAACCCTGCGAACGGCACGACACCGACGGGAGAGGCCCCCATGTACCAGCAGATGATCTTCGTGAACCTGGCCACGAACGACGTGGCCGCCTCGAAGAAGTTCTTCACGGAGCTCGGCTACACGATCAACCCCCAGTTCTCGACGGACGACTGCGCCTGCGTGGTGATCAGCGACACGATCGTCGCCATGCTGCTGAGCCGGCAGCGGTACTCCGACTTCACGAAGAAGGAGATCGTGGACTCGGCGAAGACCAGCGAGGTGCTGCTGTGTCTGAGCGCGGAGAGCCGCGAGAAGGTCGACGAGCTCGTCGAGAAGGCCATCGCCGCGGGCGGCTCCGCCACCGGCGAGACCCAGGACCACGGCATGATGTACGGCCGCGCGTTCGACGACCCGGACGGCCACACCTGGGAGGTCATGTGGATGGACCCGGCGGCCGTCCAGGGCTGAGCCCGGCGTTTCGCGAGACGACCGGCCCGGGACCGGGCGCGCGGTACGGGGGTCCGTGCACCCGGTCCGGCGGCTCGCGCGGTGCCCGGTGGAGCACGGCCCGCGTACCGGGCACACCCGGGTGATCGCGTGAACGCGGCGAAGTTCGGGCCGCGCTCACGGCCCCCGGGGTGACCCGGACGGCACCCCCTAACATGGCCGGGTGCAGCCGATACCCGAGCGCCCGTCCTCCGCGCGGGCCGAGGCCCCCGCCGCCTCCCACGACCGCGAGATCGAGTCCCTGGCCGAGTTCGACGAGGTCGTGGCGGCCCGCGGCTCCCTCGCCGGATTCCGCGTCCAGGCCGTCGACCTGACGGAGCGTACGGAGGTCCTGCTCTCCGTGGACTGCGCGGGCGCCGTGTTCCTCGGCTGCCCGATGCACCCCGAGGCAGCCGCACGGACCCGGATCTCCGGCGCGCTGGTCTTCCCGCCGGTCCCCGGTCTGCCCTTCGACCCGTACCTCGGGACCCTCTACTCCCCCGGTGAGCTCTTCGACGCGCTCGACGCGGGGTACGAGGCGACGCCGGACGCCCGCGCGTACGCCTGGTTCCAGCGGACCAAGGCCGACGGGGACATATTCGCGTCGATGCTGCGGGCGGTCCACGACGACTCCGTCTCGGACGCCCTGGACGAACTCCTCACCGGCGCGCGGGTGGTGGGCGTCATGGGCGGTCACGCGATGGCGCGCGGCACGGCGGAGTACGAGGGCGCCGCGCGGCTCGGCCGCTCCCTCGCGCGGGCCGGTCTCACCGTCGCCACCGGGGGCGGTCCCGGCGCGATGGAGGCCGCCAACCTCGGCGCGTACGCCGCCCCCTTCGACGACGGGATGCTCGGGGAGGCGCTGCGACTCCTCGCGCCCGTACCGTCGTTCGCGCCGTCGGTGACCGACTGGGCGCGCGCCGCCCTCGACGTGCTGGAGCGGCACCCGGCGGGCGGTCCCTCGGTGGGCATCCCGACGTGGTTCTACGGCCACGAGCCGCCGAACGCCTTCGCCACGCACATCGCCAAGTACTTCGCCAACGCCACTCGCGAGGACGGGCTGTTGGCGCGCTGCAACGCCGGTGTGGTCTTCCTGCCGGGCGCCGCCGGCACCGTCCAGGAGATCTTCGACAACGCGACGCCGAACTACTACGAGTCGCGCGGCGAGCCCACGCCGATGGTGCTCGTGGACGAGGCGCACTGGACGGACCGGCACCCCACGTGGCCGCTCCTCAAGTCCCTTGCGCGCGAACGGGCGATGGAGTCCCGGATCGCGCTCGTGGACCGCATCGAGGACGCCCCGGAGGCGCTCAAACGTCTCGGCGGTTAATGACAACGTAAAGCCGACGCCCGCGCGGGGCATATTCATTGACAGTGGCCGGGTTCCGCTTATAGACCTGTGAGACTCCTGGGGGTGCTGTTCTCACGTCAGGACCCTCACAACCCCCCGCAGTTGCACATTCCGTGAAGGGCGATCGTGTCCATATCCCGCCTTACCGCACGTTCCGTGCGCATTCTCGGTGTTGCCTCCGCCACTGCCGCGCTCGCGCTCGGCGTCGCGGGCAACGCACTTGCCTGCAACATCCGTGACTTCTCGGCCGCCGCCGTCTGCGACGACAACGGCAAGGGCGTCATCACCGTCACCGACACCGACGCCTCCGGTGTCGAGGCCGAGGTCTCCGTCTACCTGGAGTCGAACGGCGCGGACGAGCGGCTCGTCGGCAAGCAGACGGTGAAGGGCACCCGTGAGGGCGTCACCATCACCTTCTCCGAGGCCTGGGCCCCGAAGTCCGAGTACCGCGTCCACGTCACCGCCGGGAAGATCGTCGACGAGGACATCACGCCGAACCTGACCGCGCCTGCCGAGGCGGCCTGCAAGACCGAGGAGACCCCGAAGCCCTCGGAGACCCCGAAGCCGTCCGAGACCCCGTCCTCGTCCACCACCCCGTCGGCGACGCCCTCGGAGTCGGACAGCACGGCACCCGCGGCCCCCGGCGACAACGCGCCCTCCGCCGCGGCCGGTGAGTCGAACCTCGCCGAGACCGGCGCCAACTCCAACACCGGTGTGATCGCCGGTGTCGCCAGCGCGTTCGTCGTCGTCGGTGGCGGCGCCGTGTACTTCGGGATGCGCCGCCGCAACACCTCGAAGACGGGCTGACGGGCTGACGCCCTCCCCTCGCACGACCGTGTGGCCCGCTCCCGCATCCGGGGGCGGGCCACCCGCCGTCCAGGGGGGGGGCGGGTCCGTCAGTCGAACGACGCCCGCTCCAGCCAGAATTCGAGCAGTTCCCGGTCCCCCAGCACCTCCACCCGGCCGTCGTCCAGCGGCAGCCGCTGGTAGAAGGCCAGGAGCACGGAGGTCAGCGTGCCGCGCAGGGCCACCGTCGCCTTCTCGTGGCCGCGGCGCCAGGCGATGCCCTCCTCGGTGAGCTCGACGAGCCACTCGGCGTCCGACTCCGGTGTGCCGTCCGTGGCGTGGAGGTGGATGCTGCGGCCCGGGCCGCGCAGCTCGCGCGCCGGGTCGTCCGGCTGGGTGCGCTGCACGAACTCCACGATCTCCAGCCACTCGTCGATCGCGTCCGCCGCCACGTCGGGCGCGACCTCGTACGGCAGCCCGGCGGCCGCGGCCGCGTCGGCCCGGTGGATCGCCAGCTCGTGCGTCATCCGGCGGGCCCAGAAGCCCGAGTCCTGCTCCTCGGCCCACGTCCACACGGGTGTGCCGGGGCCGGCCGCCCGCAGGGTCCCGACGATCATCTCGCCGGTCTCGGCGAGCCAGGCGTCCAGTGCGGCCGGGTCGCCCTCGGCCTCCGGTCCCCCGCCGAGCGGCACCTCCTTCTCGGGCACGTCGGCGCGGGCCCGGGTCCGGACGAGGAGTTCGGCCCAGCGCAGCGCTCCGCCGGTGTGCCGTACGAGCTGCTCCAGCGACCAGTCCGGACAGGTCGGCACGGTGGCGGCCAGATCGGCGCCCGAGGTCACGACCTCCCTCAACTGCCGTACCTGGAGCTCGATCGAGTCGCAGTACCGTGCGTGTCCGAGTCGCGTCATGACCCGCACCCTACGCAGCCGGCCCCTCCCCCAGCACGACGATTTCCGCCGCGTCGAACTCCACGCCGACCTCGTCCCCGAGCCCGGGCGCGTCCCGCAGCGCACAGGCCGCTTCGAGCGGTGGGGCCTCACGCGGCTGCAGCCGTACGGCCACGTGTGTGCCGCGGAACGTGCGTGCGGCCACGGTGCAGCGCAGCCCGTCCGCCGGTGCCACGAGCCGTACCCCGGCGGGCCTGACGAGCAGCGTGCGCGGCCCCTGGGGCGCGCCGTCCGCGACGGGGACCTTCCCCCACGGGGTGTCCGCGGCGGCCCCGGTCACCGTCGCCGGGACCACGTTGTCGAAGCCGAGGAAGCGGGCCACGAACGCGTCCGCCGGGCGCTGCCAGACGTCAAGGGGCGTGCCGGACTGGGCGATCCGCCCGTCGCGCATCACGACGACCCGGTCGGCGAGGGCGAACGCCTCACCCTGGTCGTGCGTCACAGCGAGCACGGTCGTCCCCAACTCGCTGAACAGCTCCCGCAGTTCGACGACGAGCCGCTCCCGAAGCGAGCGGTCGAGCTGTCCGAGGGGCTCGTCCAGCATCAGCAGCCGGGGCCGGGGCGCGAGGGCGCGGGCCAGCGCCACCCGCTGCTGCTCGCCTCCGGAGAGCGAGGCGACGGCCCGGGACGCGGACCCGGGCAGCCCGACGAGCTCCAGCAACTCCCCTACCCGCAGCGCCTGTTCGCTCTTGGCCGCACCGTGCATCCGCAGCCCGAAGGCGACGTTCCCGCCGACGTCGCGCTGCGGGAACAGCTGGTGGTCCTGGAACATCAGACCCACGCCCCGCCTGTGCGCGGGGACCCCCGACTGGTCCCGGCCGTCGAGCAGTACGCGGCCGGCGTCGAGCGCCTGGAGTCCGGCCACGGCCCGCAGCAGGGTCGACTTGCCGCTGCCGCTCGGCCCCAGCACGCACACGATCTCGTGCTCGGCGACATCGAGTCCGACGGCGTCGAGCACGGGCCGCCCGCCGAAGCGCACGGTCGCCCCCTCCAGCCTCAGCAGGGCGTCGGCCCCTTTGGTGAGCCGGCTCATCAGAACTCCCCCGAACGGTCGGTGCGGATGCGCTCCAGCAGCAGCAGCGCGACCGCGCACACCGCCATCAGGATGGTCGAAAGGGCCATGGCCTGGCCGTAGTTGAGGTCACCCGGGCGGCCGAGGAGCCGAGCCACGGTGACCGGGAGCGTCGGGTTGTCGGGCCGCGCGATGAAGACCGTCGCGCCGAACTCGCCGAGTGACACGGCGAACGCGAAACCGGCCGCGACGAGCAGGGCGCGGCGCACCATGGGCAGGTCGACCTCGCGCCACACCCGCCACGGCGATGCCCCCAGCACGGCGGCGGCCTCCCGGAGCCGCTCGTCGACCGCCCGCAGCACGGGCAGCATCGTGCGGACGACGAAGGGGACACCGACCAGCGCCTGCGCGAGCGGCACCAGGATCCACGAGGACCGCAGATCCAGCGGCGGCTCGTCCAGGGCGATCAGGAACCCGAAGCCGACCGTCACGGCGGAGACGCCGAGCGGCAGCATCAGCAGCGCGTCGAACCCGCGGACGAGCCGTCCCGCGCGCCGGGTGAGGGCGGCGGCCGCGAGCCCCCCGATCAGCACGGCGACGGCGGTGGCCGCGAGCGCGTACCGGACCGAGTTGCCGATCGCCTCGATCGGCGGCACGAGGAACATGCCGCCGTCCTCCGACGTGAGCGCCCGGTAGTACGCGAAGCCGTGGCCGCCCGGGGTGTCCAGGGACCGCTGGACGAGCACGGCGAGCGGCAGTACGAGCAGGACGGCGATGCTCGCCAGGACCCCGGCGAGCAGTGCCCACTGCCCGGCGCCGCGGGGTCTGCGCGCGGTCAGCGAGGCGTCCACGAGCCGCAGCGCGGTCTCCCGGCGCCGTACGGTCCGGGCGTGCACGGCGAGGATCGCGCCGACCGCCGCGAACTGCACGAGGGTGAGCACCGCGGCGGTGGACAGGTCGAAGATCTCGGAGGTCTGCCGGTAGATCTCCACCTCCAGGGTGGAGAAGGTGGGGCCGCCGAGGATCTGCACCACACCGAAGGAGGTGAAGGTGAAGAGGAAGACCATGAGCGTGGCGGCGGCCAGCGCGGGGCCGAGCGCGGGAAGGGTCACCTTGCGCCAGGCGGCGAACCGGGAGGCGCCGAGCACCCGGGCGGCCTCTTCCTGGCGCGGGTCGAGCTGCGACCAGAGGCCGCCGACCGTCCGTACGACGACCGCGTAGTTGAAGAAGACGTGCGCGAGCAGGATCGCCCACACGGTGGTGTCCAGGCGTACGCCCCACAGCTCGTCCAGCAGCCCGCCCCGGCCGACCAGCGCCAGGAAGGCCGTGCCGACGACGACGGTGGGCAGCACGAACGGGACTGTCACGACCGCGCGCAGCACCTGTTTGCCCCGGAAGTCGAAGCGCGCGAAGACGTACGCGCCGGGGAGCGCGACCAGCAGGGTGAGCGCGGTGGAGGCGAGCGCCTGCCAGGTGGTGAACCACAGGACGTGCCGGACGTCGGACTGCCCGAGCACGTCGGCGATCCTGGCGAACCGCCAGGCCCCGCCGACGTGCAGCCCGCGGGCGACGATCGCCGCGACCGGGTAGGCGAAGAAGACCGCGAAGAACGCGACGGGCAGGGCCATCAGACCGAGCCGCGCCGCACTCCCGCGCCTCCCGGTCGCCGCTTTCGCGGGCGGCTTGCCTACTTCAGTACGAGCGAGGTCCACGACTTGACCCACTGGTCGCGGTGGTCGGCGATCCGGGCGGGGGCGAGGGTCTCGGGGTCCTTCGCCTGCGGGCCGAACGCGGTGAACTCGGCGGGCACCCGGGCGCCCTCGATCACCGGGTAGACGAACATGTTCAGCGGCATGTCCTCCTGGAACCGCTTGGAGACCAGGAAGTCGACGAGCGCCTTGCCGCCCTCGGTGTTCTTCGCGTTGCTGAGCAGGCCCGCGTACTCGACCTGCCGGAAGCAGGTGCCGGTCGCGACGCCGGTGGGCGCGGTCTTCGGCTTCGGGTCGGCGTAGATCACCTCGGCGGGCGGGGAGGAGGCGTAGGAGACGACGAGCGGGCGGTCGGCCTTGGCCTTCCTGCCGCCGGCGGAGCCGGAGAACTCCTCGTTGTAGGCCTGCTCCCAGCCGTCGACGACCTTCACGCCGTTGGCCTTGAGCTTCTTCCAGTAGCCCTGCCAGCCGTCGCCGTACGCGGCGGCCGTGCCGAGCAGGAAGCCGAGGCCGGGCGAGGAGGTGGAGGCGTTCTCCGTGACGAGGAGGTTCTTGTACGCGGGCTCGGTGAGGTCGTCGAAGGACTTCGGCGGGGTCAGCTTGTGCTCGGTGAACCAGGCCTTGTCGTAGTTGACGCAGATGTCGCCCGTGTCGATGGGGGTCACCCGGTGCTTGCCCTGGTCGGCCCGGTACTCGGGGAGCACCCCGTCCGCCCCCTTGGCCTCGTACGGCTGGAAGAGGCCGTTGTCGAGCGCGCGGGACAGCAGGGTGTTGTCGACGCCGAAGAAGACGTCGCCCTGCGGGTTGTCCTTGGTGAGGATCGCCTTGTTGACCGCCTGCCCGGCGTCGCCGTCCTTGAGGACCTTGACCCGGTAGCCGGACTGCTTCTCGAACTCCTTGAGCACGTCCTTGGAGGCGATGAAGGAGTCGTGGCTGACCAGGGTGACGGTCTTGGAGCCGGCGGCGTCGGTCCCGGAGTCGGACGAGCCGCACGCCGACAGCGTGACGAGCCCGAGTCCGGTGGCCACGATCGCGGCCGTGAACTTCGTGGTGGTGCTCACTGGATTCCTCCTGGAGTGACCAGGAAGAGACGCGGCCCTGCCCGGGAACCTCTGAAAGTTCCCGGGCAGGGCGCAACAGCTTGAGTGATGACCGAACTTCCTACCCAGAATGACCTGGGCAAGGTTCAGAGGGTCTGCGGCCCGTGCCGCACTCTCAGCGCTGTGGCGCTCCCCTGTCGGAATATGAAGATGTGTGTACGGGAGTCAGACTACCGCCCGCCGTTCCGCGGGCCCCGACCGCCGTCACCGGGGCCGGGACGAGCCCGTCCCCTACCGCTCGGACGCGGCCAGCTGCCCGCACGCCCCGTCGATCTCCTGGCCGCGGGTGTCCCGGACGGTGACCGGCACGCCGTGCGCCGCGATGGCCTCGACGAACGCCTTCTCGTCCTCGGGACGGGAGGCGGTCCACTTGGAGCCGGGTGTCGGGTTCAGCGGGATCAGGTTCACGTGGACCGGCTTGCCCCGGAGCAGCCGGCCGAGCCGGTCACCTCGCCACGCCTGGTCGTTGATGTCCCGGATGAGGGCGTACTCGATGGACAGGCGGCGCCCCGACTTGGCGGCGTACTCCCAGCCGGCGTCGAGGACCTCGCGGACCTTCCACCGGGTGTTGACGGGGACGAGGGTGTCGCGCAGCTCGTCGTCCGGCG
The DNA here is from genome assembly GCF_042872045.1 of Streptomyces sp. NPDC005496. NCBI lineage: Bacteria > Bacillati > Actinomycetota > Actinomycetes > Kitasatosporales > Streptomycetaceae > Streptomyces > Streptomyces sp. NPDC005496. The sequence goes on from NZ_JBIAJQ010000015.1 coordinate 133,220, forward strand.
CGTGCAGGGAGATGGCGAGGCGGCACTTGAAGCCCTCGTCGGCGAACCGGTGGATGGCGGGCACGAGGCCCACGGTCGACACGGTGATGCCGCGCTGCGAGAGCCCGAGGCCGTCGGGCTCGGGGTCGGTGAGCGCCCGGATCGAGCCGACGACCCGCTTGTAGTTGGCGAGCGGCTCGCCCATGCCCATGAACACGATGTTGCTGAGCCGCGCCGGGCCGCCGGGGATCTCGCCGTCCCTGAGCGCCCGCATCCCGTCGACGATCTGGTGCACGATCTCGCCGGTCGACAGGTTCCGGTCGAGGCCGGCCTGTCCGGTGGCGCAGAACGGGCAGTTCATCCCGCAGCCCGCCTGCGAGCTGATGCACATGGTGACCCGGTCCGGGTAGCGCATCAGCACGGACTCGACGAGCGTGCCGTCGAAGAGCCGCCAGAGGGTCTTGCGGGTGGTGTCGTCGTCGCAGCTGATGTGCCGCACGACCGACATCAGCTCGGGGAGCAGCGCCTCCTGGAGCTTGCCGCGCGAGGCGGCCGGGATGTCCGTCCACTCCGCCGGGTCGTGCGCGTACCGCGCGAAGTAGTGCTGCGAGAGCTGCTTGGCGCGGAACGGCTTCTCGCCGATCGCGGCGACCGCCTCTTTGCGCTCGGCGGGCGTGAGATCGGCAAGGTGCCGCGGCGGCTTCTTGGCTCCGCGGGGGGCGACGAAAGTAAGTTCTCCGGGCTTAGGCATGGCTGTACCAGTGTCGCAGATCGAATGGTGTGATCCGGGGGCCGCGTTGTGCCGGCAGGGGGCCCGGAGTCACTCGGTCACGCGGGGCGCTGTCGCCGGAGGCACACCTACCCCTAGTATCGAACGGGTGTACGAAAACATGTCTCGCCCCATCGTCGTCCAACGCGTCACCGGCACCGGCGGGCGCCGGGTGACGATCCGCGCCCAGGTGGCCGGGCTCGCGCACAGCGACGCCGACGTGGTCGAGTTTCTGCGGCGCGCGGGACTCCCGGACGCCTGGGAGCTGCTGGACGACCCGGACTGGGTGGAGTGGCAGGGCGGCCGGCCGCACGAGTACGGCACGGACTGACGCCGGGACCCGTCCCTACGAAGGAGGGGCCCGCCGTCCTGTGGACAGCGGGCCCCCCGTTCGGAGCAAAGCCTCAGCGGCGCAGGTCAGCCGGACCCCACGAAGAGGACCAGCAGCAGCCACACCACCGGCGCGGTCGGCAGGAGCGAGTCCAGCCGGTCCATGATGCCGCCGTGCCCCGGCAGGAGCGTGCCCATGTCCTTGATGCCGAGGTCCCGCTTGATCATGGACTCGCCGAGGTCGCCGAGCGTGGCGCTGACCGCGACCGCGAGCCCGAGGAGCAGTCCCTGCCACCAGCTGCCGTCGTCGATCAGGAACTCCATGCACAGCGCACCCGCCGCCATGGCGAAGGCGATGGCGCCGCCGAGACCCTCACGGGTCTTGCCGGGGCTGATGCGCGGCGCCAGCTTGTGCGTGCCGAAACGCCAGCCGACGGCGTACGCGCCGGTGTCGCTGACGACGGTGAGCAGCAGGAACGTCAGGACGCGCCAGGGACCGTCGTCGGCCGCCAGCATGAGGGCGACGAACGTGGCGAGGAACGGCACGTAGAAGGCGGCGAAGACCCCGGCCGTGACGTCCTTGAGGTACCCCTCGGGGGGTTCCGTCATCCGCCAGACCAGGACCGCGAGCGCGGTCAGCGCCATCGCCACCCAGGCGCCCTCGGTGCCCCGCGCGTACCCGGCGACGACCATGGCCGCACCGCCGATCGCGAGCGGCACGAGAGGCGCCTTGATGCCCTTGCGCTCGGACAGCCGTGACGTGAGCTCCCACAGGCCCACCACCACGGCGACCGCTATCACCCCGATGAACACGGCCTTGACGACGAACAACGACGCGATGATCACCGCACCGAGCCCGACGCCCACTCCTATGGCCGCGCCCAGGTCACGGCCCGCACTCTTCTTCTGAGGTGCGGGCGCTGGCTGGTGGGCGGCGCTGGGCATGGGCTCCTGCGGACTCTGCGGGTGGTGCGACGGGCCCGCGTAGGGCGCCGCCGATGGTGTCTCGTCGCGGAACAAGGGGCCGCTCAGCCGAGCTGCCCCCCGGTCGTCATCCTGGTCTCCGCCGTATGCGGGTACCTCGGGCACGATGGGCATGGGGCGAGTCTGCTGGGCGTCATGCGCATCGTACGTGGGACCCGCCGGGGCTGCCCCCTGGACAGGCCCCTGCTCGGACGGCCCCCAGTACCCGGCTTGTGGCGGCGCTCCCCAGGAAGAGTCGTTCATCAGACCTCGAGCAGCTCCGCTTCCTTGTGCTTGAGGAGCTCGTCCACCTGGGCCACGTACTTGTGGGTGGTGTCGTCGAGTTCCTTCTCCGCACGGCGGCCCTCGTCCTCGCCGACCTCGCCGTCCTTGACGAGCTTGTCGATCGCGTCCTTGGCCTTGCGGCGCACGGAGCGGATCGACACCTTGGAGTCCTCGGCCTTGGTCCGGGCGACCTTGATGTAGTCCTTGCGGCGCTCCTCGGTCAGCTCGGGGAACACCACCCGGATGATGTTGCCGTCGTTGCTCGGGTTGACCCCGAGGTCGGAGTCACGGATCGCCTGCTCGATGTTGCGCAGCGCGCTCTTGTCGAACGGGGTCACCACGGCCATGCGCGGCTCCGGCACCGAGAAAGAGGCCAGCTGGTTGATCGGCGTCAGCGCACCGTAGTAGTCCGCCACGATCTTGTTGAACATCGCCGGGTGCGCACGACCGGTGCGGATCGCGGCGAAGTCCTCCTTGGCGACCACGACGGCCTTCTCCATCTTCTCCTCGGCTTCGAGGAGGGTCTCTTCGATCACCACTTGCTCCTGCGTGTCTTGAGTAGGCCCGGCAGCTGTTCCTCGTCGGGGTCGGCGGCCGGCTGCGTCGCGTCTTGTTCCTGCACGGTTCCCGACCGGCAGGACATTGTCCATCCCCCGGTCAGGGTCCGTCCCCGCCCGGGTGCGTACCCCGTCGGGGTCCGTCCCCGGTCAGGCTCGGCTGTCCTGGTCACCCACGAGTGTGCCGATCTTCTCACCCTTGACCGCTCGCGCGATATTGCCCTCCGCCAGGAGCTCGAAGACCAGGATGGGGAGCTTGTTGTCCCGGCAGAGCGTGATCGCGGTCATGTCCGCGACCTTGAGGTCCCGGGTGATGACCTCGCCGTAGCCGAGCGCGTCGAACTTGACGGCCCCCGGGTTGGTCTTCGGGTCGGAGTCGTAGACCCCGTCCACGCCGTTCTTGCCCATCAGCAGGGCCTCGGCGTCGATCTCCAGGGCGCGCTGGGCGGCGGTGGTGTCCGTGGAGAAGTACGGCATGCCCATGCCCGCACCGAAGATGACCACACGGCCCTTCTCCAGGTGGCGCACGGCGCGCAGCGGGATGTAGGGCTCGGCGACCTGCCCCATGGTGATGGCGGTCTGCACGCGGCTGTCGATGCCCTCCTTCTCCAGGAAGTCCTGGAGGGCCAGGCAGTTCATGACCGTGCCGAGCATGCCCATGTAGTCGGACCGGGCCCGGTCCATGCCGCGCTGCTGGAGCTCCGCACCGCGGAAGAAGTTGCCGCCGCCGATGACGACCGCGATCTGCGCGCCGCCGCGCACGACGGCCGCGATCTCACGGGCGATCTTGTGCACCACGTCGGGGTCGACGCCCAGTCCGCCGCCACCGGCGAACGCCTCACCGGAAAGCTTCAGCAGAAAGCGTCCGGTGCCTTTGCCGTCGTCGGTCTTCTCGCCGTTGTCGGCCTGGGTGGTGGTCATGAAGATCTCGCCTCTTTACGTGTCGCACATACGAAGAAGGCCATTGCCGGTGGGGTGTTGGCTCCCATACGCGGCAATGGCCTCCTCGTCAGATCTGCTGTCGCCCGTCACGCACGCACGCGTGCCGGCGTACGCGGACGACTGCTGTCGACCCTAGCGGGGTCGCGCGTCGATCGCGGTACGGACTCAGATGCCGACCTTGATGCGCGTGAAGCGCTTCAGGGTGACACCGGCCTCGTCCAGGACCTTCTGGACGGACTTCTTGTTGTCGAGCGCGTACGGCTGACCGAGGAGGGTGGCCTCCTTGAAGAAGCCGTTGACGCGACCCTCGACGATCTTCGGGAGAGCGGCCTCGGGCTTGCCCTCGGCGCGGGTGGTCTCCTCGGCGACGCGGCGCTCGGACTCGACGACCTCGGCCGGGACGTCCTCACGGGAGAGGTACTTCGGCGCGAAGGCGGCGATGTGCTGCGCGATGCCCTTGGCGAGGTCGGCGTCGGCCTTGTCCAGCTCGACCAGGACACCGATCTGCGGGGGCAGGTCGGGCATGGTGCGGTGCATGTACGCGGTGACGTACGCGCCGGAGAACTGGGCGAAGCGGTCCAGGACGATCTTCTCGCCCAGGTTGGCGTTGGCCTCGTCGACGAACGCCTGGACGGTCTTGCCGGCCTCGATCTCGGACGCGAGCAGCGCCTGGATGTCGGCGGGGGACGTCGCGGCGGCGTGCTGCGCGATCTGGTTGGCGACGGCCTGGAACTTCTCGCCCTTGGCGACGAAGTCCGTCTCGCACTTCAGCTCGACGAGCACACCGGAGGTGTTGTCGTCGGCGATGATGGAGACCACGGCGCCGTTCTCGGCGGAACGGCCCTCGCGCTTGGCGACGCCCTTCTGGCCCTTGATGCGCAGCGCCTCGACGGCCTTGTCGACGTTGCCGTCGGCCTCGTCCAGCGCCTTCTTGCAGTCCATCATGCCGGCGCCGGTGAGCTCACGGAGCTTCTTGACGTCGGCGGCGGTGTAGTTCGCCATGATTCCTGGAATCTCTCTCGAAGTCTGAAGATCTACGGACCGAACGGCGGGGGCTTCGTGGGCCCCCGCCGTTCGACAACCCGAAAGGGGTGAGGGTCAGGCCTGCTCGGCGTCCGCGGCCGGAGCCTCGGTGGTGGCCTCGGCGGCCTCGGCCGCGGCGGGGGCCTCGGCCTCTTCGGCGTCGGCGACCTTCTCGGTCTCGGCGGAGGTCTGGACCTCGGCGGCCGGGGCCTCGGCAGCGTCCTCGGAGTCCGCCTTCTTCTCGCCCTCGAGCAGGTCGCGCTCCCACGCGGCGAGCGGCTCGCCCGCGGCCTTGTCACCCTCGGCCTTACCGGCGCCGGAGCGGGCGATGAGGCCCTCGGCGACGGCGTCGGCGATCACGCGGGTGAGCAGGGTGACGGAGCGGATCGCGTCGTCGTTGCCCGGGATCTTGTAGTCGACCTCGTCGGGGTCGCAGTTGGTGTCGAGGATGGCGACGACCGGGATGTTGAGCTTCCGGGCCTCACCGACCGCGATGTGCTCCTTCTTGGTGTCCACGATCCAGACGGCGCTGGGCACCTTCTGCATCTCGCGGATACCACCGAGGGTCTTCTCCAGCTTGGCCTTCTCGCGCGAGAGCACGAGAAGCTCCTTCTTGGTCAGACCCGACGCGGCGACGTCCTCGAAGTCGATCTGCTCGAGCTCCTTGAGGCGCTGCAGACGCTTGTAGACGGTCGAGAAGTTGGTGAGCATGCCGCCCAGCCAGCGCTGGTTGACGTAGGGCATGCCGACGCGGGTGGCCTGCTCGGCGATGGCCTCCTGCGCCTGCTTCTTCGTGCCGACGAACATGACCGTGCCGCCGTGGGCGACGGTCTCCTTGACGAACTCGTAGGCGCGGTCGATGTACGACAGCGACTGGAGCAGGTCGATGATGTAGATGCCGTTGCGCTCCGTGAAGATGAAGCGCTTCATCTTCGGGTTCCAACGACGGGTCTGGTGACCGAAGTGGACGCCGCTTTCCAGCAGCTCCCGCATCGTGACGACGGCCATGGCCGTTCTCCTTGAGGTTCTCGGTTGTGCCGCGCGTGCCGGACGGCACTCGCGCCTGACGCCCGCGATGCGCCTTGCCACAAAGGACCGAGGGGCGCTGACACCGGCTTTCGTCGAACGACGTGGGCCGGATGCGGGGCGTGCGAAGTCGACCCGGTGACCCGGATCGCCACAAGAAGTGTACGGGACCCGCGGAGCGCCGGGTGACGCCGATGTCCACAACCGGCGGGTACTCCACAGATCCCGGTCATGATCCGCCCAGGTGCGGGACGGTTCCGGCATGCGAGCGACACAACGCGTCCTCACGTGGCTGGTGTTACTGGCCGTGCTGACGACTCTCCCCACCGAAGCCCCGGCTCCGCCTGTCACCCACGCCATGAGCGCGGCCTTCCTCTCCGCACCGGGCCCGAAGGAAGCTCCGGGCCGACCGGGAAACCCGGCGACGGTCAGTGCGGAGGGGAAGCCGGCGAGGGCCGGGCGGCCGGGGACGGACGCCACCCCGGCCAGGGCGAAGAGCGCGGATACGGCGGAGAGCACGGACACGCCGGAGAACACGTACGCGCCGGAAGGGGGCGCGGCCGGCCCGCCGGGGCCGCACGGAATGCCCGGGGCGCCCGGGATCGACGTCTCGGTGCCGGCGGTGGGCCGCGCCTGGCCGGTGGGCGGGCGTCCCGGTCCGCGCCCCTCGGTTCTACGCGGCTGGGAACCCCCGGTCACGGCGTACGGCCGCGGCCACCGGGGCGTGGACCTGGCCGCGGCACCGGGCGATGCCGTACGGGCGGTCGCCCCCGGCCGGGTCTCCTTCGCGGGCCGGGTCGCGGGACGCGGAGTCGTCTCGGTCGAGCTCTCGGGGACGGGCGACCCTCCCCTGCGCACGACGTACGGCCCGGTCGAGCCCTCGGTGAAGAAGGGCGACGAGGTGGCAGCGGGAGCAGTGCTCGGCACCCTGGGCCCGGCGACGGACTCGCACTGCGCCACGACATGCCTGCACTGGGGCCTCCTGCGCGGCGGCACCTACGTGAATCCGCTCTCGCTGCTGCCACCCTGGCTCTTGCGCGCAGGCCCACCCCGCCTGCTCCCGGTCCCATGACCGCCGCCAGGGTGACCGGAGAGGCAACCGGCGGCCCAGCTACCGACAGGCACCGACAGCATCTCCGCCCGCCGTCCGCTGCCCGCCGTCCAGCCACCTCACGAACGAACGGCCAGGGCCGCCCCGCCCACCCCCAGCTGACAGAGGATTACGCACCCCTACGAGCCTCCGAAACTCCCGGAAAACCCCGTCAGCCGCGAACGCCCCGCAGCGCCATCGCGACCGCCGCGTCGGTGATCGCGTCGGGATCCTCGGCCGCCCCCAGCTCGATGCGCCGTACGGCGGCGTCCACGATCCCCTGAAGCAGCATGGCCGCGAGGCGCGGCTCCGTGTGCCCCATGGCCCGCAGCGCCTCCCCGATCATCGCGACGAGCCCGCCGTGCGCCGCGCGGATCTTCTCGCGGGCGCCCGCGTCCAGCTCGCTCGCGGAGATGGCGACCACGGCCCGGTGGCGTCGGTCGCCGACGAGGGCCAGCTGCCTCCGGACGTACGCCTCCACCTTGCCCTCGGGCCCGTCCGCCGCGGCCATCGCGGCCTCCACCTCGGCCGCCCAGACGGGGAAGTCGACCTCGCAGAGTTCCTGGACGACGGCCGCACGGGACCGGAAGTACTCGTAGACGGAGGACCGGGCCAGTCCCGTCCGCTCGGCGAGAGCGGGGAAGCTCAGCGCCTCCGTCCCGCCCTCGGACAGCAGGGACCGCGCCGCGTCCAGCAGGGCGGCTCGCTGCATCGACCGGTGCTCGGCCACGGAGGCCGCTCGAATCCTTGGCACGTCAACCACTTTACGGACGGACCGCCGAGGACGGGAGTCACTTCCGCCCACCCGGCCGAGCACAGACCTCCGGCACGCCCTCCGCCGAGCCGGACACGGTAGGGGTGCCGAGGAGGGGCCTCCAGTGCCCACGGCCCCCGGACCGGGCCGGGAGGAGGGACGATTCAGCTCAGCGGTGGCCGCGACGCCGGCCCGTCCCCGCGCCCCGTGTCAGCGTCGTGTCAGCGGCCGAAGCTCGCCAGTTTCGCGCGCAGCTGGAGCACGGACTTGGTGTGGATCTGGCTCACCCGGCTCTCGGTCACCCCGAGGACGTTGCCGATCTCGGCGAGCGTGAGGCCCTCGTAGTAGTAGAGGGTGACCACGGTCTTCTCCCGGTCGGGCAGCGTGTTGATCGCCCTGGCCAGAAACCGCCGCAGCTCCCGGTCCTCGGCGACCTCCACGGGATTGTCGGCGGCCGTGTCCTCCAGGGTGTCCATGAGGCTGAGGCGGCCGCCGCCCTCGCCCCCGACATGCAGCAGCTCCTCCAGGGCGACCACGTTCGCCAGCGACAACTGGCTGAACACGGCGTGCAGTTCGTCGACCCCGACACCCATCTCCGAGGCGACCTCGCCCTCGGACGGCGTACGTCTGAGCCGGGCCTCCAGCGTCGCGTACGCCCGCTCCACGCTGCGCGCCTTCTGCCGCACCGAACGGGGGATCCAGTCGAGCGCACGCAGCTCGTCGATCATCGCTCCGCGGATCCGCGTGATCGCGTACGTCTCGAACTTGATCTCCCGCTCGATGTCGAACTTCTCGATGGCGTCGATCAGCCCGAACACCCCGGACGAGACGAAGTCCGCCTGCTCCACGTTGGCCGGCAGCCCGACGCTGACCCGCCCCGCCACGTACTTCACCAGGGGCGAGTAGTGCAGGATCAGCTGCTCCCGCAGGCGCTCGTCCCCCGTCGCCTTGTACGACCGCCACAGCTCCTCGACCGTCGAGGGTGCGGGCGGGCGCACGCTGCCGCGGGCGGCGGGGGGAACCGCCGTCCGGTCAGACCCGGAGGTGTGCTGGGGCATTCGTCGCCTTGTGCCGTTCTGCCGTGAACTGGGTGTGCCTGGGTGAGCGTCGGTCTGATGTCGAGTTGCAGTGTCTGCGTCGGGATCCTTGTGAGCGTAGCGTGACTGAGGTGTCGCAGTGAGCGAAGGACCGGGGATCACCCGCACGCGAACGCGGGTCGCCCGGGCCCGCTCCGGGGCTCGTCCGTCGCACTGTGTGATCACCTGGAGACGTCAACTATGGGAATTGCCAAGGCTGTCGGGGATCGCCCGGACGGCCGAACGCACCCGGTCAACACCGACCGTGACCTTCGTGAACGGAGATCATCGCCTGGCGTGTCAACTTCCAGCCGTCGCCGTGTCGTTCGACGAAACCAAGTGCTCGGAGTTCGTACAGTCTCCCGATCGCGTCGTCCCCCGTCGTGCCCGCGCCGCGCGCGATCACGTCCGCGGTGGCGGTGCCCCGGCCGGGCAGCGCGGACAGCACAAGCCGGGCCGCCGGGTCCAGCAGGTCGCGCGGCAGCACGGGCCCCCGCCGCTCCGGGGCCAGCTCGCCCATGTCCCCGACCAGCTCGACCACTTCCCCGGCGTCACTGACCAGGACCGCCTCTCCGCGCAGGAGTTCGTGGACGCCCGCCGACAGGCCGCTGGTGGCGGGCCCCGGGACCCCCATCGCGAACCGGCCGAGCCTGAGCGCGGCCCGGGCCGTGACCAGGGCGCCGCTGCGGTACGCGGCCTCCACGACGACCGTGCCCCGGGTGAGTGCGGCGATGATCCTGTTCCGCTGGATGAATCTGCTGGGCGTCGGGTGATCGCCGGGCGGCAACTCCCCGACGACTAGGCCCTGTTCGGCGATCCTGGTGATCAACTGGGTGTGGCCGCGCGGGTAGGGGCGGTCCACGCCGCAGGCCAGCACGGCGACGGTGGCACCGCCCGCCCCCAGCGCGCCCCGGTGCGCGGCGCCGTCCACCCCGTACGCGCCGCCCGAGACGACCACCCAGCCGCGCTCGGCGAGCTCCGCGCCCAGGGTTGCCGCCATGTGCGCCCCGTACTCGGTACAGGCCCGGGCGCCCACGACCGCGACGGACCGCAGCGCCCACATCCGCAGGCTGGGTCGGCCCCGCACCCACAGTCCGGTGGGTCGGCCGTCCCCGAGGTCGTCGAGCTGTGCGGGCCACTCGCCGTCACCGGGGCACACGTAGCGCACTCCGGCCTCCCCGGCGCGCTCCAGATCCCGCTCCGGGCGCACGAGGGCGGCTCGGCCCCGCAGCCCCTCCCACCGCGTGTACGTGACTCCCGGCAGCGGGTCCCCACCGTCCACCAGGCGGCGGGCCACCGCCACGGCGCCGTACTCCCGCACCCAGCGCCCGCCCGTCTCGTCGCCCGGTTCCAGGACCCGGGAGAGGGTGACCCGGGCGAGCCGCTCCTCGTCCGTCACGACCGGGCGCCGATCATCATCGGCACGCCCCGGGGGACGCCGGTGCGCAGTTGCAGGGCCAGGGCGACGTCGTCGGCGTCCGGCCGGTCGTGGCCCGACAGGTCGGCGACGGTCCAGGCCACGCGGAGCACCCGGTCCAGGCCGCGGGCGGTCAGCATCCCGCGCTCCAGTCCCCGCTCGGCCTCGTCCATGGCTCCCGGTACGGCCTGCCAGCGACCGCGCAGCTCCCGTCCCGGCACCTCGCTGTTGGTGTGCCACGGGGTCCCGGTGAGGCGGGCCACACACCGCTCACGCGCCGCGCGCACCCGGTCGGCGACGGTGCGCGTCGTCTCGCCGCGCGCGCCGAGCGCGGTCAGTTCGGAACGGGTGACCGCCTCGACCTCCACGCGCAGGTCGACCCGGTCGAGGAGTGGCCCGGAGAGCCGGGACTGGTAGCGGCGGATGGCCGAGGGCGGGCACTCGCAGTGATCGCCGCTCACGCTGAAGCGCCCGCAGGGGCAGGGATTGGCCGCGAGGACCATGAGGAACTTCGCCGGGAAGCGGACCACGCCCGCGCTCCGGGCGATCACCACGTGCCCCGCCTCCAGGGGCTGGCGCAGCGCGTCGAGGACGAAGCCGCTGAACTCCGGCGCCTCGTCCAGTTTTCCGGCCGCCGAATCTGCTGTTCGTGATGTTCGCAGAGGGCCGTGACCTGGGACATCCCGACCTCGTTTGCCGACCGGCGTCGTGATGTTCGTGATGTCAGCAGCGTCGGCATGGAGGGCATATGGCACAGAGACTGGCAATGGGTCGGCTCAGGGTGCAGAAGGTGCGGCACCGGGACGGCAGCCGTTCCTACACCATCTTCGACTCGATGAGCGGTCTGCATTCGGCGGCGGAGCGCTACCTCGCCGGGTACGCGGGCCGGGGCTCGGACCGAACCTACGCGTATCTGCTCGTCGACCACCTTCGGTGGCTGGAATCTGAGGGGTTGACGCCCGAGATCGTGGGCTTCCGGGATCTTCAGCGGTACATGAAGGCGGTCGGAGCAGAGGTTTCGATGCCGTACGGATCGCCGTGGCGGGTGGGCAAGCGTCCGTATCAGAACGACGCTCTGCGGGGTGCTGCGGCCTGCCTAAAGGGCTTCTACCTGCGGCAAGCCGAGCTGGGCATCAACGCGGCACTCGCCGAGACCCTGGACCTTGAACGGCTGCCCACGCAGCGTGACAGGGACCGCGCTCTGCTGGGGCACCTCAAGCGGAGTATGGACGCGAACCCGCTCGCGCCGAAGGAGTTGCGGCGCCGGCACAAGAAGATGCTGCCGGAGGGGGCGCGCGAGGTCCTGCTCGAAGAGGTGAACTCGGCCCGCGACCGCATGACCGTTGAATGGCTGTGCGACGGCGGCCTGCGTATCGGAGAGTTCTGTGGCCTCCACCTCGCCGACCTGCACCTGCGCGAGAACGCCGCCTGCGGCGAGTGCCGGGCCCCGCACGCGCACGTCTGTCACCGTGACGGCCTGGCCACCGACGCCCGCGCGAAGACAAAGTGGCCCTGGGAATTCGAGGACGGGGTGGTCCGGGGCGGTCTAATCAAGCGGGTCAGCCCGGCGATGATCCACTCCTACTTCGACTACGTGATGAGTGAGTACCCGCGCGGAGCCGCCCACGGGATGCTGCTGGTCCAGCAGCATGGGCCCGATAAGGGACTGCCCTGGGCTCCCGAAGGCGCCCGCAAAATGCTCAAGCGGGCCGGCTACCGCGCCGGCCTCGGCCTGATCCGCCCGCACATGTTCCGCCACACCTGGGCCAACGCCGTCCTGGACGCCGCGGACGGCAACTTAGTGATCGTCCGAGACGCCGGCGGCTGGGCCTCGACCCAGACGGTCGATGAGATCTACGCGCACGTTGATGTCAACGACCCCACCTTCAACTCGGCCCTGCTGACGGCGTGGGGTGAGATGCAGTGAGCGACACCCTGCTACCGCTGCACACCGTCGTCGATCCGGCCGAGCCTCGGGAGGCCCGCGACCGTCTGGAGGTGCTGACCGCCCTGCTCTATGGTCCGCACGTCGAGCCACTCTTCCGCGAGGAACTGATCCATGTCCCAGCTGACCACCCGGTCTTCGGATGGCGCTGCCGAGTGGAGGACTGCCCCCACTCCCGCACCAACGCCCGCGACCTCTGCCACCCCCACAAGATGGAGTGGGACCGCGGCCGCCAGGCGAACCCTCAGCTGACGCGACGCGAGTTCCTCCGTGACGCGAAGCCGGCAAAGTTCTATGACCGGGCAGGCGAGCCCCCGGTCTGCCGGATTTGCGTGGTCCGCCCGGCACATCACCACGGGCTTGAGCTGTGTCTGGCTCACAACGGCCGATGGAAGAAGGCCTCCGCCGCGGAGCCCTCTCTGGCCTTCGATGACTGGCTCGCGACGCAGACCGAGCCGTTCCGCGGCTACGGCGACTGCATCGTCGCCTCCTGCCAATCCCTTTCCAGCAGCCCGCTCGGGCTCTGCCGGGCTCATGAAATGCGCTACGCGGCAGAGGGCAGTCCCGGCCACGCCATGCGGCCGCCAAAGTGGTTCAACCGCTACGAGATGATCGGCCGTCCCGTCCCGATCCTCTACGGGGACAAGGCCGCCTTCCTGCGCTGGTGCAAGACCACACACCCCGTCTCGCGGGCTGGCACGATCAATCTCCAGGGGCTGCCGCCGCTGGTGAGAGCCGAATTCCAGTGGACTTTGTTCGCGCACACCCAGCGGGGCGCCCACACCTATTGGCCGACCTGGTGGATCCAACAGGTGGTGAACCTGGCCCGCGAACGCCGCATCGGCTCGTTGACCGAGCTCGCCGAGGAACGCAGTCAGCTGGACGCCCGCAAACGGTTCATCCTCCACGAGGCTCTGACCGAGCTGCGGATCATCTACTACACGAAGGAGGAAACGAAGGAGGCCGGCTACATCGAGACCGAGCACTTCGGAGTCAAGTTTGCCCAGCGGCACAGCAATTGGGACCTTACGGATGTCCCCCAGCGGTGGTTGCGCGACCTGCTCTGGGAACACCTTGCCAACCGGCTGCGATCCGCGAGGGGGCCTCGCAGCACCGGCCCCCTCGACAACGACCGGCGGTCCTGCGTCGAGCTGGGCGCCTTCCTGGAGATCACAGCCCCCGGGGGCGGGCATGATCCGCAGCTGCTGGACGCCGAGCACATGGAACGGTTCGTTGCCGACCACAACCAGCGAATCCGCGAGAACCTGCCCGCTCTGGGCGTCCGCAGCCACATGGGGAAGCCGAGCACGGTCACCGAGAACACCGGCCGCTTCATCTTCAACCATGCTCGGGTGATCCTTCGGTTCGCGCTGGACACCGGGCTCGCCGAGGAGATCGGGCTGTCCAGGAAGTTCGTCGTCGCGCTGCCGACCGGCAACACTCCTGCCGTCAAGGCCCGGCGTCCATTCCCCGACCAGGTCGCCCGGGCCCTGGCTGACCGATCAAACCTGGAGATGTTGGCAGACCGCTACGACCCGAATAACCACGGGCTCCGGGATGCCTGGGAATCTCTGGTGTTCACCGGCCGCCGCGCGAACGAAGTGCTGCAGCTGAGGCTGGACTGCATCACGATCCACCGCCGTGTCCCGTTCCTCTGGCACGACCAGACCAAGGTCGGCAACCTCGACGAGGCGATCCGCATCCCTGAGACGCTCTACCTGCGGCTGCAGAAACGCCAGCAGATCACCCTCGAACGGTTCGAGGACCGCCATGGCCGACAGCCCACCGCGAAGGAACGGGCGGGGCTGGCCCTGTTCCCTTCGCGCAGCCGAAATCCGAAGGGCACGATGGCGATTTCGTACACCTTTTTCCATACCGGCTTCAGCGGCTGGCTCGAAGATCTAGACATCGGAGCCTGGGTCCCCCACCAGGCACGTCACACCCTGGCAACCAATCTCCTCAAGCACGGCGCTGGCCTGCACCACATCAAGAAGTACCTCGGCCAGGTCTCCCAGCGGATGGCCGAGCACTACGCGAAGGTCGCCTCGTCCGAGATCGACGACGTTCTGGAGCGGGTCTGGGTCGGCGGCCCAGGCTCGGCCAACCCGGGCAAGCTCCTTGTCTCCCCGGCCGAGGGTCTTAGCAAAGCCGAGGCCGAGGCGATGGCCATGGACCTGGCCCGCCGCAGCACACCAGCCGAGGGCGGCTTCTGCACCTTCCAGCCCGTGGTCCGCGGGGACGCCTGCCCCTGGAACATGGACTGTCACAACTGCGACAAGTTCGTCATGTCCGGCGCCGACCTCCTCTACTGGCGCCGCAAGGCCGAGCAGTGGCGAACCTTGGCCGAACGCTCTCCCACTGACGCGACCGCCGACTATCTGCACGCCTACTTCGAGCCCACCGCCCGAGCAATCGACGGCCTGGAGAAGGCACTGGCTGGCCTCGGCCTGCTCGAAGAGGCGCTCGCGCTGGACCTGCGGCGCCCTCAGGACTACTTCCATCGGCTCTGGAGCCTGGCATTCAGAGCCAGCGACCTCGCCGCCGAGCACGACGACAACACCATCCAGTTGCCAGAGGTGACCGAGTGACCACCCCCGCCGTTCCCGCCGCCCGCACCTCCCGGGCACTGGCGGTCCGTCGAGAAAGGACGGCAGCCAGCCTGGCCCGGATCAAGGACGTCCTGGACCAGATGATCAAAAGCAGGACGCCCATCACGATGGCCGCGGTCGCGCGCAGCGCAGACGTCTCACGCACGTTCCTCTACGAGCACCCCAACGCCCGCACTCTGGTCGACGAAGCTGTGAACCAAGCCGCCGGCAGGCGTGTCCAGGACCGCCAGACCGTCCAAGCCGAACTCGAAGCGTCCTGGCGCGAGCGAGCCCTGAATACCGAGGCCGCCCTCAAAATCGCTCACACCGAGATCCTCGCTCAGCGCGAGCAGATCGCCGAACTTCTCGGGCAGGTCCGCGATCTCGGGAGCGAATGGTCCCAGGAAGACGTCGCCCGGATCATCACTGACAACGGGAACCTGAAGAGGAGGGTCCGTGAACTGGCCTCGGAAGGCAAGTCCCTAGCCGAGAAGCTGGCCGCCGCCCGTGACAACGTCCGCTTCGCCGACAAACGCATCGCTGATCTCGAAGTAGAGCTGGCCGAACGAGCCGTACAGTCCTCGACTGAGACCTAGGCGGCATCCCGTTACGTTCGTAGCCCCGGCGACATCGCTGCTGCCAGCGGTCCACCGGGGCTTTCTCCAGAAGACTACAACCGGGCTCAGTAGACGTTCACCAGTTCTTCGCTCAGTTATGCAGTCTCGCCGGGCGCCGATCCCGCCGAGCTACTGCATACTTACCGCCCGATTGACTCTCTCAATTCCGGTGCGTGCGCGAGGAGTTGGCCTTATCCTTTAACGTTTACTCTGCGACGTTAAAAGATAAGGTCGGGGCTGTCCGGCTTCAGCTAGCCACTGGGCCAAGGAGGTGAGGGCCACTGGCGGGCAACATCCACACCTCGACGTTGTTCAGAACCTCGTCCAAATCTCGCCGATCCTCGCTAGTAGCGTAGAGCACCTGACATCCGCTGGCCGCCGACATTTCTAGGCGCTTCACGAAGGCGGCGAGACTTCTGCGGTCGGTCTCTTGCTGGCGAGGCTCGTCGAGCATCAATAGCCTGGCGTGCCGATTTCGAGGTGCGGAGATAGCGGCCTCGAACAGGGATAGATAATACGCCCACTTCGTTCGAATCATGTCGGAGGCGCTGATCCCCATCGACAGGTCGAAGGTCAGCTCTACCCCATCATTAACAGGAATGAGAGCCGATTCGTCAATCGATAGGTCAGAAGGCGGAACGCTGCGTAGTCCGTAATCCCGGACCTGAGCTTGGAAACTCGAATTCATCCGCGAAACAATCTGCTGATCGGCGCGACTAAGCGTCCCATCGCGCAGTTCAGCCAATCGGTCACGAACATCTTGCCAACGAAGTGCTAGTTCATCGAAATACTCATCAGCCTCGTCGGCCAAGTCGAGCAAGCGTTGCGCTCTTTCGATAGAGGAGGCAAGAAGGATCTGCTGCTGAACCTGTGCGCGACTCGGCACGGCCGAAGGGCCAGCGAGCTCATCGCGTAGGGCCCTCGACTGCCGCATAGCTCCGTGCAATGCAGCCTGAAGAGAACTACGATTTCGTTCAAGGGTTGCTCTGCGACGTTCAGCGCTCTGTGCCGCCGCACGGACCGTTTCCCTTTCCGCTTCGATCTCCGCGAGGGTTTGATCGAGGTCGGCTGCGACTCCCGTTGCCGTTTCCCGCCCATCCAGCATCTGCCCACATGTGGGGCAAACGTCATTGGATACCGCCCCGATTCCCAATGTGCTACCTAGATTGCGGAGCTTCCTCAGGTCCGCGAGGCGATTCCGCTCAACATCGAGACTGGCTGAGCGACTCATAAGCGCATCCGAGTCCGTACGCGAGAGGTTCAGCTGTTCATCGATAAGTCGGATGCGGCCACCAATTTCTCGCACAGAGGTCTCAGCGACGGACAACTCCTCACGTGCTTGTTGTGTGTGTTCACCCGCCGGCTCAACGCCATCCCGTTCCATCTCACCCAGACGCTGGCGCCAGACGCCAATCTGGTGCTCCAATGGAACCCAGGAGTCGCTCTCCATAACCTCGATCACACAGTGTTGCCGACGGGCAGGCGTGACTGGAGATTCTTGATGCATGAAAACGCGACAATTCAAACCCTTCGCGGCTTCACCAAGACGATCGCTGGCCGACTGCCAACGCTTCTTGACTTCGTCTTCCTCGCTTTTCACCGCAGCCAAAGCAGTGAGTCGTTCCAAGGCTGACAACCCAAGAACGTACTCAACAGAGCGCCTCAACACATCGCGGATACCAAGATACGTAGGCATCCGAGGGGCGACTCCCGACCACCCGGACTTCTGCTCGACGTAGAAGAGAGGGAAAAGCGCTTCGAGATAGAGCGAGACTTCAGCCGCATTGAATCCCGGGACGGTCGGAAGATCCCACCCCAAGAAATCTGCCAACTCCCTATGGAAACCTAGCTCACGGAAAGCCGCACCAGGCTGTCGGACGAACATATCGACGCGGCTAACCGAATCGAGCTCGGCTCGACTGCCAGATTTCCAAGTCATGATCAGCGATGGGTCGATGCCGTCGCCGCGTACGAACCGCTTACATCGCATATGAGCACCCTGCTCATTCGCAATGGTCAGCGACACCCACGATTCCCGTACGGGCGAACGCGTTCCGTCCGGAAAATCTGCAACCGTCAGAAGTGCCGGACCGAAGGGAGGTTTCCTACTGGAAGAAAACATTCCTTCCAGCCCCAAGGCGTAAACGATTCCCTGCAGCAGCGTAGACTTGCCGAAACTGTTCGGGGCGGCGATCACGTTCAAACCAGGCGACAGATCTGTAGCGTATCGCAAGAGACCACGTTCAGTCCTGGACGCAATCTCCACACTTATAAGTCGAATCCGCACGCTCAAGCCCCCGTTTCCCCGCGACTGGCCGCCTTTACAACTCCCAACCGCTCCCACATGCCTGAGGTGGAGATCGGCCTTAGAGCGGCAAGGAAGCGCTTCTCCTCTTCCAGGAGTTCGATATCCGAGTTGAGTAGTCCCAGATATCTTTTTCCGAGTGGAGTAAGACCATATCGCACCTTGGCCTTTTGCTCAACGAGCCCTTCTGAGTGAGCAATCTTGAGGGCGTCATCAAGCGGCGGGAAGAATTTACGCAGTGGCGCCTTCTGCGGGTCCCTACTCCGCCAAGTGGACAGGAACACCTCGGCACTCACACGATCACTTATGGCCCAAAGAAGACAGTTCAGTTGTTCTACGGTGGCCGAACTTCCTCTACAATTTCCGAGGATAAGCACGAGAGCGGTTACACGCCACCCTGCCCTGCTCGTTGTTGGGACAGGGAGGGGAACACGGTGCAACTCGATGGGCGTCAGAGGACTACGATGGGGGAACTCTTTGAGCGCGACCAGATCCGCCGGCTGTTTTTCCTGATTGATCGACTCGAGAGGGATGCTATCGGGAAGAGTGGACCACATCAGGCTGCCGCCCTTCTGAAGCGTAGCGGGCAGCGAACAAGCCAGGACGAGACCGCATGCCAGGCGATCTCCTCGCAAAGCACACTGGACAGACCTGGTGCATCCTTTTTGAGGCCCTCCGCCAATCTGCGTACCAGGGTGTCGATCACCTCAGTGCCAGGCTTCTCCATTGCGGAAACGGTCATCGTCAAGGACCTGAGGACGGATTTGAGCCTCCGCTCCACCGCTGCATAAAGGGTCGGATGTTCTACCTTGAGACGCTCCATCTGAGATTGACCTCGAAAATAGACTTTGAGCATCTCGTCGCGGTAGTCGGCCAACCACTCTGGATCAGATGCAAGGGAAGGCACCACCGACAGCTTTGTGGAGACTCGGTCTGCTATCTCATTGCCCTCGCCGAAATTCCATAGCGACTCATCCGGATCCGGAACATCAAGATGAAGCTCTGTCTCCACCTGTCCGACGAGACGAGCACGCTCAGCAGCGAACTCCTCATCGGTGATAACCAACACCTTGAACTCGTCAGCTAGCCATTTCGGGCGCGGCAGGATGGCTGACACGTCTTTCTTCTTTTTCTGCGCATGCTCAACGAGTGAACGGCTGTCAAACTCAGGGGTCATCAGGACCCAGGTATGCAGGCGCACGTCGCCAAGAAGTCGACAGGTGCCTTCAACGTCGTCACAAAGGCGCTTGATGTCCTTCGTAATCTTGCGTTTCTGGGAAGTTGTCTGAGATTCCAGGCTGTAAGCGTCTTCCGGGACGTAGCACTGATAGCCCACCCCATCGAAGCGGAAGGCCTCCAAGCCGCCGTCACCGCCGTCGCGGGCGGGAATGAACTGAATGTTCGAGTCGTAGCGCATCGACAGGAGGCGTCGGCAGTACTCCTCCCATTCGCCCCCGCTCCACTGCTCTCTGATCACTGGAGCACTCTAACGGCGGAACCCTCCCCAGAGACACCGGTTGACTACGGTCAGTTCCAGCTCAGGAGCTTCGAGGCGACTCAAAATCGAACGCCTGAACCACTTCAATTACGGTCGTGCGCCTCACTACTCCTTGCGGGTGATCCATCCACTACATCCCTCAACCTCGCGGACATGTCCGGTACGTTGAGCCGCAGGTCACCGCCCCTACGCGGCGTCACTCGGCCGGAAAACTTGAGGAAGAGCACCCCGCGATGCGACAGCGAGACCGCTCCGGGCCGCGCCAGCCCCTTTCCGCCGCCGACGAGCGACTGCATGGTCGCGGAGTGGTGGGGCGCGCAGTAGGGCGGGACGTCCACGAGCGGCCGGCCCGGCGGGAGGAGACCCGCCACGGAGTGGATCGCCGTCACCTCCAGGGACTCCTGCCGGCTCAGGCGGGGCAGGATGGCGGGCATCCGCTCGGCCAGCATCGTCTTCCCCGCGCCCGGGGGTCCTTGCAGGTAGACGTGGTGGCCGCCCGCGGCGGCGACCTCCATCGCCGTGCGCGCCGACAGCTGGCCGACCACGTCGGCCAGGTCGTGGCCCTGGTCGTGCTCGGGCACGGCGATGCCGCACAGCCCGGTGGCCTCGCCCGTGCCGGGTACGCGCAGGCCGGCCAGCAGAGGGTCCGGCCTGCCCAGCTCGTCCGGGGTCTCGTCGGGCACCGGCTCGTCGGTGAGGACGGCGATGAGCTGGCGCAGGCTGCGGACGCCGAGCACGGAGATCCCGGGGACGAGGGAGGCCTCGGCCGCGGCGCACTCCGGGACGACCACTTGCTCGTAGCCCGCGTCGGCGGCGGCGAGGACCGCGGGCAGCACACCGCGGACCGGGCGCACCCGTCCGTCGAGTCCCAGCTCGCCGACCATCACGATGTCCGCGAGCACCCGGGGGTCGATCCGCTCGGCGGCTCCCAGCACCGCGCAGGCGACGGCCAGGTCGAAGCCCGAACCGCCCTTGGGGACGGACGCGGGACTCAGGCCGACCGTGAGCTTCTTCTGCGGCCAGGCGCTCCCGGAGTTCACCACGGCGGCCCGCACCCGGTCCCGGCTCTCGGTGAGGCTCTTGTCGGGCAGGCCGACCAGGGTGAAGGCCGCGACGCCCGGTTCCAGATCGGCCTGCACCTCGACGACGACGCCCTCCACGCCGACCAGGGCCACCGCACACGTACGCGCGAATCCCATCAGGCCACCCCCCGCACGTGCTCCACGACGGGGGCGCCGCGGTCGGGCAGGACGACGCCGACGAGGTCGATGCGGACCCCGCCGGGCGGTGCTCCGCCGTGCTCCTGGACCCAGCACTCGGCCAGGCTGCGCAGCCGTCCCGCCTTCACCGGCGTCACGGCCGCCATCGGGTGCTCGAAGGCACCCGCCCTGCGGGTCTTGACCTCGCAGACGACGAGCGCGTCGCCGTCGCGGGCCACGATGTCGATCTCACCGGTCCGGCCGGCGCGCCAGTTGCGCGCCAGGACGGTCATTCCGGTCTCGGTCAGCCGTCGTGCGGCGAGGTCCTCGCCGTACCTGCCGAGTGCGCCGCGTGCCGTATGCGTGTTCATGTGGGCACCACCTCCGGCACCCACACTGCGGCCGCGGCGGTCCTCTGTTGGATCTTGGTGGACGGCCGCTCGATTGTGGACAACTGCGTCACCCACACGAGCGACCCACCGGTCCCGCCGGGAGCTCAGCCCCGCGTTCAGCCGCCGGGCAGCTCCAAGTCGCTCTTGTTCAGCTCCTCGATGTTCACGTCCTTGAAGGTGAGGACCCGCACCTGCTTCACGAACCGAGCAGGCCGGTACATGTCCCACACCCAGGCGTCCGCCATGGACACCTCAAAAAAGACCTCACCCTGGACCGAGTGCACCTGCATCTCGTAGTCGTTGGTGAGGTAGAAGCGCCGTTCGGTCTCGATCACGTATTTGAACAGACCGACGACATCGCGGTACTCCCGGTAGAGCTTCAGCTCCATCTCGGTCTCGTACTTTTCGAGGTCCTCGGCGCTCATGGCATGTTCCCCTTCAGCCGTGCGTCCCCCCATTGTGCGCCAGCCCCGCGAGCCCCTAGACGATTTCGGTGTCGAGGACCTCGGGTCTGGCCGGGGGGCCTTCGTCGAGCAGCCTGCGCAGCAGCCCGGCGAGTCTGGTCGGATACACCGTCTCATGTGCCTCGGTCAGTTCCCGGCACGTCCACCAGCGCGCTCCGGCGACACTGCGCCGTTCCAGTTCCGTCAGCCCCGCGGCGACGGTCGCCGTCTGGGCCGTACGGGCCAGGAAGTACCACTCGTCCTGGTCCCAGCGGCGTCCGGCGAACGGAAAGGAGCACCTCCGCCGCCACAGCACCGGACCCAGTTCGACCTCGGTGATGCCGGTCTCCTCGGCGAGTTCCCGCAGAGCGGCCTCCTCGCGCGTCTCCGCGCCCTCCAGGCCGCCGCCGGGCGTGAACCACCAGTCGTCGGCCGGGTCCTCGGGTTCGTGCCCGTGCAGCAGCAGGATGCGGTCCCGCGGGTCCAGCAGCACCACCGGGCGACCTTGCGCAGCCCGCCCTCGTACGCGTCCTGCGCCGGTCCGCCGTGCGACGGCTCAGCGGGCACCGGCGAGCTCCGTCCGGGCCCGGCCCCGCCGGCCGGCGCGCTTGGCGACGGGGCCGTAGGCGGCGCCTCCGAGGACGAGCACCGCACCGGCCACCACCGCGGCGAGCACCAACCGCAGCGGGCCGGGCGAGGAGATCGTGCCGAGGGACTCGAAGCCGCTGGGCCGCTCCAGCATGCCGTTCATCGGCCAGACCACGGCGTCCACCCGCCCCTTCACCGCGCTGCGCGGCACCGTGCCGTTGAAGGCCTCGGTGAGGTGGGCCGTCGAGTCCAGGGAGCCGCTGCGCTCGTCACCGAGCAGGAACAGCCGCCCCTTCGGGACCTCGATCGCCGGTATCTTCTTCGACTCGGCGGCCTGGCCCTTGGGCAGATACGGTTCCTCGATCCGCTTGCCGTTGACCGTCAGCCGGTCGTCGGTGCAGCAGGCGACCGTGTCCCCGCCGACCGCCACGACCCGCTTGACCATGGGCATGTCGCCCCAGGTCTTCTGCTTGAAGACGACCACGTCACCGCGCCGGATGTCACCGCCGTCGATCCGCTCGGCCAGGACGCGGTCACCGGCCGCGATGGTCGGCGTCATGGACTCCGTCGGCACGGTGTACGGCTGGTAGACGATCGCGCCCCAGACGAATCCCCCGAGGAAGAGCACACAGCCGAGGGCCACGGCCAGTCCCGACAGCGTGCTGCCGAGCCGTCCGTGGCCCTCGTCCGTACGACCTGTCGTCCTGCTCATCCCAGTGCTCCCCAACTCGGAGAATCGATCTCGCGGCCCGGTGCGGGCCACGGAAGATCGGCGATCTGGGACGGCACCCTACCCGGCGGTACGCCGCCCAGAAACCCTCGAGTCCGCGGCCGTGAGACGGCGGCGGCGCCACAGCACCAGCGGAGCGGCGCCCGCGAGGCCGAGCGCCCCGGGAGCCACGGCGGCGCTCAGGTTCTGGTCGAAGGTGTCGGGAATCGGCAGGGTGGCCCAGCGGGTGGGGGGCCAGGCGATTACGATGGCGCGGCCGACCACGTTGCCCACCGGCACGAAGCCCTTGTTCTCGTCCTGCTGGTGGTAGCGGGAGTCCAGCGAGTTCTGGCGGTGGTCGCCCATGACCCAGATTTTGCCCTTGGGCACCTTCACCTTGAACTGGCCGCCCTGGTCGTCGACGCTGCACGGGGTGTTCCCGGCGAAGACGTACGCCTCCTCGTTCAGCGCCTTGCCGTTCACCTTGAGCGGGCCGCTGCCCTTGCACTCGACGGTGTCGCCGGCGACCCCGATGACCCGCTTGATCAGGTCCTTCTCCTCGGCCGAGGGCATCAGGCCGATCCAGCTGAGGGCCTTCTGCACGACGTTCGGGTTCGGCGTCGGCTCGCCCGCCAGCCAGTTGTCGGGGTCGTGGAAGACGACGACCTCGCCGCGCTCGGGCTCGGAACCGAACCAGGGGGTCAGCTTGTCGACCAGGACCCGGTCGCCCTGCTGGAGGGTGTTCTGCATCGAGTCCGAGGGGATCGAGAACGCCTGCACCAGGAAGGTCTTGATCAGCAGCGCCAAAACCAGGGCGATGCCGATGAGGAGGGGGAGCTCCTTCCAGAAGGAGCGCTGCTTCCTGGGCCGGTCCTGCCCGTCGCTCCCGCCGTCCTGCGCGCGCGTGCCGCTGTCGTCCGCGGACTCACTCCCGGAGCCTGCGACGTCGTCTGCCGGGGAAGCCGCATCGCCGGGCCGCTCCGGTCGCTCCTCCGGGCCCTCGTGTCCGGATCGTGCGCCGACCGCCAAGTCCCCCACATCCACTCCTCAGTCCGTGCCGCCGCCCGCGTCGCATCCGGCGCAGGCCCACCACTCCCATAACGAGCGGGAGTTCCGCAGGGCTCGGGAGCGGGATCAATCCGTATCGATCCGCGGGAGCCACCCTATGCGAAGGGCCGAGAGCGGTGGTCGACCCAGTCGGCACGGAGGCATACGTGTCCGGTTCCTTCAGGCGGGTCCAGTGGCCGACAGGCCAGGCGATGACCATGGCCCGGCCGACGACCGACTTCTCGGAGACGGTGCCGCCGTATTTCTCGGTGCGGTGGTAGCGGGAGTCGGCCGAGTTGGCCCGGTGGTCGCCCATCACCCAGAGGCGGCCCTTCGGCACGGTGACCGAGAACGCGAACGAGGAGGGCTTGTTGTCGGGGTGGATGTACGGCTCGTCGAGCGGCATCCCGTTGACGGTCACCCGGCCCTGCTTGTCGCAGCACTTGACGGTGTCGCCCCCGACCGCGACGACCCTCTTGATCAGGTCCTTGTCGTTGTCGGAGGGCAGCAGCCCGATGAAGGTGAGCCCTTCCTTGACCTGCTTGACGACGATCGGGTCGTCCTTCTTGGCGGTCTGCTCGCCTTCCAGCCAGTTGCCCGGGTCCTTGAAGACGACGACGTCACCGCGCTGGGGCTTGGAGCCGAACCAGGGCGTGAGCTTGTCGACGAGGACGCGGTCGCCGATCTGAATCGTGTTCTCCATGGAACCCGACGGGATCACGAACGCCTGCACCAGGAACGTCTTCAGGACCAGGGCTATGAGGACGGCCACGCCCACGAGGAGCGGGATCTCCTTGATGGCGGAGCGGCGCCTGCGCCGCTTGACCTTGCGGGCCAGTCTGCGCCGCTCGGCGCGGCCGGGGCGGGCGGCGCCGCCGGCCCGCCGGGAGCCGGTGGGCAGCAGGTTGTCGGCGGCGCTGCCGGGGGCGCCGCGGGGTTTCCCGCGGTTACCCATGGGCACCGTCCGTGGCGGGCACGCGCGCGTAGGCGCCGGGGCGCTCCAGCCGGGTCCAGTGGCCGGCGGGCCAGGCGATCCAGTCGGCCCGGCCGATGACGTCGCCGACCGGGATCATGCCGCCGCCCGGCGAGCCCAGGTGGTCGCGGGAGTCGCTGGAGTCGCCGCGGTGGTCGCCGAGCAGGAACAGGGTCCCGTCGGGCACCATGACGTCGAAGGGCACGTCGGACGGACGGTCCCCCGGAAAGAGGAACGCCGACTCGTCGACCGACCGGCCGTTCACCTCGACCCTCCCCTCCTTGTCGCAGCAGACCACGTGGTCGCCGCCCACCCCGACGACGCGCTTCACGTAGTCGGCGTCCCCGAAGTAACCGGTGCCGTCGAACACCACGACATCGCCCCGCCGCGGCTCGGCACCGAAACGGTACGCCAACTTATTTACGAGAACGCGGTCCCCGATCCTCAATCCCCGCTCCATGGAACCGCTCGGAATCTGGAACGGCTGCATCACGAAGGTGGCGAGGAGCAGCAGGAACAGCAGGCAGACGAGCAGGGTGAGGGTGATGCGGCCGCCCGGGAGCCGTCCCGCGATCCGGTCCGGCAACGCAGAACGCGACCGCCCCTCCCGGCCCTCCGTGTCCGAGATCTCCTCGGAATCACAAGGGCGAGAGGAGCGGTCGCGCTCCACAGGCTGTGCTTCGGTGTCCATCGAGGCCAGATGCTATCCGGCCGCTCCGTGACCCCGTGCGCGAGCTCAGTTGTCGCGCTTCTCCTTGATCTTCGCGGCCTTGCCGCGCAGCTCACGGAGGTAGTAGAGCTTGGCGCGACGCACGTCACCGCGGGTGACGAGCTCGATCTTCTCGACGATCGGGGTGTGCACCGGGAAGGTGCGCTCGACGCCGACGGAGAAGGAGACCTTGCGGACCGTGAAGGTCTCGCGGACACCGGCGCCCTGGCGGCGGATGACTACGCCCTTGAACTGCTGCACACGGGAGCGGTTGCCCTCGATGACGCGGACGTGGACGTTGACGGTGTCACCCGGGCGGAAGGCCGGGATGTCGGTGCGCAGCGAGGCGCTGTCGACGGTGTCGAGCAGGTGAGACATTTCGTCTGCTTTCTTCGTTGATGCCACAGGTCATCAACGGACGTTGATTTCCAGAAGGTGGGCCGCCGCGTCGGGGCGGGCGTCGTGTCCCCCTGTGGCAGGGGCGCGCGCCGGACGACGTACAGCAGCGGCCTATTCTTCCACGGCCGGGCGCCTGCGCCAAAATCGGCCCTGCGGCTCCCCGTCCGGGTCCGGTGACCAGCCCAGGATGGAGAGCATCTCCCGGTCCTTCTTGTCGAAGGCCGAGGGGGCGCAGCGCTCGATCAGGTCAGGCCGGTTCGCGGTCGTCCGGCGCAGTGCCTCGTCGCGCCGCCAGCGCGCGATGCGGCCGTGGTGACCGCTGACGAGCACGTCGGGGATGTCCCGGCCGCGCCACTCGGGCGGCTTGGTGTAGACGGGCCCCTCCAGGAGGTTGGCCATCGCCCCGGGCGCGAAGGAGTCGTCCCGGTGGGACTCCGCGTTGCCGAGGACGCCGGGCAGCAGCCGGGCGACGGCCTCCGTGACGACGAGGACGGCCGCCTCGCCGCCGGCAAGCACGTAGTCGCCGATGGAGACCTCGTAGACGGGCATGCGGGTCGCGTACTCGTCGATGACGCGGCGGTCGATGCCCTCGTAGCGGGCGGGCGTGAAGACCAGCCAGGGCCGCTCGGAGAGCTCGACGGCGAGTTCCTGGGTGAAGGGGCGCCCGCTGGGGGTGGGCACGACGAGGACGGGTCCGTGGGAGCCCGTCTCGTAGCCGTCGGCGAGGACGGAGTCCAGGGCGTCGCCCCAGGGTCCGGTCTTCATGACCATGCCGGGGCCGCCGCCGTACGGGGTGTCGTCGACGGTGTTGTGCCGGTCGTACGTCCACTCCCGCAGGTCGTGCACGTGCACGTTGAGCTGTCCCCGCGCGCGTGCCTTGCCGACGAGGGAGACGTTCAGGGGTTCCAGGTACTCGGGGAAGATCGTGACGACGTCGAGCCGCATCAGGCGTCTTTCCCGGTGGTGCCGTCCTCTTCGCCGGACGCGCTCTCCGGCTCAGGGGCGTCGCCGTCCTCGGAGGCGTCCCTGGCCGAGGCGATCTCGGCGCGGTCGTCGATGAGTCCCGGCGGCGGGTCGATGACGGCCCGCTGTTCGGCGAGGTCGATCTCGGTGACGATCTCCTCGACGAACGGGATCAGCACCTCGGTGCCGTCGGGCCGCTCCACGACGAACAGGTCCTGGGAGGGCAGGTGCGAGATCTCGGTGATCCGTCCGACCTCGGTGCCGTCCGCGGTGAAGACGTCCAGGTCCATGAGCTGGTGGTCGTAGTACTCGTCCGGGTCCTCGGGCTTCTCGTCCGGGTCGACCTCGGCGATGAGGAGGGTGTTGCGCAGCGCCTCGGCGGCGTTCCGGTCGCGTACGCCCTCGAAGCGCAGCAGCAGACGGCCGCTGTGCACACGGCCCGTCTCGATGGTCAGCGGACCGGTGGAGGCGGGGTCCGTGGCGAGGACGGCGCCGGGCGCCAGCCTGAGCTCCGGCTCGTCGGTGCGTACCTCGACGGTGACCTCGCCCTTGATGCCGTGGGCACGGCCGACGCGAGCGACTACCAGCTGCACTTCTTTCGATCTCCTGTCGTGTGCCTGCGGCCTGTGGTGCGTGTCTGTGGTCCGCCCGCGCGAGTACGGGGAGGCGTACCCGTCGTCCGCGTGCGGCGGGTGGTGTGGGGCGCAGACGACTACGGGCCGGGGACGGCCGGATAGGCCTTCCCCGGCCCGAGCCGGTGCTGTCTGCTGATCAGCGGACGTGGTCCACGTCGACGAGGTCGACGCGGACACCGCGGCCGCCGATGGCGCCCACGACGGTGCGCAGAGCGCGCGCGGTGCGGCCGTTGCGACCGATCACCTTGCCGAGGTCGTCCGGGTGGACCCGGACCTCGAGCACGCGTCCGCGGCGCAGGTCACGCGAGGCGACCTGCACATCGTCGGGGTTGTCGACGATGCCCTTGACGAGGTGCTCGAGAGCCTCCTCGAGCATGCTCAGGCCTCGGTCGACTCAGACGAAGAGGACTCGGCCGCGGCGTCGTCCTTCTTCTCAGCCTTCTTCTTCTGGGTGATGGCCTCACCCTTGCCCTCGTCGTCGCCACCGAGGGCGTCGAACGACGGGCGGGTCGCCTTCGGCTCGGCCACGAGCAGCGGCGCCGGGGCGGGCTCGCCCTTGTACTTCTGCCAGTCGCCGGTCAGCTTGAGAATGGCGAGGACGGGCTCGGTCGGCTGCGCGCCGACACCCAGCCAGTACTGCGCACGCTCGGAGTCGACCTCGATGCGCGAGGGGTTCTGCACCGGGTGGTACAGGCCGATCTCCTCGATGGCCCGGCCGTCACGGCGGGTACGGGAGTCGGCGACGACGATGCGGTAGTGAGGCGAACGGATCTTGCCCAGACGCTTCAGCTTGATCTTGACTGCCACGGAAGTGGTGTCTCCTGGTCTTGACGTGGTTGGGCACGGCGAGATTGCCGCGTGGGGTTGCGGTACCCGAGTGCCCGATGGACGCGTCAGCCGGAGGAGAGAGGGGTCCTATGCGACTGTCGAGTACAGCTAGCCATTGTGCCACATCCCCGGGACCCGGCTTCACCCACGGCGACGCACCCCGCGCACACCGGACCGCGCCCCGGCCGGCGCACACCCGCCCGTGCCTCGGCCCGACCCGGCCGCCACGGTTGACCCGGCCGACGCGGACCTGACCGCGTCGCACCCGCCCCCCGTCGCACCGCGTCCCGCAGGCGACCCCGCGGCACACCTCGCCAGGCCCCGGACCAACCCGGAGCATTGCCCGCTCGTCCCGCGCCGCAGCTCCCGTCGCCGGAGCCGTGTCGCCCGCCCGCCGCGGGCAGCCCGGTGCCGGGACGGAACCGGCCCCGCCGTGCGACCCGGCACCCACGAGGTGCCGCCGCTCGCCGCTGGTAGCCGACCGCGACCCGGCGCTGCGAGGCGCTCCCGCGCCCGGCCGTACCGCCCCGTGCGGCACGCCAGCGCGGGACGCGGGGCTCAGCCCGCCGCCGCGCCCACGACCTCCGGGATCCGGAAGGGTTTGCCGCACCCCCCGCACACGATGGGGGCCTGCGCCAGGACCGACGGGACGACGCGGACGTTGCGCCCGCAGTCGCAGACCGCCTTGACCCGGACTCCTCCCCCGGACGAGCCGTGCCGGGCGGCCGGGCCCCGGAAACTGCGGGCCGTGTCCGCGGCGGTCGCCGCCGAGTGCGCCTTCAGGGCGCGCTGGAGCCGCTCGATGGTCGGGCGGTAGCGCCGCTTCGCTTCGGGGTTGAGCGTGACCAGCGAGAAGCCGCTGCTGGGATGCGGCTCCTCGGGGTGGTCCAGGCCCAGCTCCTCCGCGATGGCGAGGAATCTGCGGTTGTGGTACCGGCCGGCGCGCGAGGTGTCGCGGACTCCGCGTGCGGCGGCGATGCCGTGGACTGCCTCGTGAAGCAGTCGCTCGAAGGAGAGTTCGTGTCCGCAGGCGGACGACGACTCCCCGATCAGGGATTCGGGCGCGGCGAGATCCGGCAGCTCGGGGTGGTGCCGCTGAATGTCGGCCCACGCCCCTGCCAGCTCTGCGGCGAGAACAGGTGGTGTCGTGCTCACGTCGTGACAACGAGCCGAGGTGCCTCTGTGTTCCTATTCCGGGGCATCCCAAATAATTTGCACGTACCCGTCAGTTGCCGCTGATGCGTCCTGACGAGGGCGGGTGCGCTGATCTGCGGAGAAGCCTCACAGTTCGCCTCCAGCCGGTACGTAGCCACGCGTACGTCTCGGCCCGTACACGGGCTCCGTACGCCGGGGCACCCGACGTCATCAGATGCGCAAGGGGCCTTTCGGCCGCGCTCCGTGGCGGGCGGGAAGGCACGCGCCACGGGGGTGACGTTACCGGGTGCGCGGTCGGCGTCCGGCACCGACCCGTCCTCCGCCACCGCCCACCGTACGGTCACCGGGCGCCCGGCGAGCCGGACCTCGCCCTCTTCGCCCAGGTCGGTCCGTGGGATGCGGGCCGGCCGCCCGCCGCGACGGTGGACCCGTCCGCCGTGCGGGACTTTCGAGGAGCAGCGCCTGGTCCTCCTCCAGGACGGCCGGCACCGGTCCGGGGAACGTCGAGCGGGACCGGCGGTGTGGTGCCTGAACGGGGTGTCCGTGCGGTCGCCGACGTGGACGCGCACGCCCGGCGGCCGCAGCCGGTCGCCGGTCTCGCGGACCTTGGCCGGAACCGCGTCGTCCTCCTTGACGGCGAGGACGACGCTCCGGACGGGGCGCGGCGCGGCGGCACCGGCGACCCGCTGTCATCGCCGTACGACACGATCAGGCCACCCGCCATGCGGGGTGAGGAGCCCCCGGTGGTGCACAGGAGCCCGCGGCCGCATCGCCAAGTCGCCCACCCGGGACGGGAGAACGGGGCCTCCGCCATGCCGCGCAAGCCACGGCGGTGGCCCGCCGCGGCGTGGCCCAAACCTCGCGCGCACGTGGATCCGACGGAGTACGACGGCGTGTGCGGACGGTACGCAAGCAAAGGCCCGCAACCCCTGGACGCCGGGACGAGCGCGGAGTTATCTGGCATACGGGGGGAGTGCGAGCGCACTGCACGGGGGCCATGGAAACGGGGCACGGCGACAACTCTCGGCGGATTGGGGCGCTTTCGATGACACCTACGCTCGTGCGGCAGCAGCCGGCTCACGCGGGACACCCTCCTCGCGTCGATCGGTGTGCACGCGCGCGTGACTGGGCCGAGATCCAGGAGCGGATGCTGGTCCCGCTCTACGAGGCCGTCTACGAGCGACTCGAAGTGGGTGACGGGACGCGGCTGCTCGGCCTCGGCTGCGGGGCGGGCCTGGCGCTGCTGATGGCGGCGTCGCGGGGTGCCTCCGTCACCGGTGTGGACTCCTCGGCCGAACGGCTGGCGCTGGCGCGGGAACGGATGCTGCCGGAGACGAGGGGCACGCGTGCGCGTGGCGAGGCCCGGCTCGTCGAAGGGGGCCCGGCCGACCTGGGCGACGGGGACTCCCCCGCGTACACCGTGGTGACGGCGTTCGAGCCGATCGGCTGTGTGGCCGGGGACTCCGAAGGGCTCGGGGAACTGCTGGAGACGGCGGCGCCGCTCGCCGGGCACGGCGCGTCCGTCGTGCTGGCCGGCTGGGGTCCGCCGGAGCGGTGCACCACGTCCTCCGTGCTGCGGGTGGCCACCGAACTGGCCGAACCGCGGCCGCGCAGGAGCGGCTGGCGCCCCGCCCGGCGCGACGACCTGGAGGAGGTCGCCCAGCGGGCCGGGCTGCGGCCGGACGGATCGGGGCGGGTGGCCTGCCCCTTCGGGTACGCCGATGTGGGCAACGCGGTGCGGGGACTGGTGTCGACCGGGCTGTTCGACGCCGCGATCGCCGCGACCGACCGGGTGCAGGTCGACAAGGAGCTGACGGAGGCGCTCCATCCGCACCGCCGGAAGGACGGCACGGTGTGGATGACCAACGTCTTCCGCTATCTGATCGCCCGCGTCCCGTGAGGTGAGCGGACGGCCCGCGTGCCGCCCGGCCGGGCAGCCGCGGGTACGCCACCGGGGGCGCCCCTGTCGTGGGGCGCCCCCGGTGGCGTACGGGCGACCGTGCTGCGGAGTAGGACCGTCAGCCCATGAACTTCTTGAACTCGTCGGGCAGTTCGAAGTCCTGGGCCTGCTGCGGCAGACCGAAGGCGCCGCCGGGCTGGGGGCCGGCCTCGCGGCGCTGCGCCTCCTCCAGCTCCTGCTGCCTGCGCTTCATCGGGTTGCCGGAGCGCTGCTTGCCCTTGGCCTGCTTCTGCTTCTTCTTGGCGCGGCCGGGACCGCCGCCCATGCCCGGCATCCCGGGCATCCCCGGCATGCCGCCGCCCTGCGCCATGCGGGACATCATCTTGCGGGCCTCGAAGAACCGCTCGACCAGGTTCTTGACGGCGCTGACCTCGGTACCGGAACCCTTGGCGATACGGGCGCGGCGCGAGCCGTTGATGATCGTCGGCTCCTGGCGCTCGGCCGGCGTCATCGACTTGATGATCGCGGCCGTGCGGTCGACGTCACGCTCGTCCAGGTTGTTGATCTGGTCCTTGATCTGGCCCATGCCGGGAAGCATGCCGAGCAGCTTGGAGATGCTGCCCATCTTCCTGACCTGCTCCATCTGCGCCAGGAAGTCGTCGAGCGTGAAGTCCTGGCCCTTCTTGGACGCCAGCTTCGAGGCCATCTTCTCGGCCTCTTCCTGACTGAACGTCTTCTCCGCCTGCTCGATCAGGGTGAGCAGGTCACCCATGTCGAGGATGCGGGAGGCCATCCGGTCGGGGTGGAAGGCGTCGAAGTCGTCCAGCTTCTCGCCGTTCGACGCGAACATGATCGGCTTGCCGGTCACGGACGCGATCGACAGCGCGGCACCACCGCGGGCGTCGCCGTCGAGCTTGGACAGGACCACGCCGTCGAACCCGACACCGTCGCGGAAGGACTCGGCGGTGTTGACCGCGTCCTGGCCGATCATGGCGTCGACGACGAAGAGGATCTCGTCGGGCGAGACCGCGTCGCGGATGTCCGCGGCCTGCTGCATCAGCTCCTGGTCGATGCCGAGGCGGCCGGCGGTGTCCACGATGACGATGTCGTGGACCTTCGTCTTCGCGAACTCGATGGAGTCCTTGGCGACCTTGACCGGGTCGCCGACGCCGTTGCCCGGCTCCGGGGCGTAGACCGCGACGCCGGCGCGCTCGGCGACGACGCTGAGCTGGTTGACCGCGTTCGGGCGCTGGAGGTCGGCGGCCACCAGGATCGGGGAGTGCCCCTGGTCCTTGAGCCACTTGCCGAGCTTTCCGGCGAGCGTGGTCTTACCGGCACCCTGGAGGCCCGCGAGCATGATCACGGTGGGCGGGTTCTTGGCGAAGCGCAGGCGCCGGGTCTCGCCGCCGAGGATCGTGACCAGCTCGTCGTTGACGATCTTGAGGACCTGCTGGGCGGGGTTCAGCGCCTTGGAGACCTCGGAGCCGAGGGCGCGCTCCTTGACGTTCTTGATGAAGGTCCGCACGACCGGCAGCGCCACGTCGGCTTCGAGGAGCGCGATACGGATCTCGCGTGCGGTGGCGTCGATGTCAGCTTCGGACAGCCGGCCCTTGCCCCGCAGGTTCTTGAACGTCGCTGAGAGGCGATCGGAGAGAGTATCGAACACGGCGCTCGTCTGTCCTCAGGGGTCGGGGGCGATGGGAATCGCCCTCCAGGGTATCCGGCCGGGCGCGGTGGGGTCTCCACCGCGTTCGTACGAGACTGTCTGCGCCATCGTACGAACGCGGCCGTACCCCCTCCGGGACGGCTCCGCGGGCCCGGTCCACTCCCCCGCGCGAACCCGCGGCACGCCCCGGTTCCCTAGGCGCGCAAGGTCTCCTCCAGGGCCCTGGCCACCGTGGCCGCCTCCTCGCCGGGCAGGGGCGTGCCCTCGGTGCCGGTGACGTAGAAGGCGTCCACGGCGTTGGCGCCCAGGGTGGACACGTGCATGCTGCGCACGCGTACGTTCGCCTTCTCCAGCGCCCGGCCGATGCGGTGCAGCAGGCCGGGGGCGTCGTGGGCGCGGACCTCGATGACCGTGGCGTGCCGGGAGGCGGCGGGGGCGACCGTGACCCGGGCGGGCGGCGCGACCGTCCCGCGGCGCCGCGGGTAGGCGGCGTCCCGCTCGGCGAGCCGGCCCGCGATGTCCAGGGAGCCCTCCAGGGCGCGGACGAGGTCGGCGCGCAGCCGGGCGGCCTGCGGCAGGGAGCCGTACTCGGCGGCGACCCGCCAGTTGAGCAGCAGGACGGAGCCCTGCACGGACTCGGACAGGTCCAGGGCCCGCAGCTCGGCGGTGCGGACGGTCAGCCGGTGCATGGCGAGGACACCGGCCACGGCGGGCAGCACCTCGGGCTGGTCGGGGACGGCGATGAGCAGTTCCACGCCGAGCGGTTCCGGGTCGCCGGAGGGTTCCTCCTCGGCCGGTGCCTCCGTCTGCGCGCGCAGGGCGAGGACGGGTCCGCCGGTGCGGAACGCCTCGATGGCGAGCCGCTCCTGCTCGGCGGTGGGCGCGGCGTCGTCCGGTTCCTCGGGGGCGTCCCCGGCGAGTACGGCGGCGACGCGTTTCACCAGGTCGGCGACGAGGGATCCGCGCCAGGACGACCATGCGGCCGGTCCGGTGGCCAGCGCGTCGGCCTCGGTGAGCGCGTGCAGCAGTTCGAGGGTGCCCTGCGAGCCGACGGCCTCGGCGACCGAGCGCACGGTGGCGGGGTCCTCCAGGTCGCGCCGGGTGGCGGTCTCGACGAGCAGCAGGTGGTGGCGGACCAGGGTGGCGAGGACGGCGACCTCGGCGCGGTCGAAGCCGATGCGGGCGGCGACGTCCTTGGCGATGATCTCGCCCGCCACCGAGTGGTCGCCGGGCCAGCCCTTGCCGATGTCGTGCAGCAGCGCGGCGACGAGCAGCAGGTCGGGGCGGCCGACGCGGCGGGTCAGTTCGGAGGCGCGGACGGCGGTCTCGATGAGGTGGCGGTCGACGGTCCAGATGTGGACGGCGTTGCGCTGCGGCCGGCAGCGCACCCGCTCCCAGTCGGGCAGCAGCCGGGTGATGAGTCCCTCGGCCTCCAGCGCCTCCCAGACCTCGATGGTCGGTCGGCCCGAACCGAGCAGGGTCACCAGCTGTTCGCGGGCCTCGGCCGGCCAGGGCGTCGGCAGCGGGCGGGCGACGGCGGCCATCCGGCGAACGGCGTGCAGGGAGAGCGGGAGTCCGGACTGGGCGGCCGCCGCGGCGGCGCGCAGCGGGAGCACGGGATCGCGCTCGGGCCGGGCGGCGCGGGCGAGGACGACCTCGCCGTCCTGTTCCACCACGCCCTCGGCGAGCGGGGAGCGCTCGGCGGTGGGCTTGGCGCCGCCGAGCATGGCGCGCAGGCGCGGCCGGACGGCCCGCGACCTGAGCACGCGGCCCACCTCGCGCCAGGTGACGTCGCTGGCGTACGAGACGACGCGCGCCGCCTCGTACACCTGGCGCAGCAGGGTGTCGGCGTCGAGCAGGCCGAGTTCGGCGGCGACCTGGTCCTGTTCCTGGAGGGCGAGGCGGTCGGTGGCGCGGCCGGTGGCGAGGTGCAGCGCGTCGCGTACGTCGAGGAGCCTGCGCCGGGCGTCGGCGAGCCCTTCGCGGGGGGCGTCGGCGAGCCAGGACGCGGCGACGGCGCGCAGGGCCGTGGCGTCCCTGAGCCCGCCGCGGGCCTCCTTGAGGTCCGGCTCCAGGAGGTACTGGAGTTCGCCCTGCCGTTCGGCGCGTTCGGCGCACAGCTCCTGGAGTTCGGGCAGGCGTTTGGGCGCCTGGTTGCGCCAGTCGGCGAGTACGGCCGTACGCAGTCCGGCGGTCAGGCCGAGGTCGCCGGCGAGGTGGCGGGCGTCGAGCAGGCCGAGCTGGACCTTGAGGTCCTCGCCCGCCGTCCTGCGGGCCTCGGCGGGCGTGCGCACGGAGTGGTCGAGGGCGAGGCCGAGGTCCCAGACCGGGTACCAGATGCGGTCGGCCAGGGCGGCGATCTCCTTGGCGTCCCCGCCGTCGTGCAGGAGCAGCAGGTCGAGGTCGCTGCGCGGGGAGAGCTCGCCGCGGCCGTAGCCGCCGACGGCGACGAGGGAGACACCGCGCAGCCCCGCGGCGCCGGCGTCGAACAGGCCGGTGAGCCAGTCGTCCGTCAGTTCGGCGAGGGCCGCACGGCGCGGCGGCCCGGACCGCGCCCCCTCCTGGAGGAGGCGCAGCCGGGCCGCCGCGTAGCCGCTGGGTCCCGAGTCCTCTGCATCCGTGCGCATGTCCGTACTCGTCACCCAGCGACTCCTGTCTTTCTTCGCTTCTACAGCGCGTCCGGGCCGCGCTCGCCGGTCCGGACGCGGACGGCGGTGTCGACCGGGACGGACCAGACCTTGCCGTCACCGATCTTGCCGGTGCGGGCGGCCTTCACGACGACGTCGATGAGCTGTTCGGCGTCGTCGTCCTCGACCAGCACCTCGATGCGGATCTTGGGGACCAGGTCGACGGTGTACTCGGCACCACGGTAGACCTCGGTGTGTCCCCGCTGCCGACCGTAGCCGCTGGCCTCGGTGACGGTGAGACCGTGCACGCCGAAGGCCTGGAGGGCCTCCTTGATCTCGTCGAGCCGGTGAGGCTTCACGACGGCGGTGATGAGCTTCATGCGTCCACCTTCTTGCTCGCGCTGTCCTGGACCGGGGCGGCCACGGCGGTCCGGTCCAGACCGCCGCCGGCGCCGCTGAAGTCGTATGCGGTCTCGGCGTGTTCGGCCTGGTCGATGCCGGCCACCTCCTCGTCGTCCGCGACGCGCATCCCGATGGTCTTGTCGATCAGGAAGGCGAGGATCGCGGAGACCACCAGGGAGTAGCCGAGGACGGCGAAGACACCGGCGCACTGCTTCCAGAACTGGTCGAGGCCGCCGCCGTAGAAGAGGCCCTGGACGTCGGACTGGCCGCCGCCGCTGGCGAAGAAGCCGATGAGCAGGGAGCCCACGACACCGCCGACGAGGTGGACACCGACGACGTCGAGCGAGTCGTCGTAGCCGAGCTTGTACTTGAGGCCGACGGCCATGGCGCACAGCACACCGGCGATGGCGCCGACGGCGATCGCGCCGAGCGGGGAGACCGCTCCGCCGGACGGGGTGATCGCGACCAGACCGGCGACCGCGCCGGAGGCGGCACCGAGGGTGGTGAACGCGCCGTGGCGGATCTTCTCGTAGGCCAGCCAGGCCAGCATCGCGGCGGCGGTGGCGACCTGCGTGTTGACGAACATCAGCGCGCCGACGCCGTCGTCGTTGCCGAGCCACGAGCCGGCGTTGAAGCCGAACCAGCCGAACCACAGCAGACCGGAGCCGAGCATGACCAGCGGCAGGCTGTGCGGGCGCATCGGGTCCTTCTTGAAGCCGACCCGCTTGCCGATGACGAGGATCACGCCGAGTGCCGCGGCGCCCGCGTTGATGTGGACCGCCGTACCGCCGGCGAAGTCGATGACGCCGAGCTCGAACGCCCAGCCGCCGGTGCCCCACACCCAGTGGGCGACGGGGAAGTACACGATCGTGACCCAGAGGGTGATGAACAGCGCCCAGGCGGTGAACTTCACGCGGTCCGCGAGGGCACCGCTGATCAGGGCGGGCGTGATGATCGCGAACATCAGCTGGAAGACGGCGAAGACGTAGACCGGGATGGTGTAGCCGTCCCACAGCTCGGTCAGGCCGATGCCGCTGAAGCCGACGTAGTCGGACGACCATCCGATGACGCTGCCGGAGTCGGTGCCGAAGGCGAGCGAGAAGCCGTAGAGCACCCACAGGATGGTGACGATCCCGAGGCTGATGAAGCTCATCATCAGCATGTTCAGGGTGCTCTTGACGCGGACCATGCCTCCGTAGAAGAAGGCCAGGCCCGGTGTCATGAGCATCACCAGGGCGGAACAGATGAGCATGAAGCCTGTGTTGGCGGACGACAGCTTCGGTGCGTCCGCCGCAAGCATGATGGCTGATGCCATCGGCGTCTCCTCGTCGTTGGTACGGCCCCGTGCGGGCGAAGCCTGAGCGGTATGAGGGGTGGGCCGGTTATGCGCCATGAGATTGACGCAGCGCGGTTTCCGTCGACGCCCCTCGATGTTTCGCCGCAGTGACGAAGGCACCTTGTGTGTTACGCGTCCATGAACTGCCTGATGCCGGGCCGGGCGATCGTTATCGTGGCGCAACCTTCTGTCGCGGGCAGTGGGCCGGCCGCGACCGGCCGTCCGATGACCTGGCATGGGGGAGCCGAGTCGGGCAGTTCGGGACGGCCGGCCGCGGCCGGGGTACGGGGCGGGGCCGCTCGCGCGGCCCGGGTCAGACCGCCGCCTCGACGGTCTCGGGCAGGTCGACGGCGAGCTGGTCGGTGAGGTCGATGATCTCGGCGAGCTCACCGAAATCGCGTACGGCCGTGTCGACGGTCTTCCGGATACGGGTGTTCACCCGCTCGGAACGCACCTTCTTGGCGCTCACCATCGCCTGCTTGGCCAGGACCGCACCCCGCTCGGGCTCGCGCTGGAGCAGGTGCACCGTCGCCAGGCCGATCAGGTTGAGTGCGTACGACCGCTGGTGCTCGGAGTCCTTGGCGAAGAGGTCGACTGCCCGCTGCATCAGCGGCTCGGCCAGCGAGGCGTAGGTGGGGCTGCGGCCGGCGACATAGGCGAGGTCGCGGTAGGAGTGCGAGTTCTCCCCGTACAGCTCGGCCTCGGAGAAGAAGCGGATCCAGTCGGGGTCCGGGTCGTCCCATTCGTGTATGTCGGCGAAGGTGTCCTCGGCCATCCTGACGGCCCGCTTGCACTTGCCGGGCTGCCCCATGTTGGCGTAGGCGCGGGCCTCCATCGCATACAGCATGGCCTGGGTGCGCGGGCTCGCGCAGTCGCGGCTTCCGTACTGCGCGAGATGGACGAGTTCGAGCGCGTCGTCGGGCCGCCCGAGGTGGATCATCTGGCGGCTCATGCTGGAGAGGATGTACGAGCCGAGGGGCTTGTCGCCGGCCTCCTTGGCCGCGTGCAGCGCGAGCACGAAGTACTTCTGCGCGGTCGGCTGGAGCCCCACGTCGTAGCTCATCCAGCCCGCCAGCTCGGCGAGTTCGGCCGCGACCTTGAACAGGCGCCTGTTCGTGGCCTCGGGCTGCGGCTCCTGGAGCAGGTCCGTCACCTCGTGCAGCTGGCCGACCACCGCCTTGCGGCGCAGGCCGCCGCCGCACTGGGCGTCCCACTGCCGGAACATCACGGTGGTCGATTCCAGCAGGTCCAGCTCGGGCTTGGACAGGCGGTTGCCGCGGCGCGCGGAGGCGGCCGGCTCGGGCTCGGGGCGCGGCGCCGTCGGACTGGGCACCAGCCAGCGCTGCATGGGCTCGATCAGGGTGGGTCCGGCGGCGAGGGCCAGTGAGCTGCCGAGGAAGCCGCGCCGCGCCAGCATCAGGTCGCTGCGCGAGAACTCGCTGATGAGCGCCACCGTCTGCGGGCCCGTCCAGGGCAGGTCGACCCCCGACACGGACGGTGACTGGTGGGCGGTGCGCAGGCCCAGGTCCTCGACGGCGACGACGCACCCGAACCGCTCCGAGAACAGCTCGGAGAGGATGCGCGGGATCGGCTCCCGGGGGTTCTCACCGTCCAGCCAGCGGCGTACGCGCGAGGTGTCGGTGGAGATGTGGCTGGCCCCCAACTGGCGTGCCCTGCGGTTGACTTGCCGGGCGAGCTCGCCCTTCGACCAGCCGCTGCGCACGAACCACGAGCCGAGCATGTCGTTGGGGCGCTTCTCAGCGTTCGTCGCGCCTCCGCCGTTGCCGCCCACTGGAACGCCCCCATCCCTCAGACCACTTGTACGCTGCGTGCGCCAAGCCCTATCAGAATGCCGGTAAACACCGCCGCGCGTCCGGCAGTTGTCACCCTTCGAACGGGAAGCCGAGTTGCCTCCGGCATACCCACGAGTGCGCGCATCCCCGGGGCTTGTGCACTCAAAGTAATCCTACGATCACCCGTCCAGCCATGGCGATCCCGGAAACGCCACCATTCGCCACCCCTTCGAATGAACTACCGGTGGCCTTCACGCGATTCACTTGACACAGGACGAGAAGTGCCGGGCGGAGGGGTGCATTCAGGGGCGCACGGAGACGAGCGCGCCACCCTGAGTACTTCCACGCGCTGCCTGGAACACGCGGAAGCCGGGAAGCAGCGAAACAGAGAGTCACAATCCGGATTCGCTTCGTAACCACCGGCGCGCTGGACCCGTTGGAGGGGGCATGGGCTTCACGATCGGCGGCACTCGCGGGATGCGCGAAATCCGGCCCGGCGCTCGGCGCCGCGGGCGCTCCTCGGAGTGCACCGCCGTGGCCGAGTTCACCGGACTCTGGGGCTGGGACGTGGTGCCCGGCGCCCGCGCCGCGGCCGGCGTCTGCTCCTGCGGCAAGGCGGACTGCCCCGCCCCCGGAGCGCACCCCCTGGACTTCGCCCCGGTAATCCCGGCGGGCGCCACCCTCGACGAGGTCTCCGACATCTGGGGCGAGTTCCCCGGCGCCGCCGTGATGCTGAAGGCGGGGCGCGCCTTCGACGTGATCGAGGTCGCCGAGGCGGCCGGGCGCCGCGCCCTCGCCCGGCTCGAACGGATGGGGCTCCCCCTCGGGCCCGTGACGGCCTCCCCCGACGGCCGCGCCCACTTCTTCGTCGCCCCGGGCGCCGCCGCCGAACTGCCCCGGTTGCTCTACCGCATGGGCTGGGACGACGCGGACCTCGACCTGCACGGCCTCGGCCCCGGTACGTACGTCACCGCCCCGCCCTCCGACCGCGGGGGCCTCGGCCCGGTCCGCTGGCTGCGCCCGCCCGCGCTGGACTCGGCGACCCGGCCGCCACAGGCACGGCTGCTCCTGGGGACCCTGGCGTACGTGGCCCACCGCTCACGCGTCTAGGACCGCACAGCGAAGCGCCCGTCCCCCACCGCAGCCTGGGGACGGGCGCTTCTCCGCGCACCTGCCGAGGCGGGTGCGTCCTGTCCATCCGCCGGTCTCAGCGGGTGGTCACTCTCCGATAAGGGCGTCAACGAACGCCTCCGGCTCGAACGGCGCCAGGTCGTCCGCGCCCTCGCCGAGGCCCACCAGCTTGACCGGCACGCCCAGCTCGCGCTGGACGGCGATGACGATGCCGCCCTTGGCGGTGCCGTCGAGCTTGGTCAGCACGATGCCCGTGATGTCCACGACCTCCGCGAAGACCCGGGCCTGCACGAGACCGTTCTGCCCGGTCGTCGCGTCGAGGACGAGCAGCACCTCGTCGAGCGGCGCGTGCTTCTCGACGACGCGCTTGACCTTGCCGAGCTCGTCCATGAGGCCGGTCTTGGTGTGCAGACGCCCGGCGGTGTCGATGAGGACGACGTCGGCGCCGGTCTCGATGCCCTCCTTGACCGAGTCGAAGGCCACGGAGGCGGGGTCGCCGCCCTCGGGACCGCGCACGGTGCGGGCGCCGACGCGCTCGCCCCAGGTCTGGAGCTGGTCGGCGGCGGCGGCACGGAAGGTGTCGGCCGCGCCCAGCACCACGTTCCTGCCGTCGGCGACGAGCACCCGGGCGAGCTTGCCGGTGGTGGTGGTCTTGCCGGTGCCGTTCACCCCGACGACCATCACGATGCCCGGGGTGTCGAGGTTCGAGTCGGTCTTGACCTCGCGGTCGAACTCGGGGACGAGGAGCGTGAGCAGTTCCTCGCGCAGCAGGCCGCGGAGCTCCTCGGGCGTGCGCGTGCCGAGC
Source organism: Streptomyces sp. NPDC005496 (assembly GCF_042872045.1). Classification (NCBI taxonomy): domain Bacteria; kingdom Bacillati; phylum Actinomycetota; class Actinomycetes; order Kitasatosporales; family Streptomycetaceae; genus Streptomyces; species Streptomyces sp. NPDC005496. The sequence continues at coordinate 174,084 of NZ_JBIAJQ010000015.1, forward strand.
ACCTTCACGCGCTCGCGCAGCCGCTCGACCAGCTCCTGTGTGGGCTGCACGCCGACGTCGGCGGTGAGCAGGGTGTCCTCGATCTCCTCCCAGGTGTCCTCGTCGAGGTGTTCGCGCGCGAGGAGCGTGAGCAGCCCCTTGCCCAGCGCGTTCTGCGAGCGGGAGAGCCGGGCACGCAGCCGCACGAGGCGTCCGGCGGTCGGCTCCGGGATCTCGATCGGGGGTGCGACCGTCGGGGGCTCCTCGACGGCGACGGGCGCCGAGGCCGAGCGGTCCGGAAGGTCCACCTCCTCGATGGTTCTGCGCGACTCGTCGCGCGGTGTCTCGGCCTCGTCGCCGACGTGCGGTTCGGCCGGAGGGGCGGTGATGTCGGGCGTGGAGGGCGGCGGCGGGGGCAGCTGCTTGCGCTTGCGGCTGCCGACGACGAGCCCGCCGAGCGCGCCGATCACGACCACGGCGATGACTACAGCAAGGATGACGGTTTCCATAACCTCCTCAGTATCGGCCATGGCCCTCCGGGGAGCCCAGCCTGTGACGCCCGCCCGGGCGCCGGGCCCCGCGGCGTCCCGCCAGCCGGTGCCGTGCCGGGCCGCCGATCGGGGCCGCCGGTCCCGGTGCCCGGCTCCCCCGCCGTCCCGGGCGCGCCGCCGCCCCGGCGGCCGGGAGGACCCGGGCCGACGCGTACGGGTGCGAGGCGCGGCGCGGCGAGAAACAGACACGAGTGCCGTGGCGGGTACGCGAGCGCCGAGCCGGTACGCGAGCGGCGACGCGCACCCCTGGCCGTCTGACGCCCCGTCAGCTAACGTCCCCCTGCACCGGCACCCCGCCCGCCCGGCGAAGGGGGACTTCTCCATGCCCGTCACGGTCGTACGCTTCAACCTCGTCGAGCCAGACGCCACGCCCGCGTCGCTGAGCGCCCGCTACCGGGCGGCTGTCGAGATGGCCGCGTATGCCGACGACCGCGGGATCAGCACCGTGCAGACCGAGGAACACCACGGCGTCGCCAACAACTGGCTGCCCTCCCCGTTCACCTTCGCGGGGGCGGTGCTCGGCGCGACGCGGCGCCTCGCGGTCACCGTCTCGGCGGTGATCGGCCCGCTGCACGATCCGCTGCGGCTCGCCGAGGACATCGCCGTACTGGACCTGCTGAGCGGCGGCCGTCTGGTGACGGTGGCCGGCATCGGCTACCGGCCCGAGGAGTACGCCCTCTTCGACGTGGACTGGAAGCGGCGCGGCGCCCTCCAGGACGAGCTCCTGGAGACGGTGCTGAAGGCGTGGACCGGCGAGGAGTTCACGTACCGGGGCCGTACGGTTCGGGTCACCCCGCGGCCGTACTCCGACCCGCATCCCCTGCTGCTGGTCGGCGGGTCCTCGAAGGCGGCGGCGCGGCGGGCCGCCCGGCTGGGGCTGCCGTTCTTCCCGAGCGCGCACCTGCCGGAGCTGGAGGCGTACTACAAGGACCGGCTGGCCGAGTACGGGACCGAGGGCTGGACCATGATGCCGTCCGCCGTGACACCCCTGCTGCACATCGCCGAGGACCCGGACCAGGTGTGGGCGGAGTACGGCGAGCACTTCCTGCACGAGGCGCGGACGTACGCCTCCTGGCAGTCCGGCGGCATCCGCTCGGCGGTGAAGTCGGGGGCGACGACCGTCGACGAGCTGCGCGGGGAGGGCGTGTACCGGATCCTCACGCCCGACGAGTGCGTGGCGCAGCGGCTGGACACCCACGTGCTGCACCCGCTGTCGGGCGGGATGCCCGTGGACGAGGGCTGGCGCAGCCTGCACCTGTTCTGCGAGAACGTACTGCCCCGGCTCACTGACCTCACGGTCTGAGCCGGGGCGGTACGCCTTCACGGATACGGGGAGAGGGGCAGCGGGGACTTGGCCACTCCCCCCCGAGACTCGGGGCGGTCAGCCCATCTCCTCCAGGGCCTTGCCCTTGGTCTCCTTCACGAACTTGAGCACGAAGGGGATGGAGAGCGCGGCGAAGATCGTGTAGATCACGTAGGTCGCGGAGAGGTTCCAGTCGGCCAGCGACGGGAAGCTCGCAGTGATGGCCCAGTTGGCGATCCACTGCGCGGAGGCGGCGACGCCGAGCGCGGCGGCGCGGATCCGGTTCGGGAACATCTCGCCGAGGAAGACCCAGACGACGACACCCCAGGAGAGGGCGAAGAAGAGCACGAAGACGTGGGCGGCGATCAGGGCGACCCAGCCCTGGGTGGTCGGCAGCTTGCCGTCGACCAGGTCGAACGAGAAGGCCCAGGCCTCCAGGGCGAGACCGACGACCATACCGGCGGAACCGATGAGCGCGAGGGGCCTGCGGCCGACCCGGTCCACGAAGATCATGGCGATCACGGTGCCGATGATGTTGATGATCGACGTCGTGAACGAGTAGAAGAACGACTGCGAGGGGTCGACGCCGACGGACTGCCACAGCGTGGAGGAGTAGTAGAACGCCACGTTGATGCCGACGAACTGCTGGAAGACCGAGAGGCCGATACCGATCCAGACGATCGGCAGGAAGAAGAACTTGCCGCCGAGCAGGTCCTTGAAGGTCGACTTGTGCTCGCGCTTCATGGCGAGCTCGATCTCGGCGACGCGGGCGTCCAGGTCGACGTCCTTGCCCTCCACCTCGGCGAGCACCTCGCGGGCGCGGGCATCCTTGCCGGCGGAGATCAGGTAGCGCGGCGACTCGGGGATCGCGAAGGACAGCAGGCCGTAGAGGACGGCGGGCACGACCATCACGCCGAGCATGACCTGCCAGGCCTCCAGGCCGAGCAGCTCACCGCGCTGGTCGCCGTCGGCGGCGTTCAGGATGCCCCAGTTGACCAGCTGGGAGATCGCGATGCCGATGACGATCGCGGCCTGCTGGAAGGAGCCGAGCCGTCCGCGGTAGGCGGCGGGCGCGACCTCGGCGATGTAGGCCGGGCCGATCACGGAGGCCATGCCGATGGCGAAGCCGCCGACCACGCGCCAGAAGGCCAGGTCCCACAGGGCGAAGGGCAGCGCGGACCCGATGGCGCTGACGGTGAACAGCACGGCGGAGATCTGCATGCAGCGGATGCGGCCGATGCGGTCCGCGATGCGGCCCGCGGTCGCGGCGCCGATGGCACAGCCGATCAGCGCGATGGCGATGACCTGGGCCAGGGCCGCGGAGCCGACGTCGTAGCGGCTGCGGATGGCCTCGACGGCACCGTTGATGACAGCACTGTCGTAGCCGAACAGGAAGCCGCCCATCGCGGCCGCCGCCGCGATGAAGATGACGTGCCCGAGATGATCGGGGTGAGCCGTCCTGGCTCCTGACGCCTGCGCTGTGCTGGTCACGTGAACTCCTCGGGCCACCGGCCTCACTGCCGGGGGTGGGGGCGAGCCCTTCAGTGGTCCTACCAGTGGCGCACACCTTCGCGCCGCCCACCACCTGAAGGTAAAAACAACGTTGCAGAGCCTATGCCTTCAAGTTTCGAAGTCAATAGTCGCTTGCTGTGAATTTTTTCCCTGCACGTGCCGGACTTGCATTCAAGAGTTGAACTCAATCCGACGGCATGGTTCGTCTACCCCGAGGCGCCGAGGACAAGCGGGGTGGCGGGGCGCGACATGGTGGAGGGGCCGCGGGAGGCGGACGGCACCGTGGTTCCGCCTTCGGCGGGCGGGCTTCGTCCGCGCGGCGCCGGGTTCAGCGCAGGCGCTGGCTGATGACCTTCGAGACGCCGTCGCCCTGCATCGAGACGCCGTACAGCGCGTCGGCGACCTCCATCGTGCGCTTCTGGTGCGTGATCACGATGAGCTGCGACGCCTCCTGGAGCTCCTGCATGATCCGGATCAGCCGCTGGAGGTTGGTGTCGTCGAGCGCCGCCTCGACCTCGTCCATGACGTAGAAGGGGCTGGGCCGCGCCTTGAAGATCGACACGAGCAGCGCGACGGCGGTCAGCGACCGCTCGCCGCCCGACAGCAGGCTCAGGCGCTTGACCTTCTTGCCCGGGGGACGCGCCTCGACGTCCACACCCGTGGTGAGCATGTTGTCGGGGTCGGTCAGGATCAGCCGCCCGTCCCCGCCGGGGAAGAGCCGGCTGAAGACGCCCTCGAACTCGCGGGCCGTGTCCCGGTAGGCCTCGGTGAACACCTGCTCGACGCGCTCGTCCACCTCCTTCACCACCTGGAGGAGATCGGCGCGCGTCTTCTTGAGGTCCTCCAGCTGCTCGCTGAGGAACTGGTGGCGCTCCTCCAGCGCGGCGAACTCCTCCAGCGCGAGCGGATTGACCTTGCCGAGCTGCTGGTACGCCCGTTCGGCGGCCTTGAGCCGCTTCTCCTGCTCGGCCCGGTGGAACGGCCGGGGCCGGTTGCGCGGGTGCTCGGGGTCCTCGGGCAGCTCCTCGCCCTCGGCCGGGAGGGAGGGCGGCACGAGCTGCTGCGGTCCGTACTCGGCGACGAGCCCCTCCGGCTCGACCCCGAGCTCCTCCAGCGCCTTCGACTCCAGCTGCTCGATCCGCAGCCGCTTCTCCGCGCCGAGCACCTCGCCGCGGTGCACCGAGTCGGTGAGCTTGTCGAGCTCCCCCTTCAGCTCCCGGCCGGTGCTGCGTGCCTCGGCGAGCTCCCGCTCGTACCGGGCCTTGGCGGCGTCGGCGGCGGTGCGCTCCTCCTCGGCGCGGGCGAGGGAGACCTCGACGTGCGCCAGGAGCTGGCGTGCGCCGGACGCCACGGCACCGGCGACCGCCGCCTCGTGCCGCAGCCGGGCCCGCCGCTGCTCGGCACGCGCGCGTGCCTCGCGTTCGGCCCGTGCGGCCCGGTCGAGTCCGTCGGCCCGCCCGGCGAGCCCCTTGACCCGCTCCTCGTGCGTACGCACCTGGAGCCGGGCCTCCATCTCGGTCTGCCGCGCGTTGGCGCCGTCTGCCGCGAGCCGGTCCCGTACGGAGGTGTCCGGTTCCTCCTCCACCGGCAGCTCCTCGGCGACGGCCAGTCGCTCGGCGAGTTCCTCCGCCTCCTCCACGGCCCGGTCGAGCGCTTCCTGCGCCCGCGCGGTCGCCGCGGCGCTGCGCTCGGCCTCCCCGGCGGCTCCGCGCGCCTGCCCGGCCAGCCGGCCGAGCTGCTGCGCGACGGACGACTTCTCGCGCTCGGCGGCCCGTCGCCGCTCCCCCAACTCCTCGACCAGCGCGGCCCGTTCCGCCCGCAGTGCGGTGGCGCGGCGCTGCGCCTCGCCGAGTTCGTCGCACCGTACGGCGAGCTCTTCCAGCTCCGCCGCGGCCTCGTCGACGGAGGCCTGCACCTCCAGCAGACTCGGTGCCCCGGCGGAGCCGCCCTGCGCGAAGTGCGCGCCCAGCAGGTCACCCTCGGCGGTCACCGCGGTCAGCTCGGGACGGGCGTACACCAGGTCCTCGGCGTCCTCCAGCGTGCCGACGACGACGATCCCGCGCAGCAGCCGCCGCACGGCGGGCATCAGCTCGGCGGGCCCCCGGACGAGATCGGCGGCGTACGGCGGTCCGCCGTGCCGGATCGCGTCCTCGTCGGCACCGGCCACCGCGGCCTCCCGCCCACCGGAGTCCACGGGGGACGGCTCTCCGGTGCCGTCCGCGGCACCGTCCCGCAGTACGTCCGCGCGCGCGGCGTCGCCCGCCGGCGGTTCCTCGGGGGCGCCCGCGAGCAGCAGGGCCGCGCGACCGGCGTCCTGTTTGCGCAGCAGGCGGATGGCCTCCGCGGCCGAGGCTGGCGTGGTCACGGCGATGGCGTCCGCCGCGGCGCCGAAGGCCGCGGCGAGGGCGACCTCGTGTCCGGGGGCGACGTTGAGCAGTTCGGCGGCGGGGCCGAGCAGGCCGCCCAGCCGGTCCTTCGCGCCGAGCAGCGCGCCCGTGCCGTCCTTGCGGCGCAGCCCGAGGGCGAGGGCGTCGCGGCGGGCCTGGGTGGCGGCGCGTCTGCGTTCCGCCGTCGTGAGCGCCTCGCGGGCGGCCGTGAGGTCGGCCTCCGCCTCGGCGAGGGCGGCCTTGGCCGCCTCGTGCCGTTCGGCCAGTTCCTGGTCGCCCGCGTCGAGGCCGTCAACCTCCGCCTTCAGCTGCTCGTACTCCTCCTGCGCCGCGACCGCCCGCTCCTGCGCCTCGTCGCGGCCGGCGGCCAGGCGGTCGATCTCGGCCTGGGCGGACGCGGCCCGCGAACGGGCGGCGTTGACCTGGCCGTTGAGCCGGGCGAGACCCTCACGCCGGTCGGCGATGGCGCGGGCGACGTCCCTGAGGCGGCGTTCCTCGACGGCGAGCTCGCGCTCCAGCTCCGCCCGGTGCGCGACGGTGTCCTCCAGGGCGTGCTGGGCCGCCTCCAGGGCCGCTTCGAGCTCGGCCTCCTGCTCGCGGATCCGGGCGGCCTCGCGCTCCAGGTCCTCGGGGTCGCGCCCGCGCCGTTCCTCGGCGGGAGCGGACGTGGCGCTCTTCACGCGCGCGTCGGCCAGCGAGACGGTGCCGCGCACCCGCTCGGCGAGCTGGGAGAGTTCGTACCAGGTCTGCTGGGCGCGCTGGAGGCGCGGGGCGAGCCGCCGGACCCCGTCCTCCAGCAGGGACTCGCGCTGAAGGGCCTTCTTCAGTTCGGCCTCGGCGCTCTCCTTGCGTTCCTTGAGGGCCGCTTCGTCGGCGATCTCGGCCCGGAGCGCCTGGCGCAGCCGCACGAGGTCGTCGGCGAGCAGCCGCAGCCGCGCGTCCCGCAGGTCGGCCTGGATGACGGCGGCGCGGCGGGCGACGGCGGCCTGGCGTCCCAGCGGCTTCAGCTGTCTGCGGAGTTCGTCGGTGAGGTCCTGCACGCGCGCGAGGTTCGCCTTCATCGCGTCCAGCTTCCGCAGCGCCTTCTCCTTGCGCTTGCGGTGCTTGAGGACGCCGGCGGCCTCCTCGATGAAGGCGCGCCGCCCCATGGGGTCGGCGTGCAGGACGGAGTCGAGCTGGCCCTGGCCGACGATGACGTGCATCTCGCGGCCGATGCCGGAGTCGGAGAGCAGTTCCTGGATGTCGAGGAGGCGGCAGGTGTCGCCGTTGATCTGGTACTCGCTGCCGCCGTTGCGGAACATGATCCGCGTGATGGTGACCTCGGCGTACTCGATGGGGAGGGCCCCGTCGGAGTTGTCGATGGTCAGGGACACCTCGGCCCGGCCGAGCGGCGGGCGCCCGGTGGTGCCGGCGAAGATGACGTCCTCCATCTTGCCGCCGCGCAGCGACTTCGCGCCCTGCTCGCCCATGACCCAGCTCAGCGCGTCCACGACGTTGGACTTGCCCGAGCCGTTGGGTCCCACGACACAGGTGATGCCCGGCTCGAACCGCAGCGTGGTCGCCGAGGCGAACGATTTGAACCCGCGGAGGGTCAGGGCCTTGAGGTGCACGCCGCCGGACTCTACCTTTCGCGCCCGTCTCACTCCATGAACGCGCGGTTTCACCCATGAACGTGCAGGGCACACCATCCGTTAAGAGAGTGGGGGTGCGTGGGGGGCAAGAAGAAGGGACGCCGGAGAGGCGTCCCTTGCAATTCTGACAGCGCGGCGGCCGACCGGTACTGCTTCGACCACTGCTGTCGTAGTGCGGCCCAGCGATCAGGTGAGCGCAGGCTCCGCCTGGGGTACGTCGATGCTCTCAAAGGAGTCGTGAGAAGCGGCAGCCGCGAGCGCGTCCTTCTCGGCCTGAATCCGTACGAGCTCGGATTCGAGGTCCTGGACGCGCTGCTGGAGCCGTCGCATCTCGGCGATGAGCCGCGGGTCGGAGCCGCCGACGTAACCGAGAAGCGCCTTTGCCATGATGGATGGTCCTCCACACTGAGTGACCGACCGAAGCGGTGTGGGTCGTGAGGGAATCGCACCCGCGATGCTTGACACTCTTGAGTTCTGCTGCCGTTCCTACATGCCAAACAGCTAAGGTGCGCGGGGCTTTCAGAGTCTCACCAAAAAGTTTGACGGTCAACACGATCACGCCCCGTATCGGCGGGCGACCCGGGGGCACGCGGCCCCGACCGGGCGGCGCGACGACTCCTGCGGGGCCCTCAGGGCGTGGAGATCAACGTCAATGGCGGAGCCTGCCATGACGAGCCGTTCTTGGCAACCACCAGGTCATTCCCGCTCCGGACGGGCTCCGGTGGCGGCGCCGGGACGCCGCTTCGCCGGGGTCGCCGGCGTCTCCGTCAGCGGATGGCGAAACCGTCGTAGATGCCGCGGGGCGTGTCCCATATCTCAGTGACTCCGTCCACGCGCCCGGGTGTGTCGTCCCCGCGGAGCCACTCCAGGAGTCCGTCGCACGCCTTGCGGGGGCCCTCGGCGACCACCTGGACGCGTCCGTCCTCCAAATTGAGAGCAAAACCACTCAGCCCGCCGATCTCCAGGGCCCTGGCACGCGTGAACCAGCGGAAACCCACTCCCTGGACCCTGCCGCGCACCCATGCGACGAGCCGCACATCCTCGTTCATGAGTGCACGCTAACCGGACAATGTCCCTCGGAGCACCTCCTCCCCCTGCGCCATGGGGTACCGTCCCGACCCAATGAGTCTCATGTGAAACTCACTCGTTCGAGTGAGTGATGGTGACCGCAAGGACGAGGAAGGCCAGGAGATGGGACGCCACCGACGCTCCGCCGCCGGCGCCGCCGCCACGGGCCGCGCCACCGGTGTCACGGACACGCACCGGGTACACACGGAGAGCTACGGGCCGGAGAACCTGTACGGCTACGCCGCAGTGGCCGACCTCCCGCAGAACGCCGCCGCGCGCTCGCACCGCAAGAAGAAGGCCGGGGCGCCGGTGCGCACCGGTCTGCTCGGGGTCTCCGCGGCCGTCGCGCTGGGGACCGTCGCGGTGGCCGCCGGCGTGCTGCCGGGCAGCGACAACTACTCGGTCGGCGGCGGCAACGCCTCGGACAAGGTCCAGGCCGCCGACTCCCCGTCCGGCCTGGAGACCGAGCAGGGTGGCTCGACCGCCGCCGCGGAGGACCGCGAGGACACCGGCACGAGCCGTGACGCCCAGCGCTCCGTCTCGCCCTCCGCCGCTCCGTCCAAGACGGCCGAGAAGCCGTCGGCGACGCCGTCCGAGAAGCCTTCCGAGAAGCCCGGCAAGTCGCAGGCGACGAAGAAGCCCGGCCAGGCCGCCACGAAGGCGCCCAGGAAGCCCGCCCCGGCGAACGTGTCGGCCGAGACGGCCGCCGAGACCGCGGTGCTGAAGCTCGTCAACGAGGAGCGGGCCAAGGTCGGGTGCAGCCCGGTGGCGGCCAACAGCGGGCTGTCCGAGCTGGCCGCCGCGTTCAGCGAGGACATGGCCACGCGCGGCTTCTTCGACCACACCGACCCGAGCGGGGCCTCGCCCTGGGACCGGGCGGCGAAGGCCGGCATCACCGACCTGGGCGGCGAGAACATAGCCCGGGGCCAGGCCACCGCCGAGGCGGTCATGGAAGCCTGGATGAACAGCCCCGGCCACCGCGCCAACATACTGAACTGCGACTTCAAGACCCTGGGAGTAGGCGCCCACTTCGGCTCCGGCGGCCCTTGGTGGACGCAGGACTTCGGCTACTGAGCCACCCGCGGAACACGGCCCGGACCCCTGCGGCCCCCTGCCGCGTCCGGGCCGACCGCACGCTTCCCTCGGGGCGCGGCGGCCTGGTCCGCCTTCCAGAGCCGGGCGGGATGTCGGAGCCCGGTGAGAGCGTGTCCGGCGTGGAGACGCCCACAGCTCCTTGTGACGGGGACGAAGAGCACGCCGTCATCGCCCGCTTCCGCCTTGCCGCCGACGGTTTCGGCGACGCCGATCAGCGCGAACGGATCTACGAGGCCGAGGACGCCCTGACCGTGGCGGTCGGGGAAGCCGGAGCCGGAGAGTTCGACGGCAACGAGTTCGGGCAGGGCGAGGCCGCGCTCTACGCCTACGGGCCGGACGCGGATCGCCTGTTCAAGGCGATGGAGCCCACCCTTCGCGACCTGCCGTTCAGGCCGGCGCACGTGGTGCTTCGCCGAGGCGACGGTGAGTCCCGCGTCGAACTGTGAGACGGTCCCGAGACCGTCGGCGACCGTCCGGACCCGTCAGACCCCCCACCCCTTCGCCTCCTCACGCAGGTAGTCGGCGAGTTCGGGTGGATGCAGTTCGAGCGCTGCCACGGCGGACGCGACCAGGGCGACCCGGACCGGTGCGAAGTCGCCCAGGTCGGGATCGTCGAGTTCGGGGCCCCCGCGGCGGCTCGCATCCGTGTCCAGCACGTCCGCCCGGAAGTAGTGCTGGACGACAGTGACCTTCTCGCCCGGTTCGGTCAGCGTCAGGAACTCGGTGGCGGGGCCGATCGTGGCGCCGATCTCTTCCATGACTTCACGGCGCAGAGCCGCTTCGAGGTCGGCGTCGCCGGGCTCGACCCCTCCACCCACGGTCGTCCAGTACGGGGAGCCGCCCGGCCATCCCCGGCGCAGGAAGACCAGGCAACCGTCATCGAACAGGACCGCGCGAACGTTGTGACGGACCTTCATGGGCCGAAGGTAGGCCCGGCCCCGTGCCGGGCGGTAGCAGTCCCGCGGCCCTAGGCCCCGGGCCCGGTCGGACCGAGGTCGGACTCCGGGGCCGCAAGCTCCCGCGTATCGCGGCCCCCGGGCCCGCCCCCGCATCCGCGAAGTGAGGCGGGGCACCCCCTACCGAGGCCCCCCGCCCGCGCGCGTCACGCGGCTGCCGTGCGGCCCAGGGCGAAGACTCGCGCCGTCTGCGCGACCCGGCGGCCCAGGTGCTCCGCCGTCGCGACGTCGGACTTGTGGACGCCCTCCGGGCCCTGGTCGTTGTTGGACTGGGCGGCGGCGCCGGCGAAGAAGCCGAGGCGGTTGAGGTCGTTCTCGGAGGCGGTGCTGCTGTTCCAGCCGGGGAGCAGGCCGAGGCTCACCCAGTTCATGCCGTGCTGCGCGGCGAGCGTCTGGAAGAACTGGAGCGTGTGCAGCTTGTCGCCGCTCTTGGACGCGGAGTTGGTGAAGCCGGCCGCCAGCTTGTCCTTCCAGTCCTGCCCGAACCAGCGCTTCGAGGACTCCTCGGCGAACGCGTGGAAGGCGCCGGACGCGGTGCCCATGTACGTGGGCGAGCCGAAGACGATCGCGTCCGAGGCGTCGAGCAGCGCCCACTGCTCCTCGGTGATCTCGTCGACCTTGACCAGGTGGACCTCCGCTCCGGCGTCGGCGGCGCCGGCACGGACGGCCTCGGCGAGGACGGCGGTGTGGCCGTACCCGGAGTGGTAGGCGATGGAGACAACAGGGGTCGTCACGATGGGCTCCTGTGGTGAGGGAGACGGGAGCGGCCGGGATCGGCGCCGCTCCTCGGCGATGACGAAAGGAAAGCACTAACTTCTAGTTAGCGCAACCGACCAGTTAGCGCTGCGGCGCAGTATGCTGACTCCATGGAATCCATCGCGCAGGCAGCCAAGGCCGCGGAAGGCGTCGAGTCCCCGGGCCTCGCGTACGACGTGTTCGCCCGCAGCTGCCCGTCCCGGGGCACGCTGGAGCACGTCACCGGCCGCTGGGGCGCGCTCACGCTCGGGGCGCTGCACGAGGGCTCGTTCCGCTTCAACGAACTGCGCCGCCGCGTCGACGGCGTGAGCGAGAAGATGCTGTCCCAGACGCTGCACGCCCTGGAGCGGGACGGTCTGGTGCACCGCGAGGCCCAGCCGACCAACCCGCCGCGCGTGGACTACGAACTGACGCCGCTGGGCCGCGAGGTCGCCGAGCGCCTGCTGACGCTCATCCACTTCGTGGAGGGCCGCATGGACGACGTACTGGAAGCGCGCGGGCGTTACGACGAGACGCGCGGCGCCACAGCCGTCTGAGAGTCGGCACGCGTGCCGACGGGGCCCGTCGACTCGCGTCGCTCACGCGGAGCCCGGCTCCCCCGCGCCGTTCAGACCGTGACGCGTGGCGCCCGCTGGCACTTGGGGCAGAAGTAGCTGGACCGGTTCATCCAGGCGCGCCTCCGCATCGGCGTGGCACAGCGCCGGCAGGGCAGGCCCTCACGTCCGTACGCGTCGAGCGAGCGGTCGAAGTAGCCCGACTCCCCGTTCACGTTGACGTAGAGGCTGTCGAAGCTGGTGCCTCCGACCGAGAGGGCCGCGTTCATCACGTCCCGTACGTGGCCGAGGAGTTCGGCGGTGCGCGGGCGGGTGAAGCCGGCCGTGGGGCGCTCGTAGTGGATGCGGGCGCGCCACAGCGCCTCGTCCGCGTAGATGTTGCCGACGCCACTGATCAGCGACTGGTCGAGCAGCGCCCGCTTGATGGTCGTACGGCGTCGGCGCAGCGCCTCGTGGAACGCCGCGTCGTCGAAGAGCGGGTCGAGGGGGTCGCGCGCGATGTGGGCGATGACGTCGGGCAGCCCGTCGGGGGTCGTCTCGTGCAACGAGAGCCCGCCGAAGGTGCGTTGGTCGACGAAGCGCAGTTCGGTGCCGAGGTCGTCGGCGAAGCGGACCCGGATCCGCAGGTGCTTCTCGTCGGGGGCTTCGTGCGGCTGTACGAGCAGCTGGCCGCTCATGCCGAGGTGGGCGAGGACCGCGGTGCCGGTGGTCTCCAGCGGGATCCACAGGTACTTGCCGCGGCGGCTCGGGACGCCGACGCGCTGCCCCTGGAGCCGGTGGGCGAAGTCCTCGCCGCCCGCGGTGTGGCGGCGTACGGCACGCGGGTGCAGCACGTGGGCCTCGGCGACGGTGCGGTGGGCGACCCACCGTTCCAGTCCTCGCCGGACGACCTCGACCTCGGGCAGTTCGGGCATGTCTGCTCCCCGCACACCATGACGCCCGCCCCCGTGACAGGGGCGGGCGCTCGGTGTGACTCGTCAGGCGGACGCCGAGGAGGCGTCGGCGTTCCCCTCGGCGTGCTCGACGGCTTCGTCAGCCGCCGATTCGGCCTTGTCCGCGGCCTGAGCCTCGGCTTCGGCCTTCGCGACCTCGGCCTGGGCCTCGGCCGCCGCCTTCTTGCGTTCGTCCGAGGCGGAGCGGATGGAGCGCCACGCGGACTCCGCGGCCTGCTGCTCCGCCTCCTTCTTGCTGCGGCCGGTGCCGGTGCCGTACGAGACGCCTCCGACGCGGGCGGCAGCAGTAAAGGTCTTCTCGTGGTCCGGCCCCGTCTCCGAGACCAGGTACTCGGGAACCCCGAGGCCCTCGGTCGCGGTGAGTTCCTGGAGACTGGTCTTCCAGTCCAGGCCGGCACCCAGATTCGACGACTTTTCGATCAGGGGATCGAAGAGCCGGTGGACGAGTTCGCCCGCCGCCTCGAGCCCCTGGTCGAGGTAGACCGCGCCGATCACCGCTTCGAGGGTGTCGGCGAGGATGGACGCCTTGTCCCGGCCGCCCGTGCCTTCCTCGCCCCGGCCCAGCCGGATGAAGGAGCCGAGGTCGAGCCCGCGGCCCACCTCCGCCAGCGCACGCGAGTTGACCACCGCGGCCCGCAACTTGGCCAGCTGGCCTTCGGGCAGGTCGGGGTGGGTGCGGTACAGCGTGTCCGTGACCACCAGGCCGAGCACGGAGTCCCCGAGGAACTCCAGGCGCTCGTTGGTGGGCAGGCCGCCGTTCTCGTACGCGTAGGAACGGTGCGTCAGTGCACGCACCAGAAGGGCGGACTCCAGCTTGTAGCCGAGCCGCCCTTCCAGAAGCGTGTGGGACGAGGCTGTGTTGTCCGCCTTTTTCTTGGCGTTTGAATCCGCCTTGGCGTCAGACATCAGACCTCTCACCGGCCGCTCAGACCTCGAGGACCTGGCGCTTGTTGTAGGTGCCGCAAGCGGGGCACGCGATGTGCTGCAGCTTGGGCTCGTGGCAGCGCTCGCACGCAACCAGGGTGGGGACCGCAGCCTTCCACTGCGACCGGCGGTGGCGCGTGTTGCTGCGCGACATCTTCCGCTTCGGAACAGCCACGGCTACTTCTCCTGCTTCTCGTCGGCGCGTGCTGATCGAGGCGCGCCGCCGCTCATCTCGTCCTTCTCGCCATCTTCGAGTGAACCGGCGAGTCCCTGCAGTGCCGCCCAACGGATGTCGACGGCGTCGTGGTGGTGGCCCGGGTCGTCAGCCAGCCGTGCTCCGCACTCGGAACACAGGCCTGGGCAGTCTTCCCGGCACACCGGCTGCATCGGCAGTGCGAGCACCACCGCATCCCGCAGCACGGGCTCGAGGTCGAACAGGCCGTCCTCGATGAAGAGAGTGTCCTCGTCTTCCTCGGCGTCGTCGGCCGGCTCCGCTTTCACACGGCCCCGGTCATCGGCGTCAGGGTACGAGAACATCTCCTGGAATTCCGCTTCGAGCTCCAGCTCGAGCGGCTCCAGACACCTTACGCACTCCCCCTTGGCCGATGCACGGGCGGTGCCTGTGACAAGCACCCCTTCCATGACCGACTCCAGGCGGAGGTCCAACTCCACCGGGGCGCCTTCCGGCACTCCGATGACTCCCTGGATGCCCAGATCCGCGGGAGCGTCGATCGAACGGGTCAGGCGCTGCAGCGCGCCAGGACGCCGCCCCAGCTCGTGTGTGTCGAACACAAGAGGGTTGCGGTGGTCGAGGCGGGCGTTCAGAGCCATTCCTGCTTTCGATCTTCGATGTGGGGAGCGCCGCCCTGATCTTCCGGGCAGCTCTGATCGCGGACGTACACGCGACCGAAGAGCCAGGATACTGGACCATTCGCTCACGGCCCAATCCGGTGCGTTCGGGGCCCTCAGTGGCCGCCGCGCCCCTGCTCGTAGGCCCGCAGCTGCTCCGCGCTGATCATGCCGGTGTCGAAGAGGCTGGTCTCGTCGAGGGCCTGGGCCTGCGGCTGCTGGTACGCCTGCTGGTCCTGGTCCTGCCCGTACGCGGACTGCTGGTCCTGGCCGTACGCGGGCTGCTGGTCGTAGCCCTGCTGCTGGTAGCCGTAGGGGTCGGCCTGCTGGTAGCCGTACGCGTCCTGCTGGCCGTACTGCTGCGGGTAGCCGTACGGATCCGACTGCTGCTGCTGGTAGGCGTACGCCTCCTGCTGCTGCTGGTAGGACGGCTGGGCCGGCACCTCGGGCGCCTGGGCGGGCTGCTCGGGGGCGTCGGAGAGGTCCGCGAGGCCGGCCAGGTAGTCCGCGTCGCTGGTGTGCTGGACGGCGGTCCCGTCGTCCGTGAGGGAGCCGAGGTCGTCGCTGGCGATGCGGCCGTGCAGCTTCTGGCGGCCCCGGCCGACGGCCTCCAGGGTCTTGGCGAGGACAGCCTCGAAGGCACCGAGCTTGACCCCAACGTACTCGTCCGCGGCGCGGCGCAGCGTCTCCGGGTCCTGGCTGCGCTCGGGGGCGTCCTCGTCCTCGTAGCCCTGCTCGTCGAGGCCGGGCCCGGTGCCGAGGAGCTTCTCGCGGCCGCGGCCGACGGAGCCGAGGGTCTTGGTGAGGACGACCTCGAAGTTGGCGAGCTTGGAGTCGACGTAGTCGTCGGCCTCGGCGCGGATCTCCTCGGCCTCCTGGCGGGCCTCGGCGAGGATGCGGTCGGCCTCGTTCTGGGAGCGGCGGGCGACCTCGGTGTCGGAGATCAGAGAGCCGCGCTCGGCGTGCGCGTTCTCGATGATCCGCTCGGCCTCCTGGCGGGCCTGCTCGACCAGCTGCTCGCGGCCGCCGATCAGCTCCTGGGCCTGGGCCAGCGAGCCCGGCAGGGCCTGGCGCAGCTCTTCGAGCATCGAGAGCAGTTCGGCGCGGTTGACCACGCACGAGGCCGACATGGGCATGGAACGGGCGCCGGAGACCGACGCGACGATCTCATCGAGCTTCTTCTGCACGTCCACCGTGTGCTCGCCACTCTCTACAGCTGTGATGGAGACGGACGGGTCGACTGTACGACCACTCCCGCCACCTCCGACACCGGGTGACGGGCCGTCAGCTCCCGGCGGCCGTCTCAGCTCTGCGCGAGGCGCTCGGTGAGGGCTTCCAGGACCAGCGGCGGGACCAGGTGCGAGACGTCGCCGCCCCAGGCCGCCACTTCCTTGACCAGGGAGGAGGACAGGAAGCTGTAGGTGGGGTTCGTGGGGACGAACAGCGTCTCGACGCCCGACAGGCCGTTGTTCATCTGGGCCATCTGGAGTTCGTAGTCGAAGTCGCTGACGGCGCGCAGCCCCTTGACGATGGCCGGGATGTCGCGCTGCTTGCAGAAGTCGACGAGCAGGCCATGGAAGGACTCGACCTCGACGTTCCCGAACTCGGCGGTGACCTGGCGGATCAGGTCGATCCGCTCGTCGATCTCGAACAGGCCCTTCTTGGACTGATTGATCATCACCGCGACATGCACCACGTCGTACAGCTTGGAGGCGCGGGCGATGATGTCGAGGTGTCCGTTGGTGATCGGGTCGAATGACCCGGGACAGACGGCGCGGCGCAACTGAGGTCCCTCGCTCTCCGGTCCGGTCATCGTGCGTCTTCGCACGTAGAGGCGGCGCGACCGTACCAAAACGTTCCCTCGCCGTAACGACGGCTCCGGAGCGCCTCGAAGCCGTCCGGCCACCCGAATTCGCCGCCTCTGGTGCTGCGCTCCACGGTGACGAGCGCATCGTCCGCGAGCCAGCTTTCCGTACGGAGTGTGAGCAGGATCTCGCGAAGATCGTCGTCCGAGACGGCGTACGGCGGATCGAGGAACACCAGGTCATAGGGGTCGGCCGGGGCCGCACCGCGGATGATCTGCTCCGCTTTGCCCGATCTGACCTCGGCGCCGGGCAGCGCCAGCGACGCGACGTTCTCCCGAATCACCCGGGCCGCCCGCGCGTCGGCCTCGACGAGGAGGGTGTGGGAGGCGCCGCGGCTCAGGGCCTCCAGGCCCACCGCGCCCGAGCCGGCGTACAGGTCGAGGACGCGCTCGCCGTCCAGGGGGCCGCCGAGGAGGGACTGCCAGGTGGAGAAGAGGCCCTCGCGCGCCCGGTCGGAGGTGGGGCGGGTGCCGGTGCCCGGCGGGACGGCCAGACGGCGTCCGCCGGCCCGGCCGGCGATCACGCGGGTCATCTCTTTCGTCCTTCGTGCGTGGGGGCCTTCGCGGGCGGGGTGTGACCGCTCCAGTCTGTCAGCCCAGGCCGCGGCGGCGCGCTCCGACCTCGCTCAGCCCTTGTCCAGGTACTGCTCGCGCTCCTCGTCGAGCAGGGCGTCCAGCGCGGTGCGCAGGCCGGGAAGGCGCTCCAGCTCCGGATCGGCGGCGACGACCGCGGCCGCCTCCTCGCGGGCCTCGGCGATGATCTCCTCGTCGTCGATGACGGTGAGCATGCGCAGCGAGGAGCGGACACCGGACTGGGCCTGGCCGAGGACGTCGCCCTCGCGGCGCTGCTCCAGGTCGATGCGGGAGAGCTCGAAGCCGTCGAGGGTGGACGCCACGGCGGTCAGCCGCTGTCGGGCCGGGCTCGCCTCGGGCATCTCGCTGACCAGCAGGCACAGGCCGGGTGCGGAGCCTCGGCCGACCCGGCCGCGCAGCTGGTGCA
The DNA here is from genome assembly GCF_042872045.1 of Streptomyces sp. NPDC005496. Lineage (NCBI taxonomy): Bacteria > Bacillati > Actinomycetota > Actinomycetes > Kitasatosporales > Streptomycetaceae > Streptomyces > Streptomyces sp. NPDC005496. The sequence continues at coordinate 191,466 of NZ_JBIAJQ010000015.1, forward strand.
GCTGCGAGACGCCGAAGCGGTCGGCGTCCATGATCACCATGGCGGTGGCGTTCGGCACGTTGACCCCGACCTCGATGACCGTCGTCGCGACGAGGACGTCCGTCTCGCCGGCGGCGAAGCGGCGCATCACGGCGTCCTTGTCGTCGGGCGGCATCCTGCCGTGCAGGACCTCGACCCGCAGTCCCTGGAGCGGGCCCTTGGCGAGCTGGTCGGCGATGTCCAGGACGGCGAGCGGCGGGCGCTTCTCGGCGTCGTCCTCGGGGGACTTCTTCTTCGCCTTGCCCTCCTCCTCGTCGCCGATGCGCGGGCAGACGACGTACGCCTGATGGCCGTTCGAGACCTCCTCGCGCACCCGCTCCCAGGCGCGGGCCAGGAAGTGCGGTTTGTCGGCGGCCGGGACGACGTGGCTGGCGATGGGTGAGCGGCCGGCCGGGAGCTGGTCCAGCACGGAGGTCTCCAGGTCACCGAAGACGGTCATCGCCACCGTGCGGGGAATGGGGGTGGCGGTCATGACCAGCAGGTGCGGGGGCTGCTTGCCCTTGCCGCGCAGGGCGTCGCGCTGCTCGACGCCGAAGCGGTGCTGCTCGTCCACCACGACCAGGCCCAGGTCGTGGAACTGCACCTTGTCCTCGATCAGCGCGTGGGTGCCGATGACGATCCCGGCCTCGCCGGTGACCAGGTCCAGCAGGGCCTGCCGCCGGGCCGCCGTGCCCATGGAGCCGGTGAGCAGCACGACCTTGGTGGAGTCCTCGGCGCCGCCGAGCATCCCGCCCTCGGCCAACTCTCCCATCATCTCCGTGATCGACCGGTGGTGCTGCTGGGCGAGCACCTCGGTGGGCGCGAGCATCGCCGCCTGGCCCCCCGCGTCGACCACGGCGAGCATGGCGCGCAGGGCGACCAGGGTCTTTCCGGAACCGACCTCTCCCTGGAGGAGCCGGTGCATCGGGTGTTCGGTGGCGAGGTCGCCGAAGATCTCCGCGGAGACCTTCCGCTGGCCGTCGGTGAGGGTGAACGGCAGCTTGGCGTCGAAGGCCGTGAGCAGGCCGTCGGGCCGCGGTCTGCGGGCGACGGCGGGGAGCTGGGCGTCCGCGTGCCGGCGGCGGGCCAGTGCGACCTGGAGGACGAACGCCTCGTCCCACTTCAGGCGGGCGCGGGCGTCCTCGACGTCCGCCTTGGTGTGCGGGCGGTGGATCTTGAGGAGGGCCTCGGGGAGGGAGACCAGGCCGCGGCCCTCCCTGAGGGAGTCCGGCAGCGGGTCGACGGCCTCCTGGGCGCTCGGCAGGACCGTCTGCACGGCCTTCGCGATCTTCCAGGACTCCAGCTTGGCGGTGGCCGGGTAGAGGGGGATGAGGGAGCCGGCCCAGGTGTCGACCGTCTCCGCCGCCTCGTCCCCGTCGCCGCGCAGCAGCTCGTAGGCGGGGTGGGCGAGCTGGAGGCGGCGGTTGAAGACGGAGACCTTGCCGGAGAACATCGCGCGCGTGCCCGGCAGGAGGTCCTTGTGCGGCTTGTGCACGCCGTTGCCGAAGAAGACGAGCTGGAGGCGGCCGCTGCCGTCCGTGATCGTCACTTCGAGGCGCTGGCCCTTGCCGCGGGGCGCCTTGGACGAGGCGAAGGTCATCAGGCGGGCGTCGGCGACCTGGGCGACCACCGTGGCGTGCTCGTCCATGGGCAGGTCGGCGAGGTGGGTGAGCTGCCCGCGCTCCTCGTACCTGCGGGGATAGTGGTGCAGCAGGTCGCCGACGGTGTGCAGGCCGAGATGCTCGGCCATCACCTTCGCGGTGGCGGGACCGAGCACCTTCTTCAGTGGTTCTTCGAGCGCGGGCACGAGATCCATTGCACACCACGGCACTGACATTGCCGCATACGTCCTGGAAATCCGCTGGTCAGGCGGGTCGTTCGCGGCCTAGGATGACGCGCCCGCCCTGTTCGCGGTCACCGTGCCCCGGGACCGCCCGACCCCGCGCCGTCGCCCGTCCCCCCACCGGCGCTGCGACGATGGACTCACAGACTTCTCAGTCATCCCAGGCACCCCAGTCACCTCACACGTTCCAGGTCGACCTGCGCGGCCTCGTGGACCTCCTCTCCCATCACCTCTACTCGAGTCCCAAGGTCTATCTGCGCGAGCTGCTGCAGAACGCCGTGGACGCCATCACCGCGCGGCGCGCCGAGCAGCCTGACGCCCCGGCCACGGTCCGGCTGTTCGTCGAGGGCGACGGGGGCGCCCTGCGCGTGGAGGACTCCGGCGTCGGACTCACCGAGTCCGACGTGCACAGCCTCCTCGCGACCATCGGCCGCAGCTCCAAGCGCCGCGAGGGGCTGGAGTCGGCGCGTTCCGACTTCCTGGGGCAGTTCGGCATCGGTCTGCTGGCCTGCTTCGTGGTCGCCGAGCGCATCCGCGTCGTCAGCCGCAGCGCCCGTACGCCCGGGGCGCCGCCCGTGGAGTGGACGGCGACCGACGACGGTTCGTACACCGTGCGGACGCTGCCCGACGCGGCGCGGCCCGAACCGGGCACGACCGTGCACCTGGTGGCGCGCGCCGGGGCGGGCGAGTGGCTGACCGAGGAGCGGGTGCGCTCGCTGGCCCGGGACTTCGGGTCGCTGCTGCCGTACGACGTCCGGGTGGGCGAGGAGGCGGTCACGGACCTGCCGGCGCCCTGGGACCGCCCGTACCCGAGCCCCGCGACCCGGCGGGTGGCGCTGGCGCGGCACTGCCACGACCTGTTCGGGTTCACGCCGCTGGACTCGATCGACCTGGACGTGCCGCTCGCCGGGGTCCGCGGTGTCGCCTACGTGCTCCCGTCGGCGGTCAGCCCCGCCCAGCGCGCCGGGCACCGCGTCCACCTCAAGGGCATGCTGCTCACCGAGCGGGCCGAACAGCTCCTGCCCGACTGGGCGTTCTTCGTGCGCTGCGTCCTGGACACGGACAGCCTGCGGCCCACCGCCTCGCGCGAGTCGCTGTACGAGGACGAGACGCTGGCGGGCGTGCGGGACGCGCTCGGCGAGCGCATCCGGTCCTGGCTGACCGGGCTCGCCGCGGGCGACCCGGAGCGGCTCGCGGCCTTCCTGTCCGTGCACCACCTGGGCGTGAAGTCGCTGGCCCGGCACGACAGCGAGATGCTGCGCACGATGCTGCCCTGGCTGCCCTTCGAGACCACCGACGGACGGCTGTCCCTGGAGGAGTTCGCGCAGCGGCACCCGGTGGTGCACTTCACGCGGACCGTGGAGGAGTACCGGCAGGTCGCGCCCATCGCGTCCGCGCAGGGCGTGGGCGTCGTCAACGGCGGCTACACGTACGACGCCGAACTCGTCGCCGCCCTCCCCTCGGTGCGTCCGGGGACGGTCGTCGCCGAGCTGGACGCGGACACCGTCACGGCGCACCTGGACACGGTCGACCCGGCGGAGGAGCTGGCCCTCGCCGGCTTCCTGGCCGCCGCCCGCGCCAAGCTCGACCCCCTGGGCTGCGACGTCACCCTGCGCTCCTTCCACCCCCTGTCCGTACCGGCGCTGCACCTGGACGACCGGGCGGCCCGGCACGAGCAGGCCCGCGCGGACGCCGAGGAGCAGGCCGACGACCTGTGGGCGGGCATCCTCGGCTCGCTGCGCGGCAGCGCCCCGCGCGCCCGGCTGGTCCTGAACCACCTCAACCCGCTGATCCGCAAGGTCAGTTCGCTGCGCGATCCCGAACTGATCGGCACGGCCACCGAGTCCCTCTACGGGCAGGCCCTGCTGATGGCGCAGCGCCCGCTGCGGCCCGCGGACTCCGCGCTGCTCAACCGCGCGTTCCTCGGCCTCCTCGAATGGGCCACGCACACCGAGTCCGGGGAGGACGACCGCCGATGAGCCAGGTCATGGACTTCGACATGCTGCGCCACGCGATGGCGGAGAACTACGAGCAGCCCGAGGGCCCGGCCCGCAACGCGCGCGCGGAGCAACTGCTCGCCGAGGCGGAGAAGCTGAACATCCCGCTCGCCGTGATCGAGGCGCTCGGACACCAGCTGAAGGTCTACAACTACAGCTCCGAGAAGGACAAGATGTTCGTCCCCTTCGCGCGCCTGCTGCGCATGTGGGACGAACACCCCGAGGACTTCGACGAGTACGAGACCCACTCCCTGCACTGGGTGTTCAAGTGGATGTCCGCCGGCATGCTGGGCCAGCCGCACATCCCGCTCGCCTCCATCGAGAAGTGGCTCGGCGAGATGGAGCACCGCTACCGCCTCGCCGGGCACTCCGAACGGGCCGTGCGCAGCGCCGAGTTCAGCGTGGCTCACCACATCGGCGACCTGGAGCGGGCCGAGCGCGCGTACACGGCGTGGCTGGCCGCGGACCGGGACAGCATGGCCGACTGCCACGCCTGCGAGTTGCACGACCAGGGCTGGTGGCAGGCGCTGCGGCACGGGGACGCGCAGGCGCTGGAGATGTGGGGGCCGGTCCTGGAGGGCCGGTACACGTGCGCCCACGAGCCGCACGCGGTCCTGGCGTCCTCGCTGCTGCCGCTGCTGCGGCTGGGCCGGCTCGACGAGGCGCGCGCCCACCACCTGCGCGGCCTGCGGCTGGTGCGCGCCATGGAGAGCATGCGCGGCGCCTACGCGGACCACGTCGAGTTCTGCGCGCTGAGCGGCAACGAGGCACGCGCCCTGGAACTCCTCGCGGAGCGGCCGGCGTACTTCACCGACTCCGGGGAGCCGCGCAGCAGGCTGGACTTCATGGCGGTGGTGGCGCTGCTGATGGACCGGCTGACCGAGCTGGGGCTCGGCGGTCAGCCGGTCCCCGGGCCGGCCGGACGCACCTGGACCGCGGCCGAACTCGCCGTCCACGCGCGCGGGGAGGCCCTCGCGCTGGCCGCCCGCTTCGACGCGCGCAACGGCACCTCGTACGTCGGTGAGCGCGCCCGCGCCCGCATGGACCGGCGGCCCCTGGTGGACCGGCTGCCGCTGGGCGTACGCAGCACCCGTCCCGCCCCCGCGCCGCGCCCTGCGGCGGCCGTCGCCGCGTCCGGGGAGCCGGCCGCCGAGCCGGACCTGCCCGCGCTGCTCGCGCGGGCGCGGCGGCTGTCCGAGGAGATGGCTCCGGAGGCCGTCGCGGCCTGGGCCGAGGTGGCCCGCGCGGCCGAGGGCGCGGAGCTGGGCCCGCACGACCGCGCGGAGATCGCCGAGCACGAGGCGATGGGCCTGGGCCCGGAGGGCGCGGCGCTCTTCGAACGGGCCGCCGCCCTGTACGCGGAGGCGGGCGACCCGGGTGAGGCGCTCGCGGCACGCGCGCGTGCCGCGTACGCCCACGCCGGGACGGGCCGGACCGAGGAGACGCTCGCGGCCGTACGGGAGCCGTACGAGCAGGTGCTGGCCCTGCTCGCGGCGGACGCCACGGGCGTACGCCAGGCGGCCTCCGTCCTGGTGGCCCGCGCGCGGATCCTGATGCAGCGCGTGCACGAGGCCGCCGACGAGGAGGCCGGGGACGGTGACACGGGCGCCGCCTCCGCCGAGGCCGAGACGGCCGTACGGGAGCTGCTTGCGCTCGCGGGGCCGCACACCGACCGGACCTGGCTCGCCGCCCGGGCCGCGGAGGCGCGGGCCATGCTCGCGGAGCTGGCCGCGCACAGCGGGGACGCCCCGGCGGCCGCCGAGCTGTACGAGCGGGCGGTCGCGGAGTTCACGGCGGCCGGGCTGCCGTGGTTCGCCGTGGAGTACCAGGCCCGCCTCGCCGGGATCGCGCGGCACCTCGGCGACCCGGAGACGGCGGAGCGGGCGGTACGGGCGGCGCTGGACGGCGGCGGCCCCTACCTGGAGGCGGTAGGACACGCGCAACTGCACCTCCAGCTGGCCGAGATCCTCGCCGCCGACGGTCGGCCCGGCCCCGCGGCGGAGCACGCCCTGGAGGCGGCGCACTGGGCCGACGAGGGCGGCGAGGGGCCGACGCTCGGCGCCTGGGCGCGGCACCAGCTCGGCGGTTTCCTGCTCGCCCAGGGGCGTTGGGCGGAGGCCGCGGAGGTCCTGGAGTCGGCGCTGCCCGACCTGACGGCGGAGACCCACGGCGACGGCGCGATCGTGCAGACCCGGTGGTGGCTCGGCGACTGCCTCACCGAGCTGGGCGAGCACCGGGCGGCGGCCGAGCACTGGCTGCGGGCCGCCGACATCGCCCGGCACTGGCCCGAGCAGCGCGACCACGCGATGCTCGCCCACCTCGCCGCCGAGGCCCTCGGTCACGCGGACCTGCCCGTCGAGGCCGCCCGGGCGTACGCCCGCGCCGGTGACCTCTGGCGGTCCCTGGGCAACGTCCACGGCCTGGTCCGCTCGCTGCGGGCCCGCGCCTGGATCGCGGCGCGCGGGGAGGCCGGCCTGGACGGGGCCCGGGAACTCATGGCGGAGGCGGTACGCGTGTGCGAGCTGGCGCTGGAGGAGCTGCCGGCGCCCGACTCCGGTGCCTCGGGTGAGGACGACGGCGCGGAGGACCGGGTCCGGCTCGTCTCCGAACTCGGGCAGACGCACCGCCAGTTCGGCGACCTGATCGCCCGCTCCGTCCAGGACGACGCGGCCGAGGACGACGCGCACGCGGCGTTCGAGGAGGCGCTCGGCCAGGTCACGCGGGCGGTCGCGGCCTTCGCGTCCCTCGGTGCCGACGGACTCGACTCCCGCACGGGGTCCGAACTCGCCACCGGGTGGCTGGAGGCCGACCTGGGGCGTCCCGCCGCGGCCCGGGCACGCGCGCGTGCGGTGCTCGCCGCCTGTGAGGGGCTCGACGGGGACGTGCCGCGGGCGCGGCGGGGCGAGGCGGAGAAGATGCTGGAGCTGATGGCCGGAGCCGAGTAGGCAGGGCCGCTACTCCACCCCGATGAGCAGCAGCGCTCCCTGGCGTCCGCCCCGGTAGACCACGGTGTCCACCGCGAGGTAGGACTCCCGGACGCACGCCTCGAGGTGGGCGGCGACGGTCTCGGGCGCCTCGTCGCCCAGCACGAGGGTGACCATCTCGCCGCCCGCCGACAGCATGCGGTTCAGCACGACCTCGGCGGTGTCGGCGAGGTCGGAGCCGATGACGGCGACGTCGCCGTCGATGAGCCCGAGGATGTCGCCGGCCTGGCAGATGCCCGCCATGGTCCAGGACTGCCGCTCGGCGACCAGGACCTCCGCATGGCGGGTGGCACCGGCGGCGGACGTCATCGCGACGACGTCCTCGTCGAAACGGCGGTCCGGTTCGTGGACGGCGAGCGCGGCGATGCCCTGCACCGCGGACCGGGTCGGGATCAGGGCGACCCGGACGCCCTCCGCGCGTGCCTGTTCGGCGGCGGCGGCCGCGGTGTGGCGCAGTTCCGGGTCGTTCGGCAGGAGCACCACCTCGCGCGCGTGGGCACGCCGTACCGCCTCGACCAGCTCACCGCTGGCGGGCGGCTCCCCCGGTCGCGCGAGCACGCTCGTCGCCCCGGCCTCGGCGTACAGGCCCGCCAGGCCCTCGCCGGGCACGACCGCTACGACGGCCCGCTGGGTGCGCTCCCGGGGCGGGCGCACCGCCCGCCCGCCGGCCGTGTGAGCGTCGTCCAGCCCGAAGTGGGTGATCCGGATCCGGTACGGCCGTCCCGCCTCGATGCCCGCCTCGACGGCGGCGCCGGCGTCGTCGACGTGCACGTGGACGTTCCACAGGCCGTCGCCGCCGACCACGACGAGGGAGTCCCCGAGCCGGTCGAGCCGCTCCCTGAGCCGCGCGACGGCCGCGTCCTCCGCCTCCAGCAGGTAGATCACCTCGAAGGCCGGGCCGTCGGCGTCGGGCGTCGCGTCCGCGCACACCTCGGCGGGGCTCTCCTCGTCGCCGCTCCCGACGGCCACGCGTGCGTGGGCGCCGTCGTCGGCCACGCGCGCGTGGCGGTCGTCCGCGGCGCGCGCCTCCCCCTCCGCCGGCGCGTGCTCCGTCCGCACGGCCAGGACGGATATCGCCGCTCCCCCGGGCGCCTCACCGGTGAACGTCTGCACCAGGGCGGCGAGGACGGCCACGAGGCCCCGGCCGCCCGCGTCGACCACTCCCGCCCGCTCCAGGACGGCCAGCTGCCCCGGTGTCGCCGCCAGGGCCGCCCGCGCTCCCTCGTACGCCGCCCGCGCGACCGCCCCGCAGTCGCCCTCGGCGCCGGTGGCCGCGTCGGCGGCGGCCGAGGCGACGGTGAGCACCGTGCCCTCGACGGGGTGGGCGACGGCCCGGCGGGCGGAGTCGGCCGCGTGCCGAAGGGCGAGCCGCAGCCCCGGTCCGTCGGTGTGAGAGGTGTCACTGTCGGCGGCGAGCACCTGTGCCATGCCGCGCAGCAGCTGCGCGAGGATCGTCCCGGAGTTGCCGCGGGCCCCGATCAGGGCGCCGTGCGCCATGGCCCGCGCGGCCTCCGCCAGGCTGGGCCGCCCGGCCGGGTCCGACGCGGCGCTGTGGCCCTTCTGGCGTGCGGGGTCCGTCACGTACATCGCGTGGTGCCCGGCGAAGACCGCCTCGACGGCCGTGGCCGCCGACTCGACGGTCAGATAGAGGTTCGTCCCGGTGTCACCGTCGGCCACGGGATAGACATTGATGGCGTCGATCTCCTCGCGGGCCCGTCCCAGGGCCTCCAGCGCGAGACCGCACCAGGTGCGCACCGCGGATGCGTCCAATGTCTGCGGCACCTGCGGCACCTGCGCCTCCTTGAGCTGCCGGACGTGGGACGCAGCGTAGACCCAGGACGGGTCCCCGACGGAAGAGGGCCCTGATGAGGCCGGGGAAGGTCCGCGCGCCGCCATGGTAGTTTCGTTGTACGGACGCAGTCGTTGTATGCTGCTCCGGTTGCCCGATCCGATCGGGCCTTCCCCCTGGCACCGCCACTCAGATCCTAGATCTTGATCCCGGCATGCCGGGATCCACCGTAAGAGCATCTGAAGTCTTTGGAGTGACCCGTGGCTGCCAACTGCGACGTCTGCGGCAAGGGGCCGGGCTTCGGCAACAACATCTCGCACTCGCACCGCCGTACGCCCCGTCGCTGGAACCCGAACATCCAGCGCGTCCGTACCGTGGTGGGCGGGACGCCGAAGCGCGTGAACGCTTGCACCTCGTGCATCAAGGCCGGCAAGGTCTCGCGCTGACGCAACTTCCCCACGCTCTGGCTCCGCTCGAGCAGGGGGGATCCCCGTCGCGCGCGGCCACTGCTGGTTCGCTGCTCTGAGCCGGTCCACTTCCCAGTGGACCGGCTTTTTGCTGTCCCCGCGCGCGCGTGGGCCACGGCGCCGCCCGGAAAGGTGCTCACCGCCCCCGCGATGAGCACCTCGGCGTCACGACTCGATGTCCCCGAAGTGGTCCCAGCCGCCCTTGTTCGTCCAGGGCGCCCCGTCGACCGTCACCTGCGGCAGCGCCGACGGGTTGAGCACCTCGCCGATCACCTTCCAGCGTGCGGGCAGCTTCACGTCCGGCGGGAACGTCGCCACGATGGCGTGGTCCTCGCCACCGGTGAGCACCCACTGGATCGGGTCGACGCCGACGGCCTGCCCGATGTCGTTCATCTGCGAGGGGATGTCGATGTCCCCGGAGCGCACGTCGATGCGCACCTTGCTGGCCTCGGCGATGTGCCCGAGGTCGGCGATCAGGCCGTCGCTGACGTCCGTCATCGAGGTCGCGCCGAGTCCGGCGGCGGCGGGGCCCGCGTGGTACGGCGGTTCGGGGCGCCGGTGCGCCTCCACGAACGCGCGCGGCGAGCGGAAGCCGCGGGACAGCACGGCGAACCCGGCCGCCGACCAGCCCAGCCAGCCCGTCACGGCGACGACGTCGCCGGGCTGCGCGCCGGCCCGGGTCACCGGCTCGTGGTTGCGCAGGTCGCCGAGCGCCGTGATCGCGACGGTGATCGTGTCGCCCCGTACGACGTCGCCGCCGACCACGGCCGCCCCCGCGACCTGGCACTCGTCGCGCAGCCCGTCCATCAGCTCCGACGGCCAGGTGGCGGGCAGTTCGGCCGGCACGACCAGGCCGAGCAGCAGCGCGGTCGGCACGGCTCCCATCGCGGCGATGTCCGCGAGGTTCTGCGCGGCCGCCTTGCGTCCCACGTCGTACGCCGTGGACCAGTCGCGGCGGAAGTGCCGCCCCTCCAGGAGGATGTCGGTGCTCGCCACGACCCTGCGGTCCGGGGCGGCGACGACCGCGGCGTCGTCACCGGGACCGACCCGGACCGCCGGGGTGGTGGTAAGACGCGACGTGAGCTCTCTGATGAGCCCGAACTCCCCCAACTCGCCCACGGTGCCCTTCATCGTCGTACTGCTCCCTCTGCCGCGGCCGGTGCCCGGTCGCGAGCCGTCTCTGTACTCGGTACGGTCGAGTTGACCGTCAACTTGTGCAGTCCGTGCACCCCGGCGCGCAAGCCCCAGGCCCCGCGGGTCTCCCCGTGGCGAGCGGCGACGCGATACCGTGGCGTTCCTTTTCCCCACATGATCCTCGTGGCCGCCCTGGAGGTTCCGTGGTACAGGCGTACATCCTGATCCAGACGGAGGTCGGCAAGGCGTCGACCGTCGCCGAATCGATCAGCAAGATCCCGGGGGTGATCCAGGCCGAGGACGTGACAGGGCCGTACGACGTGATCGTGCGGGCCCAGGCCGACACCGTCGACGAACTCGGCCGCATGGTGGTCGCCAAGGTCCAGCAAGTGGACGGCATCACCCGCACCCTGACCTGCCCGGTCGTGCACCTGTAGCCCCCGTCTACCCTTGGCCGGTGAACATCTTCCGTCACCGGCCGAACGCTGCCCCCGGGCTGTCCGTGCTCGCCCTGTTGATCGCCGTCACCGGCTGCTCCTCAGCAGACGACAGCGCAGCCGCCGCGGTTCCCAGCCCGGGCGAGAACGCCGCCCGGCTGTGCCGGAACCTGGACAAGGTGCTGCCGGAAAAGGTGGACGGCCTGGAGCGGGAGGACCCCGAGCCCCGGTCCGCGCTGACCGCGGGCTGGGGAGGCCCGGCGATCATACTGCGCTGCGGTGTCGTACGACCCGCCGAGATGCTCGATCCGAAGGCGTCCAGCACCGTGATCAACGGCGTGGGCTGGCTGGTGCAGGAACGGGACGACGGCTCGTACGTCTTCACGTCGAGCCTGCGCAGGGCGTACGTCGAGGTACGGCTCAGCGCGGAGCACTCCAAGAACGGGGCGGGGGCGCTCGTCGATCTGGCGAAGCCCGTCAAGAAGGCGATCCCCGAGGGGATCGCCGACTGACGTCGCGGACGGACGGTCAGCGCAGTCCGGTGGACCGCCGCAGCGCCGCCCGGATCAGCAGGTCCACGAGCTCCGGGTAGCCGATGCCGCTCGCCTCCCACATCTTCGGGTACATCGAGATCGGCGTGAAGCCGGGCATGGTGTTGACCTCGTTGATCACGAACTTCCCGTCCTCGGTGAGGAAGAAGTCCGCGCGCACCAGGCCCTCGCAGGACACGGCCTCGAAGGCGTCGACCGCGAGCCGCCGGACGTCGGCGGTCTGCTCGGGCGTCAGCGGGGCGGGCACGATGCCGGGGGTGGAGTCGATGTACTTGGCCTCGAAGTCGTAGTACGCGTGCGACTGGGCCGGCGGGATCTCGGCGGGCAGGCTGGCCCGCGGACCGTCCTCGAACTCCAGGACCCCGCACTCGATCTCGCGGCCGCGCAGCAGCGCCTCCACGATGATCTTCGGGTCGTGGCGCCGGGCCTCCTCGATCGCCTCGTCCAGAGCGCCGAGGTCGTCGACCTTGGTGATGCCGATCGACGAACCCGCGCGCGCGGGCTTCACGAACAGCGGCCAGCCGTGCTCGCCGGCGAAATCGATGATCTTCTTGCGGGCGGCGGAGCGGTCGCCGTCCCACTCGCGCGGCCGGATCACCACGTACGGGCCCACCTCCAGCCCGAAGGAGGTGAACACCCGCTTCATGTACTCCTTGTCCTGGCCGACGGCCGAGGCGAGCACACCGGCGCCGACGTAGGGCACGCCGGAGAGTTCCAGGAGGCCCTGGAGGGTGCCGTCCTCGCCGTAGGGGCCGTGCAGCACGGGGAAGACGACGTCGACCTCGCCGAGGGCCTTGGGGACCGAACCCGGCTCGCTGTAGACGACTTCGCGGTTGGCCGGGTCGACGGGGAGCACCACGCCGCCCTCGCCGGCGTCGGCCAGCTCGTCGACGCTGGGCTGGCGCCGGTCGACGATCGCCATCCGTTCCGGCTCGTCCGCCGTGAGCGCCCAACGGCCGTCCTGGGTGATGCCGATCGGCAGTACGTCGTACTTCGTACGGTCGATGGCGCGCAGGACCGCGCCGGCCGTGACCACGGAGATCCCGTGTTCGGAGCTGCGACCGCCGAAGACGACGGCCACGCGCGGCTTGCGAGGCGGCTGCTCGGGGCTCTGGGGGAGGTTCTCGGTGCTCATATCGCGTTGAGAGTACCCGGTGGTAGGCGGTGAGTCAGCGCCCCACGGCGGCGTTGCCCGAGACCGTCCGCCTGCCGTCGCTCACTGTCGCCCCGACGACAGCGGAGCGTCGCGGCACGCCGCCGCGGGCAGGTCGGGCGGTGCGGGGAGGCGTCAGCGGCGTTCCGGTTTGGCGCTGCGCGACATGAGTTCCTTGAGCGCGACCACCGGCGGCTTGCCCTCGTGGACGATGCCCACGACTGTCTCCGTGATGGGCATGTCGACCCCGTGCCGGCGCGCCAGATCCAGCACCGATTCGCAGGACTTGACGCCCTCGGCGGTCTGCCTGGTGACGGCGATGGTCTCCTGGAGGGTCATGCCCTTGCCGAGGTTGGTGCCGAAGGTGTGGTTGCGCGAGAGCGGCGAGGAGCAGGTGGCCACCAGGTCGCCCAGGCCCGCGAGTCCGGAGAAGGTGAACGGGTCGGCGCCCATGGCGAGGCCGAGCCGGGTGGTCTCGGCGAGCCCGCGGGTGATCAGCGAGCCCTTGGCGTTGTCGCCGAGCCCCATGCCGTCCGCGATGCCGACGGCGAGTCCGATCACGTTCTTGACGGCGCCGCCGAGTTCGCTGCCGATGACGTCGGTGATGGTGTACGGGCGGAAGTACGGCGTGTGGCAGGCGGCCTGGAGGCGCCGGGCGACGGCCTCGGAGCGGCAGGCGACCACGGAGGCGGCCGGCATCCGCGCGGCGATCTCACGGGCGAGGTTGGGCCCGGTGACCACGGCGACGCGGTCCTCGCCGACCTTGGCGACGTCCTCGATGACCTCGCTCATCCGCATGGCGGAGCCGAGTTCGACGCCCTTCATCAGGGAGACGAGGACGGTGTCGGGGGCGAGCAACGGCACCCACTCGGCGAGGTTGCCGCGCAGGGTCTGCGAGGGCACGGCGAGCACGGTGAAGTCGGCGTCGGCCGCGGCCTCGGCGGGGTCCGTGGTGGCGCGCAGGTTCTCCGGGAGTTCGACGCCGGGCAGGTAGTCCGGGTTCGTACGCGTGGAGTTGACCGCTTCGGCGAGTTCGGCGCGGCGCCCCCACAGGGTGACGTCGCACCCCGCGTCGGCGAGCACCATGCCGAAGGCCGTGCCCCACGATCCGGTCCCGAAGACGGCCGCCCTGACCGGCTTGCTCACGCGCCTTGCCCCTCTTCCTGCTGTGTCTTCGCCTTCGCCGCGGCCCTGCGGCGCTGTTCGATGCGTACCTGGCGGGGGTCGTAGGGCGTCTCGGGCGCCTTCTCCCCGCGGATCTCCTCCAGCAGCGCGGTGACGGCGGCCATGATGACCTCGGTCGCCTCCTTGAGGAGGTCGGGGGTCATGTCCTTGCCGTAGAAGCGCGAGAGGTCCACCGGCGGGCCCGCCAGCACCCGGTGGGTCTTGCGGGGAAGGAGGTTGGGCTTCTTGGCGTAGGGCGGGAGCAGTTCGTTGGCTCCCCACTGGGCGACCGGGATCACCGGGCACTTGGTCTGCAGCGCGACCCGCGCGGCCCCCGTCTTGCCGGTCATGGGCCAGCCGTCGGGGTCACGGGTGAGGGTGCCCTCGGGGTAGAAGGCGACGCATTCGCCGCGCTCCACGGCCTCGATCGCGGCCCGGAACGCGCTCAGCGCGTCGGTGCTCTCGCGGTAGACGGGGATCTGTCCGGTGCCGCGCATCGCGGCGCCCACGAACCCCTTGCGGAAAAGCGCCGCCTTCGCCAGAAATCGGGGAACCCGCCCGGTGTTGTACTGGAAGTGTGCGTAGGCGAACGGGTCCACATGCGAATTGTGGTTCACCGCGGTGATAAATCCGCCCTCAGCCGGAATGTTCTCCATTCCACGCCAGTCCCGCTTGATCAGAACCACCAGTGGCGGTTTGCACAGGACCGCTGCGAAGCGGTACCAGAAGCCGATTCTGCGGCGGGGCACGCGGACACCTTCCTCTAGGGCCTGGGGGCCCGCACAAGTGTCACCCCGGGCCGCCGGTCTGTCGAGAACACCGTACGCCCCGGTCGTGGGCGTCCCCGGGGGCACGGGTCACAATGGGCGCGACAAGAGGGGACGGAACGCTCGTGCAGTGGACGTTGGTCATACCGCTCAAAGCGCTGGCGCGGGCCAAGAGCAGGCTCTCGGACACCGCTGGGGACGTGCTGCGTCCGGGCCTCGCCCTCGCTTTCGCCCAGGACACCGTGGCGGCCGCGCTGGCCTGCGCCGCGGTCCGCGATGTGGCGGTCGTCACGGACGATTCCCTGGCCGGGCGGGAGCTGGCGTCGCTGGGAGCCCGGATCGTCCCCGACGAACCGGCGGGCGGCCTGAACGCGGCACTCGCGCACGCGGCGGCGGTGGTGCGTTCCCGAAGTCCCGAAAGCGCGGTGGCCGCTCTGAACGCGGATCTGCCGGCGCTGCGGCACACGGAATTGGAACGGGTACTCGACGCCGCCGCGGAATTCCCCCGCGCTTTTCTCGCGGACGCCGCGGCAATCGGCACCACCCTGCTGGCCGCCGCCCCGGGCCGGGAATTGCTGCCGTCGTTCGGGACCGCCTCCCGCGCCCGCCACCGGGCGTCGGGAGCCGCGGAACTGGACCTGGAAGCGGTGGATTCGGTACGCCAGGACGTCGACACCGGCGACGACCTGCGGGCGGCGCTGGCACTGGGCGTGGGCGCGCGTACGGCGGCCGCGGCGGCCCGGCTGCTGATCCCGGGCCGTCCGGTGGGGACCGCGGGTCCGCCGGCCCCCTGAAGTCCCCCCGTAGCACGGCGCCCGGGACGGGTCCTCGGGGAAGTGCGCCCGCGCCGCAGGCCCTAGGCTTCCCTCATGCAGGCGACCGCGTACACGTACGACCCCGAGACCCGCAGCGGCCAGGTGCTGCTCGACGACGGCACCCCGGTGCCCTTCGACGCGCCGGCGTTCGACGCGGGCGCCCTGCGGCTGCTGCGCCCGGGGCAGCGGGTGCGCGTCGAGTTCGAGGGCGAGGGCGCCTCGCGCCGGATCACCCTGGTCACGCTGCACACGTTCTGAGCGGGCGCCCGCCGCGCCCGGACACGCCGCGGGCCGGGCTCCCGGTGGGAGCCCGGCCCGGCGCGTGAGTTGCCCTGCGCCCCTGCTACCTGCGGGCGGTGGCCTTCTTGGCGGTGGTCTTGCGAGCCGTCGACTTCTTGGCGGGGGCCTTGGTGGCCGTCGCCTTCTTGGCCGCCGGGGCCTTCTTCGCCGTACCCGTCGCCTTCTTGGCGGTGGTCTTCTTGGCGGCGGCCTTCTTGGTGCCGGTGGCGGCCTTCTTGGCGGTGGTCTTCTTCGCCGTGGCCTTCTTCGCCGTGGCGGTGGTCTTCTTCGCCGGCGTCGCCGTCGTCTTCTTCGCGGTGGCGGTGGTCTTCCTGGCGGCGCCTGTCGCCTTCTTGGCGGTGGTCTTCTTGGCCGCGGCCTTCTTGACCGTCGCGGAAGCGCCGCCGGACAGGCTGCCCTTGGGGGCCTTCTTGACGGCGACCTCGCCGCCGCGCGGCAGCTTCTTCGAGCCGCTCACCAGGTCCTTGAAGCCCTGACCGGCGCGGAAGCGCGGCACCGAGGTCTTCTTGACCCGAACACGCTCTCCCGTCTGCGGGTTGCGGGCGTAGCGGGCCGGGCGGTCGACCTTCTCGAACGAACCGAAGCCGGTGACCGAGACCCTTTCGCCGCTGACGACCGCACGGACGACCGCGTCCAGTACGGCGTCGACCGCGTCGGCGGCCTGCTGACGGCCGCCGACCTTGTCCGCAATCGCTTCTACGAGCTGCGCCTTGTTCACGTCTTCCCCTTCGGAGACATTGCCAGAACGAAAGTGTTCAAGCGTTTTCGCACGTTAGGCAGATATATACCGCAAATCAAACACGAAACGGGCTAATCACCCTTGTGCCGCAACGAACTCGGGCTGTCGCGGAGTTCTCAGCGTTCCTCTTCCGGGAATCGACCCTCGTCGAGGTCCGCCATGAACCGCTCCAGACGCCTTGTCGCATCGGCGAGATCGTGCTTGGCCACGGCCGTAATGACCAGCAGCTTCCGGGCCAGCGCCATCCGTACGCCCTCCGGGACTTGCAGTGCGCGCACTTGTGTGTGCGCTTCCTTGAGTTGGGCCGCGACCGCCGTATAGAGCTCGAGTTGGCCGTCGTGTTCCATGCACAGATTGTGCCATCTGGGGCGAGTTGTCGCCTGCGCAGGGGGCAACTGCGGCCTGTGGCGGCCTCCCGAACACCCCGGCGCCACGCGGCTTTCAGGTTCGCCTACCCCGCCAACCACCGCCGTAACGTGGGAAGTTGGCAGGCCGAAGGGGTGCCGGGAAGGTGTTCCGGGGGCAGACACCGCTGTACCCCCAACCGTCCACGATTGGGGGTACAGAGGGGTGTTGCGGGTGGCTGAAACCAGCCTTGTGTCAGCCGTTCGTCCGGCCCACCTGTCAGACCTGGAGCGTCTTCGGCTTGTACGAGGGGCGCTTCGCCTCGTACGCGGCGATGTCGCCCTCGTTCTGCAGGGTGATGGAGATGTCGTCCAGCCCGTTCAGCAGCCGCCAGCGGGCGTTCTCGTCGAGCTCGAAGGCGGCGGTGATGCCCTCGGCGCGCACCTCGCGGGCCTCCAGGTCGACCGTGATCTCGGCCTGCGGGTCCTTCTCGGCGAGGTCCTGCAGCGCGTCCACGGTCCGCTGCTCCAGGACCACGGTGAGCAGGCCGTTCTTCAGCGAGTTGCCCCGGAAGATGTCGGCGAAGCGGGACGAGATCACGGCCTTGAAGCCGTAGTTCTGCAGGGCCCAGACGGCGTGCTCGCGCGAGGAGCCCGTACCGAAGTCGGGACCGGCGACCAGGACCGTGGCGCCCGCGCGCTCGGGCTGGTTGAGGATGAACGACGGGTCCTTGCGCCAGGCCTCGAACAGCCCGTCCTCGAAACCGTCCCGCGTCACCTTCTTGAGCCAGTGAGCAGGGATGATCTGGTCGGTGTCGACGTTGCTGCGGCGCAGCGGGACGGCCCGGCCGGTGTGCGTGGTGAATGCTTCCATGACTTCTCAGACTCCAGCGGGCGTACGGGCGGCAGGCGCGTCGGACAGGTCGGCCGGCGAGGCCAGATGGCCCAGCACGGCGGTGGCGGCGGCGACCTGCGGCGAGACCAGATGCGTACGGCCGCCCTTGCCCTGCCTGCCCTCGAAGTTGCGGTTGGAGGTGGACGCCGAGCGCTCACCGGGGGCCAGCTGGTCCGGGTTCATGCCCAGGCACATCGAGCAGCCCGCGTGCCGCCATTCGGCGCCGGCCTCCTTGAAGACCACGTCCAGGCCCTCGGAGACGGCCTGCAGACCGACCCGTGCGGAGCCGGGGACGACCAGCATGCGTACGCCGTCGGCGACTTTGCGGCCCTCGACGATGGAGGCGGCGGCGCGCAGGTCCTCGATGCGGCCGTTGGTGCACGAACCTACGAAGACCGTGTCCACCTTGATCTCGCGCAGCGGCTGCCCCGCGGTCAACCCCATGTACTCCAGGGCCTTTTCGGCGGCGTGGCGCTCCGAAGCGTCCTCGTACGAAGCCGGATCGGGGACGGCCGCCGAAAGGGGTGCGCCCTGGCCCGGGTTGGTGCCCCA
This sequence comes from Streptomyces sp. NPDC005496, assembly GCF_042872045.1. Lineage (NCBI taxonomy): Bacteria > Bacillati > Actinomycetota > Actinomycetes > Kitasatosporales > Streptomycetaceae > Streptomyces > Streptomyces sp. NPDC005496. Next base: position 209,415 of record NZ_JBIAJQ010000015.1, read on the forward strand.
GGTGACGAACGGCGCCAGCGAGGCGGCGTCGATGACGACCTCGGCGTCGAATTCCGCGTCCTCGTCGGACTTCAGGGTCTTCCAGTACGCGACGGCGGCGTCCCAGTCCTCGCCCTCGGGGGCGTGGTCGCGGCCCTTGATGTACTCGAAGGTCGTCTCGTCGGGAGCGATCATGCCCGCACGGGCGCCGGCCTCGATCGACATGTTGCAGATGGTCATCCGGGCCTCCATCGAGAGCTTCTCGATGGCCGAGCCGCGGTATTCCAGGATGTAGCCCTGGCCGCCGCCGGTGCCGATCTTCGTGATGATCGCCAGGATCAGGTCCTTGGCGGTGACGTCCTCGGGCAGTTCGCCGTCGACCGTGATGGCCATGGTCTTGGGGCGGGCCAGCGGCAGCGTCTGGGTGGCCAGCACGTGCTCGACCTGCGAGGTGCCGATGCCGAACGCCAGCGCGCCGAAGGCGCCGTGCGTGGAGGTGTGGGAGTCGCCGCAGACCACGGTGGTGCCCGGCTGGGTCAGGCCCAGCTGCGGTCCCACCACGTGGACGACGCCCTGCTCCACGTCGCCCAGCGAGTGCAGCCGGACACCGAACTCCGCGCAGTTCTTGCGCAGCGTCTCCAGCTGGACCCGGGAGACCGGGTCCGCGATGGGCTTGTCGATGTCGAGGGTCGGGGTGTTGTGATCCTCGGTGGCGATGGTGAGGTCGAGGCGGCGCACCGGACGGCCGGCCTGACGGAGGCCGTCGAAGGCCTGCGGGCTGGTCACCTCGTGCAGCAGGTGCAGATCGATGAAGAGGAGGTCGGGCTCGCCCTCGGCGCGCCGGACGACGTGGTCGTCCCAGACCTTCTCCGCGAGTGTCCTACCCATCGCTTTCCCTCCGGCCGGCTTGTGTGGCGCCGGCCCAACTAGAGATCTCCGGGGCGGCGCGACGTGCGTACCCCTCGTCCGGACGTCTGCCACCGGGCCCGTTGGTCCGCGGGCCGCTGTGACTACCAGGGTGGCGCGTTCCACGGAAAATTGAACTTGCGTTTCACAGAGTGAGACGCGAGTATCGTTTCATGGACAACAGTAGCGGCGTAGGAGTTCTGGACAAGGCAGCCCTTGTCCTGAGCGCCCTGGAGTCCGGTCCGGCCACCCTCGCAGGGCTGGTCGCGGCGACCGGGCTGGCACGACCCACGGCACATCGCCTGGCCGTGGCACTTGAACACCACCGCATGGTGGCGCGCGACATGCAGGGCCGTTTCATCCTCGGTCCGCGGCTCGCCGAGCTGGCCGCGGCCGCGGGCGAGGACCGCCTGCTCGCGACGGCGGGCCCGGTGCTCACGCATCTGCGCGACATCACGGGCGAGAGCGCGCAGCTCTACCGCCGGCAGGGCGACATGCGCATCTGCGTCGCCGCCGCCGAGCGCCTCTCGGGCCTTCGGGACACGGTCCCGGTAGGTTCCACGCTCACGATGAAGGCGGGCTCCTCGGCCCAGATCCTGATGGCGTGGGAGGAGCCCGAGCGTCTGCACCGCGGCCTCCAGGGCGCGCGCTTCACGGCCACGGCCCTGTCGGGCGTACGGCGCCGGGGCTGGGCCCAGTCGATCGGTGAGCGCGAGCCGGGCGTCGCGTCCGTCTCCGCGCCGGTCCGCGGCCCCTCGAACCGCGTGGTCGCCGCCGTCTCGGTCTCCGGACCGATCGAGCGCCTGACCCGCCACCCGGGGCGGATGCACGCCCAGGCGGTCATCGACGCCGCCGGACGACTCTCCGAGGCCCTGCGCCGCACGGGCTGACCCGACCGGGGTGGGGCCGGCCTCAACGCCGCGGCAGGCCCTCCCCCCCCTCACCACCGCCCCGCAACCCCGCACCCCGCACCCCGGGCCGTCTCCCGCCCGCGACCGGCCGACGGAAGCCCCTTCACGAGGGTGGCCCGCCGCCGGCCGCCGTCTCTGTCACAGCCCCTGTCACCGCCAGGCAGCCCTACCGGGCGCGGCTCCCCCACCGGACCGCCCCCGCCCGGCACCCCGTCGCGTCGCGCCACCTGGCCGCCGGCCCCCGAGTCGGCATCCGTCCCGCCCGGCTACCCGGCCCCCGGCCCGCCCTCGGCCCGCGGAACTGCCGGAACGGCCTCCGGAACGGCCTCTGCCGCCGGACACACCTCCGGCGCCGCTCCCCGCGCCTCTCCCCCCGCCGCCCCGGACGACCGGTGCGCGAAGCGGTCGGCCGCCCTCCGTCCCCGCTTCTCCAGCGGCAGGACACCGTGCGCGGCGGCGAGACCGAAGGGCGGCATGTCGACGTAGATCGACTCGTACGACCCCTCCGGGACGACGTACGCCTCGTGCCAGAGCCCCACGTGCTGACGGACCTTGCCCGCCCGCTCCTTGCGGTTGACCATCGCCCACGCCCGGTGGTGGAACATGTCCGGCGCCGCCGCGTACGCGTAGAGCTTCTCCTTGGACTCCCAGTACTGGACCACGTAGTACGTGCGCGGGGAGGCGGTCAGCAGGACGTGACCGAGCAGCCCCCGGCCCGGGTCGCGGGCCAGTTCGCGCAGCATCCGGGGCATCGCCGCGAGCACCGGCAGCCAGTGGTGCACGGCCCAGAAGTGGTTGATGCGCATACCGATCAGCAGGACGGTCACGTCCCCCTCGGTGTCCGCGGTGATCCGGCCCGGGATCGGCTTGGCGAACATGTGGCCCCCCGTATTGGATAACGGCACTATCCAAGTGCCTGGTGCTTGGATAGTGCCGTTATCCATGGAGGGGCGCAAGACATGCGGCTGACGGAACTGAGCGAGCGCAGCGGAGTCTCCGTCGCGACCATCAAGTACTACCTGCGGGAAGGCCTGTTGGCGCCCGGCCGCCGGATCGGCGCGACGACCGCCGAGTACGACGAAGGCCATCTGCGCCGGCTGCGGCTGGTCCGCGCGCTGATCCAGGTGGGCCGGGTGCCGGTGGCGACGGCGCGGGAGATCCTCGGTCATGTCGACGACGACTCGCTGGGCCGCACGATCCGGCTGGGCGCGGCACTCTGGGCGCTGCCGCAGGAGCCCGAGCCGGACGAGGAGGACCCGGCCGTGGTCACCGCCCGGCGCGAGGTGGACCGGCTGCTGGAGAGGCTGGGCTGGGAAACGGCACGGGAGTTGAGCACCCTCTCCCCCGTGCACCGCTCGCTGGTGGTGGCGGTGGCCACGCTCATCCGGCTCGGCTATCCCTGGAACGCCGAACTCATGGCGCCGTACGCGGAGTTGATGCACCGGGCGGCCGTGCGCGACCTGGACTTCGTGGAGACGCACCCGTCGGAGGCGGAGAAGGTGGAGACGGCGGTCGCGGCCGCGGTCCTCTTCGAGCCGGTGCTGAAGGCGCTGCACCGGCTGGCGCAGGAGGAGGAGTCGGCGCGGCGGTACGGCATCGAGTGACCGGGAACGCCGCAGGGCCCCCACCGGAGTGGGGGCCCTGCGGACTGCGTACCCCCGACCGGATTCGAACCGGCGCTACCGCCTTGAGAGGGCGGCGTGCTAGGCCGCTACACAACGGGGGCGAGGATCACGAGTGATCCAGCTGGGCTACCAGGACTCGAACCTAGAACAACGGAACCAGAAACCGTCGTGTTGCCAATTACACCATAGCCCAATGATGGTCTAGACCACCGAGTACCCCCGACCGGATTCGAACCGGCGCTACCGCCTTGAGAGGGCGGCGTGCTAGGCCGCTACACAACGGGGGCCCTAGCGATCCTGCATGAGAGTCAGCGGGTGCGACCCGGACTGTCCCCCTGGGAAGGATCTGTACCCCCGACCGGATTCGAACCGGCGCTACCGCCTTGAGAGGGCGGCGTGCTAGGCCGCTACACAACGGGGGCCTTGCAGAGACTGGACTCTGCGATGCAGATAAGCTCTGCGAGCTGGCCTACCAGGACTCGAACCTAGACTAACGGAACCAGAAACCGTCGTGCTGCCAATTACACCATAGGCCACTGAAACGCCATCCCCCACGGGGATTTTGTTTTAGCTTGCGCCTCGGGGGTCCGGCCTTTCGGCCCGCTCTCCGGCGGCGCAGGAAGAACATTACCCGAAGGTGGACGGCGCTCCAAAACGGGTATCGGCGCCGAGCAGCGCGGGGAGTTCGGCCAGCGAGGCGATCCGGCGCGGGCCCGCGGCGGGCACGGCCGTGACGGTGTGGGCGCCGTCACGGTCGATCCACACGGAGAGCAGCCCCGCCTCGTGGGCGCCGCGGCCGTCGATCTCCGGGTGGTCGCCGACGTACGCGACCTGCCCCGGCGGCAGTCCGAGGGCGTCGCAGGCCGCGTGGAAGGCCTCGGGGGCGGGCTTGGAGACGCCCAGCTCGGCCGCGCACAGGACGGCCTCGAAGCGGTCGCGCACCCCGAGGACGCGCAGCTTGCGTTCCTGCACGTGCAGGCTGGAGTTGGAGAGCACGGCGTGGCGGTGGCTGCCGGCGAGCGCGTCCAGGACGGGCAGCACGTCCGGGAAGAGGGCCCACCCGGACTCGTAGTGACCGAGATAACGGTGGAACCAGGCGTCGGCCTCGGCGTCGGTCAGCTCCCGCCCGAGGAAGGCCCGCACACGGTCCCGGCGCTGCTCCTCGAAGGTCGCCTCGCCGGCCGCGAACCGCGCCCACTGCCGGTCGGTGTGCTCCCGCCAGTAGGCGAGGGCCAGCTCAACGGTCCCGTACGCGTCGAGCAGGCCCTCGGCGGCCAGGTGCCCGCGCATGCCGGAGCGGTCCGCGGCCGTGTAGTCGAAGATCGTGTCGTCGATGTCCCAGACCACGGCCCTGATGCTCATGCCCCGACGGTAACTCCGGCCGCACCCGCCTGTCCGGGGGTCGGGGAAGGGCGTACGACGACGGAAGGGGGCGGCGTCCGGTCCGGACGCCGCCCCCCCCTTCGGTGTGCCGTGCGGTTACGCGGCCAGCCGGGCCAGGGCCGCGTCGACGCGGGCCAGGGTCTTCTCCTTGCCCAGGATCTCCAGGGACTCGAAGAGCGGCAGGCCGATCGTGCGGCCGGTGACGGCGACGCGGACCGGGGCCTGGGCCTTTCCGAGCTTGAGGCCGTGCTCCTCGCCGGCGGCCAGGACGGCCTCCTTGAGGGACTCGGGGCTCGACCAGTCGGCCGCCTCCAGCTTGGCGCGGGCCGTGCGCAGCAGGGCGTCCGAGCCCTCCTTCATCGCCTTGGTCCAGTGCGCCTCGTCGAAGACCGGCTCCGGAAGGAACAGGAAGTCGACGTTGTCCGTGATCTCGGAGAGGACCTTGAGGCGGGTCTGCGCGTGCGGCGCGACGGCCTGCCACTTCGCCTCGTCGAAGTCCTCCGGCGCCCAGGGGGCGAAGGGGGCCTTCAGCCAGGGCGCGCAGCGCTCGGTGAAGTCCTTCACGTCGAGCAGGCGGATGTGGTCGGCGTTGATCGCCTCGGCCTTCTTGAGGTCGAAGCGGGCCGGGTTCGGGTTCACGTCCGCGATGTCGAAGGCGGCGACCATCTCGTCCACGGAGAAGATGTCGCGGTCGGCGGAGAGCGACCAGCCCAGCAGCGAGAGGTAGTTGAGCAGGCCCTCCGGGAGGAAGCCGCGCTCGCGGTAGAGGTTCAGCGAGGACTGCGGGTCGCGCTTGGAGAGCTTCTTGTTGCCCTCGCCCATCACGTACGGCAGGTGGCCGAAGGCGGGGGTCTCCTTGGCGATGCCCAGCTCCGTCAGCGCCTTGTAGAGGGCGATCTGGCGGGGGGTGGAGGAGAGCAGGTCCTCGCCGCGCAGGACGTGGGTGATCTCCATCAGGGCGTCGTCGACCGGGTTGACCAGCGTGTAGAGCGGGGCGCCGTTCGCGCGGACGATGCCGTAGTCCGGCACGTTCTCCGGGAGGTAGGTGATCTCGCCGCGGACCAGGTCCGTGAAGGTGATCGGCTCGTCGGGCATGCGGAAGCGGACGATGGGCGTACGGCCCTCCGCCTCGTAGGCCGCCTTCTGCTCGGCGGTCAGCTCGCGGCAGTGGCCGTCGTAGCCGGACGGCTTGCCGGCGGCGCGGGCGGCGTCGCGGCGCGCGTCCAGCTCCTCGGTCGAGCAGTAGCAGTGGTACGCGTGACCGGCGTCCAGCAGCTTCGCGGCGACGTCCTTGTAGAGGTCCATGCGCTGCGACTGGCGGTACGGAGCGTGCGGGCCGCCCACCTCGGGGCCCTCGTCCCAGTCGAAGCCCAGCCAGCGCATCGAGTCGAGCAGCTGCAGGTACGACTCCTCGGAGTCGCGGGCCGCGTCGGTGTCCTCGATGCGGAAGACCAGGGTGCCCTCGTAGTGCCGGGCGAACGCCCAGTTGAACAGGGCGGTGCGGACCAGGCCCACGTGGGGGTTGCCGGTCGGGGAGGGACAGAAACGTACGCGGACGGAGCCGTTAGCCACGCTTGATCACCTTGTTGGTGAGAGTGCCGATGCCTTCGATGGTGACGGCGACCTCGTCGCCGACGTTGAGGGGGCCGACCCCCGCGGGGGTGCCCGTGAGGATCACGTCGCCGGGGAGCAGCGTCATGGCCTCGGTGATGTTGACGATCAGGTCCTCGACGGAGTGGATCATCTCGCTGGTGCGGCCGAGCTGGCGCTGCTGCCCGTTGACCGTGCACTGGATGGTGATGCCCTCGGCGATCGCCTGCAGTTCGAGGTCCGTCTCCACCCAGGGGCCGAGCGGGCAGGAGGTGTCGAAGCCCTTGGCCCGCGCCCACTGCTTCTCGCGCTTCTGGACGTCGCGCGCGGTGACGTCGTTGGCGCAGGTGAAGCCGAGGATGACGTCCTTGACGCGCTCGCGCGGGACCTCACGGCACATGCGGCCGATGACCACGGCGAGTTCCGCCTCGTGGTGCAGCTCGTTCGAGAAGGAGGGGTAGGCGATCTCGTCGCCGGGGCCGGTGACGGACGTCGACGGCTTGAAGAAGGCGAACGGGGCGTCCGGCACGTCGTTGCCGAGCTCCGCCGCGTGCTCCGCGTAGTTGCGCCCGAAGGCGACGACCTTGTTCGGGAGCACCGGGGGCAGCAGCCTGACCTTGCTCAGCGGGACCTTCGTACCGGAGAGCTCGAAGTCCGCGAACGGGATGCCCTTGATGATGTCGAGGACGAGCTCGTCCGGCCTGTCGCCCTCGACCGCGCCGAAAGCGACGTTGCCGTCGATGGAGAATCTGGCGATGCGCACGGGATCGTTGCGCCCCTCTGCTGAGCCGGCTGGAGTCTGACGCTCCAGGCTAACGCGGCCGGGGGCGGGCCACCCACGCGTGTCAGCGGTGCCGCGGGGGTGCCGGGCGGAGGAGCCGTGCGGGTCCCCCGGTCGGCGCCGGGAGGGGGCGTCCTCCGGGGTCCGGGGCCGCTCCGGTGAACGGGTGGCGGCCCCGGCGCGTACTACTCGGCGACGGCGGCCGTGACGGGGGCTTCCATCAGGACCGTGCGGCGGGGGTTGGCGGTCTGCGCGGGAAGTTCCACGGAGTGCTCCGGCCGGTCCGGCGTCTGCAGCTCTTCGGCGTCGGTGAGGTGCGCCAGCGTCGTGCGTCGCGGGTTGGCAATGTTGTGGAACATCATCGTGGTCTTCACTGTTGTTCTGGACCTCGCGGGTGCGGGCGCCGGGCGGGCCCCAAGGGGCGCCGCAGAAGCGCGGGTTGTCGGATTCGCCATCCCTGTAAAGCGTCAGGCTAAACATTCAATTCCCTGGCGATGGCGTGAAGGCGCCATGATTTCCGTGTGAGTTTGCTCACTGGGGAGCGGATAAAAGCCGTAAACCAGACTCTCGACCCCATCGGGCGAAACGGACATTGCGCCACTGAACCGCGTATTCCGCTCCTGATCATGGCGACTGGGACACCCGGTCCACCGCAGGGAGTCGTACTGATACGCCCCTTATGTACGAGATCGCTTTGTACGTCTCGTGACGCGTCCCTCACAAGGTGTCACAGTGGTCACAGGCCGGTACTCGGGCCTTGTTGGAGATCCTGCACTGTGCTGGAATTCCACGGACCGCCGCGGGATGGAACCGGCGCGCAGGGGCGCAACGCAGCGCCGAGTGGCGGCGGGAAGGGGGAGCCAGCGCCGGTCACTCACGACCACCAGGGGGCGCACTGCGCCCTTGAACGACGCCGACACCGTCCTAGCCGCCTGTGCGGAGGGACGCCTGGTCCAGAGGTTGCGACGCTAGTGCAGGGACGTTTCAAGAGGGATGGCAGCGCTTCGGCGGAGCCGGAGCCGCACGGCGGGACTGGCCCCATGGCCGTCAGCTCCTCGCCCCAGCACGCCCAGAACCCGGGACCGGCCGAGTCCGGCGGTGGCAGCGGCGACCGCTCCACGCGGCCCGGTGCGACGGGCAGCGGCGCGACGGCCGGGACGGTGAAGAGCCCGACGGGACCCGGTTCGCGAATAGCGCTGCGCAACTGGCGCATCTCGACCCGTCTGGTCTCGCTGCTCGCGCTCCCCGTGGTCGCCGCGACCTCGCTCGGCGCGCTGCGCATCAACCAGTCCATGGACGACATCCAGCAGCTCGACAACATGAAGCTGCTGACGGACATGACGAGGCAGGCGACCGAACTCGCCGTCGCGCTCCAGGACGAGCGCGACCAGTCGGCCGGCCCGCTCGCCCACGGCAACACGGCGACGGACTTCACCGTCAAGGGCGTCCGCAGCAAGACGGACGACGCGACCAAGGCCTTCCTCACCGGCACCCAGGAAGTCGACGACGCGAGCGCGAACGGACAGCTCACGGGCGTCCGCGACAGCGTCGTCGGCATCGCGGAGCAGTTGGGCAACCTCAACACCATCCGCAACGGCGCCTACAAGGACCCCAAGAACTCCTCGCAGACCGTCGAGGCGTACCACCGCCTCATCTCCCAGCTGCTCGACCTCTCCCAGGACATGGCCGAGGCGACCAGCAACCCGGAGATGATCCAGCGCACCCGCGCCCTGTCCGCCTTCTCCTCCGCCAAGGAGTACGCGTCCGTCCAGCGCGCCGTCATCGCCGCGTCGCTGCCCGCGAACGACGACACCTTCGGCTCGCTGTCCTCGAACGACCGGTTGTACGCCCTCTCCGCCCAGACCAGCCAGAAGTCCGAGCTGGACGCCTTCAACAACATCTACGGCGAGGGCGCCGAGGACCTGACCAAGCTCATGGACTCGAACAACCCCACCATCGAGGCGGCGGACCGCTACGCGAGCCGTGTGCTGAACAGCGAAGCGGGCATGCGCTCGCAGGGCAAGCTCTCGTACAGGGACTGGATCGACGACGACTCGACGAAGATCGAGACGATGTCCAGGCTCGAGCTGACCCTGCTCAACCAGATGGAGCAGAAGGCCCGTGAGCTGCGCAGCGAGTCCGAGCGCGAGGCGCTCATCTCCGGTGCGCTGATCCTGCTCGTCCTCGGTGTCTCGCTGGTCGGCGCCTTCGTCGTCGCCCGGTCCATGATCCGCTCGCTGCGCCGGCTCCAGGACACCGCGACCAGGGTCGCCCAGGACCGCCTGCCCGAGCTGGTCAAGCAGCTCTCCGAGTCCGACCCGCAGGACGTCGACACCTCCGTCGAGTCGGTCGGTGTGCACTCCCGGGACGAGATCGGCCAGGTGGCCGCGGCGTTCGACGACGTGCACCGCGAGGCCGTCCGACTGGCCGCCGAGCAGGCCCTCCTGCGAGGCAACGTCAACGCGATGTTCACCAACCTCTCGCGCCGTTCGCAGGGCCTCATCCAGCGTCAGCTCTCGCTCATCTCCGAGCTGGAGTCCCGCGAGGCCGACCCGGACCAGCTGTCCTCGCTGTTCAAGCTCGACCACCTCGCGACCCGCATGCGCCGTAACGGCGAGAACCTGCTCGTCCTCGCCGGTGAGGAGCCGGGCCGCCGGTGGACCCGCCCGGTCCCGCTGGTCGACGTGCTCCGCGCCGCCGCCTCCGAGGTGGAGCAGTACGAGCGCATCGAGCTGGCCTCCGTGCCGACCACCGAAGTGGCCGGCCGTGTGGTCAACGACCTCGTGCACCTGCTCGCCGAGCTGCTGGAGAACGCCACCTCGTTCTCCTCCCCGCAGACCAAGGTCAAGGTCACCGGTCACGCGCTGCCCGACGGGCGGGTGCTGATCGAGATCCACGACACCGGTATCGGCCTCTCCCCCGAGGACCTGGCCGCGATCAACGAGCGGCTCGCGTCGCCGCCCACCGTGGACGTGTCGGTCTCCCGCCGCATGGGTCTGTTCGTGGTCGGCCGCCTGTCGCAGCGACACGGCATCCGCATCCAGCTCCGCCCCTCCGACTCCGGCGGCACGACGGCCCTCGTCATGCTGCCCGTGGACGTCGCCCAGGGCGGCAAGAAGCTCCCCGGCAAGCCGGGACAGGGCGGTCCGGGCAGCGGTGGCCCGGCGGCGGCGCAGGCCGCGGCCGGTGTCGCGGCGGCCCGCCGCGGCAACGGCCAGGGCGGTCCCTCCCTCGGCGCGGGTGCTCCCGCGGCCGGCGGCGGTCTCCTCGGCTCCGCTCCGCAGCGCGGACAGGTGGGTGCCGGCCAGGGGCCGCGCGCCGCACTGCCCACCAGCAACCAGGGCCCTCGCCCGGGTGGCCAGGGCGGGGCACGCGGGCCGCAGGGTCCCGCCGCGCCGCAGCACGGCCAGGGCGGCCCGGCGCAGGGCAGGCCGGCTCCGGCCGGTGCCGGTGCCTTCGGCCAGAGCGCGCCGGGCGCCCCGCAGGGCCTGCAGGCCGCCGGGACCGGCGCACCGCAGAACTTCAACGACGGCGGCACCGGCTCACGCCGGGGCGGCTTCGGTGACGCCGCACCCGGCGGTTTCGGCGACACCGGAACCGGCACGCAGCAGGCCGCCCCCGCGGCCACGCCCCCGCAGCAGCCGAAGGAGTCCCGTCGGCGCAGGCCGCAGCTGCCCGGCCGCGGTGGCGGTGCCCGGGCCGAGCTGCCCGGCGGCAACGCCCAGCAGCGGCCGAGCTGGAGCGACGAGAACGCCCAGCCGCCGGTGCCGCGCGCCTCGCTGGACACCCCGCGCGGACACGAGGAGCCGGACCCGCTGTCCTCGACCTCGCGGCTGCCGCGGATCGACGACCGTCAGGGCCCGGGCGCGACCTCGGAGATCCCCCGGATCGACGACCGCCAGGGCATCGGCTCCACCTCCGAGTTCCCCCGCCCGGACTACGACGCCCCGCGCCCCGGCGTGGCGGCGCCGCAGAACACCGGGTCGTTCGCCCGCCCCGACCTGTACGGCGGTGCGGCCTCACCCTCCGCCACGGGCCAGTTCCCGGTGCAGGGCTACGGCGCGCAGGACCCGTCGACGACCGGCCAGTTCGAGCGGCCGCAGGTCAACGGCGGCGGTCCGGCCGACTTCGGCGCCCCGCGTCCGCCCGCCCAGCGCCAGCAGGCGCCGCAGCAGCGTCCGGTGCGCCCGCAGGAGCCCGAGGCCCTGCCGCCGGCGGGTCCGGGCGACGGCCGCACGCCGCTGTACGACACGCTGGAGACCAACTGGTTCCACGGTCAGGCGCAGGGCGGTCAGGCACAGGGCGGTCAGGCGCAGCCGCAGGGCGGACCGGCCCAGGGCGGTCAGCACCAGGGCGGCCGGCACAACGGCTCGCAGGGTTCCGCGCAGGGCTTCCAGCCGCAGTCGCAGGCACCCGCACCTTCCCGGCAGGCAAGTCCGCCTGCCGCCTCCTCGTGGCGCAGCTCTCCGAACGACGACCTCGTCCGGCAGGCAGAGCGCGTCCGTCAACCGTCGGCAGGCGGGGTCACCACCTCAGGCCTGCCGCGCCGGGTACCGCGTGCGAACCTCGTCGCGGGCACGGCTCAGCAGCAACAGCACCAACCCGGTCCGCAGGTATCGCGTGCGCCCGATGACGTACGCGGCCGGCTGACCAATCTCCGTCGGGGCATCCAGCAGGGTCGCCAGGCCGGTAGTGGCCAGACCGGCAGCTTCCCCAGCCCCACTCACCAGCAGGAGCACTAGTTGAGCCCGATGAGCCAGGCGGCACAGAACCTGAACTGGTTGATCACCAACTTCGTGGACAACACCCCAGGGGTGTCCCACACCGTCGTCGTGTCCGCCGACGGACTCCTTCTGGCGATGTCCGAAGGCTTCCCGCGCGATCGCGCCGACCAGCTCGCGGCGGTCGCGTCCGGGCTCACCTCGCTCACGGCCGGGGCATCCCGGATCTTCGAGGGCGGCACGGTGGCCCAGACCGTCGTCGAGATGGAGCGCGGCTTCCTCTTCCTGATGTCCGTCTCGGACGGATCGTCGCTGGCGGTCCTCTCCCACCCCGAGTGCGACATCGGCCTTGTCGGCTACGAGATGGCACTGCTCGTCGACCGCGCGGGCGCTGTGCTCACGCCCGACCTGCGTGCCGAACTACAGGGAAGTCTGCTGCACTGACGGCCCTGGTTCCAGCGAACTCACGCAATCACCGTCCGGCCGACACAATCCCCCCACCGGCCCTTCCCCGACGGCACGACTGACCGACTTGCTGTCCCGCCCGGAGGATTCATGACCCCGCCCACCGCCTCTCATGATCCGTACGCTGAGCCGTACGGAGACGAGGGCGACCAGCCGCTGGTACGTCCGTATGCGATGACCGGCGGCCGGACCCGGCCGCGTTACCAGCTCGCGATCGAGGCGCTGATCAGCACCACGGCCGACCCGGCGCAGCTGATGGGGCTGCTCCCCGAGCACCAGCGAATATGCCACCTCTGCCGAGAGGTGAAGTCGGTGGCCGAGGTCTCGGCCCTGCTGTCGATGCCTCTTGGTGTGGCCAGGATTCTTGTCGCGGACCTCGCCGAGGCGGGACTCGTCGCCATCCACCAGCCGGGCGGCGACGAGAACAACGGCGGTGCACCGGACGTGACACTGCTCGAAAGGGTGCTCAGTGGACTTCGCAAGCTCTGACGGAGGCGGCCGGGCGACCACCTCCGCGAAGATCGTGGTGGCAGGTGGCTTCGGCGTGGGCAAGACCACGTTCGTCGGCGCCGTCTCGGAGATCAACCCCCTGCGCACCGAGGCCGTCATGACGTCCGCGTCCGCGGGGATCGACGACCTCACCCACACCGGGGACAAGACCACCACCACGGTGGCCATGGACTTCGGCCGTATCACTCTGGACCAGGACCTGATCCTGTACCTGTTCGGCACCCCCGGACAGGACCGCTTCTGGTTCATGTGGGACGACCTGGTCCGCGGCGCCATCGGTGCCGTGGTCCTGGTGGACACCCGCAGGCTCGCCGACTGCTTCCCGGCGGTCGACTACTTCGAGAACAGCGGTCTGCCGTTCGTCATCGCCCTCAACGGCTTCGACGGACACCAGCCGTACTCGCCCGAAGAGGTGCGCGAGGCGCTCCAGATCGGTCCGGACGCCCCGATCATCACGACGGACGCCCGGCACCGCGCCGACGCGAAGAGCGCGCTGATCACCCTGGTCGAGCACGCCCTGATGGCCCGCCTGCGGTAGCCGCCCGGGCCCATACCATTCAAGTCGGCAACGCCATACGGCAGTTGTCGTAGATTCGCTGGAGCCGGCTGTGTCCTTTGACACGGTCGGCCTCAGTGTTCATAACGTTTCGACAGAGATATCCGCTCGGGCCGCCACGCGTCGCGGTCGCTCGGTGTCGCTGTGCTCATGAACGCCCCGCCATTTGACGGGGCTCGTTCTTTATGACCGTTTTATCTAGGGCTTACATCACACGGAATGTTGGGTTCCGAGTGTTTGGAAGAGCGCTGCCTGACGTGCTGGAATGCCTGAACTGCCCAGTAGACAGGGCGCTGGAGACACCGCGGCACAACGTAGGTGCCGACGCCGAGAGGTTGTTGGTCGAGTGAGGCGAAGCAAGAACGGTCCCGAGCCGTCGGCACGGGGCAACTTCACCCCGCCGCCGCGCGGAGCGGCGCCCGCACAAGTGTCCGGCCCCGAGCCGACGGCGGCGCCCGCCCCGAGCGGCGGTCGTCTCTCCCCGCGCAACTGGCGCGTGCCGACCCGGCTGAACGCGATCCTGCTCATACCCGTGCTGGTCGGCCTGGTCATGGGCGGCTTCCAGGTGAAGAGCTCGATCGACACCTGGCAGGAGGCCGAGGACGCGCAGAACACCGCACGCCTCGTGCGGGCCTCCCTGACCTACGCCAACCAGCTCATCGAGGAACGCGACCTCACCGCCGCCCCGCTGCTGGGCGGCGCGGGCGAGAAGAACGCGGACGTGGTCAAGGCCCGCGCCGCCACGAACCGGGCCGCCGACGCCTTCGACGAGGCCGCCCGGAACATGCCCGACAAGCCGGGCCTGGAGCGCCGGCTCGGACTGTTCCGCAAGGTCGAGCCCACCCTGGTCACCCTGCGCAAGAACGCGTACACGAGCAAGCTCCCCGGCGTGAAGACCGAAGAGGGCTACGTCCAGATCCAGCACCCGCTGATGGAGTTCGCCAACGAGCTGGGTCTCGGCACCGGAAACATCACCAGCTACGGCCGGACCGTCTACGCGATCTCGCTCACCAAGGCCGCCCTGTCCCTGGAGCGGTCCATCGGCACGCACCTGCTGGTCAAGCCCGGTCCGGGCAACGGCAGCCTGACGAGCCAGCGCGTCGCCCTGTCCTCCTACGCCTACCTCGAGGGCATCGCCGTCGAGGAGTACATCGGCGGTGGCACCGCGGCCGACGCGGCCAAGCTCGACGCGGCCAAGAAGAAGCTCCAGGCCGACGGCGAGAACCAGGCCAAGGAGGCGGCTGCGGCCGCCCAGGCCGAGGGCAAGACCTACGTACCGCCGCCGTCCGAGCCCACCGCGATGGTCTCGGCCCTCGCGAAGCTGTCGTCCACGGACCCCGCGGAACGCCAGGCGCTCGCCACCAAGGGCATCACCGCCCAGAACTGGTGGGCGGTCAACACCGCCAAGTTCAACGCCTACCGCACGATCGAGTCGGACCTCGCCGACAAGGCCGTGACCGAGGCCTCCGGCATCGCCGACGACGCCAAGCGCGACGCGATCATCACCGGTGCCGCCGTGGTCGTCGCCCTGCTGGCCGCCTTCATCCTGGCCGGCATGGTGGCCCGCCAGATGAGCCGCTCGATGCGCCAGCTGCGCAACGCCGCCTTCGCGGTCGCCGAGCAGCGCCTGCCGATGCTGGTCGACCAGCTCTCGCGCACCGACCCCGGACGCGTCGACACCCGGGTCACGCCGATCCCGATCACTACGACGGACGAGATCGGCGAAGTCGCCCGCGCCTTCGACCAGGTCCACCGCGAGGCCGTCCGGCTCGCCGCCGAGCAGGCCCTCCTGCGGGGCAACATCAACGCGATCTTCACGAACCTGTCGCGCCGCAACCAGTCCCTGATCGAGGGCCAGCTGACCCTGATCACGGACCTGGAGAACAACGAGGCCGACCCGGACCAGCTGGAGAACCTCTTCCGCCTGGACCACCTCGCGACCCGTATGCGCCGCAACGGCGAGAACCTCCTGGTCCTCGCCGGCGAGGAGCCGGGCCGCCGCTGGGACCAGCCGGTCCCCCTCGTCGACGTGCTGCGCGCCGCCTCCTCCGAGGTGGAGCAGTACGAGCGCATCGAGCTGTCCGGCGTCCCGGAGGCCGAGATCCACGGCCGCGCTGTGACCGACCTCGTGCACCTGCTGGCCGAGCTGCTGGAGAACGCGACCACGTTCTCCTCCCCGCAGACCAAGGTCCGCGTCACCGCGACCCGGCTGCCCGACGGCCGCATCATGGTCGAGATCCACGACAAGGGCATCGGCCTCACCGCCGAGGACTTCGCCGACATCAACCACAAGCTGGCCAACCCGCCGACCGTGGACGTCGCGATCTCCCAGCGCATGGGCCTGTTCGTGGTCGGACGGCTGTCCGACCGGCACGGCATCCGCGTCCAGCTGCGCCCCTCGGGCGAGCAGGCCGGCACCACCTCGCTGGTCATGCTCCCCGACGCGATCACCCACGGTGGCGGCGGCGAGCAGCAGATGCAGCGCGACGAGTTCACCGTCTCGCAGATCATCCCCGAGCAGCAGTCGTTCCAGGGCGAGCCCTTCCAGGGCCAGCCGATGCGCACGGCGGCCGAGCTCGGCTTCGACGACAGCCGCTACGAGGTCCCGGACGACATCCGGGAGCTGGACCCCGTCGGCCGCTCGCTGATGCGCGAGGAGCGCCGTGCGGCCCTTGAGGCGCAGGCGCAGGGTCCGGAGGCCATCGAGGCCCCCCGGTACCAGGACGGCTTCGACGCCCAGCAGCACCCGTACGACAGCGGTCAGCAGCCCGGGTACGACAACGGGCAGGGCACGTACGAGGACCAGCAGACGACGTACGACCAGCAGACGGCGTACGAGGGACAGCAGCAGCCTGCGTACGACGAGACGTACTTCCCGTCGAACGGCGGCTATCCGGAACCCTCGTACCAGGAGCCCGTCCAGGAGGAGCGGCCCACCGGCCGCGGTGCCGCCTCGGAGACGTTCTCGGCCTTCGAAGAGCAGTCCTACCAGGACGACTGGCCACAGCAGGACGGTTACCAGGGCGGGTACCGGTCCGAGTACGCTCCGGAAACGGAATCGTCGCAGGCCGCTGACGTCAGCGAGCGGGACCGCGTAGGCTTCGAGCGTCCGGGACCGGCACCCTCCGCCGTCCACGAGCTGACCGACGCCGGACTTCCCCGCCGCGGATCCACCGGGAGCGGGGACGACGGCCAGCAGCGCGTGAACCAGGATCCGCCCGCGGCCGCGCAGAGCAACGGCGACTGGCGCTCGTCGAACGACGACCGGTGGCAGCGCGCCGAGCAGCTCCGCAAGCCCAAGGCGGGCGGGGTCACGTCCTCGGGTCTGCCCCGGCGGGTGCCCAAGGCCAATCTGGTCGAGGGAACCGCCGAGTCGACCCCCCAGG
Organism: Streptomyces sp. NPDC005496; assembly: GCF_042872045.1. Lineage (NCBI taxonomy): Bacteria > Bacillati > Actinomycetota > Actinomycetes > Kitasatosporales > Streptomycetaceae > Streptomyces > Streptomyces sp. NPDC005496. Next base: position 226,228 of record NZ_JBIAJQ010000015.1, read on the forward strand.
GCGGCCCCCAGGTCTCCCGCGCTCCCGAGGACGTCCGGGGCAGGCTGAGCAATCTGCGCCGGGGCGTCGAGCGGGGACGCAATGCAGGTAGTGACACGAACGGCCAGGCCACTGGGAATCACCGCAGTGGGCCTGACAGCACCTACAACCAGGAGCGTTAGTGTGAGCCCGATGAGCCAGGCGGCACAGAACCTGAACTGGTTGATCACCAACTTCGTGGACAACACCCCAGGGGTGTCGCACACGGTGGTGGTCTCCGCCGACGGACTCCTTCTGGCGATGTCCGAAGGCTTTCCGCGTGACCGCGCCGACCAGCTGGCGGCCGTCGCGTCCGGACTTACCTCGTTGACCGCGGGTGCCTCCCGCATCTTCGAGGGTGGCAGCGTGAACCAGACGGTTGTGGAGATGGAGCGGGGATTCCTCTTCCTGATGTCCATTTCCGACGGTTCGTCGCTCGCGGTCCTCGCACATCCCGAAGCGGACATCGGCCTCATCGGGTACGAGATGGCGCTTCTCGTGGACCGTGCGGGCACGGTTCTGACCCCGGATCTCCGTGCGGAGCTCCAGGGGAGCCTTCTCAACTAACAGACAGACGGTGCGTTTTGGCGTCCTCAGGCCATAAGGTTTCGGGACGCGGCATCACGGTGATGGGTGCCCGGCACAGTCGGAGGAGGAGAAAGTGGCAACACCCCCAGGCAATTCGTCTTCGGGTAACTGGTCCTACGGCCCCAACCAGGGGCAGGGTCAGGGTGAGGGTTCGCAGAACCCGAACCGGTACAACTTCCCCTCCGCACCGAGCCACCGGCGTCAGCCGTACGCGCCCCAGGGCCCCCAGGGCCCCGGTCCCTCGCCGTACGACCAGCCGCCGGCGCCGCGCATCCAGCCCGTGCAGCCGCAGCGACGCGCACCCGAGCCGGCGCCCGCGGCGTCGAACCCGCTGGTACGTCCGTACGCCATGACGGGCGGCCGTACCAGGCCCCGCTACCAGCTCGCCATCGAGGCGCTGGTGCACACCACCGCTCAGCCGCACCAGATGCAGGGCCAGTTGCCCGAGCATCAGCGGATCTGCAATCTCTGCCGAGAGATCAAGTCGGTGGCCGAGGTCTCGGCGCTCCTGACGATCCCCCTCGGCGTGGCCAGGATTCTCGTCGCCGACTTGGCGGAGGCGGGCCTGGTCGCCATCCATCAGCCCGGCGGCGACGAGAACGCCGGCGGTCAGCCAGACGTGACTTTGCTCGAAAGGGTGCTCAGTGGACTTCGCAAGCTCTAGCGGAGGGCCTTCCCGCTCCACCACGTCCGCGAAGATCGTGGTGGCGGGCGGCTTCGGCGTGGGCAAGACCACGTTCGTCGGCGCCGTCTCGGAGATCAACCCGCTGCGCACCGAGGCCGTCATGACGTCCGCATCCGCGGGCATCGACGACCTCACCCACACCGGAGACAAGACGACGACGACCGTCGCCATGGACTTCGGCCGTATCACCCTGGACCAGGACCTGATCCTGTACCTGTTCGGCACCCCCGGACAGGACCGCTTCTGGTTCATGTGGGACGACCTGGTCCGCGGCGCCATCGGTGCCGTGGTTCTCGTGGACACCCGGAGGCTCGCCGACTGCTTCCCGGCTGTGGACTACTTCGAGAACAGCGGCCTGCCGTTCGTCATCGCCCTCAACGGCTTCGACGGCAACCAGCCGTACGGCCCCGACGAGGTCCGGGAAGCGCTGCAGATCGGCCCCGACACCCCGATCATCACGACGGACGCCCGGCACCGCGCCGACGCCAAGTCGACGCTCATCACGCTCGTGGAGCACGCGCTGATGGCCCGCCTGCGCTAGGCGCGGCCGCACCGCAGCCAGGGGGCGCCCTCTCCGCCGGAGAGGGCGCCCCCTATCGTGTGCCGTGCCCCGGGGGCCCGGCGCATGCCGAGAGGGCCCGTTCCGTGGCGGAACGGGCCCTCTCGGGGTGCTCGGTGTGCTCGGTGAGCGGTCGGCGGCTAGCGCCAGCTGTGCGGGGCGCGGAAGCCGGGCTCGCGCTCCAGGCGGCGCCAGCCGGCCCGGCGGCGGCCGCGGTGGACCGGGACGTCGGCGGGCGCGGCTGCGGCGCGGGCCAGGAGGATCGCCGTGATGGCGGCGACCTCCTCGGGCTCGGCGTGGCCCTTCTCGACGCGGATGTCAGGGGTGCTCATAGGTCTCAGTCTCCGTGAGAGAGGTTTCCGCGGGGGCACCGCGGAGGGTCCGCGGGGTTACTGCGGGGGGTTGCCGTGCTTGCGGGAGGGCAGGTCCGCGTGCTTGCTGTGGAGCATCGCCAGCGAGCGGATGAGCACCTCGCGCGTCTCGGCCGGGTCGATGACGTCGTCGACCAGGCCGCGCTCGGCCGCGTAGTACGGGTGCATCAGCTCGGACTTGTACTCCTTGACCATGCGGGCCCGCATGGCCTCGGGGTCCTCGGCCTCGGCGATCTGGCGGCGGAAGATGACGTTGGCGGCACCCTCGGCGCCCATGACGGCGATCTCGTTCGTCGGCCAGGCGTAGGTGAGGTCGGCGCCGATGGACTGGGAATCCATGACGATGTACGCACCTCCGTAGGCCTTGCGCAGGATCAGCGAGATCCGCGGCACGGTGGCGTTGCAGTAGGCGTAAAGGAGCTTCGCGCCGTGGCGGATGATCCCACCGTGCTCCTGGTCGACGCCCGGGAGGAAGCCGGGGACGTCCAGAAGGGTGACGATCGGGATGTTGAACGCGTCGCACATCTGGACGAAGCGCGCGGCCTTCTCCGAGGCCTCGATGTCGAGGACGCCGGCGAGGCTCTGCGGCTGGTTGGCGACGATGCCGACGACCCGGCCGTCGAGCCGCGCCAGCGCGCAGATGATGTTGCGCGCCCAGCGCTCGTGGATCTCCAGGTAGTCGCCGTCGTCGACGAGTTCCTCGATGACCTTGGTCATGTCGTACGGCCGGTTGCCGTCCGCCGGGACCAGGTCCAGCAGGACCTCCGAGCGGCGCTCGGCGGGGTCCTCGGAGTGGGTCGTCGGCGGGTTCTCCCGGTTGTTCTGCGGGAGCATCGACAGCAGGTAGCGCACCTCGGCGAGGCACGTCTCCTCGTCGTCGTAGGCGAAGTGGCAGACGCCGGAGGTCTCGGCGTGCACGTCGGCGCCGCCGAGGCCGTTCTGCGTGATCTCCTCGCCGGTGACCGCCTTGACGACGTCCGGGCCGGTGATGAACATCTGCGAGGTCTCGCGGACCATGAACACGAAGTCCGTGAGGGCGGGGCTGTAGGCGGCGCCGCCCGCGCACGGGCCGAGCATCACCGAGATCTGCGGGATGACCCCGGAGGCCCGGGTGTTGCGCTGGAAGATGCCGCCGTACCCGGCGAGCGCCGAGACGCCCTCCTGGATACGGGCGCCGGCGCCGTCGTTCAGGGACACCAGCGGCGCCCCGGCCGCGATGGCCATGTCCATGATCTTGTGGATCTTGGTGGCGTGGGCCTCGCCCAGCGCGCCGCCGAAGATGCGGAAGTCATGGGCGTAGACGAAGACCGTACGGCCCTCCACCGTGCCCCAGCCGGTGATGACACCGTCCGTGTACGGCTTCTTGGCCTCCAGGCCGAACCCGGTCGCCCGGTGCCGGCGCAGCTGCTCGACCTCCTGGAAGGACCCGGGGTCCAGCAGCAGCTCGATGCGCTCGCGGGCGGTCAGCTTGCCCTTGGCGTGCTGGGCCTCGGTCGCCTTGTCGCTGGGACCCCGCAGCGCCTGCGCACGGATCGCGTGCAGTTCGGCCACGCGTCCGCGCGCGTCAGTGGGTTCGCTCCCGGCAGGTCCAGCGTCGTCCAAAACGGTCATGTAGTGACCTTACGAAGTCCACCAAGGAAACCGGGCCGTCGACTCCGTACAGTCTCCGGGCTGTTTTCCTGGTACCACCTGACAGAACCCGGACCGGACGCAGGCGATCCGACTGCTCAGAGGGCCTTCGGCTTGTAGAGGTCGCACAATCCCGTCAGCTGAGAGTCACCTCACATTCACGGGTGGCACATGCCCTCCCCGGAGTGACGCGCAGCGCCAGACGGCGGCCTGTCGCGAGGATCTCCACCCCGGGGTCCGCCCTGAGGACCCGGCCCACCGGCCGGTCCCAGGTGATCTCCAGGGCCTCGCCGGTGCGCGGCGGTTCGCTCACGCAGAGGGTGGCGGTGCGGCCCCGCCGGCGCACCAGCACGCTCGCGCCCGCCGTGGAGGTGAGCGGGCCCGCCGTACCGGCCGTCCAGAAGTTCGCGGCGGTCAGACCGAGGGAGCCGACGTGCACGGCCTGGCGGCGGGCGTCGTTGGCGAGTACCGACAGCCAGTTCCGGTCGGCGGCGCGCGCCGCGACCGCGTGCCGGGAGGCGCCGGGCATCAGCACGTACACGTACGCGGCGTCGACGGGGTCGGTGCCGTGGTCGAGCCAGAGCGTCTGCCAGCGCCGGGTGCGCCGCTCCGTCGTGCTCGTGGTGTTGATGTCGGACCAGGCGCCCGTGCGGTCCTCGCGCAGGGTGCGCAGCGCCGCCGTGCCCCGGGGGCCGGGGAAGACCCATCCGCCGTGGCCGTCGAGGTGCGCCCAGCGCCCGCCGGCCGTGAGCCTCGCGGTGCCGTCCTCCCCCAGGTTGCGGTTGTCCACCACCGTCTCGACCGGGACCCCGTCGGTGGCGGTGATGCCGGCGCCGAGGCAGATCAGCGCGTCCGGCAGGCAGAACCACGACTTGCGCGCCTCCAGCGTGGAGCCGAGGCCCCGCAGGTGCTGGCCCACGGCGGCACAGGAGCCGTCGGTCGTGCCGCCGACCCAGGCCGTGGCGGGCCGCGCCGCGCCCCACTCGCCGCCCTCCCGGTCGGCCAGGCGACTGGTGGAGGCGGTGGTGCCGGGCAGCCGGTACCAGTCCACCGTCGGCCAGTACCAGTCCGTGTACTGGCCGGAGTCCCCCGCCCACCAGAGCAGCATCCCGGCACCGGTGTGCCAGCCGCGCGGGTTCTCGCCGTTGCCGCACTCGTAGTACGCGATGCGCTCGGAGGCCATCGAGAGGTTCGCCGCGAAGCCGGGGCCGCGGTGCACGGCGCGGTCCATCGCGGCGAAGAGCCGGTGCCCGGCGGGTTCGGGCGCGGCCACGGCGGCGGAGTCGGCGATGGCGTGCAGCCGCGCCAGGTCGGCCACCCCGAACTGGGGGGCGGTGAGGACCGGGGTCACCGTGTCGCGCTCGATCCAGCCCTTGATCCGCGCGTGCCAGCGCGCCCGTTCGGCGGCGCCCGCGCCCTCGGCCAGCAGCGCGATCGCGGCGATCAGGCCCTGACCGTGGAAGTGGTCGCTGCGCAGGACGTGCCGGTCGTCGCTCTTCAGGTAGCCGCGGCTGACGGCCCTGCCGTTGACGCTGTCCATCACCAGGCCGTCGTGGATGAGCGGCGCGTAGGCGTGCTCGACACTGTCGAGGACGACCTGCCGGGCCGGGTCGGTCACCTCCCAGGAGGACCCGGCCAGCAGCGCGAACAGCCGGCCGAGCCCGTCGAGCATGACCTGCCCGTACGTCCCCGAGTAGGCCACCCAGGTGTGCTGGACGAACGAGCCGTCGGCGTAGAGGCCGTCGCCCCGCGTCACGTACGGGAAGACCGGCGAGAGGGCGTCCCGGGCGAGCGCGATCCTGCCGGGGTCCCGGCCGAGGATGCCGCGCAGGGCGACCGAGCGGCACAGGTCGACGCGGTTGGCGCCGGTCGAGGTGCCGGAGTAGTCGAGGAGCATCGCGTCCGGGACGAAGTGGTCGACGGCCGCGCAGGCCGCTGCCCGCTGCGCCTCGGTCAGCCGGTCGTACAGGGCGGCGACGATGTCCATGAGGAGCCGGGGGCTGCCGATCTGCCACTCCCACCAGTTGCCGTACCGGGTGGTCGAGGGGTTGTAGACCGTCGTGAGGACGTGGTCGAGGCCGCGCAGGACGTCCGCGAGGAGCGCGGGGTCGCCGGTCGAGCCCGTGCCGTCCTGGACGTGGGCCTGGGTCATCGTCCACAGCCTGCCGAGGCTCTGGGTGATGCCGGCGGGCGGGTCGAAGGGGAGGCCGGGCCACAGCGAGGTGGGGGCCGGCGCCATCGTCGTGCGGAAGCCGCGGGCGAGCGCGCCGGTCTCCCGGAGCCGGGAGGCGTACGGTTCCGCCCGCGCGTCGTATCCGGTGCCGAGGGCGAGGGAGAGCCAGCGCAGGCGGAGGGCGTCGTACTCGTCGCCGGCCGCGGGGGCACCGGCGGCGGCCGCGGGGGGTGAGGCGGCGACGGTGGCCGTGAGCGCGGCCGCGAGCAGGAACGAGCGGCGAGTCGAAGTCATGCCCATGCCGTCTACCACCTCACCCCCCGCGGGGGAACCAGGCGTGGCGGTGCCCGGGTGCGTCACCGCACGCCCGGCTCCGGGTCAGCAGCCGCCGCAGTTGTAGTAGAGGACGTCCCAGTGGTTGCCCTCGTCGGCGTAGATGTTGCCGGAACCCGACTTGTACTGCGGGGCGCCGTCGCCGCGCAGGCCGATGTAGGTGAAGTTGTTCTTGACGTAGCCGGTGACGCAGGTGGTCTTGCTGAAGTCGAGCTTGTAGCCGTTCCAGTGCGAGTACGTGCCGCTCGCGTGGCCGGTCTCGGTGCCGCCCGTGATGTTCAGCGCGCAGCCGCTGGCCCGCTTGAGGGTCTGGGCGCCCTGCGCGGTGGCGAGGTTGAGCTGCTCGAAGGACGTGCAGGTGGAGTTGTAGCGGTCGGAGCAGTTGCCGGACGAGGACCAGGTGATGCCGACCTCGCGGAACATCGAGGTGGCCGTGGCGTGGCTGATCTTGGTGACGGCGAAGGCGTCGGTCGCGGTGCCCACGACGGCGACGCCGGGGGCGACCACGAGGGCGAGGGCGGTCAGGGCGGAGCGGATCTTCATGGGGATGTCCTTCCTGCTGGTGACCGTGCGTGCTGGGGGGCGGCTGTGCAGGTGGAGCAGGGAGATGGTGCCCGAGGTCTACGCGTGTCCACCAGAGGGCGGACCGTCACAGCTGGAGGAACCTTCGGCGGCGCCCAGGCAAAACGCACCGTAACGCCATGAACACGCTCCGGATGATGTTGAAAACCGAACGGAATAGGTCTACGGTCGTCCGTGTTGACCTCGTTGAAAGTTAAACAGACTCCGCGGTCGCGACCTCCGTGAGGCTCGCGACCCGTCCCCCAAGGAGCAGGACATGGGCATCTTCGGCCGCAAGAACACCGACGACACCAGCACCGCCACCGCCACGCTGACCGAGACGGCGCCGTCCGCCGACCTGGCCGCGCTGACCGGCGACTACACGATCGACCCGGCGCACTCGACGATCGGCTTCGTCGCCCGCCACGCCATGGTCACGAACGTCAAGGGCGGCTTCGAGGACTTCGAGGGCACGCTGCACCTCGACGGTTCCGACCCGTCGAAGTCCACCGTCTCGCTGGACGTCCGGATGGACAGCGTCGCCACGGGCAACGCCGACCGCGACGGCCACCTCAAGAGCGCCGACTTCTTCAAGACCGACGAGTTCCCGGCGATGACCTTCCGGTCCTCCTCCGTGGAGGCCCTGGGCGGCGACGACTACCGGGTCACCGGCGAGCTGTCGATCCTCGGCACCACCCGGCCGCTCACCATCGACCTGGAGTTCAACGGCGCCGCGAAGGACCCGTTCGGCAACGAGCGCGTCGGCTTCGAGGGCAAGTCGGAGATCCTGCGCTCCGAGTGGGGCCTCACCTGGAACGCGGCCCTGGAGACCGGCGGTGTCCTGGTCTCGGACAAGATCAAGCTGAACTTCGACATCTCCGCGATCAAGAACGCCGGCTGACCCCGGCGCCCACCCCGGACGCGCCCGCCCTCGTTACTCCCCCGTACACGGAGGGCGGGCGCTCGCGTCCGCGGCCACCGCTCGCACGACGGCCGCGACCACGACCGGGCCGGCCGGGACTCCTCAAGGGGAGCCACGGCCGGCCCGGTTCTGCGTGCGGTGCGTCAGTGTGCGGCGGATCAGAAGCCGCCGCCGAAGTCCCCTCCCCCGCCACCGCCGAAGTCGCCGCCGCCCCCGCCGTCCCCGAAACCGCCGCCGAAATCACCGGGGTCGAAGTTCGAGCCGGAGACGTCGCCGCCGTCGTAGCCGCCGTAGCCGCCGGCACCGAAGTCGCCGTAGCCGGAGCCGTAGTCCGACGCGTAGGACGGGGTGGACATGGCGCTGCCCAGCAGCGTGCCGATCAGCAGGCCCGGGAGGATGCCGCCGCCGAAATAGCCGCCGGCCCAGGGGCCGTAGGCCGGTCCGGCGTCCCAGTACGGGCGGCGGCCGTACGCGGTGTCGACCTCGCGGACCGCCGGGTCGAAGCCCTCGGCGAGACGGGTGCGGTCCGCCGCGCAGACGGGCACCTCACGGGGCGCACCGCCCGGCGGGGTCCAGGGCTCGTCGGCGACCGAAGGGCCGTGGCGCGGATCGAAGAAGCAGGGGGCGCGGCGCTCGGGGAGCGGCCGTCCCTCACGGCGCGCGGCGAGCACGGCGAGGGAGTAGCGCCCGTCCTGGAGGGACTCGGTGACCGGGCGCACGTCCTCCGGCCGCCGGGCGGCGGCCATCGACTGTTTCGCCTGCTCGTAGGCGTCCAGCGCGCGTTCGTAGTCCGCGCGCATCGCGTCGTCCGCGCCCTTCTCCCCGGGATGGAAGTCGAGCCGGTCCAGCTCCTCGCCGAAGGCCGTGATGTCCTCGTCGACGACCACGCGCAGCCGGTCGAGGGCCGCCCGCTGCTCCTCCTCCTTGCGGCGCCGGTTGCGGCGGACGAGGGTGTACGCGCCAGCGCCGCCCGCCACGGCGACCGCGCCGACGGTGATCAGCGCGCCGGCCGGCACGTCGTCCCCGCCGCCGGAGCCCCAGCTCGCGGGGGCCGAACCGCGGATGGAGGCGAGGGCGCGGTCGGTGAAGTCGTTCAGCTGGGTCGCGGTGTCCTCGTCCTGGACGCTGGTGACGAGGTTCCGGACGGCCGTGCGGGACATCACGGCGGAGTCGGCGCGCGCATCGAACCGGTCACCCAGCCTGATCGCGTACAGGCCGGTGATCCCGGTGGCGGTGCGCAGGTTCGCGAAGAGGCTGCGGGTGGGGAAGTCCGCGGGCAGGACGGCCACGAAGACGGGCTTGTCCGCCTTCTCGATCTTCTCGGAGAGGGCGTCGGCCTCCTGCGCGGACAACTGGGCGGAGGCGGCCGGGTCGACGTAGACCGGGTTCTCGCGCAGTGCCCGCGCGACCGTCGAGACGTCGGTGGCCGCGTGGGCCGGTGGCGCGCCGGTGGAGAGCACGGCCAGCGCGGCGAGGACGAGCGCGATCAGCAGACCGGGGAAGCCCCGGGTCAGTGCGGCCTTCATACCTTCGAAGCTACCCGAACGCGCCCGGAACCGGGCATCCTGGCCGGCCGGGGCCGGCTCCCGACGCGGCTCACCGGAAGGCTGGGGCCGACCGGCGGACCGGGGGTGCCCGGACGTGGCTCCGGAGGGGCCGCGTCGCGGCCCCTCCGGAGTTCCGGTCGGCGGGTCAGGCCGACTTGTACGCCGTCGTCAGCCTGGCCACCGCCTCCTTGTAGCGGCCGGTGAGCAGCAGGTGGTCGGCGTCGGCGAAGGGCTTGGCGGTCGCCGGCGTGAGCCTCGTGCCGATCCTCTGCTGGACGAGCAGCCGCGCCTTCGTCACGGCGGCGCGTCCGGCCTCGTCCGCGCCGAGGCGCTCGGCCTTGGCGGCCACCAGGGCCAGGGTCCGCAGGGCCGCGGAACCGCCCCCGGGGACCTTCGTCAGCGTCGTCAGACCCCAGCCGTACGGGAACTGCGGGTCGTACGAGGCGTCACCGACGTTGATCGGCAGCTGGGCCTCGGACTTCGGCCACGTGACGGGCAGCTGTCCGGTGAAGGCCCGCTTCCCGTAGAGCACGTCGGCCACGCCGTCGCCCTCGGTGCCCGGCAGCCAGGACGCCACCAGGGCGTCGATGTCACCGAGCCGGTCCCCGATCAGCTGGGGCCGGCCGGAGACGGTCAGCACCACGCACTTCATGGCGCCGCACACCTTGTCGACGGCGGCCTTGTCGGCGGCGGTCAGCTCCAGGTCGTTGCCGTTGCCGACGTCGCCGACACCCTCGGCGTACGGGGTCTCGCCGACGACGACCACACCCACGTCGTAGCCCTCGGTCGGGGCCGAGGTGTCCTTGGAGTAGTCGATCCTCGCGCCGGGGGCGGCCTTCCGCATGCCCTGGAGGACCGTGGTGCCGTCCGTGATCTTCCCGGACGCGCCCTGCCAGGTGATGGTCCAGCCTCCCGTCTGGTTGCCGAGGTCGTCGGCGTTGGAGCCGGCGACGTACACCTTCTGGGACTTCTTGAGCGGGAGCACCCCGCCCGCGTTCTTCAGCAGCACCTGGGACTCGGCCGCCGCCTGACGGGCCACGGCCCGGTGGGCGGACGAACCGATCTTCGATGCCCCGCTGGTGTCCGCGTACGGCTTCTCGAAGAGACCCAGCCTGAACTTCTGCGCCAGGATGCGGGACACGGCGTCGTCCACCCGCCGCTCGCTGATCCGGCCGGCCTTCACCTCGTCGACCAGGGTCGTACGGAAGTTCTTGTACTCGTACGGGACCATGATCATGTCGAGTCCGGCGTTGACGGACGTGCGGACGTCGGAGGCGTAGTCGCCGGGGATCTGGTCGATGGCCGCCCAGTCGCTGATGACGAAGCCGTCGAAGCCCATGCGGTCCTTGAGGACTCCGTTGATCATCTCCGCGTCGGCGTGCATCTTCACCGGGCCGGCGTCGTCGCCGATGATGTCGAGCGAGGAGTAGGACGGCATGACCGTGCCGACGCCCCGGTCCACGGCGGTCTTGAAGGGCGCGAGGTGCACCGCCTCCAGCTCCTGGCGGGTGACCTTCGTGACGCCCTGGTCGATGGTGTAGGAGCCGGTGGCCGAGGAGCCGTAACCGGTGCCGCCGTCGCCGACGTAGTGCTTGGCCGTGGCCAGCACGCGGTCGTCGTCCTTCAGGTCCCTGCCGTCGCGGGCGCCCTGGAGACCCTGGATGACCGTCTCCATCGACTTGACGAGGGCCGGGTCCTCGCCGAAGGACTCGTAGGAGCGGCCCCAGCGCTCGTCGCGCGTGACGCACAGGCAGGGCGCGAAGTCCCACGGGACGCCGGTGGCCCGCACCTCGGCCGCGGTCACCTCGCCGGTCCGCTCGGCGAGCCGGGGGTCACGGGTGGCGCCGATGCCGATGTTGTGCGGCATGACCGTCGCGCCGAAGAGGTTGTTGTGGCCGTGCACCGCGTCGACCCCGTAGATCAGCGGGATCTGGAACCGCGTGGCCCGGGCCCGGAGCTGGAAGGCGTCGATCATCCTCGACCAGGCCTCGGGCACGTTCGGGGTCGGGGTGGAGCCGCCGCCGGAGAGCAGCGAGCCGAGGTCGTACGCGGCGATGTCGCCGGGCGTGCCGAGCGCGCCGCGCTCGGCCTGGGTCATCTGCCCGGCCTTCTCCTCCAGGGACAGCCGGGAGACGAGGTCGGCGACCCGCTTCTTCACGGGGAGCTTCGCGTCCAGGTACGGCAGTCCGTGGGCGTCGATCACCACCTGCGGGTTCTCGGCGGGGGCCCTGGCGCCGGTGACGGTCAGCTTGAGCGGGACGGTCTCGGCGGATTCGGCGGACCGGTCCTTGAGCGTGGGGACGCGTACCGTGCGCGAGGTGCCGGAGGCGGTGCCCGCGGGGAAGGTGAGTTCACCCGCGACCCGGGTGTAGTCGGTGCCGGCCTCGGCGGTGCCGCCGGCCGTCTCGTAGGCGACGGTGACCGGTTCGTCGATCGGGACGGAGCCGGTGGTGGCGACGGAGATCCGTACGTCGGCCGCGGCGCCCTCCTTGACCGTGTGCACGGCGGCGTCGGTGACCACGCTCGCCCGCAGGGACTGGGCGCCCTTGCCGTACAGCTCGACGCCGTCCATGGCGAAGTCGCCCTTGACGCCGGTCGGCAGGGTGAGCGCGTACCCCCACATGCCGGTGAGGCCGAGGACCTGGTCGATACCGCCGACGGGCTGGTAGTCCGTGCGATAGGTGAAGTCGGTGAAGGGGATCTCGATCTGCTTCCAGCCGGTGAAGTCGTCCGTGAAGGACGTCGTCCACAGCTCGGAGGCCTCGCCGTTGGCGCCGCCGTCCTTGATCTCGAAGCTGATCCTCTTGCCGTTGTCCCGGCCCTCCCACCAGAACCGGATGCCCTTGTGGGCCGACCAGTCGCGGGCGGGGCGGTCGAAGGCGAAGTCGTGGGTGAAGCCGCCGTATCCGCTGATGTCGTATCCGCCGGTGAGGACCTTGGCGCCCTGGGGAGCGTCGTCGCGGGCGGTCAGGGCGAGCCGCGGCGGGTCGTCGGCGTCGCCGCCCCAGGGGAAGAGGCCCTCGGCGGGCGGATTCGCGAACGGGACCTCGCCCTCGAAGGTGTCGACGGGCACGGGCGCCGGTTCGTCGGCGCCCGCGGCCGCCCCCGCCGCGGTGAGCGGGAGCAGTCCGGTGAGCAGAGCGGCACAGGCGAGCAGGGCGGTTCTTCGCGCGGACATCCGGTCGAGCCTTCCCATGGGCTTCCTCTCGGCTCTCACGTTCCTCGGAGACGATCAGGTTCCTCTTACGGCTTAGATCACGGCGTGAGTTAACTGGCGCCCCGCCGAGCCGTCAAGACTTCACGCCAGAACCGGTACACGGGCAAGTCCCGTCCGGATCAGGGCCGTTGTCGCTTCGGCTTGTGAACGCGCAACCCCTTGACGAGCCCTGGCGGCCGTCAAATACTCACGGGTCGCACGCCCCACTCCCCCACCCCCAGAAGGGCGGCGCACCATGCACACCGCACGCTCCACGAGGAGAACGACCCGGGCGGCCCGGCTGCTCGTCGCCGGGCTGCTCACCACCGCCGGCCTCACCGCCGTCGCCACCGCGCCGGCGCACGCCGCCGGTGAGCAGGTCACCGCCTACCTGACCACCACGGACGACACCGGCGGCCGCCATGTCACCCGCGGCCTGCAGGCGCAGACGCCCTTTGCCTTCCAGGCGGGCAGCGGCGGAAGCGGCGAGAACATCACCGTGGACGAGAACACCCGCTACCAGACGTTCACCGGCGGAGGCGCCTCCTTCACGGACACCGCGGCCTGGCTGATGAACAGCAGCGGGGCCCTCTCGCAGAGCACCCGGGACGCGACGATGCGCAAGCTGTTCTCCCCCACCGACGGCATCGGGCTGTCGTTCCTGCGCAATCCCATGGGCGCCTCCGACCTCGCCCGCTACGGCTACACCTACGACGACGTGCCGGCCGGGCAGACCGACGCGGACCTGTCCGAGTTCTCGATCGCACACGACCTGGCCGACGTGGTGCCGCTGACGAAGCAGGCCCGCCAGCTGAATCCGGCGCTGACCGTGATGGCCTCGCCGTGGACCGCGCCCGCCTGGATGAAGGACAGCGGGCAGCTCAACGGCGGCTGGCTGAAGGCGGAGAACTACGGCGCGTACGCCTCGTACTTCGTGAAGTACCTCCAGGCCTACCGCGACCAGGGGATCCCGGTCGCGTACGTCACCGCGCAGAACGAGCCGACGTGCTGCGCCGGTTACCCCTCGATGAGCTGGAACGCCTCCGGGCTCGCCTACTTCACCAAGAGCGAGCTCCTGCCCAAGCTCCAGGCGGCGGGTCTGTCCACGAAGGTGCTGGCGCACGACTGGAACTGGGACGTCTACGACTCCTACGCGGCCCAGACGGTGGACGACGCGGCGGTCCGTTCGCACCCGAACTTCGGCGGGATCGCCTGGCACGGCTACGGCGGCGACGTGGCCAAGCAGACCGCCGTGCACAACCAGTACCCGTCACTGGACGCCTTCGGCACCGAGCACTCGGGCGGGACCTGGATCGCCAACCAGCAGCGCGAGGACATGCTCGACATCGTCAACTACACGCGGAACTGGGCGAAGTCGGTGACCAAGTGGTCGCTGGCCGTGGACCAGAACCGGGGTCCGCACAACGGCGGCTGCGGCACCTGCTCGGGGCTGATCACCGTCCACAACGGCGACGGGCAGAGCGGGCAGGTCGACTACACGGTCGAGTACTACACGATGGGCCACCTGACGAAGTTCGTCCGGCCGGGCGCGCAGCGGATCGCGTCCACGGCGAGCGCTTCGGTGCCGAACGTGGCCTGGCGCAACCCGGACGGCTCCAAGGCCCTGATCGCGTACAACGACGCGTCCTCGGCGAAGACGGTGACCCTCAACTGGGGTTCACAGCACGCCACTTACTCGCTGCCGGGCAAGACGTCGGCGACGTTCACCTGGTCCGGCACGCAGGCCGGGGGCGGCGACCGGACGGGCACCTTCGTGGGGCTCGCGGGCAAGTGCCTCGACGTGGCGGGCGGTTCCTCCGCGAACGGTACCGCCGTCCAGCTCCAGGACTGCAACGGCTCGGCCGCCCAGCGCTGGACGGTGAAGGCCGACGGCTCGGTCCAGGCGCTCGGCAAGTGCCTGGACGTCACCTCGGCGTCGACCGCCGACGGCGCCAAGGTGCAGCTCTACGACTGCAACGGCACGGGGGCCCAGCGCTGGTCGTACAACGCCTCCACCGGCGACGTGGTGAACACGGCGGCCGACAAGTGCCTTGACGTGACGGACAATTCGTCGGCCAATGGCACGAGGATCCAGATCTGGACCTGCACGGGCGCGACGAACCAGAAGTGGCGTCTGCAGTAGCGGACGCCGGGGTGGAGCCGGCCTCGGCGTCCCCGCGCCGGGCGGGCCGGGCATCCCGGCCCGCCCGGCGTCCGGGGTCAGGCCGCCGGTTCCACACCCGCGCGCAGCAGCCCGTACGTGTACGCGTCCTCCAGGGCCTGCCAGGAGGCGGCGATGACGTTCTCCGCGACGCCGACCGTGGACCATTCGCCCGTGCCGTCGGACGTGGAGATGAGGACGCGGGTGGTGGAGGACGTGCCGTGCTTGCCCTCCAGGATGCGGACCTTGTAGTCGACCAGCTCCAGCTGGGCGAGCTGGGGGTAGATCTTCTCCAGGGCGACCCGCAGGGCCCGGTCGAGGG
This sequence comes from Streptomyces sp. NPDC005496, assembly GCF_042872045.1. NCBI lineage: Bacteria > Bacillati > Actinomycetota > Actinomycetes > Kitasatosporales > Streptomycetaceae > Streptomyces > Streptomyces sp. NPDC005496. The sequence goes on from NZ_JBIAJQ010000015.1 coordinate 241,293, forward strand.
CGTTGACGGGGCCGTTGCCCTCGGCCGTCGCGACGATGCGCTCGCCCTTGGCGAAGAGCTTCACGGTCGCCTCGTTGGCGTGGGTGCCGTCCGGGCGGTCCTCCACGATGGCGCGCCAGGACTCGACCTCGAAGTACGTGCGGGCACGGCCCTCCACCTCTTCGCGCAGGAGGAGTTCGAAGGAGGCGTCGGCGGCTTCGTAGGTGTAGCCCTGGAGTTCGCGTTCCTTGACGCGTTCCAC
>NZ_JBIAJQ010000016.1:0-207905 GCF_042872045.1 Streptomyces sp. NPDC005496
TTTTTGGCACGCTGTTGAGTTCTCAAGGAACGGACGCTTCCTTTGTACTCACCCTCTCGGGCTTTCCTCCGGGCGCTTCCCTTCGGTCTTGCGTTGCAAACTCTATCAGTGATTTTCCGTCTCCCTGACCACCGGCCCCCGGACATGGGGAACGGATCCCGAGATAGGATCTGACAAGTTTGGGTGCTGCCGGGCAAGGACGCGTTGCCGCATCGCTCAGCCCCAAGCAGGTCTACGACTGTACCTCCGGCCCCCGAGTGGGTGCAAATCCGTTGGAGAGGTGGTCTAGACCTCTACTCGGGAGCTATCGTGCGGAACCGGCAGTTCATCTGACATACGCTGCTGAACAGTGCGCCGTCCGATACAGGGAGTGACGGCCCATTTGGATCTCCACCCCTGGGAGGCTTCCCATGACCACCGTGACGTCCCCTCTTGCAGGTCGCGCCATCGGGCTCGCCGCAGTGCCGGACCCCGTCTTCTCCGGAGCCATGGTCGGCCCCGGCACGGCCATCGACCCCGTGCGTGAGCCCTCCGAGGCGGTGTCGCCCGTGGACGGAGTCATCGTCTCGCTCCACCCGCACGCCTTCGTCGTGGTGGACGGTGAGGGCCACGGCGTCCTCACCCACCTCGGCATCGACACCGTGCAGCTCAACGGCGAGGGCTTCGACCTGCTCGTCAACAAGGGCGACACCGTGACCCGCGGCCAGTCCGTGATCCGCTGGAACCCCGCCGCCGTCGAGGCCGCCGGCAAGTCCCCGGTGTGCCCGGTCGTGGCACTGGAGGCGACGGCCGAGTCCCTCTCCGAGCTCCGCGAGGACGGCGACGTGAAGGCCGGCGACAGCCTCTTCGGCTGGCAGTGACGGCAGTGCCGTCCCCGGGCGGCGACAGGACAACCACCGCGGCGGCGGGGCTCGCCGCACTATCGGAGACGGGTGAGATGGAGACAATGCTGCGAGGCGTCGGCGTGAGCCACGGTGTGGCGATCGGCGAGGTTCGGCACATGGGAACGGCGGTCCTCGAACCGCCTGCCAAGCAGATTCCCGCGGAGGACGCGGAGCGCGAACAGGGGCGCGCCCGCAAGGCCGTGGAAGCTGTGGCGGCCGATCTGACGGCACGCGGCAACCTGGCCGGCGGCGAGGCGCAGGCGGTGCTCGAGGCGCAGGCCATGATGGCCCAGGACCCCGAGCTGATGGCGGACGTGGAACGGCGTATCGCCGTCGGCAGCACCGCTGAGCGCGGCGTCTACGACGCGTTCGCCTCCTACCGTGCGCTGCTCGCCGGTGCCGGTGAGTACCTCGCCGGGCGGGTGGCCGACCTGGACGACGTACGGAACCGTATCGTCGCCCGGCTGCTCGGGGTGCCCATGCCGGGTGTCCCGGACAGCGACGAGCCGTACGTCCTCATCGCGCGTGACCTCGCGCCGGCGGACACCGCGCTGCTCGACCCGACGCTCGTCCTCGGTTTCGTCACCGAGGAGGGCGGTCCCACCAGCCACAGCGCGATCCTGGCGCGGGCGCTCGGTGTGCCGGCCGTGGTGGCCCTTCCCGGTGCGGGCGAGCTCGCCGAGGGCACGGTCGTCGCCGTGGACGGCAGCACCGGTGAGATCTTCGTGGAGCCGAGCGCCGAGAAGAAGGCGCAGCTGGAGGCCGCGGCGGCCGAGCGCAGGGCGGCGCTGTCCGCGTCGACGGGCCCCGGCGCCACCTCCGACGGGCACAAGGTGCCGCTGCTCGCGAACGTCGGCGGTCCCGCTGACGTGCCGGCCGCGGTCGAGGCGGGTGCCGAGGGCGTCGGCCTGTTCCGTACCGAGTTCCTCTTCCTGGACGACAGCGAGAACGCGCCGTCCGAGGAGAAGCAGGTGGAGGCCTACCGCCAGGTGCTGGAGGCGTTCCCCGAGGGCCGTGTGGTCGTGCGGGTGCTCGACGCCGGCGCGGACAAGCCGCTCGACTTCCTGACCCCGGCGGACGAGCCCAACCCCGCGCTGGGTGTGCGGGGACTGCGCTCGCTGCTCGACCACCCCGACGTGCTGCGCACCCAGCTGACCGCGCTCGCCAAGGCTTCCGAGGGTCTGCCGGTCCATCTCGAGGTCATGGCGCCGATGGTGGCGGACCGCATCGACGCGAAGGCGTTCGCCGACGCGTGCCGCGAGGCCGGGCTGCGGGCCAAGTTCGGCGCGATGGTCGAGATCCCGTCGGCCGCGCTGCGGGCGCGCTCGATCCTGCAGGAGGTCGAGTTCCTGTCGCTCGGGACCAACGACCTCGCGCAGTACACCTTCGCGGCCGACCGGCAGGTGGGTGCGGTGTCCCGGCTGCAGGACCCGTGGCAGCCCGCGCTGCTGGACCTGGTGGCGCTGTCCGCCGAGGCGGCCAGGGCCGAGGGCAAGAGCTGCGGTGTCTGCGGCGAGGCCGCGTCGGACCCGCTGCTGGCCTGTGTGCTGACGGGTCTCGGGGTGACCTCCCTGTCGATGGGGGCGGCGTCCATTCCCTATGTGCGGTCGACGCTGGCGAAGTACACGCTCGCGCAGTGCGAGCGGGCGGCCGCCGCCGCCCGGGCCGCGGACACCGCCGAGGAGGCGCGGAACGCGGCTCAGGCGGTGCTGTCGGGCGAGTAGGGCCGCATTCCGAGTGATCGGCTGTGCGCGAGGGGCGCTCCACCTGCGGGTGGGGCGCCCCTCGCGCGTTCAGTGCCTGTGCCCCCTGCCGGGTTCCTCCTCCCCCAGGTCGGGTGGTACGCAGTAGTCGACGCCGGACTCCGGGGAGACGAGGTCTCCGGAGTCGATGTCGGTGCAGTAGGCGTCGAAGACCTCGGCGGCCGTCAGCGGTACCAGTCCTTCGCCGCGCAGGCGCCAGCCGTAGATCCGGTCGGTGGTGCCGGGAGCGCTGGTGCGCATGACGAGTCCGCCCGGGGCCTGGGTGGCGATGCCGAGGGCCAGGACCGTGGCGAACTCCAGGGCCTCGCTCTCGTCCAGGCCGGCGGCGTCCTCGGTGGCCTCGGCGTGGAGGACGGCCATGAGCGACTCCGGCGTGGTGGAGACGCTGCACACCAGGTGGCGCTCGCCGGGGCCCGCGGTGTCGAGGATGCGGGTGAGCAGGTGGGTGGCCCGGGCGAAGGCGGCCTGTCCGATGTCCTCGCCGCAGGACGCGCAGTCGCCGATGCCGGCCAGGACGGTGGTCGCGTACTCCCAGGTCGCCTGTCGTACGGCCTCGTCGACGAGGTCCGGGACCAGGTCGGCGAGGGGCTGGCCCTCGTACGGGAGGGCGGGGCCCGTCGCGGCGAGCTCGGCTGTGAAGCGGGTGCGGCTGGCCGGGGCGTCGGGGTCGAGGCCGGTGTCGGAGCAGAACGCGGCGTACTCCTCCGGGTCGAAGAGGGCGACGGTGGTGTGGCCGCCCTGGGCGGCGAGTGTCCTGAGCAGGGCTTCGACCTGCTGGAGGTAGGTCCGGTGGTCGTCGAAGGTGAAGGTGCGGTAGCGCCGCATCGCGGCGAAGTCCTCTTCGTCGGTGAGCAGGCCGATGGTGCCGGCGATCTCGCGGCGCAGCACGCGTCGCATGGTCTGGTGTCGGGTGTGCGGCATGGTTCCCCCTGTGCACGGTCGATCAATGCTCACTCACAGTAATCGGGGGCACTGACAACGGCTGCTCTCGGAGCCGGTCGCGGACCAGGCGGTGCTGGAATCCGCAGGTCAGGGCGATGACCGCGCCGAAGACGGTCCATCCGGCGGGGCCGGTGGCGATGGCCGCGGTCACGGCGAGTGGCCCGAGGCTGCGCTGGACGGACTGGGCGAGCCCGTGGACGCCGAGGTAGCTGCCCTGTGCGGTGTCGGGGGCGAGGGCGACGGACAGGTCCCAGGAGACGGTCGCGTGCATCATCTCGGCGACGGTGAAGGCGACGGCCGCGGCGGTGAGAGTCAGGGTCGCGGTCACGGTTCCGCCGGTGCTGGAGAGGGCCATCAGGACGCCGCCGAGGGCGAAGACGGCGGAGAGCGGGAGGAGCAGGGCGCGGGCGGCCGCGGTGGTGGCGCCGAATCGGGCCAGGGGGACCTGGAGGGCCACGACCATGACGTTGTTGAGGACCATGAGCAGGGGTGCGAGGCCGTGCGGTGCGTCGCTGCCGTGGGCGATCCACAGGGGCAGGCCGACCTTGAACACCGCGTCGTCGAGGAAGAGGACGGTTTCGGTGGCGACGTAGGCCAGGTAGGTGCGGTCCCGCCAGGGGCCGGTCGTCCTCGCCGTCGTCGGGACGGGTTTTCCGGAGGCGGCGACGGTGCGCGACGGGGACGGCGGCTCGCCGCAGCGGCGGGTGAGGAGTGCGACGACGGCGAAGGAGAGGGCGTCGCCCACGAGGAGCCACCGGTAGGCCGCCGTGGTGCCGACGGCGAGGGCCGCCGCCGCGACCAGGCCGCCCACGGCCCAGCCCGCGTTGGCGACCGTGCGGTTCACGGCCTGGTAGCGGACGCGGTCGGGGCCCGCCACGCGTGCCGCGTAGAGCTTGGTGAGGACGTTGGCGGCCCGGTCGCCGAGGCTGCCGGCCGCCGAGAACACCAGCAGGAGCACGTAGTCGTCGGTGGTCAGCAGGGCGAGGGAGGCGGCGGCGCGCAGGAGTTGCAGGGCGATCAGGACATGGGTGAGCGGCAGGCGGTCGGCGATGCGGCCACCGAGCGGTGCGCCGGCGATGCCGATGGCTCCGGAGACGGCGACGAGGGTGCCGACCTCGGCGACGGAGAGGCCGGTGACATAGGTGAAGTACAGGACGGAGACGGAGGCCCACAGGCCGCTGCCGATCCGGTCGACGAGCGCGATCCAGAGCATTCTCCGGCCGTCGGGGCCTCCCGGTATGCGTGTCGCCCATCCGGCCGCGCGGCGTGTCGGACTCACTGCTCCCCCTTGCTTCCAGTTATGTATTGATACATACTTGGTAACGTGGCAACACAATATGGGATCGCTGGTACGACAGCCAAGGGAATTGCCGCGTCCGTCGAACGCGGCGTGGCCGAAGGAGCGTTGAACCCCGGGGACGCCCTGCCGCCGGTGCGGCGTCTCGCCGACGGACTCGGGGTGAGCCCGGGGACGGTCGCGACGGCCTATCAGGAGCTGCGCCGACGCGGAATCGTGGTGACACGCGGGCGCGGCGGGACCGTCGTCGCCGCCGCGCCCACGGTCGCCTCGCGGCGGCCGCCCAAGGTGCCGCCCGGCGTGCGCGATCTGGCCGGCGGGCATCCGGACCCCGCGTTCCTGCCCCGGCTGGTGCCGCCGTCGCGACTCTCCCCCGGGGCGCGGTCGCACCGTGGCACGCCCCGGCTGGCGCAGCTGGAGCAGGCGGTCCGCGCGTGGCTGGCTCCGGACGGCGTGCCCACCGAGGGCGTGACCTTCGCGCACGGCGCGCTGGACCTGATCGGGCGGCTGCTGTCCGTGGAGCTGCGGCCGGGCGACGCCGTCGCGATGGAGGACCCCGGCTACCACCACCTGCTGGACCTGGTCACGGCGCTGGACCTGCGTACGGTGCCGGTGGCGGTGGACGACCAGGGGATCCGCCCCGACGCGTTGCGCGCCGCGGTGCGGGCGGGTGTGCGCGCGGTGGTGTGCAGTCCACGGGCGCAGAACCCGTGCGGCGGCTGCTTCTCCGTGGCGCGCCGTGACGCGCTGGTCGCGGTGCTGCGGGAGCGGCCCGAGGTGCTGGTCGTGGAGAACGACCACGCGTCCGCGGTGGCGGGCGCCCCGCTGCACACGCTGACGTCCGGCGGTCTGGCGCGCTGGGTGCACGTGCGGACGGTGAGCAAGTTCCTGGGGACGGACCTGCGGTGGGCCGCGGCGGCCTGCGATCCGACGACCCTGGCCCGGCACGACGGCCGGCTGCTGCTGACCTCGGGCTGGGTCAGCCATCTGCTGCAGGAGACCGTCCACGGCCTGCTGGCGGACGAGGCCACGCGCGCGTCGGTGACGCGTGCCGGGGAGAGTTACGCGCAGCGCCGGAGCGCGCTCGTCGGCGAGCTCGCCCGGCACGGCGTCGAGGCCCGCGGAGTGAGCGGGATGAACGTGTGGGTGCCCGTGCGGGACGAGTCCGCCGTCGTCAACGGGCTGCGCTCGCACGGCTGGTGGGTCGCGGCGGGGGCGCGGTTCCGGCTGGCGTCCGGGCCGGGTGTGCGGATCTCGGTCGCGGATCTGGAGCCGGCCGACGCGCTGCGGCTGGCCTCGGACTTCGCCGCCGTGCTCGGCGAGTCCGAGGCCACCTACGGGGGTTGATCAGGAGCGCTTGCGGGCCAGGTCCTCGTAGAAGCGCAGGAGTTCGACGTCGTCCACGGACCCGACGTTGACGGCCTTCTCCAGGGAGGCGCCCTGGAGGAGGCGCTTGACCGGGACCTCGATGCGCTTGCCCGTGAGGGTGTGCGGGACGCCGGGGACCTCGATCACCTCGTCGGGCACGTGCCGTGGCGAGAGCTGCTCGCGGATCGTGCGCCTGATGCGGTCCAGCAGGGCGTCGTCGAGCACGGCGCCGGGCGCGAGGTGCACGAAGAGCGGCATCCAGTAGCCGCCGTCGGGCTGTTCGACGCCGATGACGAGCGATTCCTTGATCTCCGGGAGCCGTTCGACGGCCTCGTAGATGTCGGCGGACCCCATGCGCACGCCCTGCCGGTTCAGCGTGGAGTCGGAGCGGCCGTGGATGACGACGGAGCCGCGCGAGGTGACGGTGATCCAGTCGCCGTGGCGCCACACTCCGGGATACGTGTCGAAGTAGCTGCCGTGGTAGCGGCTGCCGTCGGGGTCGTTCCAGAAGCGGACGGGCATCGACGGCATGGGGTTGGTGACCACGAGCTCGCCGACCTCGTCGATCACGGGCTTGCCGGCCGGGTCCCAGGACTGGAGGTCCGTGCCGAGGCCCGGCGCCTGGAGTTCGCCGATGTGGACCGGGAGGGTGGGCACGGCGCCCGCGAAGCACGAGCACACGTCCGTGCCGCCGCTGACCGAGGCGATCCACAGGTCGTCGCGGACCTCGTCGTGCAGCCAGCGGAACCCGTCGGGAGGCAGCGGCGAGCCCGTGGTGGCCACGCACTGGACGCGCGAGAGGTCGAAGTCCCGGGAGGGGTGGACGCCCGCCTTGCGGCACGCCATGACGTAGGCCGCCGAGGTGCCGTAGAGGGTGGCTCCCGTGCGCTCGGCGATACGCCACTGGGCTCCTGTGTCCGGGTACCCGGGGCTGCCGTCGTACAGGACGATCGTGGTGCCCGTGAGCAGGCCGGAGACGAGGAAGTTCCACATCATCCAGCCGGTGGACGTGTACCAGAAGAAGCGGTCCTCCGGTCCCAGGTCGCAGTGCAGGCCGAGCTGTTTGAGGTGCTCGACGAGGATGCCGCCCTGGGACTGGACGATCGCCTTCGGCAGGCCGGTCGTGCCCGAGGAGTACAGGACCCACAGCGGGTGGTCGAAGGGGACCTGCTCGAAGACGGGCTCCACGTCGGCGGCGGTCAGCGCCGACCACTCCAGGGTGCCCTCGGGGGCCTCGGTGCCCAGCAGCGGGATGTGCACGACGGCGCGCAGGGTGGGCAGTTCGCGGCGCAGCTCGGCGACGGTGTCGCGGCGGTCGTGCTCCTTGCCGCCGTAGCGGTAGCCGTCGACGGTGAACAGGACGACCGGCTCGACCTGCTGGAAGCGGTCCAGGACGCTGCGGGCGCCGAAGTCCGGGGCGCACGAGGTCCACACGCCGCCCACGGCGGCCGTGGCGAGCAGCGCCACCACGGCCTGCGGGATGTTCGGGAGGTAGCCGCTGATCCGGTCCCCGGGGCGCACCCCGAGGGAGCGCAGCTCGGCCGTCAGGGAAGCGACCTGGCGGCGTAGCTCCGCCCAGGTCACGGGGCTCGGCTCGTGGGTCTCGTCGACGTACAGCAGGGCGGGCTCGTCCGCGCGGGTCCCCGCCGCGCGCAGGGCGTGCTCGGCGTAGTTCAGGGTGGCCCCGGGGAACCACTCGGCGCCGGGCATCGAGCGGTCGCCGAGCACGCGCGTGCAGGGGGTGGAGAACCGTACGTCGAACCACTCGGTGACGGCTTTCCAGAACGTGTCCAGCTCGTCGACGGACCAGCGGTGCAGCGCCGCGTAGCCGCCCGAGGCCGGGGCTCCGTGGTGTTCGGCCGCCCAGGACTGGAACCTGGTGACCTGTGCCCGGTCGATCCGTTCCCGGTCGGGCTGCCAGAGCGGCGAGGCGTTCGCTGAGGACATGGGGCGGCTCCCGGACTGTGCGCGTCGTGTGCGTCGGTCGCGCACGGGCAGGGGTGTGCGCGTCACGCGGCTGACACGGACGATGCCATGTGATCGACTTCCGCACCAGGGTGCGCCGCACATAGTCGGTGTCGTGAAGATGTGCCCACACCACGGGTGAACGGCAGTTGAACGGCCCTCCTCCGGGGCCTCGTGAATGGCAGGCTGAACAGCATGGACGGTCGTGACCTGGTGCGTTCGGTGATATCGGTCGGCTCGGGGGGTGCCACTCAAGGGTTGCGCACCGTGCGGGCCGCGTGGCGCAGGAGGCGTACGGACGCCGCGGGTCTGCCGCGGCGGGGGGCCGAGCGGGCGCGGGTGCCCGGTCCTGTGCTCGGCGTCGAGCCGGGCCCCGGGGGCGGCGTCATCAAGTTCACGCGCTCGGAGCTCCAGGTCAGCGTGGCGGCGAACGGGTCGCTGTTCTGGGGCTGGGACGGGGCCGGGCCCCTGCCGTCGCACGCCCTGTCGGGCGGCTGCCCCGAACCGGACCCCCGGGCCGTGCTGGAGCCCGACAAGGACGGGGGGTGGCGGATCGTGGCCGAGCGCCTCACCGTCGCCGTGTCGCGGCACGGGGCGATCGAGGTGCGTACGCCAGGCGGGGTGACGCTGCGCCGTGATCTGCCGCCCCGCTGGTGGGAGTCGGCCGAGGGGGGCGCGGCGCGCTGGATGCAGCGCTCTGAGGTGGCGGCGGACGCGCGGTTCTTCGGCCTGGGCGGGCGCGCCGCCGGGGCGCGGCTGCGCGACGGCACCTACCGGCTGTGGAACACGGATCCTGGGCGCGCCCTCGTGCCGGGCGAGGACCCGCTGCACATCACCATGCCGGTGCAGCTGGTGGTGTCCGACGCGGGCACCCATCTCGTGTTCCACGACAACCCGTGGGATGGCGCGGTGACGCTCGGGGAGGGCGAGGAGGGCGCCGGTTCCGGGCACGACCGGCTCGGCACGTGCCGGCTCCGGATGGAGGGCGGGCCGCTGCGCTGCTGGGTCCTGGTGGGCACCCCCGCGCGCGTGCTGCACGCCTGGTCCGCGCTCACCGGGGCGCCCGCGCTGCCGCCGGCCTGGGCGCTCGGGCACCACCACGGGCGGTCGGACTTCGGCGGCGAGCAGGAGGTGCGGCGGATCGTCGGGGGCTACCAGGAGCGCGACCTGCCGCTCGGGGCGGTCCACCTCGATGTCGACCACCACGAGGCGCGCCGGGTGTTCACGGTGGACCGGGAGCGGTTCCCCAAGCTGCCGGTGCTCGCCGACGAACTGCGGCGCGACGGGATCCGGCTGGTCTCGGTCGTGGACCCGGCGGTCGCCGCGGCGCCGGGCGTCGCCGTCCACGACAGCGGGGCGGCCGAGGACGTCTTCCTGCGCGACGGCGGCGGGAAGCCGGTCGAGGCACCGGCCCGGCCCGGCCGGTCCGTGTTCCCGGACTTCACAGACCCGCGGGTGCGGCGGTGGTGGGGACGGCTCTACGAGGAGCGGCTGGCGCAGGGGTTCGCCGGGTTCCGGCACGACATGAACGAGCCGACGTCGTTCGCGGCGTTCGGGGAGAACACCCTGCCGCGTTCGGCCCGGCACTTCCTGGAGGGCACCGGCGGGGACCATCGCGAGGCGCACAACGTGTACGCGCTGGGCATGGCGCGGGCCGGGTACGAGGGGCTGCGCGAACTGGCGCCCGGGGAGCGGCCGTTCGTGCTCTCGCGTTCCGGATGGGCCGGGATGCAGCGCTACGGTGGTGCCTGGTCGGGCGGTGTGGCGACGGGCTGGCCGGGGCTGCGGGCGTCGCTGTCGCTGGTGATGGGCCTCGGGCTCAGCGGGGTGCCCTACTCGGGAGCCGACGTGGGCGGGTCCGACGGACGCCCGTCACCGGAGCTGTACCTGCGGTGGTTCCAACTGGGCGCCTACCTCCCGCTGTTCCGTACGCACGCCGGGCCCCGGGCGGGCCGCCGGGAGCCCTGGGAGTTCGGTGACGACGTGCTGGCCCACGCGCGTGTGGCGCTCGCCGAACGGCGCCGCCTGCTGCCGTACTTCATGACACTGGCGCACCTCGCCCGCCGTACGGGGGCGCCCTACGTGCGTCCTCTGTGGTGGGGTGCGGCCGAGGACCGGGCGCTGCGCGACTGCGAGGACGCCTTCCTGCTCGGTGACTGTCTGCTGGTGGCTCCGGTGCTCGGTCCGGGGGCGGACCGGCGTGCGGTGCGGCTGCCGCGCGGGCGCTGGTACGACACCGCGACGGGAAGGGCGTACGAGGGGCCCGCCCAGGTGCTGGTCGACGCCCCCCTGTCACGGATTCCGGTGCTCGCGCGCGCGGGTGCCGTGGTGCCCGTGCGGGGCGACGACGGGGTTCTGGAGCTGGAGGTGTGGGCGCCCGCGCGGGGCCGCACCGGGGGCGGGCTGGTGGTGGCCGACGCCGGGGACGGGTGGGACGAGCCGGAGATCGAGCGCTATGTGACGCGCTGGGAGGGGCGGCGGCTGGTGGTCGAGCGGGAGTCCGACGGCGGCCCGGGCGAGCCGCTCCACCGGGTGCGGCTGCGCGGGCTCGGGGCCGGCTGAGCGGCGGCGGGGCCGCGGACGTATGGCATGCCCCGGGCTCGGCGGCCCGGGGCGTCGCTCAGATGTAGCGGCCGTCGAACCAGGCCCGGACGGCCAGCGTGTGCAGGGGGAAGGCGAGTTCGGTCGGCCTGCGCAGCAGGTGCCAGCCCTCCGTCTCGTCCGTGGCGGCGGACTCGGGGAGTCCGGCGGCGGGGCGTTCGGGGAGGAGCCCGAAGAGCAGCAGGTGCCCGTCGGGAGAGCTCATCGCGTCGATGAGCCGCACTTCGCGGCTCGCCGCCTCGATGCCCGTCTCCTCCTGGAGTTCCCGCACGACGGCGTGCCGCCAGTCCTCACGGTGGTCGACGAAGCCGCCGGGCAGGGCGATGCCTCCGCGCGCGGGGGCGATCGTCCGGGTGATGACCACCAGGGCGGCGCCCTGGGTGTCGTAGACGGGCTGCAGGGCCACCGCGACGGGAAGTGGGTTGCGGTAGGCGACCGTGGCGCACGCGGCGCAGGTGCGGGGCCAGCCGGAGACGCCCTCCCCGTAGGGCGCTCCGCAGCTCGAACAGTGGGAGTCCGGCGCGGGGCCGGCCGTCGGCGGGTGGTGGGTTACGGACACGCGCGGACTGTATCCGATCAAGTCGGGAGCCCCGTCGGGGAGGTGTCCGGAGCGCCTTCGGACTCTCGGCTCAGTGGGACGGGTTCAGCGACTTCCGGGACACCGGGAAGTCGAAGTAGGTGTCCGGGTAGGGCTCCGGCTTGTACGTGTAGTGCCACCACTCCTCGGCCAGGTTGACGAAACCGAGGCCTTCGAGGGTGCTCTTCAGAAGCAGCCTGTTGGCGCGCTGTTCGCCCTGGACGCGCGGGTCCAGGGTGTGCGCGAGGGTGTCGAAGCAGTCGTAACCCGTGCCCATGTCCACGGAGTTGTCGGGGAAGCGCTCCTTCTGGGGCGCGTAGCAGGGCAGAAGGGGCTGCCCGGGGACGTGAGGGCGCGTCGGGCGGGCCGGCAGCCGGACGATGGTGAGGTCGGTGGTGGAGCCGCGGCTGTGCCCGGACTTCTCGGCGATGTAACCGTCCTCGAACAGGCGGGTCTTGTCGACCCGCGGATAGAACTCCGCCTTCATCCGCTGGTCGTCGAGGTCCTCGGCCCAGCGCACGAAATGGTCCACCGCTCGCTGCGGGCGGTAGCAGTCGTAGACCTTGAGGCTGTAGCCGCGCCGCAGCAGCTTCGTCTGCGCCTTGTGCAGTGCCTCGGCGGCGGGCCGGGTCAGGATGCAGAGCGGCTGACGGTATCCGTCGACGCGCTCGCCCACGAAGTTGTGCGGCGTGAAGTACCGCATGTCTTGGAGGATCGTAGGGTCGACGGACCTGAGGGCCACGAAGTCCTCGGGCGCCCTCGGTCCCGGTTCGGCGCGGGCGGTGGCGGAGGCGGCGGTCACGGACAGCAGGGCCGCGAGTGTGGTCACCAGGCCCCGCAGCGCGGTGGAGAGTCGTGTCATGACCCTTGCGTCTATCAGGCCGGGGTTCCGTCTGGGAAGGGATCGCATACGGTCCGCGCGCCTCGGGGGATCTGGAGCCCGACGCGTCGCACGTCCGAGGATGCCGCGACACCCCGTGGCTGTGGACCTCCGCGCGCCGGGGTGTCCGGTTCTCCGCGGCCGCCCTGCCCAATCGGCGGCACCCGTGACACACTTCTGACGTCCCGTCAGATCCCGTTCTCTGGAGGACCCTTGCCGCGTACCCGCACACCGGTGGTGGCCGGTTGGTTCACCCAGGAAGAGGACGAGGACGGTTTCCGCCTGCTCGGCACGCGCTGCTCGGCGTGCGCCAGCGTCTTCTTCCCCCGCGAGGACGTCTGTTGCCGCAATCCCGGCTGCGGCGGGGGCGACCTGACCGAGACGCCGCTGTCCCGGCGCGGTCGCGTCTGGTCGTACACGGACAGCCGCTACCGGCCGCCTGCGCCCTACGTGTCCGACCCCGAACTCCCCTGGCAGCCCCGCACGTTGATCGCCGCGGAACTGGAGGCCGAGCGCATCGTCGTGCTCGGACAGGCGCCTGACGGGGTCACCGTCGCCGACCTCGCGGTGGGCATGGAGGTGGAACTCGTCCCCGGCGTGCTGAACGAGGACGCGGGGACGACCTGGACGACCTGGCACTGGCGGCCGGTGAAGGAGGCCGGGACGGCGGATCGAGGCGTGTCCGGCGGGCCGGGGGTGACGGCATGACCGGCGAGGTCGCGGTACTCGGCGCGGGCATGCACCCGTGGGGCAAGTGGGGCCGGGGCTTCGTCGAGTACGGCACCGTGGCCGCCCGGGCCGCATTGGCCGACGCCGGCCTGGACTGGCGGGACATCGGCTCGATCGTGGGCGCCGACACCGTACGGGGCGGATATCCCGGGTACGTGGCGGGCGCGACGTTCGCCAGGGCGCTGGGCTGGCAGGGGGCCCGGGTGACGAGCGTCTACGCGGCCTGTGCCTCCGGGGCGCAGGCCGTCGACACGGCGCGCGCGCAGATCCTCGCGGGGCTCGCGGACGTCGTGCTCGTGGTCGGCGCGGACGCGGCACCCAAGGGTTTCTTCCGCCCGGCCGGCGGGGAGCGCCCGGACGACCCGGACTGGCTGCGCTTCCGGATCCTCGGGGCGACCAACCCCGCGTACTTCGGGCTGTACGCGCGGCGGCGGATGGCCGTGCACGGGGACACGCCCGAGGACTTCGCGCGGGTCAAGGTGAAGAACGCCGCCGCGGGCGCCCTGAACCCGAACGCCCGCTACCGCAAGCGGGTCACGGCCGAGGAGGTCGCCGGCTCGGCGGTGGTGGCGGATCCGCTGCGCCTGCTCGACATCTGCGCGACCTCGGACGGCGGCGCGGCCCTGGTGCTGTCCAGCACGGAGTACGCCCGGCGGCACGGCGCGGCCGGGGCCGTACGGATCCGGGCCGTGTCCACGGTGACCCCCCGCTATCCCAACACCCTGCTGGACCTGCCGGACATCGCGACGGACTCCGCCGCGGCCGTGGCCGCGACCGGTGAGACCTTCCGCGCGTCGATCGCCCGTGCCGCGTACGAGGAGGCGGGCGTCGGGCCCGAGGACCTGTCGCTGGCCGAGGTGTACGACCTGTCCACGGCGCTGGAGTTGCAGTGGTACGAGGATATGGGGCTGTGCGGTGAGGGCGAGGCGGCGAAGCTGTTGCGGGAGGGCGCGACGGCGCTCGGCGGACGGACACCGGTGAACGCGAGCGGCGGCCTCGCGTCGTTCGGGGAGGCCGTCCCGGCGCAGGCCATCGCCCAGGTGTGCGAGCTGACTTGGCAGCTGCGGGGCGCCGCCGGGGGCCGGCAGGTGGCGGGGGCGCGGGTCGGCATCACCGCCAACCAGGGGCTGTTCGGGCATGGTTCGTCGGTGATCGCGGTGCGGTGACCCGGCGGCGCCCGGACGGGTGTGCGTACGCAGTGTGACCGGGCGGGAATGCTGCGTGAACAGCGTGTGAATCGCGTTCCGGCGTGCGCGAGCGGCGCCATCATGCTGTCCGTGCACTCCTGGACGGATACTCTCCGCTTCGCCTTCCAGCCGGTGGTCAACCTGACGACCGGAGGGGTCGCGGCGCTGGAGATACTCGCGCGTCCGGAGGCCGGGGACGTCCTCGCGCAGGCCCGCCGGGACCCGGAACTCGACGGACGGGTGGCCGCGTGGGCCGTGCGCGCCGCCGCCCGCAAGGAGACGCTGCTGCCCTTGCACGTCAACGTGTTCGCCGGGACGCTGGCGGATCTCGGGCGCCTGGCCGACCTGCGCGAGGCCGTACGGCAGGCCGGGCGGATGACGTGGGAGATCACCCTCGACATCGGCCCGCCGTACACGCACGTGCCCCGGCACGCGCTCCTGGAGGCGGTGGCCGGGCTCCGGGCGGAGGGCTTCCGGATCTGCGCGGACGGCGTCGGGGACGGCGACGTGCCCCTGCGGCTGCTCGCGGACCTCGATCCCGAACTCGTCAAGCTCGACGCGTCGTTGCTGAGCCGCCCGGCGGCGGTGCGGGCGATGCGCACGTTCTGCGAGCACTCGGGAGCGCTGCTGTCCGTCGAGGGCGTGGAGACGGAGGCGCAGTGCGCGGCCGCGGTCGCCGCCGGTGCGCAGCTCGCGCAGGGACAGCTGTTCGCCCCGCCGGCGCGGCTGCCCGCCGCCGACGTGTACGTGCCGCCCGTCTCCCCCGCCGTGACGGCCGTGCCCCGGTCGGGGCCCTCCGTACGGCAGTTCGTCCGGCCGGCCGCGCTGCTGCCTGCGACGGCGTCGGCGGGACGCGTGCGGGCGCTGCTCACCGGCTCGCCCGACGTGTCCGGGGTGCTGCTCGTCGACGCCTCCGGGGTGCCCGTGCGCTCGGTGCACCGGTCGCGGTTCCTGCTGTCGATGTCGGGGCGGTACGGGCACGCCCTGTACGCCGACCGGCCCGCCGCCAAGCTCGGTGACCCGCCGCGCACGGTCGGCGTCGACGCGACGGCGTGGGAGGTGCTGGACGTGGTCGCGGGCGGCGACCGGGACCGTACGTCCGACGATGTCGCCGTCGTCGACCGGCTCGGGCGGTGCGTGGGCGTCGTCCGTCTCGCCGACCTCGTACGGGCGCTGGCCGAGAGCCGGGTCGAGGAGGCGGCGGGGCTCAACCCACTGACCCGGCTGCCCGGTTCGGACGCGATCACCGAGGAGGTGGACCGGCGGATCGCGGCCCGGCGGCCCTTCGCGCTGAGCTGGCTGGACGTCGACCACTTCAAACGGGTCAACGACGGGGCCGGGTTCGCGGCCGGGGACGAGCTGATCCGGGCGGTGGGGCGGGTGTTGCAGCACGCCGCGTCCGAGGCCACGCGCGTGGGGCACATCGGGGGCGACGACTTCCTGGTCCTCGCCGACCCCGGCGGCCTCGACCAGGTGGCCGCCTCGGTGCTCGACGCCCCCTGGTCGGCCGGCGGAATGGCGGTGACGCTGTCCCTCGCCACGGTGCTGTGCGCGCCCGGCGCGGTGACCGACCACCGGCAGGCCGCCGCGTGCCTCGCACCGCTCAAGCAGGCGGCGAAGGCCCTGCCGGGCGCGAGCTGGATCCTGGGGCGGGCGGGACTGCCCGGTCACGAGGTGCGCCGGGGCCCGGGCCCCATGGCGGCACAGGCGGGATGCGGGGCGGCCGAAGTGGGGTGAGGCGTCCGGGGCCGGGGCCGGAGCGCCGAGGCTCACCGACTTGTTCCTCCCGTCAACCACCTTTCCACGCAAGGGTGTTGACGACTCGGCGTGCTCGGCGTACCGGCTCCGGGAGCTGAACGGTCGCCGCACCGGCCCGGGCGCCGCCGTTCGCAGGCCCCGGCTCGCACACGGTCGCGAACGGTTCCGGTCGGCGACCTTGACGCCCTCTGAGTGCCGGTGAACACTTCCCGGTGTCAGTCGGCATCGCCGCATTCGGGCGTCTTCAGGCGCTGTACCGTCCGGGTTCCCGCCTGCACGAAGGGCCATCCCCCCACGGGCGATTCCGCTGCTACGGCACGCTCGTCACGGACGCCGGGCGGGGCGCGGGACCTCCCTGCCCTCGGCTGAAGTAGCCATGGGAAACGCACCCTGCACGGTGGACCGGGGCGGACCGCCCCGGGCGAGGGCCTAGGAGCCGCCATGAGCAACGCAGACATATTCGTCGGTGAGGTCATCGGCACCGCGATCCTCATCCTCTTCGGCGCGGGAGTCTGCGCCGCGGTCACTCTCAGATTCTCGAAAGCACAGGCGTCGGGCTGGATCGTCATCGCGTTCGGCTGGGGATTCGCCGTGCTGGCCGGCGCCTACACCGCCGCCCCGCTGTCGGGCGGCCACCTCAACCCGGCCGTCACCATCGGCGTCGCCGTCGACACCGGCGTGTGGGACAAGGTGTGGGTCTACCTACTCGGCCAGATGGTGGGCGCCATGCTCGGCGCCGTCCTCGCCTACCTGGTCTACCTCGCGCAGTTCCAGGCCAACGTCCGCAAGACGGGCACCACGGAGGGGACGGCGGACGAGCCGACACCGACCCTCGGCATCTTCTCCACCATCCCCGAGATCCGGAACCCGGTCGCCAACCTCCTCACCGAGGTCATCGCGACCATCGCCCTCGTGCTGCCGATCCTCGCCTTCGGCAAGAACATCGGCATCGGCATCGGTCCGGTCCCCGGGGAGCAGGGGATCTACGGCTCCGGCATCTCGGTCCTGCTGGTGTCCCTGCTCGTCGTCGGCATCGGGCTCTCGCTCGGCGGACCCACCGGGTACGCCATCAACCCGGCGCGCGACCTGGGCCCGCGCATCGTGCACACGTTCCTGCCCATCCCGAACAAAGGCACCTCCGACTGGGGCTACTCCTGGGTCCCGGTCGTCGGCCCGCTGATCGGAGGGGCGCTCGCGGGCCTCCTCTACAACGCAGCCTTCTGACCTCGAGCGACCAAGGGGTATCCATGCCGGACAACGCCGAGAAGTACGTCGCCGCAATCGACCAGGGCACCACCTCCAGCCGCTGCATCGTCTTCGACCGGGCCGGCGCGATCGTCGCCGTCGACCAGCGCGAGCACCGACAGATCTTCCCCAAGCCCGGCTGGGTGGAGCACGACGCCACCGAGATCTGGTCCAAGGTGCAGGCCGTGGTCGCGGGAGCGATCGCCAAGGCCGGGCTGCGCGCCGACCAGCTCAGCGCTCTCGGGATCACCAACCAGCGTGAGACGACGGTGCTGTGGGACCGCGCCACGGGCAAGCCGGTGCACAACGCCATCGTCTGGCAGGACACCCGTACCTCCGCCCTCTGCGGCGAACTGGGCGGCACGGACGGGCAGGACCGTTTCCGCGAGCAGACCGGACTGCCGCTGGCCAGCTACTTCTCCGGGCCCAAGGCGGCCTGGCTGCTGGACAACGTGCCGGGTCTGCGCGCGCGTGCCGAACGCGGCGAGATCGCCTTCGGCACGATCGACTCGTGGCTGATCTGGAACCTCACCGGCGGCACGGACGGCGGACGGCACGTCACCGACGTCACCAACGCCGGGCGCACCATGCTGATGAACCTGGAGACCCTCCAGTGGGACCCGTCCATCCTCTCCGCGATGAACATCCCCGAGGCGATGCTGCCCGAGATCCGGTCCTCCTCCGAGGTGTACGGCACCGCCGTGGGCCAACTCGGGGGCGTCCCGGTCGCGTCGGCGCTCGGCGACCAGCAGGCGGCCGTGTTCGGCCAGGCCTGCTACGACGTCGGCACGGCCAAGAACACCTACGGCACCGGCAGTTTCCTGCTGCTCAACACCGGCAACCGGCCCGTCCCCTCGAAGAACGGCCTGCTGACCACGATGGGTTACAAGATCGGCGACGAGGCGCCGGTCTACTGCCTGGAGGGCTCGATCGCCATCACCGGGGCCCTGGTGCAGTGGTTCCGCGACCAGTTGGGGATCATCCGCACCGCGGACGAGATCGAGACGCTGGCGGCGAGCGTGGAGGACAACGGCGGGGCGTACATCGTGCCGGCCTTCTCGGGCCTGTACGCGCCCTACTGGCGTTCCGACGCGCGGGGTGTCGTCACCGGCCTCACCCGGTACGTCACCAAGGCGCACCTGGCCCGCGCGGTCCTGGAGGCCACGAGCTGGCAGACCCGCGAGGTCGTCGACGCCATGTACCAGGACTCCGGGGTGCAGATCACCACCCTGAAGGTCGACGGCGGCATGACCAAGAACAACCTCCTGATGCAGCATCAGGCGGACGTCCTGGGTGTGCCGGTGATCCGTCCGAAGGTCTCCGAGACGACGTGTCTGGGCGCGGCCTACGCGGCAGGACTGGCCACGGGCGTGTGGAGCGACCTCGACGAGCTCAAGACGCACTGGCGGAAGGACGTCGAGTGGACGCCGGTCATGGAGTCCGCCGAGCGCGATCGCGAGTACCACAACTGGCACAAGGCGGTGGAGAAGAGCTTCGGCTGGCACGAGGAGGGCGTGTGATCCGGCCGGTGAGGCACGCGCGCGTGGCATGACGTGAGCCGCGCGCGTACGACCCCGGTCGTCGGCGCTGCGTGCGTGTGGGTCCCCGTGGGCCCACACGCGCGTGCAGGAGTGCGGCCCGTACCCCGGTCGGCGGGGGTACGGGCCGCACGCACGGGCCGGCCGGCGCGGCGTACGGGTGCCGTCAGCCGGTGGCGGCCTCGCGGCGTACGGCGGCCTGGTCCATCGCGTGCTGGACGACCCTGATGAGTACTTCCTTGGCCGATTCGCGGTCCCGGGCGTCGCAGAGCACCACGGGGACGCCCTCGTCCAGGTCGAGCGCCCGGCGGACGTCCTCGGCCGGGTAACGGGCCGCGCCCTCGAAGCAGTTGACGCCCATCACGAAGGGGATGGAGCGCCGCTCGAAGTAGTCGACCGCTGCGAAGCAGTCCTCCAGGCGACGGGTGTCGGCGAGGACGATCGCACCGAGGGCACCGGTGGCCAGTTCGTCCCACAGGAACCAGAAGCGGTCCTGTCCCGGCGTCCCGAAGAGGTACAGCACCAGGTCCTCGCGGAGGGTGATGCGGCCGAAGTCCATCGCGACGGTGGTGGTCTTCTTGCTCTCCACACCGCTGATGTCGTCGACCGGACGCCCCGCCTCGGTGAGCATCTCCTCCGTCCGCAGCGGCCTGATCTCGCTGACCGCGCCGACGAGGGTCGTCTTCCCGACGCCGAAACCGCCGGCGACGAGGATCTTGAGCGTGACGGGCTCGACCGGAGGCTTGCCGCGCTCAGTTCGCCCGAAGATCATCGGTCTCTTCTCCTGCTTCGCTGGGGTCGGGCGGGGCGGACCGTGGCCGCCGCGCGGAATGTCGATGACAGGTACGTCTCCGGGGCGGGCATCCGCCGTCTCACTTCCGCCGGGTTCCGTGGCGGTCGTCCCGCCCTCGCGGCCGGGACGCCGTGCCCGCGCGGACGGCAGCGGAGCGGGTCCGGAGAGAGCGCTTCCCGGCCCGCCCTCGGCGGCCGGGCCGGGGCTGCCGGCCTGTCACGTCCTCACCCCGGTTCCGCCGCTCACAGCGCCCGGAGGCCGCTGATCACATCGCGCAGGATGCTCTCGTCCGGCAGCTCCGCGGGCGGTACGGGACGGGTCACGTGAACCAGTTCCTCGTCCACGAGGTCGCCGATCAGGACCCTGACCACGCCGATGGGGAGGTCGAGTTCCGCGGCGAGTTCGGCGACCGACTGCGGGGCGTCACGGCAGAGTTCGACGATGTGCACGTGCTCCGGGGACAGCGTCTGGTCCGCCTCGGGGTCGTCCGCGTGGGTCTCCGTGACGACCACCGCGATCAGGTCGAGCCGGTGCTGGGCCGGGCTGGTGGTGCGCCCGCGCGTCATGGCGTACGGACGGACCACCGGTCCGGCTTCGTCGTCGAACCAGTGGCTGGTCCCCTGACCGTCTCCGCTCATGCCATCCCACTACCCGTCGGTGGGCAGCTCGGTGCGCGGAGCCGCGCCCAGATGCACGCCGACCCGCTTGACCAGGAGCGTCATCTCGTAGGCGACCTGTCCGATGTCGGATTCGGCCTCGGAGAGGACGGCCAGGCAGCTGCCGTCGCCGGCGGCCGTGACGAACAGGAACGCGTCGTCGAGCTCCACGATCGTCTGCCGGACGCTGCCCGCCTCGAAGTGCCGACCGACCCCCTTGGCGAGGCTGTGGAACCCGGAGGCGACGGCGGCCAGGTGCTCGCTGTCCTCCCGGGTCAGGTCCTTGGAGACACCCGTGGGCAGTCCGTCGCCGGAGAGCACGATCGCCTTGCGGATGCTGGCGACCCGGTCCACCAGATCGTCGAGGAGCCAGTTGAGCTCCCCCGACGTCGCGCTGCTCACGGGGTGCCCTGCGGCCTTCGGTGCGGTCATCGACCGTCTCCCTCTGTCGTTCCTTGTGCTGAGCCGCCGTGGGCATCGTCGCCCCCGGCGTTCTCCTCGCGGCCGCGCTGCCAGCCCCGCTGGAGGGAGGCCATGCGGCTGCGTACGTCGTCGGCGTCACGTTCGGCGGGAAGCGGACCTTCACCCGCGGTCCTGTCGCGCTCGGTGCGCCGCTCGGGTCCGTCCTTCAGCTGCGGGGCGAGGCTGGCCTGCCGTACCCGGCGGGGCAGCGCGCCAGCGTCCGGGCTCTCCAAGCCGGTCGCGGCCGTCTCGTCCGTACCGCCCGGCCGGTCGGAGCGGCGCCCGCGCGCGGGGACGACGCCGTGGGCCTGACCGGGCTCGCCGTGCCGCCCGGAGGTGCCGGTGCGCTCGCTCCCGAGGGGAGCCGGCGCTTCACCGAGTCCGCCGTCCGGCCCGCCCGGGGGATCGCCGCGTCCGCCGCCGAAGCGGCGCGACGACACGGGGCGCTCGGCGACGGCGCGTGCCGTGTCGGCGCGCGCACCGCGGCGGGCCGCCGAGGGCGCCGCCTCCTCGAATTCCGTGTGCCTGGACGGCAACGGCTCCGTACTCTCCGTCGACTCCCCCTCCGCGTCCCCGCGCCGGGACCGCGCCTCCGTCACCGGGCGCCCGTGCGAGCTGACCAGCTTGGGGGCCCTGCGGCGCTGCGGCAGCGGTACGGGGGCGTCGGGGTGGACCGGGTCGGCGGGGCGCGCCGACTCGCCGTGGCCCTCACGCGCCTGCTGGTGCTGCTCGCCGGGGACACCGGTGACGGAGCGGCGCGGCCGGAAGAGGCCGCCTCCCTCGCCGTCGTCCTCGCCCAGGACGCCGGGCAGGTCGCCCAGCGCGTCGAGGCCGACGGGGGCCTCCAGTTCGACGGGACCGTCCAGGATCGAGGCGGGCAGGCCCGGCAGCCGTACCGGGACCTGCGCCAGCGCCGCCTTGCGGTCCTGCTCGCTCCCGGTCTCCTTCGCCTGCGTCGCGCGGTCGAGGCGGAAGCCGGTGCCGTTCGTGTCGGGCACGTCGTCGGTGAGCAGCACGTCGGGGATGAAGACGACGGCCGTGGTGCCGCCGTACGGGGAGGGCTGCAGGGAGACGCGGACGTTCTGCCGCTGGGCCAGCCGGCTGACCACGAACAGGCCGAGCCGGTCGGTGTCGGACAGCTCGAACTCGGGGGTCTCGGCGAGCCGGAGGTTGGCGTCGAGCAGCGCCTCGGCGGCCATGCCGAGGCCGCGGTCGTGGATCTCCAGCGTGAAGCCGTTGGCGACGCGCTCCCCGAGCACCTGGACTGCGGTGTGCGGGGGCGAGAACACGGTGGCGTTCTCCAGGAGTTCGGCCACGAGGTGGGTGAGGTCGGCGACCGCCGGGCCGGTGACGGCGACCCGCGGCAGACGGCGTACCTCGATGCGCTCGTAGTCCTCGACCTCGGCGACGGCGGCGCGCACGATGTCCATGAGCTGGATGGGTTTGCGCCACTGCCGTGAGGGTGCCGCGCCCGAGAGGATGACGAGACCCTCGGCATGGCGGCGCATACGCGTCGTCAGGTGGTCCAGGCGGAACAGGTCGGCGAGTTCGTCGGTGTCCTCGGTCCTGCGTTCCATGGTGTCGAGCAGTGTGAGCTGCTTGTGCAGCAGGACCTGGCTGCGCCGGGCGAGGTTGACGAAGACCTCGGAGACGCCCTCGCGCAGTTCCGACTGCTTGACGGCGGCCTCGACGGCGGCGCGCTGGAGGGTGTTGAGGGCCTGGCCGACCTCGCCGATCTCGTTCTTGTCGTACTCCAGGCGCGGCACTTCCGTCTCCACGTCGACCTGTTCGCCCGCGGAGAGCCGGCGCATGACGCTCGGCAGCCGTACGCCGGACGCCTCGTGGGCCTCCAGCCGCAGCCTGCGCAGGTCGCGGATCAGGGTCCGGCCGATGCGCACGGACATGAACAGGGAGACGAGCAGGGCCGCGAGGCCCAGGACGCCCGCGATGGCAGCCTTGACGATGACGTTGACCGCCAGGGGGTGGACCCGGTCCCGGTAGCGGTCCTGGGCCTCGTCGTCCATTCGTCCCAGTTCGACGAGGGTCGCCCCGGCCGTCTCGTCCCAGCTCTTCGCGGTGATCCCGCGGGGCGCGCCCGGGGTCGCGGCGATGACGGCCTGTTCGGCGTTGCGCAGGGGCGCGGTG
The DNA here is from genome assembly GCF_042872045.1 of Streptomyces sp. NPDC005496. Classification (NCBI taxonomy): domain Bacteria; kingdom Bacillati; phylum Actinomycetota; class Actinomycetes; order Kitasatosporales; family Streptomycetaceae; genus Streptomyces; species Streptomyces sp. NPDC005496. The sequence goes on from NZ_JBIAJQ010000016.1 coordinate 22,791, forward strand.
CCGGCGTTCTTCCAGTAGCGCCCGAAGCGGGCGCGTTCGGAGCCCGGCAGCAGCGGCAGGCTGGTGTCGTACAGCAGGCTGCGCTGGGCGACGAGGTCCGACACGTCGCGGATCTCGTCGTCGGTGATCCGGCCCGCGACGAGCGCCGAGCCGAGGAGCGCGTCCTCGCGGGAGAGCAGCTCCCGGGCGCGCCCGACGTTGGCCAGGGCCCGGCCCTGCTTGTCCATCTCGACGTTGTCCAGCACGTGGAGGTTGGCCATGAGGACGTAGCAGGGGTCGACGATCCGGTTGTAGAGGTCGAGTGCCTGGGTCCGGTCGACGGTGCCCTCGTCGACGCCGTGGCGCAGCGAGTCGAGCCCGTCCAGGGCGTCCAGGATCGAGGCGACGCGCTCGCCGGTGCCCTCGCTCATCTCCCCGCGCACGTCCGGGTCCTCGGCGTTCCTGCGGACCTTGGCGACGGCCTTGTCGGTGGCGGCCCTGCTGCGCCTGAGCGCCGCCTGGGCGTCCGAGGCACGCGGGTCGGCGAGGTGGACGAGGCTCTGGCGGCGTTCCTGCTGGAGGACGCCGACGGTGTCCTCGGTGGCGAAACCGACCTTCTCGACGACGTCGGACACCTCGAACAGGTGGATCGCCTCGCGCCCGGTGAGCACCGTGGCGAAGCCCCAGATCGCGGTCAGGGACACGAGCGGCACGAGCAGCAGCGCCACGATCTTCCGGCGGATGGACTTCCCGCGAAAGCGCATGGCCTCCCCCAGCTCGACCCCCGCCGGCCCGGGGGCACACATGTGCGTCAACAAACGGCGTGAGCCTACTACCGACACAGCGGTATCTCGAAGGGCTGTCCGAACCTCCATCTGCCGTGTACCGCACGGGACATCAGCAGTTGTCCGTGCATTGCGGGAGATTGCCTCCCCGTTCCGGCACCCGCGTCGGGGCCACAACGCGTTCAACTGTCCGGCCGGTTGGCCGGAAAGCTTCGGTCGCCGGGAATCTTTGCCGGAGGTCGTTCGTCTTTCTGTACGGGAACGAGGGGCGGAACCGGCCACAAGGTGCCGCAGGCCGCGTCCAGGTCGCGTAAAACAGCGCAACCCGGGCAGGCCACTGGGAAGCGGGAGTCCTGAGGCACCAGGGCGAGCGGTCTGCTGGGGATGGGGAGTGACGAGTTGATGGGCACGGTGGAGCGCGAGGCGCTCAGGAGCGGCGTTGCGACGCCGGTGGCTGCACGACGGGGACCGCAGGCCCCCGATCCCGGCGCCACGACGGGCGGACGCGACGCGACGACGGCCGGGCCACGGGGCCCCCAGCGCGCGGGCGACGCCACTGGTCCACGCCCGGCCGACCCGCGCGGGGACGACAGCGGCACCCACCGGCTGGTCCAGGCGGACGAGGTGCTGACCGCGCCCCGGTCCACGGCGGAGAGCGGTGACCCGAGGGCGGGCGCGGGGTCCGGCGGAGCGGCCCGCGAGCGCGCCGAAGAGCGGTACTACTACCGGCCGTTGTGGGTCGAGGAGCCCGCGCGCAGGCGCCGGCTGCCCGATCCGGTGCGTACGGCGGCCGTGCGCGCCGTGATCATCATCGCGGTCACGCTCATGCAGGGCGTGGTGGCCTTCCTGTGCACCCTGGCCGGCTCCTGGCTGGCCTTCCCGATGGTCCTCAGCAGCGTCGCGAGCACCGTGGTCGCCACCTGGGCCGCCCTCGACGTCTGGGTCACCCGCCAGGTGTGGAACCAGCGGCACGGAGTGGTGTCCGTCCCGAGCAGCACGGCACGCGCGCTCAGGCGCGAGCGTCGCACGGCCCGCCGGCACGCCCGCACGGCGGAGCGCGCCCAGCAGCGGATACGGCGCCGGAGCGGCGCCCGCCGACTGTCGCACTCGTAGGCGCGAGGCGGAACGGCGTTCGCGGGTACGGGGTTGGCGCTTCGGCCTGTCGGTACGCGTTGTCGTGCCGACCTTGCCGGTACGGGGTTGCCAGGGCGGCCCTGAGTGCGCGGGGCCTCTCAGGGCCGGCCTTGTCGGTACGGGGTTTCCGGGTACCGGTCGGGGTAGCCGGGGCCGGGACAGTCGGTACGGGAGTTGCTCGGCGGTCCGCGCAGGTACGGGGATTGCCGGATAGGCCTGACTGGTACGAGAGTTGCGCGTCGGCCTGATGAGGGTGGAGTCGCCGGGCGGCCTGCGAGCTGTGGGCGTCGCCAGGCGAACCGGCAGGGTCCCGCACGGGTCGTCCCCGCTCGCCGATCCAGGAGGCCGCTCATGACGACCCGTCCGCCCACGACCGGGCAGAACGACGACTCCGAACTGGCCGAGTTCGGCTACCGACCCGAACTCAAGCGCACCCTCGGCAACTTCCACACCTTCGCCGCCGGCATCAGCTACATCTCGATCCTCACCGGCACCTTCCAGCTCTTCTACTTCGGTTACGGCAGCGGCGGCCCCGCCTACTGGTGGTCCTGGCCGATGGTCTTCGCCGGACAGTTCATGGTGGCCCTGTGTTTCGCCGAACTGGCCGCCCGTCACCCCGTCGCCGGGTCCGTCTACAACTGGTCGAAGAAGATGGGCAATCCGCACCTCGGCTGGCTGGCCGGGTGGATGATGCTCGTCGCCTCCATCGTGTCGATCGCCGCCGTGGCCCTCGCCTATCAGCTGACGCTGCCGCAGATCTCGTCCGTCTTCCAGTTCGTCGGGGACGGCACCGGGAAGTACGACGTCGCGACGAACGCCGTGGTCCTGGCCACGGTGCTCATTCTCTTCACCACCCTGGTGAACGCCTTCGGCGTGAAGCTCATGGCCACCATCAACAGCGCCGGCGTCCTCGTCGAGCTGATCGCGACCGTCGTCCTCATCGTGCTGTTCGCCGTCCACATCACGCGCGGACCGCAGGTCGTCATGGAGACGCAGGGCCACGGGACCGGCGAGTCGTTCGGCTACCTCGGCCCGTTCCTCGTCGCCTCACTCGCGTCCGCGTACGTCATGTACGGCTTCGACACGGCTGCCTCCCTGGGCGAGGAGTCCCTGGACCCCTCGCGCAACGCCCCGCGCGCCATCCTCCGCGCGATCGTCGCCTCGTTCGTCCTCGGCGGGCTGGTCCTGCTGCTCGCGCTGATGAGCGTCGGCGGCCTCAAGGGCGAGAAGCTGTCCACGGACGGGCTGCAGTACATCGTCCTCGACGTGCTCGGACCGACGGCCGGCAAGGCGATGCTGTGGTGTGTGCTGATCGCGGTCACGGTCTGCGCGCTCGCGGTGCACACGGCGGCGATCCGGCTGGCCTTCGCGATGGCCCGGGACAACAACCTCCCCGCGTCCGCCCTGATGGCCCGGGTGAGCCCGCGATTCCGGACGCCGGTGCTGCCCGCGGTGATCATCGGCGTGCTCGCCGTGGCGATCCTCGTCGTGAACATCCGCCAGCCGCAGATCTTCACCGTCGTCACCAGCATCGGCATCGTCATGGTCTACCTCGCCTACCTCGGCGTGACCGTCCCGATGCTGGTGGCGCGTCTGCGCGGCACCTGGCGGCCCGCGGGCGACGGCAAGTTCTCGCTGGGCCGCTGGGGCCTGCCGGTCAACGTTCTCGCCGTGCTCTGGGGCACGGCCATGACCGTCAACCTGATCTGGCCGCGGTCCGAGGTCTACAACGCGGCGGCCCCGTACCACTGGTACCTGCGCTGGGGCGCGGTCCTGTTCGTCACGGTGATCGCCGGTGGCGGGTACGCCTACTACTGGTTCGTCCAGCGGCACCGCACCGGCGTCCTCGCCGAGCACCGGCTGCACCCGCAGACGTCCGCCCCCACCGCCGCCCCCGCGACCGACTGACGGCGGACGTCTCCCCAAGGACGCGGAGCCCGGGCACGGTCACACGTGCGGTGCCCGGGCGAACGGCCGTCCGCTACGAGGCGCTCGGCGCCGGCCGCTTGTACATCCGCGTCGCGGTGATCTCACTGTGGCCGGGCTCCCCCGGGGCCGACTCCCGCGGCAGACCGGGCCGCAGGTGCTCCTCGACGCTGATGTACTTCAGCCCGGCCCGCAGGTCGGCGTCGTTGCGCAGCCGGATGACGAGCGGGAACTCGGCGAGCGCGGTCGTGTCGAACAGGCCGGTCGTGTAAAGGAGTTGGACGCCCAGCGCGTCGGACACGGCGCGCTGGAGCTCCAGCAGGTACGTCGCGTTGGCCCGCCCGATGGGGTTGTCGAGGAAGAGCGTGCCGGCGTGCCGGTGCTTGTCGCGGCCCCGGTCGTTGCTGCGCAGCGCCGCCATCGTGCAGTACAGGGCGATGGCGGCGGTGAGCAGCTGGCCGCCGGAGAAGACGTCGCCCATCTGCCCGACGGGGACGCGCTCGGCACGCAGCACGGCGTCCGGCTTGAGGATCTCGACGGCGACGCCCTTCGGGTGCAGTGCGGCGCTGACGCCCCGCAGCAGCAACGACATGCCGTCGCGGCGCATGTCCGAGTTCTTCTTGACCGCCGCACGCGTGGCCTCGTCGACGACCTCCCCGAGCCGCTCGGTGAGCGTCGCCTGGTCGGGCTCCTCGAAACGGATGCGCAGGAACTCCTGCCCTGACCACTCGCCGAGCCCCTCGGGCAGCCGGGAGAGCCGCTGCGCGGACCGCAGGGTGGCGAGCGACGACTCCACGAGCCCCCGCAGCCGGTCGACGATCGAGTCCCTGTTCCGCTCCAGCTGCGCCAACTCGTCGGTGAGCACGCGCAGTCGGGGCGCGAAGGCGTCCGCCCACTTCTGGGCGTGCTCCGGCAGCGCGGCGGCGGGCAGCTCGCGGATCTGCTGCCGTGCCGGGGTGCGCACCTGCTCGTATCGCGTGGAGTTGGCGTGCCGGACGAGGATGTCGCTCGCCTCGCGCACGGCGGCCTCGGCGGCGGACAGGTCGGCGGCGCAGCCGCGCAGCGAGCGGCGGGTCTCGGCGGCGGCGTGCCGCGCCTCCTCCAGCGTGCCGGGGTAGGGCTCGGTCTCCTCCTGCTCCTCGTCCGGGTGCTCGCGCAGCAGGTCCCGGAGCAGGGCGGCCGTCTCCTCGAAGCCGCCGGCCGCGTCCTCCGCTGCGCGGTGCGCGTCGAGCAACTCGGAGTGCGCCTCCCGTGCCTGGCTCAACGCCTCGGTGCGGGCGGCGAGTTCGCCGGTGGCGGTGCGCAGCAGGGTCTGGGCGTGCTCGGCGTCCCGGGGCGTCAGCTCCTCGGGCAGTTCGGTGTGGGCTCCGCCGTCCTCGGGTGCGTGCCGCTCGGCCTCGCCGCGCAGCCGGCCGAGCTGCTCGCTCGCCGTCGACATCCGGGTCTCCAGGAGCTGGACCAGTTCCTCGGCGCGGGCCGCCGCGGCCTGCCGGGACGGGCCGTCGGAGCCGTCCGGCGACTCCAGGAGCTGTGCGGCGCGCGTGCGCACCTTGTTGCTGAGCCGGTCGAACTCGGCGATCGCCGCGCTCTCGTCGCTCTCGGCCCGGGCCTGTTCGGCGCGCAGGTCGGCGCCGACGCCGACCTTCTCGTAGAGCTGGGAGGCGGCGCGGTAGGCCTCGCGGAGGGCGGGCAGTGAGGACCTGACGGCGCCGTCGGTGCCCTCGGTGCCGTCTTCGGCTTCGACACCTTCGGGCACGCCCGCGATCTCGGCGCGCTCGGCGCGCAGCGCGCGGGCCGTGCGGCGGGCGTCGTCGGCGGCGCGCTGGGCGCCGCGCCGGTCCTCGTCGGCGGCGCGTGCGCGCTCCAGGCAGTGCTGGGCGCGGCTCTCCGACTCGGCTGCCTCGTCGGCGAGTTCACGCAGCTTGACCTGCCAGGCGGCCCGTTCGCGCAGGCGGAAGGCGAGTCCGGCGAGGGCGTCGGCGGCACGCCGGGCCCGCTGGGCGGCCTCCTGCCGCTCGTCCCGTACGAGGGCCGCCTCGGCCGCCTCCTCGTCGGCCTCGGCGCGGACGGCCCGCGCCTCGGCCAGCTCGGCCTCCGCCTCCTCGGCGAAGGCGCGGGCGTCCCGGGCGGCGTCGGCGAGCTCCACGAGCCGCCCGGCCGGGCATCCGGCACGCCAGGACGCCAGGCGCGCCGCCAGCTCGCGGTCCTTGCCGAGCCGGGCGGCGAGAATGCGGATCTCCTCGTCCCGGCCGGCCGCGCGGACCCGCAGCGCCTGCCGCTCCTCGTCCGCGGCGTGCTCGTCATGCATGGCCGGGTTGGGCGGTACGAGGAACACGTCCCCGCCGTCACCGGCACCCGGCGCCGGGGTCGGCGCGAGCAGTGCGGCGGCCGTGCCGACCGCGACGGCGGAGCGCGGCAGCAGCGCGGCCTCGGCGAGCGCCTGACGGGCCCGGGCGTGGGTGTCCGGGTCGGTGATGATCACGCCGTCGACGAGCTCGGGCCGGGCGGCCAGTACGCGGGCGTGGTCGACGGGGTCGACGGCTTGCGCGAGATAGCGCCAGCCGGGCAGCGCCGGGATGCCGTGCTCGCCCAGGTACTCGACGGTGGCCAGCACGTCCGGCCCCGGCGGCAGCAGCCCGCCGTCACCGAGCGCGCCGAGGATCCGGGCGTCGTCGGCCGCGGCGGTCCGCAGGTCGAAGAGCTGGCGCTCGGCGGAGGCGACGCCCTCGTCGAGCATGCGGCGCAACTCATCGGCGTAGCCGTCCAGTTCCTCCGGGCTGAGCGGGCTGCTCTGCCCCGGGTGGTCCGGCTCGCCGGCGCTCTCGTCCCGCCGGGGCTGCGGCACGCCCGCGCGCGCGGGGGCCCCGGGCAGGCCGAGCAGTTCCGTGAGCCGCTCCTCGCCCGCGAGGCCGAGTGCCGTGCGCCGCTCCGCGTCGTGGGCGCGCTCCGCGGCCGTCGCCGCGTCCGCCGCGCGGGCCGCGGTCAGTTCCGCGCGGGACTCGGCGGCGGCCGCCTCCCGAGCGTGCTCCGAGGCGCGTCGCGAGGCGTCCCGGGCGGTGTCCCAGGCGGCGACGGCGGATTTCTCGGCGTCGCTGGCGGCCAGCGCGGCCCGCGCCGGGTCGGCGTCCGGGGCGCTGTCGTCGAGCCAGCCGGCGCGCACCGCCTCGGCGGTCTCCTGCTCGACCTCGGCCAGCCGCTGGCGCAGGTGGCCGATCTCGCTGCGGGCGCGCTGCGCCTCGGTGGCGGCGGCCGTCGCGTCGCGGTGCGCCGCCTCGCCGACCTCCTGGAGTCCGGCGGACCGCTCCTCCTCCTCGTTGGCGAGCGCCTCGGCCCCTTCGGCGGCGCCGTGCAGGGCGCGTACGAGGTCGACGGCGGCCTTCGCCCGGGCGGCGAGCGCGGGTGCCGCGTCCCGCTCGGCCTCGCGGATCGCCGCGGCCACGCGCGCGGAGCGGTCGGCGGCGGCGCGGTGCCGCAGGACCAGTTCGGCGGCCTGCCAGGCGGCGTGCAGGGTCCGCGCGTCGGCGAGTTCCCGTTTCTGGGCCGCCGCGGACCTCTCGGCGGCGGCGAGGGCCAACGAGGCGTGCCGGTAGGCGAGTTCGGCGGCGACCAGTCCGCTCCGGGAGCGGGCGCCCTCGGCTTCGGTGACCGTGTGCGCGGCCGCGGTGACCTGCTGGGCGAGGTCGCCCACGCGGTGCCGCTCCTGGACCGAGCGCGCGGAGAGCCGCCTGGCCAGGGTGCGGGTGCGCCGCTCGGCGCCCGTGTGGATGTCCCGCGCGCGGCCGCGGGCCTCGGCGGCCTCGACGATCCTGCCGAGGAGATCCACGGACCCGGCGGTGAAGTCCCGTTCGGCGATGAGTTCGGCGCGCCTGCCCAGCTTGTTGCCGAAGCCGCCGACCAGGTCGGCGAGCCCGTCCGTGTCCCGGGTGTCGGTGACGGCGCGCAGCAGCAGGTCGGTGAAGTCGGAGTCCTTCTTGACCGCGAACAGGCCGGCGGCCTCGCCCTCGTCCGCGTTCATCTCGCGCTGGTAGCGGAAGAGTTCGGGGTCGAGGCCCAGGTCGCCGAGGTGCTCGTTCCAGCGGTCGTGGATCTCCTCCCAGTGCACCTCCAGGTGGGGGTAGGCCTTGCCGGCCTCGGTGATCGCGTCCCGGAAGCCCTTCATGGTGCGGCGCCGGCCCTGGGCGCCGGAGACGCCCTCGACCGGCGGCCGGACGGTGGTGGCCTCGGCGACGGGCAGGTTGTCCAGGCTCAGCCCGGGACCGGGCCGGAAGGAGTACCAGGCCTCGGCGAACTTGCGCGGGTCGTTGGAGACCTGCCGTCCCCGCCACTCGCTGACCTTGCCGACGACGACGCACTCGCCGGTCAGGGTGTGCTGCCACTCCAGCGCGACGTGTCCGCAGTCGTCCGCGAGGAGGAACTTGCGCAGGACGCCGGAGCTGGCGCCGCCCAGGGTGTTCCGGTGTCCCGGCAGCATCACCGAGAAGATCAGCTTGAGCAGGACCGACTTGCCGCCGCCGTTCTCCAGGAAGAGGACGCCCGCGGGTGCCGGGCGGCGCGGCGGGCCGACGGGCTCCTCCTCGAAGAACTCCGCCTGGGTGGGCGCGGGGTCGGGCACGGGCTCGCCGACGCCCCTCAGGTCCAGGACGGTGTCGGCGTAGCGCGCACCGGCGGGCCCGATGGAGTAGAGGCGGACCCGGGACAGCTCGTACATGGCGGCGGACTCTCGTGATCGTGTGGGGGGGGGCGGTGCGGTCAGGAGTGGAACGGCAGTCCGGCGTCGGCGACGAGTTCCAGGTCGTCGGTCTGCTCGGCGGGCAGCAGGCTCGCGGTGCCGTCGGTGACCGGGACGACGCCCAGTTCCAGGAGTTCGGCCATGGCCGCGCTGCCCGCCATGTCCCGTACCTGGAGCTGGTAGCGGGCGGTGGTCCGGTACGTGCCCCCCGAGTCGTCGCCGGTGCGCTGGAGGAAACCGGAGTCGGTCAGGAACGCGACGGCCTTGCCGACGATGCCCGTCGTCGAACCGGCGAGTCTGCGCGCGTCCTTGGTGGCGCCGGTGGAGCTGCGCCGCACCCAGATCCGCCAGGCGGCCTCCAGGCCCGGCGCGTCCGTCGCCGGGTCGGTGTTCTCGCCGGTCTCGTCGGCCCGCTCCTCCAGGCGCCGGCAGGCCTGCCGGACGAAGGCGTCGACGCCGTTGACCGTCACGCGCCCGATGTACCCGTCGTCGGCGAGGTCCTCGGGGCGCGGGAACGCCATGGCGGCGACGGCGAGATGCGCGAGGCCGTGCAGGAACCGGTCACTGGAGTCGGCGGACGTCCGGCGCGCGTAGTCGCCCATGCGGACGGCGAACACGGAGTCCTCGGCGGCGGTCACCGCCATCCCCGCGCGCGGGGAGACCTCCAGGACGACGAGGCCGAGCCCGGCGGCCACGGCGTCGGCGAGCCGGGCGAAGGGCGGGTCCTCGCGGTAGCGGCGCAGCAGTTCGGTGTACTCCTGGTCGCGGGCGGGCTGCAGTTTGGGCTGCAGTCCGAAGGCGACGAGCCGCGCCGCGTCGGCGGCGTCGGCGGGGGTGACGGCGGCGCTCGCCGGAGCGGCGGCTGCCTCCGGTTCACTCCACTCGACGTGCTCGGTCACGGCTCAGGCTCCTCGGTTCATCGGTACGGGGGTGACGCCCCGGTAGGGGGCGCGGGGTGCGGGGGCGGGCGGACACGCCACACTGGCGTGTGCGTGCCGCGGGCCCGGTCCGGCGGCCTGACCGGTCGAGCCGAGGCGGAAACCGAGGCCGGTCCACCGGCGCCCGACCCGCGGCGCGACACCAGGCCGGGCCGTCAACCGGCCCCCCGGGGCACGGCGGCGCGGGTGCGGCGCCTCTCCGGCGTGGGGCCGGTCGCCGGCGCGGGGCCCTGGACGCACGTGGGTGGACGGGGCAGGGCCTGCGGGCCGCCCGGGCTCGGTGTTCACGCCGCCTCCGTCCGGCCGGCGGCCATCCCGGCCGCGTCGAGCAGCGCCGTCCCGACGATGAGGTCCGCCCCGCCGAACTCGGGATCGTCCAGCTCGGTCCCGTCGTCCACGGCGAACAGCAGCTTCTCCTCGCCCTGACGGTAGGCGGTGCCGACCGGCGGGCTGGCCGCGTGCACGGCCAACAGGGCGACGAGGTAGGGCAGTTCGGGGTCCTTGCGGCGGGCCTCGGCGAGCAGCCCGGACAGCCGGCGGGGCGCGTCCGCGGGGAGTTCGAGCAGGTGCATGGCGGCGGCGAGCTGCTCCTCGCTGAACCGGCTGTCGTCCGGCGTGGCGATCAGGTCGGGTTCGGGCATCTCGGCGCCGAGGTGCTCCCGCTCCATGGGCGGCGTCAGCAGTATGTCCACGAGGTCCCCGACGCGCACCGAGACCGGCGTGCGCAGCCCGGTCCCGCGCGCGAAGAAGGCGTCCGTGACACGCGTCGCCTGTTCCACCGGGAGCGGCAGGACGGGCGCGACGAGGTGGCCGTACAGATCGATGCCCGAGGTGGTCATGGGCGTCGCGAAGGCCTGCCGGTCCTGCTCGGCACGGAACAGCGGCCCCGCCTCCAGCAGCCGGGACTGCAGCAGGGTGTGCCGGCGGATGCAGTCCTTGACGATGTCCACGAGCTCGGCGGCGCGCCGCTTCTGCTCGGGGTCCTCGGACTCGTCTCTGGCCTTGCGGATGTTAGTGAGGATCGCGTTCTCGTGGCGGTAGCGGTCGGCGACGTGGTGGAGGGCTTCGGCGATCATGTCGGGGACGGCCTGGAGCCAGTCGACCGCGCGTACGTTGCGCCGGGTCGCGTCCAGTGCCCTGCGCAGCGTCTCCGAGTACTGCACGGTGCGGTACCGGGCCTGCTCGGCGGCGAGCTGCGCGTCGGCGAGCCGGCCCCGGCTGATCAGCACCTCCAGCTTGACCTCGGCGGCGATCTGCGCGCTCGTGACGTCCGTGTCGAGGGCGCCGACGAGGACGTTGACCGCCTCGTCGGTCGTACGGAGGTAGACGGTCCCCCCGTAGCCGGGCACCTCCTCGATCAGCTTGAAGTCGTAGTCGCGGCGGACGTAGGAACCGTCGGGCGCGAAGGTGCCGTACACGGCGCGGAAGCCGCGGTCGACGCTGCCGACGTTGATCAGGTTCTCCAGGACCCAGCGGGCCACGCGCTCATGCTCGGCGACGGGCCGCTGCGGGGCCTGGGCCGCGATGCGGGGGATGAGGCGGGCCACTATCTGGTCGTGGTCGGCGCCCGTGTCGAAGTCCATGTTCAGCGTGACGAGGTCGATGGCGGCGAGGGCGACCTCCGCCATTCCGTACACCGAGTACTCCCCCGCGAGGTTGACCTTGCGGGCGTCGAGGTCGTGCAGCGGCGCGGTGCAGGCGAGCGCGCGAAGCCGCCGCGCCAGACCCTCGTCGGCGGCCGGGCCCGGGGCGGGGCGCGGCCCCGCGCTGAGCTGGGGCGGAACACGGTCCGTCGGTGCAGGCGAAGTCACGGTGCACAGACTAGGTCCTCGGTCTGACAACGGTCGAAACGACTCAGAAGCGCCCACGCTCCCGCGGCCCCGCCCCTCGCCGCCACAGCCCGCGGGCCCCGCTCCCCGGACCCCCGCTCTCCCGCCCCGGCCCCTTCGCGGCACACCGCGGCCCGCCTGCGGAACCCTCGCTTCCGCACCCCGCCACGCCATCGCGCGGGCACTCACGGACGCAGCGGATCGCGCGCCCGGCCGGTCCCGAGGACGTCAGCCTCAGGCCCCGCCCGTCCCTTGGTCGGAGACGCGTCGCGCGTACACCTCCACCAGTCCTTCGAGCGAGTCGTCGAGGTACTCCGCGAGGAGCTTCTCGGCCTCCTCGCCCCGGCCGGCCTCCAGGCTCTGGAGTATCCGCCGGTTGCGGGCCAGATAGGGCTCGTGCAGCCGGCGCGGGTCGTCCACGACGTGGAAGGCGAGGCGCAGTTCGGCGAAGACGCTGCGCATGACCTCGTCGGTGCGGGTGCTCCCGGCGAGCGCCACGAGTTCCCGGTGGAAGTGGATGTTGGCCGTGGAGACGCCTTTCCAGTCGCCTTCCCGCGCCGCCCGGCGGCCCTCGGCGACGGCCGCCGCGAGCCCTTCGACGGCGTACGGCGGTGCGCCGAGGCCCCGGACGACGGCGCACTCGACGAGGGTGCGGGTGCGGTAGATGTCCCGCACGTCGTCGACGGTCAACACCCGTACGAAGACACCGCGGTTGAGCTCGTGCACGAGCAGCCGCTCATGGGTGAGCAGCCTGAACGCCTCGCGCAGCGTGTTGCGGGAGACGCCGAGCGCGCCGCCGATGCTGTCCTCGGACAGCCGGGTCCCGGGCGGGAAGAAGCCCTCGGCGATGCGGCTCCTGAGGATGTCCGCGACCCGCTCGGCGGTGCTGGTGCGGCCCAGCAGGGCGCGGTCGTCGGCCAGTCCGGTCAGCTCTGCCATGCCCGGAATTCAACCGCAGACCGCAGAACGAGACAACAGGGGTATTGAAGGATCGTTCAACGATCCTCTACCTTGGCGAGCAGGCGCCGACCGCACCCGTCCGGCGCCACCGCTTCCGCACGGCACGGCTCAGTCCTCACGCACCCTCCGTCCCTCACTGCGAGGTGCCCATGAGCACGACTCCTCCGCCACCGGCCCTGAAGACCGGCCCCTCGGCCGGCACGGGTGAACCGCCATCCTCCGACGGCCCCTTCGGGTGGCTGCGCGCGCTCGGCCCGCGGGGCCGCCGCGCCTTCGCCGGCGCGTTCGGCGGCTATGCCCTGGACTCGTACGACTACTTCACGCTGCCGCTGAGCATGGTCGCGCTCGCGGCCCACTTCGGCCTGGACAGCGGCCAGACCGGCCTGTTCACCACGGTCACCCTGGTCGTCTCCGCGATCGGCGGGGCCGTCGCCGGTGTCGTCGCGGACCGGATCGGCCGGGTCCAGGCGCTGATGATCACGGTGATCACGTACGCCGTCTTCACCGTGGCCTGCGGCTTCGCCCCCAACTACGAGACGCTGCTGGTGTTCCGGGCCCTTCAGGGGCTCGGTTTCGGCGGCGAGTGGGCGGTCGGCGCGATCCTCGTCGCCGAGTACGCGAGCCCCAGGCACCGGGGGCGCACCCTGGGCGCGATCCAGAGTTCCTGGGCCGTGGGCTGGGGCCTCGCGGTCGTCGTCTACACGCTGGTCTTCCAGTTCGTCGGCGACGATCTCGCGTGGCGGGTGATGTTCTGGACGGGCGCGCTGCCCGCGCTGCTCGTCGTGTGGGTGCGCCGCCGGGTGCACGACGCTCCGGAGGCGGCCGCCGAACGGCGGCGGAACCCGCAGAAGGGCTCCTTCGCGGCGATCTTCAGGCCCAGGAGTGCCGACGGTCCCGGCCTGCTGCGGACCACAGTCTTCGCGGGCCTGCTGTCCACCGGCGTCCAGGGCGGCTACTACACGCTGGCGACCTGGGTGCCCACCTACCTGAAGACCGAGCGGGGCCTGTCCGTCGTCGGCACCGGCGGCTACCTCACGTTGCTGATCTCCGGGGCGTTCCTCGGCTATCTGACCGGCGGCTATCTCACCGACCGGCTGGGCCGCAAACGCAACATCCTGCTCTTCGCGGTCCTCTCCGCCGCCGGCATCCTCACGTACGCGAACATCCCGAGCGGCGCCAACACCCTTCTCCTGGTGCTCGGTTTCCCCCTCGGCTTCTGCATGTCGGCCATCTTCAGCGGCTTCGGCTCGTTCCTCAGCGAGCTGTACCCGACGGCGGTGCGCGGCACGGGCCAGGGGTTCACGTACAACACGGGCCGCGCGGTGGGCGCCGTCTTCCCCACCCTCGTCGGCTTCCTGGCCGGCAGCTGGGGCGTCGGCGGCGCCCTGGTGTTCGGCGCGATCGGCTACGCGCTGGCCGCCCTGGCCCTGCTGGGACTGCCCGAGACGCGCGGGACGGAGCTCCGGTGAACCGCACCTCTCAGGACCGCCCCGTGACCCTGCGGGACGCCCACGCGCACGCGTGGAGCCCCGCCGACGCGCGGGCGCGCTTCCGCTCGGGCCTGTCGGGACCCACCGCCGGAGTCGCCGCGGGCCACACGCAGGCCAACCTGATCTCCGTCCCCGCCGACTGGGCGTACGACATGCTGCTGTTCTGCCAGCGCAACCCCAAGCCCTGTCCGGTCCTCGACGTCACCGACGCCGGGTCCTGGACCACACCGCTGGCACCGGGCGCGGACCTGCGCACCGACCTGCCCCGCTACCGCGTGTGGGAGCACGGCGAGCTGGTGGCCGAACCGACGGACGTGCGGACCCACTGGCGCGAGGACCTGGTGTCGTTCCTCATCGGGTGCAGCTTCACCTTCGAGTGGGCGCTGACCGAGGCGGGCGTGCCGATGCGCCACATCGAGCAGGGCCGCAACGTCCCGATGTACGTGACCGGCAGGCAGTGCCGTCCGGCGGGGCGGCTGCACGGCCCCATGGTGGTGTCGATGCGTCCGGTCCCGCCCGGGCACCTGGCCGCCGCGATCAGGGAGACCAGCCTGCTCCCCGCGGTGCACGGCAGTCCGGTGTACTGCGGGGACCCGGCGGGGCTCGGCGTGGGGGACCTGTCCGTCCCGGACTTCGGCGACCCGGTGGACACCGAACCGGACGACATCCCGGTGTTCTGGGCCTGCGGGGTGACGCCCCAGGCCGCGGTCATGGCGTCGCGCCCGCCCTTCGCCCTCACCCACGCCCCTGGGCAGATGTTCGTCACCGACGCCCGTGACGAGCAGTACCGCGTAGCCTGAGAAGGAGAACGGACACCCCATGACCCTGATCGATCTGAACGCCGACCTCGGCGAGGGCTTCGGCCGCTGGCGGCTCACCGACGACGAGCAGTTGCTGTCCGTCGTCACGAGCGCCAACGTGGCCTGCGGCTTCCACGCCGGGGACGCGATCACCATGCGGCGGGTGTGTGAGCTCGCGGCCGGTCGGGGCGTGCGGATCGGGGCCCAGGTCTCCTACCGGGACCTGGCGGGATTCGGGCGGCGCGCGATGGACGTGCCGCCCGACGAACTGGCCGCCGAGGTGGCCTACCAGATCGGCGCCCTGGAGGTCTTCGCCCGGGCGGCCGGCACGCGCGTGTCGTACGTGAAACCGCACGGCGCGCTCTACAACCGCGTGGTCCACGACGAGGCGCAGGCGCGTGCCGTCGTGGACGGCGTCCTGCTGGCCGGGGGCTCGCTGCCGGTCCTCGGGCTGCCGTCCTCCCGTCTGCTGGAGCTGGCGGCGGAGGCCGGGCTGCCGGCCGTCACGGAGGCGTTCGCGGACCGCGCCTACACCTCCGCGGGCACCCTGGTGCCCCGCACCGAGGAGGGCGCGGTGATCACGGACGGGGACGTGGTCGTCGAGCGGTCGCTGGGCCTGGCCCGCACCGGTGAGGTCGCCACCCGCTCCGGGGAACGCGTCACGGTCCGGGCCCGCTCCCTGTGCCTGCACGGGGACACCCCCGGCGCGGTGGACCTCGCCCGCCGGGTCAGGGCCGGCCTGGAGTCATCGGGCGTCCGCGTGGAGGCGTTCGCATGAGGACGCTCGCGGTCGGCGACCACGCCCTGCTCGTCGAGGTGGGCTCCGGCGAGGAGGCACAGGCCCTGCACGCCGAGCTGCTGCGCCGCCGCGCGGAGGGCGACCTGAGCGCCGGGGAGATCGTGCCGGCGGCGCGCACGGTCCTGCTGGACGGCGTGCCGGACCCCGCCCGGCTGGCGGAGCGCCTCGGCGGCTGGACGATCCCGCCCCTGGCCGCCCGCGCGGACACGGCCGTCGAGATCCCGGTGCGCTACGACGGCCCCGACCTGGCCGAGGTGGCCGCCCTGTGGAAGGTGCCGCCGGGGAAGGTGGCCGAGATCCACGGGGCCACCGCGTTCCGCGTGGCGTTCTGCGGGTTCGCGCCCGGCTTCGGCTATCTCACCGGACTCCCCTCCCACTACGACGTCCCCCGGCGTGCGACCCCGCGGACGGCGGTCCCCGCGGGGTCGGTCGCCCTCGCGGGCCCGTACACGGGCGTGTACCCCCGCTCCTCGCCCGGTGGCTGGCAGCTCATCGGCACCACCGACGCCGTCCTGTGGGACCACCGGCGGGAGCCCGCCGCGCTGCTGGCCCCGGGCACGCGCGTGCGCTTCGTCCCGGCGGGCTCCTCATGACGGACCTGGCCCTCGCCGTCGTCCGCGCCGGCGCCCTGACCACTGTGCAGGACCGCGGGCGCCCCGGCCACGCCCACGTCGGTGTGCCGCGCTCCGGGGCACTCGACGGGCCGGCGGCCGCGCTGGTGAACCGGCTGGTGGGGAATCGGCCGGACGCCGCCGTCCTGGAGACCACGCTCGACGGCTGCGCGGTGCGGCCTCGGTGCGCGGTCACCGTGGCGGTGGGCGGCGCGCCCTGCCCGGTCACGGTGGACGGCCGGCCGGTGCCCTGGGGCGCGCCGGTCCGGATCGCCGCCGGGTCCCTCCTGGACGTGGGTCAGGCACGCGCGGGCGTACGCAGCTACGTGGCTGTCTCCGGCGGGCTGGCGGTGGAAGCGGTCCTGGGCAGCCGTTCCACCGACCTCCTCTCGGGTCTGGGCCCCCCGCCCCTGACCGACGGCGCGGTCCTGCCGCTGGGACCCGGGAACGGCACGCACGCGCGGGTGGACGTCGCCCCGCAGCCCGCCCCGCCCACCGAACTGGTGCTGCGCGTGACCCTCGGCCCGCGCGACGACTGGTTCACGGAGGCCGCCCTGCGCACCCTCACCGGCCGCACCTACGCGGTGTCCTCCGCGAGCAACCGCATCGGCCTGCGCACGGAGGGACCCGCCCTGGAGCGGGCCGTGCCGGGCGAACTCCCCAGCGAGGGCCTCGTCCTCGGCGCGGTCCAGGTGCCGGCGGACGGCAGGCCCCTGGTCTTCCTCGCGGACCATCCGACCACCGGCGGATACCCGGTGATCGCGGTCGTGCGCCCCAACGACCTGCCCGCCGCCGCCCAGGCCGTCCCGGGCACACCGCTGCGCTTCGTGGCGGTGCGCCGGCGCGGCTGAGCACCCGAGCCCGGCGAGGGCGGCGCCGGTCAGCCCGGGAGCGGCACGGGCGTGCCGAAGGCCCGGGGCGCCGCGTCGTGGGCGGCGAGGAAGGCGTTCACGGAGACGGCCCAGCCGAAGCACTCGGCACGCGCGCGTGCCGCCCTCCTCCGTTCGGCCTCCGGCCGCGCCAGGAGCGAGCGCACCGCGTCCGCGAAGGACCCGCCGTCGTCGGCTGCGGTGAGACCCGCGGCCCCGATCACCTCGGTGAGCGCCGACGAGGCGCTGGCGACCACAGGGGTGCCGCAGGCCATCGCCTCCAGGGCGGCCAGCCCGAAGGTCTCCGCCGGACCGGGCGCGAGGCAGACGTCGGCGGACGCCTGGAGCGCGCCCAGCGCCGCCCGGTCGGCGACGTGCCCGAGGAAGGTCACGGGCAGTGCCCGCTCCCGGGCCCGCAGCTCCAGCCGGGCGCGCAGGGGACCGTCCCCGGCGACGACGAGCACCGCGCGCCGGCCGTGCCGCAGCAGTGCCTCCAGCGCGTCGAGCGCCGTGCCGGGCCGCTTCTCGACCGACAGCCGGGAGCACATCACCAACAGGGTCTCCCCCACGCGCGCGTGCCGTGCCCGCACCCCCGGGTCCCGCAGCGCGGGATGCCGTCCGGCGAGGTCGACGCCGAGGGGAGCCCGTACGACGTTGCGGGCGCCGATCCGCACGAACTCCCGGGCGGCGAACTCCGTGGTGCACACCACGCGCGCGTAGGTGTGCGCCGTACGGGTGTTGAGGGCGTCGGCGGCGCGCCGGGCCAGGCCCTCGGGGAGACCCCAGGTCCGCAGCACTCCGTCGGCGGTCTCGTGGGAGACCATCACGGCCGGCACCCGGGCCCGCCGCGCCCAGACCCCGGTCCAGCGCAGCGTGGTGCGGTCGCAGACCTCCAGTCGGTCGGGCGCGAGCGACTCCAGCAGCGCGGCGACCCGCCGCCGGTCGGTGAGGACCCGGTAGCCGCCGGTCCCGGGCAGCAGCGGCCCCGGCAGGGTGATCACGCGCCCCTGCTCGGTCGTGTGGTCGGTGAGGCGTTCCCCCGGGACGATCAGCACGGGCCGGTGCCCGGCCGCGAGGTAGCCGGCGCCCAGCTCCCGCAGCGCGGTCCGCAGGCCGCCCGAGGCGGGGGCGACGAAGTTGGCGAGCCGCACGATCCGCAGGCCCGTACCGGGGCTCGTACGGTCCTGGCCGGTGAGGGGGTTCATGCCGCCACCGCCGTCCGAGTGGAGAGCACGTCCGTGTAGTGGCCGATGAGCTGGTCGCCGACGGCGGCCCAGGTGCGGGTCTTTACCGCGTCTCGGCCGGCGGCACCGTAGGCGGCGCGCAGCGCGGGGTCGGCGGCGAGCGACCACACCGCGTCCCGGACCGCCGCCGGGTCGCGCGGCGGGACGAGGAGCCCGGTGCGTCCGTGGGCCACCAGGTCCAGCGGTCCGCCCGCGGCGGGCGCCACGACGGGCACCGCGCTCGCCATCGCCTCCTGCACGGTCTGGCAGAAGGTCTCGAAGGGCCCGGTGTGCACGAAGGCGTCCAGTGAGGCGAAGATCCGGGCGAGGTCGTCGCCGGTGCGGCGGCCGAGGAAGACGGCGCCCGGCAGAGCCCCGTCGAGCGCGGCCCTGCTCGGTCCGTCGCCCACCACCACGACCCGCACGCCCTCCATCCCGCAGACCCCGGCGAGCAGCTCGACCTGCTTCTCGGGGGCGAGCCGCCCGACGTAGCCGACGATCAGCTCGCCGCCGGGCGCGAGTTCACGGCGGAGCGCCTCGTCGCGCCGGTCCGGGCGGAAGCGGACGGTGTCGACGCCGCGCGGCCACAGCCGCACCCGGGGCACCCCGTGCGCCTCCAGGTCGTGCAGGGCGGCGCTGGAGGGGGCCAGCGTGCGGGCGGCGGCGGTGTGGACGGCGCGGATGCGCCGCCAGGCGGCGCCCTCCCCCGCCCCCATGTACGTACGGGCGTAGCCGGCGAGGTCGGTCTGGTAGACCGCCACGGCCGGAATCCGCATCCGGGTGGCGGCGGCCATGCCGCGCACGCCCAGCACGAAGGGGCCGGCCAGGTGGACGAGGTCGGCGCGGTGCTCGGTGATCGCCGCGGCGACGCGGCGGCTGGGGAGGGCGACCCGGACCTGGGGATAGCCGGGCAGCGGCAGGGAGGGGACCCGGACGACGGGGCACGGCGCGAGGGCGTCGGGCCCGCTCCCGGCCGCGGTGGCCGGGGCGACGACGAGGGGGGCGTGCCCGCGCTCGGCGAGGTGCCGGGCGGTCTGGAGGGCGCAGTGGGCGACGCCGTTCACGTCGGGCGGAAAGGACTCGGTCACGATGACGACACGCATAACCGTGTTGTCGTCGCGCCGGACGTGGACGCGTCAACGTGGATCTTTCCGGACGAGGAACGTCCCATGAGCGTTGCGCTGCGCGCCCGTCCGGCCGGGCCCGCGGCCTCGGCCGCCCGTCGTCAGGTCATCCGGCGTTCACACGGCGGGCATGTCCGGTCCGATCCGGCTGCGTACGGCCGTCTGCACCTCGGCCTCCTCGGCGGGGTCCGCGGCGAGCCGGCGCAGCTGGTCCACGACACGGGCGTCACCGGTCTCGGCGTGCCGGGCGGCGACCTCGCGGGTGGACTCCTCGCAGTCCCACAGGCACTCGACGGCGAACCCGGCGGGGAAGGAGGGGTCGGTGGTGGCCAGGGCGCGCGCGGCGCGGCCGCGCAGCTGGGACGAGGCGGTCTCACGGTAGATGTGGCGCAGTACGGGTCCCGCGCAGGCGATGCCGAGGCGTCCGGCGCCGTCCACGAGCGTCCACAGGGTCGGCGCGTCGGGCCCTTCGCCCCGTACGGCCTCGCGCAGGGCCTCGAGGACGAGGTCGCTGTCCTGTGCGCCGCCCCGGCAGGCCAGCATCCGGCCCGCGGCGGCTCCCAGGGCGTCCGGGCGGTGTGCCCAGCGCCGGGCCCGGTCGACGGCGGCGACGCTGCGCATCCGCTCGAAGGCGTCCACGGCGGCCTCCACGACCGGTGCGGTGCCGGCGGCCGCGGCGCCCTCGATCAGGTCGAGGACGTCCGGATCATTGCTGTCGGCGAGGTAGCGCAGGGCGGTGCATCGGGCTCCGTCGTCCCCGTCGCGGGCGGCCTCGACGATCTGCGGACGGTCCTCGGGGCCGGCGACGGCGGAGAGGCAGCGGGCGGCCGGGACATGGAGCGCGGCTCCGCGGTCGAGGCCCTCCTGGGCCCAGTCGAAGACGGCCCGCACGCTCCAGCCCGGGCGGGGCCCGGCCGGTCGCATCTGCCGTTGCCAGCGGTCGAAGGAGCCCTGTTCCTGGGCGGCACGCACGCGTGCGCCGATCGACGGGCGCGGATCCTCGGCCCACAGCCGCCAGGGCCGGGGTTCGAAGGCGTCGCGCACCTGCGCGGCCAGCTCGGCCTCACCGGCGGGATCGGCGGGGAACCGCGCGAGGACGGGGGCGGCGAGACTGCGCAGGCCCGCGTCGTCGTCACGCAGGGCGAGCTCGTCCAGGGCCCAGGCCCAGTTGGTGCCGGTGGCGGCGTAGCTGCGCAGCAGTTCCAGCGCGTCGCGCCTGCCGTACGAGGCGAGGTGGCCGAGGACCGCGAGGGCGAGGCCCGTGCGTGACTCGCAGGTGTCGAGGATGTCCTCGGCGTCGAAGAGGTGCCGCTCGATCTCGTCGAGCTCACCGCTCAGGTCGAGGAAGAGACGGGCGTAGTAGAGGGAGCGGTTCTCCACCTGCCAGTCGTGGCGGGGGTCGCGGAGCACGCACTGGTTGAGCGCCGCGAGCGCTTCGGCTCGCGGTGCGGTGAGCGCGTGCAGCGTGCCGTCGCCGCGGCCCCTCTGGAGCAGGCCGAGCAGCGTACCGCTGGGCGCTATGACCGGATCGAACATGGGAAACAGCCTCACATCAAGCGTCGACGCAACCGGGGATCGTGCTTTACCTGGCCGCGTGACAACACGTCGGGGCGCCCGCCGTTTCCTGCTTGCTGTAGACCATCTTCCTCTGCCTCTCGTCGGTGGCCCGTGCGGGCCGCGTCACGGCCCGCGCGGTGCGGCAACACCTGCCCAGCCATCGCGTCCGTGAATCACGACGTCATGATGACCCAGCGGTTCTTCCCGCCGCGACCGCATTTCCGGCGGCCCCGTACCGCCTCCCCCGTTTTCAGCGTTCTGCCTGGTCAGGGCAGTGAGTTCAGTGTGCGCCGAACAGTTCGAGCAGTTCTGTCCGGGCGAACATGCGGGCCGTGTCGACGGCCGAGGGGGTGCCCGCGGCCGGATCGGCACCGGCGTCCAGGAGGACCCGGATCACGGCTTCCTCGCCCTTGAAGACGGCTCCGGCGAGGGGGGTCTGCCCGCGGTCGTTGATCCGGTCCGCCTCGGCGCCGCGCTCCAGCAGGGCCCGCACCGCGTCCGCGTGGCCGTGGTAGGCCGCGAGCATCACCAGGGTGTCCCCGCGGTCGTTCGTGAGGTCGGCGGGGACGCCCGCGTCGACGTACTCCACGAGGGCCTCGGTCTCGCCTCGGCGCGCCAGATCGAAGATCTTGGTCGCCAGCTCCACGACCTCGGGGTCGGGGGCTTCACTCATCGGCCGGACCGCCTCTCACTTACGAGTGCTTCTGGGGACTGCGGGAGCTTACGACAGCGAGCGGCACCGTCGTGCCCGGGAGGGTACGACGGTGAACGGCGCGGCCGTACGGGTGAATCGCCAGCGTACTGGCTTCGGCGGCACATGAGCGGTGCCGTCCGAGGCAAAGATCACCACGGGCGCCGCCGGAGGCGTCAGCGGGTCCCGGGCGGCTCCGACGGCTCGGCCGTCCGGGCGAAATCTGGGGAATTTCACTCAGTTGCACCTTTTATCGTATGGATACATGCTGTGAGCCTGGAAGAACTCATGGTGACTGTCCCCACAACCAGGAGCCAAAAATGATCCTGTCCATCTCCGGCGTCGTCCTCCTCGGCATCATCGTCTTCCTCTTCTTCCGCAAGGACGGCCTGAAGGCGTCACACGCCATGGTCTCCGCGCTCTTCGGCTTCTACCTCGCCAGCACGGCCATCGCGCCGAGCATCAAGGCAGGCGGCGAGAGCCTCGCGGGGCTCCTCGGCGGAATCAAGTTCTGACGCCCCTCCCCTACGCACGCACGATCAGGAGACACCAGTGGCGCGGCGCCCTCTTCCCCGCATTCTGAGCAACGGCAGCGCACAGATCGCCCGGAGCCGGGAGCTGGCCCGGACGGCGGCCGACAGCGCCACCGATGTCCTCCACCCACTCATCACGATCACTCGTGGTCTGCGCCGGCTGGCTGGAGCCGGGCGGCGCAGGTGGGCCGACACACCGAAGGACCGGCGCGGGCCGCTCCTGTTCCTGGTCGCTTCGGTGGTACTGGTCGTGGCCCTCGTGCCGTACGGGCCGCTGCTCGCCGTCGTCACGGTGATGGCGGCGGCGGCCTGGAAGGGCCGCGAACGGCGGCCGTCGCAGCCCACGGGCCCCGACGAGCCGCAGACCAAGCGCCTGCAGTCGCTGTACGAGGCGCTCGTCCCGTACTTCTCGACGGCGGAGGACCCCGCCCCCCTCTACGCCCACGGCGGCGAGTGGGAGCAGGCATTCCCGTCCTACGAGTTCGACGACACCGGCCGCGTCTCGCGGCTGCTCGTCCGCTACCCGGCGTACTTCACGGACGGCGAGGCGGAGTCCCGCGCCCGCGTCGAACAGCTGCTGCACACCAAGTCGGGCCGCGGCCGCGAGTACCACTTCGTCTGGGACGAGGAGGGCAACGAGCTCTCCGTCTCCGTCCTGTCCCCGCTGCCCACCGACATCGCCGCCCAGCGATTCGTCACGGCGCCCGGCGAGACGGTCCTCGGCTTCACCGACCCGAGCGACGTCCAGCGCACGCTCCCCGTCACCCACGGCGAGGAGCAGCGCGACGTTCCCCCCGTCGTCTGGCGCACGGGCGTCCGCTCGACGGAGCCGCACCTGCTCGTCGCGGGCGAGCCGGGCAGCGGTACGACCACCCTGCTCCGCTCGATCGCCCTGCAGGCCCTGCAGCAGGGCGACGTCCTGATCGTCGAGGGCGGTGGGACCGGCGAGTTCGCGTGCCTGACCGGCCGCGACGGCGTCCTCGCCGTCGAGAGCGGCCTGACCGGCGCGTTCACGAGTCTGGAGTGGGCGGCGCACGAGACGGAGCGGCGGCTCGTCGCGGCGAACCGCGCCCGGCAGGCCGGCCGCCCGGCGCCCGACGACATCAGGCGCCCGCTGTGGATCCTGCTCGACCGTCCCAGCACGCTGGGGCTGCTCGCCGCGGCCGACGGGCGCAAGGACCCCCAGTCCCTGCTCCAGGTTCCGCTGCGGCACGGGCGCGCGGCCAACGTGACCGTCGTCGTGGCCGACCAGTTCGACAGCCTCGACGCCCTCTCCGACGCGGTGCGGCAGCACACCCGCGCGCGCGTGGTCCTCGGCCCGGCGTCCGCGGCGCAGCTCCAGGCGGTGCTGGGTGTGCCGCCGCACACCACGCCCACCCCGGACACCCCGCCCGGGCGGGGCTACGCGCGGCTCGGCTCGGGCCCCGTCCACCGCCTCCAGGTCCCGGCCACCCCGGACCCGTTCGACGACGCGACGAGCGAAGCCCATCGCCGCGCCGTGCTGGCCCTGCTGCCGGAGCGCACGACTCCGGTCGGGCCCGAGCACCTCGTCCCGGGAGAGGCGGACGCGGACGCGGAGATGGAGGCGGAGCTGGAGAAGAAGCCCGCCGTGGAGACGGAGAAGAAGCGCCCCGTCCCGGTCCTGGAGCCCATGCCGACCGAGGTCGCCGTCGCGGAGAGCTGAGGCGCCCGGCCCGGCCTACGCCACGAACGTGCGCGGCGCGTCGGACCCGCCGCCCGCGCCGGTCTCCACCAGCCGGGCCGCCGCGGCCAGCCGGACCGCCGCCTCCTCGGCCACCGCGCCGGACACCGTGAACGGCAACCGCACGTACCCCTCGAAGGCCCCGTCCACCCCGAAGCGGGGCCCCGAGGGCACGCGCACCCCGACCCGCTCCCCCGCCTCGGCGATCCGCGAGCCCGACAGGCCCCCGGTGCGCACCCACAGCGTGAGCCCGCCGCGCGGGACGGAGAACTCCCACCCGGGCAGCTCACGCCGCACGGCGGCGACCAGCGCGTCGCGGTTCTCCCGCGCCTGTTCCCGACGCACCTCCACGGCCTGCTCCCAGCCGCCGGTGCTCAGCAGCCAGTTCACCGCGAGCTGCTCCACGACGGGGGTCCCCAGGTCGGCGTAGGCGCGCGCCGAGACCAGGCTGCGGATCACGTCGGGGGCCGCGCGCACCCAGCCGATGCGCATCCCGGCCCAGAACGCCTTGCTGGCCGAGCCGACCGTGATCACCGTCGACCCGGCGGGGTCGAAGCCGCACACCGGGCGCGGCATCTCGACGTCCGCGTCCAGGTGCAGTTCGTTCATGGTCTCGTCGACGACCAGCACGGTCCCGGCGGAGCGGGCGGAGTCCACCAGCCGCCTCCGCTGGTCCTCGTCGGCGAGGGCGCCGGTCGGATTGTGGAAGTCGGCGACCACGTACGCGAGGCGGGGCGCGGACTCCCGCAGCACCTGGCGCCATCGGTCCATGTCCCAGCCCGCGAGGCCCTCCGCCATGGCGACCGGCACCAGTCGGGCCCCGGCCTCGCGCATCAGCTGGAGGATGTTGGCGTACGAGGGGGACTCGACGGCGATGCGTTCGCCGCGGCCGGCGAACAGGTGGCAGATCGCGTCGATCGCGCCCATCGCCCCGGTGGTCACCATGATCTGTTCGGGCATGGTCGGGATGCCGCGGGCGGTGTACCGCTCGGCGAGCATGGAGCGCAGGGCGGGCAGGCCGGCCGGGTAGTCGCCGTGGGTGTGCGCGTAGGGCGGCAGTTCCTCCAGGGCGCCCTGGACGGCGCGGGTGAGCCACGGCTCGGGCGCGGGCAGGGCCGCGGTGCCGAGGTCGATCATGGAGCCCAGCGCCTCGGGCGGCAGCGGTTCCAGGCCCCGCGCGGGCAGCGGGTTGCCCGCCGGGACGGCGGTCCAGCTGCCCGCTCCGCGCCGGGACTCCAAAAATCCCTCGCTGCGCAGCGCCTCGTACGCGGCGGCGACCGTGGTGCGGCTGACGGTCAGGGCCAGCGCCAGTTCACGCTCGGCGGGCAGCCGGGCGGCGACCGGTACGCGGCCCTCCAGCACGAGCAGCCGGATGCCGTCGGCGAGCGCGCGGTAGGCCGGCGGGCGGCGGGTGCCGGGGCCGGCGGGGCGGTCCTGCTGCGAGGTGAGGAGCCGGGCGAGCTGCGCCGCTCCCACCGCCGAAGTCCACTGCACCATGTCGACCAGTCCACCTTCCCCGAATTGGCCATGGATGACGACCGTTTCCACGCCACAGAGTGTCATGCGTCAGGCCACTGCCACCACACGGGGGATTCCTTTGTCCACACATTCCGGGTCCGGGCGGCTGCCCCTCCGGCTCGTCAAGCTGTACGCGGGCCTCGCCCTGTACGGCGCCAGTTCGGCGCTCCTGGTGCGGTCCGGCCTCGGTCTGGAGCCGTGGAACGTGCTCCACCAGGGTCTCGCGGAGCTGACCGGGCTGACCATCGGAGTGGTGTCGATCATCGTCGGGGCGGCGGTGCTGCTCCTGTGGATCCCGCTGCGCCAGCGGCCGGGGCTCGGCACGGTCTCCAACGTCTTCGTGGTCGGGGTGGCCATGGACGGCACCCTCGCCCTCGTGCCGGAGGCGCACGGCCTGACGGTCCGGGTCACGCTGCTGGTCGTGGGCATCGTGCTGAACGGAGTGGCGACGGGCCTCTACATCACGGCGGGCTTCGGTCCCGGCCCGCGCGACGGCCTGATGACGGGCCTGCACCGGCGCACCGGCCGCTCGATCCGCCTGATGCGCACCTCTGTCGAGGTGACCGTGGTGGCCACCGGCTTCGCCCTCGGCGGCACCGTCGGGGTGGGCACCGTCCTGTACGCGCTGGCGATCGGCCCGCTGGCCCAGCTCTTCCTGCGCGTGTTCGCCCCCGCGCCGGCACCGCCCGGCAGCACGGTCGTCGCCGCCGGTCAACCGGAGCGCGCGATACTGCCCGGGTGAGCACCCGCATACGCCATCCCTACCTCGACCACCCCGGCCCGATCCCCTTCGCCCACCGGGGCGGGACGGCGGAGGGCCTGGAGAACACCCTGTTCCAGTTCCGCCGGGCGGTCGAGGCGGGGTACCGCTACATGGAGACGGACGTGCACGTCACGGCGGACGGCCGGCTCGTCGCCTTCCACGACAGCACCCTGGACCGGGTGACGGACGGGGCGGGCCGGCTCGCCGACCTCCCCTGGGACGAGGTGCGCCACGCGCGCGTGGCGGGCCGCGAACCGGTACCCCTCTTCGAGGAACTCCTCGACACCTTCCCCGGGGTCCGCTGGAACGTCGACGTCAAGGCCGAAGGGGCGCTGCTCCCCCTGCTGAGTCTCATCGAGCGCACGGCCTCCTGGGACCGCGTCTGCGTCGGCTCCTTCTCCGAGGCGCGAGTGGCCCGCGCCCAGCGCCTGGCAGGACCCCGCCTCGCCACCTCCTACGGCACCCGCGGCGTCCTCGGCCTGCGTCTGCGCTCGTACGGGATGCCCGCCGTCCCGCGCCGTCCCGCGGTCGCGGCCCAGGTGCCGGAGACCCAGTCCGGCGTGACCGTCGTCGACCGCCGCTTCGTGCGCACCGCCCACGCGCGCGGCCTCCAGGTGCACGTGTGGACGGTGAACGAGCCCGCTCGCATGCACCGGCTCCTGGACCTGGGCGTGGATGGCATCATGACCGATCACATCGACACGCTGCGCGAAGTCCTGGAGGACCGGGGCACCTGGGTCTGAGCCCCCGCGCACCGTGCATCCACGGAGAGCGAGGGGCGCGGGTTGGGCACCGACACCGTGCGGGCGACGGAGGCCGACGAGGCCACCGGGCGGCGACGCGAACAACGCGGCTGGTACGTCTACGACTGGGCGTGCTCCGTCTACTCGACGAGTGTGCTGACCGTCTTCCTCGGCCCCTATCTGACCTCGGTAGCCAAGTCGGCGGCGGACGCGGACGGCTTCGTGCACCCCCTGGGCGTCCCGGTCCGCGCCGGCTCCTTCTTCGCGTACTCCGTGTCGGCGTCCGTGATCCTGGCGATCTTCGTGATGCCGCTGGCGGGAGCCGCCGCCGACCGCACGGGCCGCAAGAAGCCGCTGCTGGCGGCCGCCGCGTACGTGGGCGCCGCCGCCACCGCGGGCATGTTCTTCCTGGACGGCGACCGCTACCTCCTGGGCGGACTGCTGCTGATCGTCGCCAACGCCTCGCTGGCGGTCTCGATGGCCCTCTACAACTCCTACCTGCCGCAGATCGCCCCGCCCGAGGAGCGCGACGCGGTCTCCTCCCGCGGCTGGGCGTTCGGCTATGCGGCGGGTTCGCTGGTCCTGGTCGCGAACCTCGTCCTGTTCACCGCCCACGACAGCTTCGGCCTCTCCGAGTCGGCGGCCGTCCGCATCTGCCTGGCCTCGGCGGGCATCTGGTGGGGCGCCTTCACCCTCGTACCGCTGCGCGCCCTGCGCGACCGCCGTACGGCGCCGACGGGGCCCCCGGTGAACGGCTGGCGGCAGCTGGCCTCCACGGTCCGGGACATGCGCCGGCAGCCGCTCACGCTCGCCTTCCTGCTCGCGTACCTCGTCTACAACGACGGCATCCAGACGGTGATCTCGCAGGCGTCGGTGTACGGCTCTGAGGAACTGGGCCTCGACCAGTCCACCCTGATCGTCGCCGTCCTGCTGGTCCAGGTGCTCGCCGTGGCGGGCGCGCTCGGCATGGGGCGGCTGGCGCGCACGTACGGCGCCAAGCGCACGATCCTCGGCTCACTGGTCGCCTGGACCGCGACCCTCGGCGCGGGATACTTCCTGCCGGCCGGCGCGCCCGTGTGGTTCTTCGTCCTCGCCGCCGGCATCGGTCTCGTCCTCGGCGGCAGCCAGGCCCTGTCCCGCTCGCTGTTCTCGCATCTGGTGCCGAGCGGGAAGGAGGCCGAGTACTTCTCCGCGTACGAGATGAGCGACCGCGGGATGAGCTGGCTGGGCCCGCTCCTGTTCGGGCTCACCTACCAGCTGACCGGGAGTTACCGGGACGCGATCGTGTCCCTCGTGGCCTTCTTCGTCCTCGGGTTCGTGCTGCTCGCGCGGGTCCCGGTACGGCAGGCCGTGCGCGACGCGGGCAATCCCGAACCGGCCAGGATTTAGCGCGCGACGCCAAAGGCCGGTAGTGTACGCGTTTGGCCTGCCTGGCGTACCGTTACTGCGCGTCAAAGAACACGAAACGCCGGGTGACATCTTCTGTCAGATGTGACAAACCGGGCGCTGGTGGGTACAACAAGGGGCGGCTACGACGGCGACGCATGACCCACAACGGGAATCTTTACCGCCGACCGGACGTTGACCGGATGACGACGACAGCGACACCTGTCCTGTGGGCGACAAGCCCGGGAGGCACGATTCATGAGTGAGCGAGCTCTTCGCGGCACGCGCCTCGTGGTGACCAGCTACGAGACGGACCGCGGCATCGACCTGGCCCCGCGCCAGGCCGTGGAGTACGCATGCGAGAAGGGGCACCGGTTTGAGATGCCCTTCTCGGTCGAGGCGGAGATCCCGCCGGAGTGGGAGTGCAAGGTCTGCGGGGCCCAGGCACTCCTGGTGGACGGCGACGGCCCTGAGGAAAAGAAGGCCAAGCCCGCGCGTACGCACTGGGACATGCTGATGGAGCGGCGTACCCGAGAGGAACTCGAAGAGGTCCTCGAGGAGCGTCTGGCGGTTCTGCGCTCAGGCGCGATGAACATCGCGGTACATCCGCGGGACAGCCGCAAGTCCGCGTAACTCCTCCGGGAGCTGGGCGGCATACCGACACACGCACGACGACCGCGGGCACCGTACGTTCAGTACGGTGCCCGCGGTCGTCGTGCGTTCTGTTCTCTTCTGCGCCCCGGTCGGCTCTGTTCTGCGCCCGGTCGGTCGGCCCTGGTTCCCGCGCCGCCGTGGCGGCGCGGGAGCGCCGGTCAGCGGCCGAGCGGCGGGCGGCTGTCCACGGCCGGACCCTCGTCCCGCGGGCCCTCGTCCCTGATGACCTCGCCCTGGACGACCTTGCCGTCGGGACGGTGGATGCGGGACTGCCGGAAGGCGTCCTGGAAGGTGCCGGGGACGGCCGCGCGCATCCTGCGGTCCACGGCGCGCTCCGTGTAGGCGCTGACGGCCTTCTGGACCGGCGGGACCAGCAGCAGGAGACCCAGGGCGTCGGAGATCAGCCCCGGCATCATCAGGAGCAGACCGCCGAGCATCATCGGGCCGTTGCCCCGGGTGCCGCCGCCCGTGGGCGGCACCCCGCTCTGCTGTCGGCGCAGCGTCTCGTTCAGGTTGCTGAAGGCCCGGCGTCCGGCCCGCTTGACCACGACCGCGCCCAGCACGAAGCCCGCGAGGATCAACAGCAGGACGGTGCCCCCGCCCGCCGCGCCGGCCACCACGGTCAGCAGCCAGATCTCCAGCACGAGCCAGGCCGCGACGCCGAGCGGCAGGAAGGTACGCAGCCGCGAGCGCCGGGGCCGGGCGGGCTGCGTGGGGGTCGGAACGCCAGTCGTCATGCTCCCAGTGTGCCTGGGCGCGGCTCAGCGCGGGATAAGGGAATGATCAGTCGGGGCCGGTGCCGGGGGCCGTTCAGGTGGTCTTGCGCCCGAGGACCTTGCCGACCCGCTCCCCCACGCCCCACGTGGTGACCCGCCACAGTGCCTCGACCAGGATGTCGCGGCTCATCTTGGAGTCGCCCAGCTCCCGCTCGACGAAGGTGATGGGCACCTCGACGACGTGGTAGCCGGCCTTCACGGCACGGCGGGCGAGGTCGACCTGGAAGCAGTAGCCCTGCGAGGCCACCTCGCCCAGACCGAGGCCCTTGAGGGTCTCCGCGCGGAAGGCGCGGTAGCCGCCGGTGACGTCCCGGATCGGCACGTCGAGCAGGACGCGGGAGTACAGGCTGCCGCCGCGGGAGATGAACTCACGGGACTTGGGCCAGTTGACGACCCGGCCGCCCGGCACCCAGCGGGAGCCGAGCACGAGGTCGGCGCCCTTGAGGGCGGTCAGCAGCCGGGGTAGTTCCTCGGGCTGGTGGGAGCCGTCGGCGTCCATCTCGATGAGCACGCCGTAGCCGTGCTCCATGCCCCAGCGGAAGCCCGCCAGATAGGCGGCGCCGAGGCCCTCCTTGCCCTTGCGGTGCAGCACCTGGACGTGCTCGTCCTCGACGGCCAGCTCGTCGGCGAGCTTGCCCGTGCCGTCCGGGCTGTTGTCGTCGGCCACGAGGACGTGCGCGTCGGGCACGGCGGCCCGCACCCGGGCGACGATCTTCTTGATGTTCTCCGCCTCGTTGTAGGTCGGAATGATCACCAAGGCCGTCCCGAGGGGGCCGAACTGTCTCCCCTGGGCTCCTGCCGCGAGGGTCCCGTCGCCGTCGTTCACCACTGCCCCTTCATGTCCGTACGCAGGGGTCCACCATAATGGCCGCGGCCCGCGTTGCCGCTCCGGCACGTACGTGTACGGGGTGTCCGTTCCCCCGGAGCGGCGAAGGCGGAGCGGCCGGCCGCGGACCGGCCCGGCGCCTCCGCTGCGGATCGGGGCCCGGCGCCCTTCGGGCCGACCAGGGACCCGCTGGCTGCGGGTCGACCGAAAGCCGTTGTCTACTGGACGTCCGGGCCCCACCCGGGTCGCACCTTCCCCCGCGCTCCGGCGGAGCGGGGAGGGACCCATCCGGCCGGAACGTTCCCTCGCCCCGCGGCTCGTGCGCTGGGCCTGGCACCCAGTGGTGGTGTGCCGGTGCGGCACACCATCCCTGACCCAGCGGCGCTGCGGCGACTGCGTGAAGTTCCCCGGCCGGACCTCCGGTGGTGGACCCGGCCGAACCTACCCGCCTCCCGCAGTCGGCTGTCAACAGTCGCCTGACCTGCGGTTATTCGGTCAACTGCCTGGTCAGTGCGGAGGATGCCCAGGTCGCGCGCCGCGCCGGAGCGCCCCGGCCACCGCCGCGCGGGCCCGGCACATCACTCGTCCGGCCGTACGAATACCGTCCGGCCGCCGACGACCGTGCGCAGGCAGACCGGGAGGTCGGCGCCCGGGGTCAGGTCGGGCAGCCCGGGCGTGCCGGAGCGGGGGTCGGTGGACCAGCGCGCCACACGGTCGTCGGGTGCCTGGACGACGAGTTCCTCGGTGCGCCACACGGCGTAGTCCGCGGGGGCTCCGGGGACCAGAACACCCGCGTCGTCCCGTCCGACGGCGCGCCAGCCGCCGCGCGTATGCGCCGTGAACGCGGCGCGCACGGACACGCGGTGGGCCGGGGTGCGGTGGAAGGCGGCGGCGCGGACGGTGCCCCACGGGTCGAGGGGGGTCACGGGGCTGTCGGAGCCGAAGGCGAGCGGGACGCCGGCGCGCAGCAGCGCCGCGAACGGGTTGAGGGTACGGGCCCGTTCGGCGCCGAGGCGCTGGGCGTACATGCCGTCCTCGCCGCCCCACAGGGCGTCGAAGGCGGGCTGCACGGAGGCGGTGAGGCCCAGTTCGGCGAAGGCGGCGACGGTCTCGGGGGTGAGCATCTCGGCGTGCTCGACGCGGTGGCGGGCGGCGCGCACGCGGGCGAGTCCGACCTTCTCGGCGGCGGCGCGCATGCCGTCGACCACGGCGGTGACGGCGGCGTCCCCGATGGCGTGGAACCCCGCCTGGAGTCCGGCCTCGGTGCACCCGACGACGTGCGCGGCGACGGCGGCGGCGTCCAGGTAGGCGGTGCCGGTGTGGGCGGTGTCGGCGTACGGCTGGTGGAGGCAGGCGGTGTGCGAGCCGAGCGCCCCGTCGACGAAGAGGTCGCCGGCGGCGCCGACCGCTCCCAGGGCACGGGCCCGGGCGATGCCCTCGTCGCCGTGCTCTGCCCAGTAGCCGACGACGCGGGGGCCCGGCTGCTCGGCGGCGAGGGCCAGCAGCCCGGTGAAGTCGTCCTCGGAGGAGATCTCGGGGCCGGCGCACTCGTGGACGGAGCCGATGCCGAGCGAGGCGGCGTGGGTGAGCGCGGCGCGCTGCGCCTCGGTGCGCTGCGCGGGGGTGACGGCCCCGAACGCGGCGGCGCGCACGGCGTGGTGGGCGTCGCGGGTCAGCGGTCCGTCCGCGTACCCGGCGCGGCCGGTGACGCCGGGCACCAGGTCGAGCAGCGCCGTGGTGACGACGGCGGAGTGGACGTCGATGCGGGAGAGGTAGAGCGGGCGCCCGCCGGTCGCCTCGTCGAGTTCGGCGCGGGTCGGGGGCCTCCCGTCGGACCAGCGGGCGGCGTCCCAGCCGTGGCCGAGCAGGACCCGGTCGGCGGGCCGGGCGGCGGCGAAGTCGCGGACGAGGGCGAGGGCGGCGTCCAGGGAGGGGGCACCGGACAGGTCGAGGCCGGTGAGGGCGAGCCCGGTGGCGGTGGTGTGGACGTGGGCGTCGGTGAACGCGGGGGTGACGAGGGCGCCACCGAGGTCCACGACGTCGTCGACGCCGCTCGCGAAGGCGTCGGCCGCGCCCTCGGAGCCGACCCAGGCGATCTGCCCGCGCTCGACGACCATCGCGGTGGCGAAGGGGTCCGCGGGGCTGTGGACTTCTCCACCGCGCAGCAGCACGGTGTCCGACGGGGCGGTGCTCTCACTCATGGGCACCAGTCTCGCCCCTGGGAGCGCCCCGGCCGCGCGCGGGGGCCGGGAAGCGGGCGGGGCGCCGTCAGATGCGCGGCGGCCGTGCCTCGTACGGGGTGGAGAGCACCACGGTGGTGCGGGTGGAGACGCCTGCGAGGGAACGCACCCGGGCGAGCAGCTCCTCCAGTTCGTGCGGCGTCGAGACGCGCACCTTGAGGATGTAGTTCTCGTCACCTGCCACGCTGTGGCAGGCCTCGATCTCGGGGACGCCCGCCAGCCGTTCCGCGATGTCGTCCGGGGCGCTGGGGTCGAAGGGCTTCACCGAGATGAAGGCGGTCATGGGCAGCCCCACGGCGGCCGGGTCGACGACCGCGGCGTAGCCACGGATCACGCCGCGCTGCTCCAGCCGGCGCACCCGCTGGTGCACGGCCGACGTGGACAGGCCCGTGGCCTTGCCCAGGTCGGTGTAGCTCATCCGCCCGTCCTCGACGAGCAGCTGCACGATCTGTCGGTCCAGCTCCTCCATGGCGCAAGAACCTACAGGGCGTTGATCCCGGCGGATACCGAGCGGCCCAGGTCATAGCCGGTTCGTGATGTCGGCGCCCGCCGCCGGGGCGCCGTCCGGGAGGGACGATCCGGCCAGGTCGGGCACCTGCGGGAGGCATGTGACGAACGCCACAGTTCCGCGGCGCACTCCGTGATGTTCTCGCGATTACCTCGCAGGCCCGACGGGAAGTGCTTGGTGTGGTCGAGGTCGCAGCGCCTTGTCGGCCCACCCGAGGGGGAGAATCCCATGCAGAGTCTTAAGCGCCCTGGTCGTTCCACGCCCAAGAGGCAGCAGCCCGTCCTTGAGCCCGAGCCGGAGGGTGTCGAACCGGACGCCCTGGACGGCGAGGAGTTCGACGCGTACGACACCTTCGAGATGTACCGGGTGTTCTGCCCGGACTGTGCGCAGCCGATCGCGCTCCTCGCGGACGAGGAGGTCCTGCCCGAGCACGCGCTGTGCGCCTCGCCGTGGAACCCCTTCGGGCTGACGGTGTGCGCCGGTACGGGCCGTTCGGCCGCCGACGCCCGTCCCGCCGACGAGACGACGGAGCCTCAGGAGCAGGACACCGCGCTGCTGTTGACGCTCCCTCAGGGGCTCGACTGGCGGAAGCAGCCCTTCTCGCACGTCGGCGGTCCGGGCTCGCGCCCGATGAGGGTCCCCGGCATGCGGCGTCACGCCGCCTGAGTCAGTCCTCGTAGCTGCCCTGCACCATGGCTCGCAGGCTGCCGTGGTGCAGGATCAGTGTGTCCGGGTCGGCCGGGACGGCGGTCTCGCCGAAGTGCACCTGCCGGTGGGCGACGCGCAGCATGACGATCGCCTGCCGCAGCGCCGCGTAGAGGACGTAGAAGTCCATGTGGCGGGGTGTGTGGCCGGTGAGCCGGGCGTAGCGCCGTTCCACCCGGTCGCGGCGCAGGAAGCCGGGCAGCCCGGGCTGTCCGAGGCGCTCGGTCAGGTCCTGGAAGAAGCGGTGGAGGTAGATCGTCCAGCCGAGGTCGACCTCGCGCGGGGCCAGGGCCGCCATCTCCCAGTCGAGGACGGCCGCGGGTTCGAAGCCGTCGTAGACGACGTTGCCGATGCGGGCGTCGCCCCAGGTGAGCACCGGCTCTCCCGGCTCGCGCGGCCACAGCTCCTCCAGCCGGTCGAAGGCACTCTCGATGAGCGGTGAGCGCGGCAGGCCCTCGACGACCCAGTCGTAGTAGGCGCGTTGGGCCGTGACGTGCTCGCGCAGCCCGCCCGTCCCCCATGAGCGCAGGTACGGTTCCCGGCGCACGTCGATCCCGTCGTGCAGCCGCGCGAGGAGTCCGACCGTGGCGGCCTCCAGGTACTCGCGCTCCTCGTCGCTCGCGGCGTGCAGCCAGTTCCCCTCGTACGTGTAGGGCATCACGTCGGGCGGCACCCTGCCTTCGACGCGCTCCATGACGAAGAACGGCGCCCCGAGGGGTGCCGGGTCCTCCTCCAGCCACACCACTCGCGGCACCGGCAGCGTGGTGCGCTCGGCGACCAGGCGCATCGTGTGGAACTGCCGCGGCATGTCGTAGACGGGGAAGACCGCGTACGCGGCCGGGTCCGCCGCCAGTCGCAGCGCGCAGGCGCGGACGGGCGCCCGGGGGTGTTCCAGGTCGAAGAGCAGGGTCTCGCTGGACATGCCGTTCGACTCGGGGACGGTCACATGGGCGGCTTCGGCGCCCGGCAGCCGGGTGGTGAGCCAGGCGTTCAGCCGGCGGGTCAGCTCCTCCGGGTCCCGGGTCGTCGTGCGCGGACGGGGTGCCGTGGTCATCTCGCCACTCCCTTCAGGGCGCGACCGAGTCGAATCCGGTGAAGCCGCTGGGGTCGTGCCGGCCGAAGGAGGCGTGCTCGAAGATCCCGTGGCCGACCTGTCCGTCGAGCGTGAAGCGGGCCGCGTGGTCGGTCACGCCGTACGCGGCGAGCGGGTGCGCTCCCGGTCCGGCGAGGTCGTAGCGGCGGCGGTCGGTCCAGCCGCGCCCGCGCCAGGTGCCGTGCTGCCAGTCGTCGGCGGGCGGATAGCCGGCGCCGACCGCGAGCGGGGACGAGGTGAGCACCCGCACGCCCAGTTCGAGGGGCGCGCGGTGCCTGGGGTGGGTGAGGTGGACGACGGCGGACTCGGGGTGGCGCGTGCCGGGCCGGTAGGTGATGTCGGCCCGGGGCCAGCCGAGTTGGAGGTCTCGCTCACCGTGGCGCACGAGGGTCGCGTCGTTGAGCGAGCGGTGGCCGTCGGCGTCCTCCTCGGCGACGACCATCAGGAAGCGGTCCTCGAAGCGGACGGGCGACCAGATCCAGTGGAATCCCTCGGTCGGACTCTCCTCGGCGGTCCGGCCGCCCTCCTCGCCCGGGATCGGGCGCACGCCCCAGCTGCGGTCCCGGGTGCCGGTCCACTCCCCGCCGGACAGGGCGATCTCCTCGCCGCCGACCCGGATCCAGCCGTCGCAGTGCCCCGCCTGCACGAACCGCCTGCCCTCCAGCGTGAGCCGGCCGCCGCGCCGCTGGAGGTGGTGCGGTTCCCACAGTGCGGGGAAGTCCGCCGTCCAGTTGATCTCGCAGGACAGCCCGTCCGGGTCGCCGGGATCGGCGGCGCAGACCAGGACGAAGTCCTTGAGCGGGCGTTCGACGACGATGCGGAGCGGGCCGACGGACAGATTCATCCGGGTGTCGTCCCGCAGGGCGTCCGAGGCCCGTACGGCGTGCAGGGTGTCGCCCAGCCGCAGGGTCACATAGGCGTCGGTGACCCCCGTGTTCGGATACACGCCGAGGCCCATGATCAGTAGGGCCCGGCCTCCGTGGTCGAAGACGTGGAAGATGCCGCGGTCGTACGCGTTCCGGTCCCCTGTCGCCACGTGCTTCATGGACAGCGGGACCTGGTGCACGGGGTACTCGTCGAGGGCGATGGGGCGGTCGTCCGGCACGCAGGCCTCCTCGGGCGCACGGCAGTTGACGTCGCCCGGAGCGGTGCGGTGTCCCGGCGGCACAGCTGACGGTACGTCAGGTGGCGCCGCGGGGCCAGAGACGGGACGGCGGGCCCGGGGCGCCCGGGCCCGGGGCGCCGGCGCCCGCCCGAACACCCCGGTAGGGGCCCACCGCGAACTCAAGCCCGAATTCCCGCGCCGGTTACCTGCCCGCCGGTGCGCGCGTTGCCCGGGTATGACCCCCAGCTTCCCGGCCACCGGGCGTCGGCGCCGCATCTACGTCCCGCCCCCGGCGGCACCGGTTCCCCCGGGGCCTCAGCAGTACCAGGACCCGCCCATCTACCGCGCGCTGATCCGGACCTGGGCCGACCGCGGCCGCACGCTCCCGGGGCACGCCGACCCGGAGTGGGCCCGGCTGGCGGCGCCACCGGCCGGCCTGAGCCAGTTCGGCTCGGGCCGGGACCCGTTCAGCGTGAGTCCGGACCCGCGAGGTGACGGGCGATGACCATCCGCTGGATCTGATTGGTGCCCTCGACGATCTGGAGCACCTTGGCCTCGCGCATGTAGCGCTCCGCCGGGAAGTCCGCCGTGTACCCGTACCCGCCGAGCACCTGGACGGCGTCCGTGGTGACCTTCATGGCGGCGTCCGTGCACAGCAGCTTGGCCATGGCCGCCTGCTTGGAGAAGGGCCGCTCCGCGTCGCGCAGCCGGGCGGCGGCCAGGTACAGCGCCCGGCCGGCCTCGATCTGCGTCGCCATGTCGGCGAGCATGAAGCGCAGCCCCTGGAAGTCGGAGATCGGCCGCCCGAACTGCTGCCGTCCGTTGGCGTACGCGACCGCCTCGTCCAGTGCCGCCTGGGCGACGCCGATCGCGCAGGCCGCGATGCCGAGCCGCCCCGAGTCGAGGGCCGAGAGCGCGATCGCGAAGCCCTGCCCCTCCTCGCCGATGCGCCGGTCGTCGCCGACCCGGACGCCGTCGAAGTGGACCTGCGCGGTGGGCGAGCCCTTCATGCCCATCTTCTTCTCGGGTGCGGCGGCGCTGAGGCCCGCCGCGTCGCCGGGCACCAGGAAGGCGGAGATGCCCCGGGGGCCCTCCCCGCCCGTGCGCGCGAGGACGGTGTAGAAGTCGGCGACCCCGCCGTGCGTGATCCAGGCCTTGGTGCCATTGATCACCCACTCGTCGCCGTCCCGGACGGCCTTCGTGCGCAGGGACGCGGCATCCGATCCGGACGAGGGCTCCGAGAGGCAGTACGCGCCGAGGAGACCGCCGCCGAGCATGGCCGGCAGGTGCTCGGCCCGCTGCTCCTTGGTGCCGTAGTTCGCGAGCGCGTGGCAGGACAGGGAGTGCACGCTGACGCCGAGGCCGACGGTCAGGCGGGCGGCGGCGAGCTCTTCGAGGACCTGGAGGTACACCTCGTACGGCTGGTCTCCCCCGCCGTACTCGGAGTCGTACGGGAGTCCGAGCAGGCCCGATCCGGAGAGGAGCCCGAAGACGTCGCGCGGGAACCGTCCGGCGTCCTCCTCGGCGGCCGCCTTCGGTGCGATCTCGCGCTGCGCGATGTCGCGGACGAGCGAGATCAGATCCCGCGCCTCGTCCGTGGGCAGTTGACGGTCCACCGGCTGCGGGGCGCGGTCAGGCATGTCGACGCTCTCCTCCCTGTCGGGCACGTCGGCGGCGCACGCCTGGGATGGGGCGGGTCCACCGGGTCTTTCAGTGCCCAGCCGATGCTGCCCGTCCGGGTCGCGGAAGGTGCTGATCAGCGGCTGTGGCGCTGTGAGTATGCCCGATCGGAGGCACCGAGTCACCAGTTAACGACCGCTTACTAAAAGAAAGGGAAATTGGTCCGAACCATTGACGCACTGGTCTAGTCCTCCTACTGTTCCTGCAACGCGTCACCGCGTTCATGCCAAACGGCAACCGGGGGCCCGGACCGCGCCTCTCCGCATCACCTCAGGCACCTCCCACGCGGGTCCGGCAGCACGGCCCCCACACGTTCCCCTCCCCCCACGAGGAGACACGATGTCCCTACCGCACCGCTCCCGTCTCAGGGCGCTCCTGTCCGCCGCGTGTTGCGCCGCCCTCGGCGCCGGACTGCTCGCCGGCGCGGGCGCCGCGGCGGCCGACGAGTCCGGCACCGCCACGGCCGCGCGTCAGACCACCGCCGCGGCCGGCTCCAAGGTCGTCGGCTACTTCACCGAATGGGGCGTCTACGACCGGAACTACCACGTCAAGAACATCGAGACGTCCGGTTCGGCCGCCAAGCTCACCCACATCAACTACGCCTTCGGCAACGTCACCGGCGGCAAGTGCGCCATGGGCGACGCCTACGCGGCGACCGACAAGGCGTACACCGCGGCCCAGTCCGTCGACGGCGTCGCCGACACCTGGGACCAGCCGCTGCGCGGCAACTTCAACCAGCTGCGCAAGCTCAAGAAGCTGCACCCGAACCTCAAGGTGCTCTGGTCCTTCGGCGGCTGGACCTGGTCGGGCGGCTTCACCGAGGCCGCGAAGAACCCGGCGGCGTTCGCCCAGTCCTGCTACGACCTGGTCGAGAACTCCAAGTGGGCCGACGTCTTCGACGGCATCGACATCGACTGGGAGTACCCCAACGCCTGCGGTCTCACCTGTGACACCAGCGGCCGGGCCGCCTACAAGAACCTGATGGCGGCGCTGCGCGCGAAGTTCGGCAGCGGCAACCTGCTCACGTCGGCGATCCCGGCCGACGCGACCAGCGGCGGCAAGATCGACGCGGCCGACTACGCGGGCGCCGCGCAGTACGTCAACTGGTACAACCCGATGACGTACGACTTCTTCGGCGCCTGGGACGCGACCGGCCCCACGGCCCCGCACTCGCCGCTGAACTCCTACACCGGGATCCCGAAGGCGGGTTACCACACCTCCGCGACGATCGCGAAGCTCAAGGGCCTCGGCGTCCCGGCCTCCAAGCTGCTGCTCGGCATCGGCTTCTACGGGCGCGGCTGGACCGGCGTGACCCAGTCGGCACCCGGCGGCACGGCCACGGGCCCGGCGGCGGGCACGTACGAGCAGGGCATCGACGACTACAAGGTGCTCAAGACGAAGTGCCCGGCGACCGGCACCGTCGGCGGTACGGCGTACGCCAAGTGCGGCAGCGACTGGTGGAGTTACGACACCCCGTCGACCATCGCCGGGAAGATGAACTACAAGAACGCGCAGGGCCTGGGAGGCACCTTCTTCTGGGAGCTGAGCGGTGACACCTCGAACGGCGAGCTGATCAAGTCGATCAACTGAGCTGTTCGGCACCACACTTGGGGCGGGGGTCCGGCGGCTCCCGCCCCTTGGTCAGCCGTCCCGGCGGGCGGCGGCCGGAGTCACGTACGACGGGTCGATCTCCTCGACGGCCCGCAGCGCGCCGCCCAGCATCTTCACGAGCAGTTCGCGCATGGTGTCGCGTGACAGGTCCCGGCGGTCGATCCAGTCCAGGGTCGCGCCCTCGACACTGCACAGCCAGGCGAGCAGCGCCGCCCGGGGCAGCGGCGCGACGGCCGGCGGGCCGCCTCCGGCCCCGGCCGGGCGCATGGGTCCCCACGCCCCCTCGGCGATCGTGGTGATGATCGCCTCGCGCACGCCGTCACGGATGGCCTGCACCTCCGCGTCGAAACCGACGCCGCCGCTGATGATCGTGCGGTACGCGGCCTGGTGGTGCTCGGCGAAGCGGAGATAGGCGTCGATGGTGCGGTGCACGCGCTGGTCGGGGGGCAGGTCGAGACCGCCGGCCGCGCGGGAGACCAGGTCGGCGACCGAGTCCTCGACGATGGCCAGGTAGTAGCCGCGCTTGGACTGGAAGTAGTAGTAGATCAGCCCTTTGGCGACCTGCGCCTGCCGGGCGATGTCGTCCATCGACAGCGCGTCGTAGGACCTGTCGGCGAACAACTTCCGTCCGACCGCGATGAGTTCGGCGCGGCGGGCCACCGAGCGGTCGGTGCCTCGCGCACGTGGGCGGTCGAGACCGCGCTGCTGGCTGCTGTTCAATTCGGCCCTGGTCTCCAACTGCCGACGGGACATCGGCAGTATGGCAGAGCCAGGTCAGCCGCCTGTTCGACGCCGACCGGCGGCTCCTGGGGCGCACCGGCCGCTTCGGCCGCGGTCGCGGTCTCGCGAGCCGGCGCCGGCGTCGCCGCCTCGGGTCACAGCAGTCCGAGCTGGGTGACGAGCATCGCCAGGACCACGACGAGGAGCCAGCCGACGGCGTGTTCGAGGATCTTCGGCCCGTCTTCGCGGGGTCCGCCGGTGCGGGCACGGGCACGGGCGGCGGTGGCGGAGGTCGCGGTCATGGCTTCTCGCAGACGTGAGTGGTGCGGTGGCTCCCCGCCCGCCGGCTCCCCACCGACCCGACCACCTTGCCACCGGAGGAGGCCGTCGCGGTAGAGAGCTTGGTCACGCCGGCGCTTCCCGGGGTTCTCGGGCCCTGCAATCCCATACGTACGTGCGGGGTGTGCGACCCCTCACACGTCACGCCCGGCTCCGGACCGGCTGGTGGACCCCGGTCCGGAGCCGGGCGCGGGGCGGCCCCCGGCGACGTGGGACCGCCCCGACGCCCCGCCGGACCCCTTCTACCGGACGCCCACCGCGGCGAGCGCCTTGCGCTGGCGCGCCGAGGCGTGTGCGGGGAAGTACAGGTAGCAGACCCCGCCGGTGCCGGAGACGACCTTGCCGGAGGCGTTGTAGCGCTTGGTGCGGAGCCAGATGTTCTCGAATTCGCGCCTGTTGTAGACCCGGCGCACGGCGTCGTCGCTCGGTGACGCCGGGTCGTTGGCGATCACGTCGCCGTCCGCGGTGAAACCGATGACGGTCATCAGGTGGCCCGAGGTGCCGTAGCCCGCCCCGGTCAGCTCCGTCTTGAGGAACGACTGCGACGTTATGGCCGGGATGCCGGCCGCGATCAGCGTCTCCAGGTCGGTGAGCGAGCCGAGCCGGGTCACCACGCCCTGGAGGTCCTTGTACGTCGCCGCGTAGGCGGCGTTGAAGGGCCAGTTGCCGCAGCCGTCGTACTGGTAGTCGTAGGTGAACCGGGCCGCGTGGCACACCTGCGGGTCCCGGTAGGCCGGGTCGACCCAGGCGAGCTGCTCCGCCGTGGGCCGGCGCCCCCAGTACTCGATGATCATCTGGGAGGAGGTGGGGCTGCACCAGGCCTCGCCGCCGTTGTCGTACTGCGGGTACTGGCCGGCGTGGATCTCCTGCGAGTACCGCGGGACGCTCAGCTCACCGGCGAGGCCGGGCGTGGAGGCCGGGACGGTGAAGCGGTCGGGGACGTCGGAACCCATCACGCCGGCCCGCCACACCGTCGGCGTCAGGTCCGTGCCCGGGGTGCGGTACAGCGTGAGCCGCAGCCGGCAGGAGACCAGGCGCAGGCCGGAGGCGGCGTCGTCGACGGCGAAGGTGTCCGTCCAGACGGTGCTCTTGCCGTCGCTCTGGTCGTCGACGGAGGTCCGCCTGATGTCCTGGTCGCCGGACGCCCAGCGGCCCATCACGTACCAGGGGGTGTCCGTGCCGTCGGAGTAGGTGCCCGTCAGCTCGATCTGGAGCCAGGTGCCGGCCGGGGTCCGCGCGTTCCACGAGGCGATGACCTCGGTGGCGGGGACGGTGAGCCGGTGGACCGGGGACGTCCAGGTCGCGTACTCCCAGGTGGCGGTCTTCTGGGTGTGCGGGTCGGTGTAGTCGGTGGTGCCCGCCGGGGTGGCGACGACGATGCCCGGCCGGGCGCCCGGGACCGCGCGGGTCCCCCGGGCGGCGCCCGCGCGCCAGTCGGGGTACGAGGTCCAGGCGTGGTTGTCCACGAGGCCGCCCGGGGCTTTCGCCGGGCGCGTCGGGGTGGCGGCGGCCGCCGGCCCCGCCGCACCGGCGGCCGCCACGGCCACGGCGGCGGCGAGGACGGTTCTGCGGGACGGTTCGGAAGCTCTGGTCATGGGTGAGTGACCCCCAGTAGTCCGGAAGGGGCGGTTCGACAGCACGGCTGTGGCCCAACTATGGATGCCGGAGGCCGACTTCTGCCAGCACTTCGGGCCTCGCCGCGCCCACCAATATTGGTCGGGACCACTGGCATGACCTGCGTGTCCCGGTCCGGGCCGGGTCCGGGGCCGGACGGGCGGGGGCCCCGGCGCACGGGAGTGCCGTGTGCCGGGGCCCGGTGGCGGCGGGTCAGATGAGGTCCATGGCGGC
Organism: Streptomyces sp. NPDC005496; assembly: GCF_042872045.1. NCBI lineage: Bacteria > Bacillati > Actinomycetota > Actinomycetes > Kitasatosporales > Streptomycetaceae > Streptomyces > Streptomyces sp. NPDC005496. Next base: position 64,985 of record NZ_JBIAJQ010000016.1, read on the forward strand.
GACCTCGTCGGGGCGGCCGTAGCTGACCGGCCCCTGGAAGCGGCGGCGGGCGGTGGCGAACCACCAGACGGTCGCGATCACCAGGACGGCGGCCAGGGCGATCGGCGCGTAGTTGAACGTGTCGACGGTGATCGGCGAGGCCTGCGGCAGCATGAACAGGACGCTGCTGAGGAGGATCCAGGTGACGGCGAGGACACCGACCGGCCTGCTCCAGCGGCCCAGGTGCCAGGGGCCGGGGCGGAACTCGTCGCCGAGCCGCAACCGCAGGAAGATCGGCACGGCGTAGGCGAGGAAGAGCCCCACGACGTTCACGCTGACGATCGCCGTGAACGCGGTGTGGGACCACCAGCCCGGCAGCACCAACGCGAGGGAGCAGCCGACCGCCAGCCAGACCGCCTTGACGGGTGTGCGGGTGCGCGGTGAGACCGAGTGCCACCAGCGCGAGCCCGGCATGGCCCCGTCCCGGGAGAAGGCGAAGATCTGCCGGGTGTTGCTGGTCAGGTTGGCCAGGCCGCAGAAGAGCATGGCCCCGATGACGATCAGCAGGATCAGCTTCGCGGTGGCCGGGCCGAGGCCGTCCAGGAGGATCTGCACGGGCGGCGCCGAGGAGCCCGCGACCCGGTCGTAGTCCTGGATGCTGAGGACGAGCGCGAGCATGAGGACCAGACCGGTGACCGCCGACCATCCGATCGCGCGGGTGATCCCCTTCGGCGCGTTGACCGTGGCGCGGACGGTTTCCTCCGACATGTGGAAGCTGCCGTCGAAGCCGGTGAAGGTCCAACTGGTGACCAGCAGGCCGAGCATGCCGCCGTAAATCCCGTTGGTGAAGCCGGTGTTGTTCGCGAAATGCGTGACGAACGACGTCGGCTGATGATGGTCGGGCATCACGGTGAGCGTGCCGACGATGACGACGAGTCCGATCAGCAGCCACCACACGGAGATGCGGTTGAGGAGTGCGACCACCCGCACGGTGTAGGTGTTGGCCAGTCCCTGGAGCACGATGATCAGCGCCGTGATCAGGACCGTCTGGTGGGCGGTGGGCTCGTACGAGGGCCACTGCAGCGCGACGAACGCCTGGATGAAGGTGGCGGCCGCGTATCCGGTGGCGGCCGTGCCGCCGACCTGGCCGACGAAGTTGAGCCAGCCCGTGTACCAGGACCAGGCGCCCTTGTGCCGTCTGGCGAGTTTCCCGGCGGAGAAATAGAGAGCTCCGCTCGTCGGGTAAGCGGAAGCGACCTCCGCCATCGCGGCCCCGATGAAGAGCACCATGACGGAGACGCCGATCCAGCCGAAAACGAGAATGCGCGGGCCGCCCGCGTTCATTCCGTATCCGAAGGAGGAGAAAATACCCGAGACGATGTTGATGATGGTGAACGAGATCGCGAAATTGTCGAACGCCTGGAATCGGCGGGTGAGTTTCCGTGGATATCCCATCGCATGGAGCGTGGCGTCGTCGTCGAGCGCCGCGGCGTCCGCGCCGCCGCGGGCTCTCGTGCGCGGGGCCGATAACCGTTCTGACACAGCCGGGCCTTTCTCGTGGGGGGGGGAGGTGGGGCGGAGGACCGGGACGGATGGGTCAGGCCGCTCCGGGGACGGGCAGCCCGCAGGTCCGCCGGGCTCGGGAGAGCTGGTCCTCGGGATCGCCGAACACGCTCCAGGGCATCCGGGACGCGTACGGGCCCATGGCCATGAGGACGGCCCGCGCCTCGAACTCGCGCTGGGCCATGACCAGTGCGTGCGCCAGGTACGCCAGGTCGAGCACGGGCGTGAAGCGGTAGCCGGCCACGTGCGGCAGCCAGTTCTGGTAGACGGCGAGCGCGGCGGACCGCCACTGCGGCTGCTCCCAGACGCGGTCGGCGAGCAGCTGGGAGGGGTCGTAGCTCTCGACCAGGGCCACCAGCGGCAGCAGCCGCAGAGGTGAGGAGACCGGCGCCCGCTGGCTCAGGAAGGCCGCGACGTCCCAGGCCGCGTTCACCGAGCCGCCGTGCCGGGTGAAGAAGAACGCCAGGAAGCGGTGGTGCCCCTCGCGGTGCCAGGGGTCGAGCCGCAGGATGTGCGAGAACAGCTGCCAGGGGCCGGACGGCGCGGTGAGAAGTCCCTGCGGGGCGGGATCGCGGATGTCGTGGAGCCGGGCCATGGCCAGTTTGGCCACCGACGGCGTGGGGTCGTACGGCGCCGTCGTCGCGGCGCGGTCGCAGGCCGCCACCGCGATCCGCTCCAGCGCCTCGGCCCGCTCGTCCCGGGCGTCGGCGGCCCGCAGCGCCCGCAGCACGGCCACCCGCGCCCACAGCAGGGCCGCTTCGGGGCCCTGCTCCTCGGCCAGCCAGCGTTCCGCGAGATCGGAGTCGGCGGCCTCGGAGGCAAGGACCAGGGAGCGGTGGGCGCGCAGTCCGAAATCGCGGCGCGTCTCGGCCAGCGCCTCGTGGGCACTGAGATACCGGCCGGCTCTCACATCGGTGCAGACGCTCGCGAGCCTGCGGTCGTCGGCAGCCGGATGCCACACGTACTGCCCCTCGAACAACCCCGCGGTCATGTTCCCCTGTCCGTCCCCGTACGACACCGCTGCGCCGTGTCCGCCGACGGTGCCGCATTTCGGTCAGGACGCGGCCGGCCCCGCACGGACAGCAACACGAAGACTACTCAGCATCAAGGGCAACCGGAACGGCACCGTGGAATTGGCAGGTTTTACCCCCCTCAGGCGCGGCGGCGGGAATGACCGACCGTTTATTCGTTCAATTCGACACCATCCGCCTTCCTCCGAATTCTTCCGGTATCGACCGCTGTAGAATGTGCGATCGGAATATGCCCCCCTCAGAGCACCCCCGGGAACCGCCATCCACGACCTCGCGACCCGCATCCGCCGGCTGCCGCCCTCCTGCGGTCCCGTACGCCTCGTCGGCGTCGACGGACACGCGGGCTCCGGGAAGACGACCTTCGCCGGGCGGCTGGCGGCGGCACTCGGCGGCGCACCCGTCCTGCACCTCGACGACATCGCCACCCACGAGGAGCTCTTCGCCTGGACCGGGCGCCTGCTGCGGGAGGTCGTCGAACCCCTCGGCCGCGGCGAGGACGCGCGCTACCGGCCCTACGACTGGCGGGAGCGGCACTTCGGGACGGCCAGGGCGCTGCCGCCCGCGCCCGTCGTCCTGATGGAGGGGGTCGGCGCCGGCCGCCGGGAGCTGCGCCCGCACCTCGCGGCGCTGCTGTGGATGGAGCTGCCCCGCGAGGAGGCATGGACGCGTGGGCGGGGACGGGACGGAGCGGCCCAGGAGGAGTTCTGGGACGGGTGGGTCACGGCGGAACACCGGCACTTCGCGCAAGACCCCTCCCGGCCCTTCGCGCAGCTTCTGGTACGACAGCGGCCCGAGGGCTACGAGGTGCTGCTGGGGCCTGCTGGTACCGCGGAATCGGACCACTTGCTCACTCACGGTGACGGACCGTCCGCAGTGTGCTGAACTTGTGAAGAGCCTTGCGGCCGAACTTCTCCAAGTGCTCCAACTCGGCTTGACCGGGGGGCCGTACAGGTCTTACGTTCTGAATGTGCGGCCGTTCGAGGCCGCCCTCAGACGCGAAGCCCCCGGTTGTTCCCCCGTGATCGGGGCTTCGTTCTGCTCCCGATCCAATTTCCGGACGCTTTGAGCCCTCATTTGCTCACCCTGGGTCACCGCCACGTGTGCGCCCCGTCCGCTCCCACCTCGCAGAACGAGGCGTGCGGCACCCTACGGCCGACCCCTGCTCCGCAGGTACGATGCCCTTCGGTGCGACTTCGGACGGCGGCTCTGCGCACCGGGCAACTCCCGTCCGCGGCACAGCGGTTCGACGAAGGCTGTCGGCGGGCACCGGCCCGGCGGCACACCCATCGGGGGCACGGTTTGTGGGGGACGTGATGGACTTCGGCACGCAGGGCCCACAGGCCCCGGCCGACCTCGCCTGGCTGCGGGGCGTCGACGCCTACACGATGGGCGCCTATCCACAGGCGGAGGAGGAGTTCCGCGACGCGGTCCGGATCGACCCGGGGATGGCCGACGGCTGGCTCGGGCTGCACGCGCTGCGCGTGGACACGACGACCGCGCTGCTGCGCATGTTCCGTCACCGGGACCGCTTCGGCGAACAGCGCTCCCGGCACCGCCGCACCCTCAACTCCTGGTACTGGCTGGGCTGGTGGGTGCAGCCCGTGCTGGAGAGCCCTCGCGACCTGCTCCTCGCGCACGCCTCGCACTGGCTCGACGGCCGGCACGTCCCGGAACTGGACCGGGCGCTCGCGAGCCTGCCGCCCGTCGACGCCGACCCGCAGGTGCGTTTCCTGCACGCCTGCCGCGCCTACCTGGTCAAGGACTGGGAGCAGCTGGTCCGGCACACGGACCCGCTGATCGACGACCCCATGCTCGGCATCGAGGCCGGCCTCTTCGGCGGGATGGCCCGGGTGCGCCTGGAGATGTACGGGCACGCCGAGCCGCTCCTGTCCTCGGCCCTGATGCGCTGCCGCAGCGAGCAGCCGCAGCGCAAGGAACTGCGCTACTGGCTGGCCCGGGCGCACGAGGGCACCGGGCGGTCCGCGGCCGCCCTGCCGCTCTACCGGGCCGTGCACCGGGTGGACCCGGCGTTCATGGACACCTCGGCAAGGCTGGCCGCGATCTCCGAGGGCGACGGGTACGACGACGCGGCCGACTTCGCGGCGATCACCCTCGCCGGGGTGGGGCAGGACGTGCTGGAGGGGCCGGACGGTGTGGACCCCCTCTTCGGCACGGAGGGACGGGAGTTGAAGCTCTCCGAGCCCGAGCCTCCGCCACCCGGGGCACCGCCTCCCGAGAGGGACCCGGTGCGGGAGAAGACCGTGATCCCGGTGCAGTCGCCGCCGACCGGGCCCACCGATCCGGCACTGCTGGAGGAGGCGCTCGCGGAGCTGGAGGGGATGGTCGGTCTCGAACCCGTCAAGCGCCAGGTGAAGGCGTTGTCCGCGCAGTTGAACATGGCGCGGCTCCGGGCCGGCCAGGGCTTACCCGTGCAGCCTCCCAAGCGCCACTTCGTCTTCTCCGGCCCCTCGGGCACCGGCAAGACCACGGTGGCCCGCATCCTGGGCCGGGTCTTCTACGCCCTCGGCCTGCTCGGCGGCGACCATCTCGTGGAGGCCCAGCGCGCCGATCTGGTGGGCGAGTACCTCGGCCAGACAGCCGTGAAGGCCAACGAGCTGATCGACTCGGCGATCGGCGGCGTCCTGTTCGTGGACGAGGCCTACTCGCTCTCCAACTCGGGCTACGGCAAGGGCGACGCGTACGGCGACGAGGCCCTGCAGGTGCTGCTGAAGCGGGCCGAGGACAACCGCGACCATCTCGTCGTCATCCTCGCCGGCTACCCCGAGGGCATGGACCGCCTGCTGGCCGCCAACCCGGGCCTGTCCTCCCGCTTCACGACCCGCGTCGACTTCCCCTCGTACCGTCCCCTCGAACTCACCTCCATCGGCGAGGTGCTGGCCGCCGACAACGGCGACGTGTGGGACGAGGAGGCGCTCGACGAGCTGCGCTCGATCGCCGGGCACGTGGTCGACCAGGGCTGGATCGACGAGCTGGGCAACGGCCGCTTCCTGCGCACCCTGTACGAGAAGAGCTGCGCGTACCGCGATCTGCGGCTCACCGGCTACCCCGGGACGCCGTCGCGCGACGACCTGTCGACCCTGCGGCTGCCGGATCTGATGCAGGCGTACGGGGAAGTGCTGTCCGGGCGGGGGCCGCAGGACCCGTCGGCTCTCTGACACCACGGCCCTGCCCACCGGAGGGGCCGCTCTCGCGGCCCTCCGGTTCGAGCGGGTCAGCCGGCCAGCGCCTGCTCCTGGGCCGCGCTCACGCGCGGCTCCGAGACACGCACCGGCTGCGGCGCCTCGCGGTGCGCCGGGTCGCGGACCTCGCCGACCAGGAGCTCCAGGACGTCCTCCAGGGCGACCAGGCCGAGCACCTTCCCGGACGCGTCGGCGACCTGGGCGAGGTGGGTCGCGGCGCGCCGCATCACCGTCAGGGCGTCGTCCAGCGGGAGTTCGGCCCGCAGGGTCGTCATGGGCCGCCAGACGTGCTGCGGCACCGCCCGCTGGGACTCCTCCAGGTCGAGTACGTCCTTCACGTGCAGGTAGCCCATGAAGGCGCCGTTCTCCGCGGCCACCGGGAAACGGGAGTAGCCGGTGCGGGCGGTGAGCGCGACGACCTGGCCGGGGGTGACCGAGGGACCCACGGTCACCAGGGAGGCCCGGCCGAGGAGGACGTCCGTGACCGGGCGGGAGCCCAGCTCCAGCGCGTCCTCCAGGCGCTCCTGCTCCTCGGGGTCGAGGAGCCCGGCCTGACCCGAGTCCTCCACCAGGCGGTTGAGCTGCTCGCTGGTGAAGACGGCCTCGACCTCGTCCTTGGGCTCGACGCGGAACAGCCGCAGGATCAGGCGCGCGCAGGCACCGAGGGCCACGGTGACCGGACGGCACAGGCGCGCGAAGGCGACCAGCCCCGGGCTGAGCCACAGCGCGGTCTTCTCGGGCGCCGCCATCGCCAGGTTCTTCGGGACCATCTCGCCGATGACGAGGTGGAAGAAGACGACGAGGGCGAGCGCGATGACGTAGCCGAGGGGGTGGATCATCCCCTCGGGCAGCCCGGCCGCCTCGAAGCCGGGCTCCAGGAGGTGGGCGACGGTGGGCTCGGCGACCGCGCCGAGGGTGAGGGAGCAGACGGTGATGCCGAACTGGGCGGCCGCCATCATCTGCGGAAGCCGCTCCAGGCCGTACAGCACCTGGCGTGCCCGGGCGGTCCCGAGCGGTTCGATCTGGCTGCGCCGTACGGAGACGAGCGCGAACTCGGCGCCGACGAAGAAGCCGTTGGCGAGCACGAGCAGGGCGGCGAACAGGAGTTGGAGCAGGGTCATCGGACCGCCTCCGCGACAGCCGGGGCGTCCGCGGTCCTGACCAGCCGGACACGCTCGGCGCGGTAGTGGCCGACCTGGCGTACCGACAGGCGCCAGCCCGGGAGTTCCGCCTTGTCACCGGGGGCCGGGATGCGGCCGAGCAGGTCGGCGACGAGGCCGGCGACGGTCTCGTACGGGCCTTCGGGCACGTCCAGGCCTATGCGCTGGAGGACGTCGACCCGGCAGCTGCCGTCGGCGTCCCACGCGGGCCGTCCGTCCTCCGGCGGCGCCGCCGCGAGTTCCGGCACGTCCTTGGCGTCGTGCTCGTCGCGGACCTCGCCGACGAGTTCCTCGACGATGTCCTCCAGGGTGACCACACCCGCCGTGCCGCCGTACTCGTCGACGACGACGGCGATCGGCTGCTGGCTGCGCAGCTGCTCCAGGAGCGGCTGCACGGGCAGGGTCTCCGGGACGAGCAGCGGTGCCTGGGCGATCCGGCCGACGGGGGTGCGCAGCCGGTCGTGCGAGGGCACCGCGAGGGCGTCCTTGAGATGGACCATGCCGACGATCTCGTCGATCCGCTCCCGGTAGACGGGGAACCGCGAGAGGCCGGTGGCCCGGGTGAGGTTGACGACGTCCTCGGCGGTCGCCGAGGACTGGAGCGCGCTGACCTTCACGCGCGGGGTCATGACGTGCTGCGCGGTCAGCTCGCCCAGGGACAGGGTCCGCACGAAGAGGTCGGCCGTGTCCTGTTCCAGCGCGCCGGCCTGGGCCGAGTGCCGGGCCAGCGAGACGAGCTCACCGGGGGTGCGGGCGGAGGCCAGCTCGTCGGCGGGTTCGACGCCGAGGGCGCGTACCAGCCGGTTGGCCACGGTGTTCAGCGCGGCGATCACCGGGCGGAACAGGCTGGAGAAGGCGTGCTGCGGGCCCGCGACGAAACGCGCGACCTGGAGCGGACGGGACACCGCCCAGTTCTTCGGGACGAGTTCGCCGATCACCATCTGCACCGCCGAGGCGAGCAGCATGCCGACGACCACGGCGACGCCGGAGACGGCGCCCTCGGGGACGCCGATCGCGGTGAAGGGTCCGTGCAGCAGTTCGGCGAGCGCCGGTTCGGCGAGCATGCCGACGACCAGCGAGGTGATGGTGATGCCGAGCTGGGTGCCGGAGAGCTGGAAGGACAGCTCCTTGAGCGCGTTCACGACCGTACGGGCGCGGCGGTCGCCGTCGGCCGCGGCGCGCTCGGCGTCGGGGCGGTCCACCGTGACGAGGCCGAACTCGGCCGCCACGAAGAAGCCGTTGGCGAGGATCAACAGGAACGCCGCCCCGAGGAGCAGCAGGGGGATGGTCATGATGCCGCCGCCTCGCTGTGTCGGGAGGGGGCGGCGCAGGTACTACAGGACGATCCGTCCATCGCTGGAGGGAGTCACTCCTCGGGTAGCAGGAGCCCCCGGGCACCGGTCGGAGCCACAGGGGCGGAGGCGCAACGAAAACGCCTCCGTCACCAGATTAATCAAGACACGGGCCGGAACGTCAGGGGAGAATCCCCCGAGCCCGCCCCGATTGTCTGTGAGACCGCTCTCGGTCTACCCCTCGGACTGCCCGGGGTCGTGGACCGCGTGGGCCTCGGCGAGGGCGCGCAGGGCGCGGGCGTCCTCGATGGCCCGCTGCTTGGCGATGCCGGGCTGGATGCCGAGGGCGGGCATGCTCGTGCCGTCGCTGAGGTCCAGGAACACCCAGGGATCGCCGGGACGCAGGTTGACCTGGAGGATCTCCGGCCATGCGAGGCGCCGCCTGCCGACGATGTTGACGACGGTCACCCCGGCGTCGTCGGCGACGACCTTGGGCCGGGCGAGCAGGAAGAGGACCGCGCACAGCAGCGCCGCGGTGAAGACGAAGCTCAGGCGCTCCCCCGGGCTGAGCTGCTCCAGGAGCATCGCGACGGTGGTGATGACCACGAAGATCGCGACGCCCGCGGTGAGCAGGACGGCCCGGGTGCGCGAGGGCCGGAAGGTGACAGGGAGCACGGGCAGTTGCGCCATGGGTGTGGTTCCGTCTCCCGGTCAGAGCCGGCAGGCGTGGATGGCGGTGGTCAGGATGGCGCGGGCGCCGAGCTCGTACAGGTCGTCCATGATCCGCTGGGCCTCCTTGGCGGGGACCATCGCGCGGACGGCGACCCAGCCCTCGTTGTGCAGCGGGGAGATGGTCGGCGACTCCAGGCCGGGGGTGAGCGCGACGGCCCGCTCCAGGTGCTCGGCGCGGCAGTCGTAGTCCATCATCACGTACGTCCGGGCGACCAGGACGCCCTGGAGGCGGCGCAGGAACTGCTGGACCTTCGGCTCGGTGGCCTCGTCCACGTCCGCGCCGACCCGCCGGACGACGACGGCCTCGGACTTCATGATGGGCTCGCCGAAGACCTCCAGGCCCGCGTTGCGCAGCGAGGTGCCGGTCTCGACGACGTCCGCGATGACCTCGGCGACGCCGAGTTCGATGGCGGTCTCGACGGCTCCGTCGAGGTGCACGACGGAGGCGTCGACGCCCTTGTCGGCGAGGTACTTGTCGACGATGCCCTCGTAGGAGGTGGCGACGGTCATGCCGGTGAGGTCCTCGACCGTCCCGGCCGTGCCCGGCTTGGTGGCGAAGCGGAAGGTGGAGCGGGCGAAGCCGAGCGGGAGGATCTCCTCGGCGTTGGCCCCGGAGTCGATGAGCAGGTCGCGGCCGGTGATGCCGATGTCGAGCCGCCCGGAGGACACGTAGATCGCGATGTCGCGGGGGCGGAGGTAGAAGAACTCGACCTCGTTGACCGGGTCGACGATGCGCAGCTCCTTGGACTCCCGGCGCTGCTGGTAGCCGGCCTCATGCAGCATCTCCGCCGCAGGGCCTGACAGGGAACCCTTGTTGGGGACGGCGATGCGCAGCATGAGGTCGGCTTCCTTTGTTCGTTCGTACGGTGCGGGAGCGGGAGGGACGGCTCAGAGGTGGGCGTAGACGTCGTCGAGGGAGATGCCGCGGGCGACCATCATCACCTGGACGTGGTAGAGCAGCTGCGAGATCTCCTCGGCGGCTGCCTCCTTGCCCTCGTACTCCGCGGCCATCCACACTTCGGCGGCCTCTTCGACGACCTTCTTGCCGATGGCATGGACCCCCTTCCCGACCAGTTCGGCGGTGCGGGAGGTGGCGGGGTCGCCGCTGGCGGCCTTGTGCTGGAGCTCGGTGAAGAGCTCCTCGAAAGTCTTCTTGGACATGGTGCTGCCTACCCTACGCGCAAGCGCCGGTGCCTCAGCGCCAGGGTTCGGATACCGAGCGCAGTGTGGCCGCGGTCGCCACGGCGGCCGTCACCGCCTCGTGGCCCTTGTCCTCGTGGGAGCCCTCGATGCCCGCACGGTCGAGCGCCTGCTCCTCCGTGTCGCAGGTCAGTACGCCGAAGCCGACGGGGACGCCGGTGTCGATGGAGACCTGGGTCAGTCCCTGGGTGACGCCCTGGCACACGTACTCGAAGTGCGGGGTCCCGCCGCGGATGACGACACCGAGCGCGACGATCGCGTCGTAGCCGCGGCCCGCGAGGACCTTCGCGACGACCGGGAGCTCGAAGCTGCCCGGGACCCGGAGCAGGGTCGGCTCGTCGATCCCCAGTTCGTGCAGGGCCCGCAGGGCGCCGTCCACGAGGCCGTCCATCACCTTTTCGTGCCACTGTGCCGCGATGACCGCGACGCGCAGGTCGCCGCAGTTGCGTACGGACAGTTCAGGTGCACCCTTGCCGCTCACGTCTCTCCTCAGCGTTCTTTCTCGTACTGCTCGTGCTGTTCGTGCTGTTCGGTGCTGCTACTGGTTGTTGCAGGCGGACACGGCGGTCGTGTCCAGCCAGGGCAGGTCGTGCCCCATCCGGTCCCGCTTGGTGCGCAGGTAGCGGAGATTGTGTTCGCCCGCCTGGACGGGCATCGGCTCCCGGCGGTTGACCTTCAGGCCGTGCCGCACGAGCGCCTCGGTCTTCTCCGGGTTGTTGGTCATCAGGCGCAGGCTGCGGACGCCGAGGTCCTGGAGGATCTGCGCGCCGGCGCCGTAGTCGCGGGCGTCCGCGGGCAGCCCCAGTTCCAGGTTGGCGTCGAGGGTGTCACGGCCGCGCTCCTGGAGTTCGTAGGCGCGCAGCTTGGAGAGCAGTCCGATGCCGCGCCCCTCGTGTCCGCGCAGGTAGACGACGACTCCGCGGCCCTCGGCCTGGATGTTGAGCAGGGACGCCTCCAGCTGGGGGCCGCAGTCGCAGCGCAGCGAGTGGAAGACGTCGCCGGTGAGGCACTCGGAGTGGATGCGGACGAGGACGTCCTCGCCCTCGCCGATGTCGCCGTGGACCAGGGCGACGTGCTCGACGCCGTCCACCGTGGAGCGGTAGCCGAACGCCGTGAACTCGCCGAAGGCGGTGGGCAGCTGGACCTCGGCCTCGCGGCGCACGGTCGGCTCGGCGGTGCGGCGGTAGGCGATCAGGTCCTCGATGGAGATGATCGTCAGGCCGTGCTTGCGGGCGAAGGGGATCAGCTCGGGCAGCCGCAGCATGTGGCCGTCCTCGCCGGCGATCTCGACGATCGCTCCCGCGGGGCGCAGCCCGGCGAGGCGGGCGAGGTCGACGGCGGCCTCGGTGTGGCCGTTGCGGACCAGGACGCCGCCGGGCCTGGCGCGCAGCGGGAAGATGTGGCCGGGGCGCACGAAGTCGCCCGCCTCGGAGCCGCCGTCCGCGAGCAGCCGCAGGGTGGTGGCGCGGTCGGCCGCGGAGATGCCGGTGGTCACGCCGTGCGCGCCGCTCGCGTCGACGGAGACGGTGAAGGCCGTCTTCATCGACTCGGTGTTGTCGTCCACCATCTGCGGGAGCTGGAGGCGGTCGAGTTCGTCGCCCTCCATGGGCGCGCAGATCAGACCGCGGCACTCGCTCATCATGAAGGCGACGATCTCGGGGGTCGCCATCTCGGCCGCGATGACGAGGTCGCCCTCGTTCTCGCGGTCCTCGTCGTCGACGACCACGACCGGGCGGCCGGCCGCGATGTCGGCGATGGCCCGCTCGACCGGGTCGAGCGCGAAGTCCTCGATGTTGTCGGTGCTGTACCAGACGGGCGCCGTGGTCATGCCGGGGCTCCTTCCAGAGTGGGCCGCGCATCCCGGCGGGAGCGCAGCCACCAGTCGCGCATGCCCCACAGGACGAGCGCGCCGTAGACGACGTAGACGAAACCGGAGAAGGCGAAGCCGTTGGCGAAGTTGAGGGGGACGCCAACCAGGTCGACGAGCAGCCAGGCGAACCAGAACTCGACCATGCCGCGCGCCTGGGCGTACATGGCGACGACGGTGCCGACGAAGATGTACGCGTCCGGCCAGGGGTCCCACGAGAGCGTGGGGTAGGCCGTGAAGAGGCCGCCGACCGCGAGGGTGCCGGCCGCTGCGGCGCCGACCAGGCAGGCGCGTTCGCGCCAGGTGGCGAAGCGGATGGCGACGGAGCCGTCCTGCGCCTGTCCCCGGCCGCGGTTCCACTGCCACCAGCCCCAGAGGGCGACCACCATGACCACGACCTGCTTGCCGGCGCTGCCGGTGAAGTGGGCCGTGGCGAAGGCGGCGAACAGGATGACGCCGGACAGGAACTGCACGGGCCAGGTCCATATGGAGCGCCGCCAGCCGAGGGCGAGGGCGATCAGACCGATCGTGTTGCCGATCATGTCGGACCACTTGATGTGCTGGTCGAACAGCGTGAACGCCTCGGAGTTCAGCCAGTTCACGACGTCACCCCGGGGAGGCCGGGCAGCCCGGCCGGCTGCTCCGCCCGCGCGCCGAGCAGCCGCTCGACGTACTTGGCGATGATGTCGACCTCGAGGTTGACCGGGTCGCCGGCCTGCTTGAGGCCGAGCGTGGTCAGCGCGAGGGTGGTGGGGATGAGGCTGACGGTGAAGTGGGCGGGGCCCGCCTCGACCACGGTGAGGCTGATGCCGTCGACCGTGATGGAGCCCTTCTCGACCACGTACCGGGAGAGGCCCGCGGGCAGGGAGATCTTCACGATCTCCCAGTTCTCGGAGGGCCGGCGCTCCAGGACCGTGCCGGTGCCGTCGACGTGGCCCTGCACGATGTGGCCGCCGAGACGGGCGCCGACGGCGGTGGGGCGTTCGAGGTTGACACGCGATCCGACGGACAGGGCGCCGAGACCGGAGCGGTCCAGGGTCTCCGCCATCACGTCGGCGGTGAACTCGCCGCCCTCGTGGTCCACGACGGTCAGACAGACGCCGTTCACCGCGATGGAGTCGCCGTGCTGGGCGTCCTGAGTCACGACGGGTCCGCGGAGCCTGAAGCGGGAGGCGTCGCCGAGGTTCTCGACGGCGGTTACCTCGCCCAGCTCTTCGACGATTCCGGTGAACACTTCCCGGGTCCTCCCTGCCTCTTGGGGCACGGACTCCGGGGCCTGTCGATGACGACAGAATCAACGGACGACGACATCAGGGGCGACGCCGGACGGAAGTCCGTCCACGAGGGAACGGACCTACTACGGCGGCGTGCATGATGCCCGCCCGCCGCGCACTGCCTCCCATCCGGACTTTCACCGTCGGTCCAGGAATTTCACCTGGTCAACCGGCCACTGGATGCGGCCGGGTCGCGGACTGTAACCGCCGGTTCGGAATTACACCGACCCCGGAGTGCGCTGCTTCTGGTACAGGGCCAGTGTGCCACGACTGATCCGCACCCATGCGGGTGAACCCCTGTGTGGTGGCTCACAGGACGTTTCCATGGACTTCTGCGCGCGGCTCGGGCCAGGTCAACTCCGTTACGGGTGACGGGTTCCGCGTTTGGTCCATACCTATTGACGCTCTGGTCTAGTCCTCTTAGGGTCGGCGATCACGGCCTCGTTGAGCCCGGCCCCCGAACGGCCCGGCGGCGGTGACGAAAGGCCCTTGCCCGCCGCCGGGTCCCACCATGGAGAGGGCGGCCCGGGAAGCGACCGGGACGCCGGACCGGCGGGCCCGGCCGGGGATGTCACATTTCACGGCCGCTTTCCCGTCCTGTCGGTGCGAGGGCGTTCCAGTCGGGGACGCCCGGCGTCCGGAAGGCTGAACGACATGAGCACAGTCCTGGTGACCGGCGGCACCGGAACCCTCGGCCGGCTCGTCACCGAGCGGCTGCGGGCGGGCGGCCACGAGGTGCGGGTCCTCAGCAGGCACGCGCAGCCGTACGCCGTCGACCTGCGCGCCGGCGGGCCCGGCCTGGACGCGGCCGTCGCCGGTGTGGACACGATCGTGCACTGCGCGAGTGCCCCGCGCGGTGACGAGCAGGCGGCCGCGCACCTCGTCGCGGCGGCCCGGAAGGCGGGTGTGCCGCATCTGCTCTACATCTCGATCGTCGGGGTGGACGCGGTGCCGCTCGGCTACTACCGGTCCAAGCTCGCCGTCGAGAAGCTCGTCGAGGAGTCGGGGCTCGGCTGGACGATCCTGCGCGCGACCCAGTTCCACGACCTGGTGGTACGACTGCTCGACGGGCTGTCCAAGGTGCCGGTGCTGCTGCTTCCGGCCGGGGTGAGCGACCAGCCCGTCGAGGTCTCCGAGGTCGCCGACCGGCTGGTCGAACTGGCGGTCGGGGCTCCGGCGGGGCGCGTCGAGGACATGGGCGGGCCCGAGGTCCGGACGTTCCCCTCGCTGGCGCGGGCGTACCTGCGGGCCACCGGGAAGCGGCGCCCGATGGTGGGGGTGCGGCTCGCGGGCAAGGCGTACCGGGGCATGCGGGCCGGGGGCCACCTGACCCCGGAACACGCGGTCGGGAAGGGCACCTTCGAGGAGTACCTGGCGCGCCGCTTCTGAGCGGTCCGGCCCGCCCCTCGCCGACCCCCGGGGTTCGCCCGTACGCCGCCTTCCCTGCCGAGGGTCCCCGTACGGAGCTCGGGGACCGGCATAGCGGTGCGAGGCGGGCGCCGATGCGTCGGCGCGAGCTCGGGCAACCAGGCCCGCCACGCCAGCCCGGGAACTCAACGCGTCAGCCCGGGCCAGGGGACCCGGCGCGTCAGCCCGGGCTAGGGGACCCGGCGCGTCAGCCCGAGGCCGGGGGCCCAGCAAGTCAGAAGCCCGGAACCCTGTGCGTCAGCCCGAGCCCCGGAACCCAGCACGCCAGAAGCCCGGAACCCGGTGCGTCAGCCCGAGGCCGGGGACCCGGCCCGTCAGCCCGAGGCCGGGACCCCAGCCCGTCAGCGAGCCCGGAACCCGCGCGTCAGGCCGAGCCCCCGGGGGCCCGGCCCGTCAGCGCGAGTCGGGAAACGACCGCGTCAGTGCGAGCCCGGGAACGGCGTCGGCCGGCCCCCCGGCGGGAACAGCGCGTCCTGGGCG
Organism: Streptomyces sp. NPDC005496; assembly: GCF_042872045.1. Lineage (NCBI taxonomy): Bacteria > Bacillati > Actinomycetota > Actinomycetes > Kitasatosporales > Streptomycetaceae > Streptomyces > Streptomyces sp. NPDC005496. The sequence goes on from NZ_JBIAJQ010000016.1 coordinate 80,191, forward strand.
CCGTCGCGGGCCGTCAGGAGCGCGCCGCGCAGGACGGCCGCTCCGCCGAGGGAGCTCGCCCGGACCTCCGTCGGCAACGGCGACATACGCACGAGCCGCCGCGACACCCGCGCGGCCAGCGCCTGCCCGCCCGCCTGCCCGGTCTCGCCGCCGAGGACCACGCAGCCGGGGTCCAGCACGGCGATGACGGACGCGGCGCCGATGGCGACGCGGTCGGCGAGGACGTCGAGGAACCGGTCGGCTCCCGGGTCACCGGGGGTCGCCACCGCCCGCCGCACCAGCGCCGCGGCGTGCGGCTCGTGCGGCGGCGCGTCCGCGGTGACGCCGTGCTCGGCCGCGAGGGCGGCGATGGCGGCGGACCCGGCGAGGGAGTGGAAGCCGCCCTCGCAGTCGGTCGCCGAGGGCAGGGTCGTGGTGCCCGGCACCGGCAGGAAACCGATCTCGCCCGTGCCGCCGGAGGCCCCGCGGCGGAGGGCGCCGTCGAGCACGACGGCGGCACCGGTGCCGTGGCCGAGCCAGAGCAGTACGAAGGTCTCGCGGTCGCGGGCCACCCCGTCGCGCTGCTCGGCGAGGGCCGCGAGGTTGGTCTCGTTCTCCACCAGGACCCGGGCCGGCAGGCGTTCCTGGAGGGCCGCGATCAGCCGCCGGTGCCACTCGGGCAGGCCCGAGGAGTCGCGCAGTTCACCGGAGGCCGGATCGATCAGGCCGGGGGCGCCGATGCCGACCGTGTGCAGCCGTTCCGCGCCGGCCTCCTTGGCCGTACGTTCCACCAGGGAGACGGCCTGCTCCACGGCGGCGCCCGTCCCCGCGTCGCCAGCGATCGGGAGCGACGCCCGCCCGAGCTCGGTGCCGAGCAGGTCGGCGACGACGACCGTGACCCCCTCGGTCCTGACGTCGAGGGCGGCGAGCTGCGCCCGGTCGGCGACGATGCCGTACACCCGGGCGTTCGGGCCGCGGCGCTGTTCCCCGGACTCCCCCACGACCGCGATCAGACCGGCGGCGGTGAGGCGTTCGACGAGGTCGGCGACGGTGGGCCGGCTCAGTCCCGTGAGCTGCTTCAACCGGCCGGCCGTCAGGGGGCCCTCCTGCTGCAGGAGCCGCAGGGCGAGCCGGTCGTTGATGGCCCGGGCGGTGCTCGGAGATGCGGGCATGCCGGGATCCTTCCAGATGCGGAGGGCCCGCGGCCCCGGGCCACCGGCTCTGCATCGTCTATTTATCAGGCAGGGTTCCTGATAGTTTACGTCGGCAGCACGGGAGGACGTCCGGGAGGGGCAGCGACAGCATGAGCGAAGTGATCTACGACAAGCGCGAGTTGAGGCGGGCGCGGTACGCCGTGGCCGCCGTGTTCGCGGTGCACGGCGCGGTCACCGGCTCCTTCGCCACGCGCGTGCCGTGGATCCAGGACCACGCCGGCATCGGTGCGGGCCAGCTCGGCATCGCGCTCGCGTTCCCGGCGATCGGGGCGTCCGTGGCCATGCCGCTCGCGGGCTGGATCACGCACACCTTCGGCGCCCGCACGGCCCTGCGCGGGCTGCTCGCCCTGTGGACGCTCTCACTGGTCCTGCCGGCCCTCGCGCCGAACCTGCTCACGCTGTGCCTCGCGCTCTTCACGTACGGGGCCACGGCGGGGATGGCGGACGTGGCCATGAACGCGCTCGGGGTCGAGGTCGAGAACCGCCTCGACCGGTCGATCATGTCCGGGCTGCACGGCATGTGGAGCGCGGGCGCCCTGGCCGGTTCGGCGGCCGGCACCCTCGCCGCGCACCTCGGCTCGGACGCGCGCCTGCACCACGTGCTGGCGTCGGCGGTGCTGACCGTGCTCGGCCTGGTCGCCTGCCGATGGGTGCTCGACCTCAAGCCCACGGAGGACGAGGAGCCGCCGCCGCGGTTCGCGCTGCCGCCCAAGTCGGCGCTGCTCATCGGCGCGGTCGGGTTCTGCGCGGTGTTCGCCGAGGGCGCGAGCCTGGACTGGTCGGCGGTCTATCTGCGGGATCAGCTGGACACCTCGGCGGGGCTCGCGGCGGCCTCCACGACCGGCTTCACGCTCACCATGGCGATCGCGCGGCTCGCCGGCGACAAGGTCGTGGACCGCTTTGGGGCGGTGCGCACCGTGCGCGTCGGGGGCGTCCTCGCCACGCTCGGCGGTCTGCTGGTGGTGTTCGCGGGGAATCCGGCCGCCGCGATGGCCGGCTTCGCCCTGATGGGCCTCGGCATCGCGGTCGTCGTGCCGCTGGCGTTCGCCGCGGCGGGCCGCAGCGGCCCCAACCCCAGCCTGGCCATCGCGGGCGTCGCCACCATCACCTACACCTCCGGGCTGGTGGCGCCCAGCGCGATCGGCACGCTGGCGCAGGCGACCAGCCTGATGGTGTCGTTCGGCCTGGTGACCGTGCTGGCCTGCGGCCTCGCCGTCTTCGCGGGCGTCCTGCGCGCCGGAGACCGCAACCGCGCGCAGGTCAGTCCCCCGAGCGCAGCAGTTCCCGGCCCACGGTCCTGAACCGCGCGGTCCACGGCGTCGGGCGCAGCGTGCCGGCGTCGAGCCGGACGAGCACCCGGATGCCCTGCGCGTAGGTCACGGCGCCGTCGGCCGAGCAGAAGCGGAAGCCGTACGTCAGTCCGGTGTTCCCGAGTCGCTCCAGCCAGAGGTGGACGGCGTACTCGCCGGGCCGGTCCACCGGGGCCTCGTAGCTGATGCGCAGTTCCCTGACCGCATTGCAGAAGTCACCCGCCGCCTCCCAGTCGCCCTCGAAACCGAAGCCGCGCTCGTGCCAGAAGGCGGTCCAGGCGCGCTCGACCAGGACGGGATAGCGGGCGTTGTGGAGCAGTCCGAGCGCGTCCAGGTCGTCGAAGTGGACGGTGACGGGGACGAGCCGGCCGTGGGTCGGGGCGGGTACGGCGGGCGGTGCTTCGACGGTCACGGGCGGGGCTCCTGAGGGTGCCGGACGGAACGGTGGAACCGCCCCATACTAAGCAACCGCTCAGCAGCCCCCGACGGGGCGGTGCAGGTCAGCCCGCTATCGAGTCCAGCTGCTCCGCGGCGGGCCGCAGCTCCCAGAGGTCTCCGCCGGGCGGTGTCTCCAGCCGTGGCAGCGCCGCGCGGGCGGCCCGGTCCCCCGCGTCGGCGGCCGCGTGCACGACGTCGCTCGCGGCGAAGCGGTGGAACTCCAGCTCCGGGTACGGCCAAGGCCGCGCCCCCGTCGCGGCGGGCAGCAGGAAGTCGACCGCCTTGAACAGGCTCTGCCCGTCCGGCCCTTCGTACGCCCAGAGGTTCACGCCGACGTGCCGGCCGACGGCCGCGAGCCGGGTGTAGGCGACCAGGTCGAAGGTCGAATAGTGCCAGCTGCGGGTGCGGGCGAGCTCCTGCGGCTGGCTGCCGTCGGCGGCGATCTGCGGGTCGATGCGCGCGGACCGGGCGTCCAGGACGGTCCGCCGGGCGAGGTCCCGGTCGCCGGTCGCACTGGCGAGGGCGGCGAGCAGCAGGTCGTAGAACGTGCCGTGGTTGTTCTTCGCCGCGCCCTCCTCCTTGCCGAAGGCGCTGTCGGTCAGCCAGTCGCGGAACCCGGTGTTCCAGTCGCGCATCGCGGACCGGTCGCCCTTCGTCCAGCCGGGGGCGCCCGTGTCCAGGATCGCGACGGCGTCGAGCACGCTGGTGTACGACTGCGAGAAGTCGATGATGCCGATGGCCCGGCCGTCGTACCGGCAGGGGATGAACTGCCCGTGGTCCAGGTTCGGGTTCATCCGGGTGTCGGGGGCGAGGAACCAGGTCCGCAGCACCGAGGCCGCCTTCTCGGCGTACCGCCGCTGTCCCGTGTAGTACCAGGCCAGGGACAGGTCGTAGGCGGAGTCGAAGACCTTCTCCGCGTCCTGCCGGTCGGTGCCGGTGTCGACCTCGGGATTGCGCTGCCCGTCCCGCTGGACGTAGGGGCAGCCCCAGGGGTTGTCCGCGGTCCTGGGCTGCGAGGGCCACCAGTACGGGGCCTGGCTCAGGTAGTCGTGCACGTCGCCGCCGGGCGCCGGGCGGGGTTTGTCGACGACCGTCCAGGGACCCTGGTCCAGCCAGCCGTCGGCGCGGGCCGTAAGGCTCCGCAGCGCGCGCACGAGCCGGGGATCGCCGCGGTCCAGCCGGGCCTTGGCCCGCTGGAGTCCGGCACCGTCCAGGACGACGGTCCCCGGGACCCGGGGCGCCGGGTGGGCCGTGGCGGAGGGGGTGACGCCGGCGGCGAGGGCGGCCACGGCCACCAGGACGACGCCCAGGCGCGATCGTGCACGCATCGAGCACTCCGATCAGATATATGAACGCAGTTCACGAGTGGGATTGGGTGAGCGTAGGACCCCCGCACAGCCATGACAATGGTCCGGACACATTCACGTACGAAGAAAGCGAAGCCTCACCATGGATCTCGGCGTGCGCTGGAAGCTGCACGGTGACGGGCGTACGCCCGCACCCGGAGCGGTGGTCCGCCCCGACGAACGCCTGTCGTGGCCCCGCACGTTCGGGCTCGGCGCCCAGCACGTGGTGGCGATGTTCGGGGCGTCCTTCGTGGCACCCGTGCTGATGGGCCTCGACCCCAACCTCGCGATCATGATGTCCGGCGTCGCGACCGTCATCTTCCTGCTCGCGACCCGCGGCCGGGTGCCCAGCTACCTCGGCTGCTCCCTGTCCTTCGTGGGCGTCGCCGCGGTGATCCGCGCCCAGGGCGGCACGAGCGCCACGGTGACCGGCGCGGTCCTCGTGGTGGGCGTCGCGCTGTTCCTCGTGGGGCTGGCCGTGCAGCGGTTCGGGGCGCGGATCATCCACGCGGCCATGCCGCCGATCGTCACCGGCGCGGTCGTCATGCTGATCGGCTTCAATCTCGCGCCCGTGACGGCCACCACCTACTGGCCGCAGGACCAGTGGACGGCGCTCCTCGTCATGCTGTTCACGGGTCTGGCCGTGGTGTGCCTGCGTGGATTCTGGTCCCGCGTGGCGATCTTCCTGGGCCTGGTCTTCGGCTACGCGATCTCGTGGGTCTTCGACCGGGTCTTCGGGCGGATCCACTCCGTGGACGCGAGCGGCAAGCTCACCGACCATTGGCGGCTCGACCTCTCCGGGGTCGGCTCCGCGGACTGGATCGGCCTGCCCTCCTTCCACGGGCCGAGCTTCCAGTGGTCGGCGATCCTCGTCGCGCTGCCGGTGGTGATCGCGCTGGTCGCCGAGAACGCCGGGCACGTGAAGGCCGTCGGCGAGATGACCGGCGACCCGCTGGACGACAAGCTGGGCACCGCGATCTCCGCGGACGGCGTCGCCTCCGTGCTCTCCACGGCCGTCGGCGGCCCGCCCAACACCACGTACTCCGAGAACATCGGCGTGATGGCCGCGACCCGCGTCTACTCGACGGCCGCCTACTGGGCCGCCGCCGGTTTCGCGCTCCTCTTCGGCCTGTGCCCCAAGTTCGGCGCGGTCGTCGCCGCGATCCCGGGTGGCGTCCTCGGCGGCATCACCGTGATCCTGTACGGCATGATCGGCCTGCTCGGCGCGCAGATCTGGCTGAACGCGGGTGTCGATCTGCGCAACCCGCTGAACCTGGTGCCGGCCGCCGCGGGCATCATCATCGGCGTCGGCGACGTCACCATGACCTTCACCGACACCTTCTCGCTGAGCGGCATCGCGCTCGGCACCCTCGTCGTGATCACCGGCTACCACGCCCTGCGGGCCATGGCCCCGGCCCACCTCAGGACGCAGGAGCCGCTGCTCGACTCCGGCACCTCGTCCTACGACGCCGCGGACGCAACGGCGGAACCGGAGCCCGCCAGGAAGCGGCACGCCGACTCCTAGGCCTGCGCGGCCCGGAAGGTCCCCGAAGTGCCGCCGCGGCGCCGGGCACGCACGGCTGAGGCGGGACGCTTCGCCCACTCCCCCGGTGGGCGCCGTTCCCCCGTTCTGGGGAAGCGTCCGGCCCGGCGGCCCCGCCGCCGGGCCGGGACTGGCACCCTGCCCCCATGGCGCAGTTGGAAGTGTTCACCGGACCTGTCGACGCGGTCGTCCTCCGTATGCGCGCCCTCGACGCGGACCTGCCGGAGCGGGACGGCGTCGCCGTCTTCAACCGCGTCTACCTCGCCGTCACCGAGGAGGTGGCCCGGCGCCTGGGCACCGGGCACTTCCCCGACGCCGAGGCCGCGACCGCTCTCGACGTGCGGTTCGCGCAGCGCTACCTGGCGGTGGCCGAGGAGGAGCACCGGCCCGCCTGCTGGCGGCCGCTGTTCCAGTTCCGCCGCCATCCCGGCGTACGGCCGCTGCAGTTCGCGCTGGCGGGCATCAACGCGCACATCGGGCACGACCTGGCGTTCGCGGTGGTGGACACCTGCCGTGGCCTCGGCTGCGAACCGGCCGATCTGGAGGACGAGTTCGAGCGCGTGGGTGATCTCCTCGTCTCGCTGGAGGAGCGGATTCGCGAGGAGCTGATGCCGGGCCCCGACCTGCTGCAGATCGCCGACCCGCTCACGCATCTGCTCGGCTCCTGGAGCCTGGAGCGGGCCCGCGACGCCACGTGGTCGGCGGCCCGCGCCCTGTGGGCCCTGCGCGGACTCCCGGACCTGGCCGAGGAGTTCGGCCGGCGGCTCGACGCGGCGGTGGGCCTGACGGGCCGCATGCTGCTCACGCCACTGCCGGACTGAAGCCCGCCCGGCCGGGCCCCGTACCGGGGGCGGGGAACCGGCCGGCTCCCCGCCCCTGTGCGGTCAGTCCTCGGGCAGTTCCACGGGCGCGATCTCGTCGTAGACGTCGCCGGGGCCCGGGTTGGTCGGGTCGGTGGCGCCGCCCAGCTGGCGCATCACGCCCCAGACCGCGTTCAGCGCGGTCTGCACGGCGCCCTCGGCCCAGCCGGCCGTCCAGGAGATGTCGTCGCCCGCGAGGAAGATCCCGCGCTTGTCCTCGGGCAGCCGGTCCTGCATGAAGTGGGTGAACAGGCGCCGCTGGTAGCGGTAGTGGCCCGGCAGGTTGGCCTTGAACGCGCCCATGAAGTAAGGCTCGTTCTCCCAGGACACGGTCACCGGGTTGCCGATGATGTGCTTCCGGATGTCGACCTTCGGGTAGATCTCGCCGAGAGACTTGAGCATGACCTCCATCCGCTCGTTCGCGGACAGCGGCAGCCACTTCAGGCTGTCGTCGCACCAGGTGTACGACAGGCAGATGACCGCCGGCTTGTCGGGGCCGTCGTCCAGGAGGTACGTGCCGCGCGTCATCCGGTCGGTGAGCGTCATCGACATGACGTCGCGGCCAGTCGGATCTCCGTTGTCGTCGACGGCCTTGTCCAGCCAGAACGGCCGGTCGACCGGCACGAAGAGCTTGCTCGACTCCATGTAGTGCGTGCGCTCGATCGCCGTCCAGTGGTCGATCGGGAAGAGCGAGTCGTCGCAGGCGATCTTCGAGAGCAGCATCCAGGACTGGGCGGTGAAGATCGCCGCCCGGTACGTGCGGATGTCGCCCTTGGCGTCCGTGACGGTGATCCGGTTGCCAGCGGTGCGGCCGAGCCGGGTCACGGCCGGGCGCGGGTCACCGCCGTGCAGCGTCGCGAGCGAGGTGCCGTACGCCCAGTGCACGATCTTCTCCGGCTCGCGCTCCCACAGGCGCAGCGGCAGCTGCTGGGAGCCCCCGACGATGCCGCGGTGGTGGTCGTCGGCCTCGGTGTAGACGACGCGCAGGATCTCCAGGATGGAGTTCGGGAAGTCGGTGTCCCAGCCGCCGGTCCCGAAGCCGACCTGGCCGAAGATCTCGCGGTGCCGGAAGGACTTGAAGGCGTCGGAGTCGCAGAGGAAGCCGTAGAAGGTCTGGTTGTCGAGCTTCTCGACGAGCTTGGACCAGATCTCGCGGATGCGCGGGACGTCGCGCTCGCGCATGGCCTGGTTCATGTCGGAGAAGTCGGCGCCGTCCTCCAGGCAGGCGTTCCACGCGGCGGCGACCTGGCGGTACACCTCGGGCAGGTCCTCGACCGTCTCGGCGTAGTGCGACTCGCCCTTGAGGTCGACCACGGTCGACGGCGTGGACTCGGCCAGCGGGTTCGGGAACGGCCGGGTCTCCAGGCCCACCAGGTCGATGTAGTGCTGGAGGGCGGTGGAGGACGGCGGGAAGCGCATGGCGCCCATCTCGGCCGTGAGGGAGGGGTCGCAGCCCTCGAAGCCGACGGTGCGCAGCCGGCCGCCGATCTGGTCGGCCTCGTACACGACGGGCTTGAGGCCCATCTTCATCAGCTCGTACGCGGCCACGATGCCGGAGAGGCCGCCGCCGATGACCGCGACCTCGGTGCCGTGCTCGGTGGCGGGTATCTGGCCGAGGCCCGCGGGGTGCGCGAGGAAGTCGTCGTACGCGTACGGGAAGTCCGGGCCGAACATGGTGATCGGCGGCTGCTGCGCGTCGGCGTGGGGGACGGCGGTGGGCACCGTGGACGTCATGGGGTACGGACTCCTTGCGGGAAAGCTGGGTGCGGGGAGAGGGCGGCGGCAGGACTCAGACGAGCGACCCGTAGAGGCCGGGGCGGCGGTCCTTCAGGTACGGGTTCGCCTCGCGTGAGGCCGCGAGGAGGACGGGGTCGGCGTCGGCGACGACCAGTTCCTCGCCGCGGCCCGCCCGGGTACGGGCGACTCCGTCGGGGCCGGCCAGCACGGACAGCCCGACGAACTCGAACTCCCCTTCCCGGCCCGCGCGGTTGACGTAGGCGACGTACATCTGGTTCTCGAAGGCCCGCACGGGGACGACGGACTCGGCGACGAACTGGAAGGGGTGCATCTGCGCGGTCGGCACCAGGAGGAGGTCGGTGCCGGCCAGGGCGTGCGCCCGGACGTTCTCCGGGAACTCGACGTCGTAGCAGATCATGAGGCCGACCCGCAGTCCGCCGAGGTCGGCCTGGACCGGGGGCTGGTCGCCCGGGGTGAAGTGGTCGCGCTCGAAGCAGCCGAAGAGGTGGGTCTTGCGGTAGTTCGCCAGGGGGCCGTCGGCGGTGACCAGCTGGACGGAGTTGTAGACCCGCTCGCCGTCGCGCTCGGGATAGCCGTAGGCGACGGCGACGCCGTGCCGGGCGGCGATCGCGGTGATCGCGTCGGCGGAGGCGCCGTCGGCGGGCTCGGCGAGGCGGGCGATGTCGTCGCCGATCGCGTAGCCGGTCAGGAACATCTCCGGTGCGACGAGCAGCCCGGCGCCCGCGGCGGCGGCACGGCCCGCGGCGTCGTCGAGAACCTTGATGTTCTCGTCGACGGAGCCGGGGCGGCCGGAGCTCTGGAGCAGGGCTGTGCGCATGCGTGTTCCTCACCGGGACGGAGGGGGTTCGGGGGGCGGGCGACCAGCGAGGTCGCCCCGATAGACGGTACGGTCGCCGGGCTCGGCGGGACAAGGAGCAGCCGTTGCGCGCCGGTGAACGATTCGTTGCGTACGGGCGGGGTCCGACGGCGATTCGTTGCGCGCCTCGGGGCGCGGGCCGTCGTCTTCGCCGGGGGCGTGTCCGCGGAGGGTCCCCGGGGGGCCTGCGACGGGCCGGACCGCACTCCGGTACCGGCCCGTACGCGACCGGCGCACTAGCGTCCCGGCGACCGACCGGACGCGGCCCAGGTGGCACCCGGCTCAGTCCCGCCCCCGTGACCCGTCGGCCCCCGTCCTAGGTCGGCGAGCCCGACGAGAAGCGCCTCAGCAGCGGTGACAGGACGAGCACGGACTTGGTCCGCTCCACGAAGGACTCGCCCGCGATCCGCTCAAGGACCCGCTCGAAGTGCCGCATGTCCGAGGCGAAGACCTGGACGACCGCGTCCGCCTCCCCGGTGACGGTGGAGGCGGCCACGACCTCTTGGTAGCGCTCCAGGCCCCGCTGGATGGTCTCCGGCGAGGTGTTGCGCCGGCAGTAGATCTCGACGAACCCCTCGGTCTCCCAGCCGAGCGCCGCCGGGTCGACCCGGACGGTGAACCCGGTGATCGCCCCGGTGGCCCGCAGCCGGTCCACGCGCCGCTTCACGGCGGGGGCGGACAGGCCGACCAGTTGCCCGATGTCGGCGTAGGAGCGGCGGGCGTCCTCGGCGAGGGCGTGCACGATGCGTTCGTCGAGATCGTTCAGCAAGGCGGGTGGTTCACTTCTCTGGGATGGCTGCGGTGTCAGCGATGGCCGGGGAGCCGGGGGAGGCCAGCTTCGAGCGCCGGTGGCCGTAACTGAAGTAGAACACGAGCCCGACGGCCATCCAGACCCCGAAGACCACCCAGGTGACGGCCGAGAGGCTGCACATCATCCAGACGCAGAACGCGAAGCCGAGCACGGGCAGCAGCGGCGACAGCGGCACCCGGAACGTGCGGTCCATCTCCGGGCGGGTGCGGCGCAGCACCACGACCGCGATGTTGACCAGCGCGAAGGCGAAGAGCGTGCCGATGCTGGTGGCGTCGGCGAGCTGACCGAGCGGGATCGCGGCGGCGAGGACACCGCAGAACAGCGAGACGATCACCGTGTTGGCGCGGGGCGCGCCGGTCCTCGGGTGGACGCGGGAGAAGACCTTGGGCACGAGCCCGTCGCGCGACATGGCGAAGAGGATGCGGGTCTGGCCGTAGAGGACGGTGAGGACCACGCTGGCGATGGCGATGACGGCGCCGGCAGCGAGCAGGGTGCCCCAGACGGTCTGCCCGGTGACGTCCTTCATGATCCCGGACAGCGCGGCCTCCGAGTCGCCGAACCCCTGCCAGGGCATGGCGCCGACCGCGACGGCCGCGACGACGACGTACAGCGCCGTCACGATGACGAGCGAGAGCATGATCGCGCGCGGCAGGTCGCGCTGGGCGTTCTTCGCCTCCTCGCCCGCGGTGGAGGCGGCGTCGAAGCCGATGTAAGAGAAGAAGAGCGTGGCTCCGGCGGCGCTGACGCCCGCCATGCCGAGCGGCATGAAGTGCTCGTAGTTGCCGGACCGGAAGCCCTGGACGCCGATCGCGCAGAACATCAGCAGCGCGGCGATCTTCACGACCACCATGATCGTGTTGGCGCGGGCCGACTCCTTGGCACCGCCCAGCAGGAAGGCCATCGCCAGCAGGACGACGATGAGCGCGGGCAGGTTGAAGACGCCGCCGTCGCCGGGCGGCGCGGAGAGGGCGTCCGGGATGGTGACGCCGACCGTGCCGTCGAGCAGTTCGTTCAGGTACTCGCCCCAGCCGACGGCGACGGCCGCGACCGAGACGCCGTACTCCAGGACGAGACACCAGCCGCAGATCCAGGCGATCAGCTCGCCCATCGTTGCGTACGCATACGAGTACGAGGACCCGGAGACCGGGATGGTGCCCGCCAGCTCGGCGTAGGAGAGCGCCGAGAACAGGGCCGTGAGTCCGGCAATCACGAAGGACAGCGTGACCGCGGGACCGGCCTTGGGGACGGCCTCGCCGAGGACGACGAAGATGCCGGTGCCGAGGGTGGCACCGATGCTGATCATGGTCAGCTGCCAGAGGCCGAGGGAGCGGCGCAGGGTGCCGCCCTCTCCCTGGCCGCCCTCGGCGACCAGGCGTTCCACCGGCTTGCGCCGCATGAGGCGGGCGCCGAGTCCGGGGGACGGTGGGCCGGAGGGGGTCCGGGACTGCGGGGGTGCGCCTTGGTCGAGCACGCTGGCTCCTTCATCGCTGCCGGTCGGGCGGGCTGGGACCGGCGGCATCCCCGGACGACGGGGACCCACCGAGCGGGGTCCCCGCCACACCATGTACAGCGCTCGACCCTATGAGCCGGGGCTTCACGGGCGTAATGCAGCAACCTTGCGCGTCTCCGCAAGATCGTTGCGTTCCTCGCGGTGCAGCGCACGTTCGTTGCGCGGGGGCTTTCGACCGTTGCGCGGCGTTCCCGGAAGGCCTCCGGGCGGGGTGCCGCCCTCCCCCGCGCCGGCCCGTCGGGGGGTACGCCGACGGCCCCCGTGGTCGCTCCACGGGGGCCGTCCGGGGTGACGGTGTGTCAGTTCCAGCTGGCGTGCAGCGGCTTGCCCTCGGCGTAGCCGGCGGCGCTCTGGATGCCGACGATGGCCTTCTCGGCGAACTCCTCCAGGGAGTTGGCGCCCGCGTAGGTGCAGGACGAGCGGACGCCCGCGATGATCGAGTCGATCAGGTCCTCGACCCCGGGCCTGGCCGGGTCGAGGAACATGCGCGAGGTGGAGATGCCCTCCTCGAACAGCCCCTTGCGGGCGCGGTCGTAGGCCGACTCCTCGCTCGTCCGGTTCTTGACGGCGCGGGCCGACGCCATGCCGAACGACTCCTTGTAGAGGCGCCCGTTGGCGTCCTGCTGGAGGTCGCCCGGCGACTCGTAGGTGCCCGCGAACCAGGAACCGATCATGACGTTGGACGCACCGGCGGCCAGCGCCATGGCGACGTCGCGCGGGTGACGGACACCGCCGTCGGCCCAGACGTGCTTGCCGTACTTCTTCGCCTCGGCGGCGCACTCCATGACCGCGGAGAACTGCGGGCGGCCGACGCCGGTCATCATGCGGGTCGTGCACATGGCGCCGGGGCCCACACCGACCTTGATGATGTCCGCGCCCGCCTCGACGAGGTCCCTTACGCCCTCGGCGGCGACGATGTTGCCCGCTGCGATCGGGACCTGCGGGTCCAGGGCGCGCACCGTCCTGATGGCGGCGATCATCGACTCCTGGTGGCCGTGCGCGGTGTCGATGACGAGGGTGTCGACGCCCGCGTCGAGGAGCTGCTTCGCCTTGCCGGCCACGTCGCCGTTGATGCCCACGGCGGCGGCGATACGGAGCCTGCCCTGCGCGTCGGTCGCCGGGGTGTAGAGCGTCGCGCGCAGGGCGCCCTTGCGGGTGAGGATGCCCGCGAGCCTGCCGTCCTTGTCGACGGCCGGGGCGTACCGGCGGTTGGCGCCGTCGAGGCGGTTGAAGGCCTCGCGCGGCTCGATGTCCGCGTCGAGCAGCAGCAGGTCCCTGGACATGACCTCGGAGAGCTGCGTGAAGCGGTCGACGCCGGAGAGGTCGGTGTCGGTGACCACGCCGACCGGGCGGCCGTCGCCGTCCACGACGACGCCCGCGTTGTGCGCCCGCTTCGGCAGCAGGGCCAGCGCGTCGGCGACGGTCTGGTGGGGGGCCAGGATGATCGGGGTGTCCAGCACCAGGTGGCGTCCCTTGACCCAGGAGACGACCTCGGTGACGACCTCGATCGGGATGTCCTGCGGAATGACGACGAGGCCACCGCGACGGGCGACGGTCTCGGCCATCCGGCGCCCGGCGATCGCGGTCATGTTGGCGACGACGAGCGGGATGGTGGTGCCCGTGCCGTCCGGCGAGGCGAGGTCCACGCCCTGGCGGGAACCGACCGCTGAGCGGCTCGGCACCATGAAGACGTCGTCGTACGTCAGGTCGTACGGGGGCTGGATGTCGTTGAGGAAACGCACGTGCTGCACATCCCAGTCGATCAGAGGTGGCCCCCGGACAGGTCAGCCAGGGGGAAGAGCACGTACTTCATTGTCCCATGACACCGCGTGTGCACGGCCCGGACAGATCATCCAGGCTGGTCAGCGGGTGGTTGGTCGGATCCTCCAAGGTCCAGGACGACCGAGAGCGCGGCGCCCCCCGGATACGGCCCCGCGGCGGACGCCAGGACCTCCTGCGCGATCGCCCACTCCCCCGGCCGTGCGCCCGCGTACTCCCGCCAGCCGCCGACCACGAGCAGCCGGCCCGGACTCGCGGGCCCCCAGTCGGGGTCGCCGAGGCAGTCCGCGAGGGCGTCCCAGTTGCGGCCGAACCAGTCGGGCAGGCCGAGCGCGCGCACGCAGCGCTCCATGAAGGCGTCCCGGCCGGTGACGCCGGTGAGGTCGAGCGGGGTCACGCGCCAGCCGGCCGCGCGCAGGGCGTGTGCGGCCTCCTCCAGCGGGCCGGGGGTCACCTCAGCACCGCCCTGAACGACGCGTAGTGATCATCGGTGTAGTAGAACTCAGCGCTCTGCCCGGTGACAACACGACGGGCTCCGCGGTCGCTCTCGCCCGGCGTCCGGACGGTGTACTCGTGGTAGTAGCCCCGCGGCCGGGCCGGCAGTTCGCGCTCGAAGTTCCCGAAGACGGCGCCGTCCTTGGCGTACGGGAACGGGCCGCCCCTGTCGATGAGGGCGAGCGTCTCGCGGGCCTCGGCGGGCAGCCGGGACTCAGGCACGGCGGGCAGGTCCCCCGCCCAGGCGGGAGTGGAGACGGCCGGGGAGGGCGCCGCGTCCGGCGGAGTGCCCGTGTCCGCCGGGGAGCAGCCCGCCAGCAGGACCGCCAGGCAGACGAGGAGGCCGGCGAAGAGGCGGGGAACGGACCGGGGCGACATGCCGCCGATGCTCCCACAGCCACCCCCGCCTGCCGCGCCGCCCCGCACGCCGTCGCACCGGCGGTCGGTCCGCGAGGGCCGGCCGGTCCGACGTGAGACCCCCTACGGCCCTGGTCGGGCACTGCCCGGTTCGCGGCCCTTCAGGGCCCCGGACGCGGAAGGACCCGCAGCCCCGAGGGTCTGCGGGTCCGGTACGGCCGGCGGCTCACCGACGCGTCGGTCAGGGGCCGTCCGGGTCCGCCCGGTTGAGAGCGGGACGCGGAGCCGGACCCGCCGTCATCAGGTAGTCCGCCGCCGACGTGTCCGTCACCAGGCTGGTGACGAGACCGGAGCGCAGCACCGCGTCGATCGCGGCGGCCTTGCGCTGGCCGCCCGCGATCGCGACGACCTCGGGGATACGGCGCAACTGGTCCGCCTTGACGGTGATGCACCGCTCGCCGAGGTCACGTCCGACCCGGCGCCCCTCGGAGTCGAAGAGGTGCGCCGACATCTCGGCGGCGACCCCGAGCGAGGCGTAGTGCCCGCGCTCCTCGTCGCTGAGCATGTCGTGCACCGTCGAGATGCCCGGCTCCCAGGACCCGATGGAGACGCAGGCGACCGTGACTTTGTCGAAGTACTCGAAGGCGCGGGCGAGCCCGGTCTGGTTGCGCAGCGCCGCCGCGGTGGCCGCGTCCGGCAGCAGCATCGGCGCGTAGATGGGATGGGCGTCCCCGCCCGACACCTGGGCGGCCCGCCGTACCGCCTCCACCGAACCGCGCTCGGCGGTCCCGGCGTCGTAGACACCCGTCAGCTGCACCACCGTGCACGGGGGCAGCCTGGACAGCTCGGCGGCCATGTGGATGGTGGAGCGGCCCCACGCGAGGCCGAGCACGTCCCCCTCGTTGACCAGCTCGGCGAGCAGGTCCGCGGCGACCTCCCCGAGGTTCTCGGGGTCGGGCGACTCCTCGGCGTCGGCCGGGGACTCGACCACGACGGCGTGCCTGAGGCCGTAGCGGGCGCGCAGCGCGTCCGAGCGCTCCGCGTCCAGCTCGGCAGGTACACGGATCTCGATCCTCACGAGATCCCGTTCGAGAGCGGTCTCCAGGACCCGGGCCACCTTGAAGCGGCTGACACCGAACTCCTCGGCGATCTGGATCTTGGACTTGCCCTCAAGGTAGAAGCGGCGGGCCATGGCCGCCGCCTGGACCAGCTCAGCGGGCCCCATCCGCATGGCTGACCGGCCCGCCGACATACCCGACACGGCGATCTCCTCACTGCTGTTCACACTCTGGATTCGCCGTTCATCCTTGCAGATCCGGCGTACTTGATCCGCCCCGATGGGCGGCGTTCACGTTCCCTTGGTTCAGTGGTCGCACGCCCAGGAGGCATGGGCGGTCACCGCCTCCGCCTGCGTGCGCAGTGCACGTACCGCCTCGGCCGGGTCGGAGGCACCGTAGACCGCCGATCCGGCGACGAAGACGTCGGCGCCGGCCTCGGCGCAGCGCTCGATGGTGGAGGCCGAGACGCCCCCGTCGACCTGGAGCCACAGTTCGAGGCCGTGCTTGCTGATCAACTCGCGGGTGCGGCGGATCTTCGGGAGCATGATGTCGAGGAACGACTGGCCGCCGAAGCCCGGTTCGACGGTCATGATCAGCAGCATGTCGAGCTCGGGGAGCAGATCCTCGTACGGCTCGATCGGGGTCGCGGGCTTCAGCGCCATGGAGGCCCGGGCGCCCTTGGCCCGGATCTCGCGGGCGAGCCGCACCGGCGCGGCGGCCGCCTCGGCGTGGAAGGTGACCGAACCGGCCCCCGCTTCCACGTACTGGGGCGCCCACCGATCGGCGTCCTCGATCATCAGATGGCAGTCCAGCGGAGTGTCCGTCGCCCGGGCCAGGGACTCTACGACCGGTACCCCGAGCGTGAGGTTCGGTACGAAATGGTTGTCCATGACGTCGACGTGGAGCCAGTCGGCTCCCTCCACCGCCTTTGCCTCCTGGGCGAGGCGCGCGAAGTCGGCGGACAGGATGCTGGGGTTGATCTGCACGGCCATGACCCAAGACTGCCATGCCCGGCCCCGGTTGCTCCCCCCGGTCCGGACCTGGGCCGCAGCGCGGAGTTTCTGGGCCGTTCGGCGGATGTCGCGGAATGGCCGGACATGCCATGCTGGTCGGCTCACCGGCTCCAGAAGCGGCTACGGGGGTGGCCATGACGGACGGGAAGGAGCGCCGGGTGCGCCAGGGACTCATCGGGTTCGTGTGCGGGCGGCGCAGCAAGTGGGTCGTCGTCGGCCTGTGGCTGGTGCTGCTCGTGATGGCGGCGCCGCTCGCGACGAAGCTCACCGACGCCCAGGACAACGACGCCGCCTCCTGGCTGCCGGGCACCGCCGAGTCCACCCAGGTCCTGCACCTCTCGGAGGGCTTCAGGCCCGAGCAGATCCCCGCGGTCGTCGTCTACGCGCGCGACAGCGGCCTGACCGGCGAGGACCGGCGGCAGATCAGCGAGGACGTCCGCGAGATCAAGGCGCTGACCGCCCACGGGGTGCGCGGCCCCGAGACGCGCGGACCCGTCTACGACGACCGGACGGCACCCCGGGCGGCCGAGATCTTCGTGCCGATCACGATGGACGAGAAGGGCTGGAAGGAGATCGCGCCCGCGGTCGACTCGATCCGTGACCGGGTGGGCGAGGGCGGCGACGGGCTGGCCGTGCACATCACCGGGCCCGGCGGTACCTCCGCCGACTTCTCCGAGGCGTTCGAGGGCATCGACTCGACGTTGCTGTTCGCCGCGATGGCCGTCGTCATCGTGATGCTGCTCCTCACCTACCGCAGCCTGACGCTGATCGTCGTCCCGCTGATCGCGGTGGTCGTCGCGCTGTTCACCTCCCAGGCGCTGATCTACCTGCTGGCGGAACACGCGGGCCTGACGGTCAACGGGCAGAGCGCGGGCATCCTCACGGTCCTCGTCTTCGGCGCCGGCACGGACTACGCGCTGCTGCTCGTCGCCCGCTACCGCGAGGAGCTGCGCCGGCACGAGGACCGCCACGAGGCGATGGCCCTCGCCCTGAACCGGGCGGGACCGGCGGTCCTCGCCTCGGGTGCCACCGTCGTGCTCAGCATGCTGGTGCTGCTGGCCGCCGAGATGAACTCCACGCGCGGTCTGGGCCCGGTGGCCGCGATCGGCGTCGCGGTCGCCCTCCTCGCCATGATCACCCTCTTCCCGGCCCTGCTGCTGGTCTTCGGCCGCTGGATCTTCTGGCCCTCCGTCCCCCACCTCGGCTCGCCCGACCCGACCGCACGCGGCCTCTGGGCCCGGATGGGGGGCCGCATCTCCCGCCGTCCGCGCGTCATCTGGATCGGCACGGCCCTCGCCCTCGCGGTGCTCTCCCTCGGCCTGCTGCAGATCCGCGCCGAGGGCATCGGCAACGCCGACGCGTTCACCGGCAAGCCGGACTCGATCGCCGGGCAGGAGGTGTCCGCGCGGTACTTCCCGGCGGGCAGCGGCGACCCCCTCGTGATCGTGGCCGACGAGACGAGCAACGCCGAGGTCCGCAGCGCGGTCGCGCAGACCAGGGGTGTGGTGCCCGACAGCATCACCGTGCCCCCGGGCACGAGACCCTCGCACGACGGCAGGGTCCTCTTCGAGGCGACGATGACCGCGCCGTCCGACAGCGAGGCCGCCAAGCAGACGGTGGAGCGCGTACGGGACAACGTGCACGCCGTGCCCGACGCCGACGCCCGGGTGGGCGGCGGCACCGCGGCCCTGCTCGACATGGACGCGGCGACGACGCACGACAACCTGGTGATCATCCCGGCGGTCCTGGCGGTCGTCCTGCTGATCCTGATGCTGCTGCTGCGCGCGGTGGTGGCGCCCCTGCTGCTGATCGGGACGGTCGTCCTGTCCTTCACGGCGGCGCTGGGCGCCAGCGCGCTCGCCTTCCGCCACCTCTTCGACTACGCGGGCGAGGCGACGGACTTCCCGCTCTTCGTCTTCGTCTTCCTGGTGGCTCTGGGCATCGACTACAACATCTTCCTGACCACCCGCATCCGCGAGGAGGCGGCCCACCAGGGCACCCGCCCGGGCGTCCTCACCGGTCTCGCCGCGACCGGCGCGGTGATCACCTCGGCGGGCCTGGTCCTCGCGGGCACCTTCGCCGCCCTGGGCACGCTGCCCATGGTCGCCTTCGCCGAGATCGGTTTCGCGGTCGCGCTGGGCGTCCTGCTGGACACCTTCATCGTCCGCTCGGTCCTCGTGACGTCCCTGTTCCTGGACGTCGGACCGAAGGTGTGGTGGCCGCACCGGCTGTCCCGCGAGGACGCGGCGGAGCACCGGAACCCGGCCCCCACGGAACCGGCTTCACGGCCGGGCGGCTAGGGCCTGTCCGGCGGATCATGCCGGAGACGCGGGGTCTGGCACGCCCGTCTGCGGCGTTGTCGTCGGTTGCCGACTCCCCCACTCTCGGCTCCGCTCGAGCGGGGGCCCCCATCGCGTCGACGCCCTCCTCCGCCTTGCAGCCGAACGCACCAGACCCCGCTCACCTGGGCTGCAAGGCACTGCCGATTTCCTCCGACTTGATCCGCCGGACAGGCCCTGGGGGTGTCGTCGGGGCCCGACGACACCCACGGGGCCCCTCCGCTCACGCCGTCCGGCGGATGAGCGCCAGGTACATGGCGTCCGTGCCGTGCAGATGCGGCCACAGCTGCACGTCGGGGCCGTCGCCGACTGCCGGGACCCCCGGCAGGAGCGGACGGGCGTCGAGCAGCTCGGCCGCACCGTCGTAGTGCTTGAGCACGTCGTCGACGACCGCGCGGGTCTCGGCGAGGTGCGGTGAGCAGGTCGCGTACCCGACGACGCCGCCGACCCGCACGGAGTCGAGCGCCGTGCGCAGCAGCCCGCGCTGGAGCGGCGCGAAGCCCTCCAGGTCCTCGGGCCGGCGCCGCCAGCGGGCCTCCGGACGGCGGCGCAGGGCACCGAGGCCCGTGCAGGGCACGTCCATCAGGACCCGGTCGAAGGTGCCGGGACGCCACGGCGGGCGGGTGCCGTCGGCGGTGACGACCTGGTACGGGCCGGGGTTCCCGGCGAGCGCCTTGGCGACGAGTCCGGCGCGGTGCGGCTGCTTCTCGGCGGCGAGCAGCACGGCCCCGCGCTCGGCCGCGAGCCCCGCGAGCATGGCCGCCTTGCCGCCGGGGCCGGCGCAGCCGTCGAGCCACTTCTCGTCCGGTCCGTCGAGCGGCGCGTTCGCCAGCGCGAGGGCCACCAGCTGGCTGCCCTCGTCCTGGACCCCGGCGCGCCCCTCGCGCACGGCGTCGATGGCGCCCGGCTCGCCGCCCTCGGTGAGCCGCACGGCATACGGGGACCAGCGGCCCGGCAGCGCGTTCTCCTCGCCGAGCACGTCGAGGAGTTCGCCGGCGCTCGACCGTCCGGGCCGGGCGACGAGGGTCACCTCGGGCCGTTCGTTGTCGGCCTCCAGCAGGTCCTCGATCCCGGCGCGGCCACCCCCGAGGGAGTCCCACAGCGCGGAGACGATCCAGCGCGGGTGCGAGTGCACGACGGCGAGATGGTCCTCGGCGTCCTCGTCGTACGGCGGCGCGACCTGCTCCAGCCAGGCGTCGAGGTCCTGCTGCGCGATCTTGCGCAGGACGGCGTTGACGAACTTGGCGCGCCCGTCGCCGAGTACGACCCTGGCCAGCTCCACCGAGGCGGAGACGGCGGCGTGCGTCGGGATGCGGGTGCCGAGGAGCTGGTGGGCGCCAAGGCTGAGCACGTCCAGGACCGGCGGGTCGACCTCGCGCAGCGGCCGGTCGACACAGGCCGCGATGACCGCGTCGTACGTGCCCTGCCTGCGCAGCGTCCCGTACACCAGCTCGGTCGCCAGCGCCGCGTCCCGCCCGTCGAAGCCGCCCTTCTCCCGGGCCTTGCGCAGCAGCGGCGGCAGGACGAGGTTCGCGTACGCGTCCCGCTCGTCCACGGCCCGCAGCGCCTCGAAGGCGAGGATGCGGACGGGGTCCTTCTGGGGACGACGGTAGGGCTTGCCCGGCCTGCTCGGCCGACGGGACTGCTCGCTCACAGGAAAGGTGCTCCGGATCCGGGAAAAGGTGCGCCTCTCAGCGTACGCCGCGCCCGGACACCCGGACCCCGGTCACCCCCGTCCGCCTCGTCAGGAGCCGAGCCGCTCCCCGGAGGGGATACGCACCCCGCGTGCCCAGTCCGCGGCGCGCATCGGCTTCTTGCCCTGCGCCTGGACCCACAGCAGCTCGACGGCGTACGAGCCGGTGCCGACGTGCACGCTGTTCTTGCCCACCGCCAGCTCCCCGGGGGCGAGTTCGGTGCGCTCGGGCACGGCGGCCACGTGGATCAGCTTCAAGCGCTCGCCGCGGAAGACGGTCCACGCGCCCGGCGCCGGCGTGCAGCCCCGGACGACGCGGTCGATGCGCAGGGCCGGTGCGGACCAGTCGACGTGGGCGTCCTCGACGGTGATCTTCGGGGCCAGGGAGATGCCCTCGGCGGGCTGCGGAACGGCCTTGACGGTGCCGTCCTCGATCCCGTCCATGGTGGCGGCGAGCAGTCCGGAGCCGGCGAAGGCGAGCCGCGTGAGCAGGTCCCCGCTGGTGTCGGTGGGACGGATCTCCTCGGTGACCGTGCCGTAGACGGGGCCGGAGTCCAGGCCCTCCTCGATCAGGAAGGTGGACGCGCCGGTGATCTCGTCGCCCGCCATGATCGCGTGCTGCACGGGGGCCGCGCCCCGCCAGGCCGGCAGCAGCGAGAAGTGGAGGTTGACCCAGCCGTGCGCCGGGATGTCCAGGGCGACCCTCGGCAGCAGCGCGCCGTACGCCACGACGGGGCAGCAGTCCGGCGCGATCTCCCTGAGCCGCGCCAGGAACTCCTCGTCCCGCGGCTTCACCGGCTTGAGGATCTCGATGCCGGCCTCCGCCGCGCGCTCGGCGACGGGACTCGCGACGAGCCTGCGGCCCCGCCCGGCCGGTGCGTCGGGCCGCGTCACGACGGCGGCGACCTCGTGCCGGCCGGAGGCGAGCAGAGCGTCCAGGGCGGGAACGGCGACCTCGGGGGTACCTGCGAAGACGAGCTTCATGGGTGGCGGCTGGCCTCTCGGGCGGAAGTGCGGTCAGGCCCGCGCGGGCCGGCGGAGCGGTGCCGTGCGGGGCGGCGCACCAGTCTATGAGCCCCGCGCCCGCCGGGGACGGTCAGCCCCACGAGGCGGCGGCGTCGCCCGGCCGGGTGGCCGGCCCCGCCGGGGACGCACCCCGCGGGAGGCACCTCTGCCCCGCCGGGGTCCTCGGGGGCGTGCGTCGAGATGCGCGCCCCGTGCATATGCCCTTACGCCCCCGCAGCGTGACCACTGACCCCGTAACGCGTTGTCAAGAGAGAGTTGACTCAACGGGCCGCGATCGCGGCCCGGTCCTTTTCCGCAACGCCGGTTCGAGAGGCTTGTTCATGGCCGACCACGCAACCCACGACGCCCAGGCTCGGGCCAGCCTGCACTTGCTGGTGCGGGACATCGAGCGGGTCCGCCGGCAGGTGGACGCGCTGCGCACGCTCACCGCCCAGCTGGGCAACGTCTACCGCCCGCGCCGCTCCGGCCCCTCGACGGGCTTCGTCGTCTACGGGCGTGCCCCCGCGCCGACCGTCCGCCTCGCCCAGGAGCTGCGGGACAGCGTCGAGACCCTGGTGACGGCCGCCGTGGACTTCGACCGCTCGCTGGGCTTCTCGTGGGACGCGGTGGGCTCCGCGCTCGGCGTCACCAAGCAGGCGGTGCACCGCCGTTACGGCGCCCGCCGCGCCGCCGCCCAGGCCGCCGCCGAGGCCGAGCGCGCCACCGAGCCGTCGAGCACCCGCACCGTCGCCGTCAACACCGGTATCCCCTCGGTGCCCACCGTCCCGGCCGCCCGTTCCATGCCGACCCAGCCGACCGCGGGAAGCCCCACCCTCCGCGAAGAGGTCAGGCCGACGGCCTTCCCGAGCCCGCGCAACGGCTGACGCCCGCCCTCCACCGCCTCCCGGCCCACCACCGGGAGGCGTCCCCGTCTCCGGCCAGGGGCGCCCCCACGGACCCGTCCAGCGCGTCGCGTGCGAGACCGGCCGGCCTCCGATCTCCGGCCGCCGACTCCTGGCGTACCCCCGACGGATGACTCCCGATGCCGTCCGCGCGCCCGTCCGGCCCGCCGCGCGCCCCTACTCGTCGTGAGGGCCGACCTGACCGCTCGGGCGTACGGGCCGACCTGACCGCTCGGGCGCCGGTACCTCGCTGGACCCGCCGGCCCCCGCACGCGCCACCCGCGTCCCCCGGCCACACGTACCGGCGGACCACCCGGCGCCACCGATCGCCGTCAGCGGTCAGCGGTCAGCGGTCAGCGGTCAGCGGTCAGCGATCAGCGGTCAGCGATCAGCCGATGTCCAGCGGATCGATCCGGATGCGGACCGGCTCCTGCCCGCCACGGGCCATCCGCGCCGCCTGCGCGGTCTTCAGCGCGGCCGCCAGCGCGGCGCCGCTGCCCGGCGGTACGCGGATCAGCACCCGCTCCCAGTGCTCACCCGGGGGCGGACCCCCGACCCGCCGCGGACGCCCCGGCTCCGTGAAGGGGACCGGCACCGGCCCCAGCACCTCGGCGTCGCCCGGGAGCTCGGCCGCGGCGAGGAAACCCGCGAGCCCGTCGGCCGTACCGGACACGGCGGCCATCCGGGACACCGGGGGAAATCCGAGCTCGGCCCGCTCGGCGAGCTCCCGCACCGCGTGCCCCACGGGGTCCCAGCGGACGAGCGCCTGCACGGGCCGCAGCGTCGGCTCGGCGACGACGACCACGGTCCCACCTGCTCCCTGGGCGCGGACGAGCGCCGCGGCGCCCAGCCAGCGCCGCAGGGCCTCCTCCCCCGCCCGCAGGTCGGGCCGCCCGAGCATGGCCCAGCCGTCGAGCAGCAGGGCGGCCGCGTACCCGCCCTCGGCGACGGGCTCGGCGCCCGGTGTGCTCACGACGAGCGCGGGGGCCTCGGACACCGTGTCGAGCACCTGCTCGCGCCCGGAGGTCCGCACCGGAACGGCCGGGAACGCCCGCCCCAGCTCCTCGGCGGTCCGCCGCGCCCCCACGACCTGCGCCCGCAGCCGGAACCCCCCGCACTCGGGGCAGTGCCAGGCGGTCTCGTCCCGGCCGCACCAGCCGCAGCGCAGGGCCTCGGCGTCCTGGGCCTCCAGCGGCCCGGCGCAGTGCCGGCACCGCGCGGGCGCCCGGCACTGGGCGCAGGCCATCCGGGGCACGTATCCGCGCCGCGGCACCTGGACGAGGACGGGCCCCTGCCGCAGCCCCTCCCTGACGATCTGCCAGGCGAGGGTCGGCAGCCGGGCGGCGCGCGCGGCCTCGTCCCGGGCGAGATCCCCGTCCCCGACGGTCCGCACCAGGGGCGCGCAGGCCCTCACCTGCTCCCGCTCGGCGACCAGGGGCAGGGCCCACCCGCTCTCGACGAGCTGGGCCGCCTCCACGGTGCAGCCCCAGCTCCCCAGCAGGAACGCGCACTTGTCGCGGGCGGCCCGCAGCTCCAGCACCTCGCGGACGTGCGGGAAGGGGGCGTTGTCGTCGCTGTGCGCCGCGTCCCCGTCGTCCCAGACGACCACCAGTCCCAGATCCCGTACGGGTGCGAACATCGCGGCGCGGGTCCCCACCACGGCGCGCACGGCTCCGCGCCGGACGGCGAGCCACTCCCGGTAACGGCGCTCCTGGCCCGCGTCCGCGGTCAGCAGCGCGTGCCGGCCCTCCCCCAGCAGATCCGTCAGGGCCGCGTCCACGCGCGCGGCGGGCCGGCCTGCCGGTACGACGACCAGGGCCCCGCGTCCGGAGGCCAGGGTGGCCTGGACGGCGCGGGCGATCTCCTCGGCCCACTGCGGGCCCGGCAGGGCGGTCCACACGGCGCGCGGCGCCCCGCCGGAGGCGAGGGCGCCGAGGAACTCCGCGCCTCGCACGTACCGCGTCCAGGTCCCCGGGTCGGGGGCGGCGGGCGGCGGGGGCGGGCCGGGCATGACGGCCGCCTCCGCGCGCGCGTGCCGGGGCGGGACCGCCAGCTGGAGCACGTCCGCGAGGCTGCCCGCGTACCGGTCGGCGACGGCGCGGGCGAGTCCGAGCAGGTCGGCTCCGAGCACCGGCTCGGGCGACACCACCTGGGCCAGGGCGGCGAGCGGTCCCGCGTAGTCGGACTCGGCGACGCGGTCGACGATGAAGCCGTCGATCAGACTGCCGCCCTCGCGGCGCCCGTCCCGCACATTGCGCCCGCCGGCACCGAACCGCACCCGAACCCGCACCCCGGGCCGGGCGATCTCGTCCAGCTCCTCGGGGACGGCGTAGTCGAAGTACCGGTCGAGGTGGAGCACGCCCTTGTCGACGACGACCCGGGCGACGGGGAGCTCCTTCGCCAGGGCGGCGCCCCGCCAGGTCCGCGGCTTCGCCTTCGGCACCTTGGCCTTGCGCACCGCCTCTCGGACCAGCGCAAGCTGCTCGGGCGGCGCCCCGTCCGCCGCCCCGCCCGCCCGCCCGTTCTCGCTGCTCACGCCTGCATTCCTACCAGACCCCACCGACAGCGACCCACGTCGCGGACCGGCGCCCCCGGCCGCCGGAACGGCCCCCGAACGCCCCCGAACGCACGGAAGGCCCGGCGTCCCCGTGGGGAGGCCGGGCCTCGTGACCGTGGACGGGAGGGCTACAGCCCCGCCGCCTTGCGCAGCGCGTCCACCCGGTCCGTGCGCTCCCACGTGAAGTCGGGCAGCTCGCGGCCGAAGTGACCGTACGCGGCGGTCTGGGAGTAGATCGGGCGCAGCAGGTCGAGGTCGCGGATGATGGCCGCAGGGCGCAGGTCGAAGACCTCGGTGATGGCGGTCTCGATGCGCTCGGCGTCGACCTTGGCGGTGCCGAAGGTCTCGACGAAGAGACCGACGGGCTCGGCCTTGCCGATCGCGTAGGCGACCTGGACCTCGCAGCGGGTGGCGAGGCCCGCGGCGACCACGTTCTTCGCGACCCAGCGCATCGCGTACGCGGCGGAGCGGTCGACCTTGGACGGGTCCTTGCCGGAGAAGGCGCCGCCGCCGTGGCGGGCCATGCCGCCGTACGTGTCGATGATGATCTTGCGGCCGGTGAGGCCGGCGTCGCCCATCGGGCCGCCGATCTCGAAGCGGCCGGTCGGGTTCACCAGGAGGCGGTAGCCCTCCGTGTCGAGCTTGATGCCGTCGTCCAGGAGGGCCTTCAGCTCGGGCTCCACGACGAACTCGCGGATGTCGGGCGCGAGCAGCGAGTCCAGGTCGATGTCGGAGGCGTGCTGCGAGGAGACGACGACGGTGTCCAGGCGGACCGCCTTGTCGCCGTCGTACTCGATGGTGACCTGGGTCTTGCCGTCGGGACGCAGGTAGGGGATGGTCCCGTTCTTGCGCACCTCGGACAGGCGCCGCGAGAGGCGGTGCGCGAGGTGGATCGGGAGCGGCATCAGGTTCGGCGTCTCGTCGGTCGCGTAACCGAACATCAGGCCCTGGTCGCCGGCGCCCTGACGGTCCAGCTCGTCGTCGTCGCCCTCGACGCGGTTCTCGTACGCCGTGTCGACGCCCTGCGCGATGTCGGGCGACTGCGAGCCGATGGAGACGGAGACGCCGCAGGACGCGCCGTCGAAGCCCTTCTTCGAGGAGTCGTAACCGATCTCGAGGATCTTGTCGCGGACCAGCTGGGCGATCGGCGCGTACGCCTTGGTCGTGACCTCTCCGGCCACGTGCACCAGGCCGGTCGTGATGAGCGTCTCCACGGCGACCCGGGACGTCGGGTCCTCGCGCAGGAGCGCGTCGAGAATGGTGTCGCTGATCTGGTCAGCGATCTTGTCGGGGTGACCCTCGGTCACGGACTCCGAGGTGAACAGGCGACGGGACACAACGCTCCCTGGGGTTGCAGCGGCTGCTGGCTGATCATTGGCGGACGGGACGGAGGCTGCGCCCGGCGTCGTCCGTGAACAGTTTATCGGTCGCGCTCGTCCGCGGGCCCACCCGTCTCGCCTCTCGGGAGTGCTGTGACCTGCGGCACGGGCATTCTGCCCAATGCGTGTCGCTCTCCGCCAGGGTCGCCACGCCCGAATCGGCGTGGTGTGTGCCGCCGGACGGAGCTAACGGGCCGGCGGGCGGAGGCGTCCGGCCACCAGGTCCCACACGATCTCGGCCAGTGCCTCCTTGGGCCCGTACGGCACCGGGGTCTCGCTGCCGTCCGCGCCGAGCACCACGGCCTCGTTCTCCTCGGAGCCGAAGGTCTTGCGCTCCCCCACCTCGTTGACGACGAGGAGGTCGCAGCCCTTGCGCTCCAGCTTGCCGCGGCCGTTGGCGAGGACGTCGTCCGTCTCCGCGGCGAAGCCGACGATCACCTGGTCCGGGCGGGCGCGGTCGGCGGAGATCTCCGCGAGCACGTCCGGATTGCGGACCAGGACGATCGGCTCGGGCTCCTGGCCGTCCTTCTTCTTGATCTTCCCGGTCGCGTACGCCGCCGGGCGGAAGTCGGCCACGGCGGCGGCCATGACCACGGCGTCCGCGTCGGAGGCGGCCTTGAGCACGGCCTCGCGCAGCTGCACGGCGGTACCCACCCGGACCACGTCCACGCCGGCGGGGTCCGGCAGGCCGGCGTTCGCGGAGACGAGTGTCACCCTGGCCCCGCGGGCCGACGCGGTGCGGGCGAGGGCGTAGCCCTGCTTGCCGGAGGAGCGGTTGCCGAGGAAGCGGACGGGGTCGAGCGGTTCGCGCGTGCCGCCCGCGCTGACGACGACGTGCCGGCCGGCGAGGTCGGGCGCGCTCACGCCGCGGGCGAGCACCCGGCGGCAGACCTCGAAGATCTCGGTCGGATCGGGCAGCCGGCCCTTGCCGGTGTCGACGCCGGTGAGGCGGCCGACGGCCGGCTCGATCACGACGGCACCGCGGCGGCGCAGCGTGGCCACGTTCTCCTGGGTGGCCGGGTGCTCCCACATCTCGGTGTGCATGGCGGGGGCGAAGACGACCGGACAGCGGGCGGTGAGCAGGGTGTTCGTGAGGAGGTCGTCGGCGAGGCCGTGGGCGGCCTTGGCGAGCATGTCGGCGGTGGCGGGCGCGACGACCACCAGGTCGGCGTGCTGTCCGATGCGGACGTGCGGGACCTCGTGGACGTCGGACCAGACCTCGGTCGAGACGGGGTGGCCGGAGAGCGCGGACCAGGTGGCGGCGCCGACGAAGTGCAGTGCGGACGCGGTCGGGACGACGCGCACGTCGTGACCCGACTCCGTCA
The DNA here is from genome assembly GCF_042872045.1 of Streptomyces sp. NPDC005496. Lineage (NCBI taxonomy): Bacteria > Bacillati > Actinomycetota > Actinomycetes > Kitasatosporales > Streptomycetaceae > Streptomyces > Streptomyces sp. NPDC005496. The sequence continues at coordinate 107,718 of NZ_JBIAJQ010000016.1, forward strand.
GCCTGCGCAGCAGCTCACAGGCCTTGTACGCGGCGATGCCGCCGCTGACGCCCAGAACGACCTTCGGCTTGTCCACCAGGGTCTCCCCGCACTAGAGAACGTACGACGCGCTCGGAGGAGCACGACTCCATGCTGCCGCACCGCCCGGAGGCGGTTCCGGCGCCCCGGCACACCGCAGGCCCGACAGTCACGCTGCCGGGCCTGGGATGAGCGGTCGGGCGATCAGGTCGCGGGGCCCTCGACGGCCTCGGACGTCAGCAGGCCCGCGTTGATCTCGCGCAGGGCGATGGAGAGGGGCTTCTCGTGGACGTGCGTGTCCACGAGGGGACCGACGTACTCGAGGAGACCCTCGCCGAGCTGCGAGTAGTAAGCGTTGATCTGACGGGCGCGCTTGGCCGCGTAGATCACCAGGCTGTACTTCGAGTCGGTGGCCTCGAGGAGCTCGTCGATCGGAGGGTTGATGATGCCCTCGGGAGCGGTGATGGAAGAGGACACGCTCTGCCTTCCGAAAGGTGGGATGAGATCAGTGAAGATCACACAACGTTCATCAAGGCTAGCAGCTCGCGCGCCACGTCCTCGACGGAGGTGTTGACCAGGGTGATGTCGAACTCGGACTCGGCCGCCAGTTCGATCTTGGCCGCGGCCAGTCGGCGCTCGATGACCTCGGGCGGTTCGGTGCCGCGCCCGGTGAGCCTGCGCACCAGCTCCTCCCAGGAGGGCGGGGCCAGGAACACCAGCTGGGCGTCCCGCATGGACTCGCGGACCTGCCGGGCTCCCTGGAGGTCGATCTCCAGGAGGACCGCCTCGCCCGCCTCCAGCCGCTCCATCACGGCGGCACGCGGCGTGCCGTAGCGGTTGCCGGCGAACTCGGCCCATTCGAGCAGCTCGCCGTTGGCGATCAGCTTGTCCATCTCCTCGTCGCTGACGAAGAAGTAGTGGACCCCGTGCTTCTCACCGGGGCGGGGCTTGCGGGTCGTCGCCGACACCGAGAGCCAGACCCCGGGGTGTTCCTTGCGCATATGGGCGACGACCGTGCTCTTGCCGACCCCGGAGGGGCCGGAGAGCACGGTCAGCCGCGAACGTTCACTCATGCAGCGATTATCCAGGTTCTCAGGAGTGCCCGAGAACGTCAGCCGGCGGTGCTGCCGAACTCGCGCTCCAGGGAGGCGATCTGGTTGGAACCGAGACCCCGCACGCGGCGGCTCTCGGAGATCCCGAGTCGCTCCATGATCTGCTTGGCGCGGACCTTGCCCACGCCCGGCAGGGACTCGAGGAGAGCGGAGACCTTCATCTTGCCGATGACGTCGTTCTCCTGACCCTGCTTGATGACCTCGTGAAGGGAGGCGCCGGAGTGCTTGAGTCGATTCTTGACCTCGGCCCGCTCCCGGCGAGCCGCGGCGGCCTTTTCGAGCGCGGCTGCGCGCTGTTCAGGGGTAAGGGGCGGAAGAGCCACGCCTACGTCACCTCGGATGTCGAACTGTCGGATACGGACCGGTGAGGAACCTAGTCGCCCCACACCTGGGGAGACACGGGCTACAGGCTCGCCCGATCTCCCCCACTGCCTGGAGGGCGTGGGAGGTGCCCTCACTCGACGGAGACTAGCGGGCAAGTCCGCCGGAGTCAGCGAGAACAGCGGAAAAGTCCTGGTCAGCCTCCGTCGAGCCTGACATTCCCGACATTACGCCCCGGATTTGAGGATGTATTCAGACTCAAGGCGGCCGAGAGACGCTCATCGACGGACTCAAACGGTCGCGACGGCCGTCCGGATCTCCTCCGCGAAACGGTCCGCGGAGCTCCGGAGCGCGGCGACGTCGGGTCCGTGCCGCAGCACACCCCGGCTGACGTTCGGCACCACCCGGCGCACCGCCGCGCCGAAGACGCCCGGCAGATCGGCCGGCGTGGCCCCCTGGGCGCCGATGCCGGGCGCGAGGAGCGGACCGTTGATGTCCAGGTCGTAGGAGGAGAGATCGCCGAGCGTGGCACCCACGACCGCCCCGAAGGAGCCCAGGGGCGTCTCTCCCGCGTTCTCGGCGGCGAGGTGGGCCAGCATGGTCGCCCCGACGCTGCGGCCGTCCGCACGGACCGCGTGCTGCACCTCGCCGCCCTCCGGGTTGGAGGTCAGGGCGAGGACGAAGAGCCCGGCGCCGCTCTCCCGCGCCAGCTCCACCGCGGGCTTCAGCGAGCCGTAGCCGAGGTACGGCGACACCGTGAGCGCGTCCGAGAACAGCGGGGCGTCCTTGCGCAGGAAGGTCTCCGCGTACGCCGCCATGGTGGAGCCGATGTCGCCGCGCTTGGCGTCCATCACGACCAGCGCGCCGGCCGCCCGCGCCTCCTCGACGGACTTCTCCAGGACGGCGACGCCGCGCGAGCCGAACCGCTCGAAGAAAGCGCTCTGCGGCTTCAGGACGGCGACCCGATCGGCGAGCGCCTCGACGACGGTGCGGCTGAAGCGCTCCAGGCCCGCGAGATCGTCGTTCAGGCCCCAGTCGGTGAGCAGGGAGGCGTGCGGGTCGATACCGACGCACAGCGGGCCCCGGTCGTCCATGGACCGGCGCAGCCGGGCGCCGAAGGGCTCCAGGGTCATGCGGACTTCCTCACGTCGGCGCCGACCGCGTCGGCGAGGGTGGCGTACGGGCTCGTCCGCAGGCGGGCGGCGAGACCCTTGTGGATGGCGCGCCCCCAGAAGGGGCCCTCGTAGACGAAGGCGCTGTAGCCCTGGACCAGGGTGGCGCCGGCCAGGATCCGCTGCCAGGCGTCCTCGGCGTTCTCCACGCCGCCGACGCCCACCAGGGTGATCCGGTCGCCCACGCGCGCGTAGAGGCGGCGCAGGACCTCCAGGGAGCGTGCCTTGAGCGGGGCGCCGGACAGGCCGCCGGTCTCCTTGACGAGGGCGGGGTCGGACCGCAGGCCGAGCCCCTCACGCGCGATGGTGGTGTTGGTGGCGATGATGCCGTCCAGGCCGAGCTCCACGGCGAGGTCGGCGACGGCGTCGACGTCCTCGTCGGCGAGGTCCGGCGCGATCTTGACGAGCAGCGGCACCCGCCGGTCGGTGACCGTCCGGTCGGCGGCCTCGCGGACGGCGCTCAGCAGCGGGCGCAGGGCCTCGGTGGCCTGGAGGTTGCGCAGGCCGGGCGTGTTCGGCGAGGAGACGTTGACGACCAGGTAGTCGGCGTGCCGGGCGAGCCGCTCGGCGGACTTCACGTAGTCGCCGACGGCCTCCTCCTCCGGGACGGCCTTGGTCTTGCCGATGTTGACGCCGACGATCGTCCGGAAGACCGGCGTGCGGGCGGCCAGGCGCTCGGCGACGGCCGCCGAGCCGTCGTTGTTGAAGCCCATGCGGTTGATGAGCGCCCGGTCCGGCACGAGGCGGAACAGCCGCTTGCGCGGGTTGCCGGGCTGCGCCTCGCCGGTGACCGTGCCGATCTCGACGTGGTCGAAGCCGAGCATCGCCATCCCGTCGATGGCGACCGCGTTCTTGTCGAAGCCGGCGGCGAGGCCGAAGGGGCCGTGCATGCGCAGGCCGAACGCCTCGGTGCGCAGTTCCTCGTACCGGGGGGCCAGCGCCGCCGCGACGAAGGTCCGCAGCACGGGGACGCGGACGGCGAGACGGATCCAGCGGAAGGCGAGGTGGTGCGCCTGTTCCGGGTCCATCCGCTTGAAAACCAGGCGGAAGTAGAGCTTGTACATGTCTCCGTGTCCTCATGAAGAGGGGGACACCGTTTCCGGTGTCCCCCTCGGGCTGCTAGTCGCGGGCCGCGATCAGATGCTCGGCGTGTTCCTGCAGGGAGCGCACGCCGACGTCGCCGCCGTTGAGCGCGTCGATGCCCTGGACGGCGGCGGCGAGCGCCTGCACCGTCGTCAGACACGGGACGGACCGGGCCACGGCCGCCGTGCGGATCTCGTAGCCGTCGAGGCGGCCGCCGGTGCCGTAGGGCGTGTTGACGATGAGGTCGACCTGGCCGTCGTGGATGAGCTGGACGATGGTCTTCTCGCCGTTCGGGCCGACGCCCTCGGACTGCTTGCGCACGACCGTGGCGTTCAGGCCGTTGCGCTTGAGCACCTCGGCGGTGCCGGACGTGGCGAGCAGCTCGAAGCCGTGGGCGACGAGTTCGCGCGCCGGGAAGATCATCGAGCGCTTGTCGCGGTTGGCGACCGAGATGAAGGCGCGGCCCTTGGTGGGCAGCGGCCCGTAGGCGCCGGCCTGCGACTTGGCGTACGCGGTGCCGAACACCGAGTCGATGCCCATGACCTCGCCGGTGGAGCGCATCTCCGGGCCGAGGACGGTGTCGACGCCGCGGCCGTGGATGTCACGGAAGCGCGACCACGGCATGACGGCCTCCTTGACGGAGATCGGCGCGTCGAGCGGCAGGGTGCCGCCGTCGCCGTTCGCCGGGAGCAGGCCCTCGGCGCGCAGCTCGGCGACGGTCGCGCCGAGCGAGATGCGGGCGGCGGCCTTGGCCAGCGGCACCGCGGTCGCCTTCGAGGTGAAGGGCACGGTGCGCGAGGCGCGCGGGTTGGCTTCGAGGACGTAGAGGATGTCCCCGGCCATGGCGAACTGGATGTTGATCAGGCCGCGGACACCGACGCCCTTGGCGATGGCCTCGGTGGAGGCGCGCAGCCGCTTGATGTCGAAGCCGCCGAGGGTGATCGGGGGCAGGGCGCACGCCGAGTCGCCGGAGTGGATGCCGGCCTCCTCGATGTGCTCCATGACGCCGCCGAGGTAGAGCTCCTCGCCGTCGTACAGGGCGTCGACGTCGATCTCGATGGCGTCGTCCAGGAAGCGGTCGACCAGGACCGGCCGGGAGGGGCTGATCTCGGTGGACTCGGCGATGTACGACTCCAGGCGCGTCTCGTCGTACACGATCTCCATGCCGCGGCCGCCGAGCACGTACGACGGGCGGACGAGGACCGGGTAGCCGATCTCGTCGGCGATGGCCTTGGCGCCCGCGAAGGTGGTGGCGGTGCCGTGCTTGGGGGCCGGGAGGCCGGCCTCGGCGAGCACGCGGCCGAAGGCGCCGCGGTCCTCGGCGGCGTGGATCGCCTCGGGCGAGGTGCCCACGACCGGTACGCCGTTGTCCTTGAGCGCCTGCGCGAGGCCCAGCGGGGTCTGGCCGCCGAGCTGGACCACGACACCGGCGATCGGGCCGGCGAGGGACTCCGCGTGCACGATCTCCAGCACGTCCTCGAGCGTCAGCGGCTCGAAGTACAGGCGGTCGGAGGTGTCGTAGTCGGTGGAGACGGTCTCCGGGTTGCAGTTGACCATCACGGTCTCGTAGCCGGCGTCGCTGAGCGCGAAGGACGCGTGGACGCAGGAGTAGTCGAACTCGATGCCCTGGCCGATGCGGTTCGGGCCGGAGCCGAGGATGACGACCGCGGGCTTCTCGCGGGGCGCGACCTCGGTCTCCTCGTCGTAGGAGGAGTAGAAGTACGGCGTCTTCGCGGCGAACTCGGCGGCGCAGGTGTCGACCGTCTTGTAGACCGGGCGGACACCGAGGGCGTGCCGGACCTCGCGGACGACGTCCTCGCGCAGGCCGCGGATCTCGGCGATCTGGGCGTCGGAGAAGCCGTGCCGCTTGGCCTCGGCGAGCAGGTCCTGGTCCAGCCGGTCGGCGGCGGCCAGCTCGTCCGCGATCTCCTTGATCAGGAACATCTGGTCCACGAACCACGGGTCGATCTTCGTCGCGTCGAAGACCTCCTCCGGGGTGGCTCCGGCGCGGATGGCCTGCATGACGGTGTTGATGCGCCCGTCGGTCGGCCGGACGGCCTCTTCGAGGAGCTGCTTCTTGTCGCCGGGCTCGCCGACGAAGGTGAACTGCGAGCCCTTCTTCTCCAGGGAGCGCAGCGCCTTCTGGAGCGCCTCGGTGAAGTTGCGGCCGATGGCCATGGCCTCGCCGACCGACTTCATGGTGGTGGTGAGGGTGGAGTCCGCGGAGGGGAACTTCTCGAAGGCGAACCGGGGCGCCTTGACGACGACGTAGTCGAGCGTCGGCTCGAAGGAGGCCGGCGTCTTCTCCGTGATGTCGTTCGGGATCTCGTCCAGGGTGTAGCCGACGGCCAGCTTGGCGGCGATCTTGGCGATCGGGAAGCCGGTGGCCTTGGAGGCGAGGGCCGAGGAGCGCGACACACGCGGGTTCATCTCGATGACGATGATCCGCCCGTCCTCGGGGTTCACCGCGAACTGGATGTTGCAGCCGCCGGTGTCGACGCCGACCTCGCGGATGATCGCGATGCCGATGTCGCGCAGCCGCTGGTACTCGCGGTCGGTCAGCGTCATCGACGGGGCGACGGTGATCGAGTCGCCGGTGTGGACGCCCATGGGGTCGAAGTTCTCGATGGAGCAGACGACCACGACGTTGTCGTTCTTGTCGCGCATCAGCTCCAGCTCGTACTCCTTCCAGCCGAGGATGGACTCCTCCAGGAGCACCTCGGTGGTCGGGGAGAGCGTCAGGCCCTGGCCGGCGATGCGGCGCAGCTCGTCCTCGTCGTGGGCGAAGCCGGAGCCGGCGCCGCCCATGGTGAAGGAGGGGCGGACGACGACGGGGTAGCCGCCGAGCGTCTCGACGCCCTGGAGCACGTCGTCCATGGAGTGGCAGATGACCGAGCGGGCGGACTCGCCGTGGCCGATCTTCTTGCGGACCTCTTCGACGACGTCCTTGAAGAGGTCGCGGTCCTCGCCCTTGTTGATGGCCTCGACGTTGGCGCCGATCAGCTCGACGCCGTACTTCTCCAGCACACCCTGCTCGTGCATGGAGATCGCGGTGTTGAGGGCGGTCTGGCCGCCGAGCGTCGGCAGCAGCGCGTCCGGGCGCTCCTTGGCGATGATCTTCTCGACGAACTCCGGGGTGATCGGCTCGACGTAGGTCGCGTCGGCGATCTCCGGGTCGGTCATGATCGTCGCCGGGTTGGAGTTGACGAGGATCACGCGCAGGCCCTCGGCCTTGAGCACGCGGCACGCCTGGGTGCCGGAGTAGTCGAACTCGGCGGCCTGGCCGATGACGATCGGGCCGGAGCCGATGACCAGGACGGACTGGATATCGGTGCGCTTAGGCACGCTGGCCCTCCATCAGGGATACGAAGCGGTCGAACAGGTAGGCGGCGTCGTGCGGGCCGGCTGCCGCTTCGGGGTGGTACTGGACGCTGAAGGCCGGCTGGTCGAGGAGCTGGAGTCCCTCGACGACCTGGTCGTTCAGGCAGACGTGGGAGACCTCGGCGCGGCCGAAGGGGGTCTCGGAGACCCGGTCGAGCGGGGCGTCGACGGCGAACCCGTGATTGTGCGCGGTGACCTCGACCTTGCCGGTCGTACGGTCCTGCACCGGCTGGTTGATGCCGCGGTGGCCGTACTTCAGCTTGTAGGTGCCGAAGCCGAGGGCGCGGCCGAGGATCTGGTTGCCGAAGCAGATGCCGAAGAGCGGGGTCTTGCGGCTGAGGACCTCGCGCATCAGGGCGACGGGCTGGTCGGCCTTCTCGGGGTCGCCGGGGCCGTTGGAGAAGAACACCCCGTCCGGCTGGACGGCGTAGAGCTCCTCGGCGGTCGCGGTGGCGGGCAGCACGTGCACCTCGATGCCGCGCTCGGCCATCCGGTGCGGGGTCATGCCCTTGATGCCGAGGTCGACGGCGGCGACGGTGAACTTCTTCTCGCCGACGGCCGGGACGACGTAGGTCTCCTGGGTGGCGACCTCCTCGAAGAGGCTGGCGCCCTTCATCTCGGGGGCCTGGCGCACCTCGGCGATCATCGTGCCCTCGTCGGGCAGCGCGTTGCCGGAGAAGATGCCGACGCGCATGGCGCCGCGCTCGCGCAGGTGGCGGGTGAGCGCGCGGGTGTCGATGCCGCTGATGCCGACGACGCCCTGGGCGCGCAGCTCGTCGTCCAGGGAGCGGCGGGAGCGCCAGTTGGAGGGCACGCGCGCGGGGTCGCGCACCACGTATCCGGCGACCCAGATCCGCTTCGACTCGGGGTCCTCGTCGTTGATGCCGGTGTTGCCCACGTGCGGGGCCGTCATGACGACGACCTGGCGGTGGTACGACGGGTCGGTGAGGGTCTCCTGGTAGCCGGTCATGCCGGTGGAGAACACCGCTTCGCCGAAGGTCTCCCCCACGGCCCCGTAGGCACGGCCGCGGAAGATCCGGCCGTCCTCCAGGACGAGTACGGCGGAAACCTTCGCGGCTTCCCTTGTGGAGGTCGTCATCGTGCGCCTTCCGTGTCGTTGCTCTTGTTGATCATGGCGTTCAGGGTGTCGACCCACTCGTTGTGTTCGGCCGCGCGGTCCGAGCGGAACCCGGAGTCGATCAGCCGGTCGCCGTGGGCCCAGGTGACGACGAGCAGGCCGCCCTCGGTGAGGACCTTGCCGGCGATGCCCTTGTCGAGCCGGGCCTCGCGCAGTGCTCCGGCCGGGACGAAGAAGTCGGTGGCCCCGGGGCGTACGACGTCCAGTCCCGCGTCCGTCAGCGTGAGCTCGACCCTGCTGCGGGTGCCCAGGCCGTGCGCCACGATGCGGTCGAGCCACTGCCCGGCGGTGGTGGAACCGTGGTAGCGGCCGCTCATCGTCAGTCTCGCCGGACCGGGGCCGGTCGGCATTCCAGGCAGCCGCGGGCCGTCCTCGTCGGGGGCGGCGGGCGCCGGGCGGGTCGGCAGCTCGGGCAGGTCGCCCTGGAGGGTGCCGCGCCACTTCCAGCCCTCGCGCATCAGCCAGTAGACCAGCGCGACGAAGAGGACGAGGCCGACGAGCCAGCCGATCCGGGCGGCCCAGTCGGTCACCTCCGCCGACTTCTGTCCGGCGGCGATATAGGTCGGTTGCAGAGATGTCACGCGAGCTTCCCGTCGACGAGCGTGGCCCGGCCCCGCAGCCACGTGTGCGTCACACGGCCCGGCAGCTCGCGGCCCTCGTACGGAGTGTTGCGGCTGCGCGAGGCGAAGCCCGCGGGGTCCACGGCTCCACGGTATTCCGTGTCGACCAGCGTGAGGTTGGCGGGCTCACCTGCCGAGACGGGACGTCCGTGGCCGGTGGCCCGGCCGATCACGGCGGGCTTGACGGACATGCGGTCGGCGACGCCGGCCCAGTCGAGCAGGCCGGTCTCCACCATCGTCTGCTGGACGACGGAGAGGGCGGTCTCCAGGCCGACCATGCCCATGGCCGCCGCGGCCCACTCGCAGTCCTTGTCCTCGTGCGGGTGCGGGGCGTGGTCGGTGGCGACGATGTCGATGGTGCCGTCGGCGAGCGCCTCGCGCAGGGCGAGCACGTCACGCTCGGTGCGCAGCGGCGGGTTGACCTTGAAGACCGGGTTGTAGCTGCGCACCAGCTCGTCGGTGAGGAGCAGGTGGTGCGGGGTGACCTCGGCGGTGACGTCGATGCCGCGGGACTTGGCCCAGCGGACGATCTCGACGGAGCCGGCGGTCGACAGGTGGCAGATGTGGACGCGGGAGCCGACGTGCTCGGCGAGCAGCACGTCCCGGGCGATGATCGACTCCTCGGCGACGGCGGGCCAGCCGCCGAGGCCCAGCTCGGCGGAGACGACGCCCTCGTTCATCTGGGCGCCCTCGGTCAGCCGGGGCTCCTGGGCGTGCTGGGCGACGACGCCGCCGAAGGCCTTCACGTACTCCAGGGCACGGCGCATGATCACGGCGTCGTCGACGCACTTGCCGTCGTCGGAGAAGACCGTGACGCCGGCCGCGGACTCGTGCATCGCGCCCAGCTCGGCGAGCTTCTTGCCCTCCAGGCCGACGGTGACGGCGCCGATGGGCTGCACGTCGCAGTAGCCGCCCTCCTGGCCGAGCCGGTAGACCTGCTCGACGACGCCGGCGGTGTCGGCGACCGGGAAGGTGTTGGCCATGGCGAACACCGAGGTGTAGCCGCCGCTCGCTGCGGCCCGGGTGCCGGTGAGCACGGTCTCGGAGTCCTCGCGGCCCGGCTCGCGCAGGTGGGTGTGCAGGTCGACGAGGCCCGGCAGCAGCACCCGGCCCTCCGCCTCCACGACCTCGGCGCCCTCGGCGCTGAGGCCGGTGCCGACCTCGGCGATGGTCTCGCCGTCGATCAGCACGTCCTGCGGCTCGCCGCCGAGCACCTTCGCACCGCGAATAAGGATCTTGCTCATCTGTCTTACTTCTCCTCGTCCGCGGAAAGGGTGTGCGCGGAGCGCTCGCTGGAAGGGTGGGGGTGGGAGACGGGCGGGCGGGTGTGGGTGACGGCGGGCTCGTTGCCGCCCAGCAGCAGGTACAGCACCGCCATGCGGATGGACACGCCGTTCGTCACCTGCTCGATCGCCGTGCACCGGTCGGAGTCGGCGACCGCGGCGGTGATTTCCATGCCGCGGACCATCGGGCCGGGGTGCATCACGATGGCGTGCTCCGGCATCTTCGCCATCCGGTCGCCGTCGAGGCCGTAGCGACGCGAGTACTCGCGCTCGGTCGGGAAGAAGGCCGCGTTCATGCGCTCGCGCTGGACGCGCAGCATCATCACCGCGTCGGACTTGGACAGCGTGCTGTCGAGGTCGTAGGAGACCTCGCAGGGCCAGGACTCGACGCCGATGGGCAGCAGCGTCGGCGGGGCGACCAGGGTGACCTCGGCGCCCAGGGTGTGCAGCAGGTCGACGTTGGAGCGGGCGACCCGGCTGTGCAGGATGTCGCCGACCAGCGTGATGCGCCGGCCCGCCAGGTCCCTGCCGAGTCCGGCGTCCCGGCCGACGAGCCGGCGGCGCATGGTGAACGCGTCGAGCAGGGCCTGCGTGGGGTGCTGGTGGGTGCCGTCGCCCGCGTTGATCACGGCCGCGTCGATCCAGCCGGAGGTGGCGAGGCGGTACGGGGCCCCGGAGGCGCCGTGCCGGATGACGACCGCGTCGACGCCCATGGCCTCCAGGGTCTGGGCGGTGTCCTTCAGGGACTCGCCCTTGGAGACGCTCGACCCCTTGGCGGTGAAGTTGATGACGTCCGCCGAGAGCCGCTTCTCGGCGGCCTCGAAGGAGATCCGGGTGCGGGTGGAGTCCTCGAAGAAGAGGTTGACGACGGTGCGGCCGCGCAGGGTCGGCAGCTTCTTGATCGGCCGGTCGGCGACCCGGGCCATTTCCTCGGCGGTGTCGAGGATGAGCACGGCGTCGTCGCGGGTGAGATCGGCGGCCGAGATGAGATGACGCTGCATCTGTCAGGCTCCGTAAGGCAGTTCAGGCATATGGGGGCATACGGGCGCGCGGAGGCGCACTCAGGGGACGTACCGCTGAGTGGGACTACTGCTCGCCGGCCGGGGAGGTCCGCTTCACACCGAGCAGCACGGTGTCGCGACCGTCCTCCTCGGCGAGCTGGACCTTGACCGTCTCCCGCAGCGACGTGGGGAGGTTCTTGCCGACGTAGTCGGCGCGGATGGGCAGTTCGCGGTGGCCGCGGTCGACGAGGACCGCCAGCTGCACGGCGCGCGGACGCCCGATGTCGTTCAGCGCGTCGAGGGCGGCGCGGATGGTGCGGCCGGAGAAGAGCACGTCGTCGACGAGGACGACCAGCCGGCCGTCGATGCCGTCACCGGGGATCTCGGTGCGGGCCAGCGCACGCGGCGGGTGCATGCGCAGGTCGTCGCGGTACATGGTGATGTCGAGGGAGCCGACCGGGATCGTGCGGCCGGTGATCGCCGCGAGCTTGTCGGCCAGCCTGCGGGCCAGGAAGACGCCCCGGGTGGGAATGCCGAGGAGCACCACGTCGTCGGCGCCCTTGGCGCGTTCGACGATCTCGTGGGCGATGCGGGTCAGCACCCGCGCGATGTCGGGACCCTCGAGAACGGGCCGCGCATCGGACTCGTACTGCTGCTTGTCCTGCTCGGTGTCCATACGAAACGGACCTCCTTCTCCGCCTCACGGGACGGATCATTAAAGGACGTCGGATTTGCGCCACCCACGGTACCAGCAAGGCAACGCGCCTGATCACACCCGCGGAATCACCCGTACGGCGGCTGCCGGGGAGGGGCGGGTACGGACCTTTCGGCTTGACGGGGGAGAGTAACGCTGCGTAACCTCACAGTGAGTCACCAGCCGCGCGGCGGAGCCGCACGTTGATACAGCGTCCGGGGAGCTATATGTCCAGCGAATACGCCAAACAGCTCGGGGCCAAGCTCCGCGCCATCCGCACCCAGCAGGGACTTTCCCTCCACGGCGTCGAGGAGAAGTCCCAGGGCCGCTGGAAGGCAGTCGTGGTCGGTTCGTACGAGCGCGGCGACCGCGCCGTCACCGTGCAGCGTCTCGCCGAGCTGGCGGACTTCTACGGGGTCCCCGTGCAGGAGCTGCTTCCGGGCACCACGCCGGGCGGGGCCGCCGAGCCGCCGCCGAAGCTGGTCCTGGACCTGGAGCGCCTGGCTCACGTGCCGGCCGAGAAGGCGGGCCCGCTCCAGCGGTACGCGGCCACGATCCAGTCCCAGCGCGGTGACTACAACGGCAAGGTGCTGTCGATCCGCCAGGACGACCTGCGCACACTCGCCGTCATCTACGACCAGTCGCCGTCGGTGCTCACCGAGCAGCTGATCAGCTGGGGCGTGCTGGACGCGGACGCGCGCCGCGCGGTCTCCCACGACGAAGGCTGATCCCTTCCCCCGCTTGTGAAGAAACGTGCCGCCGGGGTGGCCGGAACACATCGTTCCGGCCACCCCGGCGGCTTTCTGCGCGCCGCGCGGGCCCCGGGGGCACCGGCGGGCCACCGGGCTCCCGCGAGGGCTCAGGGGGGCACAGGAACGCCGGAGGGCCCGCAGCGGGTGCGCTGCGGGCCCTCCGGCGTTTCGTACGTCGTCATCCGGCGCCGTACGACCAGGTCTCGCTCCGGCGGAACCGCCGGTGCTAGGCCTCGTCCCGGCGGAGCGACGGCTTCAGGTCCTTCAGCCGGCCCAGCAGGCCGTTGATGAACGCGGGCGACTCGTCCGTGGAGAACTCCTTCGCCAGCTGGACCGCCTCGTCCAGCACCACGGCGTCGGGGGTCTCGTCGACCCAGATCAGCTCGTAGGCACCGAGACGCAGGACGTTGCGGTCCACGACCGGCATCCGGTCGAGGGTCCAGCCGACGGAGTACTGCGCGAGGAGGTCGTCGATCCGGCGGGCCTTCTCGGCGTACCCCTCGACCAGCTGCATCGTGTACTCGCTGACCGGCGGCTGCCGGGTGTCGGACCGGGAGTGCCGGATCCAGTCCGCGAGGACCGTCAGGACGTCCACATCGCGCTGGTCGCCCTCGAAGAGGATCTGGAAGGCGCGCTTGCGGGCCGTGTTGCGGGCAGCCACGGTTAGCTGTTCACCCGGCCGAGGTAGTCGCTCGTACGGGTGTCGACCTTGATCTTCTCACCGGTGGTGATGAAGAGGGGCACCTGGATCTGGTGGCCGGTCTCCAGGGTGGCGGGCTTGGTGCCACCGGTGGAGCGGTCGCCCTGGACACCGGGCTCGGTCTCCTGGATGGTCAGCTCGACGGCGGCCGGCAGCTCGACGAAGAGCACCTCGCCCTCGTGCTGCGCGACGGTGGCGGTGAAGCCCTCGATCAGGAAGTTGGCGGCGTCGCCGACGGACTTGCGGTCGACCATGAGCTGGTCGTACGTGCCCATGTCCATGAAGACGAAGTACTCGCCGTCCATGTACGAGAACTGCATGTCGCGCTTGTCGATCGTGGCCGTCTCGACCTTGACGCCGGCGTTGAACGTCTTGTCGACGACCTTGCCGGAGAGCACGTTCTTCAGCTTGGTGCGCACGAAGGCCGGGCCCTTGCCGGGCTTGACGTGCTGGAACTCGACGACGGACCAGAGCTGGCCGCCTTCGAGCTTGAGCACCAGGCCGTTCTTGAGGTCGTTCGTGGAAGCCACGGTTGCGGAATCTCCTGGACTGACGTGGACGACCAGAAGACACGCGCTACAGCGCGAGCAGCTCCTTGGTCGTGATGGTGAGCAGTTCGGGTCCGCCGTCCGCCTCGTGGCGCACGACGAGCGTGTCATCGATCCTGACACCGCCCCGGCCCGGAAGGTGGACCCCCGGTTCGACGGTGACCGGCACGCAAGCGTCCAGTTTACCCATGGCCGCGGGGGCCAACTGCGGGTCCTCGTCGATTTCGAGCCCGACACCGTGCCCGGTCATCGCCGGAAGGCCCTCGGTGTACCCCGCGGAGTCCAGTACCTGGCGGGCCGCGCGGTCCACGTCGCGGTAGGCCGCACCGGGCGCCAGCGCCTCGCGTCCGGCGCGCTGAGCGGCGAAGACGAGGTCGTACAGCTCGATCTGCCAGTCCGCGGGAGAGGTCCCGATGACGAACGTCCGGCCGATCTCGCAGCGGTAGCCGCGGTACACGGCGCCCAGGCAGACGGAGAGGAAGTCGCCCTCCTCGACCCGTCGGTCGGTGGGCCGGTGGCCCCGGCGCCCGGAGTTCGGCCCGGTGGCGACGGAGGTCGCGAACGCCCGGCCGTCGGCGCCGTGGTCGACGAGACGGCGCTCCAGCTCCAGCGCGAGGTGGCGTTCGGTGCGGCCCACCAGGATGGATTCGAGGAGTTCGCCCAGGGCCTGGTCGGCGATCTCGGCGCCGATCCGCAGGCAGGAGATCTCCTCCTCGTCCTTGACGACGCGCAGCTGCTCCACCGCGCCGCCCAGGTCCGCCAGCCGCAGCCGGGGGGCCACCGAGGCGAGGGCGCGGTGCCGCCGCACCGTCAGGTGGTGTTCCTCGACCGCGAGGGACTCCGCCCCCTGCTCGAGGGCGAGGCCGGCCGCCGTGACCGCCGCGTCCCCGCCGGGCGCCGGGAGCAGCTGCACCCGCAGCGCCTCGTCGGGCCGCCCCTCCACGGGGTCGCCGCTCGGCAGGGAGGCGCAGAGCAGCAGGTCCTCGGATCTGCCGAGCAGCAGGACGGCGCCCTCCGGTGCCGTACCCGCGAGATACCGCACGTTGGCCGGGCGGGTGACGAGCGCCGCGGCGCTGCCGCCCGCCGTGCTGCGTTCCCGGAGCCGCTCGCGGCGTACCGCGTACACCTCTGACATGTTCCGAGCCTACGAGCGGTGGCCGGATACCGCCGGTCCAGCGGGGCCGACCGGGCGGCGGTCATGCCCGCCCGCGGCGGCGCACGGGACGCCGGCGGGGCCGGGGCGTCCTCAGGCGCCGCAGGTCACCACTGGGGCGGGCTCGCGATCGAGCGGGCCAGGACGTCGTCCAGGATCCGCGCGGTGGCCGGTACGTCGAGCTGCGAGTTGTCGATGATCGGCAGCCCGGAGCCGTACCAGCCGGCCATCCGGCCGTGGATGCGGGCGACCTCCTCGTCGCTGAGGCGGCGGTTGCCGGAGCGCTCGGCGTTGCGCTCCAGGACGATCTCCAGGCCGGGCAGCAGGACGACCGGCAGCAGGCCCGGTCCCACGTGCCGCTTCCAGCCACCGAGGCCGACGACCGGGCGGTCGGGGAACACGGCGTCGTCGAGGATGCAGGAGATGCCGTTGGCCAGGAAGTTCCGTGCGGCGAAGCCGCAGGTCCGGCGGGCCAGGCGGTACTGCGCCTCGGAGTGGTCGTTCCACCCCGACTGGGGGTCCGCGAAGCCCGAGCGGACCCACTCGCGCACGTCGTCCAGGCTGATGTGGGCCGTGGGGACCCGGCGGTGCTCCGCCCAGTACTTGGCGACGCTGGTCTTGCCCGCGCCGGCCGGGCCGATGAGCAGGACCGCGAGCGTGGTGGCGGCCGGGTCGGGGGTGCCCGGGGCGGGCGGCGGGGACGGCATGGCCACGGGGCCGCCCGGGGGCAACTGCACATGGCCGGTGGTGTCCCTCGGGGGCGGTGCGGGCACGTGGTGCGCCGGGGGCTGGTGCGGGGCCTGGGCCGGCGGGACCCCTGGGGGTACGGGCGCACCGACCCCGGGAGGTACGGGCGCTCCGGCGAAGCCCGGGGCGGGCGCGGGTCCGGGACCGGGTCCCGGGTGCTGTCCGGCAGATGACCAGCCGGCGGCCGGTCCGTGCCCCGGCTGATGGGGCGGCGGCAGCGGAGCCCCCACTGCGTGCTGCATCCGGTGCCACTCCGTCTCGTGTCTTTCGGCTCGCTCGCCTCCGGGGCGCCCGCGTCGACTTCCGGAAGCCCGGCCGCGGCAGGACCCGCGGGTCCTGGCGCTCTCCCCCTCGACACCGACACGCCTTCGAACTCGCTCGCCGCAGGCAATTGGCGCTGGCAGCGGGGCCCGAACCCCGCTCCGTACCGAACGGTACCGTCCCCGGCCGCCGTTGTGTGAACGGCCGGGGACGGCCCGGAGTGCCCGTGTGCGGAGCCGGACCGGACCAACCGGTCCGGAGTGGAACTACTCGCCCACCTCGCCGTAGGCGGCGAGCAGGACGGCCGGGTCGGGGCCCTCCAGGACGGTCGGCTTGGCCAGGCCGTCCAGGACGATGAAGCGCAGCAGGTCGCCGCGGGACTTCTTGTCGACCTTCATGTTCTGCAGCAGCTTGGGCCACTGGTCGTAGCGGTAGTGCAGCGGCAGGCCCACCGCCTGGAGGATCGTCCGGTGCCGGTCGGCGGTGGCGTCGTCCAGGCGGCCCGCCAGCCGGCCGAGTTCGGCGGCGAAGTGCATGCCGACGGAGACGGCCGCACCGTGGCGCCACTGGTAGCGCTCGTTCTTCTCGATGGCGTGGGCCAGGGTGTGCCCGTAGTTGAGGATCTCGCGGAGCCCGGACTCCTTGAGGTCCCCGGAGACGACCTCGGCCTTCACCCTGATCGAGCGCTCGATGAGTTCGGCGGTGTGCGGTCCGGCCGGGGTGCGGGCCGCCTGCGGGTCGGCCTCGATGAGCTCGAGGATCGCGGGGTCGGCGATGAAGCCGGCCTTGATGACCTCCGCGAGTCCCGACACGAAGTCGTGGACCGGCAGGGAGTCCAGCGCGGCCAGGTCGCAGAGCACCCCGGCGGGCGGGTGGAAGGCGCCGACCAGGTTCTTGCCCTCGGCGGTGTTGATGCCGGTCTTGCCGCCGACCGCCGCGTCCACCATGCCGAGCACGGTGGTCGGGATCGCGATCCAGCGCACGCCGCGCAGCCAGGTCGCGGCGACGAATCCGGCGAGGTCGGTGGTGGCGCCGCCGCCCACGCCCACGATGACGTCGGTGCGGGTGAAGCCGGAGGTGCCCAGCGCCTTCCAGCAGTACGCGGCGACCTCGGCGGTCTTGGCCTCCTCGGCGTTCGGCACCTGGATGGCGATCGCCTCGAAGCCCTGCCCGGCCAGGTCGGCGCGCAGCGCCTCACCGGTGTCGGCAAGCGCCTCGGGGTGGATGACCGCGACGCGCTTGGTGCCCTCGCCGATCAGACCGCCGAGCTCTTCGAGGAGTTGGCGGCCGACCAGGACCTCGTAGGGGTCGGTGCCCGCCGTGCCGCCGACGTGGATCCGGGTCACTGCCTCGCTCATGCTTCCTTCAACTCCAGTGCGTCGAGGACCGCCTGGGCGACCTCTTCGGGGGTGCGGCCGTCGGTGGCGATCACCGCGCCGGCCACTTCGGTGTACAGGTGGCGGCGGGCCTCCATCAGCTCGCGCCACTGCCGGCGCGGGTTGACCGCGAGCAGCGGGCGCGCGGTGTTCAGCCCGGTGCGCTGGACCGCCTCCTCGACGTCCATCGAGAGGTAGACGACCCGGTGTCCGGCGAGCAGCGTCCGCGTCTCCTCGTCGAGGATCGCGCCTCCGCCGAGCGCCAGAACGCCGTCGTGCTCGGCGAGCGCCCGGTGCACCGCGCGCTTCTCCACGGCACGGAAGGCCGCCTCGCCCTCGTCGACGAAGATGTCGGCGACGGTGCGGCCCTCGGCGGCCACGATGTCGTCGTCGGTGTCCCGGTAGGCGCAGCCCAGCCGCCCGGCGAGCAGCGCGCCCACCGTGGACTTGCCGACGCCCATCGGTCCCACCAGCACGACCAGGGGCGCGGGGCTCACCGGATGGCCAGGTTCTCGAGGTACGAGGTCACGTTGCGGCGGGTCTCGGGGACGCTGTCGCCGCCGAACTTCTCGGCCACGGCGTCGGCCAGGACGAGCGCCACCATGGCCTCGGCGACGATGCCGGCGGCCGGGACCGCGCACACGTCCGAGCGCTGGTGGTGGGCCTTGGCGGCCTCGCCGGTGGCCACGTCGATGGTGGCCAGGGCGCGCGGCACGGTCGCGATGGGCTTCATCGCGGCCCGTACGCGCAGCAGTTCACCGGTCGTCAGGCCGCCCTCGGTGCCGCCGGAGCGGCCGGTGGAGCGGCGGATGCCGTCCTCGGTGTGGACGATCTCGTCGTGCGCCTGGGAGCCGGGCACCCGCGCCAGGTCGAAGCCGTCGCCGACCTCGACGCCCTTGATGGCCTGAATGCCCATGAGCGCGGCGGCGAGCCGGGCGTCGAGCCGCCGGTCCCAGTGGACGTGCGAGCCGAGCCCGACCGGTACGCCGTAGGCGAGCACCTCGACGACGCCGCCCAGGGTGTCGCCGTCCTTGTGGGCCTGGTCGATCTCCGCGACCATCGCCTTCGAGGCGTCGGCGTCGAGGCAGCGCACCGGGTCGGCGTCCAGCCGCTCCACGTCGGCGGGCGTGGGGTACACCCCGTACGGCGCCTTGGCGCCCGCCAGCTCGGTCACGTGGCTGACGATCTCGATCCCGGCCGTCTCCTTCAGGTACGAGCGGGCCACGGCGCCGAGGGCCACCCGGGCCGCGGTCTCCCGCGCGGAGGCGCGCTCCAGGATCGGCCGGGCCTCGTCGAAGCCGTACTTCTGCATGCCCGCGAGGTCCGCGTGGCCGGGCCGGGGCCGGGTCAGCGGGGCGTTGCGGGCCAGGTCGGCGAGGATCTCCGGGGCGACCGGGTCGGCCGCCATGACCTGCTCCCACTTGGGCCACTCGGTGTTGCCCACCATGATCGCGACGGGCGAGCCGAGGGTGAGGCCGTGCCGGACGCCGCCCAGGAAGGTGACCTCGTCACGCTCGAACTTCATCCGGGCACCGCGTCCATAGCCGAGGCGCCGCCGGGCGAGATGGTCCGCCACCATGTCCGTGGTGATCGGTACGCCGGCGGGAAGTCCCTCCAGCGTCGCGACAAGTGCGGGACCGTGGGACTCCCCCGCGGTCAGCCAGCGCAACCTGCTCAACGGTGCTCCTCATGCTCGCGCCCTGGTACTGCTGCTGCGTACACGCGTCCTCGCGTACGGCGACGGCGCGACCGGGTGCGCGGCCCTGGCCCGCCACCTCCGATCCTCCCACGTCCGGCGGCGGGCACCGGCCGCAGGTCCATCAGGCGGACGGCTCCGGGGACGCGTGGGCGCCTCAGCGGCCCGCGAGGGCGTGCTCGCCCGCCTTGCGCATGGCGTCCAGCGGCGCGGGGGAACGCCCGGTCATCTGCTGGACCTGGAGCACCGCCTGGTGCACGAGCAGGTCGAGCCCGCTGACCACGGCACCGCCGTACGCCGACCAGCGGGCGGCGAGATCGGTGGGCCAGGGGTCGTACAGCACGTCGAACAGCGTGGCGGGCCGTTCGGGCACGGCGGCGGCCAGCGCGTCCGTGGTGCCCGCCGGGGTGGTGGCGATCACCAGGGGCGCGCGCAGGGCCTGCGCGGCGTCCGCCCAGTCCGCGGTCCGCACGTCGAGGCCGAGCCGCTCGCCCCACTGCCGCATCTCGGCGGCCCGGGCCGCGCTGCGCACGTACGCGACGACCTCGCCGGTGCACACCCGTGCCAGCGCGGCCAGCGCGGAGGAGGCGGTGGCGCCGGCGCCGAGCACGGCCGCCGAGTCGACCTGCTCGATGCCCCGCTCGCGCAGGGCGGCGACCATCCCGGGGATGTCGGTGTTGTCGCCGACGCGCCGCCCGTCCTCGGTGAACACGACCGTGTTCACCGTCTCGACGGAGGCGGCCGTCTCGCTGATCTCGTCCAGCAGCGGGATGACCGCCCGCTTGAGCGGCATGGTCAGCGACAGTCCCGCCCACTCCGGGCCGAGCTTCCCGACGAACTCGGGCAGCGTCTCCTCGTCCACCTCGAACCGGTCGTAGGACCAGCCGTCGAGTCCGAGCCGCGCGTACGCGGCCCGGTGCAGGACCGGGGAGAGGGAGTGCGCGATCGGGGAACCCAGGACGCCCGCTCTGCGCCCGCCACCGGTGCCGCTCATTGGCCCTTCTGTTCGTCGAGGTACTTCTCGCGGTTGCGGTTCTGCTCCTCGTTCGTCTCCGCGAACAGCGTCTTGTCCTCGCTGACGGAGACGAAGTAGTACCAGTTGCCCTTGGCGGGCTTGAGCGCCGCCTCGATGGCGACCTGACCGGGGTTGCCGATCGGCCCGGGCGGCAGCCCCTTGATCTTGTAGGTGTTGTACGGGTCCTTGAGTTGGCGCAGCTCGTTGACGGAGCCGGTGGCGAGCTTGGACTCCCCGCGGAGGTAGTTCACTGTCGAGTCGAAGTCGAGGAGGCCGTAGGTCTCGGTGTTGTCCGGCTTCAGACGGTTGTAGACGACCGTCGCGACCTTCTCGAAGTCGTGCTTGTACTTGCCCTCGGCCTGGACCAGGCTCGCGACCGTGAGGACCTGCAGGGGGTTCTTCAGGTCCAGGTCGTCGGCCTTGGCCTCGATGCCCAGCTCGGCGTACTTCTCCTTGGCCAGGTCGACCATCTGCTCCAGGACCTCCTTGGGCTTCATGCTCTTGGCCACCGGATAGGTCGACGGGTAGAGGAATCCTTCCAGCGGGTCCTTGATGTCCTTGCCCGTGTTCGCCCAGGACGGCAGGCCGAGGTCGGACCACTGCTTCTCTGCGACGCCCTTGGTCGTGCCCTTCTTGAGTTCGAGGGCCTTGTCGACCGCCGCGTAGACCTGGGCGTTGCGCTCGCCCTCGAACACCGTGAGGTTGTTCCGGCTCTTCGGGTCGAGCATCAGTGCGACGGCGCTCTCGGCGGACATCTGCTTGTTGAGCAGGTAGGAGCCCGCCTGGATCTGGCCGCCGTCGGGGTTGTTCGACTGGGCGGTGACGAAGGCGTCGACGCTCTTGACGACGTCCGCGTCCTTCAGCTTCTGCCCGATCGCGTAGCCGAGGGCGCCCTTGGGGATGACGACCGTGACCTTCTCGCCCGTGCCGTCGCCCGCGTAGTCCGGCGCCGAGCCGAAACGGTTCTGGTAGAACTGGTACCCGAAATATCCGACACCGCCGAGGCCGCCGCCGAAGACCAGGACGACCACGAGGCAGGCGCATCCGCTGCGCCGCTTGCGGTCCTTGCCGCCGCCGCGGCCCCGCCGGTCCCCGCGCCCGCCGCGGCCGGTGTCGTCCGTGTCGCCGTCGGAGTCGTCGTCACCCGCGAAGAAGGCGTGCTCGCCCTGGTCGGGTCCCGGGTCCCAGTCCGTCTGCGGCTCGGGTTCGGCACGGCGCCGGGCGGGCGGCTCGGGCGGCGGGTACGCGTCGGGCGTCTGGTAGAAGTCGGGCTGCTCGCCGCCGGGATACGCGGCCGGCTGGCCCGCGTACGGGTCGACCGGGTCGCCGGGGTACGGGACTTGGGGGTGCGCTCCGGTGGTGTAACCGCCGTTGTCGTAACCCTGCGCCTGGCCCTGGCCGGCGTACTGCTGCTGATCCTGGCCGGGGTACTGCTGCCCCTGGTCCGGGTACGGCCCGCCCTGGCCCTGGAACTGCTGCCCGCCCTGGTCGTACTGCTGCTGCCCGTACTGCTGCTGGTTCTGGTCGGGGTAGTGCCCCTGACCGCCGTACTGCTGCTGGCCCTGCTGGCCCTGGTACGTCGCCTGGCCGGTGCCCCAGTCGCCCTGCTGCGGCTGCTGCGGATGGTGCTGTGGCTGGCCGCCGTAGGGGGACTGACCCTCGTGGGCCTGTCCTCCCCATCCGCCGTCCCCGTACAACGGGTCCTCCGGATGCCACGGTTCGGAGCCTGGGCCCCGGCCATACTCAGTCATCGATCCCCTAGAGCCGCGAGGCGGTGGCTGCTGGCGCTTGTGGCACGGCTCCCGTTCGCCTCTTTCGCTGTGCGGCGGCTGTTCGAACACCGCCGCATCGCGCGGAACGTTACCGTATCGCGATCAGATGACCACTTCGACGCCCTCGCCGGGCGCCGTGCCTGACGCCCGTTCGGACTCCAGGGCCTGCTGGAGGATGACGACGGCCGCCGCCTGGTCGATGACGGACCGGCCCTTCTTGGACTTCACGCCCGAGGCGCGCAGTCCCTGAGTAGCCGTCACCGTGGTCATTCTCTCGTCGAGGAGCCGCACCGCGACGGGTGCGATCCCCCGGGCGAGCTCCTCGGCGAAGGCGCGGACCTTGACCGCGGCGGGGCCCTCGCCCCCCTTGAGGGAGCGAGGGAGTCCGACCACGACCTCGATCGGCTCGTACTCGTCGACGAGCTGCCTCAACCGGCGCTGTGCCGCCGGGACATCGCGTCCCGGCACCGTCTCCACCGGGGTCGCGAGGATCCCGTCGGGGTCGCACGAGGCGACCCCGATGCGGGCGTCCCCGACGTCGATCGCGAGCCGGCGTCCTCTGCGCATCGGCCGGCCCTACTTGGCCGTCTCGGCGACGAGGCGCTCGACGGCGCCGACGGCCTCGCCGATGGCGGCCGGGTTCTGGCCGCCGCCCTGGGCGACGTCCGGCTTGCCGCCACCGCCGCCGCCGAGGGTCTTGGCGGCCGCGCGGACCAGCTCGCCGGCCTTGAGGCCGCGCTCGCGGGCCGCCTCGTTGGTGGCGATGACCGTGAGCGGCTTGCCGCCCACGGTGCTGAACAGGGCGACGACGACGGCCCGTCCGCCCTGGATGCGCCCGCGCACGTCGAGGACCAGCCTGCGCAGGTCGTCGGCGCTCGTGCCGTCCGGGACCTGCCCGGTCACCAGCGCGATGCCGTGGACGTCCTTGGCGGACTCGGCGAGACCGGCGGCGGCCTGGAGCACCTTCTCCGCGCGGAACTTCTCGATCTCCTTCTCCGCGTCCTTCAGCTTGCCGAGCATGGCGGAGATCTTCTCGGGGAGCTCCTCGGGGCGGCCCTTGACCAGCTCCTGGAGCTGGGCGACGACCGTGTGCTCACGGGCCAGGAAGTTGTACGCGTCGACGCCCACGAGGGCCTCGATGCGCCGTACGCCGGAGCCGATGGACGACTCGCCGAGCAGCTTGACCAGGCCGAGCTGGGCCGTGTTGTGGACGTGCGTGCCGCCGCACAGCTCCTTGGAGAAGTCGCCGATGGTCACGACGCGCACGCGCTCGCCGTACTTCTCGCCGAACTCGGCGATGGCGCCCTGCTTCTTGGCCTCGTCGATGCCCATGACCTCGGCGTGCACGTCCAGGTCGCGGGCGAGCACCTCGTTGATCTGCTGCTCGACGTCGGTCATCACGGCCGTGGGCACGGCCGACGGGGAACCGAAGTCGAAGCGGAAGCGGCCGGGCTGGTTCTCGGAACCGGCCTGGGCGGCCGTCGGGCCGAGGGCGTCGCGCAGCGCCTGGTGGGTGAGGTGCGTGGCCGAGTGGGCGCGGGCGATGGACTTGCGGCGGCGCACGTCGATCGTGGCCTGGGCCTTGGCGCCGACCGTCACCTCGCCGACCTGGACGACGCCCTTGTGGACGTAGACCCCGGGGACCGGCTTCTGGCAGTCGCGGACCTCGATCACGGCGCCGGTGTCCACCCGGATGCGGCCGGTGTCGCCGATCTGGCCACCGCCCTCGGCGTAGAACGGCGTGCGGTCCAGGACGATCTCGACCTCGTCGCCCTCGGTGGCGGCCGGCGAGGAGGCGCCGTCGACCAGGATGCCGACGATCGTGGACTCGCCCTCGGTCTGCGTGTACCCGACGAACTCGGTCTCGCCGGCGGCGTCGGCGATCTCGCGGTAGGCACCGAGGTCGGCGTGGCCGGTCTTCTTGGCCTGGGCGTCGGCCTTGGCGCGCTCCCGCTGCTCCTTCATCAGGCGGCGGAAGCCGTCCTCGTCCACGGACAGGCCCTGTTCGGCGGCCATCTCCAGGGTGAGGTCGATGGGGAAGCCCCAGGTGTCGTGGAGCAGGAAGGCCTTGTCGCCGGAGAGCACGGTGCCGCCGGCGGACTTGGTCTCGGTGACGGCAGTGTCGAGGATGTTGGTGCCGCCCTTGAGGGCCTTGAGGAACGCGGCCTCCTCGGCGAGGGCGACGGTCTCGATGCGCCGGCGGTCGGAGACGAGCTCCGGGTACTGCTGCCCCATCATCTCGATGACGACGTCGATGAGGTCCTTGACGACCGGGCCGGTGGCGCCGAGCAGCCGCATGTTGCGGATGGCGCGGCGCATGATGCGGCGCAGCACGTAGCCGCGGCCCTCGTTGCCGGGGCTGACGCCGTCGCCGATGAGCATGACGGAGGTGCGCATGTGGTCGGTGACCACGCGCAGCGAGACGTCGGAGCCGTGGGCGGCGCCGTACTCGACGCCGGTCAGCTCAGTGGCCTTCCTGATGACCGCCATGGAGGTGTCGATCTCGTACATGTTCTGCACGTCCTGCAGAATCATCGCGAGGCGTTCCAGGCCGAGGCCGGTGTCGATGTTCTTGCTGGGCAGCTCGCCGAGGATCTCGAAGTCCTCCTTCGAGGTGCCCTCGCCGCGCTCGTACTGCATGAAGACCAGGTTCCAGATCTCCACGTAGCGCTCGTCGTTGACGGCCGGGCCGCCCTCGACGCCGAACTCGGGGCCGCGGTCGTAGTTGATCTCGGAACACGGGCCGCAGGGTCCGGGGACGCCCATGGACCAGTAGTTGTCCTTCTTGCCGAGGCGCTGGATGCGCTCGGCCGGCACGCCGATCTTCTCGCGCCAGATCTTCTCGGCCTCGTCGTCGTCGAGGTAGACGGTCACCCATAGGCGCTCCGGGTCGAGCCCGTAACCGCCCTTGTCCTGGGGCGAGGTGAGCAGCTCCCAGGCGTAGGTGATGGCGCCTTCCTTGAAGTAGTCGCCGAAGGAGAAGTTGCCGCACATCTGGAAGAAGGTGCCGTGGCGGGTGGTCTTGCCGACCTCTTCGATGTCGGGCGTGCGCACGCACTTCTGCACGCTGGTGGCGCGCGAGAACGGCGGCTTGACCTCACCGAGGAAGTACGGCTTGAAGGGGACCATGCCCGCGGGGACCAGGAGCAGAGTCGGGTCGTCCGCGATGAGCGACGCCGAAGGGACGACGGTGTGACCGCGCTCCTCGAAGAAGCTCAACCAGCGGCGGCGAATCTCGGCCGACTCCATCAGTGGTCCTCATTCCGGTTGTACGAGTACGTCGACCTCTCGACGTACTTGGGGTTGCTGCGGTTCTCGATGGCGGCGACGCGCCGCGGTGCGGGCAGCTCGGGGTCCGTCTCGGCGTTCAGCCCGAGTGCCTCGTCGAGTTCGGCCTGGCGCTGGGCCATGCCCTCGCGGACGTCGAGCGCGAAGTCCTTGAGCCGGTGGCCCGCTTCGATCGCCTTGTTCGCGGCCTGTGCCGCGAGGCTCTCGGGCGTCAGCTGCCTGATCTTGCGGTTGACCTTGGTGGTGGCCCACACGCCGGCGGCTGCGCCCGCGGTGAACCAGAACGTACGGCGGAACATCGCTGCGTCAGTCCTTCTTCCGCTTTCCCCGTCGCGCGGACGGGACGGTGCGTCCCACGATCACGGTGCGGCGGGACGCCCTGGGTGGCTCGTTCTCACGTCGGACCCCGAGTGCCCGGCGGACGCCGTAGCCGAACGCCGCGACCTTCACGAGGGGGCCGCCGAAGGTGGAGGCGACCGTCGTGGAGAGCGCCGACGCGTTCGACGTGACCTCCTGGACGTCGGAGGCGATGGCGTCCACTCGCTCGATCTGGGTCTGTGCGGAGCGCACCGCCGTGGAGGCGTCGGCCAGCAGCGGGACGGCCTGGTCGGTCACGTCCGCCACGAGCTTGGTGGTCGCCCTGAGCGTCTGGGCCAGCCTCGCCAGCGCGACGGCGAGGAAGGAGACCAGGATCGCCCAGAACACGGCCACCAGGATCCCGGCCACCTCTCCACCGGACACTGATTGCACCCGCTCCCTGATACGTGCCTGAACATCGAAAAGTCGTCCCCCGAGCCTATCGCGCCGGGGCCGCGGCTCCGCACCGGATTACCGGCGCCCCCGGCGGGAGTTCCGCGAATCGATTGTACGGAGAGCACATGGGTCAGTACGCTGCGTATCCCATGCACCGTTCTCACCCGGCCCCGCGCGCGGGCTCCCCGCCCCCCGGCAATCTTCCCCTGGAACTCAACGTGTTCGTGGGTCGCTCGGCGGAACTGGGGCGGCTGGACGAGGCCCTGCGCTCGGCGCGGCTGGTGACGGTGACGGGCATGGGGGGCGTCGGCAAGTCGCGGCTCGCGGCGCACGCGGCGGCACGCACCGGCCTGTCCGGCGGGGCGTGGCGGGTGGAGCTGGCGGCGGTCCGCGAACCGGAGCTCGTCGAGTACGCGGTCGTCGAGGCCCTCGGGCTGACGGACCACACCTCCAGGCTGCCCCGCGAGGTGCTGGCCGGCCATCTCGCCGAGCGCGAACTCCTGCTGGTCCTGGACGGTTTCGAGCATCTCGTGGACGCCTGCGCCTCGCTGGTGGGCGAGTTGCTGCGGACGGCGCCGGGGCTGCGGGTGCTGGCCGCGGGGCGCCGGCCGCTGGAGGTGGAGGGCGAGCGGCTGTTCCCGCTGGCGCCGATGACCGGGCCGGAGGCCGCGGAGCTGTTCGCGGAGCGGGCGGCGGCCCGGGTGCCCGGGTTCGCGGTGGACGAGGCGAACCGGGCGGACGTTCTGGAGCTGTGCCGGCGCCTGGACGGGATCCCGCTCGCCGTCGAGCTGGCGGCCGGCCGGCTGAGCACCCTCTCCCCCGCGCAGCTGCTGTCGCGCCTGGAGGACCGGTTCCGGCTGCTGACGGGCGGCGGCCGGGACGTGCCGACGCGCCACCAGACACTGCGTACGGCCATCGGCTGGAGCCACGAGCTGTGCACCCCGCGGGAACGGCTGCTCTGGTCGCGCCTGTCGGTGTTCGCGGGCCGGTTCGACCTGGAGGCCGCCGAGTACGTGTGCAGCGGCGACGGCCTGCCCGCCGACGACGTCCTGGACGTGCTCGGTGAACTGCTCGCCCAGTCCGTGGTCTCCCGCGAGGAGACCCCCGTCGGCGTGCGCTACCGGATGCTGGACACGGTCCGCGCGTACGGCGCCGAGTGGCTGGAGGCGATGGGGGACGCGGAGCGGCTGCGGCGCCGCCACCGCGACTGGTTCATGGGGCTGGCCACCTGGTGCGAGCTGGACTGGTTCTCGCCGCGCCAGGGCGAGGTCGCCGCGCGCGTGGAGGCGGAGCTGCCGAATCTGCGCTGCGCCCTGGAGCACTGTCTGACCGAGCCGGGCGGGACGCATCTGGGCCAGTACCTGGCGGGCAGCCTCTGGTTCTACTGGGTGGGCTGCGGCAGGCTCGCCGAGGGGCGGCACTGGCTGGACCGCTGCGTCGAGCCGACGCCGGAGGACGGGGCGTATGAGCAGTCCCGGCTCAAGGCGCTGTGGGTGCTCGGTTACGTGGCGGTCCTCCAGGGCGACCCGGTGGCCGCTCTCGCCGCGCTCCAGGAGTGCCGCGAGGAGGCGGAGCGGAGCGGGAACGCGACGGCGGTGGCGTACGCGGAGCACCGCACCGGGTGTCTGGCGCTGGTGACGGACGACATGCCGCGCGCGGAGAGCCTGCTCGGCTCGGCGCTGGACCGCTATCACGAGATCGGCGAGCTCAACAGCAACGTGCTGATGGGCCAGGTCGAGCTGGCGATGGCGAAGGCGTTCCAGGGGGATCTGCCGGGCGCGGTGAAGCTGTGCGACGACGTCCGCCGGGTGTGCGAGGACCACGGGGAGCGCTGGGCACTGGCGTACGCGCTGTACGTGCTGGCCTACGGGGCCTGGGCCGAGGGCGACCGGCGGCGGGCCCGGGATCTGCTGGAGGAGTGCCTCGGCATCGGGCACACCTTCCACGATCTGCTCGGCACGGTCCTCGCGGTGGAACTGCTCGCGCTGGTCACCGCGGAGGACGGCGATCCCGCCGAGGCCGCGGTGCTGCAGGGCGCGGCGTCCCGGATGTGGCCCTCGGTGGGCCTGCCGCTGTTCGGTTCGGCGTACTACAACGCGCCGCACGAACGCTGCGAGACGACCGCCCGGGAGCGGCTGGGCGACGAGCGGTACGAGGAGTGCGTACGGGCCGGGGCGCGGCTGGGGCAGGAGGCGGCGGTGGCCCGGGCGCTCGGGCGGCGCGGGGAGCGCACGCTCGGCGCGGTGCCGGCGCCGCGGACGATGCCGGCGTCCGTGGACATGCGAAAGCCCGCCGCCTCGCCCACCCGGAAGGGCGGGGAGACGACGGGCTGACACGCAGTGGTGCTACATCCGCCGGAAAGCGATCAGCGGGCGTAGTACTCGACGACGAGCTGCTCGTCGCAGATCACCGGGATCTCCTTGCGGTTCGGCTCGCGGTCCAGGCGGAAGGCCAGGGCGCGGAGGTTCACCTGGAGGTAGCGCGGGGTCTCGCCGTCGGGGGCGAAGCCACCCTCACGCGCGACCTCGAACAGCGGCTTCTGGCGGCTGCGCTCACGGACCATGACGACGTCGTCCGGCTTGACCCGGAAGGACGGCTTGTCGACCTTCTGGCCGTTGACCTCGATGTGGCCGTGGACGACCATCTGGCGGGCCTGGTAGATCGTGCGGGCGATGCCCGAACGCAGGACCAGCGCGTCGAGACGGCGCTCGAGCTCGATGACCAGGGCCTCACCGGTCTTGCCCTGGGTCTTGGCGGCACGCTCGTAGGCGCGGACGAGCTGGCGCTCGGACACGTCGTACTGCGCGCGCAGACGCTGCTTCTCGAGCAGACGGACCTTGTAGTCCGAGTTCTGCTTGCGGCCGCGGCCGTGCTCGCCCGGCGGGTAGGGGCGGGCCTCGAAGTACTTGACGGCCTTCGGGGTCAGCGCGATGCCGAGGGCACGCGACTTCTTGACCTTGGGGCGGGACTGGTTCGGCATGAACCAAACACCTCATGTTTTCGATACGAATACGGCTTCACCAGGGTTAGGGGAGGTCGCAATCCGCAGCCGGGGAAACCCCGCGGGCCCTTGACGGACCTGCCGGGCAGCCGCTCCCTGGTCTGGGCACATACGTGCAGCACGCGAGTGGCCCACCGACCTGTTCCCGGAGGTCCGGGAGGGTGGTGGGCTGCCCGCGACACCTTCGACGGTGCGCGACGCTCCTGGATCCCCCGCGCCTTGCGGCGCACGGGGTTCCGGCTGGATGTCCCGTTCTGGTGGTGCCGACCGGAGCCGGGCACGGGACGCAGCGCTTCAGGGAGTCTACAGGGTGGTCAGGGCCGCCCTCGACCGAGGCGCTTGCGGGTCCATTCCACCGCGTCCGCGTAACGTGCCTCGGCGCCGTGGCGGGAGGGTGTGTAGTACTCCCGGTCCTTGAGCTCCTCCGGTGCGTACTGCTGGGCGGCGATGCCCTCGGGGAGGTCGTGCGGGTACACGTACCCCTGCGCGTGGCCGAGCTTGGCGGCGCCCTTGTAGTGCCCGTCGCGCAGGTGCATCGGCACGGGGCCCGCGTGGCCCTTGCGGACGTCCTCCATGGCGGCGCCGATCGCGGTGGTCGCGGCGTTCGACTTGGGGGCCAGGGCGAGGGCGATGGTGGCGTGGCTGAGGGTGAGCGCGGCCTCCGGGAAGCCGATCATGGCGACGGCCTGGGCGGCGGCGACCGCGATCGGCAGCGCGTTCGGGTCCGCGAGACCGATGTCCTCGCTGGCGGAGATCATCAGGCGGCGGGCGATGAAGCGGGGGTCCTCACCTGCCTCGATCATGCGCGCCAGGTAGTGCAGGGCGGCGTCCACGTCCGAGCCGCGGATGGACTTGATCAGGGCGCTGGCGACGTCGTAGTGCTGGTCGCCGTCGCGGTCGTAGGTGACGGCGGCGCGGTCGACCGTCTCCTCCAGGGTCTGGAGGGTGATCTCCGGCTCGCCCTTGTCGAGCGCGGACCCGGCGGCGGCCTCCAGCGCCGTCAGGGCCCGTCGGGCGTCGCCGCCGGCGATCCGCAGCAGGTGCTCCTCGGTGTCCCCGGGGAGGGTGACGGCCTCCTTGAGGCCGCGCTCGTCGGTGAGGGCCCGGCGCAGCAGTGCGCGCAGGTCGTCGTCGGTGAGCGGTTCCAGGGTCAGCAGGAGGGAGCGGGACAGGAGGGGGGAGATCACCGAGAAGTACGGGTTCTCCGTGGTCGCGGCGATCAGGGTCACCCAGCGGTTCTCGACGGCCGGGAGGAGGGAGTCCTGCTGGGCCTTGCTGAAGCGGTGGATCTCGTCGAGGAAGAGGACGGTCTCCTTGCCGAAGCCACCGGTGGCACGGCGGGCGCCCTCGATGACCGCGCGCACCTCCTTGACGCCCGCGGTGATCGCGGACAGCTCGACGAAGCGCTTGTTCGTGGCCTTGGAGACGACGTAGGCGAGGGTGGTCTTGCCGGTGCCCGGCGGGCCCCAGAGGATCACGGAGGACGGTCCGGCGGGGCCGCCGCCGCTCTCGCCGACCAGTCTGCGCAGGGGCGAGCCCGGCTTGAGGAGATGCTGCTGGCCCACGACCTCGTCGAGGGTGCGCGGGCGCATCCGGACCGCCAGGGGGCTGCTGGACGGGTCCTTCTCCTGGCGTTCTTCGGCTGCGGCGGTGAACAGGTCGGGCTCCACGTACGAAACCCTATGTCACACCACTGACAACGCCCCCGGGCCCGGTGGACCGGGGCTCCGGCGGGGTCAGCTGGTCCAGAAGTCCCACCAGCGGGTCAGGATCAGCATGCCGATGATGCCGATGTGCAGGACGGGCAGCACCCAGGTGAACTCGCCGAAGAAGCTCCTGACCCAGCGCGGGGTGGGCAGGAAGCCGTTGCGGACGTTGGACGAGGTCACGTACCAGAACATGAGGATGGTGGCGACCCACGCCAGGCAGCACCACAGGCACAGCGAGTTGATCCGGTACAGGGACTGGAACTGGAGCCAGGTGCAGAAGCCGACGCCGAAGAGGGTGCCGGCGTTGAAGGTCAGCCAGTACCAGCGCGGGAAGGTGGCCCTGGCGAGCAGGCTGACGCCGACGCAGACGACGACGCCGTAGGCGACCAGTCCCAGCATCGGGTTGGGGAACCCGAAGACCGAGGCCTGGTCGCTCTTCATGATGTTGCCGCAGGAGACGACCGGGTTGAGGCTGCAGCCCGGTACGAAGCCCGGGTCCTCCAGCAGCTTGAACTTGTCGATCGTGATGACCCAGGCGGCGAGCAGACCGGCCGCACCGGTGATCACCAGCAGCAGGGCGAGGGCCGCGCTGCCGCCCACCGTCCGGGGGGCGTCGACGCGCTCGTCGTCGAGGGAGACGTCGTCCTTGACTGTCGTCTTGCTCATCACGCCGATCCGTTGCTGGGTGGGGGCTTCGCGGGCACGGTCATTGTGCCGCACGCGCCCGCGTGTCCACCGTTCGATGGACATAAGGAGGTACGGACGGACGTCCCGGAACGTTCGGTTCGCGCCGACGCTGGTCGGCATGACGACACACGCGGACGGGCTCGTGGTGGACGTACGGGGACTGCGCAAGCGGTACGGGGACGTGACGGCGGTGGACGGCGTCGACCTGGGCGTCCGGCGCGGGGAGGTGTTCGGCCTGCTCGGGCCGAACGGCGCCGGGAAGAGCACGACGGTGGAGATCCTCCAGGGCGAGCGGGTCCGGGACGCGGGGCACGTCGCGGTCCTGGGCGCGGATCCGGCGAGGAGCACACGCGCGTGGCGTTCACGGATCGGTGTCGTCCGGCAGGACGAATCGGCGCCCGCGGAGTTGACGGTGCGCGAGACGGTGCGGCATTTCGCCCGCTACTACCCGAAGCCGCGGGACCCGGAGGAGGTCATCGCCCTGGTGGGGCTCCAGGAGGAGGCGGACACCCGGATCAAGGCGCTGTCCGGCGGCGAGCGGCGCCGCCTCGACGTGGCGCTGGGGGTGACGGGCGATCCGGAACTCCTGCTCCTGGACGAGCCGACGACCGGCTTCGACCCGGCCGCCCGCCGCCGCTTCGGGGAGATGATCCGGGAGCTGGCCGCCGGGGGCACGACGGTCCTCATGACCACGCACCAGCTCCACGAGGCGGAGACGCTCGCGGACCGGATCGCGGTCGTCGTACGGGGACGGGTGGTCGCCGAGGGCGCTCCCTCCGTCCTGCGGGAACGTCACGGCACCGCGGCGGACGTCGAGTGGACGGAGGCCGACGGCACCCCGCGCCGCGAGCGCACCGGGACACCGGCGCGGACGGTGGCGCGACTCGCCGCCCGCTTCGGCGGGGAGGTCCCGGGGCTGCGCGTGAGCCGCCCCACCCTGGAGGACCTCTATCTGCGGCTGACCGGACAGGAGGGCACCCGATGACCACGACGGCGGCGGTCCGCACCGCGAAGCGTTCCGCGCGGCGGCTCCCCGGTGCCTGGGGCCTCGGGCTCGCCCGCGGCGCGCTGGAACTGCGGCAGTTCTTCCGCCGCCGCGACCAGGTGGTCTTCACGCTCGCCTTCCCGGTCGTCCTGCTGTTCCTCTTCGCCTCGGTCTTCGACGACGACGTGCGGGGCGCCGGGGTCACGGCGGCCCAGCTGTACGTCCCCGCCATGACGGCCGCGGGCATCATGTCCGTCGGCTTCCAGTCCCTCGGCATCTCCGTCGCGGTCGAGCGGGACGAGAAGGTGCTGCGCCGGCTGCGCGCGACGCCGATGCCACCCGCCGCGTACTTCCTGGGGAAGATCTGGCTGGTTCTCGTCAGCGGTGTCCTGGAGACGGCGGTCCTGCTCCTCGCCGGGGTCACCCTGTTCGGCGCCGCCGCCCCCTCCGGCGCGGACGGCTGGTTCCGCCTCGTCTGGATCTTCGTCCTCGGCCTGACGGCGTGCGCCCTGCTCGGCATCGCGGTCGGCTCGCTCCCGGCGTCCGGCAGGAGCGCCACCTCGGTGATCGTCCTGCCGTTCCTGGTGCTCCAGTTCGTCTCCGGGGTGTACGTCCCGGTCGGCAGCGTGTCGGACTGGATGCCGGCCGTCGCCGCCCTGTTCCCGCTGAAGTGGATGTGCCAGGGCCTGCGCGGGGTCTTCCTGCCCGACTCGGCGCGCGTCCTGGAGCAGGCGGGCGACTGGGAGTTCGGCCGCGTGGCCCTGGTGCTCGGGGCATGGTGCGCCGGAGGATTGCTGCTGTGTCTGCTGACCTTCCGGTGGAAGAACCGGCGCGAGGGATGACGGGCCCGGGCGGCGCGCGCGGTTCGTACACCTGGGAACGCTCGTTCCGGCTCTGGGACTCGTACTTCGCGGTCGTGTGGCTGGCCACCCTGGTCTTCGTGCTGGGCACGGCGCGGCCCGGGCCGCCCTACCGGATCGCCTCGGCCGCCCTGCTCGCCCTGCTGGTCCCCTGGTACGTGGCCGTGGGGCGGCCGGTGCTCGGCGGTGACCCGCCCGACGAACGCCGGGCCCTGCGGTACCTCGCCGGGGCCACGGCGCTGTTCCTGCCGTCGGGGATCCTCGTCGGCGAGACCCGCCTGATGACGTTCGCGCTCGTCCCCCAGTGCTTCATGGCGCTGAGTCCGCGCCGGGCGCTGCCGGCCGTGACCGTCCTCAACCTCGCGCCGGTGGCCGGCTGGCTCCTGCTCTGGCGGCCGAGCGGCGCGGACGCCTTCTACAACTCGGTCTTCGCTGTGGTCACCCTGGTCTTCTCAGCGGCCGTCGGCGGCTGGACCGCCCGGGTCGTCGAACAGAGCCAGGAACGCGCCGCGCTGATCGCGGAACTGGACGCGGGCCGCCACGAGATCGCCCGGCTCTCGGCCGCCCATGGCGCGCTGGCCGAGCGGGAGCGGTTCTCCAGGGAGATCCACGACACCCTCGCGCAGGGCTTCACCAGCCTGCTGATGCTGGTCCAGGCCGTCGAGGCGGAACTCGACGGCGATCCAGCCGAGGCGCGCCGGCATCTGGCGCTCATGGCGCGGACGGCGCGGGAGAACCTCGCCGAGGCGCGCGCCCTGGTCGCCGGGTCCGGGCCCGCGGACCTCGACGGCGCCTCGCTGCCCGACGCGCTGCGCCGGCTCGCCGTACGCCACGGCGCCGCCCTCGACGTGACGGGTGAGGTGCGCCC
Organism: Streptomyces sp. NPDC005496; assembly: GCF_042872045.1. NCBI lineage: Bacteria > Bacillati > Actinomycetota > Actinomycetes > Kitasatosporales > Streptomycetaceae > Streptomyces > Streptomyces sp. NPDC005496. The sequence continues at coordinate 141,712 of NZ_JBIAJQ010000016.1, forward strand.
GCTGCCCGCCGGCACCGAGGTGGTCGCGCTGCGCTCCTGCCAGGAAGCGCTCACCAACGCCCGTAGGCACGGCGGGATTTCGGCTTCCGTCGGCCTCTCCCTCGCGTACGCCGGCACGGCGCTCACCGTCTCGGTACGGGACGACGGCTGCGGTTTCGACCCGGAGGCGCCGGCGGGCGGCTACGGTCTGGCGGGACTGCGCACACGGGCGGCGGAGGCGGGCGGCACGGCCCGGGTGAGCAGCGCCCCCGGCGAGGGGACCCTGGTGACCGTCCGGCTTCCGGCACCGCCCGCGAGGAGTGCGCCGTGATCCGGATCGTGCTGGCCGACGACCATCCCGTCGTACGCGAGGGGCTGCGCGCGATGCTCGGAGCCGAGCCCGATCTCGACGTGGTCGGGGACGCGTCCAGCGGGCCGCGGGCGGAGGCGCTGGCCGCCGAACTCCGGCCCGACATCGTCCTGATGGACCTGCGGATGCCGGGTGGCGGGGGCGTCGAGTCGATCGCGCGGATGACCGGGGCGGGGCTGCCGTGCCGGGTGATCGTGCTCACCACCTACGAGACGGACGGCGACATCCTGCGGGCGGTGGAGGCGGGTGCGGCGGGCTATCTGCTGAAGGACCTGCCGCGCGGTGAGCTGGCGGAGGCGGTGCGGGCCGCCGCGCGGGGCGAGACCGTGCTGGCTCCGTCGGTGGCCGCCCGGCTGGTCGACCGGCTGCGGTCCAGACCGGAGCGGCCGCGGCTGTCCGAGCGGGAGACCGCGGTGCTCGCCCTGGTGGCCGAGGGGTGCACGAACGCCGAGATCGGCCGGCGCCTGTTCATCGGCGAGTCGACCGTGAAGACCCATCTGCTGCGGGCCTTCGGCAAGTTGGGGGTCGACGACCGGACGGCAGCGGTGACGAGCGCGATGCGCTGGGGGCTGCTGGGCTGAGGTCCCGCGCCTGCGCCCATGGGCCGGAAGCGGCCGGATCCCCGCCGGTGCGACGAGGATCCGGCCGGCCGCCGTCAGCCCAGGCGGGACTCCAGTTCCGCCACGATCTCGTTGACCCCGACGGCCGTCTGCTCGCCGGACTCCATGTCCTTGAGCTGGACGACACCCTCGGCGAGGTCCCGCTCGCCGGCGACGATCGTGTAGCGCGCGCCGCTGCGGTTGGCGTTCTTCATCGCGCCCTTGAGGCCCTTGCCGCCGTAACTGAAGTCGGCGGCGATGCCGACCTTGCGCAGCTCGTTGACCTTGGCGAAGAGGAACCGGCGGGCCTCGTCGCCGAGCGGGACCGCGAACACGCTGGTGGCCGAGGGGAGTTCGAGCGAGACACCCTCCGCCTCCAGGGCGAGGACGGTGCGGTCGACGCCGAGCGCCCAGCCGACGGAGGGCAGCGCGGGCCCGCCGATCATCTCGGACAGCCCGTCGTAGCGCCCGCCGCCGCCGACCGCGGACTGCGAGCCGAGTCCGTCGTGGACGAACTCGAAGGTCGTGCGCGTGTAGTAGTCGAGGCCGCGCACCAGCTTCGGGTCGTCCTCGAAGGAGACGCCCGCGGCCGTGATCAGCTCGCGCACCTCCTCGTGGTACGCCTTGCAGGCGTCGCACAGGTAGTCGCGCAGCAACGGCGCGCCCACCAGCTGCTTCTGGACGTCGTCGCGCTTGTCGTCGAGCACGCGCAGCGGGTTGATGTCGGCGCGGCGCAGCGTCTCCTCGTCGAGGTCGAGCCCGCGCAGGAAGTCCTGGAGCGCGGCCCGGTAGACGGGGCGGCACTCCTTGTCGCCCAGGGAGTTCAGCAGGATGCGGAACTCGCGCAGGCCCAGCGAGCGGTACGCCTGGTCGGCCAGGATGATCAGTTCGGCGTCGAGCGCCGGGTCCTCGGCTCCGATCGCCTCGGCGCCGACCTGCGAGAAGTGGCGGTAACGGCCCTTCTGGGGGCGCTCGTAACGGTAGTACGAGCCCGAGTACCAGAGCTTGACGGGGAGGTTGCCCGCCTTGTGCAGGTTGGCCTCCAGCGCGGCGCGCAGCACGGAGGCGGTGCCCTCGGGGCGCAGGGCCAGCCGGTCGCCGCCCTTGGTCTCGAAGGCGTACATCTCCTTGGTCACGATGTCGGTGGACTCACCGACGCCGCGCGCGAACAGCTCGACGCTCTCGAAGCCGGGCGTCTCGATGTACCCGTAGCCGGAGGTGCGCAGGGGGGCGGAGATCGCCTCGCGCACGGCGAGGTACCGGGCGCTGTCCGGCGGGATCAGGTCGTACGTGCCCTTGGGGGCCTTGAAGGTGCTCACGGAAGGTCTCGTCACATTCCTCGTCGGGGAGCCTCGGATGCTCCCTGGCCGCCGGCGGCCACCTGCCGCAGATACGGGTTGGTGGCGCGCTCCTGGCCGATGGTCGTCTGGGGGCCGTGGCCGGACAGCACCACGGTCGAGTCGTCGAGCGGCAGGCACACACGGCCCAGCGAGGCGAGCATGTCGTCCATGTCGCCGCCGGGCAGGTCGGTGCGTCCGATGGAGCCGGCGAACAGCAGATCCCCGGAGAAGAACACGGACGGCACGTCCGCGCTCTCGGGCATCCGGAAGGTCACCGACCCCTTCGTATGGCCGGGCGCGTGCGCGACGGAGAAGTCGAGGCCGGCGAGCTTCAGCTCGGCGCCGTCGGTGAGTTCCCTGACGTCGTCCGGCTCGCCCACGGTGATCTCGCCCATCAGCGGCATCCCGATGGAACGGCCGATGCCCTTCTCGGGATCGCTCATCATGTAGCGGTCCCGGGGGTGGATCCAGGCCGGTACGTCGTGCGCTCCGCACACCGGCACGACCGAGGCGACATGGTCGATGTGGCCGTGGGTGAGGATGACCGCGACGGGCTTGAGCCGATGCTTGGCGAGTGCGTCCTCGACTCCCTGGGCGGCCTGGTGGCCCGGGTCGATGATCACGCACTCCTCACCCGCGGCGGGGGCGACCAGATAACAGTTGGTCCCCCAGGCCCCTGCGGGGAACCCGGCAATGAGCACGATCGTCCTTCGTTTGTGTCGTACGAGGTCATACGGCGTCGTACGGGGCGGGTGGCTGCGGATCAGAGCCTACCGGCGCTGCCGTTTCCTCAGCGAACCCATATACGGTACGGGGCACACGCAGGCGGTCGGCTCACAAGACGCACGCGTCCCACTTGACGAACGAGACGCACGAGGAGAAAACCCGGTGGTCAGCCAGGAGCAGCGGCGGCGTCAGCTCGCCCGGGAGAAGTTCTTGCGGCAGCAGCAGCGGCGTACGGCCGCGCGGCGCAAGACGCACGCACGCAACGCGGTGATCGCGTCGGTCCTCGGCGTGGTCGTCGTGGGCAGTGTCGTGTCGTACGCGACCGGGGTCTTCAAGGACGACGGCAAGAAGACCAACGCGGGCGCGGAGGTGACGCCGAGCCCCTCGACGCCGAGCAAGGCGCCGGACCCGTGCGAGAAGCCCGCGGCGGGCAAGGTGGCGAAGCTGAGCTGGAAGAAGGAGCCGGCGGTCACCATCGACAAGTCGGCCGCCTACACGATGAAGCTGGCGACGACGTGCGGTGACATAGACGTCGACCTGAAGACGGCGGCGGCGCCGCACACGGTGAACTCGTTCGGCTTCCTCGCCGGCAAGGGGTTCTTCGACCACACCAAGTGCCACCGCCTGGTCACGAACGGCATCTACGTCCTGCAGTGCGGTGACCCGCAGGGCACCGGCGGCGGCGGTCCGGGCTACACGATCCCGGACGAGAACCTGAAGGACAAGAGCCTCAAGAGCGGGGTCTACCCGGCGGGCACCGTCGCGATGGCCAACACCGGCCAGAAGCACACCGGCGGCAGCCAGTTCTTCCTCGTGTACCAGGACAGCAAGCTGCCGCCCACCTACACGCCGTTCGGAACGATCTCCAAGTCCGGCATGACGGTTCTGAAGAAGATCGCCGCCGCCGGTGAGAGCACCGGACAGGGCGACGGCGCACCCAACGCGACCGTCGTGATCAACAAGCTGACCGTGTCGAAATCCTGACCGCCAGCTGCGAAATTTCGGTCGCGCGGGATGCGGACAGCCGCCCCGCCGGTCGCCTATGTTGGCCGTGACGAAACTGTGGACGATGCCCGGGGGCGCTGAAGCCTCCCGCAGGCATCATGTGGAGGAGGCGCTGTGAGCAGCGACCCGTGGGGCCGCGTCGACGAGACGGGGACCGTGTACGTGCGTACGGCCGACGGCGAGCAGGTCGTCGGTTCCTGGCAGGCCGGCTCCCCTGACGAGGCGCTGGCCTACTTCGAGCGCAAGTACGAGGGCCTGGTTGTGGAGATCGGCCTCCTCGAGAAGCGAGTGAAGACCACCGACCTGTCCGCGAAGGACGCCCAGGCCGCGATCGCGCACATCCGCGAGCAGGTCGACGCCCATCACGCGGTCGGTGATCTGGACGCGCTGCGCAAGCGGCTGGACAAGCTCGTCGAGACGGTGGACGCGCGCCGGCAGGAGCGCAAGGAGCAGCGGGCCAAGCAGTCCGACGAGGCGCGGCACGCCAAGGAGGCCCTGGTCACCGAGGCGGAGGAGCTGGCGCAGAGCGACCAGTGGCGGGCGGCCGGTGAGCGGCTGCGCTCGCTGGTGGACACCTGGAAGGGGCTGCCGCGGCTCGACCGCAAGTCGGACGACGAGCTGTGGCACCGCTTCTCGCACGCGCGCTCGGCGTTCTCCAAGCGGCGCAAGGCGCACTTCGCGTCGCTGGACGCGCAGCGCGAGGAGGCCCGCAAGACCAAGGAGAAGCTGGTCGCCGAGGCCGAGGCGCTGTCCGGTTCGACGGACTGGGGTCCGACGGCGGCCCGCTACCGCGAGCTGATGGCGGACTGGAAGGCCGCGGGCCGCGCCCAGCGTGAGCACGAGGACGATCTGTGGAACCGCTTCCGCGGCGCCCAGGACGTCTTCTTCGCGGCGCGCAGCTCGGTCTTCGCCGAGCGGGACGCGGAGCAGTCGGAGAACCTGAAGCTCAAGGAGGAGCTGGCCGAGGAGGCCGAGAAGCTCGTCCCGGTGCAGGATCTCAAGGCCGCCCGGGCCGCCTTCCGCTCGATCAACGAGCGCTGGGAGGCCATCGGCCACGTGCCGCGCGACGCCCGGCCGAAGGTCGAGGGCCGGATGCACGCGGTGGAGCGGGCTCTGCAGGAGTCCGAGGAGGCCGAGTGGCGCCGGACCAACCCCGAGGCACGCGCGCGTGCGGAGGGTCTGACCGGTCAGCTCCAGGCCGCCGTGGACAAGCTCCGCGGCCAGATCGAGACGGCCCGCTCGGCGGGCAACAACGCCAAGGCCGACAAGCTCCAGAAGGAGCTCGACGGCCGTCAGGCGCTGCTGGACCAGGCCCTGAAGGGTCTGCAGGAGTTCGGCGGCTGACACCCGCCCGTCGCCCGCGGGCGGCTTTCCTCCGGCGCGGCCCGGCGGTGGTTCCCCCACCGCCGGGCCGCGCCGCGTTCAGGAGGCGGTGCGCGGTCCGCCCTGCTCGGCGATGTGCAGGGCGTGCTTGAGGACCTCACAGGCCTGGATGTGGTTCCCGGACTCCTGGAGGAGATCGGCGAGCCGCCGGCACACCAGGATCGCCTCGGGCCCGTACAGCTTGTGCACCTGCTGGAAGGCGAGTTCCAGTACCTCGACGGCCTCCGCGACCTGTCCGGACTCGGCGAGCAGTTCGGAGAGTTCCAGCTGCACGGCGAGCAGGTCGCCCTGTCCGTGCGTGGTCTGTTCCTGGAGGGCGAGCCGCAGCACGGGCAGGGCGTCGCGGGAGTTGCCGGCGGCCCGCAGCGCCCGGGCCACGGCGAGGCCGGTGGCCACCATCGCTGCGCGTACGTCGGCGGCGAGGACCGGTCCCGCGGGAGTGCGCCGGCCGGCGCGGGCCTTGTTGCGGGCGAAGGGGAGCCGTCCCACGCCGTTCTCCTGCGAACGCTGCGGCAGGGGGCGGTTCTTGGCGCGCAGGCGTTCCTCCAGGACGCGGTAGAGGGTGTCCAGGTCGATGAGTTCGGGGCCGTCCTGGACGCCGCCGCGCAGGACGGTGAGGAGTTCGCCGGTGAACGCGGTGTAGCGCTCGCCGTCGGGCGCGAGGGCCAGCCGGTCGCGGGGCGAGGCGGTGAGCACGAAGGCGCCGTCGACGGCGGCCTGGGCGGCGAGCACGTCGCCGCCGACGAGGGTGCGGGCGGCGCGGCCGCTGAAGCAGCAGTCGAGGACGACGACCTTGCGGCGGGCGCGGGAGGCGCGCAGGGCGGACCGCAGGTGCTGGTAGGCGACGGCGGTGTAGCCGAGGTGGTCGCGGGAGTCGCCGAGCGCGAGGTACAGGTCCGCGGACTCGGAGTCGCGCATGCCGTGCCCGGCGTAGTACACGATCAGGGTGTCGGTGGCCTCGTCGCCGGCCTGGTGCACCGGGTCGAGCATGGCGAGGGGGCTCTGCGGATCGGTGACGACCGTGCAGTGCTGGACCGGGAGTCCCCAGACCGTGGCGTCGCACAGCTCCGCGGCGAGGTCGACCACGTTGGCCTCGACGGCGGGCAGTTGCGGCAGATGCCGGTAGGAGGCGGTCCCGATGAGGACGGCGCGGGAGCGGGCCGGGTCAGGAAGCGTCGAGGTCACTCTCGGCTTCCTCCCGGTCGAGGACCGCGACGATCCTGCGCAGCGTCTCCTCGTCGCGCGCCGCCTCCGCGGTGAGCAGCACCTCGACCTCGCCGCGGCGCAGGGTGACGGACGGCGCCCGGCGCCGCGAGGTCTGCCACTGCAGGACGGAGACGACCAGGGAGGCGGTGGACAGCCCGCTGCCGAGGGCGAGTTGGAGCACGTCGAAGCCGGTTCCCATATGGTGCGCGGGAGTCGGACCGCCGGTGACCCGGGCCCGTACGTCGAGCGTCTCGTCCGCGTGCAACCAGCGCAGCAGGGACCGGAGTTCGTCCTCGGCGCCGGGTGCTCCCCCGGCGCCCGGCGGCGGTTCGGCTCCCGCGGCCGCCGGGACCGCTGCGATCCCCGCGACGAAGTCAGTCATCGATCCCGTCCGTTCCTCGGCCGACACGTCTGTTCACGCGCGAGAACAGGTCCAGTGCCTGGTCTCCGGCGTCCAGCCTGGCCAGGCACACGGCCTGCCAGTACTGGCTGGTCAGGGTGGTGAGGTGGTCCGGGCCCAGGGACGACAGGCACACCGGCACGATCACCGACAACATCTGTGCGGCCTCGCGGAGTTCACCGCGCAGCACCAGGTTGACCGCCTCGCGCTGCCGGGACAGCGCGTTCTGCGGGGTCATGCTGCTGAGCACGAGCCGGCGGGTGGCGTCGCTCAGCGTGGGCGGCGCCAGCCTGCCGGCCATGCGGAACGACTCCCGCGGCCGGATCTCACCGTCGTCGTCCGCAGGACCCGCCGCGCCGGCGCCCCACGACGGGCCGGCCCGGTCCCAGTCGTACTCGGGCGCCTCGACCTGCGGCCGGAACACCTCTCCCTCGTGACCGGGGCCGGGTGAGCCCTCGGGCGGTGGCCCGCCCTGGGCGGCGACCGGTCCGGCGAGGCCCTCCAGCGCCTCCTCGCGGATGTGCCCGGCCAGCAGCCCGGCCAGCAGCGCGGTGCCTCCGTCCGCGAGGCCGCGCAGTTCGTGCCCGACCTCCTCGACCCGCTGCGGCCGGTCGGCCGGGTCCTGCCGGCAGAGCCGGTCGACGAGCCGGGTCAGCCCGTCCGGGTACGCCGGTTTCCGGCCGGCCAGCGGCGGGATCCCGTCGCCGAGGGCCTTCTCCACGATCGCTCCGACGTCCACGGTCTCGCCGAACGGCAGCTCGCCCGTGATCATCAGGTACATGCACGCGCCCAGCCCGTACAGGTCGGCGGCGGGTTCCGGCAGCACCCCGCGGATCGCCTCGGGCGCGATGAACTGGGGGGTGCCCATCAGCACACCGGTCCGGGTGATCACCGCCTCCCCGGCGAGACGGGCGAGCCCGAAGTCCTGGAGGACGACCCGCCCTGCCCGGTCGATCCCGACGTTCGAGGGCTTGACGTCGCGGTGCAGCACCCCCGCCTCGTGCGCGGCGGCGAGGGCGTCCGTGACGCCGAGGGCGACGGAGGCGACCGCGGCCGGCGGCAGGGGTCCCGCGGTCGCCACGAGGTCGGCGAGGCTCACACCGTCGAGCACCTGCATGACCAGGTAGGGGGTGCCGTCGTGCACCCCCGTGTCGTACAGCGTGACGACCGAGGGATGGTCGATCCTGGCCAGGGCGCGGGCCTCGCGCATGAAGCGCTCCAGCGCCTCGTTGTCGGCGGCCAGTCCCTCGACGGCGGTCAGCATCTTCACCGCGACGCGGCGGCCGAGCACCTCGTCGACCGCCTCGTACACCACACCCATGCCGCCCCGCCCGAGCAGTCCCACCGGGCGGTAGCGGCCGGCCACTAAGCCGACGTTCTCCATCTCGTCCCCCGTCGTGCGGTCAGGGCCTGCGCGCCGACGTCACCCGGTACACGTCGTACACGCCCTCCACGCCGCGTACGGCCTTCAGGACGTGGCCGAGGTGCTTGGGGTCGCCCATCTCGAAGGTGAAGCGCGAGGTGGCGACCCGGTCGCGGGAGGTCTGCACGGCCGCGGACAGGATGTTGACGTGCTGGTCCGACAGGACGCGCGTGACGTCCGACAGGAGCCGGGAGCGGTCCAGGGCCTCGACCTGTATGGCGACCAGGAAGACCGAGGACTGGGTGGGCGCCCACTCGACCTCCAGGATCCGCTCCGGTTCCCGGGACAGCGAGTCCACGTTGACGCAGTCGCTGCGGTGCACCGAGACACCGCTGCCGCGGGTGACGAAGCCGATGATCGGGTCGCCGGGCACGGGCGTACAGCAGCGGGCGAGCTTGACCCACACGTCGTCGACGCCCTTGACGACGACGCCGGGGTCGGCGTTCGAGCGCCGCTTGCGGCTGCGGCCGCGGGCGGGCGGGACGCTCTCGTCGATCTCCTCGGTGGCCGCCTCCTCGCCGCCGAGCGCCTGCACCAGCTTCTGCACGACGCTCTGCGCCGCGACGTGCCCCTCGCCGATCGCCGCGTACAGCGACGAGATGTCGGGGTAGCGCATCTCGTGCGCCAGCGTGACCAGGGAGTCGCCGGTAAGGATGCGCTGGATCGGCAGGTTCTGCTTGCGCATGGCCCGCGCGATGGCGTCCTTGCCCTGCTCGATCGCCTCGTCGCGGCGCTCCTTGGAGAACCAGGCCCTGATCTTGTTGCGGGCCCGCGGCGACTTGACGAAGCCGAGCCAGTCCCGGGAGGGACCCGCGCCGGCGGCCTTGGATGTGAAGACCTCGACCAGGTCGCCGTTGTCCAGGGTCGATTCGAGCGGGACGAGACGCCCGTTGACCCGGGCCCCTATGGTCCGGTGCCCGACCTCGGTGTGCACGGCGTAGGAGAAGTCGACCGGGGTGGCGCCCGCCGGGAGCGCTATCACGTCGCCCTTCGGCGTGAACACGAAGACCTCGTTGCGCGAGAGGTCGAAGCGCAGGGACTCCAGGAACTCGCCCGGGTCCTCGGTCTCCTTCTGCCAGTCCAGGAGCTGGCGCAGCCACGCCATGTCGTTCAGGTGGTCGTCCTTGCCGGTGGTCCTCGGCTGGTCCGAGCGGACCTTGGAGGTGCCGGCGACGGCCTCCTGCTTGTACTTCCAGTGCGCCGCGATGCCGTACTCGGCGCGGCGGTGCATGTCGAACGTGCGGATCTGCAGCTCGACCGGCTTGCCGTTGGGCCCGATGACCGTCGTGTGCAGCGACTGGTACATGTTGAACTTGGGCATCGCGATGTAGTCCTTGAACCGGCCGGGGACCGGGTTCCACCGCGCGTGCACCGTGCCGAGGGCCGCGTAGCAGTCGCGGACGGTGTCCACGAGGACGCGGATGCCCACCAGGTCGTAGATCTCCGCGAAGTCACGGCCGCGGACGATCATCTTCTGGTAGACGCTGTAGTAGTGCTTCGGGCGGCCGGTGACGGTCGCCTTGATGCGGGCCGCGCGCAGGTCGGACTGGACCTCGTCGGTCACTATGGCGAGGTACTCGTCGCGCTTGGGGGCGCGCTCGGCGACCAGGCGGACGATCTCGTCGTACATCTTCGGGTAGAGGATCGCGAAGGCGAGGTCCTCCAGTTCCCACTTGATGGTGTTCATGCCCAGCCGGTGGGCCAGCGGCGCGTAGATCTCCAGCGTCTCGCGCGCCTTCTTCTCCTGCTTCTCGCGCTTGAGGTAGCGCATGGTGCGCATGTTGTGCAGGCGGTCGGCGAGCTTGATGACCAGGACGCGGGGGTCCTTGGCCATGGCGACGACCATCTTGCGCACGGTCTCGGCCTGCGCGGCCTCGCCGAACTTGACCTTGTCGAGCTTGGTGACGCCGTCGACCAGCAGGGCGACCTGGTCGCCGAAGTCCTTGCGGAGCGTGTCGAGCCCGTACTCGGTGTCCTCGACCGTGTCGTGCAGCAGGCCGGCCATCAGGGTGGCCGGGTCCATGCCCAGTTCGGCGAGGATCGTGGTCACCGCGAGCGGGTGCGTGATGTACGGGTCGCCGCTCTTGCGCTTCTGGCCGCGGTGCCAGCGCTCGGCGACCTGGTAGGCGCGCTCGATCTGGCGGAGCGTGGACGTCTCGATCTTCGGGTCGTTGCCGCGCACTATCCGCAGCAGGGGCTCCAGGACCGGGTTGTACGGGTTGGAGCGCTGGACGCCGAGGCGGGCGAGCCGGGCGCGTACGCGGTTGGAGGAGCCGCCGCCGGTGCGGGCGGGCTGGCCGGCCGCCGGACGGACCACCGGGGTGTGCGGGGAGCGCTCGCCCTCGGACGGAGCCGGCTTGGGACGCGGCTGCTCGGCCGCCCTCTCCTCGGGCGCCGCCTGGGCGTGCTCGACCGGCCCGTGCGTGACGCTCTTCGCGGGCTTGTCCGCGGGGCCCGAGGTCGGTACGGGCTGGGCGGCTGGGGTTCCCCCCTGGCGGTCAGCACTGGGGGCGAGTGGCTGGGCCTCGTCTGGCAAGAGGACTCCTCGTGCGCTTTCCGGGTCCCCCGGTCAGGCTCCGGAGAACCCATGGTAGCGATCCCGGGCTTCGAACTCGCCTTCGGCCGGTGGGACGGCCTCTTACAGCGGAAACACCGAAGGCGGGCACCGGATTCCTCCGGGCCCGCCTCCATGGCGTCGAACGGGTGTCCAAGGCTGCCGCGCGGGCGCCGGAAGCGCCCGTGAGAAGCGGCTCAGACCTGGAGCAGCGCCTCCAGCGGTGCGCCCTGCAGGGCCTGCTCCAGACGGGCCCGGCCGCCCAGGAAGCCGAGCTCCATCAGGACCGCGACGCCCGCGACCTCGGCGCCCGCCCTGCGGATGAGCTGGAGCGAGGCCTCGGCGGTGCCGCCGGTGGCCAGGACGTCGTCGACGACCATCACGCGGTCGCCCGCGGTCAGGTCCTCGGCGTGCACCTCGATCTCGGCGGAGCCGTACTCCAGGTCGTACGTCTGGCTCAGCGTCGCTCCGGGGAGCTTGCCGGCCTTGCGTACGGGGATGAAGCCGACGCCGGCGCGGACGGCCGCCGGAGCGCCCAGGATGAAGCCCCGGGCCTCCAGGCCGACGATCTTCGTGGCGCCGTGGCGCACCGTGATCTCGGCCAGGGCGTCGGTCAGCGCGGTGAACGCCGCCGGGTCCGCGAGCAGGGGCGTGATGTCCTTGAACACCACACCCGGCTCCGGGTGGTCCGCGACGTCGCGGATGCGGCTGAGCAGTAGCTCCTCGATGCCGGTCATCGGCGCTTGCCCGACGGCCGGCCGCGGCCGCGGTTGCGGGACGCGGGCTGGTTGCGCGGGCCGACGACCGCGGGGGCGGCGTCCTGCGGCTCGTCGTCCTCGTCGTCCAGGCCGTCGGCGACGACCGGGGCGTCCAGCGACTCGCCCCGCGCGGCGGCCTGCGCCCGCTTGGCGAGGACCCGCTTCTTGAGGGCCTTCATCTGCGGCTCGCGCTCCTTGAGGTCGGCGACGAGCGGCGTGGCGATGAAGATCGACGAGTACGCACCGGCCGCGAGACCCACGAACAGCGACAGCGAGATGTCGTTGAGCATGCCGGCCCCGAGGACACCGCCACCGATGAACAGCAGGCCCGCGACGGGCAGCAGCGCGACCACCGTCGTGTTGATCGAACGGACCAGGGTGCTGTTGATCGAGCGGTCCGCGACCTCGCTGTAGGTCCAGCGGGTCTGCTTGGTGAGGTCCTTGGTCTGTTCCTTGAGGCTGTCGAACACCACGACCGTGTCGTAGAGCGAGTAACCGAGGATCGTGAGCAGGCCGATCACGGTTCCCGGGGTGACCTCGAAGCCGACCAGGGCGTAGATGCCGACCGTGATGGTGATGTCGTGGATCAGGGCGACGAGGGCCGCGAGGGCCATGCGCCACTCGAAGGCGATCGCCAGGTAGATCACCACCAGGACCATGAAGATCGCCAGACCCTGCCAGGCCTTGTTGGCGATCTGGTCGCCCCAGCTGGGACCGACCAGGTCGGCGTTGATCGACTCGGAGTCGACCTTCAGGTCCTTGGCCAGCTCGTCCTTGATCTGGTCGGACTTGCCGGTGTCGATCCCGGCGATCTGGATGCGCAGTCCGCCGTTGCCGAGCTTCTGGACGATCGCGTCGTGGCCGGAGGCCTCTTCCGCGTAGGTCTCGGCCTGGGACACCGAGACGCTGGTCCGCTCGGTGGTGAAGACGGCGCCGCCCTGGAACTCGATGCCCATGTTCAGGCCGCGCACCGTCAGGCCGAGGATGGCCGTGATGGTGATGAGGATCGAGACGCCGTACCAGATCTTGCGCTTGCCGACGAAGTCGTAGCCGATCTCGCCGCGGTGGAGCCGGGCGCCGAGGGTGCCGAGTTTCGACATCTCACGCCTCCTTCGTGTCGACGGGGGCGGACGCGCGACGGGTGCGGCGCAGCGGAGGCTGGGCGCCCAGTCGCTTCGGGTCGAGGCCCGACCAGCTGTGACCGCTTGCGAAGAACTTCTTGCGGGCGAGGATCGTCATCAGCGGCTTGGTGAACAGGAAGACCACGACGACGTCGAGCAGGGTGGTCAGACCGAGCGTGAACGCGAAGCCCTGGACCTTGCCGACGGTGACGATGAAGAGCACCGCGGCGGCGAGGAACGACACGAAGTCGGAGACCAGGATGGTGCGCCGGGCGCGCGGCCAGGCACGCTCGACGGCCGGGCGCAGCGTACGGCCCTCGCGGATCTCGTCCCGGATGCGTTCGAAGAACACGATGAACGAGTCCGCGGTGATTCCGATCGCGACGATGGCACCGCAGACGGCCGGCAGGTTCAGCGCGAAGCCGATGGCCGGACCGAGCAGAGCCATGATCACGTACGTCAGGACGGCCGAGACCAGCAGCGAGGCGACGGCGATGAGCGACAGGCCGCGGTAGTAGACCACCAGGTAGATGACGACCAGGGCCAGGCCGATCGCGCCGGCGATCAGACCGGCGTGCAGCTGCTCGCCACCGAGGGCGGCGGTCACCGTGGTGACGCTCGCCTCCTTGAAGGTGAGCGGCAGCGCGCCGTACTTCAGCATGTTCGCCAGGTCCTGCGCCTCGGTCTGGTCGAAGCTGCCGGAGATCTCCGCGCTGCCGCCGGTCAGCGCCTGGCTGACGGAGGGGTCGGAGACGACGTCGTTGTCCAGGACGATCGCGAACTGGTTCTGCGGGGGCTGGTTCTGCGAGAGCTTGCCGGTGATGTCGGCGAACTTCTTGGAGCCACCGGACGTGAAGTCCATGGTGACCTTCCAGCCGGCTCCGCTCTGGGTGTCGTAGACGGCCGCGGCCTTCTTGACGTCCGTGCCGGACACCTCGGCCGGGCCGAGCACGTACTTCTGCCACTGCCCGCCCGAGTTCTGGCCGCAGGCGATGGTGGAGTCGGAGGGCTTGGCGCCCGCGCCCGCCTTGGCGCGCTGCGCCGGCTTCGTGCAGTCGAGTGCGGCGTACTGGGCCTGGAGCTTGGCCGTCGCCGGGTCGGCGCTCGCCGAGGGAGAGGCGGCCGCCTTGGGCTTGTCCGAAGCGCTCGCCGACGGGCTGGCGGTGGCCTTCAGGGCGTCGGTGACCGCACGGCCCTGCGAGGTGGCGGAGGCCGAGGGAGTCGCCGAGCCGGACGGGGTCGCCTTCTCGGAGGCCTTGTCCGTCGCCTTGTCCGTCGCCTTGTCCGAGGGAGCCTTGGAGGAGCTGCCGCTCGGCGAGGGGCTGGCCGACGCGTCACCGCCGGAGACCTCGGTCACCAGCACCGGCCGGAAGTACAGCTTGGCGGTGGTGCCGACCTGCTCCCGGGCCTGCTTGGAGTTCGTGCCCTTGGGGATGTTGACGATGATGTTCTTGTCGCCCTGCGTCTGCACCTCCGCCTCGGAGACACCAAGACCGTTGACGCGGCGGTTCATGATGTCGACCGCGGTGTCCATGTTGGTCTTGTTGATCGCGTTGGGCTGGCCGGGCTCGTTCTTCGCCTCGAGCGTGATGCTCGTGCCGCCGGCGAGGTCGATGCCGAGACGCGGGGTGGAATGCCCGGAGAGGAACATCCCCCCGGTGAGCGCCACGATGGCGATCAGGATGAGGGCCAGCGAGCGCCCCGGCCTGCTCTGGGCGCTCGCGCTCCGGCCCTTCTTCGGTGCTGCCACCTTCTCGTACTCCCTCTCGGGCCACCCGACGCCGGGTGAGCGCCGGGGCGGCCATGACATGGTGTCGGGATTCCGTGCGGAACCGCACGTCCCGGGGGAACGCCGGGCGCGAGCAAATCGCGCCGCGCTCCCGGGTCGTGCCTACTTCGCGTCGGACTCGCCGTCGGTCTTCTTCGGCTCGGCCGCGTCGGCCGCGGTGGGCTCGCCGGCCGTGGTGTCCTGCGCGTCCGCGTCCTTCTTGCCGAGGTCGACGATCTTGTCGTCGTCGGCGTCGGCGGACTCGTCGGTCCCGGTGAGGGAGGAGGCGTCGTCCGGCACGACCGCCGCGTCGTCGTCCTTCAGGTCGGGGTCGATGCCGTGGACGATGCGGTTGTACTCGTCGTCGGACAGGACGGCACCGATCGAGTTCTTCGCGAAGATCAGGTGGACGCCGGGGGCGGCGTCGAGGAGGACCGTCTCCTCACTGACCTCCTTCACCGTCGCGTACATGCCCCCGATCGTGCGGACGCCGGTGCCGGGCTGCATCTCGTTGCGCATCTGCGCGGCCGCCTGCTGCTTGCGCTTGGCCGAGCGGGTCATCAGGAACATGGCCCCGATGAGCACGATGAACGGGAGAAGGGTCAAGGTATTCACGGGACGGAGTTTCCTTCGCACGACCGCGCGGGGGGCGGCCTGGTGGATGGGGGTGGTCGGCGCCGTCCTGCAAGGGCGGCATCGGCGGAGTCTAAGCGAGTCCGCACTCATGGAACAACGCTCAGCATGACACCGGGGTTCCTGGGCAGGGAGAGTCCCGCGCCGTCACGCCCCGAACAGGTCCTGTTGTCCGGTTCCCCCCGGTGCCTGGCGGGGCGGGGTGAGTCCGAGATGCGCCCAGGCGGCCGGGGTCGCGACCCGGCCGCGGGGGGTGCGGGCCAGCAGCCCCTCGCGCACCAGGAAGGGTTCGGCCACCTCCTCGACGGTCTCGCGCTCCTCCCCCACGGCGACCGCGAGGGTGGACAGGCCGACGGGACCTCCCCCGAAGAGCTTCAGCAGCGCCTCCAGGACGCCCCGGTCGAGCCGGTCCAGGCCGCGGGCGTCGACCTCGTACACCGCGAGGGCCGCCGCCGCGATGTCCCTGGTGACGATCCCGTCGGCCTTGACCTGCGCGTAGTCGCGTACGCGGCGCAGCAGCCGGTTGGCGATGCGGGGCGTGCCCCGGGAGCGGCCGGCGATCTCGGCGGCGCCCGCGGTGTCGATCTCGACGTCGAGGAGGTGGGCGGAGCGGTGGATGACGCGCTCCAGCTCGGCGGGCTCGTAGAACTCCATGTGCGCGGTGAAGCCGAACCGGTCGCGCAGCGGGGGCGGCAGCAGGCCCGCGCGTGTGGTGGCGCCGACCAGGGTGAACGGCGGCAGTTCGAGCGGGATCGCGGTGGCTCCGGGGCCCTTGCCGACGATGACGTCGACCCGGAAGTCCTCCATCGCCATGTAGAGCATCTCCTCGGCGGGCCGCGACATGCGGTGGATCTCGTCGAGGAAGAGGACCTCGCCCTCCTGGAGGGAGGACAGGATCGCCGCGAGGTCGCCGGCGTGCTGGATCGCCGGGCCGCTGGTGATGCGGATCGGGGCGCCCATCTCGGCGGCGATGATCATGGAGAGCGTGGTCTTGCCGAGCCCCGGGGCGCCGGACAGGAGCACGTGGTCGGCGGTGGCGCCGCGCGCGCGGGCGGCGCGCAGGACGAGGTCGAGCTGCTCGCGGACCTTCTCCTGGCCGATGAACTCGCCCAGGTCCTTGGGACGCAGGGCCGCCTCGACGGCCTGGTCCTCGCGGTCGGCTGACGCGCCGACGAGCCGCTCGTCGGCGCTCTCGTCGGTCGTGTCGTCCCAGTTCATTGCTTGTGCCTCGCGGTCGCGGTGGGGTTCGGGCGGAGGGGCGGGGGGGGCGCCGGAAGGCGGTCAGCGGGTCCGGTTGAGGGTCTGCAGGGCCGCCTTCAGCAGCTGGCCCACCTGGGGGCTGCCGCCGGCGGCCTCGGCCTGGGGCTCGACGGCGGAGACCGCCTCGTCGGCCTCGCGGGTCGCGTAGCCGAGGCCGATCAGCGCGGCGTGCAGCTGGTCGCGCCAGCCTGCGGTGACGGACCTGCCGATCGCCGGGCCGCCGGCGCCGAGGGGCTCGCCGAGCCGGCCCTTGAGCTCCAGCAGGAGCTTCTGGGCGCCCTTCTTGCCGATGCCGGGGACGGCGGTGAGCGCCTTCTCGTCACCGGTGGCGACCGCCCTGCGCAGGGCGTCGGGGCTGTGCACGGCGAGCATGGCCTGCGCCAGCCGCGGTCCTACGCCGCTCGCGGTCTGGAGCAGCTCGAAGACCTGCCGCTCGTCGTCGTCGGCGAACCCGTAGAGGGTCAGGGAGTCCTCACGGACGACGAGGGAGGTGGCGAGCTTGGCGTCCTGCCCCATGCGCAGCCCGGAGAGGGTGTTCGGCGCGCACTGGACGGCGATGCCGATGCCGCCCACCTCCAGCACCGCGGAGTCGGGGGCGAGGGCGGCGACCGGGCCGCTGACGAAGGCGATCATGCGGTACGCCCTTTCGATGCGTGCAGGGCGACGGCCTGCTGGAGTCTGTTCTGAGCGGGTGCGCGCCAGATGTGGCAGATGGCGAGGGCGAGGGCGTCCGCGGCGTCGGCGGGCTTGGGCGGGGCGTCGAGCCGCAGCAGGCGCGTGACCATCGCTCCGACCTGTGCCTTGTCCGCGCGTCCGCTGCCGGTGACGGCGGCCTTGACCTCGCTGGGGGTGTGCAGGGCGACGGGGATGCCGCGGCGGGCGGCGCAGAGCATCGCGACGGCGCTGGCCTGGGCGGTGCCCATGACCGTGCTCACGTTGTGCTGGCTGAACACCCGCTCCACGGCGACGAATTCGGGCCGGTACTCGTCGAGCCACCGCTCGATGCCCTGCTCCACGGCGACGAGGCGCAGGCCCAACTCGGCGTCGGCCGGGGTCCGTACGACTCCGACACCGCACATGGTCAGGGGCCGGCCGGCGAGACCTTCGACCACCCCGACACCGCACCGGGTCAAACCCGGGTCAACACCCAGTACCCGCACCCCGAACCCCTCCGTCGACCGCCTGTTCGTGCAGGTTATCGGGTACCGCCGACAAAGCCGCGGGCCGACGGGGTGTGTGTCCCCGCCGGCCCGTGCTGTGGTCGGCCGCTCAGGCGTCGACCTTGGCCATCACGTCGTCGCTCACGTCGAAGTTGGCGAAGACGTTCTGCACGTCGTCGCTGTCCTCCAGCGCGTCGATCAGCTTGAAGATCTTGCGGGCGCCCTCCTCGTCCAGTTCGACCTGCATGGTCGGGACGAAGTTGGCCTCGGCGGAGTCGTAGTCGATGCCCGCCTCCTGGAGGGCGGTGCGGACCGCGACCAGGTCGGTGGCCTCGGAGAGGACCTCGAAGGACTCACCGAGGTCGTTGACCTCCTCGGCGCCCGCGTCGAGCACCGCGCCCAGGACGTCGTCCTCGGACAGCTCGCCCTTGGGGACGATGACGACGCCCTTGCGGTTGAACAGGTACGACACGGAACCCGGGTCGGCCATGTTGCCGCCGTTGCGCGTCATGGCGACACGCACGTCGGAGGCGGCGCGGTTGCGGTTGTCGGTGAGGCACTCGATGAGCACCGCGACACCGTTCGGGCCGTAGCCCTCGTACATGATCGTCTCGTAGTCGGCGCCACCGGCTTCGAGACCGGCGCCGCGCTTGACCGCGGAGTCGATGTTCTTGTTCGGGACCGAGCTCTTCTTGGCCTTCTGGATGGCGTCGAAGAGCGTCGGGTTACCGGCCGGGTCGGCGCCGCCCGTGCGGGCCGCGACCTCGATGTTCTTGATCATCTTCGCGAAGAGCTTGCCGCGCTTGGCGTCGATCACGGCCTTCTTGTGCTTCGTCGTAGCCCATTTAGAGTGGCCGGACATCTGCCTGTCTCCTTCGCGTAACCCAACTCTTTACGAACGCCAGAGATCCTACAAGGACTCGGGTGTCCGGTTCGCGCGCACCATGTCGACGAACAGTCCGTGCACGCGGTGGTCGCCGGTCAGCTCGGGGTGGAACGACGTGGCGAGCGCGTTGCCCTGGCGGACGGCGACGATGTGGCCCTCGTGCTCGGCGAGCACCTCGGCCGCGGCGCCGACGGACTCGACCCAGGGGGCGCGGATGAAGACGCCCTCCACGGGAGCGCCCTCGACGCCCGTCACGGCGACGGCGGCCTCGAAGGACTCGTTCTGCCGCCCGAAGGCGTTGCGGCGCACGATCATGTCGATGCCGCCGACGGTCTCCTGGCCCGAGCGCGGGTCCAGGATCTTGTCGGCGAGCATGATCATGCCCGCGCAGGTGCCGTAGACGGGCATGCCGTCACGCACGCGCGCGCGGAGGGGCTCCATCAGGCCGAAGAGCACGGCCAGCTTGGAGATGGTGGTGGACTCGCCGCCGGGGATGACGAGACCGTCGACCTCGGCGAGTTCCTCGGGGCGCCTCACCTGCCTGGCCACGGCGTCCGCCGCGGCCAGGGCGATCAGGTGCTCCCGTACGTCGCCCTGGAGGGCCAGGACGCCTATGACAGGTGCTTCGGTCATGAGTGGTTACCAGCCGCGGTTGGCGTAGCGCTCGGCCTCGGGGAGGGTGTCGCAGTTGATGCCGACCATGGCCTCGCCCAGGTTGCGGGACGCGTCCGCGATGATCTTCGGGTCGTCGTAGAAGGTGGTCGCCTTCACGATGGCGGCGGCGCGCTTGGCCGGGTCGCCCGACTTGAAGATGCCGGAGCCGACGAAGACGCCCTCGGCACCGAGCTGGCGCATCAGCGCGGCGTCGGCCGGGGTGGCCACGCCACCGGCGGAGAACAGCACCACGGGGAGCTTGCCGAGCTCGGCGACCTCCTTGACGATCTCGTACGGGGCGCGCAGCTCCTTGGCGGCGGCGTACAGCTCGTTGTTGTCGAAGCCGCGCAGCTTGGCGATCTCGTTCTTGATCTGGCGCAGGTGGCGGACGGCCTCGACGACGTTGCCGGTGCCGGCCTCGCCCTTGGAGCGGATCATGGCCGCGCCCTCGGCGATGCGGCGCAGGGCCTCGCCCAGGTTGGTGGCGCCGCAGACGAAGGGGGTCGTGAACGCCCACTTGTCGGAGTGGTTGACCTCGTCGGCCGGGGTGAGGACCTCGGACTCGTCGATGTAGTCGACGCCGAGGGACTGCAGGACCTGGGCCTCGACGAAGTGGCCGATGCGGGACTTGGCCATGACCGGGATGGAGACCGCGTCGATGATCTCCTCGATCATGGTCGGGTCCGACATGCGGGCCACGCCGCCGTCCTTGCGGATGTCGGCCGGGACCCGCTCCAGCGCCATGACGGCGACGGCTCCCGCGTCCTCGGCGATCTTCGCCTGCTCGGCGTTGACGACGTCCATGATCACGCCGCCCTTGAGCTGCTCGGCCATGCCGCGCTTGACGCGCGCGGTGCCGGTCGCGGGGCTGTCGGAGGACTGGGCGGAGTTGGAGAGCGTGCTGGACACGGGTTGACCTCACTCGGTGGAAAAGAGGGCTGCTGCAGCACCGAGGAAACGCCTGTGGACCAGGCCACAGCAAGGGCCAATAGCCAGCCGGTGGCTCATTTTCCGTTCAGCTCCCGGAAAAGCCCAGGCCACAGCGCTGTCACCGGTTCGGGGTGGGGCCGGCCGCTTCGGCGGACCCGGAGAAGGGGCCACCTCGCCGACCACGAGCCGTGCCCGCGGTGCGGCTACGACGTGGGCCGGTCCGCCAGCGCCACCGGCGGCTCGTCGTCCATCTCGAAGGCGAGCGGGAACGGGGCGTGTCCCGCGAGCCGGAACCAGCGCACCTTGCGGTGCCGGCGCAGCGCGCGGGCCGCCCGCACGGCGTCGTTGTGGAAGCGGCGGGCCATCGGCACCCTGCGCACCGCCTGCGCGAGTTCGTTCGCGGCCTCCTCGCCACCCGGCGCCGCCCGGACGGCCTCG
The DNA here is from genome assembly GCF_042872045.1 of Streptomyces sp. NPDC005496. NCBI lineage: Bacteria > Bacillati > Actinomycetota > Actinomycetes > Kitasatosporales > Streptomycetaceae > Streptomyces > Streptomyces sp. NPDC005496. The sequence continues at coordinate 162,305 of NZ_JBIAJQ010000016.1, forward strand.
ACCTGCGCCGTCTCCCCGAACACGGCCCGCAACGCCTGGCTCAGCTCGCTCTCGGCGACCTCCCGCTGGTCCTCCTCGGCCTGCCGGGCGGCGTGGGCCGCCTCGTAGAGCACGATCGAGGCGGCCGGGTCCAGCACTCCGGAGGTGGCCAGCTCCTGGGCGACCGAGGCGCGGCGCAGGAGCTGGGCGTCCAGGGCGGCGCGCGCGGCGTCGATCCGGGCGTGCAGCCGGTCCAGGCGTCCCGCGGTCCAGCTCAGGTACAGGCCGATGGCTACGAGGCCGACGAGGATCCAGATGAGGGTTGCGGTCACGGGCCGCAAGGCTACCGGTGCGTTGCGCAGGGCTTCGCGCGGCTCCCGGGTACGCCGGCGAACGCCCTGCTCGTCCGCCCGCCGGAGCCCGATCGCCGCTCTCGTCGCGAGGCCCGGACTCCCCCGGCCGGGACGGGCCCGCAGGGGGCGACAGGGCTGGGCGGCACGGGCCCGAGCGGCGGCCGTCCGTCGCCGGGGCGCTCCCGACGCACGCCTGTGGAGTACGTCGGCGAAGGCGCCGGCGTCCGCGACGAAACGGCCGGAAGACGTCCCCGCGCCCCGTGCCTCACGCGCTCCGGACGGCCCGAGGGTCCGGCACACCCCAGGGGCTCCGAGGGCTGCGGACGTGCGCCGCGCAGCGCCCCCGCTCAGTCCCGGGCGAGTCCGAAGCGGGCCATCAGGCCGGTCCGCTCGTCGGCCGCGACCGCCGCCGCCCCGTCCGTCACCGTCTCGTACACGGAGAGGATGTCCGCGCCGACCGTCGACCAGTCGAAGCGCCGCACGTGGGCGCTGCCGCGCTCGCGCAGCTCGGTGCGGCGCGCCTCGTCGCCGAGGAGCCGCACGGCCGCGTCGGCCAGCGCGTCCGCGTCCTCGTTGGCGAACAGCTCCCCCGCCGCCCCCTGGTCGAGGACCTGGGCGAACGCGTCGAGGTCGGAGGCGAGCACCGGGGCGCCCGCCGACATGGCCTCCACGAGGATGATCCCGAAGCTCTCGCCGCCGGTGTTGGGCGCGACGTACACGTCGACACTGCGCAGGAAGCGCGCCTTGTCCTTGTCGCTGACCATGCCGAGGAACTCCACCCGGGAGCGCATCTCGGCCGGCAGGTCCTCCACGGCCTCCTTCTCGTCACCGCGTCCGGCGACCAGGAGCCGGGTCCGGGGCCGCTCGGCGAGGATCTTCGGCAGCGCCCTCATCAGCACGGGCAGGCCCTTGCGGGGCTCGTCGATGCGCCCGATGAAACCGAGGGTCTCGCCCTGCCAGTCGGGGTTGGGCTTGGCGCGCGCGAAGAAGTCGACGTCGACGCCGTTCGGGATGACGACGGCGTCGCCCCCGAGGTGCTCGACGAGGGTGCGGCGCGCGTACTCGCTCACGGCGATGCGCGCGCTGATCTTCTCCAGGGCGGGCTGGAGGATCGGGTACGCGGCGATCATCGCCCGGGAGCGCGGGTTCGAGGTGTGGAAGGTGGCGACGATGGGTCCCTGGGCCGCCCAGCACGTCAGCAGGCCCAGCGACGGCGAGGTCGGCTCGTGGATGTGGATCACGTCGAACATGCCGTCGTGCAGCCAGCGCCGCACCCGGGCGGCGCTCAGGAAGCCGAAGTTGAGGCGCGCGACGGAGCCGTTGTACGGCACCGGGACCGCGCGGCCCGCCGAGACGACGTAGGGCGGCAGGGGCGTCTCGTCGTCGGCGGGGGCCAGCACGGACACCTCGTGCCCGAGACGGATGAGGTGCTCGGCCAGGTCGCGGATGTGGAACTGCACGCCGCCCGGGACGTCCCAGGAGTACGGGCAGACGATGCCGATCCTCACGGGCGCTCCCCGGCGTCGGACGGCTCGGGGCGGGGCTCCAGGTCGGCGAGCCACAGGCGCTGCAGCATGTGCCAGTCCTCCGGGTGTTCGGCGATACCGGTGGCGAAGGCGTCGGCCAGCGCCTGTGTCATCACAGACGTCTTCTCGGCGCGGGTGCCTGACCCGGGGACCGCGACGGGCGGATGGACGCGGCCCTTCATCACGGGCGAGTCGTCGAACCAGAGCGTCACCGGCATGAGCTGGGCGCCGGTCTGCTGGGCGAGCAGGGCGGGTCCGGCGGGCATCCGGGCGGGCTCCCCGAAGAAGTCGACCTCGACGCCGGACGCGGACAGGTCGCGGTCGGCGACCAGGCAGACCAGTCCGCCCTCGCGCAGCCGCCGGGCCAGCGTGCCGAACGCCGAGCCGCCGCTGTGCGGCAGGACCTCCATGCCCAGGCCCTCGCGGTAGGCGACGAAGCGGTCGTAGAGCGACTCGGGCTTGAGCCGCTCGGCGACCGTGGTGAAGGGGATCCCCAGCTTGGTGGTGACCCAGGCGCCCGCGAGGTCCCAGTTGCCCAGGTGCGGCAGCGCCAGCACGACGCCCTTGCCGGCGGCGAGCCCGTCGGTGAGGTGGTGCAGGTCCTTCGGGTCGAAGCCGGTGCGCACGCGCTCCTCGCTCCAGGCGGGCAGCCGGAAGGACTCCATCCAGTAGCGCAGGTAGGAGCGCATGCCCGCCCTGGACAGCTCGGCGAGCCGCTCCGGGGTCGCGTCGGGCACCACGCGCGCGTAGTTGCTCTCCAGACGCTGGACGCCCTTGCCGCGCCGCTTCCAGGCGAGGTCGGCGACAGTGCGGCCGAGCCGTACCGCGACGGGCTCCGGGAGCTTCTTGACGGTGCTCCAGCCGAGTGCGTACGTCCCGTCCGTCAGCCGGTCCCGCAGACCGCTCACGAGGCCGCCTCGCTGCCCTGGGTGGCGGCGTCGGCCTCGGCGGCCTCACGGCGCACGGTGACCACCCGCTGGATCAGCGTGACGAGGCTCCCGACCGCGACGATCCACAGCGCGACGGGCAGCAGCCACTGGATGCCGGGGACCCCGAACTTGTGCAGGCCCGCGAACCCGGCTGCGACCAGCGAGATCACCAGCCGCTCGGCGCGCTCGACCAGGCCGTTGACCGCGACGGGCAGGCCGATCGACTCGCCGCGCGCCTTGGTGTACGACACGACCTGGCCGCTGGCCAGGCAGAAGATGGAGACCGCGCACAGCCCGATGTCGTCGCCGCCGCCCGCGTACCAGAGGGCGAAGCCGCCGAAGATCGCGCCGTCGGCGACCCGGTCCAGGGTCGAGTCGAGGAACGCGCCCCAGCGGCTGGAGCGGCCGAGCTGGCGCGCCATGTTGCCGTCGACCAGGTCCGAGAACACGAACAGCGTGATCACGACCGTGCCCCAGAAGAACTCGCCGATGGGGTAGAAGACCAGCGCACCCGCCATGACTCCGGCCGTGCCGAGGAGCGTCACGGTGTCGGGGCTCACCCCCCGCCGGATGAGAAACGCGGCGAACGGTGTGAGGACACGCGTGAAGAATGCACGCGCGTACTTGTTCAGCATGGCCTTCCCGAGGGTCGGTGTCGCCGCGCGGCCCCTGCTGGCCACCGGCTGGCCCATCGTAGCCACGCGCGCGCCTGTGCGACGGCCGGGCACCCGCGCCCCGTGTCACGGCGGACGCCACCGGGGTCACGGCGCGATCGCGTCCGTCGTATGGACGCACCGTGACGGGAGTGGAAAGCTCGAAGGACCGCGGGCGTCGCCGGAGCCGCCACCGCACGCGGACCGGCATGTCCGCGCCCACAGTGACCTCACCGTGCACGGGAGGCAAGGCCATGGGCGACAAGGCGAACGCACACCCCGGAGCCGCCGGCAGGGCTACGGCGGCCGACCACCCCGCGTCCGTACGGAATGTGGTGCTGGTCGGCCACAGCGGATCCGGCAAGACGACGCTGGTGGAGGCTCTCGCGCTGACCGCGGGAGCGGTGAACAGGGCGGGCCGCGTGGAGGACGGCGGCACCGTCTCCGACTACGACGAGATCGAGCACCGGCAGCAGCGTTCGGTGCAGCTCTCACTGGTCCCCGTCGACTGGGGCGGGTACAAGATCAACATTCTGGACACCCCGGGATACGCGGATTTCGTCGGGGAGCTGAGGGCCGGTCTGCGCGCTGCGGACGCGGCCCTCTTCGTCGTCTCGGCCTCGGACGGGGTGGACGGCTCGACCCGGATGGTGTGGGACGAGTGCGCGGCGGTCGGCATGCCGCGGGCCATCGTGGTCACGCACCTGGAGGCGGCCCGCGCCGACTTCGAGGAGATGACCCGCATCTGCGCGGACGCGTTCGGCGCCGACGATCCCGACGCCGTACTGCCGCTGTACCTGCCGCTGCACGGCGCGCCCGGGCCCGACGGGCACGCCCCGGTGACCGGGCTGATCGGGCTGCTCTCGCAGCGCCTCTTCGACTACTCCTCCGGTGAGCGCAAGGAGTCCGAACCGGGTCCCGAGCAGCTGCCGCTCATCGAGGAGGCCCGCAACCGGCTGATCGAGGGGATCATCGCGGAGAGCGAGGACGAGACCCTCATGGACCGCTATCTCGGCGGCGAGGAGATCGACCTGAAGACGCTCGTGCAGGACCTGGAGCGGGCCGTGGCGCGCGGGACCTTCTTCCCCGTGCTGGCCGCCGCCCCCGCCGCCGAGGGCGCCCGCCAGGGCCTCGGCACGGTCGAGCTGTTCGAGCTGATCACCGGCGGCTTCCCGACCCCCCTGGAGCGACCGGCGCCCGAGGTCACCACCCCGGACGGCCGGGCCCGCGAGGTCACGGCGTGCGATCCGGACGGGCCGCTGGTCGCCGAGGTGGTCAAGACCGCCAGTGACCCCTACGTCGGCCGCGTCTCGCTCGTGCGGGTCTTCTCCGGCACGCTGCGCCCGGACGCGACGGTGCACGTCTCCGGGCACGGTCTCGCCGACCGCGGCCACGAGGACCACGACGTCGACGAGCGCGTCGGCGCCCTGTCCGCACCCTTCGGCAAACAGCAGCGGGTGCTCACGCACTGCATCGCGGGCGATCTGGCGTGCGTGGCGAAGCTGAACCGCGCGGAGACCGGGGACACGCTTTCGGCCAAGAACGATCCGCTGCTGATGGCGCCGTGGCAGATGCCCGACCCGCTGCTGCCGCTGGCCATCGAGGCGCACAGCAAGGCCGACGAGGACAAGCTCTCGCAGGGACTGGCACGGCTGGTGGCCGAGGACCCGACGATGCGTCTGGAGCAGAACCAGAACACGCATCAGGTGGTCCTGTGGTGCCTCGGCGAGGCGCACGCCGACGTCGCCCTGGAACGGCTGCGGAACAGGTACGGCGTCCGCGTCGACGTCGTCCCGCACAAGGTGTCGCTGCGGGAGACCTTCGCGGCCGCCGCCACGGGCCGCGGCCGGCATGTGAAACAGTCCGGCGGCCACGGGCAGTTCGCGGTCTGCGAGATCGAGGTGGAACCGCTGCCGAACGGCTCCGGGATCGAGTTCGTGGACAAGGTCGTCGGCGGCGCCGTGCCGCGGCAGTTCATCCCGTCCGTGGAGAAGGGCGTACGCGCCCAGGCCGCGAGGGGGGTGGCCGCCGGCCATCCGCTCATCGACGTACGGGTCACGCTGCTCGACGGCAAGGCGCACTCGGTGGACTCCTCCGACGCCGCGTTCCAGACCGCCGGGGCGCTCGCCCTGCGCGAGGCCGCCGCGGACGCGGTGATCCATCTGCTGGAGCCGGTGGCCGAGGTGACGGTCCTGGTGGGCGACGAGTACGTGGGCGCCGTGATGAGCGACCTGTCCGGACGGCGCGGCCGGGTCGTCGGGACCGAACAGGCGGGCGGCGGACGCACCGTCGTACGGGCCGAGGTGCCGGAGATCGAGATCGGCCGGTACGCGGTCGACCTGCGCTCGCTCTCGCACGGCACCGCCCGCTTCGGCCGCCACTACGCGCGGCACGAACCGATGCCGACGCAGATCGCCGAGCGGATCCGCGAACAGGCCCGGGCCGCCTGACAGTTCGGGCGGGGCAGCACGTCGGCGGGCGGCTTCGGCCGTCCGCCGACGGATGTCCGCGGCTGCGGATACGCTGATGACCTGATCAAGTTGCGACTCGATCAGCACGATGACCTGATCAACAGGTGTGCGAGGCACGGAAGTCGGGAAAAGCCGCAGCAGCGGACGGCGGCGATGGGGGCGGCAGTGGCCACTGACGGATTCGATTTCAGTCCCGGGGCACAGGTGCCGCTCTCGGGCTCGGCGGGACAGACCGCCGCCACCTACGCCCTGGCGTCGGCGGCGTACCGGGACAACGAGGTCGCGGAGATCCTCAAGGCCAACAACGAATGGCACCAGTCGGTGGTCAAGCCCGGCCGCCGGTGGGCGTCCCTGTGGCGGCCGAACCTGGGCGAGGCCTTCGCCCGGGCCGTCCAGGACCGCATGCTGGGCGCCGGCCGCAAGCCCCTCATCCAGTCGTTCGGCACGGAGCCTCAGGTCGTCGTCGAGCACTGCCTCGCCGCGAACCGCATCCGCCGGGAGCGCGACAACTGGCTCACGGCGGTCTGGGTGCTGTGCGGGCTGCTCTTCCTGCCGGGACTCGTCGTCTGGCTGCTGGTCTTCCAGATCCGGTCGGCGGTGACGAAGCGCGGCGGCGCGCTCGCCACCACCCTGCTGGTGGCCGTCGGCGCCCTCGCCGTGCTCTTCGTGCTCAAGATGCCCTTCGGCGGCTTCTGGGGCTGGTACGCCCGCGCGACCGTGGTGATGCCGGTCGTCGGCTGGTTCTGGGCCAAGCGGATCTGCGAGCGGACCGCCCAGGACCTGCGCGAGCGCTGGGACAGCCTGCTCGCCGGCGGCGGCCTCGGCGCCAAGATCCCCGAGGCGGTGCCGGGCAGCCCCGGGGAGAACGCGGCGGAGCGGCTGCGCCAGTCCCTGGCCCGGCTCAGCGCCGAGCAGCAGTCCAACTCGGTCTTCTACGCGGGCCCCAAGGGCATACTCGGCATGGGCACCCGCTGGGGCAGCTGGCAGCTCGCCGAGAACCTGGTGCCCCGCGACCCCGACCGGGAGATCCACCCCTTCCGCAGCTGGGACGTCGTCCGGTCGATCCACGACCAGCTGCGCATGCTGGAGCGCGGCCCGCTCAACACGGGCGGTTTCCCGAAGCCCTCCATCAAGCACTGGATCGTCACGCCGATCGGTGAGAACGCCAAGGCGGTCTCCCGGCCCGAGGGCACGGACGTGGACGCGTTCCAGGTCAGGAACCACGCGATACAGGACATCTGCAACAAGCAGCAGTTCGGCGGCGGCGACCGCCACTACCTGGGCGTGCAGTGGACACTGTGGGACGGCCAGCTCGTCCTCACCATGCTGATCACGGTGACCGTGCTGCACGAGACGCTGCGCATCGAGGTCACCGGCCACGCGCTGGGCCCGGTCAACTCCCTCTTCACCACCAAGCCGGAGGCGCCCACCAAGGAGGTCGCCAAGTCCGTCAGGTTCTGGGAGACCCGCAAGGTGACCCTGCCCCTGGTCGACACGGACGAGGTGGTACGCCTCACCGCCCGCGCCCCCCTCACCTGGTACCCGCCGCTGCTGAACTGGCTGGGCGGCACGCTGACCCTGCCCGAGCCGTTCGGTCTGCGGCACGCCTGGGCGGACCAGCCCTGGCGGCACCGCTTCATGGCGGACGACGCGCTGCGCGCCGCGACGCCGGTGCTGCGCGTGGTCCACGCGGCGGCGATCAAGGTCCTGGAGGAGAACGGCGTGGACACCGAGAAGTTCGGCACCCGCTCGTCGTTCCTCAGCACCGCGGTCCAGGACGTCTCACCGCGGAAGGCGGACGTGTACGACGCGTAGCGCGTCCGGCGGGGCCGTCGACGCGGCCCCGCCCCGCGTTCCTCTAGCCCTGTGACGGCCAGGCGTCGGCCAGCATCTTCCGGGTGTCGGCGAGCAGCTGCGGCAGCACCTTGGTGTGGCCGACGACTGGCATGAAGTTCGTGTCGCCGCCCCAGCGGGGCACGACGTGCTGGTGCAGGTGCGCGGCGATGCCCGCCCCGGCCACGCCGCCCTGGTTCATGCCGATGTTGAAGCCGTGCGCCCCCGAGGCCGTACGCAGCGCGGTCATGGCCTGCTTGGTCAGGTCGGCCAGCTCCGCGGTCTCCGGGCCCGTGAGGTCGGTGTAGTCCGCGACGTGCCGGTAGGGCACCACCATCAGGTGGCCGCCGTTGTACGGGTAGAGGTTGAGCACCGCGTACACGTGCTCGCCGCGCCGGACGACCAGCCCGTCCTCGTCGGACTTGGCGGGGATCGAGCAGAAGGGACAGCCGTCGTCGGCACCCGGGCCGGTGGGCTTGTTCTCGCCCTGGATGTAGGCCATCCGGTGGGGCGTCCACAGGCGCTGGAACGCGTCCTGCGTCCCCACTCCGATCTGCTGCTCCGGCTCACTCGTCATGAGAAGCAGCATATGACTTCGCCCGTTCGCGGCGTGTCGCCGGGGTTGCGGGAAGCTGCGTCCGGGCCAAGCTGGGCCGGTGGATCCCGACAGCCCCACCGCCCGCTGGGAGCGGCGCACCGAGCTGCTGCTCACCCCGGCCTCGCTGGCCTTCCTCGGCGCGTACGCCTTCCTGGTCCTGGCGCCGGAGGCGGAGGACGCGCACCGGGACCTCGCGCTGGCCGTCCTGCTCGCCGCCTGGGCGGTGTTCGCCGTCGACTACGGGGTGCGCTGGCGGCTCAGCGGACGCCGGCTCGGCTACGTACGGACGCACGTGCTGGACACCGTGGTGCTGATCCTGCCCCTGCTGCGTCCGCTGCGGATCGTGCGCATCTACGAGGTCATGCAGCGCCGGAGCGGCCGGCCCCGGCTCAGCCTGCACGCGCGGGTGATCTCCTACGCGGGGATCTCGGCGACCCTGCTGGGTTTCACCGGTGCCCTCGCCGTGTACCAGCAGGAGCGGGACGCCCCGGGGGCGGACATGCGCACGTTCGGGGACGCGGTGTGGTGGGCCTGCTCGACGCTGACCACGGTCGGCTACGGCGACATCGTGCCCGTCACGACGGGCGGCCGGGTGATCGCCGCCGGGATGATGGCCTGCGGCCTGGCGCTGCTGGGGGCGGTGACCGGCTCGTTCTCCTCGTGGCTGATCCAGGTGTTCTCCCGGGAGGACGAGAGGCCCCCGGGGAGCTGAACTCCCGGGGGCCTCTCGTCACGCGGGGCGGGTCAGACCTGCACGCGGTCCTCGACGACCTGGAGGATCTTGGCGATCGCCTCGTCGACGGGGATGCCGTTCTCCTGGGAGCCGTCGCGGTAGCGGAAGGAGACGGCGCCGGCCGCCATGTCCTCGTCGCCCGCGATGACCATGAAGGGCACCTTCTGCTTCTGCGCGTTGCGGATCTTCTTCTGCATCCGGTCCGAGGAGGAGTCGACCTCGACGCGCAGGCCCTTCCTCTTCGCCGCGGCGGCGAACTTCTCCAGGTACTCGACGTGGGCGTCGCCGATCGGGATGCCGAGCGCCTGCACGGGCGCAAGCCAGGCCGGGAACGCGCCCGCGTAGTGCTCCAGGAGCACCGCGAAGAAGCGCTCGATGGAGCCGAACAGCGCGCGGTGGATCATGACCGGACGCTGCTTGGCGCCGTCGGGGCCGGTGTACTCCAGGTCGAAGCGCTCCGGCAGGTTGAAGTCGAGCTGGACGGTCGACATCTGCCAGGTGCGGCCGATGGCGTCCTTGGCCTGGACGGAGATCTTCGGGCCGTAGAAGGCCGCGCCGCCCGGGTCCGGGACGAGCGGGAGGCCCTGCTTCTCGGCCACCTGCCGCAGCGTCTCGGTGGCCTCCTCCCAGATCTCGTCCGAGCCGACGAACTTCTCCGGGTCCTTGGTGGAGAGCTCCAGGTAGAAGTCGTTCAGGCCGTAGTCGCGCAGCAGCCCGAGGACGAAGGTGAGCGTCTTGTCGAGCTCCTCCGCCATCTGCTCCTTGGTGCAGTAGATGTGCGCGTCGTCCTGCGTGAAGCCGCGGGCCCGGGTCAGGCCGTGCACGACGCCGGACTTCTCGTACCGGTACACGGTCCCGAACTCGAAGAGGCGCAGCGGCAGTTCACGGTAGGACCGGCCCCGCGCGTCGAAGATCAGGTTGTGCATCGGGCAGTTCATGGGCTTCAGGTAGTAGTCCACGCCCTCGTCGAGCTGCATGGGCGGGTACATGCCGTCGGCGTACCAGTCCAGGTGGCCCGAGGTCTCGAAGAGCTTCCCCTTCGTCGCGTGCGGGGTGTAGACGAACTCGTAGCCCTCCTCCTCGTGGCGGCGGCGCGAGTAGTCCTCCATGACCCGGCGGATGATGCCGCCCTTGGGGTGGAAGACGGCGAGGCCGGAGCCGATCTGGTCCGGGATGGAGAACAGGTCCAGCTCGTTGCCCAGCTTGCGGTGGTCGCGCTTCTCCGCCTCGGCGAGGAACTCCAGGTGCGCCTTCAGCTCCTCCTTGGAGGGCCAGGCGGTGCCGTAGATGCGCTGGAGCATCGGGTTCTTCTCGCTGCCGCGCCAGTAGGCGGCGGCGTTGCGCATGAGCTTGAACGCCGGGATGTTGCGGGTGGTGGGCAGGTGGGGACCGCGGCACAGGTCCTTCCAGCACAGCTCGCCGGTCTTGGCGTCCAGGTTGTCGTAGATGGTCAGCTCGCCGCCGCCCACCTCGACGTCCGCGCCGTCGTCGGTGGAGGCCGAGCCCTTGATGCCGATGAGTTCGAGCTTGTACGGCTCCCCCGCGAGCTCCTCGCGGGCCGCCTCGTCGGTCACCACGCGCCGGGAGAAGCGCTGGCCGCGCTTCTGGATCTCCTGCATCTTCTTCTCGACGGCCTTGAGGTCCTCCGGCGTGAAGGGCCGCTCGACGTCGAAGTCGTAGTAGAAGCCGTCCTTGACCGGCGGGCCGATGCCCAGCTTGGCCTCGGGGAAGAGCTCCTGCACGGCCTGCGCCATGACGTGCGCGGTGGAGTGGCGCAGGATGTTCAGGCCGTCCGGGGAGGAGATCTCGACCGGCTCGACCTCCTCGCCGTCCCGGACCGCGTACGCCAGGTCCTTGAGCTCTCCCGCGACCCGGGCCGCGACGATCGAGCGCTCACCGGCGAAGAGTTCGGCGGCCGTAGTGCCCGTCGTCACCACGCGCTCTTCCCGCTCGGAATCGCGATGGATGATCACACGGACGTCTGACACCGGTCTCTCCTGCCTGAAGGGGACGTGCGCATCCTGTGCTGCGCGCGTCGTAACAAAGGCGATCGTACCGATCCCGGGGTCCGCTCCGCGAAACGGTCGCGGACGGCGGTCCGCTCTGCGGTCAGTCGCCGCCGCAGGCCTCTTCGAAGAAGGCCGTGATCTCCGCGGTCCCCTGCGGCGACTTCATCAGCCGGTCCCGCTCCGCCTCGTCGACCTGCACGGCTACGACCCCGGAGGCGTCCGTGAGCCTGCGGAACCCGCCGCGGCTCTCCAGCCGCCCGTGCACCCGCACCGGGAGCCCGGCGAGGTGGGCGTGCCCGGCCGTCCGGTACGCCTCCTCGTCGAGGGTCAGCCGGACGTACGGGACCTCGGCGCCGGCGATCACCCGCAGCCGTACGGCACCGGGGCCACGGACCGTCGACCTGCGCATCCGTACGACCGCCCCGGTGAGCCGCACCGGCACGGACGGCTCCTCGCGGAGGTAGCGGGCGCCGGCCTCGCGCAGCGCGGGCAGGTCACCGGGCGAGAACTCGACGGGCTCGGCGGGTGCGGCGCAGCCGTCCGGTGTCCCGGCGGCGGGTGCCCACCCGACGGCGATCCGGGCGCCCTCGGTGCCGCGGACGAGGGCGATCAGGGATTCGGTGAGTTCGTGGCTGACGCCGGCCTCGACGGCCGCGTCGAAGGCGTCCATGCCGCCGGTGGCCCGCTGGTAGTCGATCGCCTCGCGGGCCGCGTAGAGCGCCTGGTGCAGCCGTACGGCGAGCGGGCGGCCCGTGGCGACGGGCACGAAGGCGGTGAGCCCGCGGCCGTCGGGGGCGGCACCGACGAGGACGCTCTCCAGGAAGGCGGCGGCGGGCCGGCGGTGCCTGGCGCCGTGGTAGCCGGCACGCGCGCGCGTGGCCAGCGCTCCGGCGAGCAGCATCTGGCGGGCGGCGGTCCGCAGTTGTTCCTCCACGGTCCAGGGCGCGGCGCCCACGGGCCCGGCGGGCGCGTCCCGCCACCACCGGATCTCGTCGCTGGGCACGGCGAGCCCGAGCAGGATGTCGCGGGCGGACGGAGAGGCGCTCCGGGACAGCGCCAGGAGCGCCTCGCGGAGCAGGTCGTCGCTGTCGGGGAAAGCCCGGCTCTCCGGGACCAGCAGGCTGGTCCCGCCGCCGCCCGGTCCCGGCGGGGTCCAGCGGCCGTAGCGTCCGGTGACTCCGCCGCGCCGCCGCCAGCCGTGCCGGCGCAGCAGCGCGCCGAGCACGGCGGGGTCCACCTGGCGGGGCTCGGGCATCCGCTCGCCGCGGGGGCCGGCCGGACGGGGTCCGGGCGGGCGCGGGGGTTCGCCGACGGGGCGGTGGGTCATGGTCTGCCTCCCGTCCCGACGCGCGTCATGATCTCGCACAGTGCCCGGTCGTCGAAGATGCGCGCGGTCGGTATCCGGACGGTGGTCCTGCGCCGGCCGGTGACGGCGTGGCCGGCGAGGTTGATCCAGTAGCAGCAGTGCCGCAGGTCGAGGCGGTCGTGCCCGGCCCGCAGCCACTGGTCCTGCGACCTCGGGACGAGCATCACGACCAGGATCTTGTGCACCGAGACCGGGGTGCGGGCGAGCTTCGCCAGATGCGCGTTGTCGAGCGTGAAGGAGAAGGCGGGGCCCGGGGGGTCCGGTGGGATCTGGTACGTGCACTTGAGCTGCACCTTGATGGTGACCTCGTCGTCGACCGTGTGCCCGGGGGCGCTGTGGCTGACGTGCCAGTCGATGCCGTTGTCCGGGAACGGCTGGGACAGGGAGCAGCCGGCGGCGGCCGCGACGGCGTGGAGGTAGCCCACCTGGAGTGTCTCCATGCACGCGGTGGTGGCGAGTGTGCCGCGATGCGGTGCCGTCCGCTGGGGCAGCAGCCCGCCCCGCTCGGGCTGCGCGATGGCCATGTCCAACAGCCCTCCGAGCCAAGGGTTTTCCCACTGCGGGTCGCTGAACTGCAAAGACCCGTACCTGTGTTGTCTCCTTCGGGCGTATGCCGCAAACAGCCCGGGTATCACCGGAACGGGCAGTGGACGGCGCGTCAGCTGCCTTGAGTGAGTGAGGAGTTGTGACCTATGACGTGCTGGTACGAGGGCCCCCTGGCCGCGTTCGACACGGAGACGACGGGCGTGGACGTCGAGACCGACCGGATCGTGTCGGCCGCCGTCGTCGTCCAGGACGCTCCCGGCGCCCGGCCGCGGGTGAGCAGGTGGCTGGTGAGTCCGGGGGTGCCGGTGCCCGAGGGGGCGACGGCGGTGCACGGGCTGACGGACGAGTATCTGCGGCGCAACGGCCGCTGGCCGTCGCCGGTGATGGAGGAGATAGCCAGGGAGCTGGGCGACCAGGCCGCGGCGGGGCGGCCGCTGGTGGTGATGAACGCGCCGTTCGATCTGACGCTGCTGGACCGGGAGTTGCGCCGTCACCGCGCCTCCTCGCTGGACCGGTGGCTGGACTCGACGCCGCTGCACGTCCTCGACCCCCGGGTCCTCGACAAGCACCTTGACCGGTACCGCAAGGGCCGCCGGACCCTGACCGACCTGTGCGCGCACTACGGCGTGGAGCTGGAGGCCGCGCACGACGCGGCGGCCGACGCGCTGGCCGCGCTGGACCTCGTACGGGCGGTGGGGCGGCGTTTCGCGGCCCGGCTGGAGCGGCTGTCGCCGGCCGAGCTGCACACGCTGCAGTCGGTCTGGCACGCGGCGCAGGCCCGCGGTCTGCAGGCGTGGTTCGCGCGGAGCGGGACCCCGGAGGCCGTGGACCCGGCGTGGCCGCTGCGGCCGGAGCTGCCGGCGGCCGCCTGAGGAGTGCCCTGGGCACACGAAAAACCGGCCCGTCGACGACGGACCGGTTCTTTCCGGGTGGGCGATACTGGGTTCGAACCAGTGACCTCTTCGGTGTGAACGAAGCGCTCTCCCACTGAGCTAATCGCCCGGGAACGCACTGAACCATACAGGTCCCGGCGGGTGTCGTTCAAACCGCTTCGAGGTACGCGCCGAGTCCGCGCCGTCCGGCCCTCATCATCAGGGCGTGATTGGCGCGGAAGACGGGCCGTCCGGGCACCGCGAGCCGGCGCATCAGCGGCTTGCGCACCTCCACCTCCTGGTCGTACCGGGCCCGGGTGCCCGTCCCGTCGGCGGTCAGCGTCCAGCGGGCCCAGCCGTCGAGATCGCCGGTCATCCCGATCTCCAGCACCCCGGCCACCGGGTCGCGCCGCACCTCCTTCGCGGTGAACACCAGGTCGTAGGGGACGAACGAGCGGATGCGGATGATCCCGGTGGTGTCGTCGACACGGTCGACCCGGCGCACCTGGGGCCACCACAGCGGGTAGTCCTCGGCGCGTTCGAGGGCGGTGTAGACGTCGCCGACCGGGGCGGGCAGGGTCCACAGGCTGCGGAAGCGGTAACGGCACCAGTCCATGTGCGGAGTCTGCCCGGCGGAGGGTTGAGTACGGCGTGAGTACGCGCACTCATGCCCGGCCGGGTGACGGGGACCAAACTCCGGAGCATGACCCACATCCCGCCCCCGATCGAGGAGTTGCGGCTCGTCGACGGCGAGCTCCGGCAACTCGACCTCCGCCGGGCCCAGTTGCTGGCCCGCCGCGCCTGGCTGGTCGGCGTCCTGCAGGCTCCGTCGGCCCGCGCGCAGGCGGCGCGGCAGCCCGGCCCTCCCCCGGCCCGCCGCCCCGAGGCCACCGCCCCCGGGGTGCAGAACCTGCTGCTGATCCTCGGCGGCACCCTGCTCACCGTCGCCGCCCTGGCGTTCACGCTGGTCAGCTGGGGCAGCCTCGGGATCGCCGGGCGCGCCTCAGTGCTGGGCGCGGTGACGGTGGCGGCTCTCGGGGCGCCGGTGCCGCTGCTGCGCCGCGGACTGCGCTCCACCGCCGAGTCGGTGGCGGGCCTCGGGCTCGCACTGACCGTGCTCGACGCCTACGCGCTGTACGAGGTGGCGTTCGCCGACCGGAGCGGTGCCGGGTACGCGGCCGTGGCGTCGGTGGTGCTGGCCTCGGTGTGGGCGGGGTACGGGTCCGTGCTCGGCGCGCGGGTCCCGTCGGCCGGCACCGAGCCGACCGCGGGCGGCGGGCGTCCGGCGCTGCGGCTGCCCCTGCCGGCGGCCATGGCGATGGCGCAGTCGCCGCTGCTGCTGTGGACGGTGGCGGCCGGTGCCGGCGCTCGCACGTCGGCGGCCGCGCTCCTGGTCACGGCCGCGCTCGACGCGGCGGTGGCGCTGCGGGTGTCGGTGCCGTCCGTGCGCCTGGTCGCCGCCGTCGGCGCGTACGGCACGGGCGCCTGGGGCACTCTGGCGGCCGGTGTGCTCCTGTGGCAGGCGACCGGTCCGGGCACGGCCGCCCCCGCGGCCGCGCTCCTCCTCCTCGCCGCGGCGATCGCCCTGGTCACGGCCCGGCGCGCGCCCGGTCCCGATCTCGCCACCGCCCTAGCGGTGGCCGGCGGCCTGGTCACGACCGGCGCGCTCGGCGGCCTCCTGCGCTCGTGGCTGCCGGACGACTGGACGGTGCCGGGCTTCCTGCTGTGCGGGGTCGCGCTCGCGGCGACGGTACGCACCGGGCTCCCCGAGCCGATGCGGCGCGGACTCCTGCTGGCCTCCGCCGCGGTGCAGGCCCTCGCGGTGCTGTGGGCGCTCCCGGTGTCCCTCGTCGCCGTACTGGGTCCGGTGAGCCGGGTGGCGCACATCTGGTCCGGCGCCCCGGCCGACGCCCGCGCGGCGGTCACCGTCGACCTTCCCTGGCCGGTGCACGCGGCGGCGGCGCCGCTCGTCTCGGCGGTGGTCGCCGTGGTCCTGGCGCTGGCGGTGCGCGCCCCGGCTTGGCGGGACAGGGCGCGCGCGGGTTCGCTGGCGCTGGCCTGGGCGACGGCGTTCGCGCTTCCCGCCGCCCTCGAACTGCCGTACGCGGCGGCCCTGTCGGTGCAGGCGCTCGCGACCGTGGCGGTCCTGGCGGCAGCGGTGTACCTCCGTCCGGCGGAGCCCTTCCTGTCCCCCCTGCCTCTGGTGGGTCTGCTGCTGGCTCTGGCCGGCTCGATGAGTCTCGCCCTCCTCTCTCTCGCCTCCGAGGCGGCGACCCTCGGCGTACTCGCCGCGCTGTCCGTGCTGTTCGCGGTGGCCGCCCGGCGGCCGCGGCCGGGGCCGGTCGCGGTGGCCGCCGCCCTCACCTGGGTCACCGCCCTCGCCTGTGCCGGCGGCGCGTCGCTCGGCTGGCAGCCGGAACACACTGCCCTGCTCGTGCTGGTGGTGCCGGCCGGGGCCGCCCTGCTGGCCGCCCGCGTCGACGGCTCGCCCCTGACCGTGCCGGTGGAGGTGACCGGGGCCGCCGCCGCACTGCTCGCCGTCGGCCTGACGGTCCCGGACCCGCCGATGCTGGCCCTGCTGCTCGCCCTGTGCGGGGTGATCGCCGCGGGCACCGCGATCCGCGAGAGCCGCCGCGGTGTGGGCTGGGCGGCCGCCGTCCTGTTCGTCCTGGCCACCTGGGTGCGCCTGGCGTCCTGGGACGTCGGTTCCCCGGAGGCGTACACCGTGCCGGTGACCGTGCCCGCCCTGATCCTCGGGGCCGTGCGGCGCCGCAAGGACGCGGGGGTGTCGTCCTGGACGGCGTACGGGGCGGGCCTGTCGGCGACGCTCGTGCCGAGCCTCGCGGCGGCGTGGGCGGACGCGCACTGGTTGCGCCCGCTGCTACTGGGTGCCGCGGCCCTGGCCCTCACGCTCCTCGGTGCCCGGCACCGACTGCGGGCGCCGCTCGTCCTCGGCGGTGCGGTGCTCGTCCTGGACGCCCTGCACGAACTGGCCCCCTACATCGCGCAGGTGGCCGACGCGCTACCCCGCTGGGTGCTTCCCGCGCTCGCCGGCCTGGTGCTGCTCGCCCTGGGCGCGACGTACGAGCGGCGCATCCGTGACGCGCGGCGGGTGCGGGAGGTGCTGGGAAGGATGCTCTGAGGCCTCCGTCGTCCGCGTGCGGCATCCGGTCGCCCAGGAAGATCGGGTGCAGCCGCGTCACCGGTCCGCTCGGCGGCGGAGGTACGACTCCGAAGACCTTCTCGTCGACGAAAAGTGACATGGTGTCGGATGCGACCGGAATACCGAGCCGGTTTCCCTCGGCCTGTCCGGCCTTCTCGACATCCGGATGGAAGTTGTCGAGGCCCGGGTTCCCCGCGTCCATCTGCCACTTGAGACCGAGGAACACACCCCTCTTGTCGTACTTCCGAAGTAATTCGACGGCGTTCCGGAATACGTCCGGTGGATTTCCGCCCGCGGCCCGAGTCCGGGGCCTCTCCCAAAAGGCGGCGTAATCCCGGAAGTCGGTCTTCACCTTGATCTTCGCGGACTTCTTGCCGGACAGCTCGATGGACTTGTCGATCTTCCGCACCCTGCGTACTCCCACCGGGCGTAACGGATCGTCACCGTCCCGCCCAGGACCCACCGTCGGCGCCACGGCTCCGGCACGAGACACCGGCCCCTTCCGGGCGCCTCGATGATTCGGACAGGAATCGGCGGGAGGCGACGGCGCCGCCCTCGGAGGAGGTCCGGAGGGGTCCGCCCCCGGTTTCGCGACCTCGCAGGTCGGACACCCGGGGCCGACGGGCCGAACACCGGACGGCGTTCTCCGCGTCACGCACAGCGGACCGAAAAACCCCTGTCGCACGGGGCATCGCTCCCCCGCGGCGAAGGAGGGACGGGTTCCGCAATCACCGAGGGTGGGCGGCCGGGGCACGAGCTGAGTCGCCCACTCAGGGACCGGAAGAACCGCGACGCACTCTCACCGGCGTCCCGCGGGGGCGGCCGTAGGCGGTGACAGCCGATGGGTCGACGGCCGGATCGGGGAGCGCCTGTCCGGTACGGGGAGATCGGCCGCCTCGAATCGCGCGGCCGCCGCGCGCCCGCAGGCGCAGCCGGACCGAGCGGCACGGCAGAGGCCTACGCCGCCAGAAGGGCCCCTGGGGGCCGCCCCTCGACCCCAGGGCTCCCGGCACCCTGCCTGACGTGTTCGGCCGCTGCGAACCGGCTCGGGCGCCGCCTGGCCCCCGTCTCGGCATCTCCGGAAACGCCGAAAGCGGTCTCCGTCCACGGACTGCGTGGACGGAGACCGCCTTCGAACTGGTGGGCGATACTGGGTTCGAACCAGTGACCTCTTCGGTGTGAACGAAGCGCTCTCCCGCTGAGCTAATCGCCCGGGCGCACGGAGAACATTACCCCATGTCAGAGGGTGGCCCGGACCAGCCGAGCGGTTCCGCGGGACGCCGGGGGAACCGCGTCATTCCTTGATCTTCCACGGCATCTCGAAGCCGAACTTCCAGACGTAGACCGCGACGAGGACCACCACGATCACCAGGCCGACGGTCGTCAGGATGATGTTGCGCCGGCGGACCCGGGGGTCGAGCGCGCGCTGTGTCGCCTCGGTCACCTTGCGCTTCGTCCAGCGCAGCACCAGCTGAGCCCAGACGAACTCGGTCGCCCAGATCGCCATACCGCCGAAGATCACCAGCCATCCCGGGCCGGGCAGCGGCAGCATGACCACGCCCGCGCCGACGACCGCGAGTCCGACGACGAAAACCCCCACCTGCCAGCTCAGGTGCAGCGCCCGCCGGGCCTGGACGAATTCCGGCGCACGCGAACCGAGCGGTCGCTCACTCTTCGATTCCTCGTCGGCCACGGCGACCTCGCCGGGCTCGTCACTCCCCGTATTCATACGACCAAACCCTACCCGAGAGAAACCGGTCACCGGAATGGGCGTACCTCGCGAACGTACTCTCGGCCGGATGAGCTACTTAAAGCCACGCAAAACACTCAGAGGGGTTTACAACGGCACCGTAGGTGGCATGTCGATTTCGCCGACGTGCGAATCCCCGAGCGCACACTGAGCGAAAGGCCCTGGCGCTTATGAACACCACGGTCAGCTGCGAGCTGCACCTGCGCCTCGTTGTGTCGAGCGAGTCCTCACTGCCTGTACCCGCAGGACTGCGGTATGACACGGCCGATCCCTACGCCGTGCACGCCACCTTCCACACCGGAGCCGAGGAAACCGTCGAGTGGGTGTTCGCCCGCGACCTCCTCGCCGAGGGCCTGCACCGGCCCACCGGAACCGGCGACGTCCGAGTCTGGCCGTCCCGGAGCCACGGTCAGGGCGTCGTCTGCATCGCCCTCAGCTCTCCGGAGGGTGAAGCCCTCCTCGAGGCCCCGGCACGGGCTCTCGAGTCGTTCCTCAAGCGAACCGACGCCGCCGTGCCCCCCGGCACGGAACACCGGCACTTCGATCTCGACACGGAGCTCTCCCACATCCTGGCGGAGAGTTAGCGAGAGACCCAGAGCCGCCCGGCGCCGTCCACTCGGGGAGACGGCTCGGGCCTGGACAACTGCATACGGCACACACCGGCGCCGTCGCCGCGGAACCCCGCGGAGGCGGCGCCGGTGCGCGTCCGGCGAGCGGCCGGGCCGTCCGGGATCGTTCCCCGGCCCGGCCCGCACCGGTCCCCGCGGGCGCCGAGCCGCTAGGCTCGGCCCCCATCGGCGGGCGCCCGCCCGACTTCTGGCCAGGGAGCGAATCGTGCTGATCACCCACGACACCCGGTGCGCCCTCGACACCGTGGTGGATCTGGTGAACACCGTGCCCGAGGACGACGCGGCGGACCGGCTCCCGGACGTCGCCGCCCTCGCGGACTTCGTACGAAAGCACGAGATCAGCGATGTGGGCGTGCTCTCGGCGCAGGACCTGGCGGCCGTGCAGGAGGTCCGCGCCCGGTTCACCGGGATCTTCGCGGCGGACGATCCGCGGGCCGCGGCCGCGCTGATCAATGAACTGGTGGCCGCCGCGGGGACCACGCCCCGGCTCACGGATCACGACGGCTACGACTGGCACGTGCACTACTTCGCGCCCGGCGCCTCGGTCGCCGACCACCTCGCGGCGGACTGCGGGATGGCGCTGGCCTTCTTCGTGGTCGCCGGGGAGCAGGAGCGCCTGCGCCGGTGCGAGGCGCCGGACTGCCGGCGCGCCTTCGTCGACCTCTCCCGCAACCGCTCCCGCCGTTACTGCGACAGCCGCACCTGCGGGAACCGTCTGCACGTGGCCGCCTACCGCGCCCGGCGCAAGGAAGCGGCGAGCTGACGGAGCCCGCAACGGGTGGCGCCAGGGGCTCCGTGTACGGCTCAGAGCAGCAGCAGATCGTGCAGCGAAGCCATGAGCAGCAGACAGCCGATCACCGCAAGGAAGATCATCAGCGGTGGCTGGGAAAGTGCGAAGAGACAACCCCGCCGTTCCTCGGAAGGGGCGGCGGTGTCGCTCTGTGTTGTGTCCAGCATCTCGCGGTGATGATGACCTACGGCAGACCCCCGGGGCGATCAACACGCCCGAAATGACCGGGAGTTCATGAATTTCGCGAACTGCGGTGATGGACTTGATCACTTGGGCGGGTCCGGCTGATCACTTTCGGCTGGGTCGTTTCGGTTCGTCGTGGAGCGCGGAGGTGCCCGCGGTCGCGAACCGCCGGTCGCGCGCCGCTCAGATGCCGTGCTTCTTCAGGATCGCCTCGATGTCGCTGAAGTCGTCCGAGGAGCCCGCCGGGCGCTGCGCCGGGGCCGGCCGCACCGCCGGTCGCGCGCCCCCGCCCTGGGAGGGCGCCGACGCCTCGGGGGCCACCGCATCGCGACGGGCGGCCCGCGCCGCCTTGCGTTCCTTGCGGGTGCCGCCGCCGCGGCGCTCCACCGCCCGCGTGGCCAGGAACAGCAGCCAGGCACAGCCCAGCACGGCGAACCCGGCCCAGGCGGTCGGGCTGAACGCGGTGTCCGCTGCCCAGCCGACCGCGCCGGTCATCACCAGGCCGACGGGCACCAGCGAGTAGGCGGCGATCCGGGCCGCGGCCAGGAAACGCTTGCGGTAGGCCGTGACCACGGCGATACCCAGCCCGGCCGCGGACACGGCGGAACAGACGGTCTCGGCAATCATCCGGTCCTCCGGCTGGGTGCGGTCGGGAAGGGGGCTTACGTCCCTTCCATCCTGCACCGGCCCCGGCCCGCTGTGCCATGCCCCGGGCGGACCTCAGGGACATCTCCGGGTCGGGGTCCTCCCCAGGTCCCGGTTGGGGTGCCGGGGCCGCGGCTGGAAGACTGGGCACCATGAACGACTCCCCCGCCGCGCGCCCCGTCCCTCCGGTCCTGGACGTCTGGTGCGAACTGCAGTGCCCGGACTGCCGCACCGCCCTGGACGATCTGCGCGCCCTGCGCGCCCGCTACGGCGACCGCCTGGAGCTGCGGCTGCGGCACTTCCCGCTGGAGAAGCACAAGCACGCGTTCGCCGCCGCCCAGGCCGCCGAGGAGGCGGCCGAGCAGGGCAGCGCCTGGCCGTACGTGGAGGCCGTGCTCGGCCGCGTCGAGGAGCTGGACCGCCGGGGCGAGCCGTTCCTCGTCGAGGTGGCCCGTGAACTCGGCCTGGACGCCGAGGAGTTCGACACCGCGCTGATCGACGGCCGGCACATCCTGATCGTCGACGCCGACCAGGCCGAGGGCAAGGCGATCGGTGTCACGGGCACGCCGACGTATGTCATCGGCGGGGAGCGCCTCGACGGCGGCAAGAGCCAGGAGGGCCTGCGCGAGCGCGTCGAGGAGATCGCCGACCGGCTGCTGGCGGAGCACGGGGCCTGACCGGTCCCGGGCCGCCGCCGTCCTACAGCAGGCTCTTGTACATGTGGTAGGCCGTCGTCTCGTAGCCGAGCGACTCGTACAGCCGCTCGGCCGGGGTGTTGCCCGCGAAGACGTTGAGGCCGACGACCGTCCGGCCGGCGGCGACCGCCTGCGCCTCGGCCAGCAGCATGAGGGAACGCCCGTGGCCCCGGCCCCGGTACGCCGCGTCGGCCTCGACGTCGAAGACGAAGGCGCGCTCCTCCTGAAGGGCCAGCCACAGGGTGCCGACCGGGGTCCCCTCGTGCTCCAGGACGCTGATCAGCACGTTCTCGGTGGCCACGCCCTGCGCGAGCAGCTGGTCGTGGTCGCGTCGCGACTTCTCGTACGCCTCCGCCTCGGGCACCCCCCGCTCGATCCACAGCTGCGCGTAGCTCTCCCTGGCCCGGGCCTCCCAGGGGCGGAACTCGTCCTCGGTCATCGGACGCGCGCGGGTGCCCGGGGGCAGCTCCGGGGGTGTGGCGGCGAGGCGCTTCTCCATGCCGCGGTTGCGGGTGACGTAACCCAGCGCGCGGGTCAGCCGGAGCGCGGCGGCGGCGTCGGCGGGCACGGACGCCTCGATCCGCCGGCAGCCCCAGCCGCGGGCCACCTCCTCGACGGCGAGGGCGGCCACCGCGCCCCGCCCGCGTCCGCGGTCGGGCTCGTCGATGCGCAGGTCGGTGGCGAGGGCGACGTCGGCTCCGTAGAGCGCGTGGGTGCTGAGGTGTATCGCGCCCACGGGACGGCTGTTCACGCAGACCTGGAAGTGGCGCGAACGCGTCCCGTCGGCGTGGTGCTGGAGCGGCTCGGTCGGCCGCAGGGTCGTGGTCATCAGGGGTGTTGTACCCGCCCCGCGCTCCGGCGTCATCCGGATTTACCGGCTGTGCACGGTCACGGGTCCAGGTCGTCGCCCGCGCGCTCCTCGAAGATCCGCATGGCCTTTGCGGTCACCGGGCCCGGCGCGCCCGGCAGTTCGCGCTCGTCGACGCGGTGCACCGCCTGCACGTCCCGCAGCGTCGAGGTCAGGAAGATCTCGTCGGCGCGCTCCAGCACGTCGAAGGGCAGATCGGTCTCCCGGGCGCCCGCCCACTCGACGGCGAGGGCGCGGGTGATGCCGGCGAGGCAGCCGGAGACGACCGGCGGGGTGTGGATCTCGCCGTCCAGGACGACGAAGACGTTCGATCCCGTGCCCTCGCACAGCTGCCCCACCGTGTTCGCGAACAGCGCCTCGGAGGCGCCCTGTTCGCGGGCCCGGGCGAGCGCGACGACGTTCTCCGCGTACGAGGTGGTCTTGAGGCCGGTGAGGGCGCCGCGCTCGTTGCGGGTCCACGGCACGGTGACGACGGCGGTCGAGTCGGGACGGCGAGTGGACGCGCCGAGGGCGACGACCAGCGTCGGGCCGTGCTCGCCGCGGTCCGAGCCGAGCGGCCCGTGACCGCCGGTGTACGTGATCCGGAGCCGGCCCAGCGGCATCGGGTTGGCCTCGATGACGGCGGCGCAGGCGCGGCGCACCTCGTCGAGGTCGGGGTCGGGCAGGCCGAGGCCGCGCGCGGAGCGGGTCAGCCGGTCGAGGTGACGGGTCAGCGCGAACGGCCGCCCGTCGACCGCCTTCACCGTCTCGAAGATGCCGTCGCCCACGGTCAGTCCGTGGTCGAAGACGGAGACGCGGGCGGACTCGGTGTCCTGCAGCCCGCCGTCGAGCCAGATCTTCACGAAAGGGTCCCTCCACTCTCCTCGTACGTCCCCGACGCTACCGCGAGCAGCCGGGAGGCCTTCAGCTCGGTCTCCCGCCACTCGCCCTCGGGGTCCGAGCCCCAGGTGATGCCGGCGCCCGTGCCGAAGCGCAGCTCCCCCGCCGTCCGGTCGATCCAGAAGGTGCGTATGCCCACGGCCAGCTCTCCGGTGCCCCGGTCGGCGTCGACCCAGCCGATGCCCCCGCAGTAGGGGCCGCGGGGCGCGGTCTCCAGGGCGTCGATGATCCGCAGTGCGCTGGACTTGGGGGCGCCGGTGACGGAGCCGGGCGGGAAGGCGGCGGCGAGGAGCTCCGGCCAGCCCGCCTCCTCGCGCAGTTCGCCGCGGACGGTCGAGACGAGGTGGACGAGCCCGGGGTGCTTCTCCACGACGCACAGGTCGGGGACGCTCACGGTGCCGGTGGCGCAGACCCGCCCGATGTCGTTGCGGACCAGGTCCACGATCATCACGTTCTCGGCGTAGTCCTTCTCCAGCAGGTCCGCCTCGGTGCGTCCGGTCCCCTTGATCGGACCCGACTCGACGGTCCGGCCGTCGCGCCGCAGGAACAGTTCCGGGGAGGCGGTGGCGATCTCGACGCCGTGCCCGGGCAGACGAATCGTTCCGGCGTACGGTGCCGGGTTGCCCCGGGCGAGCAGCGCGGTCAGCGCGTCCAAGTCGGCGTCGGACGCGACGGGCGCGGAGAGCACCCGGCACAGGTTCGCCTGGTACACCTCGCCGGCCGCGATGTGCCGCCGGATGCGCCGCACGCCCTCGGTGTACGCGGCGCGGTCGAGCGACGACGTCCAGTCACCGGCGGCCGGTCCCCGCCACCGCCCCGGCACCGGAGCGGGCACCGCCTCGGGGCGTACGTCGGCGAAGCGGGCGCAGGTCAGGCGGCCCTCGAAGTCGGCCGCGACGGCCCAGAAGCCGGCGGATTCCAGAGCCGCGGGGTCGCTGGTGACGTCGAGGAGATTGGTCGCCACGAGGCCGCCGAAGCGGGCGAGAGCAGGGAGGTCGTGCACGTTGTCGAGTCTAGGGTGGGTGACCTGCGGGCGGGCCCGGCCGCGTCCTGGCGCGGACGCACCGCAGCACGCTGCGCAAACGCGTTTTTGTGCTGGCCCCGGAATCCGCTAGAGTTCAACACGTCGCCGGGACGCGTGAGCCGACCGGAAACGACAAGCGGACGTAGCTCAGTTGGTAGAGCGCAACCTTGCCAAGGTTGAGGTCGCCAGTTCGAACCTGGTCGTCCGCTCGCAGGAAGAGGGGGATCTTCCCGACCCCCCGCACTCCTGGTGGAGTGGCCGAGAGGCGAGGCAACGGCCTGCAAAGCCGTCTACACGGGTTCAAATCCCGTCTCCACCTCCAAGGACGATTAGCTCAGCGGGAGAGCGCTTCCCTGACACGGAAGAGGTCACTGGTTCAATCCCAGTATCGTCCACTGGATCTCGTCGAAGATCCGTACCCGCGCGATTAGCTCAGCGGGAGAGCGCTTCCCTGACACGGAAGAGGTCACTGGTTCAATCCCAGTATCGCGCACGCAGTACACGCACCACGCAGCACGCCCCGCGCGATTAGCTCAGCGGGAGAGCGCTTCCCTGACACGGAAGAGGTCACTGGTTCAATCCCAGTATCGCGCACCAGCCGAAGCCCCCGGCCGTCTCGACGGCCGGGGGCTTCGTCGTGCGTCCCGCCGGAAGCGGACAGGGGCCCTCCGGTGCGGAGGGCCCCCGCTCGTCAGGACGAGAAGAGCATGCGCCCGAAGCTCTTCTGGCGGTGGTGGCCGCCGTAGTGACCGCCGTGGCCGCCCTGCGGGGCACCCCACGCCGGTGCCGGGGCCGAGGGGTAGGCCTGCGGGGCCGGAGGCGGCGGGGCGGGCTGCGACCACTGGGACTCCAGGCGGGTCAGGGACTCCAGCTCGCCGTAGTCGAGGAAGATCCCGCGGCAGCCGCTGCACTGCTCGATCTGGACGCCATTGCGGTTGTAGGTGTGCATGGGCGCATGGCACTTCGGACACTGCATGCTCGGCTCAACTCCTCGCCGTCGGTGCTGCTTCGTGTGACACCAGGACAGACACTGCCCGGCTGCGGTCGGTTGCACCCTACTTCGCGTGCGCCCGCGTCAACTCGGGCGGGAGGGCCGCCATTCGGTCGCAGGCGTCGACGACGGCGAGCTCGACCTCGTCCAGAGGGCGTTGCGCCGCCGCGGACTTGGCGATCGCCAGGGCCGCGGTCTGCACGGTGAGGGCACGGGCCGGTACGTCCAGCGCCGGCCAGGGGTCGCCGTCGGCGGGAACCGCGGGGCCGTCCGCCTGCCGGTAGGCGGACAGGAAGCGGTGCCACGCCTCGGGCGGCAGGAGACCGCAGGCGTACCAGGCGGCCGGGCGGGCCAGGTCCCAGGCGGGGACCCCGTGGCCCAGGTCGTCCACGTCGATGAGCAGCCAGCGGCCGGTCGTCTCCGGGTGGCGCACCAACTGGCCGAGGTGGAGGTCACCGTGGCAGAGGGCGCGGGGTCCGTCCGGCATCGGCGCTTCGGCGCGGGCCCAGGGCGGCAGGCCGGCCCAGGCCCGCAGGACCGGTGCCGCGGCGGGGTGCGGGCCGGCCGCCCCGAGCCGGGCGATCGCGCGGGCCGCCTTGACGGGGCCGCGCATGGCGGGCAGCCCGTCCGGCACGGGCGCCCGGTGCAGCCGGGCCAGCAGGGCGGCGGCGGCTTCCCAGGGGGCCGCCTCGGGTGTCTCCGGGTCGACCGGGGTGCCGTAGGGCCAGAAGGTCACGGGGCGGCCGTGCAGGTCGACGGGGGCGGGGCGCAGCGGCGGGAGGAGGACGCCGGAGAGGGCCGGGTGGGCGGCGACGGCCAGGCGCCGGGAGAGCTCGCGGTGGTCCGTGCCGGGGTCGTGCGCCTTGGCGACGGTGTCGCCGTGCCGGACGACGGTGCCGTCCCGCCGGTCGGCGAGCACCGCGTCGTCGTGCGCGCAGGCGGCGCCGGCGGGATGGGCCGCGCCGCGCGCCTGGGCGGTCAGCGCGGGCAGCACGTCTGCGGTCACGGGTCCCCCTCGGGTGCGTTCGGTTCGGGGCGAGCGTACGCAGGCGGAGCGCCGCCCCGGTCACCGGCGGTGGGGTCCGCGCGAGGGGGCGGGCCGGTCCGCGGCGCGCCCGGCCGGGCGCGGACATGGCAATGCCCGCGCAGCTCCCCAGCTGCGCGGGCATTTTTGCCGTCCGCCGCACCCCCGTCCCCACGGGGTTTCATGGCCGGATGTCCCCGCCCGGACCGCTCTTCCGGGCCTGGGGCGCCGCTCAGCGCCCCAGCATCACGCCCACGGACGACGCTTGTGTGACCACTGCTTCCCAGCCGCCGAAGACGACCACGAGCAGGGCCGCCAGGGGAAGGACCATCGCTGTCGCCACCAAGGGGTGGCGGCGGCCCGGGCGGCTGGTGCCGAACGCGGCGGTGTACGCCTTGCGTCCCTGCGTGCGGATCGCCGTCCGCGATGCCGTGTGGGCCATGGTCCCTCTCCTGACCGAGCTTCTGTTGTGGTTGGCAGCGGCGGGTGTCTGACCTCGGGGGACGAGTGCTGCACCCGCCGCTTGACCTCAAATCTAGGTGCGCGGCGGACGTGGGTCGTCATGCCCTCGTACCGATTGCCGGGCCTCCCGGAGGATGAGCGATGACCTGCGGCGTACTCCCCTGGGTGGAGACGAGGTCATCCATCTCAGGGTCTTCCCGGAGGGGACGTCCTGTGCGCCCCTACTGTTCCGAGCTGTCCTCCCTCGGGATCGGCTGCTCCACCAGCGCCAGCACCCGATTCGCCATGAACCGGGCGGTGCGCACCACTGATCCGCTGCGGGTGACTTCGCTCACTTCCACGACGCCCCGCCGCACCGCCGTCTCCACCCGGCGGCCCGCCCTGCTCGCCACCACCTCGTACGTACGTGTCGTGTCCCCGGCGTCCACGACTATCTCCACTCGGTCACCCTTCACGCGTTCAATCCCCCTTCTGGGACGGCTGGTTGGGATCCCGGGCAGCTCGCAGCAGGCCCGGTCGCGCGTTCTCTGACCACCTTTCAAGTTTCCCACCCGGCACTGACAATCGATCGGGTCGCGAGGGCGCGGCCTATGCGCGCACCCGGCCGTGGAAACGTAAGCTGTGGCTCGTCAAACGGACCGGGCAGCGGGGATGGACATGGCGATGATGCGCCTGAGGCGCGAGGACCCGCGTGTCGTCGGCTCGTTCAGGCTTCACCGACGGCTCGGCGCGGGCGGGATGGGCGTTGTCTACCTGGGCTCCGACCGGCGTGGTCAGCGGGTCGCCCTGAAGGTGATCCGGCCTGATCTGGCGGAGGATCAGGAGTTCAGGTCGCGGTTCGCGCGTGAGGTCTCGGCGGCCCGGCGGATCAGGGGCGGATGCACGGCGCGGCTGGTCGCGGCCGATCTCGAGGCGGACCGGCCGTGGTTCGCCACGCAGTACGTTCCCGGTCCCTCGCTGCACGACAAGGTCGCCGAGGAGGGTCCGCTGAGCGCGGCCGACGTGGCGGCGGTCGGCGCCGCCCTGTCCGAGGGCCTGGTCGCCGTGCACGAGGCCGGTGTCGTCCACCGCGACCTGAAGCCGTCCAACATCCTGCTGTCCCCGAAGGGCCCCCGGATCATCGACTTCGGGATCGCCTGGGCGACGGGCGCCTCCACCCTCACCCACGTCGGTACGGCGGTCGGGTCCCCGGGGTTCCTGGCGCCCGAGCAGGTGCGCGGTGCCGCGGTCACCCCGGCGACCGACGTGTTCTCGCTGGGGGCCACCCTCGCGTACGCGGCGACGGCCGACTCGCCCTTCGGGCACGGCAGTTCCGAGGTGATGCTGTACCGCGTGGTGCACGAGGAGGCGCAACTGCACGGGGTCCCCGACGCGCTGGCCCCGCTGGTGCGGGCCTGCCTCGCGAAGGACCCCGAGGAGCGGCCCAGCACGCTGCAACTGTCGCTGCGGCTCAAGGAGATCGCGGCCCGTGAGGCCCAAGGGCTCGCGGACGTACGGCCGCCCGCGCCGCGTACCGACCCGGACCGGCCGAGCGGACGGCTCGCCGAGCAGTACGCCGAGCAGCGCACCCAGCGGCGTCCGCAGGGCCCGCAGACCGGGCAGGGCACTCCCCCGGCCCGCGCGGGCGGCTCCCGGACGGGCGGGTCCCGGTCGGGGTCGCGGCCGGCGCCGTCGCGCAACACGACCCGCTCGGGCGGCCGGCCCGCTCCGCGCAGTGGCGCCGGGCGGCAGGGGCCCCGCACCACCGGTACCGGCCGGCGGCCCGCCAATCCGCGGCTGCTGCGTCAGCGGCTGTTCGTGTTCGTCGTGGTGACGCTGCTGGTGGCGCTGGGCATCGCGGCGGCGCAGGGCTGCCAGGGGCCGGCCCGGGGACTCGGCGGCGAGGGCGCCCGTGCGGACGCGGGGCACGCACAGGCGTACGCGCCGCCGGGCGAGGGACACCGCGCCGCTCCGTAGCTGCGGTCGGCGGGTCCCCCTGGGTGGTCAGGCCGTCGGGCGGCCCGTGGCCACGGCGTAGAAGGCGACCGCCGCCGCCGCGCCGACGTTCAGCGAGTCGACTCCGTGGGCCATCGGGATGCGCACCCACTCGTCGGCGGCGACCAGCGCCCGGGTGGACAGGCCGTCGCCCTCCGCGCCGAGCATCAGGGCCACGCGTTCCATCCGGTGGGGCGCGGCCTCGTCCAGGGTCGCGGCCTTCTCGTCGGGGGTGAGCGCGAGGAGGGTGAAGCCGGCCTCGCGGACCGTCTCCAGGCTCTTGGGCCAGGATTCGAGCCGGGCGTACGGCACCGAGAAGACGGCGCCCATGGAGACCTTCACCGAGCGCCGGTAGAGCGGGTCGGCGCAGTCCGGGGAGAGCAGCACGGCGTCCATGCCGAGGGCCGCCGCCGAGCGGAAGATCGCGCCGATGTTGGTGTGGTCGTTGACCGACTCCATGACGACCACGCGGCGGGCCGAGCGCAGGAGTTCGTCCGCCGTCGGCAGCGGTTTGCGCTGCATGGAGGCGAGGGCCCCGCGGTGCACGTGGTAGCCGGTGACCTGTTCGGCGAGCTCGGGGCTGACCGCGTACACCGGGGCCGGCAGCTCGTCGATGACGTCGCGCATGACGTCGACCCACTTGGCGGAGAGCAGCATCGAGCGCATCTCGTAGCCGGCGTCCTTGGCGCGCCGGATGACCTTCTCGCCCTCGGCGATGAACAGGCCCTCGGCCGGTTCGCGCTTGCGGCGCAGCTCCACGTCGGTCAGGCCTGTGTAGTCGCGCAGACGCGGGTCGTCGGGGTCCTCAATGGTGATGAGATCGGCCACAGGGTGATACTGCCTTGTCCTGGGTGCGGTGCCAACGGCTTGGAACGGGTGGGTTACCCGGGGTTACGCGGAGATCCCGGGCGGCGGGCTCTCCGGGTCCTTTCGGCGGCCGGTGACCTCCGGAGGGGTCGCGGGCCGGGTGCTGCACGGCTACTCGGCGAGTCCGGGAGCCGGGTTCGCGGACGCCGCCTCGTCGAACAGGTCCTTGAGGAGACCCGCGCCCACGTTGACGACCTCGCCGACGACGATGACCGCCGGGGGCTTGACCTCCTCGGCGCGCACGGTGTCCGCGACCGTCGCGAGGGTGGCGTCGACGCGCCGCTGGGCGGCCGTCGTGCCCTCCTGGACGAGGGCGACCGGGGTGTCGCCGGCCCTGCCGTTGTCCATGAGGGTGCGGGCGATGGCGCCGATCTTGTCCACGCCCATCAGGACGACGAGCGTGCCGCGCAGCCGGGCGAGGGCCGCCCAGTCGACGAGAGAGCGCTCGTCGTCGGGGGCGACATGGCCGCTGACGACGGTGAACTCGTGCGCGACCCCGCGGTGCGTGACGGGGATGCCCGCGGCGCCCGGGACCGAGATCGAGCTGGAGATGCCCGGGACGACCGTGCACGGGATGCCCGCCTCCGCGAGCGCCTGGGCCTCCTCCATGCCCCGCCCGAAGACGAAGGGGTCGCCGCCCTTCAGGCGGACCACCGCCTTGCCCTGCCGGGCGTGCTCGATCAGCGCGTCGTTGATGGCCTCCTGCGCCATGAAACGGCCGTACGGGATCTTCGCGGCGTCGATCACCGCGACGTGCGGCGGGAGTTCGGCGAGCAGGTCGCGCGGGCCGAGACGGTCGGCGATGACCACGTCGGCCTCGGCGAGCAGGCGCCGCCCGCGGACGGTGATCAGGTCCGGGTCGCCGGGTCCGCCGCCGACCAGGGCGACGCCCGGGACGCGGGTGCGGTGGTGCGGCGCCACCAGCGTGCCGTCGCGCAGTCCCTCCACCACCGCGTCGCGGATGGCGGCGGTGTGGCGGGGGTCGCGGCCCCGGGCGTTCGTCGTCAGCACGGCGACCGTGACGCCCTCGCTGTGTCCGGTGGCCGGGGTCCAGGCGGTGGCCGCGTCGGCGTCGTCGGAGCGGACGCACCAGACGCGGAGCCGCTCCGCCTCCGCGGAGGCCCGCACGTTCGCCGCCGTGTCGCTGGTGGCGATCAGGGCGTACCAGGCCTCGGCCAGGTCGCCGTCCTCGTAGGACCGCCGCGTCCAGGTGATCTCGCCCGCGTCCGCCATCGCCTCGACGGAGGGGGTGGCCCGCGGGGACACGAGGTGGACGTCGGCGCCGGCCGCGATCAGGGCGGGAAGGCGGCGCTGGGCGACCTGGCCGCCGCCGAGGACGACGACGCGGCGGCCGGCGAGACGGAGGCCCACGGGGTAGGCGGGGTGTTCGGCCATGGAGGTGCGGCTCCTCGTGCGGGGCGGTGCGAGACGGGCCCCCTGCGCCTTCGGAGCGGGCCTGACGTGCGGATTTTAAGCTGCGGGTGACAGCGGTGGCTCGGGCGGGTGCGGGTTACCTCCCCGCGCCCGGCCCCGCCCGAAACCGGGACGGCGCCCTCGGGACGCCGTCCGTGCGGTCAGGGGAGGCCCCGCGTCCTGCCGTACCGTCGCCGGGCGACGGGGCGGGACGCGGCGCTCGCGGCTACTTCTCGGTCACGCCCGCGGAGTCGAAGGTCGCCACCTCGTGCATCGCCCGGGCCGCGCTCTGCACCACCGGCAGCGCGAGGAGGGCGCCGGTGCCCTCGCCGAGCCGGAGGTCGAGGTCGACCAGCGGGCGCAGGCCCAGCTTGTTCAGGGCCGCCACATGGCCGGGCTCCGCGCTGCGGTGGCCGGCGATGCAGGCCGCGAGGACCTCGGGGGCGATCGCGCGGGCCACCAGGGCCGCCGCTCCGGCGCTGACGCCGTCCAGGATCACCGGGGTGCGCAGGGACGCGCCGCCCAGCAGCAGGCCGACCATGGCGGCGTGCTCGAAGCCGCCGATCGCGGCCAGGACGCCGATCGGGTCGGCCGGGTCCGGCTGGTGCACGTCGAGGGCGCGGCGCACGACCTCGGTCTTGCGGGCCAGGGTCTCGTCGTTGATGCCCGTGCCGCGCCCGGTGACCTCACTCGGGTCGGTGCCCGTGAAGACGGAGATCAAGGCCGCCGACGCGGTGGTGTTGGCGATGCCCATCTCACCGGTCAGCAGGGCCTTGTTGCCGGCCGCGACCAGGTCGCGGGCCGTCTCGATGCCGACCTCGATGGCCGCCCTGGCCTCCTCGCGGGTCATCGCCGGGCCGGTCGTCATGTCGGACGTGCCCGCGCGGATCTTGCGCGGCAGCAGGCCCGGGGTCGCGGGCAGGTCGGAGGCGACGCCCACGTCGATGACGCAGACCTCGGCGCCCACCTGGTTGGCGAAGGCGTTGCACACCGCGCCGCCGCCCAGGAAGTTGGCCACCATCTGGGCGGTGACCTCCTGCGGCCACGGGGTGACGCCCTGGGCGTGGACACCGTGGTCGCCGGCGAAGATCGCGACGGCCGCGGGCTCCGGGATCGGCGGCGGGCACTGGCGGGACAGGCCGGACAGCTGCGCGGAGATGATCTCCAGCATGCCGAGGGCGCCGGCCGGCTTCGTCATCCGCTTCTGGCGCTCCCAGGCCTCGCCGAGCGCCTTGGCGTCGAGCGGGCGGATGTTGGTGACTGTCTCGGCGAGCAGGTCGTGCGGCTCCTCGCCGGGCAGCGCGCGGCGGCCGTAGGTCTCCTCGTGGACCACCCACGACAGCGGGCGGCGCTTGGACCAGCCGGCCTGCATCAGCTCGGGCTCGTCCGGGAACTCGTCGACGTAGCCGACGCAGAGGTAGGCCACGACCTCCAGGTGCTCGGGCAGGCCGAGGGCGCGCACCATCTCGCGCTCGTCGAAGAAGCTGACCCAGCCGACGCCGAGGCCCTCGGCGCGCGCGGCGAGCCAGAGGTTCTCGACCGCGAGCGCGGAGGAGTACGGGGCCATCTGCGGCTGCGTGTGACGGCCCAGGGTGTGCCGTCCGCCGCGGGTCGGGTCGGCGGTGACGACGATGTTCACCGGGGTGTCGAGGATGGCCTCGATCTTCAGTTCCTTGAACTGCTTGGCGCGGCCCTTGGGCAGGGACTTGGCGTACGCCTCGCGCTGGCGGGCCGCCAGTTCGTGCATCGAGCGGCGGGTCTCGGCGGAGCGGATCACCACGAAGTCCCAGGGCTGGGAGTGGCCGACGCTCGGCGCGGTGTGGGCGGCCTCCAGGACGCGCAGCAGCACGTCGTGCGGGATCGGGTCGCTGCGGAAGCCGTTGCGGATGTCGCGGCGCTCGCGCATCACCCGCAGCACGGCCTCGCGCTCGGCGTCGTCGTAACCGGGCGCGGCCGGGCCGGTGGACTCTCGTACGTCTTCCACTGCGGCCGTGCTCTCTTCCTGGTCGGCGCCCTGGGTGTCCAGGTCGTCCGCCTGCTGTGCGACTACGGGTTCCGGGTCCGCGGCGGGCGGCTCCGGAGCGGGGGGTGCCGGGGGTGCCTCGGCCTCGCGCGGGGCGGGCACGGCGGCGACGGGTTCGGCGTCCGTCGGAAGGCCCGTGACGGGGCCGGGTTCGGCCACCGGTTCCGCGGCGGACTCCGGGACCGCTTCGGCCACCGGCGGGTGGACGGGCTCGGGTTCCTCGGCCGGGACCTGGACGGGTGCGGTCGCCTCGGGCTCTGCTGCGGGGGCGGCCTGCTGGGGCTGCTCCTCCTGCGGGGGCAGCGGCGGCACCGCCATGGCGTGCGGGGGCGTCGGGGCCAGGTGCGGGGTGGTCGGCACCGAGCCGTCCACGGGGACGAACTCGCCGACGGAACGGTGGGCGTGCCGGCCGGCGCGCTGTTCCCGGGGCGTCTCGACAGGCGCGGGCTCGGGGGACCCGGCCGCTTCCTCGGGCAGGACCTCGCCCTGCGAACGGGCCGCCTGCGTCTGGCCGAGGACCGCGTGGGGTGCCGCCGCCTGTGCGCCGACTACCGCCGGGACGCCCCGCTGCGGCTCGGCCGCGAGGCCGGAGAACTGCTGGACGTGCGCCGTCTCCGGGTCGGGGGCGACGAAGCCGGGCGCGGCGTCCGCGAGCGGCTCCTCGGCCACCGGCGCCGTCTCGGCCTCGCTCGGCTGCGGGGCTTCGGCGGGCTGCTGCTGCGGCTCCACGACGGGCGCGAAGGCGGCGGCTGCTTCCGGCAGCCCGGTCGCGGCGTCGGCCTCGAAGGCCACCGGGTCGGCGGTCTGCGTCGGGGTCTGGTGGAGCTCGGGCTCACCGCTCTGCGGGTCCGGGGCCGCGTAGAGGTGCGCGCCGGAGTCCTGGACGGGCGCGGGCTGCGCGACCTCGGCGGGGGCCGGTTGATCGGCGGACGCGGCCGGGTGGACGTCGTCGACGGGCACCGACGGCTCGACGCCCTCGGGGTGGGCCGGCGGCTGCGGAAGGTGCTCCTCCGGCCGGACGGCGTCGAAGGCGGTCTGCCCGGTGTGCGCGTCCTCCGGGCCTTCCGGGGCCTGCGGGGCCACGGGGGCGGCCGGATCCTGCGGCGCGGCCGGGTCCGCCGGGGCGTACGGCTCCGGGGAACCGAGCACGGCGTGCCGGTCGAGGGCGGTGTCGAGGGCCTGCTGGTGCAGGTAGCCCTCCGGCGCGTGCGCGGCGTCGGCCGAGGGCTGGGCCTCGGGCGCCGGTACGGCGTCGGCGGTGTCCGGAGCCGGAACGTCCACGGCTTCCGGCGCCTGGAACTCGCCGGGCGCGGCCTCGGAGGCGTCCGGCGTCTCCGCGGGCTGCGCGGCCTCGGCCGGCTGCTCGAACGCGGTCTCCGGCTCGACGGGTACGTCAGCGGCCTGTGCCGGGGCCTCGGCGGGCTCGGGGGCCTCGGGGGCCTCGGCCACGGCGGTCGGCGCCGCCTCCGGGACGACCGTTTCTGCAGCCGTCCCCCCGGCACTCGCCTGCGGCACCGGCGGCACGTCCTGCGGCTGGGGCGCGGCACCCCAGGGCGCTCCCTGCTGAGGGACCTCCGCGGCCTGCGGGACGTCCAGGTACTCGGGGCCGATGGTCGGCGGGCCGGCCTGGCGCAGGGGCGCGGGTCCCGTGGGCGCACCGGCGGGACCGCGGTCGGCGAGCGAGCGCACGGGGCTGGACGAGCCGTCCGGGATCGGCGGGCCGAGGTGCAGCGGGCGGCGGGGCGTCGTCGGCTGCGGGGCCGGGGCCGGGGGCTGAGCCATGCGGACGGCACCGAGGTCGACCGAGCCGCTGTCGCGGCCGTCCGTCTCGTGCGGTCCGGGCTCGTGGACGAGCTGCGGACCCGGCTCCTGACCGGGCACCGGGCCCGGCTCGAGCGCGAGGGGCAGCGGAGGGGGCGGCGGCACTTCGTTGCCCCACGCGCCCTGCGCGCCCGGCATGAGAAGCAGGTCGTCGTCCTCGGCGGGGGTCTCGGAGGGGTCGAGGAAGGTGTACGCACCGTGCGCGGAGGCGCCCGGCTGCTCCACCATGCCTGCGTTCTCCGGCAGTCCCTCGCCCGGGACCTGGCCGGTGTCGGTCATGCGTACCCCTCGCCCATCGGTTAGTGCTCCTACGACCAGCTCGCCCGGAACGGCGCACCGACCGCCCCCGCAATGAAGAACGAGCGTGCGTGCCCAGCGGCACGAACGACCCGCCCGTAAAGGAGACAAAGCCATTAACTGGCATTGTCCCGGTCGTCCCGCCCTCGCGACAGCGTGATCCGCGACGGTCCACTGTGGACTGCGCCACGTTGCGCGTCCTCCGGTAACGCCGTACCACACCCAACCCAAAAGGGGCGCGTTTTCCGGACATTGGCCGACGAAGCGCCGGGCACGAATGCGGTACGACGATCGGTCAGCCTACCGCGCGCGGTACGACAAGCGGATCACGGGGCGCGATCGGGCAGACGCCCTGTGAGCAGGAACGCGACGCTCCGTTCCTTCTCCGTCCAGGCCCGTGTGTCGAGTTCGACGGCCTGGATGAGGGCGCACTCGACCTGGTAACCGTGCTCGGTCAGGTCCCGGCCGACGAGTTCGGCCGCGTCACGGGTCGCCGCGTGGGTCACGATGCGCTGCGGGCGGCGGTCGGCGACGGCCGAGACCACCGCCGCTCCCCCGCCGCCGACGCGTACGACGTCGGGCTCGGGGAGGTTCTCCAGGACGTGCGGGGCGGTGCCGGGCACGACGTGCACCTGGACGCCGAAGCGGCGGGCCGACTCCTCGGTGCGGGCGCAGGCGGCCGGGTCCCGGTCCACCGCGATGACCGCGGCGCCCGTGCGGGCGGCCTCGGTGGCGAAGGCGCCGCTGCCGGAGCCGATGTCCCACACCAGGTCGCCGATGCGCGGGCCGAGGCGGGCGAGCTGGGCCGCGCGCAGCAGATCCGTTTCGCCTTCGCCGAGTTCGCCGCCGTACGCCGTGGCGGGCAGCGCCCAGCCGCGCGGGCCGGCGCCGGGTTCGCGGCCGGCGATCCAGCCGCCGCCCTCGGTCGCGGCGACGAACCCGCCGATGACGATGACGACGTTGGGGTCGCGCCAGGTGTGGTCGGCGGCCTTGTCGGAGGTGACGACGCTGACCTGCTCGCGGTCGGTGCCCAGTTCCTCGCAGATGACGAAGGTGCGGTGGACGCCTTCGAGGAGCAGACCGAGTTCCGCGGGGCCGGCACCCGGCGAGGTGAGGACGGCGACCTTGGTGTGGGCGCGGCACACGTTCACTGCGCGGCGCAGCGAGCGGGGGTGGGCGACGACCACGTGGGCGTCGTCCCAGGGCATCCCGGCGCGGGCGAAGGCGGCGGCCACGGAGGACACGGCGGGGACGACCTCGACCTCGAGGCCGAACTCGGGGGCGCGCAGGGTGCGTACGACTCCGAAGAAGCCGGGGTCCCCGTCGGCGAGGACGACGGCGGTGCCGCGGTGGTTGGCGATGCGGCGGGCGGCGAGGGCGACGCTGCCGAGGCGGACGCGCTCGGCGGTCGCGGGGATCTCGGGGAGTTCGAGGTGGTGGCCGGCGCCCGCCACCAGTGTGGCGGCGCCGAGAGCGGAGCGCGCCGCGGCGGTCAGCGGCGAGCCGTCCCAGCCGATCACCGTGACCCGGTCGGCCATCGTCGTCAGTCTCCAGAGGGTTTTTCGCAGCGTGTCAGGGGACAGCCCACGCACGGGCTCCGTGAGGGTACCTGGTGCGGCCGCACGGCGCCGCGACGGGCCCCCGGGGGGTGGAAGCGCTCCCGCGGTGTCAGTTCCAGTCGGAGTACGACGTGTAGCCGGTCGTCTCGGCGAGTTCCTCGGCGACACCGTCGAGGTCCTCCGGCAGGAGGCTCCACACGATGAAGTCGGTGCGCAGGTCGGCCCAAGTGCCGTCCTCGGTGCGGGTGCGCGCTATGCAGGCGTTGCGCAGGACGCCCTCGCTGATGCAGCCGATCTTCTGGGCGACCTGCTGGGAGGCGGTGTTGTCGGCGGCCGTGCGCAGTTCGATCCGCTCGAACTTCTGGTCGCGGAACAGCCATTGGGCGGTGGCGAGGGCGGCCTCGGAGGCGTATCCCTCACCGCGGGCCCAGGGGGCGATGATGTACGACAGTTCGGTGGACCGGATGTGCCAGTTGGTCCTGCCGAGTTGGACGACACCGACCAGGCGCTGGGTGAGGAACTCCGTGACGGCCAGGTCGAGTCCGCGGCCGGACGTGCGCTCGTCGGGCGCGTATTCGGAGATCCAGCGGCGGGCGCCGTCCTCGGTGAAGGGCTGGGGCACGGACGTCCAGGCGGCGACCAGTTCGTCGTTCATCATCTCGGCCAGGGCCGGGACGTCGTCCTCCTCGAGCGGGCGCAGCACCAACCGCTCCGTGCTGATGGAGATGCCGGGGAAGGTGCTCGTCATGCGCCGCTCCGTAACCTTCGGGAACCGTCGGGCCGTCGGAAATCGTCGGGCCTGCTGAACTGCCCAGCATGCAGCATGGAAGCACCGGAACGCACCACGGGGTCCACTCCCGGTGAAGAGTGGACCCCGTGCGGTGACGAGGGCGTCCGGCGGTGCTCACCGGCGGGACGGGACCTCGTCCGTTCCCCGGCGAACTGCCCCTCGGCGGAAGGCGCGAGGAGGTTCGCGCCCCGCGGACTCCTCGTCGCGGCGCGGCAGGACGGTCAGAAGGACGCCAGGACGGAACCGGCGTACTTGTCCTCGATGAACTTCTTCACCTCGGGCGAGGTGAGCAGCTTGGCGAGCTTCTTGACACGCGGGTCGTCCTCGTTGCCCTTCTTCACGGCGAGGAAGTTGCCGTACGGGTTGTCCTTGGCGGACTCCAGGACGAGGGCGTCCTCGGCGGGCTTGAGGTCGGACTCGATGGCGTAGTTGCCGTTGATCACCGCGGCGTCGACGTCGTCGAGGGAGCGGGGCGTCTGGGCCGCCTCCAGCTCCTTGAACTTGAGGTTCTTCGGGTTCTTGACGATGTCGCCCGGGGTCGCCTCGTTGCCCACGCCGTCCTTGAGCGTGATGATGCCGTTGGCGTCGAGGAGCTTGAGCGCGCGCGCCTCGTTGACGGTGTCGTTCGGGACGGCGACCGTCGCGCCGCTCTTGAGGTCGTCGGCCTTCTTGACCTTGTGCGAGTACAGGCCGAGCGGCTCCAGGTGCACCGTGACGACGGGCACGATGTGGGTGCCCTTCTTCTTGTTGAAGTCGTCGAGGTAGGGCTGGTTCTGGAAGTAGTTGGCGCCCACGGACCCGTCCTCGGTCGCCGTGTTCGGCGTGACGTAGTCGGTGAACTCCTTGACCTCCAGGTCGAGGCCCGCCTTCTTCGCCAGGTTCTTCTGGACGAAGTCGAGTATCTCGGCGTGCGGGACGGGGCTCGCGGCGACGACCAGCGGACCGCTGGTGTCGGAGGCGGAGTCCTTGTCCGAACCGCAGGCGCTGAGGCCGAGGGTGAGGGCTCCGGCGGCGAGGACGGCAGTGGTGATCTTGGCGGTGTTACGCACGAAAAGTGCCTTTCCTTATGGGTGAAGCGGCCCCGTCTGGGTGGGACGGGGAGTCTGGGGTCAGCCCTTCTTGACGGCGTCGGTCGCGACCGTGGCGGGGAGGGCGCCGCCGAAGGGGCGGAAGAGCAGCAGGGGGCCGGACTTGGCGCCCCGGCGGTGCAGGGCCCGCGCGGCGAAGTCGCCGCCGAACTGGAGGAAGGAGATCGCGACGGCGAGCACCGCGACGGTGATCCACATCAGGCCGGTCTCGAAGCGCTGGTAGCCGTAGCGGATGGCGATGTCGCCGAGTCCGCCGGCGCCGACCGTGCCCGCCATGGCGGAGTAGCCGATGAGCGCGATGACCGTGGTGGTGGCGCCGGAGATCAGCGACGGCAGGGCCTCGGGCACGAGGACGCTGCGTACGGTCTTCCAGGTGCTGCCGCCCATCGACTGGACGGCCTCGACCAGCCCGTCGTCCACCTCGCGGACGGACATCTCGACGAGCCGCGCGTAGAAGGGGATGGCGCCGATGGCGAGCGGCACGATCGCCGCCTCCCGCCCGATGGTCGTGCCGGTGATGGTGCGGGTGAAGCTCATCAGCGCGACCATCAGGATGATGAACGGCATCGAGCGGGCGATGTTCACGACCTGCCCGATCACCTTGTTGGCCACGACGTTCTGCAGCAGTCCGCCGCGGTCGGTGAGGACCAGCAGGAGGCCGAGCGGCAGTCCGCCGACGACCGCGATCAGCGTGGACCAGCCCACCATGTAGAGCGTGTCCCAACACGCCTGGGACAGCAGGGGCTGCATCTCCGACCAGGTCACTTGGCACCTTCCTTCACGAACGCGGACTGCTGGGCCGCCCGGCCGACGAGATCGATCTGCAGTCCCTGCTCGCGCAGGAAGCCGATCGGCACGACGTTCTCCTCGTAGGGGCCGGGGAGTTCGATGCGCATCCGGCCGACCTGCTTGCCCGCGACGGTGTCCATCGCGGCGCCCAGGATCGAGATGTCGATGTTGTAGGTGCGCGAGAGCTGGGAGATGACCGGCTGGGTGGCGGCCTCACCGTGGAAGGTGACGTCGATGACGGTGCGGTCGTCGGCGGAGGCGTCGCCGCTCACCGGGAAGAGCGCGGCGGCCAGTTCGGAGCCGGGGGTGGCGAGCAGTTCCGGGACGGTGCCGGACTCGACGATCCTGCCGTCCTGCATGAGGGCGGCCGAGTCGCAGATGCTCTTCACGACGTCCATCTCGTGGGTGATGAGCAGGACGGTCAGGCCCAGCTGCCGGTTCAGGTCGCGCAGCAGCTGGAGGATGGACCGCGTGGTCTCGGGGTCCAGGGCGCTGGTGGCCTCGTCGGAGAGGAGCACCTTCGGGTCGCCGGCCAGGGCGCGGGCGATGCCGACCCGCTGCTTCTGTCCGCCGGAGAGCTGAGCCGGGTAGGTCTTCGCCTTGTCGGAGAGGCCGACCAGGTCGAGCAGTTCGAGTGCCTTGCGCGCCCGCTCCCGGCCGGAGACGCCGAGGATCTCCAGGGGCAGTTCGACGTTGTCCTGGACGGTGCGCGAGGACAGCAGGTTGAAGTGCTGGAACACCATGCCGATGTGGCTGCGCGCCCTGCGCAGTTCCCGGCCGGCGCGCGGGCCGCGTCCGGCGAGGGCGGTGAGGTCCTGTCCGGCGACGCTCACCGTGCCGGCCGTGGGGCGCTCCAGGAGGTTGACGCAGCGGATGAGGGAGGACTTGCCGGCGCCGGACTGGCCGATGACGCCGTACACCTCGCCTTCGCGTACGTGCAGATCGACGCCGTCGAGGGCGGTCACCTCACGGCCGCGCGAGCGGTAGACCTTGGTCAGGCCCGTTGTCGTGATCACTGGGTTTCCGTCACTGTCGAGTGCAGGGCGTGGGTGTGCCCCGGCACGGGTGCATTCGGTCGGGAACGCGGCACGGTTCTCGCGATGGCGAGCGAACCGGGGAGAACGTGTGCGCGGGGGCCGGCTCCGTCACGCAGGGACTACGGACAGGGCACAGCTGTCTCGCTTCGGGGCGCGAGGCTCAGGGGTGGTGCGGGGGCCCTCAGAAGGCGCACATTCGACACATACAACGAGCACCGGGCGTCGTGGTCGCCTCGGTCGCAAGGATGCGGCTGCTCGTCGTGGTCATGGGATCAGTAAAGCAGACGTACGGACGGGTACCGGCACCCCTGTCCGAATAGCGGACAGCCGTGGACGGTGGTCCCGCGCGCGGCGCCCCTCCGTTCTCCCGCGCGTGACCAGCGGGGACGGGGCGGAGCGGCGCGTGCCGTGCCGGGAGCGCCGGGCCCGGCCTCCGTCGGCTGTGGTCAACACCACGGCGGCTCCCGCCGGTGCGCCGCGCCCGCCCGGGCCTCGCCGGGGGCGGGCGCGGCGGGCCTTTTGGTGCGTAATAGGGTCACGGCATGCTTGATGCCCTGACGGTCTCGACCGCCGTCGCCGCGCTCGTGCTCGCCGCCTGGTGCGGCTGGGCCGCCTACCGCGACCAGCCGACCAAGGACTGGCACTTCATCGGCATGGCCGTGGTGTCGCTGCTGGCCCTGGTGCAGTTGGTCGTCGGCGTCGTCCAGCTCTCGCGCGGCGAGAAGCCGGAGCAGGGCACGACGATCTTCGTGGCGTATCTGCTGGGTGCCGTGGCGTGCGTGCCGGCCGCGGGGTTCATGTCGCTGGCGGAGCGCACCCGCTGGGGCTCGGTCACGGTCGCCGCCGGCGGCGCGGTCCTCGCCGTCCTCGAGGTACGGCTCTACGACATCTGGGGAGGCTGAGATGGCGGCCGCCGACGAGCACGGGAGCGTGCGCGGGCAGGACCCGGCACCGGGCGGGAAGCGGGTCCGGCTGATCCGCGGGCCGGGCATGCTGCTGGTCTGGCTGTACGGCGTGATGGTCGTCGGGGCGGTGTCACGGTCGGCGGTGCAGATCTCGACGGAGTTCGACAAGGCCCCGCTGGCCTACTCGCTGTCGGCCGTCGCCGGGCTGGTGTACGGCTTCATCACGTACTCGCTCGTGCGGGGCGGCGAGACGGCCCGCCGGGCGGCGCTGGTGTGCTGCGCCGCCGAGCTGGCGGGCGTCCTGATCGTCGGCACCTGGACGCTGGTCGAGCCGTCCGCGTTCCCGGACGCGACGGTCTGGTCCGACTACGGGATGGGCTACCTCTTCATCCCGGTGCTGCTGCCGGTGACGGCGATGTACTGGCTCCGCCGGGCCCGCACCGACGTCTGACCGCCGTCGACGCACGGGCATCCGGAGCCCCGGGCACCGCCCGTGACGGACGGCGCCCGGCGCGGGCGAACCGCTAGGCGCTCGTGACGAAGGCGCTCGCGTCTGCGCCCTTCGCGAGGGTGACCAGGGTGAGGCGCTCGTCGACCCGCTCCCGGGAGACCGGGGCGTAGCCGTGCTTCCGGTACAGGCGCAGGTTGTGCTCGCTGCGGTGACCGGTGAACAGCTGGTAGGACTTGGCGGCTCCGTCCGCGCCCAGACGTGCCTCGATGGCGGAGAGCAGGCGTCCGCCCAGGCCGTGGCGCCGCATGCGCGGGTGGACGATGAGCTTGGCGATGCGCGCCGTGCCGTCGGCGTCGACGACGCCGCGCACGGAGGCGACCACCTCGTCGCCGAGCCGGGCCACCAGGACCGTGCCCTGGGCCAGTTCGGCCCTCAGGGAGTCCAGCGGCTGGGTGAGGGGTTCGATGCTGTAGTCGCCGTACAGCTCGGCCTCGCTCTGGTAGCAGAGGTACTGCAGCTTGAGGATCTGTTCGGCGTCCTGCTCGGTCGCCCCCGAGATGGTCACGCTCATGCCCATGTGTGCATGCCTCCCGCTCACCTGTTTACCGGTTGTCCCCCACTCCTATCCCCGCGCTTCGAGAGCCGCAACCTCCGGTGTGAGCAATCGACGCAGACATCCCAGGCATCTGGAACGTTCCGGGCCCAGGCTGCCCTGTGAGATACCCAACTCGCCTGCGATCTCCTGGTAGGTCAGGTCCTTGGGCGAGAGCAGCGCCGCCAGGAGGCGCGGGCAGCGGCCGGGCAGGCGCCGCACCGCGTCGTGCAGGGCGCGGTGGCGGGCGGCGGTGAGGGCCACCTGCTCCGGGCCCGGCCGCCGGTCCTCGGCCGGCTCGGCGCCGTACGGCCGTTCGAGGCGGCTCGTACGGCGGCTGCGGCGGGCCTCGGAGCGCACGGCGCGGCGCAGCCAGCCCTGCGGGTCCAGGGGCGGTCCGTCCGTGTCGAGGCGCTCCAGGAGGCGGAGCCAGACCGCCTGTTCCAGGTCGCCGGGTTCCGCGCCCGACGCATATGCCTCCGCCGAGGCCTCGGCCGCGAGCAGCGGGCGCAGCGTGGCAACCATGTCCGATGTCATATGCGGCACGACGCCGCCGCCCCGGCGAGTGGTTGCCGGGGCGGCCGGGTGTCACCCCATCCGGGGTCGGTGGCTCAGCCGTTGACGAAGTCCTCGCGGGCGAGCAGCGCGGTGTCCGGGTTGTCGGAGAAGACGCCGTCGATGCCGGTCGCGAAGTAGGTCCGGAAGGCGCCGAACGCGTCGCCGTAGGCGTTCGGGTCGGTGCCCTTGCGGAAGTTCGCGGGCAGGAAGGTGTTCTCGTTGCGCATCGTG
This sequence comes from Streptomyces sp. NPDC005496, assembly GCF_042872045.1. Lineage (NCBI taxonomy): Bacteria > Bacillati > Actinomycetota > Actinomycetes > Kitasatosporales > Streptomycetaceae > Streptomyces > Streptomyces sp. NPDC005496. Next base: position 205,671 of record NZ_JBIAJQ010000016.1, read on the forward strand.
TACGGGTGCAGGATCAGGCCCGCCTCGTGCGCGTCGTCGACGAGCGTGGTCGGCGTGGTGAGGTTGCCGCTCGCGTCCTTCGGGATGATCAGGTCGAGCGTGGGGCCGATTCCCTGGGCGTACGACGCGATCCACTCCAGGCCGGCGGGCTTGACGAGGTCGGCGACGGTGCGCGGGTCGCCGGACTCGACGAAGTCGTAGGGGCGGCTGCCGGCGCTGGAGAGGAGCACGGCGAGCGGGTTGCCGACCAGCTTGTCCATGCGCTGGATGCTGGTGGGCTCGAAGGACTGGATGATGACCGGCGAGTTCTTCTTGTCCTTGCCGTGCTTGCGCAGCAGCCGGGCGAGCCGCTCCTCGGTGCCGAGGCCGAGCTTGCGGAAGTAGGTGGGGTGCTTGAGCTCGGGGTAGATCCAGACCTGCTTGCCGCGCTTGCGGGTCTGCTCGTCCTGCCAGCGCAGCACCTCCTCGAAGGTGGGGATCTCCCAGCGGCCGTTGTAGATCGTGTTGCGCTGGCGGGTGCCGGGGATGCGCTCGACCGCGCGCAGCGTCTTCAGCTCGGCGAGCGTGAAGTCCTCGGTGAACCAGCCGGTGGTGGCGACCCCGTCGAGCGACTTGGTGGTCTTGCGGTCGGCGAACTCGGGGTGCGCGGCGACGTCGGTGGTGCCGCCGATCTCCGGTTCGTGCCGGCACACCAGGTGGCCGTCCTTGGTGGGCACGAGGTCGCCCGCCTCCACGACGTCCGCACCCATGTCGAGGGCCAGCTCGTACGAGCCGAAGGTGTGCTCCGGCCGGTAGCCGCTGGCCCCGCGGTGCCCGATGACGGTCGGCGTCGGCAGGCTCCGGTAGCCGCCGCCGTGCCGCCCGTCGGCTCTGGCCGCGCCGGGCAGCCCGAGGACCGCTCCGCCCGCGCCGAGCACCGCCGCGCCGAGCAGTGCCCGCCGCGCCGTACCCCGTCCCTGCTCGCCCGTCTCCTGCGTCCCCATGAGCGCTCCTCCCGCCGTACCGCCCTGCACCTGTCAAAGCGGGACGATCGTAGGTGCCCGCGGGTGACGGGAGGGAGACCTCGGACGGAACACGTGGGTGACGCTGGATGTCCTGTGGGGTCCGCGAGTTGGCGTTTCGCCCGGTTGGGGGGCGCGGGTCCGGGTACCCGGTCGGCGGCGGTCCCGGACGTCACCCGACAGGCGGTACGTCCGCGACGTCCGTCACATGTTTCCCCGGCGCGGCGGCGGCCGCGCGGGACGCCACCGCAGGTGAACGCATGTCAACATCGCGTATCCGCTCGGTGAACCCGATGTGCAATCACCGGGCGCCCGCGAGTATCGTCCTCACCTGCACATACTTCATACCGATCCCTTGACACCGGAGGGCCCGTTGTCCCGCTTCGTGCTCATCAAGGCAGTGCTCGGACCGATCATGCGCCTGATGTTCCGCCCACGGGTGGAGGGCGTGGAGCACATTCCCGGCGACGGTCCCGTCATCCTGGCCGGCAACCACCTCACGTTCATCGACTCGATGATCCTCCCGCTGGTCTGCGACCGGCAGGTGCTGTTCATCGGCAAGGACGAGTACGTCACCGGCAAGGGCTTCAAGGGTCGCCTGATGGCCTGGTTCTTCACCGGCGTCGGCATGATCCCGGTGGACCGGGACGGCGCGAACGGCGGCGTCGCGGCGCTGATGACCGGCCGCCGCATCCTGGAGGAGGGCAAGGTCTTCGGCATCTACCCCGAGGGCACCCGCTCCCCCGACGGCCGTCTCTACCGGGGCCGCACCGGCATCGCCCGGCTCACCCTGATGACGGGCGCCCCGGTCGTCCCGTTCGCGATGATCGGCACCGACAAGCTCCAGCCCGGCGGCGCCGGCATCCCGCGCCCGGGCCGGGTCACGGTCCGCTTCGGTGAGGCGATGGAGTTCTCCCGGTACGAGGGCATGGACCGCGACCGCTACGTGCTGCGGGCCGTCACCGACTCGGTGATGACCGAGGTCATGCGCCTCTCCGGCCAGGAGTACGTCGACATGTACGCCACGAAGGCGAAGGCCGCTTAAGCACCGGACGAGCGGGCCGCGGCCCCCGGCCCCCCCCCCCCCCCCCCCGCCCCGCCGCCCCCCCCCCCCCCCCCCCCCCCCCCCCCCCCCCCCGCAACGGCGCCCACAGGGACGGTCACCCCTCGGGAGAGTCGGCCCCGGCGACGGGGACCACGCACGTTCCCTTGCGCCACCACTCCGGCAGCATGG
>NZ_JBIAJQ010000017.1:0-106926 GCF_042872045.1 Streptomyces sp. NPDC005496
GCGGGCGGGTGCGGCCCGGGGGGGCGGAGCGGCGGCGGGGTGGGGGGGGCCCGGGGGGCCGCGGGGGGGGGGGGGGGGGCGGCGGGGGGGGGCGGGGGGGGGGGCCCCGCCGGGTCCGTCCGCGTAGGCGGCCGTAGGCGGAGGCCGACCGACCGGCGGGTATGGAGCCGCGTTACCATCGCTCTCGCCATGCAGACGAAACCCACCCACACCAGTCTTGTCGCGGTCGGCGACTCCTTCACCGAGGGCATGTCGGACCTGCTGCCCGACGGCTCGTACCGCGGCTGGGCCGACCTCCTCGCGGCCCGGATGGCCGCGCACACGCCCGGCTTCCGCTACGCCAACCTGGCGGTCCGCGGCAAGCTGATCGGCCAGATCGTCGAGGAGCAGGTGCCGTTGGCCGCCGCCATGGAGGCCGACGTGATCACGCTGGTCGGCGGGCTCAACGACACCCTGCGGCCCAAGTGCGACATGGGCCGGGTCCGCGGCCTGCTGGAAGAGGCCGTGGAGCGGCTCGCGCCCTCCTGCAAGCAGCTCGTGCTCATGCGCAGCCCCGGCCGCAACGGCCCGGTGCTGGAGCGCTTCCGGCCCCGCATGGAGGAACTGTTCGCCTGCATCGACGACCTCGCGGCCCGGCACGGCGCCATCGTGGTCGACCTGTACGGCGCCGCCTCGCTGTCCGATCCGCGCATGTGGGACGTGGACCGGCTCCACCTGACGTCCGACGGGCACCGCCGGGTCACCGAGGCCGTCTGGCAGGCGCTCGGCTACGACCCCGAGGACGTCGACTGGCACGCACCGATGCCGCCCAGCCTGCCGCCCGGCTGGGTCGCGCGCCGCACGGCGGACGTGCGGTTCGCCCACCGGCACCTGCTGCCGTGGATCGGACGCCGGCTGACCGGCCGCTCCTCGGGTGACGGCCTGCCGGCCAAGCGTCCCCACCTGCTGCCGTGGGAGAAGCCGGAGGCATGAGCCCCGGCGCCCGCCGACGGGCTCGCGCTGCGTCGGCGGTGGCGTGGACCGGCGCGGTGGCGCAGGATCGGTTCGGCGGGACGCGCGGCGAAGGGAGCCAGGGTGAGCACCTCCGTGATCAACCTCAAGGGGCGGATCCACGACTTCGGCCCCCGGCTGGAGGACGCCCCCGACGACCTGGTGTACATCGGGCGGCGCTGGACCTTGGGCCACTGGGACCTCCCCCAGCACCCGCTGTACAACCCGTTCGCCTACGACACCCCCAAGAAGAAGCGTGACGGCACCCGCGCCGAGGTGATGGCCAAGTACCGGGCGTACCTCCTCGAACGGCCCGAGCTGCTGGAGCAGGTCCCCGCGCTGCGGGGCAGGACGCTGGCGTGCTGGTGCGCCCCCGAGCTGTGCCACGGCGACATCCTGGCGGAGCTGGCCGACGCCTCGTGAGCGGCCGGCCGCCGCCCGCCGGCCCGGGACGCTCCCCTGCCCCGGCGCGCACTCGTAGCTTCCGACGAACAACCCCGCGGCGCTGGCCTGCACGAATCGCCAGTAGAATCCGTACACGTGACTGCCGCGCCTGCAAAGCCCCGTATCCCGAACGTACTCGCCGGACGCTACGCCTCCGCCGAGCTCGCCACGCTCTGGTCCCCCGAGCAGAAGGTCAAGCTGGAGCGTCAGCTCTGGCTCGCCGTGCTGCGGGCCCAGCGGGACCTCGGGATCGAGGTGCCGGACGCCGCCGTCGCCGACTACGAGCGGGTGCTCGACCAGGTCGACCTGGCCTCGATCGCGGAGCGCGAGAAGGTCACGCGGCACGACGTGAAGGCGCGGATCGAGGAGTTCAACGACCTCGCCGGGCACGAGCACGTGCACAAGGGCATGACGTCCCGTGACCTCACGGAGAACGTCGAGCAGCTCCAGATCCGCCTCTCGCTGGAGCTGGTGCGCGACCGTACGGTCGCCGTCCTGGCGCGTCTGGGCAAGCTGGCCGGCGAGTACGGCGAGTTGGTCATGGCCGGCCGCTCGCACAACGTGGCCGCGCAGGCCACCACCCTCGGCAAGCGGTTCGCGACCGCGGCCGACGAGCTGCTCGTCGCCCACGCGCGGGTCGAGGAACTGCTCGGCCGCTACCCGCTGCGCGGCATCAAGGGCCCGGTCGGCACCGCGCAGGACATGCTCGACCTGCTCGGCGGCGACGCCTCGAAGCTCGCCGACCTGGAGCAGCGCATCGCCGGGCACCTCGGCTTCTCGCAGGCGTTCACCTCGGTCGGCCAGGTCTACCCCCGCTCGCTCGACTACGAGGTCGTGACCGCGCTGGTGCAGCTGGCGGCGGCTCCGTCCTCGCTGGCCAAGACGATCCGGCTGATGGCCGGCCACGAGCTGGTCACCGAGGGCTTCAAGCCGGGCCAGGTCGGCTCCTCGGCGATGCCCCACAAGATGAACACCCGCTCCTGCGAGCGCGTCAACGGCCTGATGGTGATCCTGCGGGGCTACGCCTCCATGACGGGTGAGCTGGCGGGCGACCAGTGGAACGAGGGCGACGTGTCGTGCTCGGTGGTGCGCCGGGTCGCGCTGCCGGACGCGTTCTTCGCCCTGGACGGCCTCCTGGAGACCTTCCTGACCGTCCTCGACGAGTTCGGCGCCTTCCCCGCCGTCGTCGCCCGTGAGCTGGACCGCTACCTGCCCTTCCTGGCGACCACGAAGGTCCTCATGGGCGCGGTGCGGGCCGGTGTCGGCCGCGAGGTCGCGCACGAGGCCATCAAGGAGAACGCGGTCGCCTCCGCCCTCGCCATGCGCGAGCAGGGTGCCGAGCGCAACGGGCTGCTCGACAAGCTCGCCGCGGACGAGCGCATCCCGCTGGACCGCGCCCAGCTCGACGCCCTGATGGCCGACAAGCTGTCCTTCACGGGTGCCGCCGCCGGTCAGGTCGCCGTCGTCGTCGGCCGCATCGAGGAGATCGTCAAGCAGTACCCGCAGGCCGCGGGCTACACCCCGGGGGCGATCCTCTGACGCGGCCCACTCCCGCGGACCTGGAGGCCGCCCGCGACCGGCTGGTGCCGGATGTCGTCGCGGACGGCCTCCGCGTCCTGTTCTGCGGCATCAACCCGGGTCTGATGACCGCCGCCACCGGCCACCACTTCGCCCGGCCCGGCAACCGCTTCTGGCCCGTGCTGCACCTGTCGGGTTTCACCCCGCGGCTGCTGAAGCCGTCCGAACAGGGCGAGCTGCCGTCGTACGGGCTCGGGATCACGAACGTGGTGGCGCGCGCGTCGGCGCGGGCCGACGAACTGACCGCCGAGGAGTACCGCGAGGGCGGACGGCTGCTCGCCGCCAAGGTGGAGCGGCTGCGTCCGAGGTGGCTGGCCGTGGTGGGTGTCACGGCGTACCGCGCCGCGTTCGACGACCGCAAGGCCAAGGTGGGGCCGCAGGAGCGGACGATCGGGAGCAGCCGGGTGTGGGTGCTGCCCAACCCGAGCGGTCTGAACGCCCATTGGACGGCGGCGTCGATGGCGGAGGAGTTCGCCCGTCTGCGGGAGGCCGCGGAGGCGGACGGCGGGGGTCCCTCGTAGGGACCGGTCCGCGGAGCGCGTGCCTGGCGTCCTCCGGACCCTGCTCCGAGGCGGTGCGGGCGGGCGCCGTCAGGTCAGGGCGGGTCCATGACCGTGACCACGGCGAGGAGTTGCAAGGGCAGCTCCTTGTCCCACTGCGAGACGCCGAGGGCTATCCAGCGGCCGTGCGCCTCCGCCCGCCAGAGGTGCAGGTCGGGCACGTGGGCGCTCAGCGAGCCCCACGGCTCCGGTATCTCCTCGCCCGCCTCGGCCCGTTCGAGGACGCTCATCAGGGAGAACCTCCGCGGCGGGCCCCAGCGGTCCGCCAGCCGCTCCGCGAGGCCGTCCCGGTCGGCCTCGTACTGCTCCTCCGCCTCCAGGCGGCGGGTGCCGTCGTCCTCCCAGAAGTCCTCGCTCGTGGCCAGTTCCGCCAGGTGGTAGCCCGGTCCCCCGGTGCCGACGTCCGATCGGCCGGGCTCCGGGGGGAACGCCTCGGAGCACAGCCGGTCGATCGTGGCGAGTTGCCGCGCGATGGTCATGCCGTCCAGTAAACCGACCCCCACTGACAATTGGCGGTCCGTCAGCGCCCCACCCCCGTGGGCCCGGTGACCGTCAGGGGTCGCGCCGCCGGACGCTCCACGCTCCCGCGCACAGGGCCGCCACCGCCCAGGCGGCGGTCACGGCCAGTCCGGTCCAGGGGCCGAGGGCGCCGTCCCAGCTGTCGCGCAGCGCCACTTGGCCCGCCCGGTCGGGGAGGTAGTCGGCCGCGCCGCCGGAGACCCCGCCGACCACGAAGGAGACGATGAGCAGGAACGGGATCAGGATGCCCAGTGTCGCGACCCCGCTGCGCAGCAGGGCGGTCAGTCCGGCCGCCAGAAGGGCCATGAGGGCGAGGTAGAGGCCGCAGCCGACGACGCCGCGCAGCGCCTCGGCCCCGGTGACACCGCTCCAGCGGGAGCCGAGAACCGCCTTCCCGACGGCGAGCGTCACGACTCCGGTGACCAGGCCCACGGCCAGTGCCGGTACGCCGACGGCCACCGCCTTGGCCGCGAACCAGCGCCATCGGTCCGGCATCGCGGTCAGCGAGACCCGCAGGGCCCCCTCCCGGAACTCGGCGGCGACGGCCTGCGCGCCGAAGGTGACCGCCGCGATCTGCCCGAAGCTGACGCCGAAGAACGCCGAGTACAGGGCGTCGAATCCGGTGCCGTCGGACTCGTCGGCCCCGGCGAGCGCGGAGAAGGAGGCGGTGAGCAACGGGACCGCGAGCAGCGCTCCGAGGAGTGGGCGCAGCGTACGGACCTTGATCCACTCCGCGTGGAGTGCGGGGACGAACGGCACGGTGAGGCCTCCTGAGACGGTACGGGGGACGGTGTGGCGGTGAACTCGGCCTCCGGTGAGGTCAGTTCGAGGTAGGCCTGTTCCAGGGTGGCTTCCTCCGCCGCGAGTTCGAGGATCGGGAGCCCGGCGCCGGAGACGAGGTGCCCGATGTCCTCCACGCGCGCGTGCGGCACGGTCCAGCGTCCGTCCTCGCCCTCGACGGCCTCGTGGCCGTGCCGTGCCAGCAGGCGGCTCAGCTCCTTGCCGTCCGTGGTCCGCACCCGGACGCGGGGCCGCACGCGCGCGTGGATGAACTCCCGCACGGGCGTGTCGGCGAGCAGGCGTCCCCGGCCGAGGACGATCAGGTGGTCGGCGAAGGACGCCGTCTCGGTCATCAGATGGCTGGAGACCAGGACGGTGCGGCCCTCCCGGGCGAGCCGGCGGAGCAACTCCCGTATCCAGACGATGCCTTCGGGGTCGAGTCCGTTGGACGGCTCGTCCAGCAGCAGCACCGGGGGGTCGCCGAGAAGCGCAGCCGCGATGCCGAGCCGCTGCCGCATGCCCAGCGAGTACGTTCGCACCCGGTGCCGTGCGACCGGGGCGAGTCCCGTCTCCTCCAGGACCTCGTCCACCCGGCGTCCCGGGACGCGGTTGCTCGCCGCCAGTGCGCGCAGGTGGTCGCGCGCGGTGCGGGAGCCGTGCGGGGCGCCCGCGTCGAGCAGCGCGCCCACCTGACGCAGCGGCTCGCGCAGCGAGGCGTAGGGCCGTCCCCCGATCGTGGCGGTGCCGGACGTGGGCCGGTCCAGCCCCAGCACGAGCCGCATGGTGGTGGACTTCCCGGCGCCGTTGGGCCCGAGGAACCCGGTGACCCGGCCGGGCCGCACGCTGAACGTCAGCCCGTCCACGGCGCGTCCGGTCCCGTACTCCTTGGTGAGGTCCTGTACGTCGATGCTGGTCATGGCACCAGCGTGGCCGTGTCCGGGCCGCCGTCCCTCCCCCGCGCGGGGAAAGCGTCTCCCCCGCTCGGGGGAGCCCCGCTGTCGGTGCCGCCTGGCACGATGACGCAATGGACCGGTTCCTGCGCCCGCTGACGAGCGCGACGACGTACACGCGTCTGCTGCACCTGTGGGTGCCGATGCTCTTCGTCAGCGTGTGGCTGTTCATCGACATGTCCCGGCCGTGGGTGCCGGCCCTGCTGCTGATCCCGCTGGGACTGGTTCCGGCCGTGCGGGCGGGCGAGGGTGTGCAGGCGCGCCTGATGCTGATGCCGGACGGGGGGACGGCCGTCTCGGTCACCAGGTCGGCCGCGTGGCGGGACCGGCTGCGGACGGTGCTGTGGCTGGAGGCGCGGATGGCGCTGGGGGCGGTCACGACGGCGGTGTGCGTGTGGCTGCCGGTGCTCGTCGTCGATCTGTTCCGGGCCGCCTTCGGCGACGCGCCGGTCCACGACCCGCTCCTGACGGTGGACCACCCGCACTGGGGCTACGTCCTGCTCGTCCCGCTGCCCGTGCTCGCCCTGTACGCCGCGGTCCTCGGTCTGGGCGGCCTGGTCACGGCGCTCGCGCGCCGCCTGCTCGGCCCCTCCCCCGGTGAGCGGCTGGCGGCCCTGGAGGAGCGGACCGAGCAGCTGCTGGAGCGCAACCGCATCGCCAGGGAACTGCACGACTCCATAGGGCACGCGCTGACGGTGGCCGTGGTGCAGGCTGGAGCGGCGCGCACGGCCCGGGACCCGGCGTTCACGGACCGGGCCCTGGCGGCGATCGAGGACACCGGCCGGGCCGCTCTGGAGGACCTGGAGCGGGTCCTGGGTGTGCTGCGCGAGGCGGAGCGCCCGGCGAGCAGCCGTCCCGCGCTGACCGAGGCGGACCGCCTCCTGGAGTCCGCGCGTGCCTCCGGCGCCGAGGTCGACGCCGAGGTGACGGGCCCCCTGGAGAGCGTTCCGGGCCCGGTCTCCCGGGAGGGCTACCGCATCCTCCAGGAGTCCCTCACGAACGCGCTGCGGCACGCGGGCGGAGTGCCGGTCCGGGTCCGGGTCGCGGTCGCGGACGGCACCCTCGGCCTGGAGGTGCGCAACCCGCTGACGGCGACCGTCCCCGGTCCCGGCCGGGGCAGCGGACTGCGGGGCATACGGGAGCGCGCGGCGCTGCTCGGGGGCCGCGCGCGGACGGGCCCCGACGAGGGCGAGTGGCGGGTGCGCGTGGAGCTGCCGCTGGGCTGATCTACGCTGGCCGGATGCCGGTCACCCCCGTCACCGTTCTGCTCGTCGACGACGAACCCCTCGTACGCGCGGGTCTGCGTGCCGTCCTCGAAGCGCAGCCGGACATCGAGGTGTGCGGTGAGGCGGCCGACGGCGCGGCGGTGATCCCGCTGGTGCGGCGGCTGCGCCCCGACGTGGTCGCCATGGACGTGCGGATGCCGCTGCTGGACGGGATCGAGGCCACCCGGGCGGTGCTGCGGACCGTCGCCGACCCGCCGAAGATCCTCGTGATCACGACGTTCGAGAACGACGAGTACGTCTACGAGGCGCTGCGCGCCGGCGCCGACGGGTTCCTGCTGAAGCGGGCCCGGCCCGCCGAGATCGTGCACGCCGTACGGCTGGTCGCCGAGGGCGAGTCCCTGCTGCTCCCCGCGTCCGTGCGGCAGTTGGCCGCCGAGTACGGCGACGGCGGCGGGAATCCGGCGGCCCGGGCGCTGCTGGAGCGGGCCACGCTGACCGGGCGGGAGGCGGAGGTGCTGCGCCTGATGGCCCGGGGTCTGTCCAACGCGGAGATCGCCGCCCGGCTGATCGTCGGGACCGAGACGGTCAAGTCCCACGTCAGCGCCGTACTGGCCAAACTGGGCGCCCGCGACCGCACTCAGGCGGTCATCACGGCGTACGAGTCGGGGTTCGTGTCACCGGGCTGAGACGGACCCGTCGGTAACCTGGGGGTGCCCGGCACTCGCCGGAGGCCGCCACGCCGAGTACGATCCGGCCAACACGCGCGCGAGCTGGGAGGAAAGACGTTGGGGCGGTTGACCGGCGGGGACCCCTCTCTGCTGCGAAGGATCAATTCCGCGGTGGTGCTGCACGCCCTGCGTGCCACGGACTGCGCGACCCTCACCGAGATCACCCGGGTGACCGGGCTGTCCCGGCCCACGGTCGAGGGCGTCGTCGAGGGTCTGATCGAGGCGGGGCTGGTCGTCGAGAAGGCCGCCGACGACAGTGCCGCGAGGCGCCAGGGACGGCCCGCCAGGCGCTTCAGGTTCCGGGCGGAGGCGGGGCACCTGCTGGGCCTGGAGATCGGCCCGCACCGGGTCGCCGCGCTCCTCGCCGACCTGGACGGCCGGGTGCTGGGCGCCATCTCCAAGGAGGTCGAGGAGACCGCTCCGGCGGACGAGCGGCTCGAACGGCTGCGGGGCGCGGTCGCCGAGCTGCTGCGCCGGGCGGGCGTCGCGCGCAGCTCCCTGCGGGCGGTGGGGGTGGGCAGCCCCGGCATCGTCGAGGCGGACGGCACCGTCCGACTCGGTACGGCCCTGCCGGAGTGGACGGGCCTGCCCCTCGGCGAACGGCTCAGCCGCTCCTTCAAGTGCCCGGTGCTGGTCGAGAACGACGCCAACGCGGCGGCGGTCGCGGAGCACTGGAAGGGCTCGGCGACGGAGTCCGACGACCTGGTGTTCGTCCTGGCTGGGCTGAGCCCGGGCGCCGGATCGCTGATCGGCGGCCGGCTGCACCGGGGCTACGGCGGCGCCGCCGGGGAGATCGGGGCGCTGCACCTGCTGGGCCGCGGGGCGACCCCGGAGACGCTGCTGTCGACGACGGACGAGCCCCTGCACCCCCTCGACGAGCAGGCCGTCGCCGACGTCTTCGCGCTCGCCCGCGAGGGCGACCAGCGGGCCCGGGCCGCCGTCGACCGGTTCATCCAGCGGCTGGTCCACGACGTGGCGGCGCTGGTGCTCGCGCTCGACCCGGAGCTGGTCGTCATCGGCGGCTGGGCGGCCGGTCTCGACGGTGTACTGGAGCCGTTGCGGCGGGAGTTGGCGCGCTACTGCCTGCGGCCCCCGAAGGTGGCGCTGTCCCTGCTGGGCGAGGCGGCGGTCGCCACGGGCGCGCTGCGGCTGGCCCTGGACCACGTGGAGGAGCAGCTGTTCGCCGTGGAGGGCACGGTCACCGCACGTCGCTGACACGTCCTCAAACGCGGCGAGAGACGTCGACGCCCCGGCCGGTGGCCGGGGCGTCGACGTGTCCCGCGTGAACTCGGGTGCGGGCGCTGTCGCCCGCCGGGTCAGGAGGCGCGGCGCTCCTGGTCGTGGTGGATCTCGACGCCGCCGGAGTCCCCGAAGGTCAGCCGGCAGGTATCGGCCCGGTACGTGGCCAGCGAGACGGCCACCGTGCGCCCTTCGGCGAAGAAGCGGGTCGTGACGACGAGGACGGGGGCCCCGGGGAGGCGGTCGAGTTCCTTGGCGTCGTCCGCGCGCGCGGAGCCGAGTTCCACCGCACGGTCCTGGCCCTCCAGGCCCAGGCGCTGGAGCTCGCGCAGCACGGCACGCGCGCGGGCCGGACCGGAGGGTGCGTCGATGGAGCTGAGGTCCGGCACCGAGGCGGCCGGGACGTAGAGCAGTTCGGCGGCGACCGGCTGCCCGTGCGTCACCCGGGAGCGGCGCACGACGTGCACCGCCTCGCCGCGGTCCGTCTCCAGCATGTCGGCGACCGCGCCGGGCGGCACGGCCAGTGTGCAGTCCGCGGGCTGCCAGGCGTCACCGGCCGCGCCCGGCCAGGTGTGCTGCTCGGACCCGACGGCGACGCCCACGCGCGGCGGGGCGACCGTGGTGCCCACTCCGCGGCGGCGCTGCAGGCGGCCTTCCAGTTCCAGCTGTTCGAGGGCCTGCCGGAGCGTGGCGCGGGCGACTCCGAACCGGGCCGCGAGGTCCCGCTCGTTGGGCAGGATCTCACCCACCGAGAACTCGGAGTCGAGTGCCTCACTGAGCACGGTCTTGAGATGCCAGTACTTCGGCTCCGGCACCGTTTCCAGCTGCGTGGTCCCCACCCTGTCCTCCGCAATCGCCGTGGCCCGGCGGCGTTTTAGCGCCCTTGTTTATTAAAGGTTCCTGCACTATCCCTGCGACCATAGGACGGGCCCCACCCTTGGTCAAGACCAATCCTCGATCCCTTGCGGATTGCTCGGGCGCCTTGCCGCGCAGCGTTCATACGGCGTTCGCGCCGGGTCACGTGCGCGACACGAGCGCGCGGCACGGGGCGCACGGCCGCCCGGGGACCCGGCCGCGCGTGAACCGGCGCACGGCAGGAAGCCCCCGCCGGGACGACGGGGGCTTCGGGGACTTCCGGGGCCGGTGGGGCCGGTGGGGCAGGTGGGGCCGGCGAGTCAGTGGGGTGACAGGGAGAGCAGCTTCTCCGGGTTGCGTATGACGTAGACGCACTGGATCCGGCCGTCCGTGACGTCCAACTGGAAGACGCTGTCGACCTTGTCGCCGGACAGCACCAGGAAGGCGGCGCCGCCGTTCAGCTCCACCATGCGGAACGAGACGTCCGGCACGCCCTTGCCCGAGACCGCGTGCAGGAAGCGGCCCACCTTGTCCGCGGAGTGCAGGACCCGAAGCGGCGCCTTGGACAGCCCGCCGCTGTCCCCGACCAGCTGGACCTCGGGGGCCAGCAGGGACATGAGGCCCGCCAGGTCGCCGTCCACCGCGGCGGCGAGGAACCGCTCGGTCAGCGCGCGGCGTTCGGCCGGATCGACCTCGTAGCGGGGCCGTCGTTCCTCGACGTGCCGGCGCGCCCGGCCCGCAAGCTGGCGTACCGCCGCCTCGCTGCGGTCCAGGGTGGTGGCGATCTCCGCGTACGGGAATCCGAACGCCTCCCGCAGCACGAACACCGCGCGTTCGAGGGGCGACAGGGACTCCAGGACCACGAGCACGGCGAGGGAGACGGAGTCGGCGAGCACGGCCCGTTCGGCGGTGTCCGGCGCGGTGTCCCCGAACTCGGTGACGTACGGCTCGGGCAGCCAGGGGCCCACGTAGGCCTCGTTGCGCGACTGCACCTGGCGCAGCCGGTCGATGGCGAGCCGGGTGGTGACGCGCACCAGGTAGGCGCGCGGTGTGCGCACGTCCGAGCGGTCGGAGTCCGACCAGCGGAGCCACGCCTCCTGCACCACGTCCTCGGCGTCGGCGACCCTGCCGAGCATGCGGTAGGCGACGCCCATCAGGACGGGGCGGTGCTCTTCGAAGACGTCGGTGGCGGTGCCGGTGTCCGTGGTCACCCGTCCATCCCATACGACCTCCGGCCTCGTGTCCAGGCGATATCCCACCCACGGCGCGGCGCCGGGCACTCGGCGCGCCCGCGCCGGCCGGGCGGGGCGTCGAGCCCGCGCCGTCGGGCGTTCGGTGCCGGTCGGGCACGATGTCCGGCGGGCCTTCCAAGTCGGGCCGGTACGGGGGCTACCCGCCGGTAGCCATTGCTGACAAGCTGTCTACGAACGTGTCCGTCACCCGTGCCCGTCGCCCGTCAGCGCGTCCCATGTGAGGAGCAGCACCATGTCCGCCACGGTCTCCTTCACCGTCCCCTCTCCGCACGGCCCCGAGCCGGTGACCCTGTCCTACACGCGTGTGGGCACCGGCGAACCGCTGCTCCTGCTGCACGGCATAGGCCACCACCGGCAGGCCTGGGACCCCGTCCTGCACATCCTGGCGGCCGAGCGGGACGTGATCGCGGTGGATCTCCCCGGGTTCGGCGAGTCCCCCGCCCTGCCCGTCGGGCTGACGCACGACCTCGCCACCATGAACGCCGCGCTGAGCGCGTTCTGCGACGCCCTGGACCTGGACCGACCGCACGTCGCGGGCAACTCCCTCGGCGGCCTGCTGGCCCTCGGACTCGGCCGCGACAAGCTCGTACGCTCCGTCACGGCACTGTCGCCCGCGGGCTTCTGGACGCAGGCCGAACGTCGGTACGCCTTCGGGGTCCTGACCGCGATGCGGCACGCCGCGCGCCGCCTGCCGCTGCCCCTCGTGGAGCGCCTCTCCCGGACGGCCGCCGGGCGCACGGTGCTGACGAGCAGCATCTACGCGCGGCCTCACCGCCGTTCACCCGAGGCAGTCGTCGCCGAGACGCTCGCGCTCGCCCACGCGGAGGGCTTCTCCGAGACCCTGCGGGCCGGCATCACCGTCCGGTTCACCGACGACGTCCCGGGAGTGCCGGTCACCGTCGCGTGGGGCACCCGGGACCGGCTGCTGGTCCGCCGTCAGGGCGTCCGCGCCAAGCGGATCATCCCCCGCGCCCGCCTCGTCCGGCTGCCCGGCTGCGGCCACGTCCCGATGAACGACGATCCGGCCCTGGTGGCGCGGGTCGTCCTGGACGGCAGCCGCTGACCGGCGCGCCCGCACCCTGAGCGCCCCCGAGCCCAGGGCGACACCGGCCCCCACGAGGGCACTGCCGACGGCCTGCGCGGCGCCGTACGCCCCCGTGCCGACGAGGGGCGCTGTGCAGGCGGCGGCGACGGGGATGAGCCCGGAGAAGAGCGTGGCGCGTTCCGCGCCGATGCGCTGCATGCCCATGTACCAGCAGACGAAGCCGACGACCGTGACGACCACCGCCTGCCACAGCAGGGCCGCCGCCTCGGTGGCGTCCGGTACGCGCAGCCACCCGCCGCCGTCCGCGAGCAGCCCCGCCGCGGCCGACTCGGCCGCGGCGACCGCGCAGACGGTGGCGGACAGCAGCCGGGGCCCCAGCGGGCGCAGCACGGGCACGGCGAGGACCGCGAAGCCGACCTCCCCGCCGAGCGCGCACGCGGACCAGGCGATCCCCGCGCCGTCCGTACGCCCCCATCCCTGCACGGTGAAGGCGCCGACCGCGACCAGCAACGCCCCGTACAGGACGAGGCGTTGGGGCCGGCGCCCGTCCAGGAGGGGGACGAGGACGGCGACCGCCACCGGGGCGCAGCCGACGAACACCCCTGGAACCGCCGGTTCCGCGGTGCGTTCGGCCGCGATGACGGCGAGGTTGAAGCCGACCATGCCCACCGCCGCGAGGAGAGCGAGGCGCGTCCACTGGCGCGGGGCGAGGCGGCGCAGCGGTGCCGTGCCGCCCCGGCCGAGGAGGGGCAGGAGCAGCAGGCAGGCCAGGCCGTAGCGCAGGAACTGGCCACCCGCGTACGGGTAGTGGCCCAGCACGCTGTTGGCGGTGAAGGAGCCTCCGACGAGGACGCAGGCGAAGGCGGCGAGCAGGGCTCCGCGGGTGGTGGCGTTCATGGCGGTGACGCTACGAAGCGTCCCGGTCCGGTTTAAGGTCCACTTCCATGACGCCATCGGGGACCAATCGGGACGAGGGGGCCGTGGCGCGGTCGCCGTGGGCCGCCGCCTGGGAGCTGCTGCTGCCGGCCGCGTCGGCGCCCGCACGCGCGCGTGGCCGCACCCTCCAGGCGGCGCTGCGGGAGGCGGTGCGCTCGGGACGGCTCGCGCCGGACACCCGGCTGCCGCCGAGCCGGGAACTCGCGGCCGATCTCGGGGTGTCACGAGGGCTCGTCACGGAGGCGTACGAGCAGCTGACGGCGGAGGGATACCTGCGCAGCGGCCGGGGCGCCGGGACCTGGGTGGGCGGCGCGGCCCGGGCGGCCCGACCGCCCGCGCGCGATCTCGCGCCGCGCTCCCCGGGCGCCCGCGCCGACTTCCTGCCCGGCACACCGGACCTGTCTCTGTTCCCGCGCGCCGCCTGGGCCGCCGCGCAGCGCGGGGTGCTCGCCGAACTGCCCCACCACGCACTCGGTTACCCCGATCCGCGGGGGCTGCCCCGGCTGCGGACCGCCCTGGCCGAACTGCTCTCCCGGCGCCGGGGCGTGGTCGCGGACCCGGAGCGGGTGGTGGTCGTCTCCGGGGTGGCGCAGGCGACGACGCTCCTCGGATTCGTGCTCCACGCGCGCGGGGTGCGCACCGTCGGTGTGGAGGACCCCGGCAGCCCCGAGCACGGCGCCCTCTACACCTCGGCCGGCCTCACCGCCGTCCGCCTGCCGCTCGACCGCGAGGGCCTGTCGACCGGCCCCCTGTACGACTCCGGAGTGCGGGCGGTCGTCACCACCCCCGCCCACCAGTTCCCCTCGGGGATCGCGTACTCGGCGCGGCGCCGTGCCGAACTGCTCGACTGGGCCCGCTCGGTGGACGGTCTCGTGGTCGAGGACGACTACGACGGGGACTTCCGCTACGACCGTGCCCCGGTGGGCGCGCTCCAGGGCCTGGACCCGGAGCGCGTCGCGTACACCGGGTCGGTCAGCAAGTCGCTCGCGCCCGGGCTCCGGCTGGGCTGGCTCCTCGTGCCCGGGTCGCTCGCCGAAGAGGTCGTCGAACGCAAGCGGACCATGGATCTCGGCCATCCCGCCATCGACCAGGCCCTCATGGCGCGGTTCCTGGAGCGCGGTGACTACGACCGGCAGCTGCGGCGCTGCCAGCGCGCCTACCGGGAGCGGCGCGACACGCTCGTGGCCGCCCTCGACGAGCACTTCCCCGGCACGAAGGTGTCGGGGATCGCCGCCGGACTGCACGCCATCGCCGAACTGCCCGACCGGTACGGGCCCCCGGACCGCTTCCTGCGGCTCGCGGCCGCCGAGGGCATCGCGGTGCGGCCGCTGTCGGACTACGGCACGGCGGTCGACGAGGGCGTGCGGCTGGTGCTGGGGTACGCGCACCTGTCCCCGGCCCGCATCCGGGAGGGGGTGCAGTTGATGGCGGCGGCGGTACGCCACGGGTGACGGGGATTCGCCGGTGTGTCGCCGGCCGGTGGCGCACGCCGGTTCCCCTGCCGGTGCGGTCAGTTGTTCACTTGGGGTTTCCGTGTGCGCTGCGGCGCACCAGTAGTTGTGGCACTGCACACTGGCCGGAACCCGTCCCTGGAGGCGCATCCATGTCACACCGTCCGCCGTTTCCCGGCCGCCGCAGCGTGCTGCGCGGCTCTCTCGCCGCGTCGGCGGCCCTGGCCGTGCCGGCTGCGGCCGGCGCCGCTCCGGCGTTCGCCCTGTCGGGACGGCCGGAGGCGGGCTGGGGCGTCCAGGCCGGCGACGTCACGACCGACTCCGGTCTGGTGTGGGTGCGTTCCGACCGGCCGGCCCGGATGATCGTCGAGACGTCGGCCACCGAGTCCTTCCGCAACGCCAGGAGATGGCACGGTCCGCTGCTCGGCCCCGGCACCGACTTCACCGGCACGACCAGGCTGCGCGGGCTGCCGCCGGGCGAGCAGATCCACTACCGCGTGCTGCTCGCCGACCCCGACGACCCGCGGCGCACCGGCGAGCCCGTCCCCGGCACCTTCCGCACGGCACCGGTCCGGCGGCGCGACGGCGTACGCTTCCTGTGGTCGGGCGACCTGGCCGGGCAGGGCTGGGGCATCAACCCCGACCGCGGGGGCTACCGCATCTACGACGCCATGGCGGCGCTGGACCCGGACTTCTTCCTGTGCAGCGGCGACAACATCTACGCCGACGGGCCGATCTCCGCGACCGCCGCCCTGCCCGACGGCAGCACCTGGCGGAACGTCACCACCGAGGAGAAGTCCAAGGTCGCCGAGACCCTGGCGGAGTTCCGCGGCAACTTCCGCTACAACCTGCTGGACGACAACCTCCGCCGCTTCAACGCCCAGGTGCCGTCCATCGTGCAGTGGGACGACCACGAGGTGCGCAACAACTGGTACCCGGGCGAGGTGATCGCGGCGACGGACACGCGGTACACCGAGAAGAGCGTCGACGTGCTGGCCGCGCGCGCCAACCGCGCGTTCGGCGAGTACTTCCCGGTCTCCACGCTGCGTCCGGGCGCCCGGGAGGGACGGGTGCACCGCGTCGTGCGCCACGGCCCCCTGCTCGACGTCTTCGTGCTGGACATGCGCACCTACCGCAACGCCAACACCCCCGGCACCCAGACCACCGACCCCCAGGGCATCCTCGGCGAGGAGCAACTGCGGTGGCTCAAGCGGGAACTGTCCCGCTCGCGCGCCGTGTGGAAGGTGATCGCCGCCGACATGCCCCTCGGGCTGGTCGTGCCGGACACCACCGAGGGGCAGAAGAACATCGAGGCGGTGGCCCAGGGCGATCCGGGGGCACCGCTCGGGCGCGAACTGCAGATCGCCGAGCTGCTGCGGTACATCAAGCACCGGCGGATCACGGGCACCGTGTGGCTGACGGCCGACGTCCACCACACCTCGGCCCAGCACTACCTGCCGGAGCGCGCCGCGTTCACCGACTTCGAGCCGTTCTGGGAGTTCGTCTCCGGCCCCCTGAACGCCGGCGCGTTCCCGGCCAGCGCCCTCGACGGCACGTTCGGCCCCGAGCGGGTGTTCGTGAAGGCGCCCACCGCGTCCAACGTCTCGCCCGCCGGGGGCTACCAGTTCTTCGGCGAGGTGGACATCGACGGCGGCAGCGGCGACCTGACGGTCCGGCTGCGCGAGCAGGACGGCACCGTGCTGTTCACGAAGGTGCTGCGACCGGGCCGGGTCGGGCAGTGACCCGTCGCTGAGCCGGACGGTCCCGTACCCTCGAACCGATGGGCAGCGCACCGGAGTCATCCCCCGGTGCGCCGCTCCGTTCGCCGTGCGCCACCACGGTCTGCCGGGCACAACCACCGGCGGCACAGGGGCCATTGTCAGTGGTGGCCTCTACGGTTCTCCCATGACGCGATCTCCGCACGCCGGGGTCGGCGCCCGGCCGCACCAAGCCGCGAGGGCGCGTTCCACGGCGTCCTCCACCCTCGCGCGCGCCGCGCGGACCGTGCGGCCCGGGGTCGTTCCCGGGCCGGGGCCGCCGCCCGCGCCGGGGTCGTGCGCACAGTGGGGGCCGGGAGACCGAGGATCGACGGGGGCGTGCGATGGGTGTGCTGATGGAGGCCGTGCGGGCGGGGCGGACGGCTGAGGTCGTGAGCCTGCTGGACGGCATGACCGATACGGAACGCAGGGCGTGCCTCCCGGGGCTGAGACAGCTCCGCAAGGAGCTGGGGGCGACTCCTTGGAACGTGGAGTCCCGCCGCGCCCAGCCCGCGCTGCACGCGGCCGGAGCGGCATGCCAGACCGGGGCCGCCGCGGCGGCCACCTGGCTCGCGGCGCCCGATCTGCGCTGGTCGCAGGCGTCGCCGGCCGTCCTGCTCGACGTGCTCGGGGACCGTGACCCCGCGTGGCTGGCCGACGTGACGCACCGGCTCGCCCAGCAGCCGCTCGCCTCCGGTGTGCCGTACGCGCTGATGGCGGGTCTGGTGCGGCTGTCCGGGTGTGCCGCGCCGACGACGGACGCCTATGTCCAGGGCTGGATGGAGCATCTCGGCCATGTCTGGAAGCGCGGGGACACCGTCCTGGACCGGCTGCGCAGGGATCCCCATCTGACGGAGCTGGCCACCGCCCTCTTCACGACCGACGGCATCGGCGCCCGCGTGGAGTGGCAGTACGGTGAGGGCGCCGACAGCTGGACGGTGGCCCTGGCCCGGCTCGGCGGCGAGGGCCTGCTGGACCGCCGGACCATGGTCGACGCCTGTGTGGCCAGGCTGCTGCGGGGCGGGTCGCCGGCCGACCACCGGGTGTTCCTGCGGCTGTTGGTCTCGCTGAAGCTCACCCCGGACGAACGGCGGGAGCGTGTCGGCGACTGGATCGCCCTGGTCCGCGACGCGCCCTCGGCCGTGGCCGCACACGCCCAGGCCGTGCTGGGCGCGCTCGCTCTCGACGGGCAGCTGACCGCCCGCCGTATCTCGGAGATGTCCGGCGGGGTGCTGCCGCGTAGCGAGAAGAAGCTGGTCCGCACCCAGCTCATCCTGCTGGCCAAGGTGATCGGACGCGATCCGTCCACGGCCGCGGAGCTGCTGCCCGCGGTGGCACCGGCGTTCACGCACCAGGATTCCGGGGTGCAGGAGCGGGCGCTGAAGCTCGTGGAGCGCCACTTCGACCGGCTGGAGGACGCCGCCGCGCGGTCCGAACTGTCCCGGGCGGCGCACCGGTTGACGCCGGGACTGCGCGCGCGGGCGGCCCAGTTCCTGGGAGAGGAGCCCAGCGACGGGGAGGAGGCCGGCGCGCTGCTGGCGTCCGGCTGAACGCCGCGTGACCGGGAGTGTCTCCCGTCCGCGTCACACCCGGTGACGACAATCATAGAAAATGAAATAAAAAGGACAGAGAGACACTTAACCGATCAGTCACAAAGCGTTCGTGATCACGCAACACCGTTCCTTCACAGTGGCTGCATGACTCCGGACATGTCTGATGTGACGCGCACGAAGCACGGGCGCCCCGTGCACCACTGGCGGCGGGACCTCGTCGAGCTCGCCGCCCTGTTCACGGCCGTCGCGGTGGCCGACGCCGTGGCCAACCTGATCGGGCACGGCCCCGACGGCCCCGCCCTGCTGGGGATCTCGGCCGTCGTCCTGGTCGCCACGGCCGGATTCCACACCTGGTGGGCACGACGCCACGGTCACGCACCGCCGACAGGCGATACCGGCGCCCGGCCGCCCGCCGGGGCACTCCAGGCCGGGCAGCCCGAGGCCCCGGCGTCCGGGGACGCCGCGGAGGCACCCGTCCTGTGGCGGATGCGGACCACGGTGCAGGACGCTCCGGGCTCGCTGGCCGCGCTGTGCACCGCGCTGGCCCGGCACGAGGTCGACATCCTGAGCCTGCAGACCCATCCGCTGGCCGAGGGCACAGTGGACGAGTTCCTGCTGCGCGCCCCCGCCGCCCTGACCGCCGCCGAGGTCACCCGCGCCGTCGCCGGGGCGGGCGGCAGCGGCACGTGGATCGAGCGGGCAGACGCCCACGACCTGGTGGACGCGCCGACCCGGGTCCTCGGCCTCGCCACCCGCACCGCCCTGGACGCCGCCGAACTCCCGCTGGCGCTGCGGCAGTTGCTCGGCCGCTGCACAATCCGCTCACTGCCCGCCAGGTCACCGGGTTCCGGCCGTGCGAACGAGACCGCCCCCGTCGAGGGCGCCCTTGAGGACACGGTGATGCGGCTGCGGGCTCCCGAGGGCGGCGTGATCACCGTGGAGCGGCCGTATCTGCCGTTCACGCCGACCGAGTTCGCCCGGGCGCGGGCGCTGGTCGAGCTGGACGCGCGGCTCGGACCGCGCATCCCGCGCGGCCTCGACGTCCTGACGCTGCCCGAGGGCAACGCCATCACGGTGCGCCGGGCCGACGCCGCCGACCACGAGGCCGCGAAGGCCATGCACGAGCGCTGCTCGCCGCGCACCCTGAGCATGCGGTATCACGGCCCCGTCGGGGACGCCGACCGCTATCTGAACCACCTGCTCAGCCCCCGCTTCGGGCGGACGCTCGCCGTGCAGACCGCCTCGGGCCGCATCGTCGGCCTCGGCCACCTCCTGTGGGACGGCGACGAGACCGAGGTCGCCTTGCTGGTCGAGGACGAGTGGCAGCGGCGCGGTATCGGCGGGGAACTCCTCGGCCGGCTCGTCGCCATGGCGGTCGAGGCGGGCTGCGAGAGCGTGTACGCCGTGACGCAGGCGTCCAACACGGGCATGGTCGCCGCGATGCGTGCCCTGGATCTCCCCCTCGACTACCAGATCGAGGAGGGCACCCTCGTCATCACCGCCCGCCTCGAGAGCGCCCCGTCCGCCGCACCGCAGTCGCGGAACCACGCGGGCGGACGGGCCACCCGGGACTGACGACGGAGCCCGGTGCAGGTGCCATTACGGCACCGGCACCGGCACATCCGGTACGCGGCCACGTCCGGTACGCCGGGCAAGTCCGGTAGGCCGGGCACCCCGAGCACGTCCGGTACGCCGGGCGCATCCGGTACGCCGGGCGCATCCGGTACATCGAGCACGCCTGGCACGCCGGGCACATCCGGTACGCCGGGCGCGTCCGGTAGGCCGGGCACGCCGGGCACATCCGGTACGTCGAGCACGCCGGGCACATCCGCAACACCCCGCACGCCGGGCGCCCCGGGGCCGTATGGCACACCCGCAACCGTCCGACACGCCTGGCCCGCCTGGCCCGACTGGCCCGCCTGGCCCGCCTGGACACCGGCCCGCCTGGACACCGGCCCGTCAGAGACCGTACGCGCCCGACACCCGGAACCGCAGGCACCAGAAGCACCACCGCGCTCACCGCGACGGCCAGGCCACGACGGTCCGTCGGCGGGGCCACCCGCCTCGCCGCGGGCGGCGTGTGCACCCCAGGCACGGCAAGCCCCACCCGCAGCGGCCCGGCGTAGCCCGCCGGGCCGTTCGCGCGAGCCGGGAGAGCGCGGCGCCCCGCGGGCCGACGCGACCCTCGCCCATCGACGCGACTCCCACCCGTCGGCACGGCCCCGCCGGGCCTCGGCCGTCACCTGACCGCGGCCACCACCGGTCCGCAGCACCCGCCGGTCCGCGGCCCCCTCCCCTCGGCGCCCGCCGTCAGGCCCCCTGTGCAGCCACCTCGCGCCGGCGACCCTGGTCCCGCGGCTCCGGACGCGAACCCAGTGCGGTGTCCAGGTCGGCCCACAGGTCGTCCACGTCCTCCAGGCCCACCGACAGACGCAGCAACTGGTCGCTGACGCCCGCGTCCTGGCGGTCGGCCGAGGGGACGATGCGGTGGCTGATGGACGCGGGGTGCTGGATGAGGGAGTCGACGCTGCCCAGGCTCACGGCGGGGGTGATCAGGCGGACCCCGGCGATGACCTCGTGCGGGTCGCCGACGACCTCGAAGGCGATCATGGCGCCGCCGATGCGCGGGTAGTGCACGCGGGCCACCCGCGGATCGGCGGCCAGCCGGCCGGCGAGTTCGGCGGCGTTGGCCGAGGCCGCCCGGACCCGTACCGGAAGCGTCGACAGGCCCCGCAGCAGCAGATAGCCGGCGAGCGGGTGGAGCACCCCGCCGGTCGCGAACCGCACCTGGCGCAGTCCCCGCGCGAACTCCTCGTCGCAGGCCACCACCCCGGCCATGACGTCGCCGTGTCCGCCCAGGTACTTGGTGGCGCTGTGCAGGACGAGACGGGCGCCCTGCTCGGCCGGCCGCTGGAGCACGGGCGTGGCGAAGGTGTTGTCCGCGAGCAGCGGTACCGAACCGCAGGAGTGCGCGACGGCCCGCAGGTCGAGTTCGGCGAGCGTCGGGTTGGCCGGGGACTCGACCATGACCAGTCCCGTGTCGGGCCGCAGCGCGTCCGTGATCCCGGCCGGGTCGACCCAGGTCACCTCCGAGCCCAGCAGCCCGGCGGTCAGCAGATGGTCGCTGCATCCGTACAGCGGCCGTACGGCCACCACGTGGCGCAGGCCCATCGCGTTGCGCACGAGCAGGACCGCGCTGAGCGCCGCCATGCCGCTGGCGAAGGCGACCGCGCTCTCGGTGCCTTCGAGCCGGGCCAGCGCGGTCTCGAAGCGGGCGACCGTCGGGTTGCCGAGGCGCCCGTAGACCGGCGGCCCCTCCGGTTCGGCGCCGTCCGCGGCGAAGGCGTCGATGCGGGCGGCCTCGCCCCGGCTGTCGTAGGAGGGGTAGGTGGTGGACAGGTCGATCGGCGCGGCGTGCAGGCCCAGCCGTGCGAGGTCGTCGCGCCCGGCGTGCACGGCCTCGGTGGCCAGCTTGCGGGGCGCGGGGCGAGGATCGGGGACGCGGGAGGCGTTCGGGGTGACGGAGTCCATGGCCGCAGCCTGAACACCGGACGGGCCTACGGCGTCGAACCCCGTGCTACGTTCGGGCCATGGCCGAAACCGTCGTACTGGATCCGGTGGATCTTCATCTGCTGCGGCTGCTGCAGAACGACGCACGGACCACCTACCGCGATCTTGCCACGCAGGTCGGGGTCGCGCCGTCGACCTGCCTGGACCGGGTGACCCGGCTGCGCCGCGCCGGGGTCATCCTCGGGCACCAGCTGCGGCTCGACCCGGCGAAGCTGGGGCGCGGTCTGGAGGCCCTGCTGTCCGTGCAGGTCAGGCCGCACCGGCGGGAGTTGGTCGGACCGTTCGTCGACCGCATCCGGGCGCTGCCGGAGTCCCGTACGGTCTTCCACCTCACCGGCCCCGACGACTACCTCGTGCACGTGGCGGTGTCGGACATGACGGATCTGCAGCGCCTGGTGATCGACGAGTTCACGTCCCGGCGCGAAGTGGCCCGGGTCGAGACCCGGCTGATCTTCCAGCAGTGGGACTGCGGGCCCCTGCTGCCCCCGCAGCGGGACGCCTCCACGGCCACATCGGCGCACGGGGCACAAGGAGCCACGCCCTCAGCGGAATCGGGCTGACGCGGACGGGTTCCTCGTATGAGGATTGTCCGCATGTCAGACACCAAGAGCCCGCTGCCCCGCGAGGTCGCCGACACCTATGTCGACGAGCTCATCGCCCTCGACCCGGTCACCGGTACCTACCTCGGCGACAAGGCAAGTTCGACCAGGCTGCCGGACACCTCGCCCGCGGGCCAGGAGGCCCTGGCGGAGCTGGCACGGACGACGCTGGCACGGCTCGACGAGGCCGAGCGGCAGCCTGGCGCGGACAGCGGCATCGAGCGCCGCTGCGCCCGTCTGCTGCGTGAGCGCCTGACTGCCGAACTCGCCGTGCACGACGCCGACGAGGGACTGCGGGTGGTGAGCAACCTGCACTCCCCCGCGCATTCGGTGCGTGACATCTTCTCCCTCATGCCGACCGGGACGGACGAGGACTGGGCGGCCGTCGCCGAGCGGCTGCGCGCGGTGCCCGCCGCGCTGGAGGGCTACCGCGAGTCCCTGGCCCTCGGCCTGGAGCGCAAGCTGTACGGCGGTCCGCGTCCGACGGCCACCTTCATCACCCAGCTGACCGAGTGGGCGGACCCGCACGGGCAGGGCCGCGGCTGGTTCGAGGACTTCGTCTCGCCCGGTCCCGAGGCCCTGCGCGATGATCTCGACTCGGCCGCCCGCACGGCGACCGCGGCCCTGGTGTCCCTGCGGGACTGGATGCGCGACGTGTACGCGCCCGCCATCGAAGGCGCGCCGGACACCGTGGGCCGTGAGCGGTACGCGCGCTGGTCGCGGTACTACAACGGCACGGACCTCGACCTCGACGAGGCGTACGCGTACGGCTGGTCCGAGTACCACCGGCTGCTCGGCGAGATGAAGCAGGAGGCGGAGAAGATCCTGCCGGGTGCCGCGACCCCGTGGGTGGCGCTCGCGCACCTGGACGAGCACGGCACGCACATCGAGGGGGTCGACGAGGTCCGCGACTGGCTCCAGGGCCTGATGGACGAGGCGATCGACGCTCTCGACGGCACCCACTTCGAACTCGCCGAGCGGGTACGGCGGGTGGAGTCCCGTATCGCGCCGCCCGGGAGCGCGGCGGCCCCGTACTACACGGCCCCGTCCGAGGACTTCTCGCGCCCGGGCCGTACCTGGCTGCCGACGATGGGCCAGACCAGGTTCCCGGTGTACGACCTGGTGTCGACCTGGTACCACGAGGGCGTTCCCGGTCACCACCTCCAGCTCGCGCAGTGGGCGCACGTCGCCGAGGACCTCTCCCGCTACCAGGCCGGCGTCGGCGGGGTGAGCGCCAACTGCGAGGGCTGGGCGCTGTACGCGGAGCGGCTCATGGACGAGCTGGGCTTCCTCACGGACCCGGAGCGGCGGCTCGGCTACCTGGACGCGCAGATGATGCGGGCGGCCCGGGTGATCGTGGACATCGGCATGCACCTGGAGCTGGAGATCCCGGCCGAATCGCCGTTCCACCCGGGTGAGCGCTGGACCCCGGCGCTGGCCGAGGAGTTCTTCGGCTCCCACAGCAGCCGGCCGGCGGACTTCGTGGAGAGCGAGCTGACCCGCTACCTGTCCATCCCCGGGCAGGCCATCGGCTACAAGCTCGGCGAACGGGCGTGGCTGCTCGGCCGGGAGAACGCGCGGAAGCGGCACGGTGCCGCCTTCGACGCCAAGGCCTGGCACATGGCGGCGCTCTCCCAGGGCTCCCTGGGGCTGGACGACCTGGTGGACGAGCTGTCCCGGCTGTAGCCGGTCCGCCGTCCCCGGCGGGCGGGCCCGGGCGGGAGCCCGGACCCGGCCGCCGGTCCCGTGACGGGCGCCGGGTCAGCCGGTCAGCCGGCGCAGCTGTACGAGTCCCAGCCACGTCTCGGGTCCCGGTTCCACGTAGGCCGCGCGGACGCCGTACCGGCCGGGCTCCAGGGCGACCCGCAGGTGGTCCGTCCGCTCGGAGACCCGGCCCGGCCAGGCGGCGTCGAACAGGAGCACCGGTCCGGGGACGTCCCACCGCACCTCCGGCTCCCACACCGCCGCGTCGAGCGCGGCCGGGACGCCGGCGAGGAGTTCGGCCTCGGAGTCGGCGGCGCACCACCGTACGAAGGTGCCGTGCCGGGGCAGGAACGTGGTGGAGGCGGGTTCGTCCCCGAGGACCAGGGCCCGGGTGTCCCCCACCGGCACCAGGCCGATGAACCCCTCGACGTCGCAGGCCCGGTCGTAGTCGGACGACATGTCGTCGCCGTCGGCCCCCGACCAGAACGGCAGGACCACCTCGGGAATCGCTATGAGCGGCCCGCCGCCCGACTCGACCCACTCCACCGCACCCGGTTCCGCGTAACGCGCCATGCGCAGAAGTTACAGGCAGCGTTCCGCTCGGGCTCCTCCGCTCCCCCGCTCCGCCCGAATTCCCCTGTTCCGCCCCAACGCCTCGGCGTGGCAGGCCCCTTGGGGTGCGGCGGACGGCAAACTCAGCAGCCGCACTCGTCGGCGTCCACCGGCGCGGTCAGCGCGTCGGCGCTGCGCCGCTCGCTTCCCTCCCAGGTCTCGTAGGCGAAGCCCTCGCGCACCCAGTACTCGAATCCGCCGAGCATCTCCTTGACCTGGAAGCCGAGTTCGGCGAGCGCCAGGGCGGCGCGGGTCGCGCCGTTGCAGCCGGGGCCCCAGCAGTAGGTGACGACGGGCACGGAGCGGTCGAGGAGCTGCTCGGCCTGCTCCGGGATGAGCGCGGTGGGCAGGTGGACGGCGCCGGGCACGTGTCCCTGGTCCCAGGAGGCCGTGGAGCGCGAGTCGAGCACGACGAACCCGGGGTCGCCGCCCGCCGCGAGCACGGAGGCGACGTCGGACACGTCGGCGTGGAAGGCGAGGCTCGCGCCGAAGAAGGCGGCGGCCGCGGCCGGAGTCGCGGGGGCGATCCGCAGCACGGGGTTCGTGGCGGTCGCGTCGGTGGTGGCGGTCACGGTCATGGTCAGGCCTTCCTCCCGGTCCCGTCGTACCGGCGCTTTCACCGCGCCGGCCGTACGGGACTTCCTGTCCAGAAACCTACGGTCGGCGGCCGCCTCGATGAAGTGGCGAATCACGGCGTCGGTCTTGCCCGGCCGGGGATTTCCCTGTTGTCTCTCGGGTATGACCGCGTATTCCCCGGACGCCACCGACTGGCGCATCCTCGACGTCCTGCAACGCGAGGGCCGGGCCAGCTTCGCCGAGCTGGCCCGCGCCGTCTCCATGTCCGCGAGCGCGGTCACCGAGCGGGTGCGCCGGCTGGAGGAGGCGGGCGTCATCCAGGGCTACGCGGCCGTCGTCGCCCCGGAGAGCCTCGGGCTGCCGATCCTCGCCTTCGTCCGGCTCCGGTATCCGACCGGCAACTACAAGCCCTTCCACGACCTGGTGGCGGTGACGCCCGAGATCCTGGAGGCCCACCACGTCACGGGCGACGACTGCTTCGTCATCAAGGTCGCGGCGCGCTCCATGGCCCATCTGGAGGAGGTGACGGGCCGGATCGGCACCCTGGGTTCGGTGACGACCAGCGTCGTCTACTCCTCGCCGCTGCCCCGGCGCCCGGTGGGCCGCTGAGTCCGGCAGGGGCCCGCCGGGGCGGGTCAGCCCGCGCCCCGCTGGCGTACGGCCGAACCCGTCCGGCCCTTCACGATCTCCAGCTGGGCGTGGATCCGCCGCCGCAGGTCCCCGACGTGGCTGACGATGCCGACGCTGCGGTCGCGTTCCCGGAGGGAGTCCAGTACGTCGAGGACCTCGTCCAGGGTCTGTTCGTCCAGGCTTCCGAAGCCCTCGTCGATGAAGAGGGTGTCGAGCCGGACCCCGCCGGCCTCGTCCGTGACCACGTCCGCGAGACCGAGCGCCAGCGCGAGCGAGGCGAAGAAGGTCTCGCCGCCGGACAGCGTCGCGGTGTCCCGCTCCCGGCCGGTCCAGGCGTCGACCACGTGCAGGCCGAGTCCGCTGCGGCCGCGGCCGGAGCGGTCGTCGGAGTGGACGAGGGTGTAGCGCCCGGACGACATCCGTTGCAGCCGCACGGTCGCCGCTGCGGCGACCTGCTCCAGGCGCGCGGCCAGCACGTACGACTCCAGGCGCATCTTGCGCTCGTTGTCCGCGGAGGTGCCCGCGGCGAGGCCCGCCAGTCGCGCCACCCGGTCGTACTCCTCCCGCAGGGGCCCGAGGCGGCGTACGCCCGCGAGCGCCCGCGCGGACAGCCGGTCGAGCTCGGCGCAGCACCGGGCGGCGGCGTCCCCGGCCGAGACGGCGTCCTGGAGTCCGCGGGCCGCGGACTCGGCGGCCCGCTCGACGGCCCAGAGGTCCACGGGTGGCAGCTGGGCGGCGGCCGCGGTGTCGGCCTCGGCGAGGACCGCGCGAACGGCCGCCTCCTCCGACTGCCAGGCGTCGAGGCGCCGTTGCAGGTCGCGGTGGGCCGCGTCGTCCAGCAGGGCGGCGGACGCGGCGAGCGGGGTGTCGAACCCGGCGCGGAAGGCCGCGTCGGCGAGGCGCGCGTCCGCCGACTTGAGCCGCTGCGCGGCCTCTTCGGCCTCGCGTGCGGCGTCCGCGGCGTCGGTGAGCCTGGCGGCTCGCCGCTCCAGCTGCGCCGACCGTGCCGCCACGCTGTCGGCGTCGCCCCGGACGTGCGCCAACTCCTCTTCCAGCGTGAGCCTTTCACGGTCCAGCGTGTCCCGGCGGGCCACGCGGGACGCGGCCCGTACCTCGGCCGCCTGCTGTGCCGCGACCCGGCGCCCGTGCTCGCGCTCGGCCTGGGCGAGCGCCTCCCGGGAGCCGTGCAGCCCGGAAGCGGCGGCCCGCGCCTCGGCGTACAGCCGCTCCAACTCCTCGACCTCCTCGGCGAGTTGCCCGGTCGGGGTGTCGCCCGCCTCGGCGGTGGCCGCGGCCAGCGCCTCACGTACGAGGCCGAGGCGGCGTTCGTCCTCGGCGCGCTGCTCGTCGGCGTCCTGGTAGGCGGCGAGCGCCCGCTCCTCGGCCTCCCGGTCGACGTGTCCGTCGATCTTCCGGGCCGGTGCGGGGTGTTCCGTGGCGCCGCACACGGCGCAGGGTTCGCCGTCGGCCAGGTTCGCGGCGAGTTCGGCCGCGATGCCGTTCAGCCGCTGTTCCTTGAGGTCCAGCCAGTGGGCGCGGGCGTCCGCCGCCCGCTCCCGGGAGGCGAGCACCTGCTCCTGGGCCCCGTCCGTGTCGCGGGCGAACTGGTCGCGCTGACGGGCGGCGTTCAGCCGTCTGCGGGCCGGGTCGCGCTGGACGGCCAGCTGTTCGGCGCGGGCGGCGGCCTCCTGCGCGCCCTCGATGTCCGTCTGGAGGGCGGCGCGGGTGGCGTCCCATCCAGCGAGCCAGCTCGCGGCCTCCTGGAGCACGTCCTCGTCGGCGCGCTCCTGCCGGTCGAGTCCGTCGCGCTCGGCGACGAGTTCGGCCAGCCGCTGCTCGGCACGGCGCGCCGACTCCAGGCCGCCCAGCTCCTCGGCGGCCTTGCGCGCGGCGACGGCGAGCCCGGCCGCTCCGGCCCCGGCGAACGTCTCGGGCAGCAGCTCGCGCGCGCGGGTCTCCTTCGCGGCGGCGCGCCGGTGCTCGGCCTCGGTGACCTCGCGCAGGTCGAGCGCGGGGGCCACGGCCTCGGCCTTGCGGGCCCGCTCCATCCGGGCCCGCGCCTCGCGGTAGCCGTCGGCGCGCTCCTCCAGACGCGCGGCCCGCTCGCGTGCCTCGGTGAACCGGCGCTGCAGCCGGGCCACTTCGCGCGCGTCGTCGAGTTCCCGCTCGGCGGCGGCATGCGCGGACTCCGCGGTCCGCCGGGCGCACTGGGCGACAGTGAGCCGCTCTCGGGCCGTGCTGCGGGCGATCGCCGCCCAGGTCAGGACGGCCTCGGCGAGCCCGGGGTCGCCGGGCGCGAGGTCGGGCAGGGGCTCGGTGTCGCCCGCCGCCTGCTGCATGCGGTGCGCGTCGGCGAGCAACTCGGTGTCGGCGGCGCGCACCTGGGCCTCGGCCGCCCGGCGCCGCTCGGCGAGCCGCTTCTCCACCTCGGCGAACCGGTGGGTGTCGAAGAGGCGTCCGAGGAGCTTGCCGCGTGCCTCGGCGTCGGCCCGCAGGAAACGCGCGAAGTCGCCCTGGGGCAGCAGGACGACCTGGCAGAACTGCTCGCGGCTCATGCCGAGGAGCTGGGTGATCTCCTCGCCGATCTCCTGGTGCGAGCGGCTGAGGTCCTTCCAGGCGCCCGCCGCTGCGTCGTACTCGCGCAGCCAGCTCTGCGCCTTGTCGACCGTCGTGCCCGAGCCGCGCTTCTTGGGGCGTGCCCAGGGCGGCTGCCGGGTGATCTCCAACCGGCGCCCGGACACGGTGAGTTCGAGGCGGATGGAGGTGCGCGTGCCGGGCGCCGCGTGGTCGCTGCGCAGGCTCAGGCCCTGGCCGCTCTGCCGGGCGCCCGGCACGGCTCCGTACAGGGCGTAGCAGACGGCGTCGAGGACGGACGTCTTGCCCGCGCCGGTCGGTCCGTGCAGCAGGAAGAGTCCCGCGGCGGACAGCTCGTCGAAGTCGACCTGCTGCTCGCCGCCGAAGGGGCCGAAGGCGGTGATGTCGAGCCGGTGCAGCCTCATGCGGCCCTCACCTCCGCGCGGGCGCCTCGCCGTGCCTCGGGCGCGACCGCCGGCCCGGCGACCGCTCCCCGGATGCCACGGGCGTCGGTTCCGCCGCCCGTCGCCCTTTCGGCGTCGTGTCCCAGTGCCACCGGTGCCCCCGTCCTCTCCGGCCGATGCCGTGTCACCGGGCGACCTCCCGGACCGTCTCGTCGGCGCGGACCGCGTCGAAGGCGTCGCGCAGCACGGACCGCTCGTGCGCGTCGGGTCCGGCGCCGCGCACATGGGCGACGAAGTCCTCGGCGATCTCCTGCTCGCCCCGGCCCGCGAGCCGGCGCGCGTAGGACACCTCGGGTTCGCCGGACGCCCGCTCGGGGTCGAAGACGAGGCTGAGGGTGTGCGGGAACCGCTCGGTCAGCCGGGCCATGGGTTCGGCGGGGCGCACGGGGTCGGTGAGGGTCGCCTCGACCCACGCGTCCTCGTGGCGGATCAGGGCGGGGTCGGCCAGCAGGTCTCCAAGTCGGCCGCGGATCCGGGCGAGGGCTCGCGGCACCGGGCAGTCGACGCGCTCCGCGCCGAGGGCGCCGTCGCGGCCCAGCTCCACCAGCCACATGCTCTTGCGGTGGTCGGCCTCCGAGAAGGAGTACGGCAGCGGGGAGCCCGAGTAGCGGACGCGCTCGGTGATCGTCTGACTGCCGTGCAGGTGACCGAGCGCCACGTAGTCAACGCCGTCGAAGACGCCGGCGGGCACGGCGGCGACCCCGCCGACGGTGATGTCCCGCTCGCTGTCGCTGACCTGGCCGCCGGTGACGAAGGCGTGCGCGAGGACCACGGAACGCGTGCCCGGGGGACGCGCGGCCAGGTCGGCGCGGACCCGGTCCATGGCGGCGGCGAGCACCGCCTCGTGTCCCGCCCTGTCGACGCCGAACTGGTCCTTCACCAGGGCGGGCTCCAGATACGGCAGGCCGTAGAAGGCCACGTCGCCGTGCGGGTCGGGGAGGACTACGGGGGTCCCGCACGCCGAGGCGTCGGTCCGCAGGTGGATGCCCGCCCGCCCGATGAGCCCCGCGCCGACGCCGAGCCGGCGCGCCGAGTCGTGGTTCCCGGAGATCATCACCGTCGGCACGCCCAGGTCCGCGAGCCGGTGCAGTGCGTCGTCGAAGAGCTCCACCGCGGCCAGCGGAGGCACCGCGCGGTCGTACACGTCACCCGACACGACCACCGCGTCGACGCCGCGCTCGCGCACGGTCGTGACGAGGTGACCGATGAACTCGGCCTGGGCACCGAGCATGTTCACCCGGTGGAACGCCCGGCCGAGATGCCAGTCGGAAGTGTGCAGGAGCCTCATGATCCCCGAGACTAACGGGCGGGTCGGACATCACGGACGGCTACTCCCGTATCGGCCCGTTATGCGTCCCCATATGCCTCTCCGCCCAGTTCGAACCCAGCTGTCCCCGCTGTGACGTCGGCCAGCCAGGACCGGAACGCGTCCACGTCGGCGTCCGGCAGCCCGATCCCGATGGTGACCGCCTCGCCGTAGCTCACCTCGCGCACGGCGCGTCCGGTGGACCGCAGCTCGTTCTCCAGCTTGCCCGCGCGCTGGTGGTCCACGGTCACGGTCGCCAGCCGGAACCGTCTGCGGGTGAGCGTGCCGACCGCGTCCAGCGCCTCGCCGACAGCGCCTCCGTAGGCCCTGATGAGTCCGCCGGCGCCGAGTTTGACGCCTCCGTAGTAGCGGGTCACGACCGCGACGACGTACCGCATGTCGCGGCGCAGCAGCATCTGGAGCATGGGGACGCCCGCGGTCCCGCCCGGTTCGCCGTCGTCGCTCGCCTTCTGCACGGCGGCGTCGGCTCCGATGACGTAGGCGTAGCAGTTGTGCGTGGCGTCCGCGTGCTGTCTGCGGACGCCGGCGACGAAGTCCTGGGCCTCCTGCTCGGTGGCGGCGGGAGCGAGCGCGCAGAGGAAGCGCGAGCGGTTGATCTCGGTCTCGTGCACGCCCGCGCGGGCCACTGTGCGGTACTCGTCCTGCATTCCGCCAGCGTATGCGGTGCCCCTGTCGGCGGATCACCGCGTCCGGGACCGCCGGCGCCGGGCGGCGGTCAGGGCGTGTCGTCCGGTCGCCTGCCGCGCGGGACCGTCACGTCCGTCAGGAGTGCGGCGCCGGGCGCGAGGTCCCGCCAGGCGTTGCCGTGCCAGGCGAGGATCGCCACGGCCGAGGTCGGGAACTTGGTCCGTACGTGCTCCAGCGTGTCGTCGAGTCCGTCCCCGGCGAGGGCGAGCACCAGCTCCGCGAGCCCGGGGTTGTGCCCGACGAGCAGCAGTGTCCGCACCGGGTCCGCGACCTCGCGCACGGCCTCCAGCAGGTGCGCGGCGCCGGCCCCGTACAGCCGCGGGTCGAGCCGCACGGGCGGGGGTGTGCCCCACTGCGCCGCGACGAGGTCCCAGGTCTGGCGGGCGCGTACGGCGGTGGAGCAGAGCACGAGGTCGGGGAGGCAGTCCGCCGCGGCGAGCGAGCGTCCCGCGGCCGGGGCGTCGCGGCGGCCGCGCGGGGCGAGCGGCCGTTCGTGGTCGGGTACGCCGTCGGGCCAGGCGGACTTGGCGTGCCGCAGCACGACGAGTCTGCGCAACGGTCCCGCGCCCGTGCGCGCGATCATCCCGAGGTCCCGATGTCCCGGGTGAGTTCGAGTCCGAGGAGCCGGTCCGCGTAGGCGTACGTCTCGAAGCGGGCGCCGTCCGGGATGTCCTCGGCGTTCTCCACGCCGTGCAGCACCCGCAGCACGGCGGGCACGTCAAGGTCGTCCTCCCAGGCGGCGCGCAGCTGCTGCTTCACGTGCTCGGGAACGGGCTTGGAGGGCCGGGTGGCCCAGTTCGCGACGGCCTTGCGCCACCGGGCCAGCTGCTCCCCGGCCCGGGCCACCGTCTCGTCGTCGAGGTCGGCGCGCTCCCGGCGGGGCCGGGCGAGGAGGGCGAGCCGCAGCACCCCGGGTTCGGCGGTGCCGTTCGCCGGGGCGACCTCGACGCGGATGCCGTCCGCGGGGACCGGGTCCTCGTCGGCCGTGTCCGTCCCGACGACGTGCACGGTCTGGCCGCCGGGCGCGGTGCGGCCCTCGGGCGGCCTGATGCCGAGTTCGAGGGCGAGGGCGCGGAGTCCGGGAGGTGGATCGGCGACCGTGACGACGGGGGTTTTCCCGATCTCCAGGGCCCGGGCCAGCACGTCGGCCACCAGCAGGACGCGCAGGGCCGAGGTGTCGTCCCGCGACACGTGCGCCTCGACGCGGGTCAGGCCCCGGGGGGCGGCGACGGCGTCCGTGGGCTCGCCCGTTCGGGCATCGGTGATTCGCAGCACGGGGTGAGCGTAGGCGGGGGACGGCCCGCGCGCAGGGCGGTGGGCGCCATTTTGGACAGGCCGCGCGCGGGGTGCGGCTCGGCCGGGGAATCATCGGGTGCCCCGGACCGTTTCCCGGCTGAACGTTCTTCTCTGGGACTCTAGGAGGCCGACCGTGTACGGCGACCCGGCAACGATCCGCAAGATCCTCACGGAGCTCGGCGACACGTGGGCGATCGTGGGCCTGTCGCCGAACCGGCAGCGGGCGGCGTACGGCGTCGCGGCGGTGCTCCAGCGCTACGGCAAGCGGATCGTCCCCGTCCACCCCAAGGCCGAGACGGTCCACGGCGAGCAGGGTTACGCCTCCCTGTCGGACATCCCCTTCAAGGTCGACGTGGTGGACGTGTTCGTCAACAGCGACCTCGCGGGACCCGTCGCCGACGAGGCGGTGGCGATCGGCGCCGACGCCGTCTGGTTCCAGCTCGGTGTCGTCGACGAGGCGGCCTACGAGCGCACCCGCGCGGCCGGCCGGGACATGGTCATGGACCGCTGCCCGGCGATCGAGATCGGCACCCTGGGCTAGCGGACCCGGTGTCCGGGGCGGACGGCGGCGCTCGCCACGGGCAGGCGGGAGCCGTGAGACCCCGAGCGCCGCCCGCTCCTCGTCCCAGCGCCGGTGACGCCCGACCTCGCGAACGCCGGGACTCCGACCGGTGCCCGTTACGCCGACTCCGCTTGCCGCCGCCGGTGGAAGCCGTCTCCCTCCCGCGCCGCTCAGAGCCCGATCGCCCCGTCGATCCGCTCGCGGAGCAGGTCGGCGTGGCCGTTGTGACGGGCGTACTCCTCGATCATGTGGACGAGGACCCAGCGCAGGGACACCGTGCCGCGCCAGGAGTCGACGCCCTCGATGTCGAGGTGGGGCGCGTCCGTCACGAAGTCCTCGGCGAACGCCACTTCGGCGCGCCACGCCTCCCATGCCTCCGCCGCCACGGCCGGACCGGGCACCGCTCCGCCGAAGTCGCCGTCGGGATCGGCCCGCGAGGAGAAGCGGGCCGGAGCGTCCTGCCCGGCGAGCACGGACCGGAACCAGCGGCGCTCGACGTCGGCGAGATGGCGCACGAGTCCGAGCAGCGACAGCGTCGAGGGCGGCACGGAACGCCGGCACAACTCGTCGCCCAGTCCGGCGCACTTGAGTTCCAGCGTCGTGCGCTGTGCGGCGAGGAAGCCGATGAGCAGGCGCCGTTCGTCCCCGGTCGCCGGGCCGGTGTGCCGCGGGTCGGGGCCGGCGCCGGTGAACAGGTCGCCTCTTCTGCTGGGAGTCGTCATGGGTCCATCATCAACTCCCTTACGCACGGCCGGAGTACGGCCGCCGTCTCACCCCCGCGCCGTGTAGCGGTCCACCAGGTCGTACCAGCCCGCCTCGACGCGCTCCAGCGAGACGCCCCGCCGGGTGAGCAGGTGGTGGACGAGGGTCGGGTCGAGATAGGCGAGCAGGGTGTGCGCGACGAGTTCGACGTCGCCGCCCACCCGCGCCTGCCGCAGGAGCAGGGAGACGTGGGTCAGCCGCAGGCCGTACGCGGGCGAGGTGTGGCGGCGTCCCGCTTCCGCGTGGGCGGCCAGATAGAGGTCGCGGTGGGCCTGCTCGTGGCGGATGACGGCCGCCCCGAACGACCGCAGGCGCTCCAGGGCGGGGGCGTCCGGGCCCAGCGGCGGCGGGCCGGTGAGGAAGGCGGCCTGGACCTGCCGCTCGTAGTGGTCCAGGAGCGCCATGAGCAGTCCGGTGCGGTCGCCGAACCGCCGGAAGACGGTGCCCTTGCCGACCTGCGCGGCCAGCGCGACGGCCTCCATCGTCAGATTGGCGGCGCCGCGTTCGGACGCCAGCCGGGCCGCGACCTCCAGCAGCCGCGAGCGGTTGCGGGCGGCGTCGGCCCGCAGCTGGGGCGGCTCGTCGACGGCGGTCAGGGTGAGCTCCAGCAGCCCGGCCTGGGCATCGTTCGCGGTCGGGGGCGGGGGCGGCGGGAGCGAGGTCATGGCACCAGCGTAGCGCTCACCAGGGAAAGTGGACCCTGGTCCGTTTCAGTGATAGAAATCGTACCGGACCCCGGTCCGCTTAGTCGCGGAGCGTGGGGCCGGTGCGGGCCCTCCCCGCCGCACGCCGCCTTGACCCGCTCTCTGAGGAGTTTCGCCATGTCCGTCCGCATCCTGGCGCTCGTCGGCAGCCTTCGCGCCGGTTCGCACAACCGCCAGCTCGCCGAGGCCGCCGTCAAGCACGCCCCCGAGGGCGTCGAGATCGAGCTGTTCGAGGGGCTGGCCGAGGTGCCCTTCTACAACGAGGACATCGACGTCGAGGGCGACGTGCCGGCCGCCGCCGCCCGGCTGCGCGCCGCCGCCGGCCAGGCCGACGGCTTCCTGCTCTTCTCCCCCGAGTACAACGGCACCATGCCGGCCGTGCTGAAGAACGCGATCGACTGGCTGTCCCGCCCGTACGGCGCCGGTGCGCTCGGCGGCAAGCCGGTCGCCGTGGTCGGCACCGCGTTCGGCCAGTTCGGCGGCGTCTGGGCGCAGGACGAGGCCCGCAAGGCCGCGGGCATCGCCGGCGGCACCGTGCTGGAGGACGTCAAGCTGTCCATCCCCGGCTCCGTGACCCGCTTCGCCGAGACGCACCCGGCGGACGACGACGAGGTCGTGACGGGCCTGACCGAGGTCCTCCGGCAGCTGACCTCGCAGGCCGCCCCCGCCGCCGCCTGACAAGCGCGGCCCGCCGGACGCCCGGCACCGGAACGACACAGGGGTACGGCACAAGTGCCGTACCCCTGGCGTGCGTTCGAGGCCCGGCGCGGGCAACCCCCGCTTCCGGCGCGGGAATCAGGCGACGCCCAGCCCCTCCAGCACCACGGCGTTGGGCAGTTCGGCGAACGCCTTCCCCGGCACCAGCAGCTTCCCGCGCCGCCGCCCGCTTCCGACCAGGACGTACGGCAGGTCGACGACCGCCGAGTCCACCAGCACCGGCCAGTCGTCCGGCAGCCCGAGGGGCGTGATGCCGCCGTACTCCATCCCCGTCTCCCCGGTCGCGGTGTCCATCGGGGCGAACGAGGCCTTGCGTGCGCCGAGTTGGCGCCGCACCGCGCCGTTGACGTCGACGCGGGTGGCGGAGAGTGCGACGCAGGCGGCCAGTGTGGTCTCGCCGCCGCGCCTGCCCGCGACGACCACGCAGTTGGCGGACCGGTCGAGCAGGTCCTTGC
Organism: Streptomyces sp. NPDC005496; assembly: GCF_042872045.1. Lineage (NCBI taxonomy): Bacteria > Bacillati > Actinomycetota > Actinomycetes > Kitasatosporales > Streptomycetaceae > Streptomyces > Streptomyces sp. NPDC005496. The sequence continues at coordinate 35,104 of NZ_JBIAJQ010000017.1, forward strand.
CGTAGTGCTCGACGAAGACGGCGGTGTCCGCCCACTCCGGCTCGGTGTCGACGTACAGGATCTGGTCGGCGGGCACACTGCCGCTCCAGCGGCGTACGGCGTCGGCGACCGGGGCCGTGAGCACGTCGAGGCAGTCCGGTACGGGCGTGGCGGTGTCGAAGTCTCCGATGGGTGCGCGCATGCCGGCACGCTAACAGCCGGGCGGGCGGAGCCGGCCGGGGGTCTCAGTGCACGGGCGGCACCGACACGGCCATGATCATCTCGAGTGGCTCGTCACCCTGGTTGCCGTACGTGTGGGGGACGTTGGCCTCGAAGGAGACGCTGGCGCCGGTGGGGACGCGATGGGCGACCCCGTCGAGCGTGAGCGTCAGCTCCCCCGCGGTGACGTGGATCAGCTCGACCGTGCCGCCGGGATGCGGGTCGGAGTCACTGCCCTCGCCCGGCATCAGCCGCCAGTCCCACATCTCCAGCGGGCCGGGGGCCTCGGTGCCCGCGAGCAGCCGGTTGAAGCTGCCCGCGTCGGTGTGCCACAGCCGCACCGCCTGCTCGGCCGGGACGATACGGACCTTGGGCCCCTGCTCGTAGTCGAGCAGGGTCGTGATGCTGACCCCCAGGGCGTCACCGATCTTGACGACCGTGCCGATGCTCGGGTTGGTCCTGGCCTGCTCGATCTGGATGAGCATGCCGCGGCTGACCCCGGCCCGGGCGGCGAGCGCCTCCAGAGTGAAGCCCCGCTCGGTGCGCCAGCGCTTGACGTTGCGCGCCAGGGACTGGTTCAGCAGGTCGAGGTCCGACACATTCCGTCCAATATTCTGGATGACAGAGTTCATTGTGCTGCACTACGGTGTGGTGCACCGGATTGTTCACTGCACTGTACTGCGAGGCGACCCATGACAGCACTCTTCGCCCTGGCCACCAGTCTCCTGTGGGGCCTGGCCGACTTCGGTGGCGGACTGCTGACCCGGCGCCTGCCCGCGCTGACCGTCGTCGTGGTCTCGCAGACCATCGCGGCGGGAGTCCTCGGCGCGATCGTGGTGGCGACGGGCGGGTGGCGGGAGGCGGGGCCGCAGCTGTGGTTCGCGGTGGCCGCCGGACTGGTCGGGCCGGTCGCGATGCTCGCGTTCTACAAGGCCCTGGCGCTCGGTCCGATGGGCGTCGTCTCACCGCTGGGCTCCCTGGGCGTCGCCGTGCCGGTCGGGGTGGGCCTGGTGCTGGGCGAGCGCCCGGGCATCCTTCAGTTCGCGGGCATCGCGGTCGCCGTCGCCGGGGTCGTGCTGGCCGGCGGCCCGCAGTTCAGGGGCGCCGCCGTACAGCGCCAGGCGGTGCTGCTGACCCTGCTCGCCGCGTTCGGTTTCGGCGGGGTGATGTCGCTGATCGCCGAGGCGTCCTCGACTCTCACCGGCCTCTTCCTCGCCCTGTTCGTGCAGCGCGTCACCAACGTGGCGGCGGGCGGCGCGGCCCTCTGGGTCTCCGTCCGGCGGGGCGCCAGGGCGCTCCCCGAGGACGGCGGGGCGGCCGTCGTCCGCGGTGCGCTGCCCGCCCTGGCCTTCGTCGGGCTCGCCGACGTCGCGGCCAACGGCACGTACGCGACCGCGGCCCAGCTCGGTCCGGTCACCGTGGCCGCGGTGCTCGCCTCGCTCTACCCCGTGGTCACGGCCCTCGCGGCCCGCGGCATCCTCAGCGAACGTCTCCGCGGGATCCAGGCGGCCGGCGCGGGCCTAGCCCTGATCGGCACGGTCCTGCTGGCCACCGGCTGACCGGCGCACGGGCGCACAGGACGCCCCCGGCAAGGGCGACCGGCGACCGGGTACGTTCACGCGCGGAAAGCGGGACAACGGGAACGCCGGGCGTCAGGACTCCGCCCGCACGTCCTCGGTCTCCGCGCCCGGCTCCGTGAGGCGGGCCATCGTCTCCGCGTCCAGGTCCGTCAGGCGGCTGATCTGCTCCGCGTCGAGGTCCGAGAGCGCGAGCAGCTGCTGCGGCGTCACCCCGTCCGGGATCGGCACCGGCGCCGGCGTGCGCAGCGGCGGCTGCCAGCCGAGCCGCGCGTCCCAGCGTCGTACGACCCTCGCCGGGGCCCCGGCCACGACCGCGTGGTCGGGAACCGTCCCGCGCACCACCGCCCCCGCGGCGACCACCACGTTGCGGCCGATCCGCGCCCCCGGCAGGATCACGGCCCCCGTCCCTATCCAGCACCCGGGCCCGATGGACACCGGGTCCATCCGCGGCCACTGCTTCCCGATGGGCTCGTGCGGATCGTCGTACGAGTGGTTCGTGGAGGTCACGTACACGTACGGCCCGAAATAGCAGTCGCTGCCGATGGTGACCGTCGTGTCCGCGATGACGTGGCTGCCCCGGCCGAGGACGACGCCGTCCCCGATGCGCAGGATCGGGTCGGGACCGAGGTCGAGGTCGGGCATCAGACCGGCGGTCAGCGTGACCTGCTCGGCGATGATGCAGTGCGCGCCGACATGGATCCAGGGCTCGCCGAAGACGGTGCCCAGCGGGAAGGCGAGACGCGTGCCGGTTCCCATCGCGCCGAACCGGAACCGCCCCGGCTGCGCCGCCGTGACCGCCCCGGTGCGCTGCACCCAGGCCCAGCCCGCGTGGACGGCGCGCTGCGCGAGGCGGCGCCGCCATGATGAGAACGTGTTCTTGCTCGTGGGCACCCGCTCACCGTACTCAGCGTGCCGTGCGGGCACCCGGCCGTTCACCTGTGATCTTCGCCCCACCCGGCCGCCCCGGCCCCGCGTCCATCGCCTACGGTGCCGTTGACGAGGGCCCATCGAGGAACCCATCGAGGAACAAGGAGAGTGCGATGACGCACCAGGCGCTGATCGCGGGCGTGGGCGGCAAGGAACCCCAGGTCGACCCGGGGGCGTTCACGGCCCCCACGTCCGTGGTGCTCGGCGAGGTGACGCTGAGCGCGGGCGCGAGCCTCTGGTACGGCGCCGTGCTGCGCGGCGACGGCGGCCCGATCGTCGTCGGTGCCGACAGCAACATCCAGGACAACTGCACGCTCCACGTCGACCCGGGCTTCCCCGTGACCATCGGCGAGCGCGTGTCGGTCGGGCACAACGCCGTGGTGCACGGAGCCACCGTCGAGGACGACTGCCTGATCGGGATGGGCGCCACGGTGCTGAACGGGGCCGTGATCGGGGCCGGTTCGCTGGTGGCGGCGCAGGCGCTGGTGCCGCAGGGGATGCGGGTGCCGCCGGGGTCGCTCGTCGCGGGCGTGCCCGCCAAGGTCAAGCGGGAGCTGACGGCCGAGGAGCGCGAGGGCATCGCGCTGAACGGCGCCTTCTACGTGGAGCTGGCCAGGACGCACCGGGCCGCGCACGAGGAGAGGTGAGCTCGGACCGTCCGGTCAGTCGGCGGCGGGGGCCGGGACGGGCTCCGGCTCGATGGCGGCGGCCCCGGCCGCCGGCGCCTTGTCCGCCTCGGCGTGGGCGGCCGCCTGCTTCGTCTTGCGCCGGACGATCAGCAGCGAGGTGGCCCCGATGAGCAGCGCCACCACGAGCCCCAGCCAGGAGAAGCGCTTGAGCCAGGACTCGGCGACGACGCCGACGTAGTAGATGACCGCGGTCGTGCCGCCCGCCCAGAGGATCCCGCCGAGCACGTTGGCGATGAGGAACTTCCAGTACGGCATCCGCAGCACGCCCGCGAGCGGGCCCGCGAAAATGCGGAGCAGGGCGACGAAGCGGCCGAAGAAGACCGCCCACATCCCCCACTTCTCGAAGGACCGCTCGGCGGTGGCGATGTGCCCCTCGCTGAAGTGCTTGGGAAACTTCCTGCCCAGCCAGGCGAGCAGCGGGCGTCCGCCCTTGCGGCCGATCGCGTAGCCGATGGAGTCACCGACGATCGCGCCCACGCTGGCGCAGACGCCGAGGACGACCGGGTTGATGCCGGCGTGCTGGGAGGAGAGCAGCGCCGCGGAGACCAGGATGATCTCGCCGGGCAGCGGGATACCCAGGCTCTCCAGTCCGATGACCAGTCCCACGAGCGCGTAGATGCTGACCGCGGGCACCGTCTCGAGCCATTCCTGGACGTGCAACGCCGGTTCCTCCCGTATCGCTGTGCAAGGCCCGGGCCCACCGCTGTGCGGGGTCGCCCGGCGCGCACCCTCCCCCTGGGCGCCCGCCGGGCAGCCTACCCGCTCGGCCCCCGGAGGCGGAGTCCCGGAGGGCGCCCCGGTGTTCCCGCCGCCCGGAGCCGTTCAGGGTGCCACCGCCCGCGGATGGTCCCCGTGTGGCTGGGCGGCTGGTACGGGGGCCACAACTCGCCGCCCGTGCACAGCGGTTGCCGTGGGCGTGGTGAGGACCGCGCGAGGTATCAGCTCGTCACCTCCGCGGTCGTACGCAGCCGCAGGGCGCGCGAGGACGAACCCGCCCATACCGTGCGGCGGCCGGTGCCGAGGACCCAGCCGTGGCGCTTCGCGTCCCACGAGGAGAGGGTGCGCCGTGTCACCGTCACGCCGACCCGGTGCCGCTCCCCCGCGCGCAGGGTGAGGCGCCGGTAGCCGCCGAGGATCCGGACGGCCTGGTCGAGCCGCAGGTCGGGCGAGCGTCCGACGTAGACCTGCGCCACCTCGACGCCGTCGCGCCGCCCGGTGTTGCGCACCGTGAACGTCACCTCCAGGCCGCGCCGGCTCTCCCGTACCCGCAGGTCCTCGTAGGCGAAGGAGGTGTACGACAGTCCGTGCCCGAAGGGGAAGAGCGGGCGCACGCCCTGCGCGTCGTACCACCGGTGGCCGGCGTGGACGCCCTCCGAGTACTCCTCGACGCCGTCGCCGCCCGGGTAGCGGAGCGGGTCGCCGGCGACCGGGTGGTGGGCGTCGTCGGCCGGGAAGGTCTGGGTGAGCCGCCCGCCCGGGTCGCAGTCGCCGAACAGGACGGCGGCCGTGGCGGCGGCACCCTCCTGACCGGGGTAGTACATCTGGAGCACGGCGGCCGTCCGAGGCAGCCAGGGCATCGCCGTCGACGACGAGGTGTTGAGGACGACCGTGGTGCGGGGGTTCGCCGCGGTCACCGCCTCGATTAGCTCCGCCTGGTGACCGGGCAGGGCGAGCGTGGTGCGGTCCTGGCCCTCGGTCGCGTCCTCGTAGGCGAAGAGGACGACGCTCCGCGCGGCACGGGCGGTCCGTACCGCCTCGGCGACGTCCTGCGCCCGGGTCGCGCCGGTGACGCGCCGCAGCCGGAACACCTGGCCCCGCGCGCCGCCCTTCGCGGTGATCTCCACCTTGTGCGCGCCCGCGCCGAGCCGCAGCGTCCTGCGGCGCACGGACAGCCCGTCGGGCGCGGCGGTGACGAGGCCGCCCTGGAAGTACTCGGCGTATCCGGCCCGCACGGGGTAGAGGTCCTCGCCGTCGAGGCGGACCTGGGGCCGCTCACCGGAGTAGTGGACGACGAGCGTCCACTCGTCGGCGTCCGCGACGGTCAGCGTCCCCTCGTAGGTCCACGTCCGCCCGGCCGGGACCTCCTGACCCTCCGGGTCGACGGCGACGCTGAGAGCGCCGTCCGGCAGCGGCTTGCCGTAGAGGTCCTCGCCGAGCGCGTACGACACGTGGGCGCCGCGGCCCGCGCGGGCGCGGATGGCGTCCAGGGGGCTTTCGGCGCGGTCGGGGACGACGTGCGCGCTGCCTCCGCCGCTGACGAACGGGAACGCGCCGGTGGGGCCGACGACGGCGATGCTCCGGGCGGCGGCGCCGGCCAGGGGCAGCGCGCGGTCCTCGTTGCGCAGCAGGGTGGCCCCGGCCTTGGCGACCTCCAGGGCGACGGCCGCGCCCGCTGCCGGGTCCCGCTCCGGGCGGGGCGGGGCGCTGCCGTCGAGGAGCCCGAAGCGGTCCATCACGGTGAGGACGCGGCGTACGGCCCGGTCGACGTACCGCTCGGACACGCCGCCGTCCCGTACGGCCTTCTTCAGCGGCGCGCCGAAGTACGTGCCGTCCGGCATCTCCATGTCGAGGCCGGCGGTGATCGAGGCGACGGTGCTGTGGGCGGCGGACCAGTCGGTCATCACCCAGCCCTCGAAGCCCCACCGTTCGCGCAGGACGTCGGTGAGCAGCGGCCCGCTCTCGCAGGCGAAGGTGCCGTTGACCTTGTTGTAGGCACCCATGACGGCACCGACGCCGGCGTCTACGGCCGCCTCGAAGGCGCGCAGTTCGACCTCGTGCAGGGTCTGCTCGTCGATCCGCACGTCGACGGACATGCGGTCCTTCTCCTGGTTGTTCAGCGCGAAGTGCTTGACGGTCGCGACGAGTCCCTCGTCCTGGATGCCGCGGATCTCGGCGGCGACCAGGTCCGCCGCCGCCAGCGGGTCCTCGCCGAACGTCTCGAAGTTGCGGCCCCCGTACGGGGTCCGGACGAGGTTCACCATCGGCGACAGCAGCACGTCCTGGCCGAGCGCCCGGCCCTCGCGTCCGATGACCTGGCCGTAGCGCCGGGCGAGGTCCGGGTCGAAGGCGGCGGCGAGCAGGACGGGGGCGGGCAGCGCGGTGGCGTGGCGGGTGACGCGGACTCCGGCGGGGCCGTCGGCCAGCCGGAGCGGGGGGATGCCTAGGCGGGGGACCCCGGGGACGTAGCCGGCCTGCCCGAGCGGGTCGGGGTCGGTGGCGCCGTGCAGGAGGGAGATCTTCTCGTCGAGGGTGAGCCGGGCGATCAGGCCTTCGACACGCCGGTTCGCGGGCGCGTCGCCCCTTCGGGTGGCCGCGTGCGCTCCGGCCGCGGTGCCGGTTCCGGTGGCCGCCGCGGCGACCGCGACGGCGCTGCCCAGCAGCCGCAGGGCGGAACGCCGGGAAAGGGTGGGGGACATGGGCCGTCACTCCTTCTGTGCGCGGACACGTCGTCGTGGACCGCGTGCACACGTGCCGACGGCAGCCGTGTCCGGCCCTTGCACGCACTATGCGCCGACGCCCACTTGACAGCCCGTCAGACACCACGGGAGCGGCGCGAAAACTGTGACCGCCGGTGACTCGTGCCGGCGCAGCAGCGAAGGGCAGCGGGCAGGTGCCCCGGCAGGGCGCGGAATCAGGGGGTGACGGGCCGGCGGGACGGCCAGGTCAGCCGCAGGCCGGGCCTACGTCAGCACCGGGGTTCGTCAGCACCCGGGGACGTGCGCCATCCGCACGTCGGCGGACAGTCCGCACCGGGGTTCGTCACCAGGGGTTCGTCAGCACCGGGGGCGCGCGCCTTGCGCACGCCGAACGGAAGGTCCGCACCGGGGTTCGCCGGCCGGGGACGTGCGCGCCGGGGTCATGAGCACCCGGGACAGCAGAGCCGCGGAGTCGGCGGCGGAGGCGTACGACCGGGCCTTCGTCGCGGAGCCGACACCCGACACCCGACACCCGACACCCGACACCCGACAGCCGACAGCCGACAGCCGACAGCCGACAGCCGACAGCCGAGATTCGCACGCGCCGGGATGCCCCCCCCAGGGCGTCACAGGCGCGGCAGCGACCCCGTCCGGCGCACGCGGCGCGGTCGTCCTTGCGGGCGGCCGTCCCGGGCGGCCGGAGTGGGCCGGCTGCCCGGGGCGTGGAGGATCAGCCGTTCGGGCGGAGGGTCCAGACAACCGTCATCTCGCCGGTGACGGCACCGTCCGCGCGCTGGATGGCGATGGCGACCGGGAACTCGGGCCGCTGACCCGCGTCGAGTTCGGCGATGACCTCGGCGGCCGGACGGCCCAGCGTCGCGGTGGCGGTGACGGGGCCCATGGCGAGCTTCTTGTACGCGATCGCGGCGCTGACGGCGAGCGGCACGGCGCGCGACAGCTGCTCCCCGAACGCCGCCAGGACGATCGCGCCGCTCGCGGACTCACCGAGCGTGAACATCGCTCCGGCGTGCGGGCCACCGACGTGGTTGTGGTACTCGCCCTGGTCCGGCAGGGCTACCACTGCCTTCTCCGGCGTGGTCTCCAGGAACTCCAGGTTGAGGGTCCTGGCCATCGGCACGGTGGCGGCGAGCATCTCGCCGATCGACATCTGGTCTGCGCTCATGCGCTGATGTTACCCACGAGTAGCCACCGTTGGCCAGGACCCGTGGGCGATCCCCGCGTCCCCTCGGTGCGGGTATACGGCGGAAAGCCCGGGAAAGGGCGGAACCGGTCCCCCGCCCCGGGCGCGGATGCCGGCGCCCGGTACAGGTCTGACGAGAGGCAGTGACCCAAACGTGTCACGGGCGGCACTAGGGTTACTGCCCATGTGGCCAGGACAGCAGCCGCCCGGGGGCGAGCAGAACCCGCAGGACCAGAACCAGAACCCGTACCAGCAGTCGGGTTACCAGCAGCCGAATCCGTACCAGCAGCAGGGATACCAACAGCCGGGGTACCAGCAGCCCAACCCGTACCAGCAGCAGCCGGGTTCGGGGCAGTGGGGCGCTCCCACCCCCGCGGGCGCGCCCGAGCCGTCGCCCGGTGGCGGGAAGAGCACGAAGGTCGTCGCGATCGTGGCCGCCTCGGCCGTGGTCGTCACCGCCGCTGTCACCGGTGTGCTGGTCCTCGGCGGCGACAAGGACGACAAGGCCGACGGCAAGAACACCAAGCCGTCCGCCACCGCCTCCGAGAAGCCGAGCGAGTCCCCCACGGGTGAGAACCCGCGCGGCACCGACGACGAGAAGCCGACCATCGCCGGCTGGAAGGTCGTCATCAACCCCAAGTGGGGTACGGCGTTCGACGTCCCGGCGGAGTGGGAGGTGCGCACCCCCGGCACCTTCATCGGCTTCGAGGACGCCCAGAAGGAGGACGGCTCCGCGGTCGTCGGCATGTCGGCACCTGCCTTCCTCAAGGAGAAGTGGTGCACGACCGACGACGACAAGGACGGCACGAAGGACGACACCGAGCTCGCGGCGGCCGGCACCAAGGGCCAGAGCGGCGCGAAGAGTGCGGCCCAGGCCGCCCGCAGTGACTCCGCGACCTGGGCCTGGGCCGGTTACACGGACCAGACCAAGGCCGACGAGAAGAAGATCGTGATCGGCAAGGCCGAGGACTTCACCTCGGCGTCGGGCCTCAAGGGCAGCATCGCGACGAGCTACACACGCGGGGTCAAGAAGGACGACAAGTGCGACACCGAGGGCAAGGCGACCACGTTCGCCTTCAAGAACTCCTCGGGTGACTTCGCCTCCTTCACCTTCTACGGGGCCAAGGGCGTCAAGGACGAGGTGCCGGACGCGATCGTGAAGAAGATCGCCTCCACGGTGCGGCTGCACGGCGACCCCGAGTCCTGAGCCGCCGTCCGGCACCGGACGGTCCGGTGGGCCCGGCACCTGACGGGCAATCGACTTGATGGGACGGGACGCGGCGGGGGAAAGTCGGCGGGTGAACAGTGCCGTCGACGCTCCCCGCCACCGCCCCTCCTGGGCCGGCCGGAACTACTCCCTGCTGACCGCCGCCGCGGTCGTCACCAACCTGGGCAGCCACGGCGCCCTGATCGCGGCGGCCTTCGCGGTCCTCGACGCGGGCGGTGACGGCGCGGACGTCGGCCTGGTCGCGGCGGCGCGCACCCTCCCGCTGGTCCTGTTCCTGCTGATCGGCGGCGCGGTCGCGGACCGGCTGCCGCGCCACCGGGTGATGGTCGCGGCCAACGCGCTCAACTGCCTCTCCCAGGCGGCCTTCGCGGTCCTCGTCCTCGCCGGGGAGCCGAGGCTGTGGCAGATGATGCTGCTCACCGCGCTCGGGGGCATGGGGCAGGCGTTCTTCAGCCCGGCGGCCGAGGGCATGCTGATGTCCTCCGTCACCGGGGAGCAGGCGAGCCGCGCCTTCGCCCTGTTCCGGATGGCGATGCAGGGAGCGGGACTGGGCGGCGCGGCCCTCGGCGGGGCGATGGTCGCCGTGACCGGACCCGGCTGGGTGCTGGCCGCTGACGCGCTGGCCTTCGCGGTCGCCGGATCCCTGCGCGCGTTCCTCGACGTGAGTCACATACCGTCCCGCGTGCCCGGCGGCGGAATGCTCGCCGATCTGCGCGACGGATGGCGGGAGTTCACCGGGCGGCCGTGGCTGTGGGCGATCGTCGCGCAGTTCTCCGTCGTGGTCGCGGTGGTCGGCGCCGCCGAGTCGGTCTTCGGTCCGCTGGTCGCGCGTGACAGTCTCGGCGGCGCCGGACCGTGGGGCCTGGCCCTCGGTGCGTTCGGCGCCGGCACCGTCGGCGGGGCGCTCTTGATGACGCGCTGGCAACCGCGCCGGCTGCTGCTCGCGGGCACGCTGTGCGTCTTCCCGCTGGCCGCTCCGTCCGCCGCGCTGGCCGTCCCCGTGCCGCTGGGCGCGCTGTGCGCCGTGATGTTCGTCAGCGGCCTGGCGATCGAGGTGTTCGGTGTCTCGTGGATGACCGCACTCCACCAGGAGATCCCCGAGGACAAGCTCTCCAGGGTGTCGGCGTACGACTGGTTCGGCTCGATCGCGATGGTCCCGCTGGCTACGGCCCTCGCCGGCCCGGCGGAACAGGCCTTCGGCCGCGGCGCCTCCCTGTGGGGCTGCGCGGTGCTGGTCGTCGTGGTCACGGCGGCGGTCCTGTGCGTGCCCGACGTACGGAACCTGACGCGCCGGACGAAGGCGGTGGCGCGGGCCACGCCGGTGTCGGACGTCGTCCTGGGGTCAGCCGATGCCGAAGGCTCCGTCGGGCGGCTCGGGTGAGGGCACCGCGTCCTCGTCGTGCACGGGAGCCGCGCCGCCGATGAAGTCCCGCAGTGCGGAGCCGTGTTCGACGCGGGCGGGGAAGGCGTCGGAGGCGGTACGGCGGGCGAGGGCCGCGGTGTCGAGGGGGCGGTGGGACGCCACGAGCACGGCGTTTCCGAACCGGCGGCCGCGCAGCACGCCCGGTTCGGCGATGAGCGCCAGCTCCTCGAACACCGTGGAGAAGGTGGCCAGTTGGGAGCGGAGGAAGGCGAAGGGCGCCGCGTCGGCGAGGTTGGCCAGGTAGACGCCGTCGGAGCGCAGGGCACGTCCGGCGGCGCGGGCGTAGGCCACGGACGTCAGGTGTGCCGGGACGCGCGAGCCCCCGAAGACGTCCGCGAGCACGACGTCCGCCGACCCGGGCGCGGCGGCCTCCAGCCAGTCGCGGGCGTCCGCGCCGTGCACGGTGATCGCCGCCGCCTCGGGCAGCGGCAGGTGCTCGGTGACGAGGGCCAGCAGGGCGCGGTCCGCCTCCACGACGTCCTGGTGTGAGCCGGGCCGGGTCGCCGCGAGGTAGCGGGGCAGGGTGAGGGCGCCGCCGCCGAGGTGCACGACGTCCAGTGCCCGTCCCGGTTCCGCGACGGTGTCCAGCACGTGCCCGAGCCGCCGCGCGTACTCGAACTCCAGGTGCGTCGGGGCGTCCAGGTCGACGTACGACTGCGGGGCCCCGTCGACCGTGAGCAGCCAGGCCCGCCGCCGGTCGATGTCCGGCATCAGCTTGGCGGTCCCGTGATCCACGTCCCGCGTCACGGGTATCGGCTCGTCCACGGCTCCATTGTGCCGTCGTTCACGCACCGCGAAGGGCCAGGCCCGTCCCACCGGCCAACGGGGACGGCCCGCGCTCCCCCGCCCCCGCTCAGCCCCGCCACACTTCCGCGAGCTCCGTCGCGTGTGCCGGTGCCTGGTCCAGCCCGGCTCGCGCCGCGGCTGCCCGTACTGCCGGGTCCAGCGGGTTGCGCCCGAACGCCCGCTTCGCCGCCCGGTCGGGTGTGACGACAGCCACGCGCGCACCGGCCTCCGCCAGCCTGCGGCCCTGCACGGCGGCGGGCACCAGGGGGCCGCCGCCGACGGCCAGGGGCGCGAGGACGACCACGCGCTCGTATCCGGCGGCCAGGTGGGCGTTGGCAGCGGAGTGGATACCGCCGTCGGTGTACCGGCGGCCGCCGATGGTGACCGGCGGCCAGACGCCGGGGACGGCGCAGCTCGCGGCCACGGCGTCCACGAGGGCGACGCCGCTGTCCTTGCCGAAGACGCGCAGTTCGCCGGTGGCCGTGTCCACGGCGGGCATCAGCAGGGCGCGGTCGGGCCACTCTGGCGAGACGAGCCGGCTCTCGATGGCCGCGCGGCGCTCGGCCTCGGAGGTGGTGTTCGCCGCGAGCGCCGTCCGGCCGAGCCTGCGGCCGTACGCCTCGGGGGTGCGCGAGGTCAGCGCGGACCAGACGAACCGGAGGATCAGCGCGGGACCCAGACGTCCGGCGATCTCGGCGGCGGGCGGGACGAGCTGGCGCCGGTAGAGCCCCTCCAGCGTCAGCTCGCCGGAGGTGAGCTGGGCGCCGACCGAGGATCCGGCGGACGTGCCGATCACCACGTCGGCGTCGCTCAGGTCGACGCCGGCCTCGCCGAGCCCGTACAGGATTCCCGCCAGCCAGCCGATCCCGGCGTGGCCTCCGCCACCGAGCACAAGTGCCTTGCCTGCCACGGTTTTCCGCCCTCCCGCGCCGCCCGTCGCCCTGGGAGGCCAGTGTCGCGCACGGCAGCGGCACGCACCGGCGCGGGTGCCCGCCCTCTTCGGGACGGGCACCCGCGCCGTGCGAGCCCTGCGCCGGTCTCAGCCGACCGACGTCACCGTGCCCGCGCCGACCGTCCGGCCGCCCTCGCGGATCGCGAAGCCGAGACCGGGCTCCAGCGGGACCTCGCGTCCGAGCTCCACCGTCATCGTGACGGTGTCACCGGGCCGCGCGAGGGCCGCCTCGCCCAGGTCGACGTCGCCGGCCACGTCCGCGGTGCGGATGTAGAACTGCGGCCGGTAGCCGGTCGCGACGGGCGTCGTACGGCCGCCCTCGCGCGTCGGCAGCACGTACACCCGCGCCGAGAAGCGGCGTCGGGGGACGACGCTGCCGGGCGCCGCGACCACGTGCCCGCGGCGCACCGCGTCGCGGGGCACTCCGCGCAGCAGCAGGGCCACATTGTCCCCGGCCTGCGCCTCCGCCATGGGCTTGCCGAAGGTCTCCAGGCCGGTGACGACGGTGTCCACGGCCGCGCCGAGCACCTCGACCCGGTCGCCGACCCGGATCGTGCCGCGCTCCACCGCGCCCGTCACGACCGTGCCGCGCCCGGTGATGGTGAGCACGTTCTCGACGGGGAGCAGGAACGGCGCGTCGAGATACCGCTCCGGCATGGGCACGTACGTGTCCACGGCGTCGAGCAGCGCGTCGATCGCGGCGGTCCAACGGGGGTCGCCCTCAGAGGCCTTGAGCCCGGAGACCCGTACGACGGGCACGGCGTCGCCGCCGTAGCCGTGCGCGGAGAGCAGCTCGCGGACCTCCAGCTCCACGAGGTCGGCGAGCACCGCGTCCTCACCGTCGTCCACGGCGTCGGCCTTGTTGAGGGCGACGACGATGTGGTCGACACCCACCTGCCGGGCGAGCAGCACGTGTTCGGCGGTCTGCGGCATGATCCCGTCGAGCGCGGACACGACGAGGATCGCCCCGTCGAGCTGGGCCGCGCCGGTGACCATGTTCTTCACGTAGTCGGCGTGGCCCGGCATGTCCACGTGCGCGTAGTGCCGGGTGTCGGTCTCGTACTCGACGTGGGCGATGTTGATGGTGATGCCGCGCGCGGCCTCCTCCGGCGCCCGGTCGATCCGGTGGAACGGGACGAACGTGCCGGAGCCGCGCTCGGCGAGGACCTTGGTGATGGCGGCGGTCAGGGTGGTCTTGCCGTGGTCGACGTGCCCCATGGTGCCGATGTTCAGGTGCGGTTTGGTCCGCACGTAAGCCGTCTTGGGCATGGCTGTACCTCGAAGCCTCTTCGTGTCAGCTGAGCTGAGTGAGAGCTCCGGCGCACACGGGCCGGAGCGGGGACCCCGAGGACTCGCCGACCCTCCCCCTGCGGGGTCCGCCGGACGATCCGGGAAGGGTCAGCTTCGGGCGCCGTCGACGGCGGCCGTGACGATGAGGACGGCAGCCTTCGGCGCATCCGCTGCTGCGGATGTCGCGAGGAGGAAGGCGTGCCGGAACATGAGGCGATCATCGCCGACGCGTGTGCGCACGTCGAATGGTTTTCCGCGGCCCGGTCACGCCCGGTGCCGACGGGGCGTCAGGGGCCGGTGGTGCGGCGGGCCGGCGCCGCGTGGGGGCCGACGGGTGACGGGCCCCCGGGCCTCACCGGGGCTGCGGGACGAGGGCCCCACACTCTCTGCCGACCCGACGCGGGCGGCGGATGCACGGGACGCCCGGCCGCCGGGATCCGTGACGCGGGGCCGTCCTCGCGCGACGGACAAAGAGAGGTCGCCCGCGCGCCGGGGGCAAAGAGGGGCCGCCTACGCGCCGCGGGCAAAAAGAAGAGGAAAGGAGGGGTGTCCGCTCCTTTCCACTCTCAACGTATAGCGCACCGGGGGCCTTGCGGCAAGGCCCCCGTGATGCCGCACACTGACCGGCCGAAGCCGACCGCCGTGCCACCCCGAACCGGAGCCGATGCCTGTGAATCCGCTGACCACCAGCGTGTTCGACCTTCCCGACCACCTGGCCCCCAAGGCCGACCCGGAGCTGATCGCCGCCGACGAGCGGTACTTCGCGGACCTCGCGCGGACCCTCGACCAGACGATCGCCGAGCTGTCCGATCGTCTCGCCGCCGAACGCAGGGCACCCGGCGGCACGGGCCGCCAGGCGATGGACCGGGACGCGGAGATCCACCGCCTGACCGCCCGCCTGCGCACCCTGCGCCGCTTCGGCCTGGACCTGTGCCTCGGCCACATGGTCGCCGCCGACGGGTCCGGACCCGTGTACGTCGGCCGGCTCGGCCTGACCGACAGCACGGGCCGACGGCTGCTGCTGGACTGGCGCTCACCCGCCGCCGAGCCGTTCTTCGGCGCCACCCACGCCAACCCGATGGGGCTGGCCAGTCGCCGTAGGTACCGCTGGACCCGCGGCCGGATCGGCGACTACTGGGACGAGGTGTTCACCGCGGACGGGTTCGCCGGGCACGCCGCGCTCGACGACCAGAGCGCGTTCATCGCCAGTCTCGGCGGCAACAGGTCGGCCCGGATGCGCGACGTGCTCGGCACCATCCAGGCCGACCAGGACGCCATCATCCGGGCGGGTTCCCGGGGAGCCCTCGTGGTGGACGGCGGTCCGGGTACGGGGAAGACCGTCGTCGCCCTGCACCGCTCGGCCTACCTCCTGTACTCCGACCCGCGTCTGAGGCAGCGCCGGGGCGGTGTGCTGTTCGTCGGCCCGCACCGGCCCTACCTCGCGTATGTCTCGGACGTCCTGCCCAGCCTCGGCGAGGAGGGCGTGCAGACCTGCACGCTGCGGGATCTCGTCACCGAGGGAGAGGGGGCGGCGGCCGAGACCGATCCGGAGACGGCCCGGCTCAAGTCGTCCGCGGACATGGTGCGGGCGATCGAGACCGCCGTCAGGTTCTACGAGGAGCCGCCGGCGAAGGGGATGACGGTCACCACCCCGTGGTCCGAGGTCCTGCTCGGTGCCGACGACTGGGCCACGGCGTTCGAGGCGGCGGAGCCGGGCAGCGCGCACAACGAGGCACGCGACCAGGTCTTCGAGGAGCTGCTCACGATCCTCGTCGAGAAGCACGACGAGGACGCGCCGGCCGAGGCGGTCCGCAGATCGCTGCGGCAGGACAGGGAGCTGGTCGCGGCCTTCGACCGGGCGTGGCCGCTGCTGGAGGCGGCCGACCTGGTGGGGGATCTGTGGTCGGTGCCGGCCTATCTGCGGCTGTGCGCCCCCTGGCTGAGCCGCGAGGAGGTACGCCGGCTCCAGCGCGCCGACGCCCGGGCCTGGACGGTGTCCGATCTGCCGCTGCTGGACGCGGCACGGCAGCGGCTCGGCGATCCGGAGGCCGCCCGGCGCCGGCGCCGGCAGGAGTCGGTCCTGGCGGCGCAGCGCGAGCGCATGACGCAGGTGGTCGACAACCTGATCGAGGCCGCGGCCGACTCGGGTGCCGACGGCGACGACGGCGAGGGCCTCGTGAGGATGCTGCGCGGTGAGGACGCCCGGGTCAGCCTGGTGGACGAGTCGGAGCTGCCCACCGCCGATCCGGACCTGCTCGCCGGACCGTTCGCGCACGTCGTCGTGGACGAGGCCCAGGAACTCACCGACGCGGAGTGGCAGATGCTGCTCCTGCGGTGCCCGTCACGGAGTTTCACCGTCGTCGGGGACCGCGCCCAGGCCAGGCACGGCTTCACCGAGTCGTGGCGGGAACGGCTGGAGCGGATCGGCCTCGACCGGATCACGCTCGCCTCTCTCGACGTCAACTACCGCACGCCGGCGGAGGTCATGGCGGAGGCCGAGCCGGTCATCCGTGCCGCGCTGCCGGACGCGAACGTGCCGACGTCCATCCGCAGCAGCGGCGTCCCGGTCGTCCACGGGACGGTCTCGGACCTGGACGCGGTCCTGGAGAGCTGGCTCGCCGACCACGCCGACGGGATCGCGTGCGTGATCGGAGCCCCGGGTTTCCGGGCGAGGTCCCGCGTCCGGTCGCTGACCCCCGAGCTGTCCAAGGGGCTGGAGTTCGACCTGGTCGTCCTCGTGGACCCGCAGGACTTCGGCACGGGGATCGAAGGTGCGGTGGACCGGTACGTGGCGATGACCCGGGCGACCCAGCGGCTCGTCGTCCTGACGGGTTCCTGAGCCCGGCGGGCGGTCGCTCAGCCGCCGCGGTTGAGGTGAGCGGACGGAACGTCAGCAGGGGGCGCTGTCCGGCATGCCGCCCGACACACACGATGTCGGGGAATCTGTGACCTCCGTGAGACGAACCATACGGCGATCACACACACCGGTCGGTTAGTGTCACCGGATGCTCGATGCCACCACCCGCTCTGGGGGCACCGCCACGGCCACTCCCCCGGCCACCGCCACGGAGCCCGTCTCCGCCACGCAGTTCCCCGGCACCGGACCGCTCACCGGCGCCACCCGTCCCGGACCGTCCGACCCGGACCGCTCACTGACCTCGAGAAGACTCGCCGCCCGCTGCACCGGGGTACTGCTCTCGCCCTGGTCCCGGCTGTCCCTGCTGCTCGTCCTGCTCGCGGCGGCCGCGTCCGGTGTGCTCCTCTTCGAACCGCAGCGCCTGCTCGCGGACGGCTGGCCGCCCGAGCTCGGCGGCACGGCGGCGGCCCTGGTGTTCGCGGTGGCGTACGGCCTGTGCACGGTCGCGTTCGTGCCCCGGCCGCTGCTCAACCTCGCGGCGGGCGCCCTGTTCGGCTCCCAACTGGGAGTGGGCGCCGCGCTGGGCGGGACCGTGCTCGGCGCGGGCCTTGCCTTCGGTCTCGGCCGCTTCCTGGGTCAGGACGCCCTGCGCCCGCTGCTGCGGGGCCGCTGGCTCAAGGCGGCGGACGGGCAGCTCAGCCGGCACGGCTTCCGCTCGATGATGGTGGCCCGGCTCTTCCCAGGGGTGCCGTTCTGGGCCGCCAACTACTGCGCTGCCGTATCCCGTATGGGCTGGCTGCCGTTCCTGCTCGCGACGGCGCTCGGCTCGGTGCCGAACACGGCGGCGTACGTCGTCGCCGGCGCCCGCGCCTCGGCACCGACCTCGCCCGCGTTCCTCGTCGCCATGAGCTTCATCGCGGTACCGGCACTGGTCGGCACGGTGGTGGCCTGGCGCAAGCGCCACCACCTGCGCGCCGTCCGCTGACCCGCCGAAGGCCCGGTCACCCGTTCACCTGGTGCTGCGGCTCACCGCTCCGACGGGCCTACACGGCCTCCAGCACCATCGCGTTGGCGAGGCCGCCCGCCTCGCACATCGTCTGGAGCGCGTAGCGGGCCCCGCGTTCGCGCATCGCGTGCACGAGGGTCGTCGTCAGCCGGGTGCCGCTCGCGCCCAGCGGATGACCGAGGGCGATGGCGCCGCCGTGCACGTTGACCCGGCCGAGGTCCGCTCCGGTCTCCTGCTGCCAGGCGAGGACGACGCTGGCGAAGGCCTCGTTGACCTCGAAGAGATCGATGTCGTCGAGGCCGAGCCGCGCCCTGCGGAGCACCTTCTCGGTGGCCGGGACGACGCCGGTGAGCATCAGCAGCGGATCGGAGCCGGTCACCGCGAAGCTGTGGAGTCGCGCGAGCGGGCGCAGACCGAGCCGGGCGGCCGTCTCGCTCGACGTGATGAGCACGGCCGAGGCGCCGTCGTTGATCGGGCTCGCGTTGCCCGCGGTGATGTTCCACTCGATCTGCGGGAAGCGCTCGCCGAAGGCGGGGTCGTAGTAGGCGGGCTTGAGCCCGGCGAGGGTCTCCGGAGTGCTGGCGGGCCGTACGCACTCGTCCCGCCGTACGCCGTCCAGCGGGGCCACCTCGGCGTCGAACAGGCCGTTGTCCCAGGCCGCGGCCGCCTTGCGGTGGGAACTCACCGCGAAGGCGTCCAGCTGCTCGCGCGACAGCCCCCACTTCGCGGCGATCAGTTCGGCGCTGATGCCCTGCGGGACGAGACCCTCCGGATAGCGCTCGGCGACGCCGGGCCCGAAGGGGTCCTTGCCCGCCGGCACGTTCGACCACATAGGGACGCGGCTCATGGACTCCACACCGCAGGCGACGACCAGGTCGTAGGCACCGGACAGGACGCCCTGCGCCGCGAAGTGCACGGCCTGCTGGGAGGAGCCGCACTGCCGGTCGACGGTCGTCGCGGGAACCGTCTCGGGGAACCCCGCCGACAGCACGGCGTACCGGGTGGTGTTCATGGCCTGCTCGCCGACCTGGTCGACGGTGCCGCCGATGACGTCGTCGATCAGCGCCGGATCGACGCCGGACCGCTCGACCAGGGCGCGCAGGGTGTGGGCGAGGAGTTCCACGGGGTGGACATGGGCGAGGGCGCCGTTCGGCTTGCCCTTGCCCACGGGGGTGCGTACGGCTTCGACGATCACGGCGTCGCGCATGGTGGGCCTCTCCAGTGAGGAACCGGCGGTCGGACGGGCTGGGCCGCACCGCACACCCGGAACGGGTGAGTTGGTTTCCCAAACCCGCTAAGTGACCCAAGAGTAGCCCAGAGGGTTGGAAGAACCAACCCACCCTCTAGACTGGTCGGCATGAAGGACTCCCGCCCCTGCTCGATCGCCGCCACGCTCGCCCTCGTCGGCGAGAAGTACTCCCTGCTCGTGCTCCGCGAGGTGTCCCTGGGCGCCACGCGTTTCGACCAGCTGGTCCGCAACATCGGGGCCCCGCGCGATGTGCTGACCGCGCGGCTCAAGCGGCTGGTGGAGGCGGGCGTGCTGGAGAAGGTGGAGTACAACGAGCGCCCCAAGCGCTACGAGTACCGGCCCACTCCGGCCGGCCGGGAGCTGGAGTCGGTGCTGTTCACGCTGATGGCATGGGGGGACCGGCATCTCCAGGAGGACGGTTTCCGCCCCATGGTGCTGCAGCACTCCTGCGGCCACGAGCTGGTCGCCCAGGTCGTCTGCCGGGACTGCGGCGAGGAGGTCCGGCACGACAACCTGACGGCCCACCCGCAGTCCCCGGGCTGGACGGTGACGGGGCCCGCGGCGGCATAGGGGCGGCTGTGCGCACGGCGGTTACGTGGGTTACGCAGGGGTCCGACTGCGCGCACTGGGCGTGACGTCGGGGTTCGACTGTATGCACTGCGCGTGACTTGAGGTGCGCCTGCATGCACGAGGCGTGACGTTGGGCCCGTTGCGTTCACGGCGGGTGACGTAGGGGCTTGGTTGCGTGTACGGCGGGTGGTTCGGCGTGCACGTTCTGGGCGTCGCGGTCACCGGCGCGCACCGGCCGCATGACCTGACGTACCGTCAACTAGCTTTTTGCATGGTCAAGTTACGGGATCGATCCGGCAGCCATGGAAGGTGTCGGCCCCAGGACAGTCCGCGCGGGAACAGTCCCGAGCGGCCGTGCGGCGGGCGATACCGACCCCTGCGGGGAACCCCGGCCGGGGGCGCCGGTGTTTCGAACGTCCTGCGAAGACCCTGTGGTCGGGCTGTCGGTACGGGACGCTACGCTGCCCCTCAACACCCGTGATCACCGCGCCCCGACGGCCGGTGCGCGCGGCAACGCCCCATCAACCCTTCCACGATCAGCACTTGGACCACGAAATTCCATGTCTTGGTTTGAATCCCTCGTCCTCGGACTCGTCCAGGGGCTGACCGAATTCCTTCCCGTCTCGTCCAGCGCGCACCTGCGCCTCACCGCCGCGTTCGCGGGCTGGCACGACCCGGGAGCGGCCTTCACGGCGATCACCCAGATCGGCACGGAGGCCGCGGTGCTGATCTACTTCCGTAAGGACATCGCGAGGATCGTCTCGGCGTGGTTCCGCTCGCTCACGAACAAGGCGATGCGGCACGACCAGGACGCCAAGATGGGCTGGCTGGTGATCGTCGGCTCGATCCCGATCGGCGTGCTCGGCGTGACGCTCAAGGACCAGATCGAGGGACCCTTCCGCGACCTGCGGCTGACCGCGACGATGCTGATCGTCATGGGTGTCGTGCTCGGCGTCGCCGACCGGCTGGCGGCACGCGACGAGACGGGCGGCCGGCACCGCGCCGCCAAGCAGCGCAAGTCGCTCCAGGAGCTGAGCGTCAAGGACGGCCTGATCTACGGCGTCTGCCAGGCGATGGCCTTGATCCCGGGCGTCTCCCGGTCCGGCGCCACCATCAGCGGCGGCCTGCTCATGGGCTACACCCGTGAGGCCGCCGCCCGCTACTCCTTCCTGCTCGCCGTCCCCGCCGTGCTCGCCTCCGGCGCGTTCGAGCTGAAGGACGCCAGCGAGGGCGGGCACGTCTCGTGGGGACCGACGATCTTCGCCACGATCATCGCGTTCGTGGTCGGCTACGCCGTCATCGCCTGGTTCATGAAGTTCATCTCCAGCAAGAGCTTCATGCCGTTCGTCTGGTACCGGATCGCGCTGGGCATCGTCATCATCGCGCTCGTGGCCACGGGGGCGCTGAGCCCGCACGCGGCGGAGTCCGCGGGCTGACCGGGGCGCGTCCGAGGCCGCCGCGGTGGACCCCGGCGGCCCGGCCGTGGCCGCCCCTGCCGGGCCCGTCACGCCCGCGGGTCACCTGTCAGGGCGCCCCAGGTCGCGGCAGAACACGTTCCACCAGGATCCACCGTGACCAACCACATACGGTGTGCGTAGCCGTCCGGTAGCGCAGTGTCAGTCCTTGCGCCTAGGCTGTTCCGCATGTCCCCAGATTCCGTGCCCCCTGGTTCCGTGCGGTCTGCGGCCGCGTTAAATGAGCAGATTCGTGCGCTCTGGATGCGTACGGGCGGCTCCTTGTCGGCGCAGGAGCGGGCGGAGTACGAGCTGCTGGTCGTGGAGTGGGCCGCCGCCATCCGCGGTGAGGTCATCGAGGCCGCCTGACCACCGGCCCGGCCGCCGTACCGTCCCGCACCCGCGGCTCCCGGCCATCCCGACCCGCGTCCGGAGCCTCCGGGGAGGAGTCTCCCCGCCCAGGACACCCCTACGACCGCAGATGCGCGAGAACCACCTCGGCGACCAGGTAGGTCCGCTCGTCGGGCAACAGCACGGCGGCCAGGTCGAGTTCACCGGCCCGCACGCGCGCGTGGATCTCGTGGGCGAGCGGTGTCAATTGCATGTGGCTGGTCCGAACGCTGTCATGCGGAAGCCACCACCTCGCCGGCCATGACCTGTGGAGGGTTGGGGAGCAGGGACGCAAGGTTGTCCCGCACGAAGTCCGCAGCTCTCGAGATCGATTCGGCGGCACCGGCCTGGTCCTGGAAGACGCTGGTCGAGACCATCACTCCGTCCCCGGTGTCGATCCAGTAGTAGGCCACGAAGCCGGAGACCTGGCGCATGAGCGGCACGAACCCCTCGTTCACGAGACGTGCCGCCTCGGCCGAGTCGGTCACCCCTTCGTACCGCCGGACTGCTGCGTACATCACCAAGCTCCTCAGGTCGTCCTGGGTTCGTCGTCTGCTGAGACGTCGTACCCCTGCGACGGTTGCCCGGCTCACAAGGCGTCTGGCAATCACCTAAAGGGCCGCCGTGGGTGATCCGAACGGCGGCCGCCGGCCCGGACACACGACCCTGCGCACGTCTGCCACGAGAAGGCGTCGACGCGGAGTGGAGCAGCCCAAGCCGGTGACCGCCCGCAGCCCGAGGAAAGGCTGTGAACGCGGCTTGATGACCCATGTCAAGCCGCGTTCACAGCCCTTTTGCCTTCCGAGAAGGACTTCCAGCCCTCAACGGGTCTGTGAGGGCGGCTTGGTGATCCATGCCAAGCCGCGCTGACGAATCTCACCGAGCTGCGGGCAGCCGTCAGAGGTATCGCGGAAGAGTGATCAACCATGCGCACATCTTCCATGGCGTTCGAATGACTCCTCCCGCTGCGTGGGCGGCCGCGATGGGCGCCGACTACCTGGCGCTCCCCCACGAACCGACGGGGCAGCAGGTCCGGCTGCTCACCGCAGGATTGCACCGCGTGCCTCTGCGTCCCTTCTGCCCCTGGTACCCCACCGAGTTCTACGTGGCCCCGGGGCTCGTCCTGCACGTCTCGGGCTCGGCGGACGACGACATTTTCAGCGTCTGGGCCGGCGCTACCCACCGCAGCGCTCTCGCCCCGCTGGCCGAAGCCGCTGTCGAGTGGAACCAGTTCGACGTGTGATCTCGCTTCGTCCCCTTGCTGCCCGCAAGACACGGGTGCCGACAGATGGCGGAGCGTATCGCCGGAGGGCTCCCACGACCAGCTGAGCGCACGACTCGGTCAGGCTCCGGTGCTACCGAAGAGGGTGTCGTCCAACCTGCGTGTCCACAAGGCAAGGTCGCTGCTCGTCGCCACGGCAATGGTCTGTCCGGAGGGCGAGAAGCCCGCTGTGCGGAATGTGGAGTAGTTCGCGTGGAAGATGTGCCACCACTGCTCCGCGTGCGGACCGGCGTGGGGCAGCCCGCCGTCGCGGGACAGCAGGACGCGCTCGTTCGGCCAGGCCGGGGTGACGACCTCCAGGGTCCAGCCGTCCCCGGTGGTGGTGTGCAGCCCTCCACCGAAGAGCCCCGCGATGCGCACACGGCTCCCAGCGACCGGTCCCAGTCCTGGGCAGGACAGATCGACGACCGCGTCGGGGGTGCTGTCCTCGGGGTCGAGATCGCACTCCCTGGCGATCTTGTCCCCGGTGACGGCGTCGAAGAGGCCATGACCGTCGGAGGAGACGACCATCACCAGATCACGGCCGCTGTCGGGATGCGTCGCGAAGCCGATCCCGAGCAGACCACCGACGGCAACGCCGTATGTGTGCTCGAAGACGGGCCGCCAGGGTTCAGGGGCGGGCACCACGGGGGCCGCGAGAAGCCGGTTCCGCATCGCTCGCTGGTACGCCGAGAGCTCGGGCTCACGCTCCGACTGCTCGGCCGGCCCCGCCTTCTTCGTCCACTTCACGTGTCCATGATCCACGCTTCGGCGGGCTCACCCAACGGAGTTGATGCAGCCCGGCACTTGAGCACGTGCTCTTGCGGTCTGTGAACGCGGCTCGATGACTCACGTCAGACCGTTCACATCCTTTGACGAGTACATATGCGAGATCGTGATTGCTCGATAGAGTCATCTCTTACAGTTGGTTGCGGGGACAACCAAATGCTCTTCGGCTGCCCCCGTCCTGGGGAGGGCCTGCAGCACATGAGTCGTCGTTCTACTGGTTCTGTCGGCGTCTGGGCTGAGATGCAACGGCAGCAGCAACGCCAGATGGAAACTGAAGCCAGACGCCGTAGGCAGCAGGAACAGCAAGCGCGGGCCTACCAACGCCGAGCTGCCCAGAGCCACCGCGAGTACCGACAGGCCGAGGCTCTACGGCGCACGGAGGAGTTGGACGCGCAGGTAGCGTCGTTGCAAGGTCTACTCGCCTCTGGTTGCCGGGCTCCCGCCTTCAGGGCTGCCTCTCTCATGCGACCTGAGAATGTCCAGCCCTTCGCCCCAGGACCGTTGGCACAACCGGTGCCCATGCCGGACTTCAGTCACTACCAGACACAGAGCGGTTGGACGGCGAGTCGAAGGGCCCAGGCGCAGGCCGAAGCACGAGCGCGCTTCGAGCGTGACTGGCAGGCTGCCCAGGCGGCGGAAACTCAGCGGCAGCAACAACTCGCGTCGTACCAGCGGGAGTACCAGCAATGGGCTGACACCCAGCTGGCAGATGTACGGCTGCACAACGCCGGCATCGGCGCGATGACCGAAGGCGTAAGGCGTCAGGATCCCGATTCCGTGATCGAGTACTTCACTGCCGCCCTCTACGCCTCGACGGCGTGGCCGGAGAACTTCCCACGGCAGGTGGCAGCTGCGTACGACCCGGCAGCACGGCAGTTGGTCCTGGATTGGGAGTTGCCCGCTTACAGCATCGTGCCGGAGGTCAAGGCCGTTCGGTACATGTCCGGGGTCGACCAGGACAAAGAGACTCCTCGCCCGATAGGCCAGCGCCGGGCCCTGTACGGGGAGGTGCTGGCTCAGTGCATGCTTCTCGTTCTGCACGAGCTGTTCGGCGCAGATGAGCTGGGTGCGCTCGAGTCAGTGGCCTTGAACGGGTTCGTCGACGGGCATGACCCTACGACGGGCCGACCGGGTCATATATTCCTCGCGACCGTCATGGCCTCGCGCTCGTCCTTCCGTGACTTGCACCTGGCGCAGGTCGACGCAGGTAGTTGCCTGGCTGACGCACTGCGCGGGCAGGTCTCGGTGCGACCGGACCAGCTCACGCCGGTGCGGCCGAGCAGGCGGCCGCAGGATGTCGGAAACCGTGTTGTCACCCACGGCAGCGACGAGGAACCAGACCTGTTCGCCATGGACCCGATAGCCTTCGAGAATCTCGTTGCCGATCTTTTCCGTGCCATGGGGATGCAGGCGGTGACCACCCAGCGGTCCAACGACGGCGGTGTGGACGTCGACGCGCTGGATCCGACGCCGATCCGTGGCGGCAAGATTGTCGTGCAGGTGAAGCGCTACCGCAGCACGGTGCCGCCCACGGCTGTGCGCGACTTGTACGGAACGGTCCAGGACGCCGGCGCCAACAAGGGTGTCCTCGTGACGACGTCGGGGTTCGGCCCCGGCTCACACACCTTCGCCAACGGCAAGCCGCTGGAACTCATCTCAGGTGGCGAACTCGTCGATCTGTTGCATCGCCATGGACTGCGTGGGCGACTGGGTGAGCGTGGTCAGCAGGTCTCCGCGCAGGCGACGCCCTCGGGGCCGAACAGTCGACTGCCCGACGATTACAACGTCTTGGGCATGTCATGGACCGGAAGTGTCGCCTTGGACGTGTGCGCTCTCGTCTGCCGTGGCAACGAGGTCCTCAGTGACGATCACTTCGTCTTCTACAACAACCCGCAGACGCCGGACGGCTCAGTGCGTGCTCTTCCCGCCACCGCACCTGACAAGGCCGCGATCTGTGTCTCGTTCGACGGGTTGCCCGAGGAGGCTGACCGGTTCGTACTCGTGGCCGCCATCGACCCGGAGATCAACTCGGACGCCGACCTCTCCGGCTTCACGGACGCCCGCATCCGCCTACGCGACCCAGGGCTCGCCGAGCTGGGGCAACTCGAAGTCTCCGACGGCAAGCCACGCGAAACCGCCCTGGTACTCGGCTCCTTCCGTCGAAGGTCGAACGGAGACTGGGATTTCGTCCTGGGCGGCAAGGGCTACACGGGCGGTCTGGAGGCACTCGTCCAGGATTTCGGCATCGAAGTGGAGTAGAGCCCATCGGGGTCCGGAGCCGCTGCGCTGGCTGGGGGTTGTGAACGCGGCTTGGTGATCCATGTCAAGCAGCGTTCACAGACTGTCCGGACGCACCCAAGAACTGGGGCTACGACATCGCTGTCCTGGAGAGTCCCGCTGACGTTGCCGCACGCGTTCGGTATGTCCGTGACGTGTGGACCGGTGGCTGTGCGGAGGAACCTCCGTTCTGACTCCGGAGGCCACTTGGCCAGCACGGGCGACCGTCTGCCACTTGCGGCCGGCGGGCGCCGTCGCGTCACGCAACGGGTCGAAAATCGATGGTCATCCGAGCTGACCGGGCCCACGCTGTAGGCCATGGAAGAACCGCTTCGCAGGATCCGTGCGCTCCACACGGCGTCCACGGTCACCGTCTACCAGGCGTACCGCCCGGAGATCGGCGGACCCGCCGCCCGCAAGGGCCTTTTCCCCGTCACGTGGAAGCCTGACCGCATGACGTGGATCAAGCCCAGTTTCATGTGGATGATGTACCGCTGCGGCTGGGGCACGAAGGAGGGGCAGGAGACCGTCCTCGCCGTCGAGATCACGCGCGACGGCTTCGACTGGGCGCTGCGCAACGCATGCCTGTCGCATTATGTCCGCGGACTGCATCCCGATCGGGTCACCTGGCAGCGTGACCTCAAGCGCGCACCGGCTCGGGTCCAGTGGGATCCCGAACGCGATCTGCACCTGCGTCCCCTGGCGCACCGCTCGCTGCAACTGGGGCTCGCGGGTGAGGCGTCGGCGCGTTACGCCAACGAGTGGATCGTGTCCATCAGCGACGTGACCCCGCTCGCCCATGAGATCCACGCGCTCGTCAAGGACGGCGAACTGGACGCAGCTGCCCGACTGCTCCCCCAGGAGCAGGGATACCCCGCCGGTGACGAACTGCTGGCCCACCTGCGTCCCTGACCGGCGATCCGGGCACGACCGCCGGCATCACCCACGGGTTGCATGGAGGCAAAGGTCTGTGAACGCCGCTCGATGATCCACGTCATCCCGTCGCGCTTCCACGTCGACGGGAACCGTCCCGTCCGTACCGCCGGCTCCGCCGGTTCCGGGACGGTGGGCGGTGACGGTGGACGGGGTGTGCCGGGCGCGGACCTCCAACTTGGGCCGGGTGGGCGCCCGTTGATCGTTCAAGGGGACAGGGCAGCCGCGAATGCCCGTGAAGGCCGGCGAATATGGCCGCACGCCTCTTGGCTGATCCCCTTCCGTGGCCAACACTGAGCCGATGACGCAGCGTGTGGAGCTCGCGACCGTGATGGACCGGCTTGCCGTGGACGAACTGATCACCGACTACGCGGTGGCGGTGGACGACGGCGACTGGGAGGCGTACCGGGCGCTGTTCGCACCCGAGGGCCGCGCCGACTACCGCTCGGCCGGGGGCGTCGAGGGGGACGCCGCGCAGATCGCCGGCTGGCTCACCCGGAGCCTGGGGCTGTTCGCCATGCGGCAGCACCTGATCGTCAACCGGCGGGTCAGGTTCGGCCTGCTGGAGGGCGACACCGGCGACACGGCCCGGGTCCGGGCCGACTACGTCAACCCCATGCGGTTCGCGGGGCCCGGCGAGGGCACCGACACCTCCCCGGCGTCCACGGCACCGGACTTCGTCTGCGGCGGCCGCTACGCCTTCGCGTTGCTGCGTACGACCGAGGGCTGGCGTCTGCGCGAGGTGGTCGTCCAGGAGAAGTGGCGCACGGTCGCCACACGGCCCGCCGCCGAGGCGGCACCGCCCGCCCCGCTCCCCGGGAACTGACCGGCCGACCGCACGCCCCGGCGTCGGGTCGCACCTTCCGTCCACCGCGCCGCCGTCCCCCACCACCACGACCCCGGGTCCGCCATGAAGGGGCGGCGAGGCCGGGCTCCCGGGCCCCGAGGCCCGCCCGGTGAGGCGAGGCGGTCATCCCCACCGAGGTCCGGTCCCCCGGCTGTCTGAGATCCATTGCGGCGGGCAGACTGGGAGGGCACCTACCGGGAGGAGACGCCGTATGACCAGGGGCGCTGATCGGCTCGACTCCCGCTGGTGGCGGGGCGCCGCCGCGGTCGCGGCGGGCGCGCTGCCCATGTTCGCGTTCCCGGCGCCCTCGCTGTGGTGGTTCGCCTATGTCGCCCTGGTGCCCTGGATCCTGCTGATCCGTTCGGCACCGACCGGCCGGCGCGCGGCGTACGACGGCTGGCTGGGCGGGCTCGGCTTCATGCTGGCCGTGCACCACTGGCTGCTGCCGAGCCTGCATGTGTTCACGATCGTGATAGCGGCGCTGCTGGGCGCGCTGTGGGCGCCGTGGGGCTGGCTGGTGCGGCGGTTCCTGTCGGGAGTGCCCGCACGGGGCCGGGTGGCCGGCGCGCTCGTGGTGCTGCCGTCGGGCTGGCTGATGGTCGAACTGGTCCGTTCCTGGCAGGGGTTGGGCGGGCCGTGGGGCCTGCTCGGTTCGAGTCAGTGGCAGGTGGAACCGGCGCTGCGGCTGGCCTCGGTGGGCGGGGTCTGGCTGCTGAGCTTCCTGGTGGTGGCGGTCAACATCGCGGTCGCCGTGCTGGTGTCGGTGCGCGAGTCGCGGGTTCCGGCGCTGGCCGGGCTGGTGGCCACGGCCGCCGCGACCTCCGCGGCCTGGGTGTGGTCGCCGCGCCCCGACACGGACGGCGGGGTCCGGATCGCCGTCGTCCAGCCGGGCGTCGTCGTCGACGGCCCCGGCAGCGTCGAGAAGCGGTTCGCCCGCGAGGAGGCCCTGACCCGGCAACTCGCCGACAGGCAACCGGACTTGATCGTCTGGGGCGAGAGCAGCGTCGGCTTCGACCTGGCCGACCGGCCCGACGTGGCCGACCGGATCGCCGCGTTGTCCCGCCTCACCGGCGCCGACATCCTGGTGAACGTGGACGCCCGGCGCTCCGACCGCCCCGGCATATACAAGAGCTCGGTCCTCGTCGGGCCCCAGGGCCCCACGGGCGACCGCTACGACAAGATGCGCCTGGTGCCCTTCGGCGAGTACATACCGGCGCGTTCCCTGCTCGGCTGGGCCACCTCCGTCGGGAAGGCGGCCGGCGAGGACCGCCGCAACGGCAGCGAACAGGTGGTGATGAACGTCGGGCACGGGCTGCGCGTCGGCCCCATGGTCTGCTTCGAGTCGGCGTTCCCCGACATGAGCCGCCGCCTCGCGCAGGACGGCGCGGAGGTGCTGCTCGCGCAGTCGTCGACGTCCTCGTTCCAGCACAGCTGGGCACCCGCCCAGCACGCCTCGCTGGCCGCGCTGCGGGCCGCCGAGACCGGCCGGCCCATGCTGCACGCGACGCTGACCGGGGTCTCCGCCGTCTACGGGCCGAGCGGCGAGGCAGTCGGTTCCCGGCTCGGCACCGGCACCGACGGCGCGGCGGTGTACGAGGTACCGCTGGCCACGGGTGTCACGCCGTACCTCCGCTTCGGCGACTGGCCCGTGCACCTGGCGCTGCTGGTGCTGGCCGCGCTCGGCGCCACCGAGTGCGCACGGTCGCTGCGCCTCAGGCGGACGGCTCCTGCACCGCGCGTACCACCCGCTCGCACAGTTCATGGGTCGCCAGCGCGTCCCGGGCACTGAGCACCTTCCCCGCGCGCACGGCGTCGAGGAAGGCGAGCACCACCTGCTCGATGCCGCGCTGGCGGGCCACCGGCACCCAGTCCCCGCGCCGCCGCACCGTCGGCTGGCCCTTGTGGTCGATCACGTCGGCGAGGTTGACCACCTGCCGCTTGGTGTCCTGGCCCGAGACCTCCAGGATCTCCTCGGTGGAGCCGCTGAGCCGGTTCATGACGCCGAGCGCCGTGAAACCGTCTCCGGCGAGCTGCAGCACGACGTGGTGCAGCAGCCCGTCCTCGCTGCGGGACCGCACGGTGATGTCGTCGACCGGGCCCGGGACCAGGAACCGCAGCGTGTCCACCACGTGGATGAAGTCGTCGAGGACCATGGTGCGCGGCTCCTCGGGCAGTCCGACGCGGTTCTTCTGCATCAGGATCAGCTCGCGCGGATGCTCGACGCACTGCGCGTACCCGGGTGCGTGACGCCGGTTGAAGCCCACGGCGAGGCTCACACCCCGCTCCTCGGCGAGCTCCACCAGGCGCTCGGAGTCGGCGAGTTCGTAGGCGAGGGGCTTGTCGACGTACGTCGGCACGCCCGCTTCCAGGAGCCGGGTGACGATCTCGGGGTGGGCGACGGTGGCCGCGTGCACGAAGGCCGCGTCCAGGTCCTGGGCCAGCAGCCCGGAGAGGTCGGTGTGGCGCTGCGCCGGCGGCAGGTGGAGGCTGTCGCCGATCTCGGCGAGCGTCGCGGGCGTCCGGGTCTGCAGGTGCAGTTCGATCCCCGGCAGGGTGGACAGCACCGGCAGGTACGCCTTGCGCGCGATGTCACCGAGTCCGATGCAGCCGACCTTCACGGGAGTCTCCTCGACGGGTGTGCGGGGTTTCGGGGAGTCCACTCGGGGCTCCTCACGTCGTCGGAAGCATACGGCGGCCCCGGCGGCCGCCAGTCGGCGATGCCGTCGAATCCGCGCAGGAAGAACGCCGGTGCGGCCTTCGACAGGGTGCTGACGGCGGTGTCGCGGAGGGCGGCGCCGACCCGGTTGCGCGTCATGTTCAGCCGGGCCACGCGGACGGCCTGGCGGGCGATGGCGGTCGTACGGGATCTGCGGTCCGCGGTGTACGCGGCGAGGCCGGGCAGCTCGCGTCCGGAGCCGGTGCCGTGCGGTCCGGCGTGGTGGGCGAGTACGACGGCGTCCTCGATGGCCTGGTTGCCGCCCTGGCCGAGGGTCGGCGGCATCGCGTGCGCGGCGTCGCCGAGCAGGGCGACCCGGCCCCGGTGGAAGGCGGGCAGGGGTTTCGCGATGTGGTGGACGTCGTGCCGCAGGACATCGGCGGGGGCCGCCGCGTCCAGGACGGCGGGGATCGGGTCGTGCCAGTCGCCGTACCGGCGCAGCAGTTCGGCCTTCTCGTCGTCGGGGGCACGCTGCCCCGCCGGGGCGAGGGCGGCTGCGTACGCGTAGACCCGGCCGTCCTTCAGCGGATGCGTGCCCCAGAGGTGCCCGGGGCCCCAGGTCTCGTGGGAGGCGAAGCGCAGGCCCGGCACCGGGATGACGAGGCGCCAGCTGGTGAAGCCCGCGTAGACGGGGCCGGGGTGCTCGGGGAACAGCGTGCCGCGTACGGCGGAGTTGATGCCGTCGGCTCCGACGACCAGCCCGGCCTCCAGCTCCCCGTCCGGGGTGCCGATCCGGGCCGGTGCCCCGGTGCTCTCGCCGGGGTCGAGGAGGGTCGCCCCGGACGCGGTCCGGATGCTGCCCTCGGGGAGACGGGCCGCCAGGCTCGTGATCAGGCTCGCCCGGTGCAGCACCACGAGGGGGCCGCCGAACCGCTCGGCCAGGGCGGCGGCGTCGACCCGTGACAGCCAGCGGCCCCCGGGCGTGCGCAGCCCTCCGTCGCCCTGCCAGGCGGCGAGGTCGCGGATCTCGTCGCCGAGTCCGATCACGTCGAGAGCGCGCAGGGCGTTGGGCGCGAGCGTGATGCCGGCGCCGACGGGGGCCAGCGAGGCGGCCCGTTCGAGCACGGTGACCCGCCAGCCGCGCCGGTGCAGGGCCACCGCCGCCGTGAGACCTCCGATTCCGCCTCCGACCACGACGGCGTGCGTCGACCGTGCCATGTCTCCTCCTCGGCTCCCCCGCGGGCAGCACCCCACGGACAGCGACTTCCCCGGCTACTACGCCTGTAGTGACCGGACGGCTCGACGCTACTACAGATGTAGTGAGCCGGGTAGGTTGGTCCCCATGTCCGTACGCAGCACCGGCCCCGGCCGCGCCGACCTCGTCGCCGACACCGCGCTCCGGCTCCTCGCCGAGCGCGGCATGCGGGGCCTCACCCACCGGGCCGTCGACGAGGCGGCCGGGCTCCCCCAGGGCTCGACGTCGAACCACGCCCGTACCCGGCTGGCCCTGCTGGAGAGCGCCGTCCGCAGGCTGGCCGAGCGCGAGGCGCAGATCCTCACCCCCGAGGAGCTGCCGGACCCCCGCGGCGGCCCGGACGCCCTCGCGGACGGGCTGGCCCGCACGCTGCACCGGTACCTGACCCGGCACCACCACCTGCTGATCGCCCGCTACGAACTGGCGCTGGAGGCCACCCGGCGCCCCGAGCTCCGGACCTTCTTCGACGCGGCCGGGCAGCGCTTCCGCGACCCGCTGCAGGTGCTGGTCACCGACGCCGGTTCAGCGGACCCGGCCCGGCACGTGCTGTCCCTCGTGGCCTGGTGCGACGGGCTGATGTTCTCGTGCGTGGCGGGCGCCTTCCACGCGTCGGTGCCGACCGAGGACGAACTGCGCGCCGGCCTGCGGGAGTTGCTGCGCGGCATGCTGGACGCCTGAAGCGGTCGGGCCGTGGGCCGACGGCTTGGGTGCCGTCGCCGCACGCCCGTCGCCGGCTGTGGTTCGGGCAAGCCCGAGGGACCGCGAGGCGCGCGCGGAAAAAACGGCGTGCCGTCTCCGGCCGGCGTCCGCGAAGATGGCCGCATGACTATCGAGCGCACCGTACCCGCGACCGACGGCGACGAGCGGTCCATGCTCGACGGCTGGCTGGAGTACCACCGCGAGACCCTCGCGACGAAGTGCGAGGGTCTGAGCGACGCGCAGCTCAGGACCGCGTCGGCGGCCCCCTCCGACCTCTCCCTGCTCGGTCTCGTCCGGCACATGGCGGAGGTCGAGCGCATCTGGTTCCGCAAGGTCCTGGTGGCCGACGACCCGGGGCCGATCTACTTCAGCGACGAGGACCCCGACGGCGAGTTCCATCTCACCGAGGCCGACACCTGGGACGAGGCACACGCGACCTGGCGGGAGGAGATCGCGATCGCCGCACGCAACGCGGCCCCCCTCGGCCTCGACGACCTCGCGAAGGGCCGGAGCAGGCTGACGGACGCTCCGATCACCCTGCGCTGGATCTACCTCCACATGATCGAGGAGTACGCGCGTCACAACGGGCACGCGGACCTGATCCGGGAACGCCTCGACGGCACCACCGGCGACTGACGGGCCACCCGTGCCCGGGTGACGGCACCCCGCCGGTCCGTCACCCGTGTGGGGCATCCTCCGCCTGTCCGCTCCCCAAAGGGGTCCGGACCCAGCAGAGTTGCGCGGGTGCATCGAACGACGACCACCGCAACGCTCCTGGTCACCGTGGCCGTCTCGGCCCTCACCGGCTGTATGACGGTCCCGCGGTCGCCCGCGTCCGGCCCGCCGCCCTCCCTGCCGGTGGCACCCCGCCCCGACGGCAGCGCCGAACCGCGTGTCGTACAGGCCCCGGCCCGGGAGGCGCTGGAACGCGTCGGCCCGTCCCGGCGCCCCTCGCCGACGCCGCCCGCACCGCATCGGACGACCGCCCCGCCGGCCCCCGTGGGACCGTCGCCCGCGCCCCCGCGTCCCAGGCACGAGAACCTGCCCCCGAAGCGGCAGAGGCCCGAGGCCCGGGCCGCCGTCCCGCCCGCTCCCCGCGGCGGCGGAAAGAACGCCGATGTGTGCGCGCTGGGCAGGAAGTACGGCGGCTGGGCACCGGACAGTCCGCAGGCGGTCATCTGCAAGGGTGCCTACGGCCGTTGACGACGGCGGCACCACCGCGCCATCACCCCCGACAGGCCCCCGAGGGCACCAGACCCCAGCTCACGGCGTCCGCGCGTCGATGAGGCCATACGCGCGCGGCACCGGCAAGCCGCCGAACTCCCTGGCGCCCACCGCCCACCGCGCTACGGCCGTTCCCGTCTGGGTGGTCCCAGGGTCTCCCCCGCGCCGCCGCCTGAAGCGCCGGTCCCCGGAGCGGTTCCGGTGCCGGCGGGCCGGCCGGAGCCGTGTGCGGGACCGGGCTCACGTGGGGACGCGGGTCCCCGGGAGGGGCCGGGGTCCGGCGGGGAGTCCCGGTGGCCCTCCGTCTCCCCCTCCTCGCCCAGCCTCAGTTCCAGGCGGGCGATCGCCGCCCGCACGCCGTCGCCGTAGGGGTCGTCCCCGAGCGCGTCGGCCGCGCCCCGGGCCCGGCGCAGATGCCCGCGCGCGGGCCCGGAGCGGCCGAGCTTCACGTAGTCGGCGGCCAGATTCAGGTGCAGCGAGGGGTAGAAGGCCCGCACCGCGAGCGACTCGTGGTGCTCGGCGATGCGCCCGTCGGTGAGCTCCTCGGCCGCCGACAACGCCCGCAGGTCCCAAGCCAGTTCGTCCGCGGGGTCGTCCTGGGTGTCCGCCATGTAGTGCGCCAGCGTGCAGCGGTGGAGCGGATCGCCGTCCTCGCCGATCTCGGCCCACAGGTCCAGGAAGCGCCCCCGGGCCTCCTCGCGGTCGCCGCCGTGATGCAGCATGACGGCCTGGCCGATCCTGGTCATCATGGCGTCCGGCGCCGCCTGCTCCTGCTGCTCCGCCACCGCGTCCTCCAAGCTCGTCGCCCGTCGTCCACGACGCTAACCGCAGGCACCGGCAATCACGGTCAGGCGGCTCCGTACGAGGCCGGTCCGGGACCGCGACGTCCGGGAAGCGCGCCTGCGCCCGGCGCGCCCGCCGTCAGCCGAGGTCCGGGATGCGCCAGTCGATCGGCTCGTGGCCCTGGGCGGCGACCGCGGCGTTGATCTGAGTGAACGGACGCGAGCCGAAGAACTTCTTCGCGGACAGCGGTGACGGGTGGGCGCCCTTCACCACGATGTGCCGGTCCTCGTCGATCAGGGGGAGCTTCTTCTGCGCGTAGTTGCCCCAGAGCACGAAGACGGCCGGGTCGGGACGGTCGGCCACGGCGCGGATCACGGCGTCCGTGAACTTCTCCCAGCCCTTGCCCTTGTGCGAGTTGGCCTCTCCGGCCCGCACGGTGAGCACCGCGTTGAGGAGCAGCACGCCCTGCTCGGCCCACGGCATGAGATAGCCGTTGTCCGGGATCGGCGTGCCGAGCTCCTCCTTCATCTCCTTGTAGATGTTGCGCAGCGAGGGCGGGGTGCGCACGCCGGGACGGACGGAGAAGCACAGGCCGTGGCCCTGACCCTCGCCGTGGTAGGGGTCCTGGCCCAGGACCAGCACCTTCACCCGGTCGTACGGCGTCGCGTCGAGCGCGGCGAAGACCTCCTCGCGCGGAGGGTAGACGGGACCCTTGGCGCGCTCCTCCTCAACGAACTCGGTGAGCTCCTTGAAGTAGGGCTGCTGCAGCTGCTCGCCCAGGACGTCGCGCCAGGACTCGGGCAGCATGGCGATGTCGGTCACGTCAACTTCCTCCGATGTGCGGTCACTTCCAGGCCTCAGAACCTACAGGCGACCACTGACAACCGGCCCGCGCCCCCGTCACGTCACGTCACGTCACCAGCTGGTCTTCCGGTGCAGCTCCCACATCGTCATGATCGTCGACGGGTCGAGCGCCCGCTCGCCGCCTGCGATCTCCTCGCTCGCGGCCACGTACTGCTTGCCCTGCCACAGGGGCAGCAGCCGCGCGTCGTCGACCAGGATCTGCTGCGCCTGCTCGAACTGCTTGACCACGGCCCCGCGGTCGCTCTCCCGGCGGGACTCGGGCAGCAGCACCCCGGTGATCTCGGGCGACTCGTAGGGCGTACCGAGCGCGTTCTGCTCGCCGACGAAGGGGGCGATGAAGTTCTCGGCGTCCGGGAAGTCGGGGAACCAGCCGCGCCCGAACACGGGGTACTCGCCCTTGCGGTAGCCCGCCTCGTACGTCTTCCAGGGGCGGCCCTTGACGGTGACGTCGAAGAGGCCGGAGGCGTTGAGCTGGTTCTTCAGCTCCCGGAACTCCGGTGCCGTCTCGGATCCGTAGCGGTCGGTGGTGTACCAGAGGGTGAGCGGCACGCGCTGGGTGATGCCGGCGTCCGCGAGGATCTTGCGGGCCTTGGAGGTGCTGGGGTCCCCGAAGTCGTCGAAGAAGGCCGTGGTGTGCCCGACCAGGCCCCTGGGGACCATCGAGTACAGCGGGTCGACGGTGCCCTTGTAGACCTTGTGCGCGATGGCGGGCCGGTCGACGATCTGCGCGATCGCCTTGCGGACCGCGGGCTTCTTGGCCCAGGGGTCCTTGGGGTTGAAGACCAGGTAGCTGATCTCGGTGCCCGAGCCCTCCACCAGCTGGAGGCCCTCGTCCTTGGCCCGCTGCCCCTGGAGGGCGACGACGTCCTCGGAGGCGAGGCCGCGGAAGGTGACGTCGATCTTCTTCGCCCGGAGGGCCGCGACCATCTGGGCGGAGTCCTGGAAGTAGCGGATGGTGACCGCGTCGTTCTTGCGCTCGGCGAAGCCGTCGTAGTGGTCGTTCTTGACCAGCTCGGCCTCCTTGCCCTCCTCGTACGACCGCAGACTGTAGGGCCCGGACCCGAAGACCTTGCCGTCCTTGCGCAGCGAGTCGGCCGGGTAGTCGTCGGGGTCGACGATCGACATGGCGGGGGTGGCGAGGACGAACGGGAAAGTGGCGTCCGGCTTGTTGAGGTGGAAGACGATCTCGCGGTCGCTCAGTGCCTGGATGCGCTCCAGGCTGCCGAGCAGACCGGCCGGGCCACCGCGCACGTTGATCTTGCGGATCCGGTCGATCGAGTACTTGACCGCGCGGGCGTCGAGCTTGTCGCCGTCGGAGAACTTCATGTCCTTGCGCAGCACGCACCGGTACACGCGGTTGGCGTCGTCGGTGAATTTGCAGCTCTCGGCGGCGTCGGGCTCGGGCGCGGTCGCCCCGGAGGGGTAGCTCAGCAGCGTCTGGTAGATGTTGCGGAACAGCTCCCACGAGCCGTCCCAGGAGGCGGCGGGGTCGAGCGTGCTGGGGGCGCTGGTGGTACCGACGACGATCGGCCCCTGGTCGGCGGAGGAGTCCGAGGACAGGATGCCGCACCCGGTCACCAGGGATATGGACGTGACCGCCGCCAGCTCACGCAGACATCGGTTCCGGTTGAACACGCGCACGCTCCTCGATCTGCCGTACCAAGGGTCGGCAGACGATACCGCAGTGCCCCGCCGATGGAACCGGGTTCCGGCAGGGCACTTGATCAGCACGGATGTGACTACGTTGTCATCCGGCTGTGCGGGGTGCGGAGGTCGACGCGGGCGCTGTTTCTGTCCACTGCGCCCGCGTCGAGAGAGCCGTCAGGCGACTCCGGCGTTGAGGAAGATCCCGCCGTCCACCACGAGGGTCTGACCGGTCACCCAGTCCGACTGCGACGAGGTGAGGAAGGCGGCGGCACCGCCGATGTCGGAGGGGACGCCGAGCCGTCCGAGGGGGTAGGCGGCGGCTGCCTCCGCCTCGCGGCCCTCGTACAGCGCCTGCGCGAACTTGGTCTTGACGACGGCCGGGGCGATGGCGTTGACCCGGACCTTCGGCGCGAACTCGTGCGCGAGCTGCACGGTCAGGTTGATCATGGCGGCCTTGCTGATGCCGTACGCGCCGATGAACGGCGAGGGGGCGAGGCCGGCGACGGAGGCGATGTTGACGATCGCGCCGCCGTTCTCGCTCTGCCATGCCTTCCAGGTCTGCTGGGCGAAGCCGAGGGCCGAGACGACGTTGGTCTCGAAGACCTTGCGCGCCACGTTCAGGTCCAGCTCGGCGATCGGCCCGAACACGGGGTTCGTACCGGCGTTGTTGACCAGGTAGTCGACGCGGCCGAAGGCCTCCATCGTGCGCTCGACGGCGACGGCCTGGTGCGCCTCGTCGTGGGCCTTGCCGGCCACGCCGATGACGCGGTCGGAGCCGAGCGCCTCGACGGCCTCCTTGAGGGAGTCCTCGTTGCGGCCGGTGATGCACACGCGGTCGCCGCGGGCGATCAGGGCCTCGGCGACGCCGTAGCCGATGCCGCGGCTGCCGCCGGTGATGAGCGCGACCTTGCCGGAGAGTTCGGGAAGTGTGGTCATGTCCGTGTCTCCGGGCTTCAGTTGAGGGGTCCGCCGGCGACGTACATGACCTGGCCGGAGACGAAGCCGGCCTCCTCGCCCGTGAAGAAGGCGATCGCGTTGGCGATGTCGTCCGGGCGGCCGACGCGCTGCACCGGGATCTGGGTGGCGGCGGCGGCCTGGAAGTCCTCGAAGTCCATGCCCACGCGCGCGGCGGTCTGCGCGGTCATCTCGGTGACGATGAAGCCGGGCGCGACGGCGTTGGCGGTGACGCCGAACTTGCCGAGCTCCTTGGCGAGGGTCTTGGTGAAGCCCTGCAGACCGGCCTTGGCGGCCGAGTAGTTGACCTGACCGCGGTTGCCGAGCGCCGAGGACGACGAGAGGTTCACGATGCGGCCGAACTTGGCGTCCACCATGTGCTTCTGGCAGGCCTTGGACATCAGGAAGGCGCCGCGCAGGTGCACGTTCATGACGGTGTCCCAGTCGGAGACGTCCATCTTGAACAGCAGGTTGTCGCGGAGCACGCCCGCGTTGTTCACCAGGATCGTCGGCGCCCCGAGCTCCGCGGCGATGCGCGCGACGGCGGCCTCGACCTGGGCCTCGTCGGAGACGTCGCAGCCGACGGCGATGGCCTTGCCACCGGCGGCGGTGATCTTCTCCACGGTGTCCTTGCACGCGGCTTCGTCGAGGTCGATCACGGCGACGGCACGGCCCTCGGCCGCCAGTCGTACGGCGGTCGCGGCGCCGATGCCGCGCGCGGCGCCGGTGACCACGGCGACACGCTGCTCAGTGGTGGACATTGCTGGTTCTCCTCGCCCTTGGAAAAGCCTGTCGTCATGCCTGTCTCGGCAACCTCGGCGCCCTTGCGGAGGCCTCGGGAGTCCTGAGGAGCCTGCGGCTCACACGGTACGCCCGTCCGGTGAGCGACCGCTTAGTACCCTCAGCAGACGTGACGCTAGAAGCCCTGGCACGCGGTGTCAACGGCACACCGCCCGCATGTGATCCATTACCTCACCAGCAGGGTGAGCAACCGGTCCGCCTCGGCCGCGGGATCGGCGGTCAGTCCGGTGTGCACGGGGCCCGGCTGCACGACGGTGGAGCGGGGTGCGATCAGCCAGCGAAAGCGCCGCCCGGCATCGTCATGAGCGGCCTGACCTGCGGACTTTCCTCCGGTGCAGACCCCCTCGACGGCACGCAGCGCCGCCCGCACCCCGGTCACGTCCGCCTCGGGATCGAGGGCGCGCAGCTTGGCCTCGTCCAGATGGGTGCGGACGGTGACGAAGGACCGGGCGCGGCAGTACACCAGCACGCCGGCGTTGAAGCACTCGCCGCGCTCGACGCGCGGCACCACACGCAGCAGCGCGTACTCGAAGACGTCCCGCTCGCTCACTTGTCCCCCTTGACGCGTTCGTGGATGTCGGCGGCGCGGGCCAGCAGCGGCTCCGCGTAGGCGCGGCGCAAGGCGTCCGGCGAGTCGAAGCCGGGCTCGCCCGCCAGCCAGGCGTCGGGGATCTCGGCGGTCACCTCGGCGAGCAGGTCCTCGGTGACGAGGGCGGCGAGGTCCGCCGCGGCGGAGGCGATGTCGGGGCGGAAGGGGGCGAGGGCGTGGTCGGAGGCGTCGTAGGGCTTCGCCGCGGAGGCCCGGGCGCCGGGCCAGTTGTGGTGCCAGATCATGGTGGCGCCGTGGTCGATGAGCCACAGCTCGCCCCGGCGGACCAGCAGGTTGGGGTTGCGCCAGGAGCGGTCGACGTTGTTGACCAGGGCGTCGAACCAGACGATCCGGCCGGCCTCCTCGGAGCTCACCTCGAAGGCCAGGGCGTCGAAGCCGAGGGCGCGCGACAGGAAGTCCATGCCGAGGTTGGGACCGCCGCTGGACTTCAGGAGTCCCTGCACCTCGGGATCGGGTTCGCCGAGGCCGAGGACCGGGTCGAGGTCGACGGTGACGAGGCCGGGCACCCGCAGGCCGAGGCGACGGGCGAGTTCACCGCAGACGACCTCCGCGACGAGCGTCTTGCGCCCCTGTCCGGCGCCGGTGAACTTCATGACGTAGGTCCGGAGATCGTCGGCCTCGACCAGTCCCGGCAGCGAGCCGCCCTCACGCAGGGGCGTGATGTAGCGGGTCGCGATCACTTCCTTGAGCATCGCCCCAGGCTACTGGGGTGGTCCCGGACGCCGGGCGCGCCTGTGGGCGGGCGGCAGGGGTCCGCGCCCGGTTCCGGCACCGCCCGGCTGAACGGGGTCCGCCGGCGGCCCGTACCCCTGGGTGGATCGAATCCGTGTCCGTTGAAGGGAACGTCGGCATGACCAGCGAATCGCTTGAGCCCGCCACTGTCACGGGACCGGCCCGCCGTACCGTCATGGCGGCGGTCGGCGCGGCCGGGGTCGCCGTCGCGCTGACCGCGTGCGGGTCGAAGGACAACTCGTCCGGCTCCAATGAGGTGAAGCCCGGCGGCCAGGACGGCGGATCGGGCGGCGCCGCCGCCGGGCCGGTACTGGCCAGGACCGCCGACATCCCGGAGGGCGGCGGCAAGGTCTTCGCGGACCAGGGGGTGGTGGTGACCCAGCCGGTCGCCGGCACCTTCAAGGCCTTCTCGTCCAAGTGCACCCACGCCGGGTGCGCGGTGAAGCGCGTCTCGGACGGCGTGATCAACTGCCCTTGTCACGGCAGCCAGTTCTCCGCGGCCGACGGCAGCGTCAAGAAGGGTCCCGCGACCAAGCCGCTGCCCGCCGCCGAGATCTCCGTGGACGGCGACTCGATCAAGCTCGTCTGACCGGGCGCGCGGCCGGTCGGGGGGCCGGCCGCGCACCCGGTCAGGCCCGCTGCCCGCGGCGCGGCCGCTTGAGGCAGGCGAGCACGTCGTCCGTGGTCGTGACGGTGGCGACCAGGGCGAGCGTGTGGCGGATCATGGCGGAGGTGTAGTCGGCGGGCACCCCCGCGATCGCGTCCGCGGGCACGACGGCGGTGTAGCCGCGGTTGACGGCGTCGAACACGGCGTTGGGCACGGCCACGTTGGCGGAGACGCCGGTGACGACCAGGGTGCGGCAGCCGAGGTTGCGCAGCAGCGGGTCGACGTCGGTGCCCGACAGGGGCGACAGACCGTGCAGCCGCCGTACGACGATGTCCTCCTCGGTCACCTCCACGGGCGGCGCGACGCGCACGGCGGTGGTGCCGCTGAGCTGTTGCACGGGCAGCCGCTCGGCCGCCCGGAACAGCCGGGCGTTGCGGTTGGCCCCCCTGCCGTCGGGCCTGCGTTCGGCGAGCGCGTGGATCACCTGCACCCCGCTCTCGTGCGCGGCGGCCACCAGTCGCGCGACGTTCACGAGCGCCCCCGACGAGCGTGCCTCCTTGGCCAGTTCGGGGAGCGCGCTGTCCGGGCCCACGACGCCCTGCTGGCATTCGACGGTGAGCAGCACGGTGGAGGCGGGGTCGAGGAGTTCGCTGAGCTGTTCGTACGTCGGCATGGCTCCCCCTGGTCACGGACGGCCGGAGCGGGCGAGACTAACGACCATTGCGTGCGGACGGAAGACGCCCCATGCTTTCCTGACGCAGCGTCAGACACCGGGTCCGGCGCGGACGTCCGAGACGAGGGGACCGCATGGCCGTCACTCAGCGCCGGGGCCGGAAGATCATGATGACGCCGGAGGAACTGGACGAGTTCCTGGCCGGCCGGCGCACCTGCCGTGTCGCCACGGTGTCGGCCGACGGCGCCCCGCACGTGAGCCCCCTCTGGTTCGTCTGGGACGGCACCTCGCTGTGGCTGTACTCGCTCACCCGCAGCAGGCGCTGGGCCGATCTGCGCCGGGACCCGCGGCTCGCGGTCGTCGTGGACGCCGGTGAGGAGTACGGCGAACTGCGGGGCGCCGAGCTGTCCGGCACCGTCGAGTTCGTCGGCGAGGCGCCGCGCACGGGCCAGCCGTGTCCCGAACTGGACGCCGTGGAGCGGCTGTTCGCGCGGAAGAACTTCGGCATCGACGAGCTGCCGCACGACGGCCGGCACGCCTGGATGCGGCTGACCCCCGACGCGGTCGCGTCCTGGGACTTCCGGAAGCTGGCGCGGCCGTAGGGCGTCCGCGCCCGCTTCGCCGGGGCTTCAGGAGGCGACGGCCCGGCCCGCCGTCCGCAGGGCCTCGACGGCCGCCCGGATCGACGGGCGGCGGTCGGCGTCCGCCCGCCACACGACGTACACGTGCCGCCGCACCCGCTGCTTCACCGGGACCAGGACGACGCCTCGCGGCACCGGGTGCCGGCCGAGCAGCGGCGCGATGCAGACACCCAGGCCCGCGGCGACCAGGCCGAGCTGGGTGTGCGTCTCCCCCGCGCGGTGGCCGATGCGCGGCTCGACCCCCTTGGAGCGCAGCGTGAACATCAGCCACTCGTGGCAGAACTCGCCCTGGCCCCAGGTGATCCACTCGTCCTCGGCGAAGTCGCAGAGGTCCACCTCCGCGCGGTCGGCGAAGCGGTGCCCGGCCGGGATGGCCACGTCGGCCGGGTCGTCGAGGACGGACGCCTTGACCAGGCCGTCGGGCAGCGGCATCGGCTTGTTGTACCAGTCGAGCACCACCGCCAGATCGAGGTCGCCGCGCACGACTCCCGCGACGCCGGCCTCCGGCTCCAGCTCGCTCGAACGCACCCTGAGCCCGGGGTGTTCGGCGCGCAGGGCGGCCAGCGCGGCCGGGAACAGCCCGCGAGCGGCGGTCGGGAAGGCGGACAGGCGCAGTTCGCCGGCCACCTGCCCGCGCTGGGCCTCCAGGTCGGCCTGGGCGAGCTCGACCTGGGACAGGATGCGCGCGGCGTGGTCGGCGAGCAGCCGGCCGGCGTCCGTGAGGCGCACCCCCCGCCCGTTCTTGGCGAGCAGTTGCTGTCCCACCTCGCGCTCCAGCTTGGACATCTGCTGGGAGACCGCCGAGGTCGTGACGTGCAGTCCCTCGGCGGCGGCGCTGACCGAACCGTGCCGGGCGAGGGCGTCCAGGGTGCGCAGGCGCTCCAGGTTCAACATGTAAGTGATGCTACGAGATATCGCTCGCGAATTCTCGCTTGTGCTACGAGATCGTCTGCTTCATCGTTGCCTCCATGAGCAGCGTCACCAGCCCCCGGCCCCTCGCCCCCGCCACCGCGCCCGCGGGCCGTCCGGCCCTCGACTGGCGGCTCCGCTTCGGAGCCCTCTCCCTGGTCTGGGGCTTCAGCTTCCTTCTGATCAAGGTCGGCACCGACGGGTACGCGCCGTTCCAGGTCACCCTCGGGCGGCTGGTGTTCGGCACCGCGGTGCTGGCCGCGGCGATGGCGGTGAAGCGGGAGCGGCTGCCGCGCGGCGCCCGCACGTGGGGCCATCTCACGGTCGCCGCCTTCCTGTTGAACGCGCTGCCGTTCTCGCTCTTCGCCTACTCGGAGCTGACGATCCCCTCCACGCTGGCGGGCATCTGCAACGCGACCTCCCCGCTGTGGGGCATGGCCCTGTCCCTGGTCGCCCTCTCCGAGGACCGGCCGACCCGGGTGCGGGTCGCCGGACTCGGCATCGGCTTCCTGGGCGTCTTGACGGTGCTCGGCGCCTGGCAGGGCTTCAGCGGCCTGGACGCCGCGGGCACGGCGATGGCACTGGCCGCCTCGCTCAGCTATCCCGTCGGCTGGATCTACGTCCGCCGCACCCTGGCGGGTACGGGCAACTCGCATCTGTCGATGACCGGGGCGCAGTTGTTCCTGGCCACCGTGCAACTGGCCTTCGTGACACCGCTGTTCACCACTCTGCCGACGAGGTTTCCGCTGGTGCCGCTGCTCGCGATCGCGGCGCTGGGCGCGCTCGGCACGGGGATCGCCGTGCTCATCCAGTACGGCCTGGTCGCCGAAGTGGGGCCCACGACCGCCCAGATGGTCACGTACTTCATCCCGGTCATCGCCACCGCCGCGGGCGTCGCCGTCCTCGGCGAGTCGCTGGCCTGGTCGACGCCGGTCGGCGCGGTGATCGTCCTCGCGGGGGCGGCCCTGACCCAGGCGAGGCCGCGACGAACGACGTGACCGCGGCCCCCGCGGCCCCGAAGTGCCCCACCGGAACCGGCACGGCCGACGGACACCGCGGACACCTCGCACCGGCGCGGACGGCGTGACAGCGACAGGGACACGGCCGCCCGCGCCTCACACGTACCGCCGCACCGCCTCCGGCCCGATCGCCGAGGCGACCGCGTCCGCCACCGGCACGATGTCGTCCGGGGTGAACGTCGAGACGGTGATCCTGATGCCCGGCGGCGCGTTCATCCGGAACCGCGCCCCGGGCGCGACGGCCCAGCCCGCGTGCAGCAGCCGCGCGACCACGCCCGTCTCGTCCGGGACGGGGATCCACACGTTCATCCCGCTGCGCCCGTGCGCCTCCACCCCGCGCTCCGCCAGGGCCGCGATGAGCGCGTCGCGCCGCCGTCCGTAGGCCCCCGCCACGGCCGGGACGTCCACCGCGCCACTGGTCCACAGGTGCACCACGGCCCGCTGGAGCAGCAGGCTCACCCAGCCGGGCCCGAGCCGCTGCCGCCCGTGCACCCGGTCGACGGTGACCCGGTCACCCGTCAGGACGGCGATCCGCAGGTCGGGCCCGTAGGCCTTGGCGACGGAGCGGACGAACGCCCAGTGGTGCGTCACCCCGGCCAGCGGATGCAACGGCAGGTCGACGATCCGGTGACCGTGGTCGTCCTCGACCAGCAGCGTCCGCGGATGCGCCCGCAGCACCGACCGCAGGGCACGCGCCCGGGCCGCGGTCACCGAGGCGCCGGTGGGGTTCTGCGCCCGGTCGGTGACGACCAGGGCACGCGCGCCGCCCTCCAGCGCACGGAGTACGTCCTCGGGGACCGGGCCCTCGTCGTCCACCCGCACCGGGACCGTGCGCAGCCCGAGCGCGGGCACGAGGTCGAGCAGGCTGCCCCAGCCGGGATCCTCGACGGCGACGGCGTCCCCCGGTTTCAGGTGCGCGGCCAGGACCCGCTCGATCGCGTCGAGCGATCCCGAGGCCACGACCACCGGGCCGTCCGGCACGCCGTCCGCGTCGAGATCGGCACGGGCCAGCCGCGCCAGTTCGGGCTCCACGGCG
Organism: Streptomyces sp. NPDC005496; assembly: GCF_042872045.1. Classification (NCBI taxonomy): domain Bacteria; kingdom Bacillati; phylum Actinomycetota; class Actinomycetes; order Kitasatosporales; family Streptomycetaceae; genus Streptomyces; species Streptomyces sp. NPDC005496. The sequence goes on from NZ_JBIAJQ010000017.1 coordinate 79,537, forward strand.
TCCTCGCCGTACATCACCGGCTCCCGGTCCGCGCGGGCGGCGGCCACCGCGAACGCCTCCGCGAGGCCGGGAAGCAGCGCCGGGTCGGGATTGCCGGCGGCCACGTTCCGTACGCCCGGCGGCACGCGGACCCCGATGTGCTCGCGGCCGGTGGTGGCGGGCTTGGAGCGCACACGGCTGCCGCGCCGCCCGGCCGTCTCGATGACACCACGCTCCCGCAGCGTGCGGTAGGCGGCCGCGACGGTGTTGGGATTGACACCCAGCTCACCGGCCAACTCCCGCATCGGTGGCAGCAGTTGGCCCGGCTCCAGCCCGCCGGAACCCACCGCGCGCTCCACACTGGCGGCGATCTCGGCTGCGCGACGTCCCTCGATCCGATACTCTCCTAGCACAAAGATGATTATGCACTAGTGCAATGGAGGCCGCAAATGACGGAGACGAGCACCCAGCCGGGGACGGCGCAGCCGGCTGCCTACACCCCGACCGACCGCACCGTCCCGACCCGTTCCCGGGAGCGCGCGGCCTACGACCACGAGATGGTGCACTCGATACTCGACGAGGGGTACGTCTGCCATCTCGGTTTCGTCCGCGACGGCGCCCCCGTCGTCCTGCCCACGCTCTACGGACGCGTCGGCGAGCGGCTCTACCTGCACGGCTCGACCGGCTCGCGCCCGCTGCGGATGGCGGACGGGACGGACCCCGGCCTTCCCGTCTGCGTGACGGTCACCCACGTCGACGGCCTGGTCCTCGCGCGGTCCGCCTTCCACCACTCGATGAACTACCGCTCCGTCGTGGTGCACGGCGTCGCCCGTACGGTGACGGACCCGGACGAGAAGCGGGAGGCCCTGGACGCGCTGGTGGACCACATCGTCCCGGGCCGCTCCCGCGACTCCCGCCCGGCCAACGCCAAGGAACTGGCCGCGACCGCCGTGATCCGCCTCGACCTGGACGAGGTCTCCGCGAAGCTGCGCACCGGCGGCCCCAATGACGAGCCCGAGGACATGGACCTCCCCCACTGGACCGGTGTGGTCCCGCTGGCCAAGGGGTACGACACCCCGGTCCCGGCCGCCGACCTCGCCCCGGGCATCGGGCTGCCGGACTATCTGACGACCCTGTGAGGCGCGGAGGCGGCTGAGGCGTGCGGGGGGTGTGCCGGCCTCCCGTCTCAGACCGGTGCCGTCTCCGCCTCCGGGACCGTGCGGGTCTCCGGGCCCGCGGCCCGGGTCTCTGCCACCGCGAGCGCGGCGACCGACGCCAGCATCACCAGCGTGCCGACGAGCGTCGCCGTCGTGAGGTGCTCACCGAGCACGGCGACCGCGAGGACAGCCGCGCTCACCGGTTCGAGCAGCATGATCACCGAGACGGTGGCCGACCGGATCACGGCCGCGCCCGCGAAGTACAGGGCGTAGGCGAGCGCCGTGGGCACGGCGGCGATGTACACCAGCAGGAGCAGGACATGGGCGGGGTGGCCGGTCTGCGGGAGCAGTCCCCCGGCCAGCCCGAAGGGCAGCAGGCACACGGTCGTCACACCGAACGCCCACACGGTCGTCCCCGACGCGTCGACCCCGCCGAACCGCCCCCACCAGCGTGTCAGCAGCGTCATCAGGGAGTACCCGGCCGCCGACAGGACCGCGAGCACGACCCCCCAGGGCCGTACGGCCGTCCCCCCGCTGCCGAGCACGAGCACCGCGAGTCCGGCGAGCGCCCCGGCGACGGCGGCGACGCCCCCGCGGCCGATCCGCTCGCCCATGGTCAGCCGGGCGCCCAGCGCGATGAGTACGGGGCCGGCGCCGAGGGTGACGACGGTGGCCACGGCGAGCCCGGTGGACTCGACGGCGGCGAAGTAGGCGGTCTGGAAGACGGCGAGTCCGAGTCCGGTGGCGCCCGCCCGCAGCGCCTTGCGGCCGAGCGGTTCCCGGACGGCGGGCGTCGTCCGCGGCCGCAGGGGACGGGCGGCGAGCAGCAGGACGAGTCCGCCCGCGCACCGCCAGAAGGACAGGGCGACGGGCCCCATGTCACTGGCCCGGTAGACCAGTGAGGCGGCCGCGCCCGCGGTGCCCCATGCGGCACCGGCGACGATCAGATAGAGCAGGCCCCGCCCGACGGGCAGGCCGGTTGCAGTGTTCGACACGTGTTTTCTCCGCGAGGTCGCAGAAGCTCATGAAGGACCTGCGACGTCACCGGCGCGGCACCCGGACGTGCGGGTGCGGCGGCCGTGCTCGGGCACGGCGTGGTGGACGTACGCGGGGGTCCTCGGACTTCTTCCGCGGGCAGCACCGCTCCGCCCGGCGGTGCGCCGGGCGTGGATCCGGGGGCCCGCCTCAGGCGGCCGGAGGCGGAAGGACGAGTGCGTGCGAGTGCATGATCAGCACACTATGCGGCCGTTCCCCGCGCGGACAACTCCCTTTCGCCGCTGCCCGTGCCCCCGGCGACCGGCCCCTGCGGAGCCTTCGCGGGCGCGGAGGACTGCGCGATGAACGCGCCCACCAGCACGACGGCCCCGCCGACGATCTGCGGCGCCGACAGGTGCTCGCCGAGCAGGACCCAGGCGAGCACGGTCGCGATGACCGCCTCCAGGCACGCCACGACCCCGGCCACCTGCGGCGACAGCTTGCGTACGGACACCACGCCGGTGACGTAGGCGACGACGGTGGCGATCAGCACGATCCAGCCGAGCAGCAGCGCGGCGGCGACGGACGTGCCGTTCATGTCGGCGCTGCCACTGAGCACCGTCCAGTCCATGGTCCAGGGGCGGGCGACGGCGGTCAGGACGAGGGCGCCGACGAGCAGCCCGTACGCGATGACGCCGAGCGGGTCCGGAGCCTCGGCGCCGGCGTCGCTGCCCTGGTCGGACAGGACGAAGTAGCCGACCTGGCAGCAGGCGGCGCCCAGCGCGAGCAGCAGTCCGAGCAGGTCGAAGCTGAGCCCCGACCACACCTCGACCACGCACGCGAGACCGCCGACGGCGAGGACGACGCCGAGCGCGGCGGCCCGCGTCACGGGGCGGCGCTGCACGAAGCGCACCCAGCCCAGCACCAGGGCGGGCGCGAGGTACTCGACGAGCAGGGCGACACCCACGGGGATGCGGGAGATCGAGGCGAAGTAGCAGGCCTGGACGCCGGCCACCGCGAGGAGGCCGTACCCCGCGAGCAGGGCGGGGCGCCGCAGGACCAGGGCGCGATGGCGCACCGCCAGGGGCAGCATCACGAGGGCGGCGCCCGCGACGCGCAGCCACACGACGTGGAGCGGGTCGAGCCCCGCTTCGATCAGCGGCTTGGCCGCGACACCGGACCCGCCGAAGGCGACCGCCGACACGAGGGCCAGGCCCAGCCCGACTCCCCTGCCGGGGTGACTCTCACTGCTCCGAGACGTACGCACCGGCACATGATGACAGGCGCGGTCATGAGCGTCACCCCCGATGACACCTGTCTCATACGCTGGACCCGGCCACGGCATGGAATCTCTGGGACGAGACGGCACCGCTTCGGGGCCCGACACCGGTCCCGTGGACGGGAGTTGGGCGCCCGCCGGAAGCGCGGCACCGCCCGGGAAGCGCGTCCTGGCATCGGCCGCGGCAGGTGGAGGCGATCGTGAGCGCACCGCGTCCGCGCGCCGACCGGCCCGGCGGACTCGCGGCGGCCGTGGCTCGTGACGCGGGCGCGACCGCCGGTTCAGCGACCGCCGTCGCCGACGCACTCCTCGTGCACGGCTCCGGCGTCGACGCGCAGCAGCAACGCCTGCGGATCGACGCCCGCGCGCCCCAGCACCTCGACGGCGCGCGACTCCGGGTCGGCGACGATCGCCGCCAGCAGATCCAGGCCGCGGGCCGTGACGTCCCCGCGCCGGCCCGCGCGCGCACAGGCTCCGTCCATCGCCCCGGCCGCCACCGGCGACCAGCCCGTCACCCCGGAGCCGGTCACGGGAACGGCGCCCGAGTCCTCGACCGAGCTCTGCCAGCGCAGCCCGTAGCCGATGCTGCGCTGGACCAGGTAGCCGAGCAGCCGCGCGAGCTGCGGTCCGCTCTCGAAGACGGCGCGCACCTCGGGGTCGTTCTCCAGGAGCGTGTGCAGCAGATGGGCCGTGTCGATCTGCCGGTCCCCGTCCCTGAGCGCCCTTCTGCGCGCGCCGGCGACCACCGACGCCAGTTCGGCACTGAGGCCGGCGTCGGGGCCGGAAGGGCCCGGCCCCTGTTCGGCGGCCGGTTGCTGGAGAGGACCGTATGGCACCCCCTCACCCCATCAGCCACCCCCGGTTCCGGGCATCCTCGGCGGGAAGCATCTTGCCGTCCGACACAGGGTGGGCATCCCCGTTCCGGTCTCCTCCCTACGGATGACATCGCGCCGTTCTCCCCCGAGGGGCGCGCGCCGCCTTGCCTTGCGCCCCGATCGCAACCGGGCCGCCCCGGAGCACGTCCGATACGGACATGGAGAGCCGGGGCTGGCTGGTCGCCCTGCCTGCCGTCGACGGCAGGCAGTACGTGTACCGGGTGGACGCGCCCGAGGACGCCCTGCTCGCCGACCTGTTCTGGGAGGCGTGGCACTGCCACGACGAGAGCGCCCTGCCGCGCGCGTGGGACGTGTTCGACGCCGCGGAGATACGGCGGCTCGGCTGAGGGCACCATCGCGCGGCCGCTCGCTCCCTCAATCTCCCGCGTGCACAGCTGTTCTGACGGTTCATCAGTATTGAATGTTCCGGGCCCCGGGGTTACGTTCCGCGACACCGCAGCTGCGCCGGGCGCAGCGCCCGAGACGAAGGGGTGGCCCCATGGCCGAAGTCAGCGCGGAGGCACGGATCGAGGCGCCCGCCGAGAAGATCTGGGCGCGGCTCACGGACTTCTCCTCGTACGGGGAGTGGAACTCCACGCACACCAGCTTCCCGAAGGGCGGTCCCGAAGTCCTGGCCGTCGGCGGCGGGTTCACGGAGAACATGAGGCTGATGAGTTTTCCCGCCGAGGTCGACTGGACCATCGAGGAGCTGGAACCGGCCCGCGTCCTCGCCATCCGCGGCAAGGGCCCGATGGCCGTCGTCGTGGCCACCCGCTACACCCTCGTCCCGGACGGCGAGGCGACCACGGTCCGCATCCACGGCGAGTTCACCGGCGCCGCCGTCTCGCTGATGGCGGGCAAGCTCAAGGACTCGGCGACGGCCGCGCTGCACGAGTCGCTGCGCAAGCTGGCCGGGCTGGTGACCTGAGCGCCCCCGCCGTCCGGCCGTCACGACGAAGGGCGCCCCGCGGAGAAGCCTCCGCGGGGCGCCCTTCATCCCGCCGCCGACAGGGGCGGGCGGTCACCGGACCGAAGCTCCGGGCGACCGCCGTACCCCTGAAGGCGGCGTACCACCACGGGCCGTCAGTCCTCGTCGGCGAGGATCAGATACAGCTTCTTGCGGGCGTCGTTGATGACCGTCAGCGCCTTGTCGCGCTGGTCCTTGCTGCCGGTCTTCCAGACCTGGCCGAACGCCTCCATCAGGCCGAAACCGGCCTGCCGGATCTCGCTCAGCGCCTCCCAGTCGACCCCGCGCCCCGCCTCTTCCCAGGGCGCGTCGGGGCCCTCGGCGGCCGCGGAACGGCCGGCCTCGGTGAGTGAGAACAGCTTCTTGCCGCCCTCGGTCTCGCTGGTGATCAGGCCCTCGTCCTCCAGCAGCTGGAGGGTGGGATAGACCGAACCCGGGCTGGGCTTCCACGCCCCGCCGCTGCGCTCGGCGATCTCCTGGATCATCTCGTAGCCGTGCATGGGCCGGTCCTTGAGCAGGGCCAGGATCGACGCGCGTACGTCGCCCCGTCGCGCCCTGCCCCGCGGACCGCCGCGGCCGCCCCGCCCACCCCAGGGGCCCGGGCCGAAGCCGGGTCCGCCGAAGCCGGGACCACCGGGACCGAAGGGCCCGAAAGCCCCCCGCCGCCCCTCGAAGCCGCCCCGACCGTGATGGCCGGGCCCGCCGTGGTGTCCATGTCCGTGTTCGTAGCCGAATTCCTGTCCATGGGAACGCATCGCAATCACTCCATTCCATCGTTGATCGGTCGCGATGCGTCAACGATATATCGGAACAGTTCGGAAGACAACCCTCTGCCACGCCGGGCGGTCACAAGGTGCCGAGCCCGGCCGCCTGCCCGCAGGTCAGTTACGTCGGACGGGGAGCCGTCCCGAAAAAGGAGGGGCCCGGGGCAGAGCAGGCAACGCCCGGCACCCCGCAACACGCAGGTCCCGACCCATCGGCCCGAAACGGGGCCGCCACTCCCGAATTGGCCTTGGCCCACGGCTCCGGGCGCCGACTAGCGTCACGCCCATGCGGATTCGAATCGTCGACGCCTTCACCGACCGCCCCTTCGCCGGCAACCCGGCCGGGGTCCTGCTCCTCGACGCCTTCCCGGACGACGCCTGGCTCCAGGACGTCGCCCGCGAGGTCAACCACGCCGAGACGGCGTTCACCCACCGGCTGCCCGATGGCGGCGAGGCGGACTGGGCCCTGCGCTGGTTCACGCCCGTCACCGAGGTCGCGCTGTGCGGTCACGCCACGCTGGCCGCCGCGCACGTCCTGCACAGCACGGGCGCCCACACGGGTCCGGTCCGGTTCGCGACCCGCAGCGGTGTGCTCATCGCGACGCCCCAGGACGACGGTTCGTTCACCCTCGACTTCCCGACCGCCCCGCTCACGGCGGCCGAGATCCCGGACGGCGTCGCCGAAGCCCTGGGCGCCCAGCCCCTCAGCGCCTTCGACACCGGGCCGAACATCGGCGACCTGCTGATCGAGCTGGCCGACGAGAAGACCGTCCTCGGCCTCGCCCCCGACCTACGGGCCCTCGCGCGGTTCTCCGAGCGCGGCATCATCGCCACCGCCCGCGCCGAAGACCCCGCGGCGGACCACGACTTCGTCTCCCGCTGCTTCTTCCCGAACGTCGGCATCGACGAGGACCCGGTCACCGGCAGCGCCCACACGGCCCTCGCCCCGTTCTGGTCGGAGCGCCTCGGCAGGGCCGACCTGACCGGCCTCCAGGCCTCAGCGCGCTCAGGACGCGTCCGCACGCGACTGCGCGGCGACCGCACCCTGCTCAGCGGCCACGCCGTCACGGTCATCGACGGCGAACTGCTCACCTGACGTCGGCAGCACCCGGGCAGAGAAAAGGGGCGTACCGCACTTGGTACGCCCCACTCGTACGGCCCCGGGCCCGCGCCGCCGCACACCCACGGCTCCTCGGACCCCGGACCCCGCTCAAGCCGTCGGCAGCCAGCCCACCTTGCCGGCCAGCAGCGCGTAACCCACGAACGCCCCGATGTCGAGCAGGGAATGGGCCACCACCAGCGGCCCGACCCGGCCCCAGCGCCGGTAGAGCCAGACGAAGACCAGGCCCATCGCGAGGTTGCCGAGGAACCCGCCGATGCCCTGGTAGAGGTGGTACGACCCGCGCAGCACCGCGCTCGCGACGAGCGCCGTGCCCGGCGTCCACCCCAACTGCCCGAGACGGCGCAGCAGATAGCCGACGACGATGACCTCTTCGAGGATCGCGTTCTGCAGGGCGGAGAGGATCAGCACCGGGTACTTCCACCACACGTCGGGCAGCGCCTCGGGCACCACCGTGAGGTTGAAGCCGAGGCCGCGCGCCGCCAGATAGAACGCGATGCCGGTACTGCCGATCACCGCCGCGACCGCGGCCCCGCGCCCGAGGTCCGGCCAGGGCCGCGTACGGTCGAAGCCGAGCGTGCGCAGCCCCTGCCCCTCCCGCAGCAGCAGGTGCGCCACCAGCGCGACCGGGACCAGCGCCGACGCGATGCCGAACAGCTGCCAGGCCAGGTCGAGCCACGGACGTCCCGGCGCGGCCGAGGCGTTCAGGGTGGCCGCCTGGTCCTTGAGACCGCCCGGCTTGGTGACCGATCCGACGAAGCTGATCAGTGCGGACACCCCGCTCGCACCGAGCGACAGCCCGAGGACCAGCAGGGTCTCGTCCCGGAAAATCCTTCGTGAAAGCCGCTCCTCGGGAAAGGATCCGGCTGCCGGCCCCGCCTCCACCTGCACTCCCGCCTCCAGTTGGGTAATCCCGTCTCGTCCCCATCTTCGCCCCGCTAGGGTCTCGAAAGAAGTTGCGAAGATCGTGCGCGACAGGCCGTCGGGGGGACGGGCACCGTCGAGGCGTACCTCCCTGTGTCCTGCCGAACAGCTGATCACGGCTCGGGGCCCAGCAGGGAGGATCGCACCGCCATGGGACGTCACAGCTTGCCCGACGGGTACGGAGCGGGTTCCGCCGACCCCCGGCTTCGCGCCCGGCGCCGCAATGTGGCGCTCGCGGCCGTCCTGGTGCTCACCGTGGCGGCGGGCACCGCCGCGGCGGTCGGCGGTGGTCTGTTCTCCTTCGGTTCCTCCTGCCAGGACGACGCCGTCCGTCTCCGGGTCGCCGCCTCCCCGGACATCGCCCCGGCCCTGAAGGCCGCGGCCGAGCACGCCCGCGCCTCACACGTCACCTCCGACGGGCACTGCCTGGACATCGCCGTGACGGCCCGGGAGGCCCACGAGGTCGCGGACACGCTCAGGTCGGGCCGCGGAGCCGGTGTCCAGGTGTGGGTGCCGGACTCGGACCTGTGGGTGCAGCGCGTCACCGGGGCCGACCGGGCGACCGGGGTGACCCGGGCGGGCGCGGTGGCCTCCTCACCGGTCGGCGTGGCCATGGTCCCGTCCGCCGCCAGGTCGCTGGGGTGGCCCGACAGGACGTACACGTGGACCGAGCTGGCGGGCGCGGGCCTGCGCGGCGACGGTCCCGGGCTCGGAGCGGCCGACCCCGCGCGCAGTGCGACCGGCCTGCTCGCCCTCACCCGGCTCAGCGCGACGGCGTCGGGCGGCAAGGGCGGCGACACCGGGGTGGCGGCGCTGGTCAAGGGCCTGTCGCGGCGCACGGCGGACGGCGACGGCCAGGTCCTCGCCACCCTGTCCGGTGGCACCGGGCGGGGCGAGGCGAACCCCAATCAGGCGCTGGTCCTCTCGGAGCAGGCCGCGTTCGCCCACAACTCCGCGGTGGAGGACGGCGCCGGACTCGACCTGTTCTACCCGGAGGACGGTTCCCCGCGCCTGGACTATCCGTTCACCCTGGTCGACGAGGCGCGGCTGACCACGGACGAGAGCCGCGCCGCCCTGCGGTTCATGACGTTCATGGGCCAGCCCGAAGGGCGCAGGATCCTGCTGCGGCACGGCTTCCGCCCGGAGGCGGACACCGCCCCGGCCGCCCTGGTCACGGCCGCGGGCGGCCGCTTCCCGCAGCCGTACGCCGAGTCCGCGCCCGAACCCGCGTCGGCCCGGGCTCTCCAGAAGGCCCTCGGCATGTGGACGGTCACCGTGCAGAGCGCCCGCGTCACCGCGGTCGTGGACACCTCCGCGTCCATGACGGAGAGGGTGCCCGGCACCACCCGGTCCCGCATGGACGTCACGAAGGCATCCCTGTCGCAGGCCCTCGCCACGTTCACCGCCGAGGACGAGGTCGGTCTGTGGACGTTCGCCGCGAAGCTCGACGGGAACCGCGACTACCGCGTCGTGGTGCCGACGAAACGACTCGGCGACCGGGTCGGCCACGGCACGCAGCGCGGCGCACTGGCGAAGGCGTTCAGCGGTCTGAGGCCGGTGCCCGGCGGCGCGACCGGCCTGTACGACACGACACTGGCCGCCTACCGGGCCGCCACCGGGTCGTACGCCCGGGGGAAGTTCAACGCCCTGGTGGTCCTGACCGACGGGGTGAACCAGGATCCCGGCAGCATCTCGCGCTCCCGCCTGGTCGAGGAGCTGGAGAAGCTCGCCGACCCCGACCGTCCGGTCCCGCTGATCGCGATCGCCGTCGGCCCGGAGGCGGACGAGGAGGAGGCGGAGCGCATCGCGGCGGCGACCGGCGGCTCGGCCCACAAGGTCAGCGAACCCTCCCGCATCCACGCGGTGATCCTGGAGGCCATCGTCGCCGCGGGCAGCCGGAGCTGATCCGGCCCGTCCGGGTGCGCCGCGCCGCCGGAGACGAGCTCGCGGAGGCGTCGGCGCACCCGGCGCCGCTCAGCCCAGCGGTACCGGCTCCGGCAGCCCCACCGGCCACGTGTGCACCGGCTCCCCGGCGTGCATCAGCTCGGAGTACCGCTTGGTGGTGGCGGCCAGCGCGGCATCGCGCCCGAGCCCCTTCTCCAGCGCCTGGTGGAAGGTGGCCGCCTGCCAACTCGCGCCGTTGACCCGGAGCCGGCACCGCTCCTCGATCACGCCCAGGTAGAAGTCCCGGTCGACGGGCTCCACACCCCACGCGTCAAGGCCTGCCGCCGCCAGCGGCAGCAGCTCGTCGCGCACCAGGTCCACGGCGTCGACTTCCGCGGTCCCGCCCGAGCGGCCCCTGCCCGGCCACTGGAGGCGCGCGTCGATACCGTCGCGGCACGCGGCCTCGAAGTTCGCGGCCGCCGCCTCGAACGGCATCCGCGTCCACACCGGCTTCGTCTCGTCGGCCAGTGCCCGGACGAGCCCGTAGTAGAAGGCGGTGTTGGCCATGACGTCGGTGACGGTGGGCCCGGCGGGCAGCACCCGGTTCTCGACCCGCAGATGCGGCACCCCGTCGGCGATGTCGTACACCGGCCGGTTCCAGCGGTAGACCGTGCCGTTGTGCAGCACGAGCTCGGACAGCTTGGGGACGCCACCGCCGTCGAGCACCTTCAGCGGGTCCTCGTCGTCACAGATGGGCAGCAGCGCCGGGAAGTAGCGCAGGTTCTCCTCGAAGAGGTCGTAGGCGGACGTGATCCACCGCTCCCCGAACCAGGTCCTCGGCCGTACGCCCTGGGCCTGGAGCTCCGGCGGCCGGGTGTCCGTGGACTGCAGGAACAGCGGCGGCCGCGATTCGCGCCACAGCTCGTGCCCGAACAGGAAGGGCGAGTTGGCCCCGACGGCGATCTGCGCGGCGGCGATCGCCTGGGCGGCGTTCCACACGTCGGCGAACCGCGCCGGGGTGACCTGGAGGTGCAGCTGCACGGAGGTGCAGGCGGCCTCCGGGGCGATGGACCGGGACGTGCAGACCAGGCGCTCCACCCCGTCGATGTCGAGCGCGAAGTCCTCACCGCGGGCCGCCACGATCTGGTCGTTCAGCAGGGTGTAGCGGTCGACGTCCGACAGGTTCGAGGAGACCAGGTCGTCACGGCCGAGAGTCGGCAGAATGCCGATCATCACGATTCCGGCGTCGACCTCCTTCGCTTTGCGGTGCGCATAGGCGAGGGACGTGCTCAGCTCCTCCGAGAGCTGGTCGAATACCCGCCCGCCCAATCGGTGTGGAGCGATGTTCACTTCAAGATTGAACATGGCGAGTTCTGTTTGGAAATCCCGGCTCGCTATCCGATCGAGTACTTGCGCATTCATCATGCGCGGCGTGCCGTCCGGCCCCGCCAGATTCAGCTCGATCTCCAGGCCCATCAGATTCCGCGGACGCTCGAAGCGCTGTTCCTCCAGCAGCCTCTCGAGCCCCGCCAGACACTCCTGGAGCTTGCTGCGGTAGCGCTGCCGATCAGACAGGTCGAACGACCCCGCCACGACCTTCTCTCCCATCGAAGTTTCCCTCCTTGGATGGGTAGGCCGATGCTCCGGCCGCTCTGGTTCACGGTCACGGTGGATGATGCCCCGGCAACGCGATCCATAACGTCCCGGGCGGGCGCCGGGCCCGCTACCCTGGACGACGAGTACCCCCCGGCACATTCACCAGGCATGGTGCCGCGCGCAGTTTCACTCCTTTGCGCGCTCGTGAAAAACGCCGACGAGAATCGGCCGACCGCTTCGGCACGGTAAATCGAGGTCAGCTCCGCGCACCCCGCGCGAAAAGGGGAGGAACGCCACCTTTCGACGACCGAATAGGTCCTTGTTCTTCATCAGCGGAACAGCTAGACGAAACATTGTGTGAACACGTGTCGTATAAACTCCGCAAACGAGGCAGAGAGTTGGCGCTCGCCGTCATTGCATCCGCCCCTCTGACCCCGAGAGCTGACAGTGTCGTCCGCCCCCGCCCTCGCGCCACCGTGCCTGTCGAATGAGAGGCGACCCACCATGCCGCTGCATGTCCCCCCGGCTCCCGCGCCCGCCCTGCGCTCTGTCCTCACGGCACTCGGTTCCCCCACCGCTGTCCGCGAGGCGCGAACCCCGTCCCTGCGCAACGCCCAGGGACCCGTGACACCCGAACTCCCCCTGCCCGTGTACGTCCTCGACCGGATCACGCCCGCCGGCGCCTCCGCCACCCGGCTCGCCGGATGGCGCTTCCTGATCCGCAGCGGCGAGCGCGCGGTGGCCGCCGCCGAGACGATGCTGACCCCCGACGGCTGGGCCTTCTCCCACTTCTTCGAGGGCCCGTACGTCACCGCCACCGAGCGTGCCCTGCGCCAGGCGGAGAACATGCAGATCCCCTACCAGCCGCGGCTGCTGTCCGTGCCCGAGCTGTACATGCTCACGCTCTGGCTGCACGGCGACTGCACCGCCGACGGCGCCGACGGCCACCCCGCCGCCACCGATCTCCTGGTGCCGCTCGCGCCCGCGCCGCCCGGTATCGCGGCCCATCGCCCGCACCGCGTCGCCGAGCTGCTGCCCGTGCTCACCCACCGGGTGACGCCCGCTCCCCTGCTCGGCTCGCCCGCCTAGGAGGACAGGGACACACCCCGGCGGCCGGCTCTCCGTTCCAGGCCCGTGCCCCGCAGTCGTCGACCGGCTGCGGGGCACGTCGCTCTCCCGTGCCACCTGGCGCTCGTACGAGTGGCGAGCCCCTCCGCCCCGTCCGGACTAGCCCCATCGGGCCACCCCGAACCACCCGAAGAGACAGTGCAGTTGGGATGAACCGCCCGCACGGGTGATGCGTCATCAACCTGTGAGAAGTGCTGCTGCCAAATCCCTGCGGATTGACGCCCGTAGGGCAACACTGGTTCCAGACCGACTTATCAAACGGGGGGCGGCCATGAACGACGTTCCGAGCCGCAAGACAGTTCCGACAGCCAGCTCACACGTCACGACCCAGCGAAAGACTCCATCCATGTGCCAGCACCAGCCACCGTGCCCGACAGCCGACTCCGCCGACCGGGAGGCCGCCCTTCATGTGGCGCACCACCCGGAGCAGGGATGGAGCCTGCTGTGCAACGGCGTCGTCCTCTTCGAGGACACCGGTGAGCTCCTGCCCGACGGCCAGATCATCGCTCCGCACCGCCCCATGGGCACGGGACAGGTGATGACGGCCGCCTGAGCCGCACCATCGGACGGCTGCGACAGCCGCCCATGCACAAGAGGGGCCGGCCCGGAGACGCACTCTCCGAACCGGCCCCGACGTATGTCCCGCGGTGACTACTCCTCGTAAGCGTCCAGCGGCGGGCAGGAGCAGACGAGGTTGCGGTCGCCGTACGCCTGGTCGATGCGGCGCACCGGCGGCCAGTACTTGTCCGCGGCCGAGACACCGGCCGGGAAGACGGCCTCGGCACGGCTGTACGCGTGCTCCCAGTCGCCGCCCAGCGCCGCGGCCGTGTGCGGAGCCCCGCGCAGCGGGTTGTCCTCCGCCGGCCACTCGCCCGAGCCGACCTTCTCGATCTCGGCACGGATCGCGATCATCGCCTCGCAGAACCGGTCCAGCTCCACCAGGTCCTCGGACTCGGTCGGCTCGATCATCAGCGTCCCCGCGACGGGGAACGACATGGTCGGCGCGTGGAAGCCGTAGTCGATGAGCCGCTTGGCGATGTCGTCCACGCTGACGCCGGTCGCCTTGGTCAGCGGGCGCAGGTCGATGATGCACTCGTGCGCGACGAGGCCACCCGGACCGGTGTAGAGCACCGGGTAGTGCGGCTCCAAGCGCTTGGCGATGTAGTTCGCGGACAGCACCGCGACCTGCGTGGCCCGCTTGAGGCCCTCGCCGCCCATGAGCCGGACGTACGCCCAGGAGATCGGCAGGATTCCGGCGGAGCCCCAGGGCGCGGCCGAGATCGGGCCCACGCCCGTCTCCGGGCCGGCCGCGGGCTGCAGCGGGTGGTTCGGCAGGTACGGGGCGAGGTGGGCGCGCACGCCGACCGGGCCGACGCCCGGGCCGCCGCCGCCGTGCGGGATGCAGAACGTCTTGTGCAGGTTCAGGTGCGAGACGTCGCCGCCGAAGTGACCGGGCTTGGCGAGACCGACCAGCGCGTTCAGGTTGGCGCCGTCGACGTACACCTGGCCTCCGGCCTCGTGCACCTGGGCGCAGATGTCGGCCACGTGCTCCTCGAACACACCGTGCGTGGAGGGGTACGTGATCATCAGCACCGACAGCTCGTCGCGGTACCGCTCGATCTTGGCCCGCAGGTCCTCGACGTCGATCTCGCCGTCCCCGGCGGTCTTCACGACGACGACCTTCATGCCGGCCATCACGGCGCTGGCCGCGTTGGTGCCGTGGGCGGAGGACGGGATGAGGCAGACGGTGCGCTGCTCGTCGCCGTTGGCCCGGTGGTATCCGCGTACCGCGAGCAGACCCGCCAGCTCGCCCTGCGAACCGGCGTTGGGCTGCAACGACACGTTGTCGTAGCCCGTGACCTCGGCGAGCCGCTCCTCCAGCTCGTGGATGAGCGTCAGGTAGCCCTGCGCCTGCTCGGCGGGCGCGAAGGGGTGCATCTGCCCGAACTCGGGCCAGGTGACCGGCTCCATCTCGGTGGTCGCGTTGAGCTTCATCGTGCAGGAGCCCAGCGGGATCATGCCGCGGTCGAGCGCGTAGTCCCGGTCCGAGAGCCGGCGCAGGTAGCGCAGCATCGCGGTCTCGGAGCGGTACTGGTGGAAGACCGGGTGCGCCAGGTAGTCGTCGGTGCGCAGCAGCGACTCGGGCAGCGTGTCGGCGGCCGAGGCGTCCAGCGCCTCGATGTCGCCCTCGACGCCGAAGGCGGTCCACACGGCGCCGAGCTGCTTGCGCCCGGTGGTCTCGTCGCAGGCGAGCGACACGTGGTCGGCGTCGACGAGGTGCAGGTTGACCCCGCCCTCGCGGGCGGCGGCCACGACGGCGGCGGCCCGGCCGGGGACCCGCGCGGTCAGCGTGTCGAAGTACGAGCCGTGGACGACCTCGACGCCGCCGGCCTCCAGGCCCGCGGCGAGGATGGTGGCGTAGCGGTGCGTGCGCCGGGCGATCGTCCGCAGGCCCTCGGGTCCGTGGTAGACGGCGTACATGCCGGCCATGACGGCGAGCAGCACCTGCGCGGTGCAGATGTTGCTGGTGGCCTTCTCCCGGCGGATGTGCTGCTCACGGGTCTGCAGGGCCAGGCGGTACGCCTTGTGCCCGTCCGCGTCCACGGAGACGCCCACGAGCCGGCCGGGCAGGCTGCGCGCAAACGACTCGCGGACGGCCATGTAACCGGCGTGCGGCCCGCCGAAGCCCATCGGCACACCGAAGCGCTGGGTGGTGCCGACGGCGATGTCGGCGCCGAGGTCGCCGGGCGCGGTGAGCAGCGTCAGGGCGAGCAGGTCGGCGGCGACCGTGACGACGGCGCCGAGCTCGTGCGCCTGCTCGATGACAGGCTTGATGTCGCGTACGGCGCCGGAGGCGCCCGGGTACTGGATCAGCACGCCGTTGATCTCGCGGCCGGCTACGTCGGCCGGGAGGCCCTCGCTCAGGTCGGCGACCACGACCTCGACGCCGGTCGGCTCGGCGCGGGTCTGGATGACCGCGATCGTCTGCGGCAGGGCGTCCGCGTCGACCAGGAAGAGGCCCTTCTTGTTCTTGCCCATCCGCCGGGACAGCGCCATCGCCTCGGCGGCGGCGGTGCCCTCGTCCAGCAGCGAGGCGCCGGACGTCGGCAGGCCGGTCAGCTCCGCGACCACGGTCTGGAAGTTGAGCAGCGCCTCGAGGCGGCCCTGCGAGATCTCCGGCTGGTACGGCGTGTACGCGGTGTACCAGGCCGGGTTCTCCATCACGTTGCGCAGGATCACCGGCGGCGTGAAGGTGCCGTAGTACCCGAGGCCGATCATGGAGTCGAGCACCTGGTTGCGGTCCGCGAGGGAGCGCAGCTCGGCCAGGACCTCGGCCTCGGTGCGCGCGCCGGGGAGGTCCAGCGCGTCGGCGTTCTTGATGACGTCCGGGACCGCGGCGGCCGTGAGCTCGTCGAGCGAGCCGTATCCGACCTGCGCGAGCATCTTGGCTTGGGCCTCGTGGTCGGGCCCGATGTGGCGCTGCTCGAACGGGATGCCCTGTTCGAGCTCGGAGAGCGGAATGCGATGGGCGGTCATTGCGGAGGCCTCCTGGTCTGACACGACCTTCGGGGGGTACCACGACGCGGGTACCCCGACGGCCTCCCCCTCTGTCATCTCAACCTGAGAGCTTCACCGGGCCGTCCAGCAGCGGACGGACCGGCTTTCACCGTCGGTGAGGGCGGGAGCCGACGACGCCCGCCCTGCTTTCCAGAGTGACCTCGTCCGTGCGGTACGTGTGCCTGAGAGATTCCGGGGAGGATTTGCTCCTTCGGCGCCTCCGGATCTCGCCGGAGGACTCTCCCGCACGGGGTCAGCAGCCGTCTGCCAGCCTACCAGCGAGGACAACGCACGGGCTTTCGAGTGGCCGCCTTCCTGAATGTGCTCTTTCGTAGTGCTTACGGATGAGTTTTGCGACCAAGAGGAGGGACCGTGCAGACCGACATCGATCCGCGCAACCTGATCGGCCGCAAGGCGTTCGACCGCAAGGGCACCAAGATCGGCACGGTCGACGAGGTGTATCTCGACGACGCCACCGGAGCGCCCGAGTGGGCTGCCATACGGACGGGCCTGTTCAGCCGGGACGCGTTCGTCCCGCTGGAGCCCAGTGAGGTCGTGGAGGGGACCCTCCGGGTGCCCTTCGACCGCGCCCTCATCAAGGACGCGCCCGATTTCGGTGTCGGCCGCCACCTCTCCCCGGAGCAGGAACTCCAGCTCTACCACCACTACGGGCTCGATCTCGCGTCGCCCGCCCCGCCGGACCGCGACTTCGGCCGGCTCGCCGGCTCGGAAGAGGCCGGACCGGCCTGAACGCCCCGCTCCTCGGCGCTCTCCCTCGCATCCGTCACCGCCGCTGTCCCGCTCGCCGTCCCCGCGCCCTCCGCGGCACCGCCGGCCCCCGGCACCGGCGCGACCAGGGGCAGCGGGTCCGCCGGCTCCAGCGCGGGATCGTCGGTCCGGAACGTGCGCACGCGCCCGGGCCCCGAGTACGGCGTCTCCAACCGCACGGTCACCCGGCCGAGGCCGCTCCCCTGGACCCAGCCGTGCCCGTACTCGGCGTGCCGCACGTCGTGCCCCGACGGCCAGCGCCGCTCGGCCGGCGCCTCCGCCTCCGTGACGGCCTCCGGCACGCCCTCCTCCTCGGCCTGCTCCTGCGCCAGCAGCTCGCCCGCGGCGGCCTGGGCCTGCGCGAACAGGTCCTCCTGGGTGTAGTCGGCCAGCCCGGTGACGCCGACGCCCAGCAGCCGGACCCCGCCGGTCGTGTCCACCGAGTCCAGCAGCCGGGCGGCGGCCTCGCGCACCACCGAAGGGTCGTCCGTGGGCCCGCGCAGCGTCTCGGACCGGGTCAGGGTGGAGAAGTCGTACCGCCGCACCTTGAGCACCACCGTCCGGCCCGAGCGCCCGGCCTTCCGCAGCCGCACCACGCACCGGTCGGCGAGCCGCTGCACCTCCGTGGACACCCGCACCCGGTCGTGGATGTCGACTTCGTAGGTGTCCTCGACCGACACCGACTTGGTCTCGCGCTCGGCGACCACGGGCCGGTCGTCGTGCGCCAGGGCCATCGCGTACAGGGCGTGTCCGTGTGCTTTGCCCACGAGCCGCACCAGCTCGTCCTCGCCCGCCTCGGCGATCTCCTCGACCGTGGTGATCCCGGCGCGCCGCAGATGGTCGCCGGTCGCGGGCCCCACGCCGGGCAGCGTCCGCACCGACATCGGCCCGAGCAGGGCGCGCTCGGTCCCCGGCTCGATCAGCACCAGCCCGTCGGGCTTGGCCTGCTCGGAGGCGATCTTGGCGATCATCTTGGAGGCGGCGAGCCCCACCGACCCGGTCAGTCCCGTGACGGCCCGGATGTCGGCGCGCAGCTTCGCGCCCACCAGCCGCGCCGAGGTCTCGTCCCAGGCGGTCCCTGCGGCCTCCAGGTCGACGAACGCCTCGTCCAGGCTCAGCGGCTCCACGAGCGGCGACAGCTCCCGCAGCAGCCCCATGACCTGCTCACTGACGTCGCGGTAGAGCTGGAAGCGCGGTACGAGGTAGGCGGCGTTCGGCGCCAGTCGGCGGGCCTGCGCCATGGGCATCGCCGAGTGCACCCCGAACACCCGCGCCTCGTAGGAGGCGGTGGCGACCACACCGCGCACCCCGAGCCCGCCCACCACCACGGCCTTGCCGCGCAGGCTCGGCTTGGCGGCCTGCTCCGCCGAGGCGAAGAAGGCGTCCATGTCGAGATGCAGGATCGTGGGCGCGGTTCTCACATGTCCGATGCTGCCCTACGCCACTGACAATGCCCTGCCGGCCGCGGACCCCCGCGACGCCGCACGTGAGACGTGGGCGCCACGAGGTCAGACGGCGCGGTTGCGGCGCCGGGCCAGCTCGTCGGTGGGGTTCTGCCCGATCAGGGTCTCGCCGGTGTCGACCCGCTCCCCGTGCAGCTGTGAGAGCGCTCCCTCGACGTCCCGCCAGACGACCCCCACGGCGATCCCGAAGACCCCCTGGCCGCCCTGGAGCAGGGCGTGGACCTCGTCGGGCGAGGAGCACTCGTAGACCGTCGCCCCGTCGCTCATCAGCGTCATCCGCTCGAGATCGGCGAATCCCCGCTCACGCAGGTGCTGGACCGCGGTGCGGATGTTCTGCAGCGACACCCCCGTGTCGAGGAACCGCTTGACGATCTTCAGGACCACGACGTCGCGGAAGCTGTAGAGGCGCTGCGTCCCCGATCCGTGGGCCGGTCTCACGCTGGGCTCCACCAGGCCGGTGCGCGCCCAGTAGTCCAGCTGGCGGTAGGTGATACCCGCCGCCGCGCACGCCGTGGGACCGCGGTATCCGATCTCGTCGGACACCGACTCTTCGTCCGGCACCGCTGTCGGCCGCTGTGGAGCGGAGCCGGCCGCGTTGCCGTGAAGCGGGTACGGGCCGCTCTCCCCCAGACTGCGTCCGGGGGCACCCCCAGCCGTACCGTCGCCGCTGCTTCTCACGCCGACCTCCGTCCTTGAACTGCCTTCTCGACGGTAGGCAGTCGCCAGGGGTGCGTCAACGATCGCCACACTCGGCACGCCGAGTGATAATCACCCTAGGAGTGGTTTCCCGTGCCCCACCGCGGGGAAAGGCTAGCCGAATGCTCTCCGCGCGGGCCGTAAGACGCCTCACTGGCCTCCGGCATGTGCCGCTCGGAACCGCGGGCGGGCGGGGACGTCACTGACTGTTGGTCCCGAAGTCCTCGGGCGAGATCTGGTCGAGGAACTCGCGGAACTTCTCCACCTCGTCCTCCTGCTCGTCCGGGATCGCGATCCCCGCGTCGTCGAGCACCCCGTCGCTGCCGTAGATCGGCGTTCCGGTGCGCAGCGCGAGCGCTATGGCGTCGGACGGCCGCGCGCTCACCTCGACCCCGCTGGCGAAGACCAGCTCGGCGTAGAAGACGCCCTCACGCAGATCCGTGATGCGTACTTCGGTGAGCTCCTGGCCGACGGCCTCCAGCACGTCCTTGAACAGGTCGTGGGTCAGCGGTCGTGCGGGGGCCATGCCCTGCTGGGCGAAGGCGATCGCCGTCGCCTCCCCCGGGCCGATCCAGATGGGGAGGTAGCGGTCGCCTCCCACTTCGCGCAGGAGCACGATCGGTTGGTTGGAGGGCATTTCGACCCGGACACCTACGACATCGAGCTCGTTCACACAGCAACCCTAGGCCGTGCTCGGGACGTTTGGGTAGTCGGGCACAGAACGGGTGGACGATCCGCCACCGGCGAACACCCTCGATCAGGGCAGCCGGACACCCAGCGCCGTCTGCACCAGAGCCGCGTGCAGCTTGACCGTGAGCCCCGCCAGCTCCTTCGCACGGGCCTCGGCATGGGCCCTGGTCTGCGGGTTGCGGTGGCGCCGCAGCGGGGCCACCACCTGGTCCACGAGACCGGCCTCACGGTCCGCGGCGGCCTTCATCGCGCGCAGGTGGCGCGGCTCGATCCCGAACCGGCCCAGCTCGACCACGAGCGCGGCCACGGTGACCGCCTCGGCGTCGTAGCCCCCGTCCGGCAGTGGAGTGACGAGCCCGTACGACTCCCACTCGGCGAGCTCCCGCTCGTCGATCTCGGCGGCGGCGAGCAGCTCGTCGCGGCCGATACGGGCCGCGGTGGGCGCCTCCGGCTCCCCGAAGAGGTCGCCCAGGCGCTCGCCGTCCCCGACGTCGCGCTGGCGGCCCAGCGTGGGCAGCCGCACGTCGTCGCCCCGCTCCAGGGCGTCCAGGTGCTCCCGGATGACCTTGAGCGGCAGGTAGTGGTCGCGCTGCATCCGCAGGACGTGGCCGAGGCGCTCGACGTCCTGCGCGCTGAACTTGCGGTACCCCGAAGGGGTCCGCCGCGGCTCGATGAGGCCCTCGGCCTCCAGGAACCTGATCTTGGAGATGGTCACTTCGGGGAACTCGTCGCGCAGCGCGCTGAGCACCGTGCCGATGCTCATCAGCCCACTGTCCGCGGCGGCGGTGCCGCTGCCGGCACCGCCGCTCGGTGTTTGAAGCATGGACCTTCCCTGGGTCCCCCCGGACGGAGTTCGGGTGGTCAGACTCCCCGCTGGCTCGCGTAGAAGACCAGCCGGTACTTGCCGATCTGCACCTCGTCGCCGTTCGACAGGGCGACCTGGTCGATCCGCTCCCGGTTGACATACGTGCCGTTCAGGCTGCCGACGTCGGCGACCGTGAACGAGCCGTCCGCGGCGCGGCGGAACTCCACGTGGCGACGCGACACCGTCACGTCGTCCAGGAAGATGTCGCTCTGCGGATGACGTCCCGCCGTGGTCAGCTCACCGTCCAGCAGGAAGCGGCTGCCCGAGTTGGGACCACGGCGCACCACCAGGAGCGCCGATCCGAGAGGCAGCGCGTCGACGGCCGCCTGCGCCTCCGGGGAGAGCGCCGGCGACGGCGTCTGGCCCGTCACCTCGGAGTCGTAGGCCTCAAGGCCGGAGATGGAGATCGTGGACGTCGTCTCCGACGGACGCTCCGGAACCGCCCCGCCCCGCAGCGGCGCACCGCAGTTGGAGCAGAAACGGCTGTTCTCCGCGTTGCGGTTGCCGCACCTCGTGCATACCAGGGCCGACATGGACGGATCCTCCTGCCGCGGCTGCCCTCCAGGGGCTTGGGACGCGTACGGACCGGAGGTGTACCCTCCGCCCGCACCCGAGGTCGACGGATCCCCGAAACCTATGCGCCCGGACGCGGCAGGGTCAACAGACGGCGCGCCCTTACCACCGGGAACGTCACCGCCCGGACCAGCGACCTGGTCCCGGAACAACGGGCGGTCGCCCTGTCCCTCCGCGTCCCCGGGGCGCGGTGCACGGTGGCGGGCAGTCGCGTTCTCGTTGCCCTCTCGTGCGCTCTTGCCGAACAACTTCGCAAACAACTTCACGGGCGATTCCCCTTGACCGAAACAGACCCGCCCGTGGGGCAGGACGAACCCTGATTGAACACACCGGTCGACCCGGACATCCTCACAACGTCCGTATCCACCTGACAGTTTCCACCACGCACCACCCATTCGGTGCGCCGACCCCCCGCAACCTCATGCCCTGGCCCGGCAGCCGCCATGCGCCCGCGCCTCACGGGGAGGACGACCGAGCGTAGTCAGGCCGCTCCGCCGGTCGCAAGGCGTCCACGACGATCTTCGTCGAACGGTCCACCGTGACGGTGGCCTGCTCCTTCTCCAGCGTCTGCACCACACCTCCGGGGATGTTGAGCGCCGGCTCCAGATCCTGCGGCTTGCCGATGACCTTGAAACGATAGGGCTGGGTGATCTTGTTCCCGTCGACGCTCACTCCGGCGCCGGAATCCGTCAGATAGGTGTCGGCGACCACCCGGACGCCGTTGACCTGGATCGCCTCGGCCCCGGCCGCGCGCAGTTCCTGGATCGCGTCGAGCAGCATGTCCGCCTGGACCGTCCCCTTCGTGTCGTCGATGGTCACCGTGATCCCGGGTCCCTGCGCCGCCACCGTGCCCGCCAGAATGCCGAGTTGCTTCTCCTTCTCGACCGTCTGCTTGCGGGCCTCCTCGGCCTGGTTCGAGCTGTTCCGCAGCTCGGTGCGCTGGTCCTCGAGACCCTGCTTCTCGTCCTCAAGACGCTGAGTACGGTCGTCGAGTTCATCGAGGATGCGTACGAGATCCTCCTGGCGGGCACCCCGCAGGGCGCTCCCGCTGTCGCTGTTCGAGGCCACCTGGACGGCCAGGCCGAACCCGAGGCCGAACAGCAGCAGCGCGACGATCAGTTGGGCGCGGGTCACCCGGGGCGGCCACAGGCCCTTCGCCAGCCGCTGACGGCCGGTCAGCGAGGGCTCGCCCTCGCCTTTCTCCTGCTCACCCGGTGCCGGCTCCGGCCCGGAGGCCGGCGGCGCGGCCGGGACCTCCTCGGGCAGTTCCCTGCGCAGGCGGTGCTCCGAACTCGCCGGAGTCTCGGAGCCCTTGGGTGTCTTGTCCTCGTCGCTCATCGGTCTCACGCCCGGAAGACGTGCCGACGGATGGCCGCGGCGTTGGAGAAGATCCGGATGCCGAGCACGACCACCACACCCGTGGAGAGCTGGGCGCCGACGCCCAGCTTGTCGCCCAGGAACACGATGAGCGCGGCGACGACGACGTTCGACAGGAACGACACCACGAAGACCTTGTCGTCGAAGATGCCGTCCAGCATCGCGCGCAGGCCTCCGAAGACGGCGTCGAGCGCCGCCACGACGGCGATCGGAAGGTACGGCTCGACGACGGCCGGGACCTCGGGCCGGACCAACAATCCAGCCACGACTCCCACGACGAGGCCCAGTACGGCGATCACGATGTGCCCTTCTCTGTGCTCGACTCTGCTGTTCGTACGATCACACTCGGTGCGGCGGGCAGCCGGACGTCATCCTCCACGGAGATGCTGGTCCGGATGTCGAAGTTCTCCCGCAGCGCGTGCAGGTACTGACCGTCGGCGCTGTTCTGGAACCGGGTGCTCAGCCGCTTGCCGTCCCCCACCGCGAGCACCGTGTACGGAGGCACGAGCGGCTTGTTGTCGACCAGTATCGCGTCACCCGCGGCCCGGATCGCCGACAGCGCCGTCAGCCGCTGTCCGTTGATGGACACGGCCTCGGCGCCGGACTGCCAGAGTCCGTTGACGACGCGCTGCATGTCACGGTCGCGCACGCGTCCCGTGTCGGAGAAGTCGGAGGTCTCGCGCGGATCGCCGTTGCCTCCCGAAGAGGCGTCCTTGGCGTCGTCGACGACCAGCCTCACACCGGGACCGTGCACCGCGGTGGCACCCGACAGGATGCCCACCAGATCGGCCTGGTCCCCGCCCCCGTCCTGCTTCAGCGCCTCGCGCTGCCGGGCGCTCACGTCGTCCCGAAGGGTGTCGACGGCGCTCTCCAGCTTGTCCGCGGCCTTGGTCTCGCTCTCGATGCGGTCGATGAGCTCCTGGCGCTCCTTGGCGACCACGGGGGCCGCGACGCGCGCCTGCGCCGCTCCCACGGTCACCACCAGCCCCGCCAGCACCAGACCGGCGGCGAGCCCCAGCTTCGCCCGGAGGGTCTTCGGCAGTCCGCCGGCTTCCTCGGACTTCTTGCGCGCGGCCGCCTCGGCGTACCCGTCGTCGAGACTGTGGTCCATGACGTTGGTGAGCAGCGACATGGAGGCGTCCGGGCGCGTAGGTCGCGTGGGGGTGCTCCGAACGGGGGGCTGCTGCGGCATGCCGCACATCGTGCCACGTCGCCGGTGCTACCTCCGAATGGCCCCACCGGCGTGCCGGACAGGCACCCTTGAGGGGCACTTGTCCGGCACGCCGCTTGCTCAGCGGCCGGCGCTGTCCACGATCGCCGACCACTCGTCGAGCAGGGCCTGGGCGGACGCGTCGTCCGGGCCCTCGGCCCACAGGTGCGTCACGGCCTCCGCGGGGTCCGGGAGGACCATCACCCAGCGGCCGTCGGCCTCCACGACCCGCACACCGTCGGTCGTGTCGACAAAGCGATCGCCGGCCGCCTCCACGACCCGCCGCATGACGAGCCCCTTGACCGCCCACGGAGTCGCCAGGTCACGCTTGAGCACGTGCGCCCGCGGGATCCGCGCGTCGATCTGGCTCAGGGTGAGCTGCGTCCGCGCCACCAGCCCGATGAGCCGTACGAAGGCCGCCGTGCCGTCGAAGACACTGCTGAACTCCGGGATGATGAAGCCGCCGCGGCCGTCGCCACCGAAGATGGTCGACTCGTCGCGCCCCACGCGGGTCAGGTCGTCGGGCGACGTCGTCGTCCACTCGACCTGGGTCCCGTGGTACGCCGCCACCTGCTCGCCGATCCGGGTGGTGGTCACCGGCAGCGCCACCCGCCCGCTGCGCCGCTCCGCGGCCACCAGGTCGAGCATCACGAGCAGGGCCCGGTCGTCCTCGACGATCCGCCCCTTCTCGTCGACGAGCGACAGCCGCTCACCAACCGGGTCGAAGCGCACACCGAAAGCGGCCCGCGCGGACGCCACGATCTCTCCGAGCCGCACCAGACCCGAGCGGCGCGCGTCCGCCGTCTCCGTGGGCCGCGACTCGTCGAGACCGGGGTTGATGGTGAGCGCGTCGACGCCGAGCTTGCCGAGCAGGCTGGGCAGTACGAGACCGGCGCTGCCGTTGGAGGCGTCGACGACGACCTTGAGGCCGGACTCGGCGATCCCGGTCGTGTCGACATTGCGCAGCAGCGAGCCCGTGTACGAGTCGTAGACGCTCGCCGGGAAGTGCAGGTCACCGATCTCGCCCGGGAACGCACGCCGGTACTCCTGACGTGCGAACACGCGGTCCAGCTTGCGCTGGCTCGCCTGCGAGAGGTCGGCGCCGTCACCGTCGAAGAACATGATGTCGACCGAGTCCGGTACACCGGTGGTCGTCCTGATCATGATGCCGCCGGCACTGCCTCGGGCCGTCTGCTGCCGGGCCACCGGCAGCGGCACGTTCTCCAGGTCGCGTACGTCGATGGCGCTGGCCTGCAGCGCCGAGATGACCGCGCGCTTCAGGGCACGCGCACCACGCGAGTGGTCACGTGCCGTCGTGACGGTGGAGCCCTTCTTCAGCGTGGTCGCGTACGCCCCCGCGAGGCGCACGGCCAGCTCCGGGGTGATCTCCACGTTGAGGATGCCGGAGACGCCACGGGCGCCGAACAGATGCGCCTGTCCGCGCGACTCCCAGATCACCGACGTGTTGACGAAGGCGCCGGCCTCGATGGTCTTGAAGGGGTAGACGCGTACGTTCCCCTGGATGATCGATTCTTCACCCACCAGGCACTCGTCACCGATGACGGCGCCGTCCTCGATCCGTGCGGCGCGCATGATGTCGGTGTTCTTCCCGACCACGCAGCCGCGCAGATTGCTGTGCTGCCCGATGTACACGTTGTCGTGCACGACGGCTCTGTGCAGGAAGGCGCCGCTCTTGACGACGACGTTGGAGCCCACGACGGTGTGCTCACGGATCTCGGCGTCCGCCTCCACCTTGGCGTAGTCGCCGATGTAGAGCGGTCCCCTGAGCACGGCGTCGGGGTGCACCTCGGCACCCTCGGCGATCCAGACGCCCGGGGAGATCTCGAAGCCGTCGATCTCGACGTCGACCTTGCGCTCCAGGACGTCGGCCTGGGCCTTGACGTAGCTCTCGTGCGTGCCGACGTCCTCCCAGTAGCCCTCGGCGACGTAGCCGTAGATGGGCTTGCCTTCCTTCATCAGCTGAGGAAAGACGTCACCGGACCAGTCGACGGAGACGTCGGCCTCGACGTAGTCGAAGACCTCGGGCTCCATCACATAGATACCGGTGTTCACCGTGTCCGAGAAGACTTGGCCCCAGGTCGGCTTCTCCAGGAAGCGCTCGACCTTGCCCTCCTCGTCCACGATGGTGATGCCGAACTCCAGCGGGTTCGGCACACGGGTCAGGCAGACGGTGACCAGCCCACCCTTTTCCTTGTGGAAATTGATCAGGTCGGTGAGGTCGAAGTCGGTCAGCGCATCGCCGGAGATGACGAGGAAGGTGTCGTCCTTGAGCGCTTCCTCGGCGTTCTTGACGCTCCCGGCGGTACCGAGTGGCTTCTCCTCATTGGCATAGGTGAGCTCCATACCGAGCTCTTCGCCGTCCCCGAAGTAGTTCTTGACCAGCGAGGCCAGGAACTGGACGGTAACGACGGTCTCATTGAGCCCATGCCTTTTGAGCAGCCGCAGCACGTGCTCCATGATCGGGCGGTTCGCCACGGGCAGGAGCGGCTTGGGCATGCTCGAGGTCATAGGGCGAAGGCGTGTGCCTTCGCCTCCGGCCATCACGACGGCCTTCATGTCGGAAGCGTCCTCCTTGAAGAGACTGACTAGCCGACTTCACCCGTCCAAATTGTCCCGCACATTTCGTCGGCGGGCCAACGAGCCACTACAGCGCCCCGATGGGCGAGCTCAATCGGCCATGGTGTCCGCCGTGACAAGACGGCGGACCTGAACCACGTAGAGGACTCCTGCCCACCAGTACAGGGTTGTACCCCACCCTGCGAACGCCCATCCAAAAATAGCTCCGAGTGACGCGATCCAGCCGCTCGCGTCGCTGAGCAGCAGCAACGGGAAGGCGTACATCAGGTTGAAGGTGGCTGCCTTTCCCAGGAAGTTCACCTGGGGCGGCGGATAGCCGTGCCGCCGGAGGATGCCCACCATCACCAGCAGGACGAGTTCGCGCGCCAGCAGTACGCCGGTCAGCCAGAGCGGAAGAATCTCCCGCCAGGTGAGGCCGACCAGGGTGGACAGGATGTAGAGGCGGTCGGCCGCGGGGTCGAGCAGCCGGCCGAGGCTGCTGATCTGGTTCCAGCGCCTGGCGAGCTTTCCGTCCAGGTAGTCGCTGATGCCGCTGAGCATGAGCACCAGGAGGGCCCAGGCGTCGCTCTTGGGGCCTCCGAACTCCGGCCAGAGGATCAACCACAGGAACACGGGCACACCGACGAGACGCGCCATGCTGAGGATGTTCGGGATGGTGAGGACCCGGTCTGTCTGGACGCGGGTCTCCTGGACCTCCACCCGGGGGCCTCCTGTGGGAAACGAGCCGACGATGCCCCCTGACCTTACCCGCAGCCTTCACACAGCGAGGCGGAGGGGTGCCGGCGCCGCCGGAAAACAAAAAAGCTCCGGCTCTCGGGCGAATGCCCAAGAGCCGGAGCTATAAAAGGAGTTCGGCGGCGTCCTACTCTCCCACAGGGTCCCCCCTGCAGTACCATCGGCGCTGTAAGGCTTAGCTTCCGGGTTCGGAATGTAACCGGGCGTTT
>NZ_JBIAJQ010000018.1:0-103726 GCF_042872045.1 Streptomyces sp. NPDC005496
AAGGCCAGCAGCACCAGTACCGCGGTGAGCAGGACGTTCCAGACGAAGATCGGCATGCGGAACATCGTCATGCCGGGCGCGCGCATGCAGATGATGGTGGTGATGAAGTTGACCGCGCCGAGGATCGTGCCGAAGCCGGAGAAGGCCAGACCCATGATCCACATGTCGGCGCCGATGCCCGGCGAACGGACCGCGTCCGAGAGCGGGCTGTAGGCGAACCAGCCGAAGTCGGCCGCGCCCTGCGGGGTGAGGAAGCCGCCCACCGCGATCAGCGAGCCGAACAGGTAGAGCCAGTAGGCGAACATGTTCAGCCGCGGGAACGCCACATCGGGCGCGCCGATCTGCAGCGGCATGATCCAGTTGGTGAAACCGGCGAACAGTGGCGTCGCGAACATCAGCAGCATGATCGTGCCGTGCATCGTGAACGCCTGGTTGAACTGCTCGTTCGACATGATCTGCAGACCCGGCCGCGCCAGCTCCGCACGCATCAGCAGCGCCATGACGCCACCGATGCAGAAGAACGCGAACGACGTGATCAGGTACAGCGAGCCGATCGTCTTGTGGTCGGTGGTCGTCAGCCACCTCACCACGGTGGCTCCGGGCCGGTGCGTGCGTACGGGCGGGGACGGCGCGGACGGCGGCGTCGTCACAGTGTTGCTCTCCATGCCCCGCCTGTGTCCGCACCCCGCGCGGCCGTCACACTCGGGGTGAGCGACGAGCGTCACACCGGCGGGTGTGACGATCACCGGCCTGCCGGACATCAAAGGGACATGAGCAACGACGAGATCTTCGCCGCTGCCTATCGCGAGCACTACTGGGCGGTCAGCCGCTACGTTGCGCGGCGACTGGACGGCCGGACGAGCGAGGTGGAGGAAGTGGTGGCGGAGGTGTTCACCGTCGCCTGGCGCCGGCGTGCGGAGCTGCCGGCGACCCCGCTGCCCTGGCTGTACGGCGTCGCCCGCAACTGCCTGGCCAACGCCGTACGCGGGTACGGCCGGCGGCGACGGCTCGTCGACCGCATCGGCCACCACGAGACCGCGCACCGGCGGCAGATCGTGGACAGCCCCGACACCGAGACGCCCGGCGACTGGGTGCACGAGGCGCTGGCCCGCCTGGCCCCCGGCGACCAGGAGGTGCTGCGCCTCACGGCGTGGGAGGGACTCGGCATCGACGAGATCGCCGTCGCCCTCGGCTGCGGGAGCAGGGCCGCCGCGATGCGGCTGCACCGCGCCCGTGGCCGGCTGAGGACCGAGATCGACCGTATGCGGGACACCGGGCGCCCCCGCGCGTCCGCGACGCCGGGCGCCGGTACCCCCGGCCACGACAGCACGAAGGAGCACGGCCATGGCTGACGAACTCGACCTGCTGCGCCGCGCCGACCCGGTGCCGTCCGACGACCCCCGCTACCGCGACCGGCCCCTCCACCCCCGGGCCGAACGCCGCCTGAACCACCTGCTGACCGGCGACCGGGCACGCGTACGGCACGGGCGGCGCTGGGCCTGGGGTCTCGCCGCGTCCGCCGCCGTCGCGGCGCTCGCGCTGACCCTGCTGCTGTCCGGGACGACCACAGCGCCCGCCGTCGCCGCCCCCCGCCCGCTGGTCGTCGAGGCCGGTTCCGCCGCCGTCCCCCTGGACCGGATCGCCGACGGCGCGGTCGCCGCGGGCGAGTCCCCGCGCCTGCGCCAGGGCACGCACGTCCAGACGTGGAGCCTCGCGATGACCGGCGGCCCCGGTGGCCGGCCGCCGTTCACCCTCCCCGAGGAGCGCGTGGTGCGCTGGAAGGCCGACGGCAGTCACACCGAACTCGTCGTGGCGACCGACCCGCGCCACCCGGGCAGGCCGGTGATCACCGACGGAGGAGACACCCCGCGCACCGTCCAGGACGGTCACGTCCTGAGCCGGCGGTCGTACCCGCCCAGCTGGAGCGACGCCCCGCCCGCCGCGCGTCCCCCGCACGACGTCCGCCGACTGCGCGCCTACCTGGAGGAGATCGACTACGCCGACACCATGGACACGCCCGGCCTGCTTGACGCCGTGGCGGTGCTGCTGGACCACTGGACCCCGGGCGGCCGGGAGTCGGCGGCCCTGGCCCGAATCCTCGCCGACGCCGAGGGGCTGCGGCCGCTCGGCGCCGTGACCGACCGCCTCGGACGCGAGGGGCAGGCATACGTGTACGACGACACGGCGCACTCCACGCGCCGGATGCTGATCCTGGACCCGGCGACCGGCGCCGTCCTGGGCCTTGAGGACACCGTCACCGAGGACGAACCGGAGTACGGCGTCCAGGCGGGCGACGTGATGTCGTACAGCGCCTGGCTGCGCTGACCCGACGCCGGGCCGGTGACGCGCGGCGCGGCGGTGCCCGGTGCCGCACCCGGTCCCTCACGGAGGGAGCCGGCGCCGACGCGCACGAGGACGCAGCACCCGCAGCACCGAGCGCACGAGGAAGAGGGACGCGGGCCACCGGGTGGAGGGGACCGCATGCTGCCGCCGGGACGGCGTCGGACGGGACTGGCCCATGGTCGCTCGCGCCGAGAAGGTCCAGGTCACCCGGGACGTGACGTGGGCCTGCGGCCACCGCCGCGTCACTCGTCCCATGCCTGGAGCAAGGTGTGGTCGACGATCTTCCCGTCGCGCAGCGACATCATCGACTGGGACAGCACCTTCACCCCGTCCGGATACTCGCAGGACTCCGTGAAGGCGACGTGGTCGCCCTGGACGACGCACTGCTCCATCTTGTGGGTCATGTCCCGGCTGTAGACGTCGGCGAGCATCTCGCCGATCTTGTCCCGTCCGTGCATGACCATCGGGTGACTGGGCTGCGTGTTGCGGTCGACCACCCGTATCTCGGCGTCGTCCGCGTAGAGCGACAGGAGTGCCGCCGCGCTGTGTCCTTCGATGCCCCGGCGCAGAGCCTCGGTGTCGAAGGCGGGACCTGCTGCGGTGCCCATGATGACCTCCTTGCGAGGGCCGCGGCCCGGCGAGGAGCGGGCCGAGAGGGCCTCTCCTTCGAGGCTCCTCCGCCGCGCGGCGGTCGGCAAGCGCAGGCCGTGCTGTGCGCCTCTCGGGTGAGGAGCCCCGTACGGCCGTGTCCGGACGGGGCCCGGCGCCGTTGCTGAGGTCATGATCTCAACACGACGCATCGTTGCCGCCGTTGGTCTCGCCGTCAGCGCCACGGGGCTCGCCGCCCCGGCCGCGAACGCGCTCGGTGCCGACACCCTGGGCGTGGCGCCGATCAGCCCGGTCGCGCAGCTCGACGCGCTCGCCCAGAGCAACGTCCCGGCCGAGCACCGCGAGCAGCTCCCGCACGTGTCCAGCCAGCTCGCGGGCCTCAACCGACTGCACGACCTCGAACAGCTGCACCAGGTGACCGACCTCGTCGCCCCCGCCGTCGGGCTGCTCCCCGTCGGCCTCGGCTGACATCGGGTACGCGCCGGCTCCCGGGAGTCCGGCACCGTCCTCCAAGGGCCCCCGCTCAGGCGGGGGCCCTTGACATTCCCCGGTCGCGGCCGGAGCATCCGGGTAGCTGAACGAACGAAAGTTCACCCTGCGAACAACGATGCTCGGGCCGACTCCGGGCATCCTGGTTGCGTACCGCCGTAGTGACGTACCGAAGGAAGCCGCGCCATGGCCATCACCCGTGAACTGCTGATCGGCGGCAAGGACGTCCCCGCCGCCTCGGGCCGCACCGCCGAGGACGTCGACCCCTACACCGGCGAGGTGTACGCGACGGTCGCCGCCGCGGGCCCCGAGGACGTCACCCGGGCCGTGGACGCCGCCGACGCCGCCTTCGAGCAGTGGGCCGCACTCGCCCCCTTCGCCCGGCGGACGATCTTCCTCGACGCGGCCGGCCTGCTGGAGGCCAGGGGTGACGAGGTGGCCGAGCTGATGGCGCGGGAGGCCGGCGGCACCCGGCCGTGGGCGCTCTTCAACGTCGCCCTGGCCGCGAACATCCTGCGCGAGGCCGCCGCCGCGATCACCGCCCCGCGCGGTGAGGTGCTCAGCGCCCAGGAGGAGGGGGTGCTGGGACTCGCGGTGCGTGAACCGCTCGGCGTCGTCGCCGCGTTCGCCCCCTGGAACGCGCCCGTCATCCTCGGCACGCGGGCCGTCGCCGCGCCGCTGGCCGCGGGCAACACCGTCGTCGTCAAGGCGAGCGAGGACGCGCCGATCGCCTGCGCGCTGCTGATCGCGGACGTCCTGGGGGAGGCGGGACTGCCCGACGGAGTGCTGAACGTGATCACCAACGACCGTGAGGACGCGGCCGAGATCGCCGAGGCGCTGATCGCGGACCCCCGCGTGCGCGCGGTCAACTTCACCGGCTCCACCGGCGTCGGACGCGTCATCGGCACCCACGCCGCCAGTCATCTCAAGCCCGCGGTGCTGGAGTTGGGCGGCAAGAACGCCGTGCTCGTGCTCGACGACGCCGACGTGGACTACGCCGTCGACGCCGTCACCTTCGGGGTGTTCATGAACTCCGGGCAGATCTGCATGTCGGGCGACCGCATCCTCGTCCACGAGTCCCTCGGCGAGGAGTTCACCCGCAAGTTCACCGCGAAGGTCGCCTCGCTCCGGGCCGGCGACCCCGGCCACCCGCACACCGTCGTCGGCCCGCTGGTCACCGCCTCCGCCGCCCGGCGAGTCACCGCGCTCGTCGAGGACGCCGTGGCCAAGGGCGCCACCGTCCTCACCGGAGGCGGCGAGCCGGACGGC
Organism: Streptomyces sp. NPDC005496; assembly: GCF_042872045.1. NCBI lineage: Bacteria > Bacillati > Actinomycetota > Actinomycetes > Kitasatosporales > Streptomycetaceae > Streptomyces > Streptomyces sp. NPDC005496. Next base: position 4,711 of record NZ_JBIAJQ010000018.1, read on the forward strand.
GCGGTGCACCCCGCGACCGTGCTCACCGGCGTCCCGAAGGACGCGGAGCTGTACTACGCGGAGGCGTTCGGACCGGTCTGCGTCGTGGAGACCTTCGCCGACGACGACAGCGCCGTGGCCGTCGCCAACGACACCGACAACGGGCTGACCTGCGGGGTCATCACCGAGAACGCCACGCACGGACTCGCCGTCGCCCGCCGCATCCGTACCGGCATCGTGCACATCAACGACCAGTCCGTCGCCGACGAGCCGCACGCGCCCTTCGGCGGCGTCAAGGCCTCCGGTTACGGGCGGTTCGGCGGGCGCTGGGGCGTCGAGGCATTCTCCAGCACGCGCTGGATGACCATCGCCACCCAGCAGGCCCACTACCCCTTCTGATGGTCCGTCACCGTCCGGTGCACGGGTCAGCCCGAGGTCGCGAGGAACTGCGTGGCCGCCAGTTCGGCGTAGAGCGGGTCCCGCGCGACGAGTTCACGGTGGGTGCCCACCGCGCGCACGCGGCCCGCGTCCATCACGACGATGCGGTCCGCCATCGTCACCGTGGACAGCCGGTGCGCGACCACCAGGACCGTCGTCGTCCGGGACACGTCGGCGACCGTGTCGCGCAGCGCCGCCTCGTTCACGGCGTCCAGTTGCGAGGTGGCCTCGTCCAGGAGCAGCAGACGGGGGCGGCGCAGCAGGGCGCGGGCGATGGCGACGCGCTGGCGCTCGCCCCCGGAGAGCCGGGTGCCGCGGTGGCCGACGAGCGTCTCCAGGCCGCGCGGCAGCCGTTCGAGCAGACCGTCGAGGCGGGTGGTCTTCACGACCCGGTCCAGCTCCGCCTCGTCCGCCTCCGGGTTCCCCAGCAGCAGGTTGTCGCGCATCGTGCCCGACAGGACCGGGGCGTCCTGCTCGACGTAGCCGATGGCGGCCCGCAGCCTGGGCAGCTCCCAGTCCTCCAGCGGGCGCCCGTCGACGCTGATCACCCCCGCCTCCGGCTCGTAGAAGCGCTCGATGAGCGAGAACACGGTCGTCTTGCCCGCGCCGGACGGCCCGACGAAGGCGGTCATGCCCCGCGCCGGGACGGCGAACGTCACACCGTGGTGGACGTACGGCAGATCGTCGGCGTACCGGAAGCGCACGTCCTCGAAGGCGAGCGCGGCCGGTTCCGCGCCGGGGGAGGGCAACGGCGCGGGCAGGGAGACCGGTTCTGCCGGCAGGCTCAGCGCCTCCTCGATCCGGGCGAGCGCCGCCGCGCCGGTCTGGTACTGCGTGACGGCGCCGACGACCTGCTGGATCGGCGACATCAGATAGAAGACGTAGAGGAGGAACGCGACCAGCGTGCCGACGTCGATGGCGCCCGTCGCGACCCGGGCACCGCCCACCGCGAGCACGGTGATGAACGCGATCTGCATCGCGAGGCCCGCCGTGTTGCCCGCGGCCGCCGACCACTTGGCCGCGCTCACGCTCTGGCGCCACGACTCCTGCGCCGCCGCGTGCACGGCCCGCTCCTCACGCTGCTCGGCGCCGGACGCCTTCACCGTGCGCAGCGCGCCGAGGACCCGCTCCAGCGAGGCGCCCATCACGCCGACCGCGTCCTGCGCCCGGCGGCTCGCCCGATTGATGCGCGGCACGATCACACCGAGCACGGTGCCCGCGCCGAGGATCACCGCGAGGGTGACGCCCAGCAGCACCGGGTCGACGAAGCCCATCATCGCGACGGTCGCGGCCAGGGTCAGCCCGCCGGTGCCGAGTCCGACGAGCGAGTCGGTGGTGACCTCCCGCAGCAGCGTCGTGTCCGAGGTGATGCGGGCCATCAGGTCGCCCGGCTCGCTGCGGTCGACCGCGGGTATCCGCAGCCGCAGCAGGTACGAGGACAGGGTGCGCCGGGCGCCGAGCACCACGGACTCCGCGGTGCGCCGCAGGACGTACGAACCGAGGGCGCCCACCGTCGCGTTGGCGACCACCAGCACCGACAGGCCGAGCAGGGCGCCGGTGATGGAGCGGTCGTGCGAGAGGTCGTCGATGAGTCGCCGTGCCACCAGCGGCAGGACCAGCCCCGTGGCCCCGGTGCCGAGCGCGAGCAGCGCGCCCGCCAGCAGTGCCCACCGGTGCGGCCGTACGTACCCGAACAGCAACCGCCAGGCGGGCGTGGCCGCTTCGGTGTCAGCGATGGTCACGGCGCTCCTCGTGGGAGTCGGGGCGGAACACTCAGGCTACGTCCCCGTGTCCCCGGCGAGGGGCGGGACCAGGGGATTCACGGATCGCCCGCGAGATCGCCGGGGCCGGCCCGCGGCCGTCGGGACGGGCGTCACGCCGCCCGCGCCCCACGGCATCACCGGCACGGCGCCGTGGGGCACCGGCGCGTGGCCGCGCTCGGGGTTCACGAGCCGGCCCGGACCTGCCCCGGGGTCTTTTCCGGGGCCGCCCTCTCACCTGGCCCGCTACCCACCGGTCACCCCGTAGGGTCGGCTGACAGAACGTCCACCGAAGGGAAGGTTCCACACATGGCGCAGGAAGTACGCGGCGTGATCGCACCGGGCAAGGACGAGCCGGTGCGCGTCGAGACCATCGTCGTGCCCGATCCGGGGCCCGGCGAGGCCGTGGTGCGGATCCAGGCCTGCGGGGTGTGCCACACCGACCTGCACTACAAGCAGGGCGGCATCAACGACGACTTCCCCTTCCTGCTCGGCCACGAGGCCGCGGGCGTCGTCGAGTCGGTCGGACCGGACGTCACGGACGTCGCGCCCGGCGACTTCGTGATCCTCAACTGGCGTGCCGTGTGCGGGCAGTGCCGTGCCTGTCGGCGCGGGCGGCCCTGGTACTGCTTCGACACGCACAACGCCACCCAGAGGATGACCCTCACGGACGGCACGGAACTGTCGCCGGCCCTCGGCATCGGCGCCTTCGCCGAGAAGACCCTCGTCGCCGCGGGACAGTGCACCAAGGTCGACCCGGCGGTGTCGCCCGCGGTCGCCGGACTCCTCGGCTGCGGCGTCATGGCGGGCATCGGGGCCGCGATCAACACCGGGAACGTCGGACGCGGGGACTCGGTCGCCGTCATCGGCTGCGGCGGCGTCGGCGACGCGGCGATCGCCGGGTCCCGGCTGGCCGGCGCGGCGAAGATCATCGCCGTCGACATCGACGACCGCAAGCTGACCACCGCCCGCGAGCTCGGCGCCACGCACACGGTCAACTCCCGTGAGAGCGACCCCGTCGAGGCGATCCGCGAACTGACCGGCGGCTTCGGCGCCGACGTCGTCATCGAGGCCGTCGGCCGCCCCGAGACCTACCGGCAGGCCTTCTACGCCCGCGATCTCGCCGGCACGGTCGTGCTGGTCGGCGTGCCCACCCCGGAGATGAAGCTCGAACTGCCGCTGCTGGACGTGTTCGGGCGCGGCGGTTCCCTCAAGTCCTCCTGGTACGGCGACTGCCTGCCCTCCCGCGACTTCCCGATGCTGATCGACCTGCACCTCCAAGGCCGCCTGGACCTGGGCGCGTTCGTCTCCGAGACGATCGCGCTCGACGACGTGGAGAAGGCCTTCGAGCGAATGCACCAGGGCGACGTCCTGCGTTCGGTGGTGGTCTTCTGATGACGCACGCCCGTATCGACCACCTCGTCACCTCCGGCACCTTCTCGCTCGACGGCGGCACCTGGGAGGTGGACAACAACGTCTGGATCATCGGCGACGACCACGAGGCGATCGTCATCGACGCCGCCCACGACGCCGACGCCATCGCCGAGGCGGTGGGCGACCGCACGCTGAGGGCCATCGTGTGCACCCACGCGCACGACGACCACATCGACGCGGCGCCCGCGCTCGCCGAGCGGACCGGTGCCACGATCTGGCTGCACCCCGACGACCTGCCCCTGTGGAAACTGACCCACCCCGGCCGGCTGCCCGACGCCTGGCTGGCCGACGGCCAGGTCATCGAGGCGGCAGGCACGGACCTGACCGTCATGCACACCCCGGGCCACGCCCCGGGCGCGGTCTGCCTGTACGCCCCCGGCCTCGGCAGTGTCTTCACCGGTGACACCCTCTTCCAGGGCGGCCCGGGAGCCACCGGCCGCTCCTACTCGCACTTCCCGACGATCGTGGAGTCGATCCGCGAGCGCCTCCTCGGCCTGCCGGCGGACACGGTGGTGCGCACGGGACACGGAGAGACGACCACCGTCGGCGCCGAGGCACCCCACCTGGACGAATGGATCGCGCGCGGCCACTGACGGCCCCCGCGCCCCCGGACGCGGGGCCCGCACCCCGGGCCCCGCACCCTCCGGACCGTGCACCCCCGCCCGTCACGGGACCGCCCGGCGCGACGGCCCGGACCCGGAAGTCCCCGGGAAAAGACGACAGAGGATGTCCGGCTTCCACGACACCCTCATGACCACACCGGCCGACGGCACCTCGTCGGTCAAGGTGAGGGACACGCACACGGAGGTCGGAAGATGCCAGGAACGCTGGACGGCAGGGTCGCACTGGTCGCGGGGGCGACCCGGGGCGCGGGACGGGGCATCGCCGTCGAGCTGGGCGCGGCGGGAGCGGTCGTCTACGTCACCGGGCGCAGCACCCGCGAGCATCGCTCGGAGTACGGCCGGCCCGAGACCATCGAGGACACGGCGGACCTGGTGACCGCGGCGGGCGGCACGGGCATCGCCGTACCCACCGACCACCTCGTGCCGTCCGAGGTCCGCGCGCTCGTGGACCGCATCGCGGAGGAGCAGGGCCGGCTCGACGTACTCGTGAACGACGTGTGGGGCGGGGAGCTGCTCTTCGAGTGGGACACCCCCGTCTGGGAGCACGACCTCGACAAGGGGCTGCGGCTGCTGCGGCTCGGCGTCGAGACGCACGCGATCACCAGTCATCACGCCCTGCCGCTGCTGCTGCGCCACCCCGGCGGCGTGGTGGTCGAGATGACGGACGGGACCGCCGAGTACAACCGCGCCAACTACCGCGTCTCCTTCTTCTACGACCTCGCCAAGTCCTCGGTCCTGCGCATGGCGTTCGCCCTCGGCCACGAGCTGGGCCCGCGCGGTGCGACCGCAGTCGCCCTGACTCCGGGCTGGCTGCGCTCGGAGATGATGCTGGAGCACTTCGGGGTGAGCGAGGACAACTGGCGCGACGCGCTGGAGAACGTGCCGCACTTCTGCATCTCCGAGACGCCGTTCTACGTCGGCCGGGCGGTGGCCGCGCTGGCGGCGGACCCCGAGCGGGCCCGCTGGAACGGGGCGTCGCTCTCCAGCGGCGGCCTCGCGAAGACCTACGGCTTCACCGATCTCGACGGCAGCCGCCCGGACGCCTGGCGCTACATGGTCGAGGTGCAGGACCCGGGCAAGCGGGCCGACGCGACCGGTTACCGCTGAACAGGGGCCGTACGGAACGCCGTTGAGGAGCTGTCGCGGTGATCTCCGGGCCAGTACGGTCGCCCGTATGACTGCGATGACGCGTTTCGAGGGGTACGGGGTTCTCATCACGGGCGCGGCCCGGGGCATCGGCGCGGCCACCGCCCGGCGACTGGCCGACGAGGGTGCCGGGGTCCTCGTCACCGACGTGGACGCGGCCGCCGCGCAGAAGACGGCCGCGTCCATCCGTGAAGGGGGCGGCCGGGCCGAGGCGTTCAGGTGCGACGTGTCCGACCGTGACTCCGTGGAGCGCGCCGTGGCGTACGCGGTGGAGGCGTTCGGTTCGCTGGACGTGCTGGTCAACAACGCGTACGGATGCACACCGGACGAGCGGCTGTTCGAGGACGAGTCCGACGAGGTCTGGGCGCGCGACCTCGACCTCACGCTGACCGGCGCCTACCGCTGCTGCCGCGCCGCGCTGCCGCACCTGGTCGCCGGTGGCCGCGGGGCGGTCGTCAGCATCGGCTCCGTCAACGGCCTCCAGGACTTCGGCAACCACGCCTACAGCGCGGCCAAGGCCGGCCTGGGCTCCCTGACCCGCACCCTCGCCGGTCACGCGGCCCCACGCGGGGTGCGCGTGAACCTGGTGGTGCCGGGCACGGTCCGCACCACCGCCTGGGAGGGCCGGGACGACGACCTGGAGCTGGCGAGGGAGCTCTACCCGCTGGGCCGGGTGGGGGAGCCCGAGGACATCGCCGCCGCCGTGGCCTTCCTCGCCTCGGCGGACGCCGCCTGGATCACCGGCACGACGCTGTGCGTGGACGGCGGGCTGACGGCGGTCAACACCGGTTTCCGGCGGTCCGTCCGGCAGCACCGTACGGACTGAGGGGCCGCGAGCGAGCCGGTCCCGCGCGCGCCGTGCGGGCGGGACTCACGGCGCGAGGGACTGCGCGGCCCGCACCAGGGCGTCCAGCACCCGGTCCGTGTCGGCCTCGGACGTACGCCAGTTGCTGAACGCGGCGCGCAGCGCGTGCGTCTCGCCGTACACCGTCGGCGTCAGGAACGTCTCGCCCGACGCGGCGACCTCGCGGGCCAGGGCGTGCACCCGCTCCCGCGTCGGACCCCCGGCGAGGGTGAAGCAGACGACGTTGAGCCGGACGGGTGCGAGCAGCCGCAACTCCGGTACGCCCTCGACGCGTTCACCGAGGCGCCGGGCCAGCGCGATGTTGCGCTCGACGATCTCGCGGTGCCCGTCCCGCCCGTAGGCCATGAGCGAGAACCAGGCCGGCAGCGCGCGCAGGCGCCGCGAGTTCTCCGGTGTCAGATGCAGGAAGTCGGGGTCCTCGGCCGGAAGTCCCAGGTAGGGCGAGGCGTTGTGGAAGACCTTGACCTGGAGGTCCTGGCGGCGGGTGAACTGGACGGCGGCCTCGTAGGGCACGTTCAGCCACTTGTGCAGGTCCACGCAGACCGAGTCGGCCGCGTCGAGTCCGTCGGTGAGGTGCGCGTGCTCGGGGGACAGCGCGGCGAAGGCGCCGAACGCCGCGTCCACGTGCAGCCAGAAGTCGTAGCGCTCGCGGAGGGCGGCGACGGCCCGCAGGTCGTCGAAGTCGACCGTGTTGACCGTCCCGGCGTTGGCCACCACCACGGCGGGCCGGCCGTCGAGGGCGTCGAGCGCCTCGGCCAGCCGTCCGACGTCGACGGCCTCGCGGTTCCCGGCGAGCACCGGGACCGTGCGCAGCCGGTCGCGGCCGATGCCGAGGACGGACAGGGCCTTGGCGATGCTGGAGTGCGGGCTGCCCGACAGCACGTCGACGGGGCCGAGCGCCGCCGCCCCCTCGCGGGACACGCAGACCCCGAGCCGCTCGCCGAGCCATTCGCGGGCGACGGCCAGACCGACCGTGTTGGACACGGTGGCGCCGGTCACGAAGGCCCCGCTGTGCTCCTCGCCCAGCCCGAACAGCTCGCGCAGCCAGCCGAGCGTCTCGTGCTCCAGGGCGGCCGCGGAGGAGCCGGCGGCGCCGGACACGTTCTGGTCGTACGTCCCGGTCAGCCAGTCCCCGGCGAGGCTCGCCGGGGTCGCGCCCCCGGTGACGAAGCCGAGGTAGCGCGGCCCCGCGGAGCCGGAGAAGCCGGGCGCCCACCGCTCGGTGAAGCGGGCCAGCGCGCCGTCGGCTCCGGCACCCCCGGCCGGGAGGCGCTCGGCGTCCGGCGCCTTCCCGGGCTGGGCGGCCGGTCGGTCGGCGAGGCCGCCGATCTCCCGGGCGGCGACATCGCGGGCGGACTGCAGCAGTGCGGGGAACCGGGCCAGGTCCTGCGCCAGTACGGGATGCATGACCGCAGCCTAGGCAGTCCTGCCCGGCGGGTTCCGGGGCCAATCCGGGACAGGTGGCCCCCTTTGCTCCGGCCGGGGGCGGGGCGTAATGTCACCGTTCCGTCGCAGGGTGCGGGATGCCTACAACCGATTCCCCCGATCGCCTGTCCAAGAGTGCAAGAGACCGCAAGACCGTATGAAGGGGAAGGGCCTGCCATGGGGGACATCCGCAGACGGGGAGCCGTCGCACTCGGCGTCGCCGGACTGATCGCGCCGCTCTCGCTCGCGATCGGCGCCGCTCCGGCGAGCGCCGCGAGCTGTACGACGCAGACCGGGCCGTACCAGAAGCAGGTCGAGAAGTTCCTCGGACGCCCGGTGGACGGCAGGCAGTCCAGCGCCGACTGTCAGGCGACGCAGGCCTTCCAGACCAAGCACGGCATCAGCCCGAACATCGGCTACGCGGGATCCGTCACCTGGGGCGTGATGGATCTCATGAACAAGCAGAAGGCCGTCGGGAGCAACCCCAACAGGAGCGGGGCGTGCCCGGTGAACAAGGGCCGTATCGCCTGCGTGAACCTCACGCTCCAGCTGAGCTGGATCCAGGACGGCAGCACGCTCGTCTACGGCCCGGTGCCGGTGCGTACGGGTCGTGACGGGTACGAGACCCGCACCGGCCTGAAGAAGATCTACTGGCGGCACATCGACCACGTGTCGAGCATCTACAACGTGCCGATGCCCTACAGCCAGTTCTTCGACGGCGGTCAGGCCTTCCACTCGGTGGGCGTCAGCATGTGGAACCCGCCGGGCTCGCACGGCTGCGTGAACATGACCACGACCACCGCGAAGAAGTACTGGTCGCTGCTGAAGACCGGTGACGACGTGTTCGTGTACGGCCGGAAGCCCGGTACCTGATCCCTCGTCGTGTGAGCGGCGGGCTCCCGCCCGTTCGCTCACACATGAACAGGAGTGATCAGCTTCACGGTCCGATATGCCCGAAGATGCGTCTTTACTCACATCGCCTTCACGCCCGGAGCCGTATGCTTCACACCATGTCCACTACTCCTGAATCCACTTCGGCGCGCTCTGCCGCCGAGGTCAACGAGGAGATCCGGGCTCTGTGGTTCCGGACGGGCGGGACGCTGACCATGGACGAGCGGCGGGAGTACCAGCGGCTCGTCCTGGAGTGGGCAGCGGCCGCCCCGCGCTCCACGCAGGTGGCGTGAGCGCGTCTCCCACCGACCGATCCACCACCCTCCGCCTCCGGGGCGGCCGCCGTCGCCGGTGATCCGGCCCGGCCGCCCGGCGGAGATCAACCCCAACTCTGCGCGTAGCGCCTCCGGTAGCGGCTGCGCTCCTGCTCGGTACGGATGTACCGGGTGGCGACCAGCGCGATGATGCTCCCCGCGATGACCAGCAGCCCGGGACCGATGTTCCTCGGGTCCGTGAGCCGTGACACAAGCGTCTGCGAGGTGCCGGGCGTGCCCACCGGCTCGACGGCGCCGGGTGCCGCGGACCCGGGCGCCACGGCCGCGCCCTGCGTGGCGGCGGGTGCGGGCGAGGCCTGACCGGTCGGAGCGGCGGGTGCCGCGGGCTTCCCCGCGAGTCGCACGCCGAGCGCGGTGAGCGCCTTGGTCACCGGCTGGAAGAACGTCGTACCGCCCGCGTCGCAGTCCCCGTTGCCGCCGGACGTCACGCCCAGGGCGATCCCCTCCGAGAAGAGCGGGCCGCCGCTGTCGCCCGGCTCGGCGCACACGGTGGTCTCGATGAGACCGGTGACGGTGCCCTCCGGGTAGTTGACCGTCGCGTTGAGCGCGGTGACCTCGCCGTCGTGCAGCCCGCTGGTGCTGCCGCTGCGGAACACCCGCTGGCCGACCGCCGGATCGGCGGCCGCGGTGATCCGCACCCCGCGGTCCCCGCCGATGGCGACGACGTTGCTGCCCGCGTCCGTGCGGGCGTCCGTGTACTGCACCAGCGAGAAGTCACCGCCGGGGAACGACCGCGAGACCGTCCGGCCGACCTGCCGGGTGGCGGTGGTGTCGGCGAACCAGACGGAGCCCGCCGGACCGCAGTGCCCGGCGGTCAGGATGAACTCGCTCCGCCCGTCGGTCACGTTGAACCCCGCCGAGCACCGGCCGCCGTTGGAGAAGATCGGCTGGGCGCCGTTCAGCCGCGTGGTGAACGTGCCCCGCGTCCGCTCCATGCGGACCCGGTCCCCGATGCCGTCGGCCAGCTTCGTCATGCGGGACCAGTCGGCGGTGGAGACGGTGCTGTCGCCGCGGACCACCACCTCGTTGTGCGCGTAGTCCACGGCCCAGGCGGTGCCGGGCACCCGGGGCGCCGAAGTCAGGCTCTCGGTGGCCGACTTGAGGTCCCGCAGACTGTGGCTGACCATCTTGGGCCGGGCCCCGGCGCGCTTCACCTCGGCCGCCGCCTCCGCGTCCGTGACGGCTACGACCGTGCGCCCGTCGGACGCGATCCAACTGCCCGCGGTACGGGTCGCGCCGAGCCGGGCGACCAGTCCGGAACCGGGGTCGGCAGCCGAGGCTGCGGAAGATCCCGGGGCACGCGAGGTGTCGGACGGCTCGCTCGCCACGGCGTGCGTCACCATCAGCCCACCGCAGAGCAGTCCGCCGACGGCCGCGAATCGCGCCCCCCGTCGGACGATCCGTCGTCGTGCGTGCCTCATCCAGGGCTCCCGAAGCCGAACCGCGCGGTGTCACCACCGCCGGGGCGCCGGTCGAACGCCCTCCTCCCATACGTGCGTCCGCGCCGCGGTGTTCACCGTCCCGCGCCGACGTGTCCCGGGACCGGCCGGCTCAGAGCTTGCGTCCGACCCCGCCGAACATCGCCACCTCGTCCGGCTCCTCGCCGGACGTCGTCTCCGGGCGCCAGCGCGAGCAGGAGACCACGCCGGGTTCGAGCAGTTCCAGCCCGTCGAAGAAGCGGGCGACCGCCTCCGGGGTGCGCTGCTTCAGCTTCGGCGTGCCGTGCTCGTTCCAGAAGGCCACGGCCGCGTCCACGTCCGGCATCGACGGGCTGGTCACGGTGTGCGAGAGGACGAGGTGGCTGCCGGAGGGGAGGGCGTCGAGGAGGCGGCGCACCAGGCCGTACGCCTCCTCGTCGTCGTTGACGAAGATGACCACGCCGAGCAGCATCAGCCCCACGGGCTTGCTCAAGTCGAGGGTCTTGGAGGCGTGTTCGAGGATCGCGTCGACGTTGCGCAGGTCCTCGTCGAGGTAGTCCGTGCTGCCTTCCGGCGTGCTCGTCAGCAGCGCGCGGGCGTGCGCGAGGACGAGCGGGTCGTTGTCGACGTACACGATCCGCGCGTCCGGGGCGAGGCGCTGGGCGACCTCGTGGGTGTTGTCGGCGGTGGGCAGGCCGGTGCCGATGTCCAGGAACTGCTTGATCCCGCGGTCGGCGACCAGGTGCCGTACCGCCCGCCCGAGGAACAGCCGGTCGGCCTGGGCGTAGTCGCCTATGCCGGGGTGGAGTTGGCGGATCTGGTCGCCGGCGGCGCGGTCCACCTCGTAGTTGTCCTTGCCGCCGAGCCAGTAGTTCCAGATCCGGGCGGTGTGCGGCTGGGTGGTGACGATGCGGCTGCGCACCGGCTCGGAGGGGTGTTCCGCGGCTGCCTGGTTCTCGGGCACGTCCGGCTCCTGGTCGTGTGGGAGTGAGGTGTCAACAGGCAATCTAGACGGCCGAGTTGTCTCATGCGTCCGAAGGTGTGCCGCACGGCCCGCGCGGGCGTCGTCCCCGGCGGGACCGGCAGCCGTCCGGAGGTGTGCCGGCCACGCCCGCCGACGGAGGCGCGCGGGTCGGGGCCTCGGTGCGGGCAAGTCACTACCAATCGGTAACTTCCGCGTCGCCTGCTCTCCACTTCTTGTCGTGACCATGGCTGAAGCGGCGTCGGAGGTCTATCCTCGCCGCCCGGGACGACGAAGGGGACGGGAATGAGAGCACGCGGGGTGGGGCGCTGGGCCGGCACGGTCTCGATGGCCGTGGTCTTGGGGCTCGGCGGGACGGGGGCCGCCACGGCGGCACCGTCCACGGCGGCCGTGAGCGCGGCGCCGGCGCAGGCGGCCGGCATCGACTACGGCACCTGGCAGCAAGACGTCCAGGTCGTGATCGACCAGGCGCTGCCCTACGTGCGGCAGCGCACCGAGCAGGCCCAGGGGCAGCGGCTCGCGGTCGTCTTCGACATCGACAACACCGCGCTGGAGACGGACTTCCACCCTTGGTACGAGCTGCCCACCCCGGCGCTCAAGGCCTCGCTGGCGCTCGCCCGTTACGCCCACGAGCGCGGCGCCGCCGTCTTCTTCGTCACCGCCCGGCCGGGCATCATCGCCGCCGAGACGAAGTGGAACCTCAAGGCCGTCGGCTACCCCGTGGACGGACTCCACGTGCGCAGCCTGCCGGACCTGTTCGACGAGGTCAGCGCCTACAAGACGGGCCGGCGGGCGGCCATCGAGGCTCAGGGCTACACGATCATCGCGAACGTCGGCAACAACACGTCCGATCTGGTGGGCGGCCACGCCGAGCGGACGTTCAAACTGCCCGACTACGACGGCCAGTTGTCCTGAGCGAAGCGGCGGCGGCGAGTGTCCCGGGGCCGGGGCCGGGGGCGTCCCGAGCCCGGGAAGATCGGGCGGACAGGGCCTAGAATTCCGGTATGGATGATTCCCCGCTGGACGCGCTCGCCTCAGGCAAGTACCTGCTCGTCACCAGCTACCGCAAGAACGGCACGGGAGTCTCGACCCCGGTGTGGGTGGTCCGCGACGGGGACGCGCTGGGCATCTGGACCGCGGCGGACACCGGGAAGGTGAAGCGTATCCGCAACCGTCCGGACGTCCTGGCCGGCCCCTGCGACATGCGCGGCCACCCGACCGGCGCCCAGCTCCCCGCCAGGGCCGAGATCCTGGACGACGCCGGGACCGCCCGTATCCGGCAGCTCATCGCCCGCAAGTACGGAGTGGTGGGCCGCCTCACCCTGTTCGGCAGCCGGCTGCGCCGCGGCAAGGACGGGACCCTCGGGATCAGGATCACCCCGGCCGCCTGACCGCCTGACCGGAACCCGGGGTCGCGGGCACCCGGTCGGCGCCCGCGGCCCTAGCGTGCGCGCCCGCTCAGGCCTGCCTGCGGACCAGGAGCAGGGCGACGTCGTCGTCGGGTTCGGGGCGCAGGGCGGAGAGCAGCATGTCGCTGGTCTGCTCCAGGGGGCGCTGCGGGCCCTGGAGCAGCCGGGTCAGGGTCTCCAGGCCGGTGTCGATGGGGTCGTAGCGGTTCTCGACCAGCCCGTCCGTGTAGAGGGCGAGCAGCGAGCCCGGCGCCATCTCCAGTTCCACGGTGCCGAAGTCCACGCCCCCGACGCCGAGCGGTACGCCGCCGGGGATCTCCAGCAGCGTGGCGCTGCCGTCGGGCCGGATGAGGACGGGCGGCAGATGGCCCGCGCTGGAGAGTTCGCAGCTGCCCCGGCCCAGATCGCACACGGCGTAGACGCAAGTGGCGATCGTGTCGCCGAGCGAGCCGGTGATGTCGTCGAGGTGGCGCAGCAGTTCGGCGGGCGGCAGGTCGAGCCGGGCGAGCGCGCGGGTCGCCGTGCTCAACTGGCCCATCACCGCGGCGGACTGGACGCCCTTGCCCATCACGTCGCCCACCACGATCCCGGTCCGGCCGGGGCCCAGGGAGAACACGTCGTACCAGTCGCCGCCGACCTCGCTCAGCGCCGGGAGGTAGCGGGCGGCGATGTCGAGCCCCGCGTGCTCGGCCGGTGCGGGCGGCAGCAGACTCCGCTGGAGCGTCAGGGCCGCCGCCCGCTCGCGCCCGTACAGCCGCGCGTTGTCGACGCAGATCGCGGCGCGGGTGGCGAGTTCGAGGGCGAGGATGCGGTCCTGCTCGTCGAAGGGGCGCGGGTTGACGGACCGGTACAGGCTCAGCGTGCCGAGGACCTCGCCCCGGGCCACCAGGGGGACGGCCAGGTAGGAGTGCACACCCGCCTTGTGCAGCACCTGGGCGGCGTGCGCGTCCCGGGCGATGCGCCGCATCATCGCCTGGCCCACCTGTTCCACCAGTACCGGGCGGCCCTCGCGGACGCACTGCGTGATGATCCGGGACGAGCTGTAGGTGGCCAGTTCGCCCACCGGGTCCGCCGCGTGGATGGCGTCGGTGAGGTAGCCCGCCGCGACCGCCAGCGCTCTGAACTCGGCGTGGGCGTCCCCTACGACGGCTGTGGTGGTGCCGTACGTGACCACCGTCTCCAGCACGTCGACGGCGGCCAGGTCGGCCAGCTGCGGCACCGCCACGTCGGCGAGCTCCCGGGCGGTCTGCTGCAGGTCCAGCGTGGTGCCGATGCGCGCGCCCGCGTCCGCGATCACCGACAGGCGCTCACGGGCCTCGGACACCTCGGTCGCCGCGTTCTGCCGCTCGGTGACGTCGATGATGGCCACGGCCAGCCCGAGGACGCGGCCGTGCGTGTCCTCGATGCGGTGGTACGACTCCGAGAAGGCTCGTTCCTCCGGGTGTCCCGGGGTCCGGCCGATGGTCATCTGGTCCAGCAGCGGCTTGCCGGTGACCAGCACGTGCCGCATCCGCGACTCGATGACCTCGACCTCGAGCTCGGGCAGCACCTCCCGGATGCGCCGGCCGAGGACCTGCTCCTCCGGCACTCCGTTCATCCGCTCCAGGGCGGGATTGACGCTCACCCACCGCAGGTCGGTGTCGAAGACGGCGATGCCCACCGGGGTCTGCCGGACCAGGCTGTGCGACAGGGCCAGGTCCCGCTCCACGCGCCGCACGGTGGTGGCGTCCGCCGCCAGGCCCAGCAGGTGCGTCGCCCCCTGCCGGTCGCGCAGCCGCATGGTGCGGAACTCCACCGGCACCTCGGTGCCGTCCCGGTGCCGGAGCGGGAAGACGCCCGCCCATCCGGCACCCGACCGCACCTGTGCGAACAGGTCGCGGGCCCGCTGCCGGTTCTCGGGCGACACGAGCAGCTTGTCGGCCCGCCGGTCCAGGGCCTCGTCCGCGAGATAGCCGAGCAGTTGCTCCGCCTCGGGGCTCCACAGCACGACGTGTCCTTCGCCGTCCAGGACCACGGCCGCGACCTGGAGCAGGTCGAGCAGACCGCCCGGGGCCGCGGCGGTCCCGTCCCCCGGTCCCGCTGCGTACCCGTGCATTCCAGCCGCTCCTTCCGGCGCGGCCCCGACACCGCCAAGATCCGTGCCGCGGACTCTTCCGATTACGGCACAGCCCACCCGGCCGGGCAACCGCTGCACCGCCCGTGACCGGGCCCGAAAGCAAGCCGGACGCGGCAGGACATGGCACCTCGGCCGCCGAACAGACCTCCACACCGCTACGGAATCCGCTGTACCGGCAAACGAATCGATTGCCGTCCCTTGCTCAAGCGCGCTTTTCGATCGTACGCTCCCTGGTGACCGGTCACCGTCCGAACTGAGGTACTCCATGGATCGCGTCCGTCTCCAGCACCTGCTGGCCCGCGAGAGCGCGGAGGCCGAGCGCCGCAACCCGCGGTCCAGGGCCGCCTACGAACGCGCCGAGCACCTCTTCGGCCGGGTGCCGATGACCTGGATGAACAAGACCGCCGGCGCCTTCCCCCGCTACCTCGACACCGCCCGGGGCGCCCGGGTCACCGACATCGACGGCCACGAGTACATCGACTTCTGCCTCGGGGACACCGGCGCGATGGCCGGACACTCGCCCGCCCCGGTGGCCCACGCCGTCCAGCGGCGGTTCGCCGAGCTGGGCGGCGCCACCGCGATGCTGCCGACGGAGGACGCCGAGTGGGTGGGCGCCGAACTGACCCGCCGCTTCGGGCTCGCCCGCTGGAGCTTCTCGCTGACCGCGACCGACGCCAACCGCTGGGCGATCCGCCTGGCCCGCGCGGTCACCGGCCGCCCCAAGATCCTGGTGAACAGCTACAGCTACCACGGCAGCGTCGACGAGTCGCTCATCGTCGTCGGCCCCGACGGACACGGCACCGCACGGCCCGGCAACGTCGGCGCGCCCTGCGACGTCACCCTGACCAGCCGCGTCGCCGAGTTCAACGACCTCGACCAGCTGGAACGCGAACTCGCCCACGGCGACGTCGCCGCCGTACTGATGGAACCGGCGCTCACCAACATCGGCATCGTGCTGCCCGAGGACGGCTACCTGGCGGGCGTCGGCGCCCTGACCCGGCAGTACGGCACCCTCCTCGTCAACGACGAGACCCACACCTTCTCGGCCGGACCCGGCGGCTGCACCGCCGCCTGGGACCTGGAGCCGGACCTGCTCACCATCGGCAAGGCGATCGGCGGCGGCGTCCCGGTCGGCGCGTACGGACTGTCGGCCGAGCTCGCCGACCGGCTGCTCGGCCGGGACGACCTCGACCTGGTCGACATGGGCGGAGTCGGCGGCACCCTCGCAGGCAGCGCCCTGTCGGTCGCGGCGGCCCGGGCGACGCTGGAGCACGTGCTCACCGACGACGCCTTCGCCCACATGGCGAAGCTGTCCGAGCGGTTCGAGGACGGGGTGCGGGCCGGCATCGAGGCGCGGGCCCTGCCGTGGTCGGTGAGCCGGCTCGGCGCGCGCACCGAATACCGCTTCGCCGACCCGGCGCCGCGCACCGGGACGGAGTCCGCGGCGGCAGCGGACCCCGAGCTGGAGGACTTCCTCCACCTCTACCTGGCCAACCGGGGCATCCTGCTGACCCCCTTCCACAACATGGCGCTGATGTGCCCGGACACCACGGAGCGGGACGTCGACACGCACACCGAGGTCTTCGCCGCCGCCCTCGGTGAACTGGCGGGCTGAGCCGCGCCGTTAACCTTGGGCCCCCGAGCCGGAAGGAAGAGCGTGGACGAGATCGACCGGGCCATCCTGCGCGAACTGCAGACCGACGGCCGTATCGCGTACGCGGACCTGGGCCCGAAGGTCGGACTGTCCGCGTCGGCCGCCCGGCAGCGGCTGCAGCGCCTGCTCGACGCCAAGGCCGTCCAGGTGGTCGGCGTGACGGACCCGATGGGCATGGGCGGACAGTCCATGGCGCTGCTCGGCATCGCCGTCGACGGGGACCCCCGCGCCGTCGCCGACGAACTGGCCCGGCGCGCCGAGGTCGTCTACTCGGTGCTCACCTCGGGCGGGTTCGACCTGTTCGCCGAGGTGGTGTGCCCGGGCCCGAGGGACCTGCTCGACTTCGTCAACGACGTCGTACGGCCCATCGAAGGAGTCGCGCGGGTCCAGTCCTTCCCGTACTTCGGGATCCACACGCATCGCTTCCTCTGGGACGTCGGCTGACCGGAGCGCTCACCCGCGCGTCCGGCCCGCCAGCGCACGCAGCACGGCGGAGCGCCCGCGGTCGGGCACGGTCCACAGGGTCTGGCCGCGCACTCCCCAGCCTTCCAGCAGGGCGTTCGCGGCCAGGAACCCGGAGGTCGCGGCGCGTTCCATGAGGGCCACCGGCAGATCGGTGCGCACCAGGTCGCCGGCCACCGTCAGGCCCGGGTCCGGGGTCCGTACGGTCGGCCGCTCGCCGTATCCGCCGACCGGGAAGAGCGGGCAGTCGGCGCGCCACTCGTGCCGTGCGTCGACGACGTTCGCGTCACGCGTCTCCGGATACACGCGGTACAGCTGCTCGACGAGCCGCTTCTCCTCCACGTCCCGCACGCAGCCCTCCGGCAGCGCGTAGGCGTGCAGTTCCACGACGGAGCCGCCGGTGCGGGCGGCCCAGCGGGCGGCCTCGCCCTCCCAGCCGGAGAGCACGCTGACGTTGTCCAGCGAGCCGAAACCGCTCGTCCCGAGGAACCCGGGACGGTCCGGGGCCACCGGGCGGTCCAGCCACAGCCGCGAGACGAGGAACGGGGGAGCGGTGCGCAGCCCCGCCACCCGCTCGCGCCACCGGGCGTCGCCCAGCTCGGGCGAGCCGGCCACGACCGTGCGCAGCCCCTCGGTGTCCAGGGCGAGCACGACCGTGTCGTGCTCGCCCTCGCCGTCGGGGGTCGCGACCCGGTACCCGCCGTGCGTGCGGGGCTCGACGCACTCGACGGGCGTCGCCGTGCGCACCCGCGCGCCGAGCGCGGCGAGCCTGCGGGCCAGCGGATCCCACAGCGCGGCCGGGAAGGGCTCGCTCGGGACGTCGAACAGCAGCCCCTCGGAGGACCCGAGGAAGTAGATGTGGAACATCAGCACCATCTCCGCCGCCGACAGCGTCCGCGGATCGGCGAAGAAGCTCCGCGAGAAGACCTCGAAGGCCAGATGGTGCGCCGCCTCGGGGAAGCGGATCGAGGCGAGGAACTCGTGCGCGCTGACGCCGTCCAGCCGCTCGTAGACGTCCGGGACGCGCACGTCCAGCAGCGGCAGGGCCGCCGACGGGTTCATCCGCAGCAGGTCCCGCGCGCCGAACGTCGGGCTGAGGGCCACGAAACCGAGCGCGCTCCAGGGCGGTGTGCGCGGCACGTGCCGGAAGCTGTCCGCCAGGCCGCTGCTGTGCCGCAGGGGGTAGTCCGGCAGGGCGGTGAGCATGCCGAGCCCGGGATCGGCCCGGCGCAGCAGGCCCCGCAGGTTGTAGTACTGGCGGAAGAACGCGTGGAAGCCGCGGCTCATCGTCGCCGGGCTGCCGTCGGCGAGTTCGACGGGCCAGCCGGCGAGGCGACCGCCGAGGGTCCGGTCACGTTCGTAGAGCGTCACCCGCACCCCGCGTTCGGCGAGGGCGGTCGCGGCGGCGAGCCCGGCGATACCGCCGCCGACCACGGCCGTGGAGGGCGCGTCGCCGCTCACCCGCGCCCGTCCCGGTCGCGGGAGGATGACGCGGGCGCGCCGGTCCCGCCCCCGCCGCGGCGCGCCGCCCCCGGAACGCCCGTTCACACCGCACCGCCGTTCGGGGTGTCCTGGCGCAGGCCGACCACGGTGTGCACGATGCCGGTCTGCCAGCCCGGCACCGGCAGCACGCGGACCTGCCCGAAACCCGCGCGCCGCACCCGGTCGCCGAAGGCCTGAGCGGTGTCGAACTCCACGACGCTGCGCCACAGATGGCGGTAGAGGCGGCTGTCACCGGCGGCGGTGCCGGCGGGCAGGACGACGCCACGGCACACGGCGTTCCACACGGTGCGGTGGGCCGGCCGCCCGCTGAGCGTGTACTCGTGCACCGCGAGCCTGCCCCCCGGGGTGAGCAGCTCGTGCACGGCCGCGAGGATCCGGTCGGGGTCGGCCACGTTGCGGAAGAGGTACGCCGCCAGGACCGCGTCGAAGGGCCCTTCGACGCCCTCCTCGGCCAGGCGCTCCGCGGAGGTGTGACGGAACGTCACCCGCGGCGGCCAGCTCTTGGCCGCCGCCCGTTCCAGCATGCCCGCCGACGCGTCGACCGCCACGATCTCCGCCTCGGGCAGCACGGCGGCGAGCGCCGCGGTGGACGCCCCCGTGCCGCAGCCGAGGTCCAGCACCCGCCGGCCCGCCCCGCGGTCCGGCAGTCCGAGGCGGCGCACGGAGCGGCGCAGGTGGGCGTGGTAGCCGGGGTTGAAGGCGACCAGGCGGTCGTAGGTGCGGGAGGCGTGGTCGAACGCCGTGGCCAACTCCGCGTCGCGCAGCAGGGGCATGCAGTCTCCTCGATGTATGAAAGGGGGCGGCACCGGTTCGGCGGGCGTCAGGTGTCGGCGGGCGGACGCCGGGGCAGCCACGGCAGTTCGGCCGCGGTGCGCAGCATCGGCAGGACGGGGGTGCGCAGACCGACGGCGAGGTCCTCGTGGAGCCGGGTGCGGCCGTCGAGGAAGCGCAGCAGACGCTCGGCGGGCACGCTCGCGAACAGGCGCGAGAAGAAGTCCGCGCCGTCGACCCGGCCCGTGGCCAGCGCGCGCAGCAGCACGGCGTCCATCGCGCGGGACCGGGCCGAGTGCGCCGGCGGGGGAGCGGGCCGCCGGCCGGACCGCAACGCGGCCGCGATCGCGCGGGTCTGACGCTGCACCGCCGCGAAGGTGTACCCCGTCGACGGCCGGGTCGCGCCCCCGGCGGCACCGATCCGGAAGACCGCCTGTCCGGTCTGCCGGGCGAACGAGCCGTCGGTCATGGGGATCACGCCCGTCTCCCGCGCGGTCACCTCGAACGCGCCCAGACCGAGCACCTCCCCGGTGTAGTGGCGCAGGGCGGCCTCGTACCCGGACGCGGTCAGCGGCGCGGCGGAGAACTCGGTGTACTCGACCAGCGCGGTGTGCCGTCCGGTGGGCAGCACGTACCCGAACGACAGGCCCCGGTCCGGCTGCGGGGTGCGGAAGTCCATCAGGTCCACCACGTCGCGGTCGAAGACCGGACGGTCGGTGCGCACGAACCAGCCGTGGAAGTGCTGGAGCAGAGTGGTCCGGGCCGCGGGCAGCGCCCCCAGCGGCCGGGAGTCGAACACCCAGCGGGCGCGCACCCCGAGCGGTACGCCGGCCGGGGTGGACGCCCGCACCTGCGCGCCGCCGCCGGGCAGCCCCTCGACGCTGTCGACGACGGCCTCGATCCCGCGCACCGACCCGCGGGCGGCGAGGTCGTGGTGGACGAGCTCCTCGAAGTCGTCCGAGCACAGCATCTTGTAGCGCAGCGGGGCGATCCGGCTGTCGGTCCAGGAGCCCTCGCGGCCCCGGACCCTGAGGCGCTGCCAGGAAGCGGTCAGCGCACGGTCGTAGGCACCCGCGCCCGCCTCCCAGTAGCACCAGGTGCGGCGCGGTGGCCGCAGCGGTCCCGGCGGGGCCGTGAGCAGGACGACGGAGGAGGTGGGGCGGCCCGCGGCACCGGACGAGAGCCGGTGCGCCAGGGACAGGCCCGCGGCTCCCGCGCCGATGATGGCGACGTCCGCGTCGAGCACAGGTTCCACTCCTCGGATACGGCAGGGGGCGGCGGGCACGGGTATGCGCCCGCCGAAGCATTCCGCGTCCGGCACCCGCACGGATGCACGCCGCACCGAATCCTCCGCCGGGGTAGGCCCATCGGCGCATCACCCCGCTGAGCCGTCCGGGGCGCCGGCGCCGATTCGCCCTCGGGCGGGGCGCGCGATACGGGGGACCGGCGATCCCGGGGCGGGATGTGGCGACGGCCCGTGTGCCCATCGGCGCCGGGGCGGCGGAGCCGGTTCGCCCCCCCCGGGCCCGGGACGCGAGGTCGGGGGACTGGCGGCCCCCTAGGCCGGACGTGGCGACCACCCGTAGGGGAGGCCCAACGGGCATCGGCTGCCGAGGGGTCGGGGCAGCGGCCCTGGTTCGTCGTCCAGCCGGGAGGCGGGAACAGGAAGTAAGCGGCTTCGGTGCAGGCCGTGGTGACCGCCCGTCAATCGCCAGATCGCCAGGTCGAGGCGTCGGGAGCGGCGGCCCCCGTTCGCCCCGTGTCGGCGCGTGAGGTGCCGGGGGGCGATCCCAGGGCCGGATACGGCGGCCGTACGTCCGTCGGTGGATCGCCACGCCGAGGCGTAGGGGGCGGCGGCCCCCGTTCGCGCCCGGGCCGGGACGCGGGACCGGCGGGCCCGGAGGCCTGGCGTGGTGACCGTCCGTCCCTCGGTGCGTCGCCACGCCGAGGTGTGCGGGGCGGCGGCCCCGGTTCGTCGTCCGGCCAGGAGGCGGGAACGGGGGTCGGCGGCGCCAGGGTTGGACGTGGTGGCTGGCCCTCCATCGGCGCGCCGCGACCGAGGCGTCGGTGGCGGCAGTCTCGGTTCGCCCCCGGCCGACCGGGAGATACGGGCGCGGGCGATCCAGAGGCCGGACCTGGGGCCGGTCGCCCGGTGCTCCGGTGCCGTGTCGGACGGCGGGGCCGGGGGCCGGGACGCCGCCAGGTGGGTCTGGGGGCTCACCCGGACAGCGTCCGATTCGCGGCCGGGCTCGTGTGTCGCCGCGCTCCCGGCCCCCGCCCGCAGTAGCTTCACCGCTCGCGGCCGGCACGAGCCGGATCGGCTCCGGCGCCCCCGGACGACCCGGCGGCCGGGAAAAAGAGGACGCCATCGCATCCGACACGCCCACCCCGGCCGAATCACTTCCGGCAAACCCGCGTCCGCCACGACGAGAGGAACCGGGATGCGTCGTACGAGGGCCGGGGAGCACCCCGCGATCGGCCCGGCACCCGTGCCACCGCACAACACCCGGGAGGCGCACGCCTCTTCGGGCCCGCGCGGTGGTCCGGACACGGACACCGCGACGGCCGTGCCCTGGCACCCGGACACGGTGGACGCCGACGTGCCCGGTGCCGTCGGACGCGTCCTGGACACCGTCCTGAGGGAACGCGTCACCCAGGCGTCCGCGCTGGACCTCGCCTTCGGCGCCGACGTGGCCGAACGCGTCGCACGCTTCACCCGGCAAGGCGGCAAGCGCATGCGCCCCCAGTTCCTGTGGTGGGCGCTGCGCGGCTGCGGCGGGGGCCACCACCCGGCCGAGGCCGAGACCGCGCTGCGGATCGGCGCGGCGCTCGAACTCATCCAGACCTGCGCGCTCGTCCACGACGACGTCATGGACGCCTCCGCGCTGCGCAGGGGCCGCCCGGCCCTGCACGTCGACCTCGCCGCGCAGTACGCCGGACCGGTCGGCCGGCGGGCCGGCGCGCTGGGCGAGGCGGGCGCGATCCTCGCCGGGGACCTGGCCCTGGCCTGGGCGGACGACGTCGTCGCCGACCTGGTCGCGGACCCCGGGACACCGCCGGCCGTGCGGCGCGTCTGGCGGGCGATGCGCACCGAGATGGTCGCGGGCCAGTACCTGGACCTGCTGGACCAGGCCACCGCCTCCGGCTCCATGGCCCGGGCCGTCCGCGCCGCCTGCCTCAAGAGCGCCCGCTACTCGGTGGAACGGCCGCTGGCCCTCGGCGCCGCCCTGGCCGGAGCGGACGCCGCCACGACCGACGCCCTGTGCGCGGCGGGACGCTGCGCCGGGGTCGCCTTCCAGCTCCGGGACGACCTGCTGGGCGTCTTCGGCGACCCGCGGGGCACGGGCAAGCCGTCCGGCGACGACATCCGCGAGGGCAAGCGCACCTACCTCGTCGCCGTGGCGCGGGCCCGGGCCACGCAGGCCGGCGACCGGACGGCCGTCGAGGTCCTCGACCGGTGCCTGGGCGACGGCGGCCTGACGGAGGGACAACTCGCCGAGGTGCGGCACGTCCTGACGGCCACCGGAGCCAGGACCGCCGTCGAGAACCGGATCGAGCGGCTCGCGGCCCGCAGCGCACAGCACCTCGCCGCCGCCGGGCTGCTGCCCTCCGTACGCGGCCGGCTGCACGCCCTCATGCGCACGGCGGCCGGCGTGACGACACCCGGCCGGGACGACCCGGCGGAACCACAGCCGAACGGCGACGAAGACCCGACGGCGTGCCTGACCGGCGCCGGAGCCGCAGGAGGAACACGATGACCAGGACCGTCCCCGGCCGCACCGACCACGTGGTGGTGGTCGGCGCGGGTCTGGCCGGCCTGTCGGCGGCCCTGCACCTGCTGGGCGCGGGACGCCGGGTGACCGTCGTGGAACGCGGCACCCTGCCCGGCGGCCGGGCCGGCCGCGTCGACCGCGCCGGGTACCGCATCGACACCGGCCCCACCGTGCTGACCATGCCGGACATCGCCGACGAGGCGTTCGCCGCGGTCGGCGACAGTCTCCGCGACCGCGTCGACCTGATCCCCCTGCACCCCGCCTACCGGGCCCGCTTCGCCGACGGCAGCGCTCTCGACGTCCACACCCGGGCGGAGGCCATGGAGGCCGAGATCGAACGTTTCGCCGGGGTGGGTGAGGCCGCCGGATACCGGCGGCTGCGCCGGTGGCTGGAGGAGCTCTACGCCGTCCAGATGCGCCGTTTCATCGACGCGAACTTCGACTCGCCGCTGAACCTGCTCACCCCCGACCTCGCCAGGCTCGCCGCGCTCGGCGGGTTCGGCCGCCTGGACGCCCGTATCGGACGGTTCCTGAGCGACGAGCGGCTGCGCCGGATCTTCTCGTTCCAGGCCCTGTACGTCGGCGTGCCGCCCGAGCGGGCGCTCGCCGCGTACGCCGTCATCGCGTACATGGACACCGTCGCCGGGGTGTACTTCCCGCGCGGCGGCATGCACGCCCTGCCGCAGGCCATGGCCGACTCGGCCGCGGACGCCGGTGCCGAACTGCGCTACGGGCACGACGTGACGGGGCTCGAACGCTCCGGCTCCCGGGTCACGGCGGTCCTCACCTCGCAGGGCCGCATCGCGTGCGACGCGGTGGTGCTCACGCCTGACCTGCCGGTGACCTACCGCCTGCTGGGCCGCCGTCCCCGCCGGCCGCTGGGCCTGCGGCACGCGCCGTCCGCCGTCGTCCTGCACGCGGGCACCGACCGGACCTGGCCGGGCCTCGGGCACCACACGCTGTCCTTCGGCCGGGCGTGGAAGGGCACGTTCGACGAACTGACCAGGACCGGGAGCCTGATGACCGATCCGTCCCTGCTGATCACCCGCCCCACCGCCACCGACCCCTCGCTCGCGCCCGAGGGCCGGCACCTGCACTACATCCTCGCGCCCTGCCCCAACACGGACATCGGACCCGGCGCCGCCGAGTGGGGCGACCTCGCCCCCCGGTACCGCGACAGCCTCCTGGACGTCCTGGAACGCCGCGGGCTCGACGGGATCGCCTCGTCCATCGAGGAGGAGTGCCTGGTCACCCCCGCCGACTGGCACACCCAGGGGCATGCCGCGGGCACGCCGTTCTCCGCCGCGCACACGTTCGCGCAGACCGGCCCCTTCCGTCCGCGGAACCTCGTCAGCGGCACCGAGAACGCGGTGCTGGCGGGCTGCGGCACCACCCCGGGCGTCGGCGTGCCGACCGTCCTCGTCTCCGGCAAGCTCGCCGCGGCCCGGATCACCGGGCCCCGCCCCCGCCGCGTCACCCGCCCCGCCCGCCCTACGACCGTGGAGGGCGCCCGCCCATGACCGACCGCGAACTCGACGCCGCCGGGATCCACGACCCCGGACTGCGCGCCGCCTACGCCCACTGCCGCACGCTCAACGCCCGGCACGGACGCACCTACTTCCTCGCCACCCGGCTCCTGCCCGTCGCGCGGCGGCCCGCCGTGCACGCGCTGTACGGGTTCGCGCGCTGGGCCGACGACATCGTCGACACCCTGGACGACCGTCTCACCGTCCACGACCGCACGGCGGCGCTCACCCGGCTGGAGGCCCGGCTGGACCTCGGGCTGCGCCGGGAGGGACCGGTCGACGAGCCGGTCGTCGCGGCCCTCGCCGACACCGCCGCGCGCTACCACATCGACCACCGGCACTTCGTCGACTTCATGGCGTCCATGCGCAGCGACCTGCACGTCACGGGCTACGCCACCTACGACGACCTGTACGGGTACATGCACGGCTCGGCGGCCGTCATCGGG
Organism: Streptomyces sp. NPDC005496; assembly: GCF_042872045.1. Classification (NCBI taxonomy): domain Bacteria; kingdom Bacillati; phylum Actinomycetota; class Actinomycetes; order Kitasatosporales; family Streptomycetaceae; genus Streptomyces; species Streptomyces sp. NPDC005496. Next base: position 29,667 of record NZ_JBIAJQ010000018.1, read on the forward strand.
CTCCAGATGCTGCCGGTGCTCGGCACGGTCGTACCCCGCGAGGAGGCGGCCCCGCACGCGGCGGCGCTCGGCGTCGCCTTCCAGCTCACCAACTTCCTCCGCGACGTGGGGGAGGACCTGGACCGCGGCCGGGTGTACCTGCCCGCCGATCTGCTCGGCGCCCACGGCGTGGACCGGGCCCTGCTGCGGTGGAGCCGGGACACCGGCCGCCGTGATCCCCGTATCACCGAGGCGCTGCGCGCCGCCGAGGACCTGACCCGCGGCGTCTACCGCGACGCGGCCCCCGGCCTCGCGATGCTCGACCCGGTCTCGCGGCCCTGCATCCGTACCGCGTTCGTCCTCTACGGGGCGATCCTCGACACCGTCGCCGACGAGGGGTACGCCGTGCTGCACCGGCGTGCGGTGGTACCCCGGCGCAGGCGGGCCGCCGTCGCGCTGGACGGTCTCGTGCGCCTGGCCGCGGCGCGGGCGCGGGCCCGGGGCGACCGCACGGCACGGCAGCCGGACCACTGCGCCTCCTCCGACGGCCGCGTGCGGCCGTCCCGACGCAAGGAGGCGGCGTGAGCGGCCGCGACCGTCGTACCCCCCGTCTGCCGCTGCGGCTGCGCCGCGGCCCCGTGGCGTGGGAGAAGCAACTGCCCACCTGGCGCGAGGCACGGCCCGGCGTCATCGCCGGCGCCCTGAAGCGGGCGTCGGCCCGGCCGTCGGGGAACTGGTACGTCGTCGGCGCCACCCGCGACGTCGGCCCCTCCCGCCCGCTGGCGTGCACGGTGGCCGGACAGGAGGTCGTCGTATGGCGGGACGCGGGCGGACGGCTCGTGGCCGGACCGGGGGTGTGCCCGCACCTGGGGGCTCCGCTGGCCGGCAGCCCCGTCCGCTGCGGCACCCTCGTCTGCCACTGGCACGGGCTCGCCCTGCACGGCGGCCCGGTCGCGGGCTGGGAACCGCTGCCCGTGCACGACGACGGCGTGCTGGTCTGGGTCCGCCTGGACGGGGTGGGCGGCGAGGACCCCCTGCCGGCCCCCGTGGTGCCGGTGCGCCCGTCGCTGCCTGGAGCTGTCGAGGCCGTGTACAGCGCGGTCGGCGGATGCGAGCCGGAGGACGTGGTGGCCAATCGCCTCGACCCCTGGCACGGCGCCTGGTTCCACCCGTACTCCTTCGTGGACCTCACCGTGGTGCACAGCCCCGCCGGTCCTGACGACGAGGACGACGGGTTCACGGTGGACGTCTCCTTCAAGCTCGCCGGCCGGGTCGTGGTGCCGGTGCGCGCGGTGTTCACGGCGCCGGAACCGCGCACGGTGGTCATGCACATCACCGACGGGGAGGGCGTGGGCTCGGTGGTCGAAACGCACGCGACGCCCCGAGGCCCGGACGAGCTGGGGCGCCCGCGCACCCTCGTCACCGAGGCGATCGTGGCCGCCTCCGACCGGCGCGGCTTCGCCGTGGCCCGGGGTGCCGCGCCGCTGCTCCGGCCGCTGATGCGGGTCGCCGCCGGCCGGCTGTGGCGCGACGACCTGGCCTATGCGGAGCGGCGCTGGCAACTGCGCAGCAGCGGACGCTTCCCGGGCTGAGGAGCCGGACCGCCGAAGTCCTCGGACCCGAACTCCGAAGACTTCTTTGCGAAGAACTCTTTGCGAAGAAGTCTTTGCGGTTTATGGTGCCGGTATGACTGACACGAGCGGGGGGCCGGACCGGTCCCGGACCGAGGCGGACTCGGTCGTCCTGGACGCCAGGGGCCTGCGCGCCATGGCCCATCCGGTACGCGTGCAGCTGGTCGGGCTGCTGCGCAAGTACGGGCCGTCGACGGCCACCCGCCTCGCGGAGCGGCTGGGCGTGAACTCCGGGACGGCCAGCTACCACCTGCGCCAGCTCGGCGCGGCCGGCTTCGTGGAGGAGGACACCGGACGAGGCAACGCGCGCGAGCGCTGGTGGCGTTCGGTGCACCGGACGACCGAGATCAACGACCGGGACCTCATCGACCGGGAACCCGAGGCCGTCCTCGCGTTCCTGCAGTCCGTCGCCGCCACCTACGGCCTGCGCCTCCAGCAGGCGCTCAACGAGCTGCAGACAATGCCTGAGGCGTGGCGGGGCACCTTCGACATGAGCGACTGGGCGCTGCGGCTCACCCCCGAGGAATCCGTCGCCCTGCGCCACGAGCTGCGGGCAGTCGTGGACCGCTACCGGCAGGACACCCCGCAGGCGGCGGCGGACGCCCCCGAGGGCGCCGCACGGGTCGCCCTGATCACCCAGATCCTGCCCGAACTCGACGCGCCCCCCGCGCCGGACGCCCCTTCCGCTCCCCGTGGGGAGCCGGGAACGGAGACGTCGTGACGGCGGGCATACCCCGCGGAGCCGGCGAGGCCGGCACCCGGTCGCTCCGCCCTCTGGCCGGTGTCCTGGCCGCCATGGCGGTGTCGCTGACGGGTACGCGGGTCTCCGCCGTGGCGCTGCCCTGGTTCGTGCTCGTCACGACCGGCAGCGCCACGCAGACCGGACTGGTCGCGTTCTGCGAACTGACGCCCTACGTGGTGGTCAAGGCGCTCACCGGACCCCTGATCGACCGGACCGGCCCGCGACGGGTCTCCTGGACCACCGACCTGGCCAGCGCCACGGCCGCCGCAGCCGTTCCCCTCCTGCACGCCCTCGGCCTGCTCACCTTCCCGCTCCTGCTGGCCCTCGTGGCGCTGATCGGGGGGATGCGCGGCCCCGGCGACCTCGCGAAGGAGGTCATGGTCCCCGAGGCGGCCGAGCACGGGGCGGTGCCGCTGGAGCGGGCCACCGGGCTGTCCGGCGTCACGGAACGGCTCGCGTCCACCCTCGGCCCGGCGGCCGGCGGCGCCCTGGTGGCGCTGCTCGGCCCGCTCACCGGCCTGGTCGTCAACGCGGGCTGCTTCGCCCTCGGCTCCGTGATCGTCGCCCTGGCGCTGCCCCGGGGCATGGGACACGCGCCCGAGGAACCCCCCGCCCGGGACGGGACCGCGGCACCGGGCTACTGGCGTCGGTTCGGCGAGGGCTTCACCTTCCTGCGCGGCGAGCCCCTGCTCCTCACGGTGATCGTGACGGTCGGGATCACCAACCTGCTGGACGCCGCCTTCATCACCGTCCTGACCCCCGTATGGGCCGACGAGTCCGGCCACGGTCCCGCCGCGATCGGGCTGACGGGCACCGTGACGGGAGCCGCCGCGGTCGGCGGCAGCCTGATCGCCGCCATGGCCGCACACCGGCTGCGCCGCAGGCCCGTGTTCTTCGTCGGGTACCTGCTGGCCGGCGCGCCCAGATTCCTCGTCCTCGCCGCCGACGCCCCGCTGGGCGCGGTACTGGCCGTGTTCGCCGTCAGCGGCTTCGGCGCGGGCTTCCTCAATCCCGTGCTGGGCGCCGTCATGCTCGAACGCGTCCCGCGCCGGATGCTGGGCCGGGTCAACGCGCTGGGGGACTCGCTGTCGTGGGCGGGCATCCCGCTCGGGGGGCTGGCGGCCGGTGCGGCGGTGACCTTCACCGGGCTCGCGCCGGTGCTGCTCGTCTGCGGCGCCGCCTACTTCCTCACCACGAGCCTGGCCGGGCTCAGGCCGGAATGGCGCGACATGGACCGCGGGCGGCAGCCGGGAAGTGCCGAGCGGTCCGGGGCGGACGCCGAGCGGTCCGGGGCGGACGCCGGGCCGGTTCTCCCGAAGGACCTGGTGTGACGGTCCCGCGCCGCCCGCGACCCACCGCCCGTACGCATCGGCGGTGGCGCCCGCGCTCACCGCGCCGCGGGAACGGCTAGGGCCTGTCGTTTGGATCAGGCCGGTGTCGCGGGGTCTGGCACGCACATCTGCGGCGTTGTCGTCGGTCGCCGATTCCCCCACTCTCGGCTCCGCTCGAGCGGGGGGACCCCCATCGCTTCGACTCCCTCCTCCGCCTTGCAGCTGCACGCACCAGACCCCGCTCGGGTCGGCCGGGACGAACCGTCTGTCACGGCCGACCTGATCCAAACGACAGGCCCTAGCCGAGGCCGCCGTTGCTTTGGAGCAGCTGGCCGTTGATCCATCCGCCCTCCGCCGAGCAGAGGAAGGTGACCAGACGCGCGCAGTCCCGCGGGACCCCGAGACGGCCCAGCGGGGTGAGGCGGGTGATCTCCGCCTTCTGCTCCTCGGTCATCCACCCCGTGTCCGTCGGCCCTGGGGCGACGGCGTTGCAGGTGACCCCGAGGTGGGCACAGGGCGAGCGGGCACCCGTCGACCGTCACGTCCCGCCGGGTTCCCCCGGGTGTCTCGCCAGTCATGATCCTCATCCTGGCGGGCCCCGCCGCGAACGGCACCGGGTTTTCCCGTCAGGCCGTGACCGCCGGCGACGCGGCCTCCCAGGCGAAGCCGTCCGGGTCGCTGAAGGCCCCGGCGTCGCCACCGATCGTCAGCCGGTGCGATCCCGTGCCGTCGGGGGAGACGCCGGCGTCCTTGGCCAGCGCGCGCCGACGGTACAGCCCCAGCTTGACGGGGCCCGGACCGGTGTCGAACTCCACGTACATCCGGCCGAAGCTCTTCGCCACGGCGAGGCCTTGCTCGACATAGAACCGCTTGCTCGCGGTCACGTCCGCCACTCCCAGCAGGAGCACCATGCCGTCGATCTGCGGGGTGGCCGGACCGGTGTCCTTCTTCGCCGAGGTCGCGATCTTCCAGATCGCGCCGTCCGGGGCCTGTACGACACCACCGTAGCCCCAGAGCGACTTCGCGGCGGGCTTCAGCGAGGTGGCGCCGGCGGCCAGGGCGGCGCCCACGAAGTGGTCGACCGTGGCCGGCTGGGACACGGTGAGCGACAGCGTGAACCCGCGGAAGCCGGAGCTGGGCTCCTCGGAGGCGCGCAACCGCAGTCGCGTGTCCAGTCCGAAGGCCTCGGTGTAGAAGCTGCGGGCGGCCGTGAGGTCGGCCACGTCCAGGGTGAGGGATGCGATGGATGCCATGTCCGCCACGCTAGTTGGGGGTCGGCGGCCGGCGCTTCTCGAATCCTGACCGTTCCGGCGGACCGTTCCCCCTGCGTCTTCGGCAGCCCGTTCGCGGCGTCCGCGCAGTGCTGCGCCGGAAGCGGCAGGGCCCGCGGAGAGAGCTCGGCGGGCCGGCGTCAGAGCGTGCCGGACGCGAGGTCGTCCTCCCGGCCGTCCGTGGTGCGGCGCAGCGGGAGCCGGGCGCCCAGATCCGTGGTGTCCGTGACGGCCCGCACGGCGGGGCTGATGGAGGTGATCTCGACCGGCACCCCGATCATCTCCAGGGCGTCGGTCACCCCCAGGAGGCTGTAGAGCCCGCCCGCGTCGCAGTAGGTGACCTCGGACAGGTCCAGCCGGACCAGCCGGGTGCTCCCGGGCAGGACGGCCGTGACGACGGCCTCCCGCAACTGCGAGCTGGTGTGGACGTCGAGTTCGCCCACCAGCGCCATGAGCACGCCACCCTGGCCCTGCTCGCTGCGGCGCGCGCGCAGCCCCGGCAGGAAGTCTCCGTTCACGACCGGCACTCTCCGACCGGCCGGAGCCGGTCATGACTGGGAAGGCCGCTGTTTTCCCAACAGCCCGGCCACAGTCTGCCCGACCCGGGCCCCGTCCTCCGGATCGGAGGGGCCCGTTCGAACGTGCCTGCACTGCAGCGACACATCTCGTACACCGGCCGCTCAAAAAGCGCCGGCCGCGCCCGCCCGCCGGTCAGTCCCGGACCAGGCAGAACGGGTGGCCGGCCGGGTCGGCGTACACCCGCCAGCCGCTCCGCCCGTCACCGCCGTCGAGCAGGACCGCACCCGACTCCAGCGCGGTCTCCTCGGCCCGGTCGAGATCCGGGACGCCCAGGTCGAGGTGGAACTGCTGGGGCCGGTCGGGGTCCGGCCACCGGGGCGGCCGATGATCGGCCACCCGCTGGAAGGCGAGCACGAACCCGGTGCCGGTGTGGAGCGTCGCCCAGTCCTCGCCGAGCGACCAGCGCGGGTCCGGCCGGTTCACCTCCCCGCCGAGCAGCGCCTCGTAGAACCGGGCGAGTTCGAGGGGCCCGGAGCAGTCCAGTACGACGCATTGCAGCTTGGCGGTCATGCCGGGCAGCGTAGACCGGGGCGGGCGCGGGTTTCCGTCCGCGTCCGCCCCGGTCGGGGCCCGCAGCGCCTCCCGGATGCGGCCTCTCACGCTGACCGTCCCCCGAGGGCGCGGAGCCCTCCGCGAAGACCGGCCCTCAGTGGCTCGCGACGCGCTCCTGGAGCTGCTCGGGGGTCAGATAGGCGTCCGTGTATTCGAAGTCCCGCAGCGTGGCGGGGGTGCGCGCCAGGAATCCCGTACGGACGAAGTCGTCGCCCGCCACCGTGTTCAGCGCCCAGTTCGTCGCCACCCTGACCTTCGCCACGTTGGTGCGCAGCGCCGACCAGTGGTAACCGCGGGCGGCGATCAGCGCGGGCAGGCCGCGCAGTTCGACACCCAGTGGCCGGGACACGGCGTCCATGCCACCGAGGTCGACGACGAGTCCCAGGTCCTTGTGGACGTACGGCGACATCCGCTGCCCGCGCAGCGTCGCGATGACGTTGTCGGCGACGTGCTTGCCCTGGCGCATCGCGTGCTGTGCGGTCGGCGGGCACACCGCGCCCTCCACGTCCTTGGCCTCGTCGGGCACGGCGGCGGCGTCACCGAGCGCGAAGACACCGTCGTGGCCCGGCAGGCACATCTCCGAGGTGACCGCCAGCCGCCCCTTGACCGTCTCGGCGCCCAGGGTGGCGATGAGCGGGCTCGCCGCGACACCGGCGGTCCAGATGAGCGTGCGGGTCGGGATCACGCGGCCGTCGGTGAAGGTGACCTCGTCCGGGCCCGCCTTCGCGATGGAGACGCCCAGCGAGACGTCGATGCCCCGCTTGCGCAGCACGTCCAGGGCGCTGCGGCCGAGCTTGTCGCCCAGTTCGGGCATCAGCTTCGGCGCGATGTCGATGAGATGCCACTTGATGAGCTTCGGGTCCAGCCGGGGGTAGCGCTTGACGGCGTTGTGCGTCAGGCGCTGAAGGCACGCGGCGGTCTCGGTGCCCGCGTAACCGCCGCCGACGACCACGAACTGCAGCCGCGCCGCGCGCTCCGCCTCGTCCACGCTGGCGTCGGCGATGTCGAGCTGCGAGATGACGTGGTCGCGGATGTAGACGGCCTCCGCGAGCGTCTTCATGCCCCGGGCGTTGTCGGCGAGACCGGGGATGTCGAAGGTGCGGGTCACGCTGCCCGGGGCCAGCACGATGTAGTCGTACCGCTCGTTGACGATGTCGCCGGAGATCGTGCGCACCACGCAGACCTTGGCCTTGAGGTCCACTCCGATGGCGCCGCCGGGGATGATCCGGGTGCGGTACCTGCGGCTGCGGCGCAGGGACACCGCGACCGACTGCGGGGTCAGCACTCCGGAGGCGACCTGGGGCAGCAGGGGCAGATAGAGCTGGTAGGAGAACGGTGTCACCAGAGCCAGGTCGGCCTCGTCGGGTCCGAGCTTGCGTTCCAGCCGCCGGACGCACTCCACTCCCGCGAAGCCCGCTCCCACTACCAAGATCCTCGGTCGTGACACGATTTTCATCCCTTCACCGGCTGAGACTTGTCTGGCTCCCAGGGGTCTCTCTGCCCCCGGGCAGCCGCCTCGCACTTGTTCGATCCCATCGCGCAACGGGCCGACGCGCCACCGGGCGCCTCTCCGACGGGGCGCCCTTCACCGGGACGGCCGCCGGTCGCGGCCCCGGACGGCGTGCCGACGGCGCCCGGCGACGGCGTCGTCGCCGAGCCGTCTACGAGTGCCCGGGAGCGCGCGAAGTACCCCCGCCGACGCCCGTCCGGTGGGGCGCCAGCGGAACGGGCCGCGACGCATGGCTTTTCCGGCTCCGCGGGCGCCACAACTCCGCTCACTCGTGTCGGAGGAAATCTGTCGTGGCGAGAGTAGACATTCGGCGCCGCCGGGCGCTAACGTCGTCCTCGTAGCCAAGAAGTCATCAAGGCGCGGCGGAGGCGAACCGCCGCGTGTGCTGGACCCGCATATGCAGGGCACGGCAGTGGAGTGGCAGGGCCGGAGGATGCCGGGGTCCTGTCGCTGGCTGCCGGACCCGGCGGCTCACAGGAGCCGTCGACGGTGCGCGGGGACAGTAGGAGCACCATCGGAGATCGAGCACGAAGGAGGTCGACACCATCAGGATCGCCCGGGCGTGTGATCGGCCCGGGTACCGCAGGCCCCGGAACGGAAGGTGGTCTCACGGTCACGCATCCGCGATCCCCGCACTCGCTCACGTCCCCCCGGCGAGCGTGCGGAAACAGAAGGCCGGTGCTGCAGTAGGCCGGCAGATGGTGTTGTAGAAACAGGGGCCCTGACGCCGAACCGGCGTCAGGGCCCCTCGACTTGTGCCCTGCACGTCCGCGGAGCCGAGTCCCGCAGGAGTCGTTTCGCGCCACCCGCTCCCCGACTCGCCGTTGTCGGCCCGTCGTTGGGCTCTCCGCCGCTCCGGCTGCCCGGTGCTTCAACTTCTTCTCGGCGCTCAGGCTGCCCGGCGTTCCGGCTTTCTGGCGCTGCGATTCCTGACGGACTCCGATGTGTGCGGCGCGGTCGAAGTGCGGCACGCCCCAAGGCCGTTACGCCCTCACCCCCGTGTGCGGAGCGCCCGGTGCCCGACCCGGCCGGGTCGTAGTATCGGGTGATCTCGGGTGGGAGGTGGGGTGGGGTATGGGCAGGCGACGTCCCGGCGGCCCGACGCTGGAGGAGGTGGCCGCCCGCGCGGGGGTGGGACGCGGCACCGTCTCACGCGTCATCAACAACGCTCCAGGCGTGCGCGGTTCGACCCGGGAAGCGGTGCGGCGCGCGATCGCGGAGCTGGGATACGTGCCCAATCTGGCCGCGCGTTCGCTGGCCGGCCGCCGCGCCGACGCCGTGGCACTGGTCATGACGGAGACGGACTGGCGGCTCTTCGGGGAACCCTTCTTCAGCGAGGTCGTCCGCGCGGTCGGCGACGCCCTGACGGACACCGGCATGCAGCTCCTGCTGACCCTCATCCGCTCCGAGACCGAACGGCGGCGCTTCGTGGAGTACGCGCGCGGCGGCCGGGTGGACGGGGTCCTGCTCATGTCCGTCCGCGCCCAGGACCCGTTGCCTGACATGCTCGCGGACGCCGGTCTGCCCACCGTCCTGCTGGGGCGCCGCACCGGCGAGGAGTGCGTGACGTACGTCGACGCGGACAACGTCGGCGGTGCCCGCAGCGCCGTCTCCCACCTGCTGGACAGCGGACGCGGGACCATCGCGACCATCACCGGACCGCTCGACATGTACGTGGCACAGTGCCGGTTGCGCGGGTATCGCGAGGCGTTGCGGCGCGCGGGCGTCGCCGACGAGCCGTCCCTGGTCGTGGAGGGCGACTTCACCGAGGAGAGCGGGCGCCGGGCGATGGCCGAACTCATCGAGCGGCATCCCGGCATCGACGGTGTCTTCGCGGCCTCGGACACCACCGCCGCCGGGGCGTTGACGGCGCTGCGCGCGGCCGGCCGCCGGGTGCCCGACGACGTCGGGGTGGTCGGCTTCGACGACTTCCTGCTGGCCCAGAACACGGACCCCAAGCTGACCACGGTCCGCCAGCCGGTGGACGAGATCGGCCGGGCCATGGTGCGGTTGCTGGGGGAGGAGATGGAGGAGCCGGCGGTGGCCTGGCGGCACGTCATCCTCCGGACGGAACTGGTCCTGCGCGACTCGGCCTGAGGCGCGGCGACACTTGCCCGCGGGATCGACGGCGGCGGCTGCGGCTGCGGCCGGGCGAACCGAACCGGCTGCGGTCCACGAAAATCACGCCGAACGAGGCGTGCGTGACCGAGCCGGATGAGGCGTGGGCAAACCGCACCGGCCGAAACCCGCGTGAACGGTGTCGGCCGAGGCGTACGTGAGCGGGTCGAGGCGCACGAGGACCGTGCCGAACGAGGCGTACGTGAGCCGTGCCGTGCGAGGCGTACGTGAACCCTGTTTCGGGGCGGACGGCGCCGGGACTCCGACCGTCGAATGTTTTCGGGAGCGCTCCCAACTCCTCGACATCCGTACGAAGTTGATTCGCTGAGGGCCTCCGACCTCGGACTTCGAAATTGGTTCGACGGCGTCCCGTCCACACTCTTGTCAGGGACATGCGCGACTCCTACAGTCCCTTTCGAATCGCGAGTGGGAGCGCTCCCATCCTGACGAGGACGGAACGCCCCCGAAGACTCCGGCCGCCCCTCCCAGAGAGGATCCCCCCGCATGCGACCGTTACCGCACCTGGCCCGCGCCGCGCGTGGCCTGTTCGGCGCACTGCTCACCGCTCTCGCTCTCGTCGCGACACTCGTCACCGTCACGACGCCGGCCCACGCGGACACGACCATCTGTGAAGAGTTCGGATCGACCACGATCCAAGGCCGCTACGTGGTCCAGAACAACCGGTGGGGCACCAGCGCCACCCAGTGCATCACCGCCACCGACACCGGGTTCCGGATCAACCAGGCGGACGGATCCGTGCCGACCAACGGCGCCCCGAAGTCGTACCCCTCGGTCTTCAACGGCTGTCACTACACGAACTGTTCGCCGGGAACCAAGCTGCCGGCACAGCTCAGCACCATCTCCGCCGCGCCGACCAGCATCTCCTACGGCTACGTGAACGACGCTGTCTACGACGCGGCCTACGACATCTGGCTCGACCCGACGCCCCGCACCGACGGCGTGAACCGGACCGAGATCATGATCTGGTTCAACAAGGTGGGCCCGGTTCAGCCGGTGGGCTCGCAGGTCGGCACGGCGACCGTGGCCGGGCGCACCTGGCAGGTCTGGTCCGGCAACAACGGCGGCAACGACGTCCTTTCCTTCGTCGCCCCCTCCGCGATCGGCAGCTGGAGCTTCGACGTCATGGACTTCGCCGACCAGGCCGTGGCGCGCGGACTGGCCCAGAACAACTGGTACCTGACGAGCGTTCAGGCCGGCTTCGAGCCCTGGCAGAACGGTGCCGGGCTCGCGGTCAACTCCTTCAGCTCCACGGTCACCACAGGAGGCGGCGGCGACCCGGGCGAGCCCGGCGGCTCCACCGCCTGCAAGGTCGCCTACGGCACCAACGTCTGGCAGGGCGGCTTCACCGCCGACGTCACGGTCACCAACTCCGGTTCCGCCGCCGTCGACAACTGGAAACTGGCGTTCACCCTGCCCTCCGGGCAGCGCATCACCAACGCCTGGAACGCCACGGTGACCCCGTCCTCGGGAGCGGTCACGGCGACCGGCCTGACCCACAACGCGCGCATCGCGGCGGGGGCCAGCCAGACCTTCGGTTTCCAGGGGACCTACGGCGGCACGTTCGCCAAGCCGGCGGCCTTCAGCCTGAACGGCACGGCCTGCACGACCGCGTGACGTCCTCGCGGCACGACACCCGTGCGGCCCGCGCCGCCACGACCTGACCGGTCGCCGCGGGCACGCGTCCGGCATCCGCCGCGGCAGTCCGCTCCGGGGCCCGCTCCACTTCCCTGCGCCGACAGGAAGGGCCCCGGAGCAACCCGCCGCCCGCCCCCGCCGTTTCCCCGCCCCTCCGGAGCCCGACCGGAAAGGCCCCCCCGCATGAGCCTTTCGCACTCCCGGCGTCCGGCGCTCGTCGCCGCACTGAGCGCCGTGGCCCTCGCCCTCACCGCGCTCACCGCCGCCGCACCGCACCAGCCCGAGGCGTCCACGTCCTCCGCCGCGTTCCCCTACCAGGACCCGTCCCTGCCGGTGCCGGTCAGGGTCGACGACCTGCTCGGCCGGATGACGCTCGACGACAAGCTGGGCCAGATGACGCAGATCGAGAAGGACGCGCTCGTCCCGGTCTCCGATCTCGCCACCCACCGCATCGGTTCGGTGCTGTCCGGCGGCGACTCCACGGTCAGCCCCAACAACGCCCAGACCTGGGCGGACACCTATGACGCACTGCAGCGCACCGCGCTCGGCACACCGCTCGGCATCCCGCTGATCTACGGGATCGACGCGGTCCACGGCCACAACGCAGTGCGCGGCGCCACCATCTTTCCGCACAACATCGGGCTCGGCGCCACACGCGATCCCGCGCTCGTGCGCCGCGTCGGGCGGGCGGTGGCCGAGGAGGTGGCCGCCACCGGCATCGACTGGGACTTCGCGCCGTGCCTGTGCGTGGCCCGCGACGACCGCTGGGGCCGTACGTACGAGTCGTTCGGCGAGAAGCCCGAACTGCCCGCCGCCATGGCCACGCTCGTCACCGGCCTCCAGGGCGACACCCTGGGCGCGGACCCCGCCTCCGTGCTCGCCACGGCCAAGCACTACATCGGCGACGGCGGCACCGCCGGCGGCGTCGACCAGGGCGACACGCGGATCTCCGAGGCGGAGCTGCGCGCCGTGCACCTGCCGCCGTTCCAGGAGGCGGTGCGGCGGGGCGTGGGCGCGGTGATGCTCACCTACAGCAGTTGGAACGGCGTGAAGGCGCACGGCGACAAGTACCTCGTCACCGACGTGCTCAAGGGCGAACTCGGCTTCAGCGGCTTCGTCGTGTCCGACTGGGCCGCCGTCGACCAGTTGGACGGGCAGAGCGGCTTCACCGGCGCCGAGATCACCAAGGCCGTCAACGCCGGCGTCGACATGGTGATGGTGCCGCACGACTACAAGAAGTTCCTGACGCTGCTGCGAGGTGAGGTGACCGCGGGGCGGATCGCGCAGACCCGCGTCGACGACGCCAATCGGCGCATCCTGACGAAGAAGTTCCAACTCGGCCTGTTCGAGCGCCCGTTCACCGACCGGTCACTGACTCCCGGGGTCGGCTCCGCCGCGCACCGGGCCCTCGCCCGGGATGCGGTGCGGGCCTCGCAGGTGCTGCTCAGGAACGAGGGAGGGGTGCTGCCGCTGCCGAGGACGGCGAAGGTGTTCGTGGCCGGCAAGTCCGCCGACGACATCGGCAACCAGAGCGGCGGCTGGACCGTGGGCTGGCAGGGCCGCAGCGGCGCCGTCACCGACGGCACCACCGTCCTCCAGGGCATCCGCGCCGCCGTCTCCGACCCCGCTCGGGTCACCTACGACCGCTACGGGAACGGCATCGACGCGACCTACACGGCCGCCGTCGCGGTGGTGGGCGAGACCCCGTACGCGGAAGGCCGCGGCGACCGGCCGGGCGGCCTGGGGCTGGACCAGGAGGACCTGGCGACGCTCAGCCGGCTGAAGGCGAGCGGCGTGCCCGTGGTCACCGTGCTCGTCTCCGGCCGACCGCTCGACATCGCGTCCCAACTGAGTGACTGGAAGGCGCTGTTGGCGGCTTGGCTGCCGGGCACCGAGGGCGCCGGAGTCGCCGACGTCCTGTTCGGCGGCTACGCCCCCACCGGCAAGCTCCCCGTGACGTGGATGAAGAGCGCCTCCCAGCAGCCCGTCAACGACGGCGACGGGAAGGTCCCCCTCTTCCCGTACGGGTACGGACTGACCTACTCCGGCGCGGACCCCGAACCGACACCGACACCCACGCCAACACCGACGCCGACCGGCGCCGAGTGCACCGCGCAGTTCCGTGTCGCCTCGTCCTGGGGTGGCGGCTACCAGGCGGAGATCACCGTCCGGAACTCCGGGTCGACTCCCCTCACGGGCTGGGCGGTCGACTGGGACCTGGGCGGGGCCACCGTCACCAACCTCTGGAACGGCACGCTGACCCCGTCCCAGGGCCGGCCCACCGTCCGCAACGCCGCCTTCAACGGCTCGCTGTCACCCGGCGGGACGACGTCCTTCGGCTTCACCGCGAGCGGCACCGCCGGCGCACCCGTCCCGCACTGCGCGGCGAGCTGACCCCCGACACCCCGACGCGCCCGCCGGAGCTCCGCCGAGACCGACGCGCCGGGCCCGGCCACCCCCGCACGGAAGGACGGACGCACGTGCCTGGATGGGCGACCGCCCCGTCCAGGCGCACCTCGCACCACCTCGTACCACCCGCAGAACACCCACGAGGAGGGCACATGACCGACCGGACCCCACGCGCAGGCTCCCGTCCGCCGAGGCTCCGCCGCAGACGATGGCGGACGGCCGCGCTCGCCACCACGCTGGCCACCGCCCTGCTGGGCTTGGCGGGACAGCTCTCGCCCCAGCCGGCCGCCGCCGCGGAGGCCCACGTCGACAACCCGTTCGCCGGCGCCACCTTCTACACCAACCCGGACTACACGGCCCTGGTGGGCACTTCAGCCGCGAAGACGTCCGACGCCGCACTCAAGGCGAAGATGGAGACGGTCGCGACCTATCCCACCGCGGTGTGGCTTGACCGGATCGCAGCGATCGGCGGCGGCACCGCCAACGGAGGCCGCAAGAGCCTGGCCGACCATCTCGACCTGGCACTGGCCCAGAAGAAGCCCGGGCAGCCCGTCACCGCGACCTTCGTCGTGTACGACCTCCCCGGCCGGGACTGCGCGGCACTCGCCTCCAACGGCGAACTGCCCCTCACCCAGGCGGGACTGGACCGGTACAAGAGCGAATACATCGACGCCATCGCCGACGTCTTCGACGACCCGAAGTACCAGGACGTCCGCATCACCACGGTCATCGAACCGGACGGCCTGCCGAACCTGGTCACCAACGGCGCCGACCCGGAGTGCGCCCAGGCCAAGAGCAGCGGCATCTACGTCCAGGGTGTGCGGTACGCCCTGAACAAACTGCACGCCATCCCCAACGTCTACACGTACCTGGACTTCGCGCACTCGGGCTGGCTCGGCTGGGACAACAACCTCTCCCAGACCGTGCAGTTGTACACGGACGTGGCCAAGGGCACCACGGCGGGACTCGTCAGCGTCGACGGACTGATCACCAACGTCGCCAACTACACGCCGCTGGAGGAGCCGTTCCTCACCGACCCGGACAAGACGGTCGGCGGCAACATGGTCAAGTCCGGGAAGTACTACGAGTGGAACCCGAACTTCGACGAGACCGACTTCACGAGGAACGTGCACCGGGCACTCGTGTCCGCCGGATGGCCCGCCGCGACGGGCATGGTCGTCGACACCTCCCGCAACGGCTGGGGCGGAGCGGCCCGGCCCACCGCCGCGAGCACCAGCACCACCCTCGACACCTACATCAGCGAGTCCAAGGCGGACCGCCGCACCCACCGCGGACTGTGGTGCAACGTCGCGGGCGCCGGAATCGGGCAGCGCCCCCAGGCGTCCCCGGCCGGCTACCCCGACTCCCACCTCGACGCGTTCCTGTGGGTGAAGCCGCCGGGGGAGTCCGACGGAGCCAGCACCGACATCCCGAACGACGAGGGCAAGCGGCTCGACCCGATGTGCGACCCCACGTACACCGCGCCCAACGCCGGCAACAGCAAGACGGGTGCCCTGCCGGGCGCCCCGCTGGCCGGACACTGGTTCCACGACGAGTTCGCGATGCTGGTCAAGAACGCCTACCCGGCCGTGCCCACGGACGGCGGCGGCACTCCGGGCGGCGACACCACCGCGCCCAGTGCCCCGTCCGGCCTCAAGGCCACCGCGAAGACGGCGACGAGCGCCTCCCTGTCCTGGACGGCGTCCACCGACAACACCGGGGTGACCGGCTACGACGTCTACCGCGACGGTACGAAGGCCACCTCGTCGCCGGTGACCGGAACCACCTTCACCGACACCGGGCTCAGCGCCGGCACCGCCTACAGCTACACCGTCCGCGCCCGTGACGCCGCCGGCAACGTCTCCGCGCCCTCCAGCGCCCTGAGCGTCACCACCGACCCCGGCGGCGGCGGTCCGGACCCCTCCGGAGGCCTCACCGTCCGCTACCGGAACAGCGACACCTCGGCCACCGACAACGCCATCAAGCCGAAACTGCGCATCGTCGACACCGGCAGCGACGCGGTCGACCTGACCAAGGTCACCGCCCGCTACTACTTCACCCGGGACGGCGGTTCCGCCACGGTCAACGCCTGGTGCGACTACGCGGCCGTCGGCTGCTCCGCCCTCGACCTCAAGGTCGTGCCGCTGAGCACACCGGTCGCGGGAGCCGACGCCTATCTCGAAGTCGGCTTCAAATCAGGCACGTTGGGGGCCGGCAAGGACACCGGTGACATCCAGCTGCGGATGAGCAAGTCCGACTGGTCGGCCTTCGACGAGGTCGGTGACTACAGCCGGAGCACGGCCACGTCCTACACGGACGCCCCGGCGATCCCGGCCTACCTCGGCACCGTACGCGCCTGGGGCACCCCGCCCGCCTGACCAGCCCGGCCGCCCCAGCGGGCGGCACACCGCCTCCCCGCCCGTCCGGCCGGCACCCTCGCCGGACGGGCGGGGACTCCAAGACCGGCCGCGGCCCGCACCACGGCCCCCGGCACCCGCCGCGACACGCGGCACCCGATCTCGAACCGCCCGAGTACGACCGGAAGGAGAGGACATGGCTCGACGCAGCACCGTTCTGTCGCGACGCGGCACCATTCTGTCGATGGCGGCCGCCTTCGCCACCCTGATCGCGGCGCTCGGCATGACCCTGCTGGGACAGGGCTCCGCCCAGGCACACGGGGTGGCGATGCTTCCCGGCTCGCGCACCTACCTGTGCTACCTGGACGCCCGGACGGGCAACGGAGCACTGGACCCGACGAACCCCGCGTGCCGGGACGCCGTCGCGAAGAGCGGCACGACACCGCTCTACAACTGGTTCGCCGTACTGGACTCCCAGGCGGGCGGCAAGGGCGCCGGCTACGTACCGGACGGCACCCTGTGCAGCGCCGGCGACCGGTCCCCGTACGACTTCTCCGCCTACAACGCGGCCCGCTCCGACTGGCCGAGGACGCACCTCACCTCGGGGAAGACCCTCCAGGTGCAGTACAGCAACTGGGCCGCGCACCCGGGCTCGTTCCGGGTCTACCTGTCCAAGCCCGGCTGGTCGTCCACGTCCGAACTGGGCTGGGACGACCTGGACCTGATCCAGACGGTCACCAACCCGTCCCAGCAGGGTTCGCCGGGCACCGACGGCGGCCACTACTCCTGGGACCTGACCCTGCCCTCCGGGCGCTCGGGCAACGCCCTGATCTTCATCCAGTGGGTGCGGTCCGACAGCCAGGAGAACTTCTTCTCCTGCTCCGACATCGTCTTCGACGGCGGCAACGGGGAAGTGACCGGCATCAGGAACCCCGGCGGCACCCCGACCCCGACCCCTACTCCCACGCCCACCCCCACTCCGACCCCGACTCCCTCGGATCCGCATACCGGCTCTTGCATGGCCGTCTACAGCGTCGTGAACTCCTGGAGCGGCGGCTTCCAGGCGTCCGTCGAGGTGATGAACCACGGCACGGAACCGCGCAACGGCTGGGCCGTGGCGTGGAAACCGGGCACGGGCACCAAGATCAGTAGCTTGTGGAACGGTTCCCTGTCCACGGCGAGCGACGGCACGGTCACGGTCAAGAACGTCGACCACAACCGGGTCATCGCCGCCGACGGCAGTGTCACCTTCGGCTTCACCGCCATCTCCACGGGCAACAATCTGCCCGCCGGATCGATCGGCTGCGTGCCGGTCTAGGGCCCGATACGGCGTGCCGGCCGCGTGACCTCCAGAGGTCGGCGGCCGGCCCGTCGGTGTGTGACGAACCGTCAGCATGCCTTGTGGTGAGGCGACTTGCCCAGACGTGGTTGTACCCGTGGCTCAGAACGCGTACCGGATGCGCAGCCAGGGGGCCCGGTCGGCGACCAGATCGCGCAGGCGCCGCACCGCGCGCGCCTTGATGTCCACGGCGTAGCGGACGTTCAGCGCGCCGTTCTCGGAGCGCTTGGCCTCCTGGAGGTCGGGCTGCCACAGGACGTCCTCGGCGCGGGGGTGCCATCCGAGGTTGACCTCGTGCAGCTCCCGGTTGTGCGTCAGCATGATCACCTCGGCGGCCGCCTGCCGCTTGACCCGGTCCGGCAGGACGTCGTCGAGGTGCGTGAGCAGTTCCGTCCACGCCTCCTCCCAGCCGGGGCGCACCACGACGGGGGAGAGGTTGAAGTGCACCTCGTAGCCCGCGTCCAGGAAGTCCGCGGCGGCGGCGATCCGCTCGGCGACGGGGGAGGTGCGCACGTCCAGCAGCCGGGAGTCCTCGGGAGGCATCACCGAGAAGCGGATACGGGTCCGGCCGCGCGGGTCGAGGGCCAGCAGGTCCGGGTTGACGAACTTGGTCGCGAAGGACGCCTTGGCCGTCGGCCACTGCCGGAAGGCGTGCACGAGATCCGCGGTGTTGTCGCAGATCAGGGCGTCGACCGAGCAGTCGCCGTTCTCGCCGATGTCGTACACCCAGGCCTCGGGGTCGCACTGGTTCGGCTCGGTCTTGGGGCCCTGGCGTGCGATGTGCCGGCCGATGTGGGCGACGATCCGGTCGATGTTCGTGAAGACCGTGATCGGGTTGGCGTACCCCTTGCGTCGGGGCACGTAGCAGTAGGCGCAGGCCATCGCGCAGCCGTTGGAGGCGCCCGGGGCGATCCAGTCGGCGGACCTGCCGTTGGGGCGCGTGGCCGGTGACTTCCGCTCGCCGAGCACGAGTGTCTCGCCCTTGACGCGCACCCAGCGTGCGACGTTGCCCTCGTTGCCGTGCAGCCCGGGGATGCGCCAGTGGGACTCGACCTCGACGAGCCGCGCCTCGGGGAACCGGGCGATGATCTGCCGGCCGCGCGGGGAGGCGGCCGCCGCGGGCTCGGCGTGGATCTCCTGTACGGGAAGCAGGCGCCGCGCGGTGTCGGAGTCCCGGTAGGACGGCCGGTCGTGGCTCGGCGCCGCGGGCGCGGGGCCCAGGGCGTCGAGCCCGAACAGGGTGTCGGAGTCGTCGTCCGAGGCGCTGGACGGGTGGTGCATGGACGCTCCGGATCGGATGGCGCGGGACTGGACCGGGTCAGCAGCGGACCGGGTCAGAAGCGGACGAAACGCGTCTCCCACTGTACGGGCAGCCCCGGCGTGGGGACGGGTGGCCCCGGTCGCGAGGGGGTCGCGCCCGCCAGGTCCCGAGGGCGCGCCGCCCCCCGGTCCGACCGGCACCGGCGGGCGGGGCGGATCAGCGGCCGGACCGTTCCTGCAGGACCAGGAGCGCGATGTCGTCGGTACGGTGCTCGGTCGCACGGGTCATGCTCAGCAGGTCGTCGATCAGCAGGTCCAGGTCACGGTCGTCGGCGCGGGCGAGCCGGCCGGCCAGATCGGCGACGGAATCGTCGAGATCGATACCCGGTGTCTCGATCAGACCGTCGGTGTACAGGAGGAGCAGCATGCCGGGGGTGAGCGGGATCTCGGTCAGGGGGAAGACGGCGTCGGGGTCGACCCCGAGCAGCGGTCCGGGCGCGACGGCGACGGGCCTGGTGTCACCGCCGGGAAGCCGCAGCAGCGGCGGTGGGTGACCTGCGCCGGCCAGCGTGACGCGCCGGGCGGCGAAGTCGAAGTGGGCGTAGAGGCAGCTGGTGAACAGATCGGGGGACAGTTCCGTCAGAAGCCGGTTGGTCCTGGCGAGGACCCGGTCGGGGGAGGTGCCGAGGGTCGCGTGGGCGTAGACGCCGGTGCGGACCTGGCCCATCAGGGCGGCCGCGGCGACGTTGTGGCCCTGGACGTCGCCGATGACGGCCGCGGCGGCCGTGTCACCGAGCCGGATCAGGTCGTAGAAGTCCCCGCCGATGTCCATGCCCCGGGTCGCGGGCAGGTAGCGCGCGGCGACCCGCGCCCCGGCCACCCGGGGAAGGGTGCGCGGGAGCAGTGCCTGCTGAAGGCCGTGTGCCAGGTCCTGCTTGACGTCGTACAGGCGGGCGCGGTCCAGCGCCTGCGCGATGAGCCCGGCCAGCGACGTCAGCACGGCGCGTTCCTCGGCCGGGAACGTGTGCGGACGGTCGTAGGACAGGATGCAGCACCCGACGGGGCGGCCGGAGATGATCAGCGGCAGGAAGGCCCACGCCTCCTTGCCGCTGATCTGCGGCGCCTCGGGATACAGCCGCCGCATCTCCTGCGCGTCGGCGAAGAACGCGGGCGTGCCGTTGCCGAGGGCGCGTCCGGCCGGGGTGAAGTCGGTGTCCAGGGGGAGGCCGTCCAGGCGCTCGATGGTCTGCGCGGAGTAGCCGCGGTGGCCGGTGATGCGCAGCCGGCCGGCGTCGGCGGCGGACAGGACCAGGCCCTGCGCGCCGAACGCGGGCATGATCTGGTCGGCGACCAGGTCGATGACGTCCTGGACCCCGACCACCTCGGTCAGCGCGGCGGCCAGGTGGGTGAGCTGGTAGAGCCGCCCGGCGCGCGTGGGGGCGACGCTGCTCGCGGACCGGGCGGTTCCCGGGAGCGGCGGGGAGGGGGTGCCGGTGGGCACGATACGGACGCTGATGCCGCTGGCGTCCGGGTAGAGGTGGAAGTCGAGCCACCGGTCGGGCGGGCGGCACGCGGTGAAGACGATGGGCTCGCGGCTCAGCACCGCGGCACGGTAGCGGTCCTCGTAGGCCGGGTCGTCCAGCCAGCGCAGGGACTGCCACGGCAAGGTCCCCAGCAGGCGGTTCGCCGGGCAGCCCAGCAGGTCTGAGGCGCCGGAGCTGAGGTAGACGAAGCGGCCCCCCAGGTCCAGCGAGCAGCTTCCGCCGGGCAGGCGCTCCACGAAGTCCTCGGCGGCCGTGGACGGGATGCCGGAGCGGTCGTGGTCCGCCGCGGCCACGACCCGGGGCTCGGCGCGCGGGGCGGGAGCGTGGCCCTGCCCGGCGGCCTCCTCCAGCAGCCGGGCCAGCCGCCGGCAGCTCGACGCGATGTTGCCGCGCTCCCGCCCGGTCATGTAGGGCGGACGGGTGGCCGGCCACATCAGCAGCAGCGTGCCCCACCGCCGGGCGCCCGTGACCGGCGCGGCGACCAGCGCCAGCGGATACGGAAGCACCATCGCTGTGCGCGGATACGAGCGGGCCATCTCCTCCTGGCTGCCCACCCACACCATCCGGTCCTCCCGGACCGCGTCCGCCACGGGTGCCGGAGAGGCCGTCGCGACCCGTGTCCATGGAGCGGCGAACTCGGCGGGCGCTCCGCACAGCACGTCCAGCCACAGCACCTGCTCACCCGGCGCGAGCAGGTACAGCGCGCCGAGGGACGCACCCGTCCGGCGCACGGTCTCCGCGAACTCGGCATCCAGGGCGCGCTCGGCGGCGGCCGGATCACCCACGCTGGTCACCAGGCACCTCCAGCATCGCGGACGCCTCCCCGGACGGCTGCCACATCAGGCACGCCGGACGCACCGGAAGTCGCCCCCCTCTGGACGGTACGCCGATGGGAAGCGGTCGGCACGTCGCTGCCGGGCCCGGGGCGTGCCACCGGGCGTGTCCGGTACAGGCCCGTGGGGTCGGGCGACAGCCGGGCGGAGCCGCAGGAACGCGGCAGGCATCGGCGGGTTCCGCCAGGGCCCAGCGTGGTACTCGGGAGGAAGGAAGACCACGCCGCCCCGACGACGACACAGGCGCCGGACGGCGGTGGCACCGGAGGTGTTCCTGCGGATGCCGGACT
Source organism: Streptomyces sp. NPDC005496 (assembly GCF_042872045.1). Classification (NCBI taxonomy): domain Bacteria; kingdom Bacillati; phylum Actinomycetota; class Actinomycetes; order Kitasatosporales; family Streptomycetaceae; genus Streptomyces; species Streptomyces sp. NPDC005496. The sequence continues at coordinate 51,068 of NZ_JBIAJQ010000018.1, forward strand.
CCGTCGGCCCAGTGGCGCCGACGCCGATCGAAGGGGCCGCGGGCCTTGCGCGAAGGAACACATGATGAACGCTGATGACATGTACGGCAGCAGGGACATCACGCAGTGGCTGCTGGACACCGACACCCTGGAGGAGTTCCTCCAGGCGCTGGCCGAGACCGCCCTGGAGCTGTCGGAGGGAGAGGGCGTCGGGGTGACCGTGGAGGGCGACGGCAAGCCCGTCACGGTGGTGAGCGCGGGCCCCGCGGCGCCCAAGCTGGACGAGAAGCAGTACGGCCGGGACGACGGCCCCTGTCTTCAGGCGCTGCGCACCGGCGAGGAGGTCGCGGTCGTCGACATGCTGCGGGAGAGCCGCTGGGGTGACTATCCCGCCTACGCCGCCGCGTGCGGGGTCCGCTCCTCGCTCTCCCTGCCGATCGCCGCCCACACCCGTACCGCGGGCGCGCTCAACCTGTACGGCGGCCCGCCCGACGCGTTCGCGGACAAGGACCTCACCGCCCTGCGGTTCCTGGCGGCCCAGGCCACCGGTGGCATCGCGGTGGCCCAACGCCTCGCGGACACGCAGGAGTTCACCGCACAGCTCCAGACCGCCATGCAGTCCCGCAGCGTCATCGACCAGGCCCTGGGCGTGATCATGGGCCAGCGCCGCTGCACCGCGGCCGAGGCCTTCGACACCCTGAGGTCCGCCTCCCAGCACCGCAACATCAAACTCCGCGACCTGTGCGCCGAGTTGATCACCAACGTCACCGGAGGACCGCCGGCCGAGCCGGAGTTCCGGCCGCGCGGGTGATCGCCGGGCGGTGAGATGTGGGGACTTGTTGGAGCGGGGCCCCGCCCCTTCTTCCGAGGACGCCCGCACCCCGGAGGGTGCACCCGCCGGGGTGCGACACCCACCTCAGGCAGGCTGCGAGGACGGGCCGCGGGCGATACCGTCCGTCGGCATGACCACTGACACCCTGGAACGACTGCGGGCCGAGTTGCGGGAGCGGGCGGACGTCGGGGTGCGGGCGCAGCTGGTGCGGGTGCTCGCCCCGGCGGACGACGACGAGCTGCTCGGCGTACGCGTGCCGCTGATGCGTGAACTTGCGCGAAGGTACCGGGAGTTGTCGCTGGAGGACGTGGACGTCCTGCTGAGCGGCCGGGTGCACGAGGAGCGGTTCACGGGTCTGCTGGTCCTCGCCGAGCGGGTACGCCGCGCCCGGGGCGCCGAGCGGAAGCCCCTGGTCGACTTCTACCTGGCACACACCGGCCGCGTGGACAACTGGGACCTCGTGGACGGCTCCGCGTACGTGGTGCTGGGGCCGTGGCTCGTGGACGGGCCGCCGGAGGCTCTGGACGTGCTGGACGAACTGGCCGGGTCGGCGTGGCTGTGGGACCGCAGGATCGCCTTGGTGGCCACACTGGCGCTGATCCGGTCCGGCCGCTTCGATTCGACCCTCCGCCTCGTCCTCAGGCTTCGCCGGGACCCCGAGCCACTGATCCACAAGGCGTCCGGGTGGATGCTCCGGGAGATCGGCCGCCGCGATGAACCGCTGACGGTGGACTTCCTCGACCGGCACGCCTCCGAGCTGCCGCGGATCACCGTGCGGTACGCGACCGAACTCCTCACACCGGCCGCGCGGGCCCGCTTCGTCAGGACGCGATAGCGCCCCCGCTCGGTGCGTGTCAGGTGCCGCGCTGGAGACGGACGACGACGGGAGCGGAGAAGGGATCACCGCTCTGGTTGACCTGGACGAGCCCGGCGCCCAGCCATTCGTCGGTGCCCGGGATCCGGTGGACCTCCTCCAGCCACAGCGACTGGTTCGACTCCTTGCGGGCGCCGGTCGACAGGGGCAGGCGGTGCCGCCCGATCTTCACGCACCGGCCGTCGTCGGTCAGGTACCAGTTGCCGTCGAGGAACAGGCCCTTGTCGTCCTCGGCCTTCGGGATCCGCTGGGCGCACCCGCCGGGCGCCGGCTCCTCCTCGGCCCACTTCGAGCCGTCCCAGCGCAGTTGGAGGAATTCGTCCGCGGGTTCGTTCTCGATCTCCCCATGGTTGAAGCTGTTGGTGCCGTAGGCGCGCACCTCGCCGTCGGCGCGCGCGAAGACGTCGCCGAGGCCGGCGCCGGGCTCGGGCGGGAGGGGTTCCTCGAAGCGGGCCTGCGGAGTGTCCACCGACGTCCAGGACCTGCCGTCCCAGTGCATCGAGGCGGGCTGGCTGTACCGCTCACCGGCGCCGGGCTCGGTGCCCGGCCCCGTCGAACGGCTGCCGACCGCCCAGACGTCGGCGGGGCCGACCACCGCCAGGTCGGAGGCGTCGTGGGGGAGCCGGGTCGTGGTCCAGCGGGTGCCGTCCCAGTGCTGGGCGGACCGCTCGCCCGCCAGCGCCCAGATGTCGTCCGGGTCGTCGCCTTCGAGCTCCCCGACGTTGCCCGGCGGGGGGTCGGGCACGGCGGACCAGCGGGTGCCGTCCCACCGCGCCCAGGAGTTCGCGGCGGCGGGGTCCTCGACGGTCAGCGGCCGCAGCCACAGGGTCTCGTCGCCGACCTCCTCGAGCGCCGGCGGATACACACCGGCACCGAGCGCCTCGGGAAGCGGCTCACGCGTCCACTTCGTACCGTCGTAGTGCAGCAGGAACGCGGGTGACGACCCGTCGTTCTCGCTCCCGACCGCCCATATGTCGTCCTTGGCCAGGGCGGCCACGTCGGTCAGCTTGCCGTTGAAGTCGGCGATGTGCTGGAACTCCCAGGTGAGGGCGTCCTTCGCCACCCCGGAGGGAGGCTTGTCGCCGCCGGACCGGGTGGTGGGGGACCCGTGAGGCCCGGAGTCCGTGGCGCAGCCCGCGGCGGTGAGGACCCCCGCCAGTACGGCCGCGGCGACCGCCGCGCCCCGGTGTCCGATACCCCCGGACCGGCATCCCGCAGACCTGCGCATGATCGCTCCCCCTCGCCGCATCCCCGCCGGCCGCCATCCTCTCCCACCTCGGACCCATGTCCAGGTCGGGGGCCCCTCCGCCGCGCGATGCGCCGCGAGCACCGGGACGACGGTCGCCGCCCGGGAGAGGACGCGGAATCCGAGGGCTGAGGTTCCGCGCGGGGCGAGGTCACGCCGGAGCGGCGGTGAGGTGCGTGGTGTAGAAGTCGGTGAGCTTGTCGACGGCCGGGTCGATGTACTCCTTCTTGTCGTAGAGGTCGACGTGGCTGGCGCCCGTGATCCAGTGGATCTCCGCGGGCCCGGTCGCACGCTGGTGGGCCTCGGCGGCCATCCAGGCGGTGACGGCGCGCTCGCCGATGACCTGGAGGACGGGACGGGGGCCGATCAGCGGGACGGCGGCGAAGGCGTCGTGGAAGGCCATCCTGTCGATGCTCTCCCAGGCCAGGCTCTTCGCGGAGCGCTCGTGCCGGCCGCGCGAGGTGCAGTAGTACTCGAAGCCCTCCTCTCCGTGCCGGCCCCCGAGCGCGTACGCCTGCTCGGCGGTCTCGGGGAACATGGTCATCGCACCGGGGTCCTCGCCGCGGGCGGCGGCGCTGCGGGCCGCGGCTGCCGCGTCCAGCAGGGTCTGGAAGACGGACGGGTCCTGGGTGCCGTCGGCACCGAGACGGAACTGGCGGGCGGGCTCGGCGGTGGACACGGTGGCCACGGCCCTGACGCGGTGGTCGCCGCCGGCCGCGGCCAGCGAGTAGCCGCCGGAGGCGCAGATGCCCAGGAGGCCGATGCGGTCGGCGTCGACCACCTCGAGAGTGGTGAGGTAGGAGACGGCGGCCTTGAAGTCCTCCACGCGCTGGGCGGGGTCCTCCAGGCCCCGCGGGAGGCCGCCCGACTCGCCCTGGTGGGCGGCGTCGAACGCGAGGGTGACGAAACCGCGCTCGGCCATCAGGCGTGCGTACGTGCCGGAGGTCTGCTCCTTGACGCCCGTGCCGGGGTGACCGACCACGAGCGCCGGCCACGGACCCGACGTCGGGGTGTCGGGCGTGTAGAGGTGGGCGGCCAGCGGGATTCCGGCGCTGTCGAAGGTGACGGTGGTCTGGGACATGGGGGACTCTCCGTAGGACGTGACTGAGGTGGATGACGCGGATCACGTGGATGACGCGGATCCTGTGTTGTGACGCCTCGGCGCGGTGGACCCGAGGTCCGCTTCCTGCCGGGCACACGTCTACGTTGCGTCAGCCCGCCGACGGGCGGGAGAGCCAGGTTTCTGCCTGGGAAGGAACTTGCCCCCTCACGCAGGTGCCGTGATCGTCGTCGCGGAACGACACTGGAGAACATGACCGCAGACCCCGACTCCCGCGCGCTGGGTGCCTTTCTCAAGGCCCGCCGGGCCCAGCTGACACCTCAGGAGTGCGGCCTTCCCGAGGCGGACTCCGCCCGCAAGGTCGCCGGACTGCGCCGGGAGGAGGTCGCCCAGGTCGCCGCGATCAGCGTCGACTACTACACCCGCCTGGAACAGGGCCGCGTCCGGGCCTCCGCGTCCGTGCTCGACACCCTGGCCCGCGCCCTGCGCCTCGACGACGACCAGCAGGTGTACCTCTACGAACTCGCCGGCCGGACCGACGCCCGGCCACGCCGCCGCCGGCCCGCCCAACGCGTGCGTCCCGCCATGCGGCGCCTGCTCGACCAGCTCACCCAGACCCCCGCGCTCGTCCTCGGCAGACGCCTGCACGTCCTCGCCTGGAACCCCGCCGCCGTGGCCCTCTACACCGACTTCGCCGCCATCCCGGCCCACCGGCGCAACTACGTCCGGCTGCTGTTCACGGATCCCGTGGTCCGCCGGCTGCACCAGGACTGGGCGCACGACGACCGGGAGGCCGTCGCCGCGCTGCGCATGGAGGCGGCGGCCGACCCAGACGACCCCGACCTCGCCCAGCTCGTCGGCGAACTGTCCCTCCAGGACCCCGACTTCCGCACCTGGTGGGCCGAACACCGTGTCAACAGCGCCAGTTACGGCACCAAGCACTACCACCACCAGTTGGTGGGCGACCTGACTCTGGACTGCGACACCTGGGCGAGCCCCGACGGTTCCGGTCAGCGCCTGATGGTCCTGACCGCCGAACCAGGCAGCCCCTCCCACGATGCCCTGCGCATCCTCACGTCGTGGACGACCGCACAACCGAGCACCGACCGGGCGGACGACGCGAAGCGGTGACCGGCACGGGGCCCACGGCGCGTGTCGAGACGGTACGACGGTCTCGCGGCACGCGTCGGGGCGGCCGGCCGGCGCATGCCGAGGCGATGGACCCGGCGACCGTGATCCACGCTGAACGAGGCGCAGGGGAGGCCGGGTTGACGATGCCGCCGGGCCCGAGGTTCTGTCTCTTGGGTCAGTGCCGGGTCCAGATGAGGATCCCGGCGAGGTGGTGGGCGACGCCCTGCTGATGTGGCCGGCGTGCCACGTGAAGCGCGCGCCGCCTGACAGAGGCCGCACCGTTGACGCGCGTAGTACTTGGGCTCAGGCTGGGGTCGACGGCCGTCACGAGAGCGGTGGCCGCACCGACGACCCCGGAGGTCTGGATGTTCAGAGGGTTCGCACGCCTCGTCACCGTGATTGTCATGCTCGCGTCAGGCGTGATGGTCGGCCTGGGCGCCACCGCCGGCACCGCACACGCCGACGAGTGTTACACCTGGAGCCGCACCCTTTCCCAGGGCGCCTCCGGCAGCGACGTCACCCAGTTGCAGATCCGGGTCGCGGGCTGGGTGACGTCCGGAAAGCGCCTCTCCTACGACGGCCAGTACGGCGCCCGTACGGCCGCCGCCGTGCGCGCGTTCCAGTCCGCGTACGGCCTCGCCGCCGACGGGGTCGCGGGGCCGGCGACCTTCAGCAAGCTCTACGCGCTGCAGGACGCGGACTGCACGCCGGTCCACTTCACCTACGCCGAACTCAACCGCTGCAACTCCGACTGGTCGGGCGGTGCCGTCCCAGCGGCCACCGCCAAGGCGAACGCGCTGAAGACCATGTGGAAACTGGAGGCGATGCGTCACGCGCTCGGGGACGTCCCGCTCACCATCTCCAGTGGCTTCCGCTCCTACGCCTGCAACAGTGCCGTCGGTGGTTCGTCCACCAGCCGCCACCTGTACGGCGACGCCGCCGACCTGACCGGTGCTCCCACCCTCTGCCGCCTCGCCCAGCAGGCCCGCACGCACGGCTTCTCGGAGATCCTCGGTCCGGGCTACCCCGATCACAACGACCACACCCATGTCGCACTCGACCCTTCCCCGTACTGGTCCGCCCCTACCTGCGGCATCTGAGCGCGTCGTCGGTGCCGGCGGACGCGGTGCCCGTGAACGAGGCTTCCCGGTACAACCGCGTGCCGCCGTCGGCCGCCACACAACCGCCCGCGGTGCCCTGCTGATCACCGGCGCTCACAAACCGCGCGGTCCACGTCCGGCCGGGCGGCACCACCACCGGCACGACATGCCGGTTCCGTCGAACTCACCACCACCCGCCCGGGTTCGGGGCACTACACCGGATCTGGGAGGATGGTCGGCGGCCGTACGTAGCAGGTCCCCGTAGTGCACGGGTCCGGGGACCCGCGGGCGGCGCGAAAACGGGCGGGTACGGGCAGCGGCCCGCCGGGCGGGAGAGCGGAGCGGTGCGGCACATGCCGGAGTACCCGGAGTACCTCGCCGCGGTCGTGTTCGCCGCGGGTGGCGTCGTCAACGCTCTGCTGGCACCGCACCGGTTCTCCACCGCCGTCCTGTTCTGCCTGGCGGTGACCTCTGCCGGACTCGGCGTGGCCGCTCGCAGTGCGCCGGCCCACCCGGCCGTCGCGACCGTACTCGCGGTCGCCGCCCTGCTCCTGGCGCTCGCGCTGGGCCTGCTGCTGCTGGCCGACGGCGTCCTCCTGGTCCGGCGCTACGGCCCGCAGGCGGCCCTGCTGGCAACGGGGGGCGCCGGCTGCGCGGTGCTGGCGGTGCTCGGCCTCGACGCGGTCTTCCACACGGTCGGCGGCGAGGCGTTCGGTGCCTTCGTGGTCGCGGTCAACGCGGCCGCGGGATACCTCACTCTGCTCTTCCTCGTCTTCGCCGGCTACGTGTTCCTCCGGGGCCGCAGCGCCCCCCTGCCGGAAACCACCCATGTCGTCGTCCTGGGCGCCGGGCTCGACGGCGGCCGGCCCGGCCCGCTGCTGGCCCGCAGGCTGGAGCGCGCCCTCGCGATCGACGCCACCCGCGCACCGGACACGCCTCGTATGGTGTTCGTCGTCTCGGGCGGCCAAGGCGACGACGAGGTCCGCTCCGAGGCGGACGCGATGGCCGACTACCTGCGCGGACGCGGAGTGCCCGCCGACCGGATCGCGCGGGAAGACCGCTCCGTCAACACCGGGCAGAACCTGCGCTTCAGCGCGGCCCTCGTGGACGGCACCACTCCCGGCCACCGTGCCACGGTGGTCACCAGCGGCTTCCACGTCTACCGCACGACCCTGCTGGCCCGCCGCGTCGGCGTGCCCGTGCACGTCGTGGGCGCGCCGACCTCGCCCGCCTACTGGCTGGCAGCGACACTGCGCGAATTCGCCGCCGTCCTGTGGCTGGACCGCCTCCCTCTGATCGGACTCAGTCTGCTGCTGGCAGTGCCTGTGGCGACGGCGGTCTTCGCGCACTGAAGCGCCGGCCGCACACCTCGCAGGGGATCCTTGCACGGGCAAAGACAGGCTCCGGTCGACAGCACGCGGCAACACGGGGCAGGACCCCGCAGCACCGTCGGCAGCACCTGGCAGCACACATGCAGGATGAGGACATGACCGACGACGAGAACGCCGGCTTCACCGTTCCGCGCGGAGCGACGGGCTTCCGCCACCCGGGGACCGGCCCGCTTCCCGAGACCGACCTCGCGAAATTCCGCACCGCGCTTCACACGGCCGCCCGCGCCGCCGGAGGCAAGGTGGGTGAAGTGGAGAAGCAGGGATACCCGCGCACGTTCCACACGGCGACCGTCGTCGGGGCAGCAGAGTCCGTCATTTTGTGTCACGCCCACCACCCCTGGATCGCGTTCGCCCGCGAACGCCGGGACTGGTACACCGAGGAGTTCGTCCCGCCGCCACCCTGGGCCGACGCCTTCGCTCACCTCGGGTTCGAACTGCTCGGTCCGGCGGAACTCACCCGGCCTCTTTCGGACGTCGACACCTCGGTCCTGACCCAGGGGGAGTGGCGCCAAATCCGTTCCTACGGCATCACCACTCTGGGCGGCGTGCTGTTCAACTCCTGGGACTGACCGACGATCGCGCGCCGGAGGACGGGGCGGAGCAGCCGGTCACGCAGGCCGCACACTCCGTCAGAGCCTCCGCTGCCTGCGCCGCGCGGCGTAATTGCTCGCCAACAGCGCGGCGAAGACGACGACCTGACAAGCCGTCACCGCGATCGCCGCCCCGCGGGCACCCTCGGCCACGCGGTAGACCAACATGGCGATGCTCAAGACGAGCAAGGGCCAGAAGACCCACGGACCCCAACTGGCACCCGGCCTGGCCCAGGACGGCACATTCTCAGAACTCGACCGCTGCGGCATACGCGCCTCCCCTCGCCCAGTCCCCTTGCCCGCGAACCGCTACGACGAACTCCCGTTTCCGGGAGCGGGCGCCGGATAGGGGCTCGAACTCGGGTGCCCTCCTTCCGGAACTGTGGCCTCCACCACTGCGTGAAAGGTACGCACCTGCTCGACTGGCCCGATGTTGATCAACTTGATTCTCCGCGTCCTGCCCTTCTACATCCGCGAGCCGCTGATCATCGGCGTCTGCCTGTTCTTCGCGGGCCTCGCCCTGTACTGGTTCGTCGTCGTCGGAGAGTGGCAGCGAGCCGCCTTCGGCGTCGCGTTCCTCGCCATAGCGGTCCTGCGGGCCTTCATCCTGCGCCGCGAGTGGAGAGCCCGCCCGAGAGCCGCCCAGGCCGGCTGAAGAGAGTTCCCGGCTCTTCCCGGGGCCGGGCGCTCAGTGGATCCGGGCCGCCCGGGCCGGCCGCGTCACCTACTTGGAAGCAGTGAAGCGGGAGCGGTACAGGTCGCGGAGCAGGGCGATCTCCGCCATGTGGTGGATGAATTCGAGGTTGGCCCCCGACAGCACCGAGATGTAGGGGTCGTCGGGGTCCGACCCGTACGGGTACTGCGAGAAGCCGACCGTGTCCAACTGCTCCTCGGTGACGGAACCGACGCTCTCGCGCCAGCGGTCGATCACCGTCCAGAACCGATCGAGTGCCACCGCGGCGGACGGACTGAAATCGACGCCCAGCTTCGGCTCCTGCCGCCGCTCACCGAACGTCCACTCCCACCCGCCGGCGAAGTGGAAGTGCAGATGCCCCAGCCGCCACGCGATCGTCGTGATCGGCGTCTCGTCGGGTTCCGGTTCGCCGGTGTGCGCGAGGATCTGCTCGACCCGCTCGACGCTGACGCTCCAGTCCTCGGCGATCTTGGCGACGCTCATGCCGCCGGCGGCCTGCCGGGCGACCTCCGCGTACTCGTTCGCCGGGATGTCGGCAGCGCCCAGGTCGAGCACCCACTCACCAGGCCCGAACGCCCTGGGCGTCGTCGCCTCGCTCCGGGGCCGGACCGACCAGCAGCCTGGCACCGGCTCCCACAGGTACTCCTCGTCACCGAGCCCCGCCAGCCTTACCTCCGCCATCTCCCGGGCGCGGTCGAACTGGTCGAGCAACAACCCCAGACGATCGGTCCGTACGCCGTCGATCTCCATGCCTGGCTCCTCGTCTCGTACCGCGCCGCGAACACGCGGAACGTAGCGCCTGACGTCCTGGGGCGCGAACGATTAACTCGCCCTGGCCATGGGGGCGTCCGGCCCACGGCGGCGTTCGTCGCGCCCACGCGGGGTGAGGTCGCGCCCGCGTCGTACGAGCTCGCGGGCGGCGTCCGGCCACAGCGCGTGTTCGAAGGCGAAGCCCTCGGCCAAAAGGCGGCCGGGGACGACGCGGCGGCTCTTCAACAGGAGTTCGGTGTCCGAGCGCAGGACGAAGGCGCCGAGCTCGGCCATGGCCTTCGTCGCGGGCAGACCTGCCGGCACGCCCCGGGCGGCCCGCAGGTCACGCATGAACTCCCGCTGGGGCACCGGATTCGGTGCCGCGAGGTTCACCGGCCCGTCGAGGTCCTCCCGGTCGATCAGGAACTCGACGGCACGGACGAAATCACGCTCGTGGATCCACGACACGTACTGCGCCCCGCCCGCGACCGGACCGCCGAGCCCGAGCCGCGCGAGCCACAGCAGGACGTCGAAGACGCCGCCGCGATCAGGACTCATCACCATGGCGGAACGCAGGGCGACCTTCCGGGTGTGCGGGGTGCGTGCCTCATCCTGCGCCCGTTCCCACGCCTTGGCGATGTCGACGCTGTACGCCCAGTACCCCGGTACGTCGGGTTCGGCGCCGCCGAGCACGCCGGTGGCCTCGTCGTTGGGCGCGTCGTAGCGGTGTGCGTAGATGGTGGCGGTACTCATCTGGAGCCACACCCGAGGTGGCCGGGCCGCCGCTGCGATCGCCTCGCCCACCACCCGGGCGGAGTTGACCCGCGAGTCCATCATGGCCTTCAGATTGACCGGTGTGTAGCGGCAACTGACGCTGCGGCCGGCCAGGTTGATCACGACGTCGCTGCCGTCGACGGCGTCGGCCCAGGGGCCGAGCGTCTCGCCGTCCCACGCGAGCTCGCCCTCACGAACCGGCCGCCTGGTCAGAATCAGGACCTCATGACCGGCGGCGCTCAGGGCGCGCCTCAGAACCGTCCCCACCTGCCCGGTTCCCCCGGGTATCACGATCTTCATCGGTACCCCCCTTCTGGCGTCCACTGTAGTGCAGGAAGTTGAACGTGTTCAAAAGGGGGTCGTGCGGAGCGACGGCATGCCGAGACGCCTTCACTGCCCATACAGGACAGGACATCCCGGTCGGACATCGGGACGGGTGATGCTGCCGCTCTCGAAAGCGCAGGTCGGCAGCATGTCCGCGCTGCGGGACGCCCCTATACGGGGAGTGCGGATGCTGCCCCGAGTGAGTGCCTTCGGGCCATCACGCAGGTACCGGCGCTCAGTGAGCCGCCGGAACCTCCCGCCAAGTCCCCGACGCGAACCCGACGATGTCCGGGGCCGCCTCCCGCAACGTGGCGAAGTGGCGGTGCACGCCGGGTACTTCGCTCGCGGAGTTCACTCCCCACACCGTCATGCCCGCCCTCAGCCCGGCCTCGACTCCGGACGGAGCGTCCTCGATCACCAGGCAGTTCGCGGGGTCGGCGCCCAGCCGCTCGGCGGCCGTGAGGTAGGGAACGGGAGACGGCTTGCCCTCCGTCACGGCGCCGGCGTCCACGATGACGGCCGGGACAGGCAGGCCGGTCCGGGTGAAGCGCCCGCGCACCCGGTGTTCGTAGTTGGAGGTCACCAGCGCCCACGATCCCGGCGGCAACGCGCCCAGCAGGTCGGACGCACCATCGAAAGCGCTGTAGACGCCGGACCGGACGTCGTCGTCCTCAAGGGCGTGCAGCGCCGCCAGGCACTCCTCCGGATCCAGGTCCGGGGCCACCTGTGCGAAGGTCTCCATGGGGCGCGTCCGCAGTGCGACCCGGTGGACGGCATCCACGTCCAATCCGTGTTGCAGAGCCCAAGTCGCCCAGACACGGCGCTGGTTGTCCAGAGCGTCGATCAACGTGCCGTCGACGTCGAAGAGGACGAACCTCGCGGGGGCGGGCTGCACGGCGGGCTGCACATTCTCACTGGTCACGCCGTGATCATGCCAGGCGGCCCGACGGAGGTCCGCTCAATCATCCTCGCGCGCGGATCGCGGGACCATGCCCGCGGCTCGCAGGAGGGACGCCCGGTCGTCGGGCCCGACGAGTTCGTCGGGCAGGGTGGCCAGCAGCTCCGCGTGCTCGGCGAACACCGCCCTGCACTGTGCCCGCTCCGGGTGTTCGTCGTCGCCCCCGAAGAGCCGTACCGCCCGCTCGTCGTCCGCGTCGACCGGCAGCGCCAACTCGGCGGCGACGAGCAGGATGTCGAGCCTCCGCTCGCGAACGGGGGCCCGCAGATCGGCCGCCAGGCGCAGCAGGAACGGCAGGGCCGCCGGCATCGCCGCACCGAGGGAGAACACGCTGTCCATCAGCACGTTGGTGAGGACCCGCGCCGCCTCGGGTGCGGCCTCCTGATGGAGCAGTCCACGCAGGACCGCCGGTATCTCGGCGGGGCATCCGGGGATGTCGGACCAGGCGACCTCGTCGCAGCCGCCGAGTGCGGGATGTCCGATCCCGGCCTCCTCGGCCCGCGGGTGGGCGAGCAGATACCTCGCGACCTCGGCCTCCTTGGCCGCCAGGTCCAGTACACACATCGTTGTGTCCCCCGCCGTGTCGCACGCTCCGGCCCTCGCGGCCCGCACACCGGTGGCACTCTCCCCGCCGGCGCCCTCGCGCGCAAACGGCCAGGCGACAGCCGTTTGCTGCGGGAGCCTCCGCACATGGACCGCAGCCTCCGCGCAGGGGCCGAGGTCCAGTGTCGGCATGTCGACACCTCCCCCGTAGCGGCTGCGCACCCTCCCGCAGCAGCGCCGCGGCGCCCTCGACGACCCGGTTCCGCGCCGCTCTCCCCTTGGCCGTCAACTCGCCGCGCATGCCGCGCCTCTTCCGAAGTGGACTGTGCGGTCCGTCGTCGGGCTGGGACCGGGACGCTTTCCGGTCCAGGTGCGCAGGCCACACGCCTCCGTGAACATATTGAACGCAAACGATCGATACGACGTGTGGGCGTACAGTGAGCACACGGGATCACGCCTCGCGTCTCCTCGTTCGTCCGTCCGGCCTTGCTCCAGGGGGAGCCCATGCGACTGCACGTCGACCAGCGCCATGAGCGGGTGCTCGAACTCGTCCGGGAGCGCGGCAGCCTGCGGGTCGCCGACCTCGCGGCCGAACTCGGGGTGTCCGCGGTGACCTTGCGGCGTGACGTGGAGGCGCTCGCCGCGCAGGGCCGGGTGCACCGGCTGCACGGAGCGGTGGTCTGGCCGGGCGACGCGGCCGCCGAGCCCCAGCCCCGCCGGGAGTCCGCCGAGGGCGCCGTGATCGGCATGATCGTGCCGACCACCAAGCACATCTTCGCGGACATTGTCCGAGGGGTTCGCGAGGTCGTCGCCGCGCACGGCGGGCGGCTGGTCCTCGGCATGACCGGCTACGTCGACTCCGAGGACCCCGTGCAGGCGGAACACCTGGTCGCGGGCGGTGCGGAGGCGCTGCTCGTCGCCCCGAGCTGGTTCGGGGGAGTGCCCGTCGGTGGTCAGGAGAAGTGGCTGCTCGACTGCGAGGTGCCGACGGTCCTGGTGGAGCGTTCGGCGCCGGCCGGCAACCCCGCGGCGGATCTGGACCGGGTGCGCACGGACCGCGCCCACGGTGCCGCCGTCGCCGTCGGTCATTTCGCCGCGCTGGGCCACCGCCGGGTCACCGCCGTGCTCCAGGAGGGCCCGCACGCCGATCAGATCTCCGCGGGCTATCTGGCGGCGGTGCGGTCCCTGGGCCTGGAGGGTGACACCGGCGCCCCCGCGACACGTGAACACGGCGACTACGAGGCAACCCTCGACTACCTCACCGAGGCGGTCCGCAAGCGCGGCGTCACCGCAGCGCTGATCCACAGCGACGAGGACGCCATCGTGCTGGTGCCGAAGCTGCAGGCGGCCGGCATCAGCGTGCCCGGCGACCTCGCGCTGATCGCGTACGACGACGAGGTGGCCGCCCTCGCGGACGTCCCGCTCACCGCCGTCGCCCCGCCCACGCGCGCGGTGGGGGAGCTGGCGGCGGGGCTGCTGCTCCAGCGGCTCGCCGAACGTCGTGCAGGGCGCGGGCCCGGGCCGCGTCAACACATCGAACTGCTCCCGGAGTTGAGGGTGCGCTCGTCCTGCGGTGGTGGCACCTCCGCTTGATGAGCGTTGTGTGATCGTTTTGATTGTTGTGGTCGAACGCTCTTGACTCTGATCGTGTGCGCGCAAAAGATGTCCTGCATCCGCCTCTTCCCGTACGAGGTCTCGTAGGAGCCGTGCCATGCCGCGCACTTCACGTTCGTTCCGCACCCGCCTTGCCGCCACCGCCGCCGTCGCCGCTCTGGGCCTGCTCGCCACCGCCTGCGGCGGCGACGGCTCGACCGACGCCGCGTCGGACGGCAAGCCGGTCACCATCGACTACTGGACCTGGACGCTCGGAGCCAAGTCGACCGTCGAGGCGTTCAACCGGACGCACAAGGACATCAAGGTCAGGTTCACCGAGATACCCAGCTCGACGGAGGGCTACAGCAAGCTCTCCAACGCGGTGAAGGCGGGCAACGCGCCCGACGTGGCGACCATCGAGTACCAGATGGTTCCGGAGTTCGCGAGCCAGGGCAATCTGATCGATCTGACCGAGTACGCCGGAGAAACGGTCAAGACGAAGTTCCCCGAGTCGCTCCAGAGCCTCGTGACCTTCGGCGGGAAGACCTGGACCGTCCCCTACGACGTCGCGCCGCAGCTCTACTACTACCGCACCGACCTGTTCAAGAAGTACGGCATCGAAGTCCCCGCCACCTGGGACCAGTTCGAGGCCGCCGCCGCGAAGGTGAAGAAGAAGGACAAGAACGTCCGGCTGGCCTCGATGCCCAAGTCGGACCCGGCCCTGCTGGCCGCCCTGTCCTGGCAGGCCGGCGGCAAGTGGTTCGCCACCGAGGGCGACGCCTGGAAGCCCGGCGTCGACGACGCCGCCACCAAGAAGGTCGCCGCCTACTGGGACGGCCTCGCCGAGAAGGACCTCGTGCAGTCCTTCACCGGCTACAGCCCCGAGGAGACCAAGGCTCGCGCCACCGGCAAGACGCTCTCCTTCCTCGGCGCCTCCTGGTCCGCCGGCGGCATGAAGACCGCCATGCCCGACCTCAAGGGCAAGTGGGCCGTCGCGCCACTGCCCAACTGGGGCACCGCCGCCACCGGCAACTACGGCGGCACCTCCTACGGCGTCCTCAAGGGCAGCAAGCACGCCGAGGCGGCCACCGAGTTCATCGAGTGGCTCACCACGAGCAAGGCGGGCGTCGAGGCGCGCCTCGCCGACCTCGAGTCGCCGAGCAGCGCGCTGCCCGCGAACCCGGCGCTGCGCACCGTCGCCGCCGCCAAGTTCGACACCTCGTACCTGAACGGCCAGGACCTCTACAAGCTGGCCTCCGAGCAGGTCGACACCATCGTCCCCGGCTGGACCTGGGGCCCCAACCAGATGGACGTGTACACCGCGGTGCAGGACGCGGCGGCGAAGTCCGGCTTCACCTCCGGCGTGGAGGCGGGCCAGCGGAAGGCCGAATCGGGCATCGAGGAGCGCGGGCTGAAGCTCGCCGAGTGACCCGGCGGATCCGGCCGTCGTCCCCGGTGTCCGGCAGGCACCCGGACACCGGCCGCGGCCGGATCCCCCTTTCCTCCGCCGTCTCCCCGTAGCGCCCAGCCCGCCAAGGAGTCCCACTGTGGCAGCACCCGTCCTCCAGCCCGTGAGCCCACCGAAGACCAGACCGCCGGGTGCGGTGAAGCCGCTGGGCTCCGTACGGCTGCGGCGCACCCAGCGCCGGGCCGCGGCCCTGTTCATCACACCGTTCTTCGTGCTGTTCGGTGCCGTCATGGTCGCGCCCATCGGCTACGCCGTGTGGATGAGCCTGTTCCAGGAACACTCCTCCGGACTCGGCTTCGGCGGCACCGAGCGGGTGTTCTCCGGATTCGGCAACTACACCCGGGCACTGTCCGACGCCGGCTTCCGGGACTCCTTCGCGCACATCGGGCTCTACTGCGCCCTGTACATCCCGGTGATGATCGGCGGGTCGCTGCTCCTCGCCCTGCTGGTCGACTCGGCGCTGGCACGGGCCAAACGGTTCTTCCAGCTCGCGCTGTTCCTGCCGCACGCCATCCCCGGGCTGATCGCCTCGATCATCTGGATCTACCTGTACACCCCCGGACTGAGCCCGGTACTGGAGTGGATCGGCGCGCTCGGCGGTTCCTGGAACTTCTACAGCAATGACCACGTGCTGTCGTCCATGGTCAACCTGTGCGCCTGGCAGTGGATCGGCTACAACATGGTCATCTTCTACGCCGCGCTCCAGGCCGTTCCGCGCGAAGTGATCGAGGCGGCCGTCGTGGACGGAGCGGGCGCCGTCCGGACGGCACTGCGCATCAAGGTCCCCATGATCGCTTCCGCGGTCGTCATGACCGTTCTGTTCACCTGCGTCGGCGCCATCCAGATCTTCACCGAGCCCAAGCTCCTCAACCAGCGCGGAGCACCCTCCATCGACACTGAATGGTCGCCCACCCTGTTCATCTGGAAGGCGGGCTTCGTGCAGCACGACTACGGGCTGGCCGCCGCCGCGTCCCTGATCCTCGCCCTGCTGGGCGTCGTCCTCTCCTACATCGTCACCCGGCTCGGCAACCGGTGGAAGGCGGCGTCATGAGCACCCTCATCCGAACCACGGGCGCCCCCCGCGCGCAGACCGGCCCCGAGGCCGCCCCGGCCGCCCGCCGCCGCACCTCGCCCCACGCCCTGCTCTCCAAAGGAGTCGTGAACGGCGTCCTCGTCGTCGCGGCGTTCTACACACTCATGCCGGTGAGCTGGCTGCTCTTCGCCGCCACCAAGAACAACCGCGACCTGTTCGGCACCTCAGGGTTCTCCCTCGGAGAGTTCAACCTGTTCGGCAATCTGCACCGCGTCTTCACCTTCAACGACGGCATCTACCTCCGCTGGTTCGGCAACAGCATCCTGTACTCCGTGGTCGGTTCGGCCGCCTCCACGTTCCTGTGCATCGCCACCGGCTACGCCTTCGACAAGTACGACTTCAAGGGCAAGGAGAAGCTGTTCGGCCTGGTCCTCGGCGGGGTCCTGGTCCCCACCACCGTGATCCAGCTGCCGATGTACCTCCTCGCCACCAAGGCCGGAGTCGTCAACACCTACTGGGCGCTGCTGCTGCCCGCCCTGGTCAACCCGTTCGGGGTGTACCTCGCCCGGGTGTTCTCCGAGGGGTACGTACCCGGCGAGGTGCTGGAGGCCGCGCGCGTCGACGGCGCCGGTGAACTGCGCACCTTCGGCGGCATCGCGCTGCCGATGCTCGCGCCCGGCTTCATGACCATCTTCCTGTTCTCGTTCACCGCCAGCTGGAACAACTTCTTCGGTGCCCTCGTCATGCTGAACGACGAGAAGCTCTACCCCGTCAACCTCGGCCTGTTCATGTGGAACAGCGTCACGCAGCAGCAGCCCGAGTACTACTCGCTCGTCATCACCGGCTCCCTCGTCGCCGTCGTCCCGCTGATCGTCGCTTTCGTCTGCCTCCAGCGCTTCTGGCGCTCGGGCCTGACCGCCGGCGCGGTGAAGTGACCATGCTCGTACCGGAAGAGACCCTCCTGACCGGCCCCGAGCCGGCGACCCGGGAACGACGGCCGCGCACCGCTCTCGCCATGGGCCGCGAGGTCCACGGCTCCCTGCGGGCGGAGGGCGCGCTCGACCGGCTGCGCACCGTCGCAGAGGTCGACCCCGCCGCCCACATCACCGACTTCGGCACCGTCGACGACAGCGAACTGGCACAGCTGGAGGTCCTGTTCACCCACTGGGGAGCGCCCCTGCTGACCGAGGAGGCGCTGGGCCGCATGCCGCGGCTGCGTGCCGTCGTCCACGCCGCGGGCTCCGTCAAGCACCATGTCACCGAAGCCGTCTGGAAGCGGGGCATCACCGTCTCCTCCGCGGCGGCGGCGAACGCCCTGCCCGTCGCCGAATTCACCCTCGCCGCCATCCTGTTCGCCAACAAGCGGGTCCTCGACATGGCCCGCACCTACGCCGACGTACGCGCACAGCCCGCGCTGCTGCCCCACTTCACCGGACACGGCAACTACCGGCGCACGGTCGGTGTCGTCGGCGCCTCCCGCATCGGACGCCGCCTAGTCGAACTGCTCCGCCCCCTCGACCTCGACGTCCTGCTGCACGACCCGTACCTGGACCCCGCACAGGCCCGGGCACTGGGCGTGGAACCCGTCGACCTCGACACGCTCGTCCGGCGCAGCCACGTCGTGTCCATCCACGCCCCCGAACTCCCCGAGACACGGCACATGTTCGACGCCCGCCGCATCGCGCTCCTGCGGGACGGCGCCACCCTCGTCAACACCGCCCGCGGTTCCCTCGTCGACACCGACGCGCTCACCGAGCACCTGCTCACCGGCCGCATCCACGCGGTGCTCGACGTCACCGAACCCGAGGTGCCGCCCGCCGGCTCGCCGCTGTACACACTGCCCAACGTGCTGCTCACCCCGCACATCGCGGGCTCCCTGGGCAACGAGCTTGGACGGATGGCCGATTGGGCCGTCGACGAGGTCCGGCGCTACGCCCAGGGGCTCCCGTTCGCCCACGCGGTCGGCCCGGACGACCTGAGCCGCTCGGCCTGAACACCCGCCCGAGCCCGGCCCCGTACTCCCCGCGACCGCCGTACCGAAAGGACCCCTTCATGCCCGCCGCCGTCCACCGCGTCCTCGTCGTCGGCATCGACGGCGTCCGCCTCGACGTGCTGCGCCGCCTGCGCACCCCGCACCTCGACACGCTCGCGGCCGCCGGTTTCCTCGCGCCCGTCGAGGTGGACGACCGCACGCCGACCATGTCGGGCCCGTGCTGGGCGACCGTCGTGACCGGTGTGAGCGCCGCGAAGCACGGCGTGTGGAGCAACGACTTCAGCGGCCACCGGCTCGACGTCTTCCCGGACTTCGCGACCCGCCTCACCGAACAGGACGGCCGCCGTACGTTCGTCGCGGCCGGCTGGCGGCCGCTGATGCAGGCGCGCGACGGCGGCCCGCTCTTCCGCGCCCCCTCCAGGACCGCGTACGTCGCCCCCGCGGCCGACACCCCGGAGGCCTGGGAGGAGTGCGACGAGCGGATCACCGAGGAGGCGGCGCGGGTCCTCGCCGGTGACGACGTGGAGGCCTCGTTCGTCTACCTCGGCGCACCCGACGAGACCGCCCACTTCCTCGGCTGCGGGGAGGCGTACGAGACCTCCGTGTTGCGCGCCGACGAACGGCTCGGCCGGCTGCTGGCGGCGGTGCGCTCCCGCCCGTCGTACGACGCCGAGCGGTGGACCTTCCTCGTCGTCACCGACCACGGGCACGTCGACGCGGGTGGCCACGGCGGCCGTTCGCCCGAGGAGCGCACCGCCTGGCTCGCCGCAGCAGGCCCCGGTATCTCCGCGCCGCCGCCGACGGTGCGTCATACCGACGTCGCCGCCCAGGTGTTCGCGTCCGTGGGGCGGCTCGCGGACCGGCACTGGACGCTCGACGGGCGACCCTTCGCGGCCGCCCCGCACGCGGTGCTCGTCGACATGGACGGGACGCTGGTCGACACCGAGTCGCTGTGGCTGCGGACGGTACGCGAGAGCGCCGCCCGCCTCGGTCACGAACTCGGGGACGACGACCTGCCCCACGTCCTGGGCCGCGCGGTCCAGGACACCGCCTCCCATCTGCACCGGGTGACGGGGCACGACACGCACACGCTCGCCGCGGAACTCGACGCGGCCTTCCTGACCGCGGTGCGGGCGCAGGCGACCCCCTTGCCAGGTGCGGCCGAACTACTTGACCTGCTGGCGGACTTGGGAATCCCGGCGGCCCTGGTGTCGGCGTCCCCGCGTCCCGTGGTGGACAGCGTGCTCAAGGTGCTGGGCGCGGAGCGATTCCGGACGACGGTGGCGGCCGGTGAGACACCCCGGACCAAGCCCGCCGCCGATCCCTATCTCGCGGCGGCCCGGGCGCTCGGTGTCGACCCCGCGGCCTGTCTCGCCGTCGAGGACAGCCCGGCCGGGGTGGCCGCCGCCGAGGCCGCGGGCTGCCGGGTGCTCGCCGTGCCGTCGTACACGCCGATCGCACCGGGGCCGCGGCGCACTGTGCGCTCCGGCCTGGCCGGGATCGGCGTGCACGACCTGTGGACCGCGGGTCTCCAGGCGTCGGAGGGGGCGCCTGGAGACCCGCACGACCGCCCCGGAACCTGACCCGGCCGGGGCGGCGCCGGGCGCTCCTTCGGGGGACCGTCGGTCAGGCGAGCTTGACGGTGATCCGCTGCGTGACGCCGGCCGTGGCGCCGAGGTCGCCGAAGGTCAGCCGCAGAGCGGAGCCGGTGGTCGCCGAGGTGACGGTGGACGGCTTGGACGTCACCGCGGAGACCGCCCGGTTCCAGGTGAGGGTGAGACCGGTCTGCGCGCGCATCGGATCGCTGACGCAGACGACCGCCGTCCCGTCGCTCCTCTCGCTGATCATCACGGAGCACGGGGCGCTCGCGGTGAGAGGTCCCACCGTCCCGCCGAACCAGAAGTTGACCCCGGTGAAGCCGAGCGACGGCACGCCGACCCCCTGCTGGTCGTCCGAATTGGCCAGCAGAGTCAGCCAGTTGGCCGCGGCGGCACGCGCCTGGGTCTGGGCCGCGGTGGCGCCCGGCATGAGCAGGTGGGCGTACGAGCCGCCGGTCGGGTTCGTACCGTGGTCGACGTACATGGTGAGGTACTTGCGGTTCAGGACCGTGGTGGAGCCGCCCTTGTTGATGTCGCTCCACCTGCCGTCCCGACCCTCGCGCAGCGCCTTGACGGTCGCTCCGCCGGGGAAGACATAGCCGCCGTGGCCGCCGAGGTGCGCCCACCGGACGCCGGTGAGCGTCTCCGACCAGGGGTAGCCGGACGGCTTGGTGACGCCGTCGGCCTGGTAGGGCGCGCCGCCGGTGGGGCCGAGGTTGCGGTTGTCCACCGTCGACTCCACGGCCGTCCCGTCGGTGCACTTGATGCCCGCGCCGAGACAGACGATCGCGTCGTCCAGGAAGAACCACGACTTCTTCGCCATCAGGGTGCTGCCGAGGCCCTTCAAGTACTGTCCGACGGCGGCCCGTTGGCCGTCTGTGGCGCCGCCGACCCAGTTCACGTCCGGCCGGGACGCTCCCCAGTCGCCGCCCGCCGCGTCCGCGAGCACTCTGCGCGAGGCCGTGACGCCGGGCAGCCGGTAGGGGTCGACGGTGGGCCAGAAGGCGTCGCTGTACTGCCCGTTGCCGAAGGTGTCGCCCCACCAGTAGAGCATTCCGGAACCGGTGTGCCAGCCGCGCAGGTTTTCGCCGTTGCCCGTCTCGTAGTGCGTGATCCGGCGGTCGGCCATGCTGATGGACGCGGTCCAGCCGGGGCGGCGGTGCGTGGCGCGGGCCATGTCGGTGAACAGCCGGTGCCCCGTCGGCTCGGCGATCGCGGACACCGAGGTGTCGTCCGCGACGCCCTTGAGCCGGGCCAGGCCGGTGAGCCCGAGCGCGGGATCATCGAGCGGCGGGCTGTAGTAGTCACGTTGCATCCAGCCCTTCACCAGGCCCCGCCATTGCGCGTTCCGGGTGCTGTCCGCGCCCTGCCCGAGGAGCACGATCGAGGCGAGGATCGCGTGCCCGCGCACGTGGTCGTCCTGCTGGATCCGCTTGGCGTCGGACGCGGACAGGCCCCGGCTGACCGCCCGCCCGGACACGCCGTCCATGACGAGCCCGTTGTGGAGGAAGGGCGCCCACGCGTTCTCCACCGCGTCGAAGACGATCTGCCGGCCGGGATCGGTGACTTCCCAGGTGGAACCGGCGAGCAGGCTGAAGAGCATGCCGAGTCCGCCGAGCATGACCGACCCGTAGGAGCCTGTGTACGGGACGGAGGTGTGCTGGACGAACGAACCGTCCTTGTAGAGTCCGTCGCCGCTCGTCACGTACGGGAAGACCGGCGAGAGCGCGTCCCGGGCCAGGGCGATCTTGGCCGCCTCGGCGCCCACGACGCCCCGCAGCGCCAGCACGCGGCAGAGGTCGACCCGGTTGGCACCCGTGCTCGTACCGGTGTACGTCGCCACGGCCGAGTCGGGCACGAAGTGGTCGACCGCCCTCAGATAGGCGGCGATCCGCGCCGCCGGCAACTGGTCGTACATCAGCACGCAGACGTCCAGCAGTGCCTGCGGGGCGCCGATCTGCCAGCTGTACCAGTTCCCGTAGCGGGTCCGGTTCTCGTTGTAGGCCTCGGAGTAGAGATGGTCGAGGCCCGTGAGGACGGCGTCCCTCAGCCCCGTGTCGCCGGTCAGGCCCGTGCCCTGCTGGCAGTAGGCCTGGGCGAGCGTGCTCAGTCTGGTGTAACTGGCGTTGAGGTTCCCCGAGTAGCCGTACGACTCCTGGTCGGTGTCGGGTTCGGGGTCCGCGTACACCAGGTCGGGCCACAGGGAGCCGGTGGCGGGCGCCATCGAGGAACGCAACTGCGCGGCGGTGGTGCCGAGTTCGGAGAGCCTGCTCTTGAAGGGCTCGGCGGTGGGGGAGAACCCCTCGCCGAGAAGGAGGGTGCGCCAGGTCGCGCGCAGGGTCGCGAACTCGTCCGCGGCCTCGGTCGTGTCGGTGGCGGACGGGACGGCGGCACCGGCGGCGCCGGCGGCGCCGACGGTGCTGCCCAGAGCGAGTGCGGTGCCGCCGCTCGCGGCGAGGAAACCACGGCGTGACCATCGAGTCGTCATGAGCGCGTTTTCTAGCACGGAATTGTTCAAACGCTCAATAACTCCAGCCGAAGTGAGCGTATCGATCGATTGAAGAGCGGTGTGGTCGGTGGCGCCCGCGGTGAACCCGGCGCCCGCCCGCCACGTATCACTGCTCGGGGATGCCGGGAGACCGCGTCCGTGGAAGGAGAGCAGTGTGTCGACACCGCCCGAGCCCGGCCCGCGGCCGGAGCACCCGGCGATCGAGCCCACGCATGTCGAGCGCGGGCGTACGTCGGATTCTCTGGCGGACCTGCTGAGACAGGTACGGGAGAAGGAGGCCGCCCGCCGCCCGACGCCCCCGGACGACGGGCCCGCAGGAGACGTCGGGCCTGCCCGAGATGACGGGCCTGCGCCGGATCCCGCGCCCGCCTTTGCCTCGCCGTACTTAAACGACGGGCCTGTGCCCGATCCCGCGCCCGCCTTCGACGCGCTGCACTCGGATGAGGGGCCTGGGTTCGGTTCTTCGCCCGCCTTCGTGTCGCGGTCCTTGGACGACGGGCCTGTGCCCGATCGCGCGTCCGTCTTCGTGCCGCCGTACTCGGACGACGAGCCTGTGCTTGATCCTGCGTCGGACTTCGAGCGGCTGTACCCGGATGACGGGCGTGTGTCCGATCCCGCCGCCTCGGCCTTTGATCCGCAGTACTTGGATGACGGGCGTGTGCCGGATCGCGCAGCCCCTGCCTTGGACCCGCTGTACTCGGACGACGGGCCTGTGCGCGATCCCGCGCCCGCCGTCGACGCGCTGCACTCGGGCGACGTGCTGCACTCGGATGAGGGGTCTCGGTTCGGTTCCTCGCCCGCCTCCGGGGCGCGGTCCTTGGACGACGGGCCTGTGCCCGATCCCGCGCTCGTCTTCGAGCCGCCGTACTCGGACGACGGGCCCGTGCCTGATCCTGCGTCAGCCTCCGACCCGCCGCATTCGGACGACGGACCTGCGTCACGTCCAGCCTCGGCCTCCGGCTCCGGCTCCGGCTCCGAGCCGCCATACCTGGGTCACCGCCCCGCACCGGACCCCGATCCCGCGTCCGCCTTCGACCCGCCGCACCCGCAGTACCCGCACCCGCAGTACCCGCACCCGCAGTACCCGCACCGGCAGTACCCGCCCCCGACCGCGCGCCCGCCGGGCCCTGAACACTTGCCCGGTCCGGACCTCGTGCCGGACTCCGGCTACCCACCGGCCCCGCAGCACGCGCCCTCCGCCGCGGAGTACGCGCCCGTTCCGGAGTACGCGCCGACCCCCGCGAGCCCGCCCGCCGAGGACGCTTCGCTCGACTCCGGTTATCCGTCGCCCCCGGAGCACGCGCCTGCTCCGGACCTCGTGGGCAACCCCGCTTATGCGCCCGCCCCGAAGTACCCGCCGACCTCAGCCGGTCCGCATGGCGACGCGGCCCCCGCGCACCCTCCCCACCTGGGTCCCACCCCTGACGCAGGTGGCATGGCCGACCCCGCCCCCGACCCCACCCCCACCTCCGACCTCACCCCCACACCCGACGAGAAGTACGAGTTCAACGCCAGGCCCTCAGCGCCCCCGGCGTCGCCCACCCCGGACGCCGTGAAGCGGGAACTACCTCCGCCCCGGATGGGCAGGCAACCCGCTTCGGGCGGCGCGGATCCGGCCACCAGCCGCGCCGACGCCCGACGCCCAACCACTGGACGCACTGCCGCCGAGGGTGACGTCACCCCGGAAGGCGCGGCCGGCACGGCGGGGAGCGCGGCAGGCAGAAGGCGAAGCCCTCGTCGGCGGGCGGCGGCGGGACAGGGGGCTGAGGCAGAGGCCGTGGGCTCGTCCGTGAGACGGCTGACGGCAGGTCGCGGTACCGGCAAGCGGGCGGTCGGCAGGGCCACGGAGGGAGCCGAGGGAGCCGAGGGAGCGGCGGGCCGGCGGGCCGTGGAGAGGGCCGCGAGGCGCCGACGCATGCGGCGGCCCGTGGACGGTCCGGTCCTGCGCCGCGCCGCCATCGGCACCGCGGTCGTCGCGGCGGCGGTGCTCGGGTTCACCGTGGCCATGCTCCTGCCCGGTGACGACGCCGCCCGAGCGGACCGGCCGACCACGCCCGCGGGTGCTCCGGTGGAGGCCGCCGACGGAGTGCCGCCGGGAGAGGCCGACCCGGACGGCGCGGGCACCCTCCGGGAGGGGGACAGCGGCCCGGCGGTGGTGGAGCTGCAGAAGCGCCTGCTGCGTCTTCCGGACGTGTACGTGGGCGGGTCGACCGACGGCACCTACGATGCCGTCCTCACCGCGGCCGTGGCCCGCTTCCAGCTCTGGTACGGCATTCGCGGCGACGAGACCGGCGTCTACGGCGACGACACCCGCCACGACCTGGAGGCCCGGACCACGCCCGCCGCGGGGTAACCCCAGGGGCTCCCAACGCCTGTCCGCACCGCGCGAGTTGGCCGGATGCGTTCTGCGCGACTCGTTGACTAGAAAGCGCTTTCCCCATACCTTCCCGTTCAGCGACGTGACCCGCAGGAGTCACCCCGCGTACGGCACTCGGCCGCTTTACCCCGGCGAACAGGGGTAGTTCGGCCTCGGAACACCTCTCGGCGCCTGTGCTTCACGCTCGCACGCATCCAACGTTCAACATGCCGTACGCGGTTCATGGCACTGAATCCCCCACGCAGAAGGAATCGGGACATGACCTCATCAGCACGCCCGCACAGCCGGCGTCGCCCCACTCGGCGCCGCGCCCTTCTCGGCACACTGGCCGCCCTCGGGCTGACCGGCAGCACCTTCCTCGTGAGCGGCATGGCCGGCACGGCAGACGCGGCGGCGGCCTGGCCGACCCCGACGAGGAGCGTGCCCGTCACCGCGACGAAGGCGGTCTCCGGCACATACGACGGCGGCCTGCAGCGCTTCTACGGCAGCGGTGACCTCGGCGACGGCGGCCAGGACGAGGGCCAGGACCCGCTGTTCAACCTGGCGGACGGAGCGGTCCTCAAGAACGTCGTCATCGGCGCCCCGGCGGCCGACGGCATCCACTGCGCCGGCACCTGCACGCTGCAGAACGTCTGGTGGGAGGACGTCGGCGAGGACGCCGCCACCTTCAAGGGCAAGTCGTCCTCGGCCACGTACACCGTGACCGGCGGGGGCGCCAAGTCCGCGTCGGACAAGGTGTTCCAGTTCAACGGCGCCGGCAAGCTGACCGTGACCGGGTTCCAGGTCTCGAACTTCGGCAAGCTGGTCCGCTCCTGCGGCAACTGCTCCACGCAGTACAAGCGCACGATCGTGGTCAGCGACGTGGACGTGACCGCGCCGGGCAAGTCCGTCGTCGGCATCAACACCAACTACGGTGACACGGCGACCCTGTCGAAGATCCGCATCCACGGCGACAGCAGCAAGAAGATCAAGCCGTGCATCCGGTACACGGGCAACAACACCGGAGCCGAGCCCACCGAGACCGGCAGCGGTCCCGACGGCACCTACTGCAAGTACACGGCGTCCGACATCACCTACAGCTGATCCGGCGTCCCGGCGGCCGGTGGACCCGCCCTTCCGAGGGTCCGCCGGACGCCGAGCGCCTTCGGCCCTGTCGAGCGCCGGAGTTCACGGGAACGGGGCCTGCCTGCGGTTCGGGGCGTGCCGGTGGGATCTCTCCTGTGTACCGTCGGCCTGGGGTGAGGTGCGCCCCGCCTCCGTGACGGCAGGAGTGAACATGCAGTACGTGAAGCTCGGTTCGACGGGCCTGGACGTGTCCCGGATCTGCGTGGGATGCATGAGTTTCGGCGTCCCGGACCGCGGCACGCACGAGTGGACCCTCGACGAGGAGGCGTCCCGCCCGCTGATCCGGCAGGCCCTGGACGCCGGGATCAACTTCTTCGACACGGCGAACGTCTACTCCGACGGCACCAGCGAGGAGATCGTCGGACGAGTGCTCGCGGACCTGGCGCGCCGCGAGGAGGTCGTCATCGCGACCAAGGTCAACGGCGCCATGCACCAGGGGCCCAACGGCCGCGGCCTGTCCCGCAAGGCGATCATGACCGAGATCGACAACAGCCTGCGCCGTCTGGGCACCGACTACGTCGACCTCTACCAGATCCACCGCTGGGACCCGGCCACGCCCGTCGAGGAGACGATGGAGGCCCTGCACGACGTGGTCAAGGCGGGCAAGGCCCGCTACATCGGGGCGAGTTCGATGTACGCGTGGCAGTTCTCCAAGGCGCAGTACACCGCCCGGCTGAACGGGTGGACGCGGTTCGCCTCCATGCAGAACCACTACAACCTCCTCTACCGCGAGGAGGAGCGCGAGATGCTGCCGCTCTGCGCGGACCAGGGCGTCGCCGTCCTGCCCTGGAGCCCGCTCGCCCGCGGCCGGCTGACCCGCGAGTGGGCCACCGACAGCGAGCGCAGCCGCACCGACGAGTACGGCAAGAAGCTGTACCAGGAGGGTGACCGCGTCATCGTCGACACCGTCGGCCGGATCGCCGCCGAACGCGGTGTGCCCCGGGCGCAGGTCGCCCTCGCCTGGCTGCTGCGGCAGGACTCCGTGACCGCTCCCATCGTGGGCGCCACCAAGGCCCGGCACCTTGACGACGCGGTCGCCGCCCTGAGCCTCGAACTGAGCGACACGGAGGGCGAACAGCTGGAGGAGCCCTACACGCCGCACGCGATCAGCGGCCACTGACGTCCCCGCCCGGCGGCGTGCACGGCCCCGCCGGGCGTGCCCGTTCTCCGGGCCACCGGGTTCTCTCGTCTGGCGGGAACCGAGGCCGGCGTCCCGCGCTCAGTCACGCGGGACGAGTGTCCCCGGCACCACCAGGTCGGCGTGCTCGCGGGTCGTGGCCACCAGTCGGGCGTTGTGCTCGTCCGTGCCGTGGACCCAGGCGACCGCCGTGTCGTGGTCCTTGCCGAAGCGTTCGTGGCGGGCGACGAGGCGGCGTACGCGCTCCTCCTCGTCGAGCTCGCAGAACCAGACCTCGTCCAGTTGCGGCCGCACCCGCGCCCAGTCGCCGTCCGGTACGAGGAGGTAGTTGCCCTCCGTGACGACCAGGCGCGCGCTGCGGGGGACCGGGACGGCGCCCGCGAGAGGCTGCTCCAGGGTGCGTTCGAAACCCGGCGCGTAGACGACGTCGTCCTCGTCTTCGCGCAGCCGGCGCAGCAGCGCCGCGTAGCCCGCCGCGTCGAAGGTGTCGGGGGCGCCCTTGCGGTCGCGGCGGCCGAGCCGGTCCAACTCGGCGTCCGCCAGGTGGAAGCCGTCCATGGGGACGTGCGCGGCCCAGGGCGCGACGTCCTCGTTGAGTGCCGCGACGAGGCGTTCCGCCAGCGTCGTCTTGCCCGCGCCGGGACTGCCCGCGATGCCGAGCAGGGCGCGGCGGCCGGGTCGCACGAGCGCTGCCGCTCGCTTCAGGAGGTCGTCGAAGGTCATGGACGCGTTTCCCCTTCGGTGGTCGGGCGGCCGGGCGGAATCCCGAGAGCCGCTGCCGGCAGGACTGGCGGGGATGACGCTCCCCATCTCGGGCAGACGCTTTCCGAGATCGTGGAAGGAGTATGAACCGACGATGCCCGCAGCCGGACAGCACCATCGCACCGGGCGCCGCGCGGCTGACGTACGCGATCGGCGTGTGGCGCCCGCCACCCGCTGGGAGGGCACCGCCCTGGGAAGGTTCTCACCATGACGCAGCTCGGTCTTCCGAAAGAAATCCAGGCCTGTCTCTTCGATCTCGACGGGGTCATCACCAAGACCGCCGTCGTGCACGCAGCCGCGTGGAAGCGGACCTTCGACGACTTCCTGCGCCGGCGCGACGGCGACGGCTTCCGTCCCTTCTCGGACGACGACTACGACCGGTACGTGGACGGAATGCCCCGTGCCGACGGCGTCCGCTCCTTCCTCGCCTCGCGCGGCGTCGAACTGCCCGAGGGCGGCCCCGACGACCCGCCGGACGAGGAGACGGTGCATGGCCTCGGCAACCGCAAGAACGAACTGCTGCTGGACCTGATCCGCACCGACGGCGTCGAGGCCTACGACACCACCCTGCGCTACATCCAGGCGGCCCGCGCCGAGGGACTGCTCACCGCCGTGGTCTCCTCCAGCGCCAACTGCCGGGACGTCCTCAGGTCGATCGGCGCGGAGTGCCTCTTCGACGTCCGGATCGACGGCGTGGTCGCCGCGGAGCGGAAACTGCCCGGCAAGCCGCGGCCGGACACGTTCCTGGCAGCCGCCCGCGATCTCGGCGTCGAGGCGTCGGCGGCCGCCGTGTTCGAGGACGCGCTGGCCGGCATGGACGCCGGCCGTTCCGGGCACTTCGGGTACGTCGTGGGCGTGGACCGCGTCGGCCAGGCGGACGCCCTGCGCGAGCACGGCGCGGACGTCGTCGTGTCGGACCTGGCCGAACTGAGGGAGCAGCGTTGATCACCCACACGTCGTACGCCGTCGAGCCGTGGGCGGTGCGGGAGCACATCCTGCACCTCGACGTGCTCCCGCAGAGCGAGTCGGTGTTCGCGCTGTCCAACGGGCACGTCGGCTGGCGCGGCAACCTCGACGAGGGGGAGCCGCACGGCCTGCCGGGGTCCTACCTGAACGGCGTCCACGAGACCCACCCGCTGCCGTACGCGGAGGCGGGATACGGCTACCCGGAGTCCGGGCAGACCGTCATCAACGTCACCAACGGGAAGATCATCCGGCTGCTGGTCGACGACGAGCCCTTCGATCTGCGGTACGGCCGGCTGCGTTCGCACGAGCGGGTCCTCGACCTGCGCACCGGTCTGCTCACCCGGACCTGCGAGTGGACGTCGCCTGCCGGGTCGACCGTGCGGGTGCGGTCGACGCGGCTGGTCTCTTTCACCCAGCGGTCGATCGCCGCCGTGGCCTACGAGGTCGAGGCCGTCGGCAGCGAGAGCCGTATCGTCGTCCAGTCGGAGCTCGTCGCCAACGAGCAACTCCCGGGCCACAACGGAGACCCCCGGGCCGCGGTCGCGCTGGACTCGCCGCTGGAACCGGAGGAGCACTTCGCGAAGGACCGGCGGCTGCGTCTGGTGCACCGCACCCGGCGCAGCGGCCTGCGTGTCGGCGCCGCCGCCGACCACGCCGTCGACGGACCGGAACCGACGACCACGGACAGCGAGAGCACCGACGACGTCGCCCGCCTCACCGTCACCTCCGTCCTCGCCCCCGGGCAGAAGCTGAGGGTCGAGAAGTTCGTCTCGTACGGCTGGTCGAGCACGCGGTCGCTGCCCGCCGTGAGCGACCAGGTGGACGCGGCGCTGGCGGCGGCCACGAGGTCGGGCTGGCAGGGCCTCGTCGACGAACAGCGCGCCTACCTGGACGACTTCTGGGCCCGCGCCGACGTCGAGGTGGACGGTGACGAGGAGGTCCAGCAGGCGGTCCGCTTCGCCCTCTTCCACGTGCTGCAGGCCGGTGCCCGCGCCGAGCAGCGGGCCATCCCGGCGAAGGGGCTCACCGGCTCCGGTTACGACGGGCACGCCTTCTGGGACACCGAGACCTTCGTTCTGCCCCTGCTCATGTACACGTCGCCGAATGCCGTGGCCGAGGCCCTGCGCTGGCGCCAGAACACCCTGTCGGCCGCCCGCGAACGGGCGGCCCTCCTCGGGCTGAAGGGCGCGGCGTTCCCGTGGCGGACCATCGCGGGATCGGAGGGGTCGGCGTACTGGCCCGCCGGCACCGCCGCGTTCCATGTGAACGCCGACATCGCCGACGCCGTGGTGCGCTACGTCGCCGTCACCGGTGACCGGGCCTTCGAACGCGACACCGGCGTCGAGCTGCTGGTGGAGACGGCCCGGCTGTGGCGCTCGCTCGGCCACCACGACCACCAGGGGAACTTCCACATCGACGGCGTCACGGGACCGGACGAGTACAGCGCGGTCGCGGACGACAACACGTACACCAACCTGATGGCCCGTACGAACCTGCTCGCCGCCGCCGAGGTCGTCGAGCGCCATCCCCGGCGGGCCGCGGCCCTCGGTGTGGACGACGAGGAGAGCGCCGCCTGGCGCGACGCCGCCGAGGCCATGCACATCCCGTACAACCACGAACTGGGCGTCCACGAGCAGCACTCCGGCTTCACCCGCTACCAGCGCTGGGACTTCGCGTCCACGGGCCCGGAGCAGTATCCGCTGATGCTGAACTTCCCGTACTTCGACATCTACCGCAAGCAGGTCGTCAAACAGGCGGACCTGGTGCTCGCGATGTACAAGTGCAGCCCGTTCTTCGACGAGGAGCACAAGGCCCGCAACTTCGCCTACTACGAACCCCTCACCGTCCGCGACTCCTCCCTGTCGGCGTGCTGCCAGGCCGTCATCGCCGCCGAGACCGGCCATCCGCACCTCGCCTACGACTACCTGATGGAGGCGGCGCTGATGGATCTGGAGGACCTGGAGCACAACACCCGCGACGGGCTCCACATCGCCTCCCTCGCCGGGGCGTGGATGGCGCTCGTCGCGGGCTTCGGCGGGATGCGGCACCAGGGCGAGCGGATCGAGTTCGCGCCCCGGCTGCCCGAGCGGATCAGCCGTCTGGCCTTCCACGTGGAGATACTCGGCCGCCGCCTGCGCGTGGAGGTCAAACCGGCCGCCGCGACGTACACCCTGCTGTCCGGCGAACCGCTGACCGTCCACCACTACGGCGAACCGCTCACCGTCGACGCGGACAAGGCGCGGCAGCGCGACATACCGAAGACCCGGCAGCGCCCGGCACCGGAGCAGCCGCCGCACCGGCGCCCCAACAGCGGACTGCTGGGACGCGTCGACGGGGGGTGAACGGGCCGGACGTATGCTCCCGGCATGAAGCGCATCCTCGTGGCCGGCATCAGCGGAGCCGGGAAGTCCACCCTGGCGCGCGCCCTGTCGGCACAACTCGGCCTGCCGTACCACGAGATGGACGTGCTGTACTTCGCGGGGCCCGGCTGGGCGGTGAACGAGACGTTCGCCGAGGACGTCGGCCGCATCGCCGGGTCCCCGGGCTGGATCTTCGACTCGTTCGGCTATCCGGAGGTCCGCGACCTGCTGTGGGAGCGCGCCGACACGGTGCTCTGGCTGGACTACGGGCGAGGCGTGGTCATGCCGCGCGTCCTGCGCCGCTCGCTGCGCAGGACGCTGACGCGCGAGCGGCTCTTCGGCGGCAACAGGGAGACCCTGGCGGACTGGTTCCGCGCCGACCACCCCGCCTGGTGGGCCTGGTCCCGGCACGGGGCGCGGCGCGCGGAGATCGGCCGCCGCGCGGAGGACGCGCGGTTCGCTCCGCTCCGGGTCGAGCGCTTCACCACCCCGCGTCAAACCGCCCGCTGGCTGCGGTCCCTCACGGCCGCCGAGTCGGACTGACGCCGCGTCAGCCGCCGAAGAGCTGCGTCCAGTACGTGCCCGCCGGGCCGCCGCCCGCGAAACCGACGCCGAGATGAGTGAAGGCCGGCTTCAGGATGTTGGCGCGGTGGCCCGGGCTGTTCATCCAGCCCTGGACGACCTCGGTGGGGAAGCGCTGACCGCAGGCGATGTTCTCCCCGACGGAGCGGTGGCCGGAGCCCGCGGCGGCCGCCCGGTCCCAGGGCTCCCGGCCCTCCGGCGAGGTGTGGGAGTAGAAGCCGCGGACGGCCATGTCGGTGCTGTGCGCCTGCGCGGCCTCGGTCAGCCGGGCGTCCGCGGCCAGCGGGCGCAGACCGGCCGACGTCCGCTCGGCGTTGGTCAGCGCGAGGACCTCCGCCGCCGTCCGCGCCAGTCCGGCGGGGGAGAAGGGGCAGGCCCACAGCGCCGTCCAGAACAGGTCACCGGAGCGCGGCGCGGCGGCGTGGCCCACCCCGACCTGGCCGAACGCCGGTGCGCACAGGGTGAGTCGGGACCGCTCCGTCGAGAGGCAGTACTCCACGAACTCGGCCGGGGTGCGCGGGCCCGACACCAGGTGCTCGCCGACGGTCAGGTACGCGTATCCGGTCGCCGTGAGGCGCTGGTGGACGGAGACGCCGTCCAGGGTCTCGGCGCCGAGGCGTCCGGTGGCGGCCATCGCGGCGGCGTGCGCTTGTGCCGCGGCCGTCAGCCGCGCCTCGGTGAACACGGGCGGGGCCCCGGCGGCGGCGCGTGCGGCGTTCACGCGCGCGAGGAACTCGTCGGGGCCCTGGTGGACGCGGGGGTCTCCACCGGGCGGCCGGCCGGCGGGCCGGGGCGGGACGACCCCGGGTGCCGGGCGAGGCGGCGCAGGCATGGCGGGGGTCGTCCCGAGGGGCGCGGGGCGGGGAGCCTCCGGTGCCCGGCGGGCCGGCTCGGCGGGAGTCTCGTCGATGACCTCGATGCCGAAGTCCCGGGCCACGCCCGCGAGTCCGTCGGCGTAGCCCTGTCCCAGCGCGCGCAGTTTCCATCCAGTGCCGCGCCGGTAGATCTCGGCGATCAGCAGGACGCTCTCGCTGTCGGGGCGTGGCGGCGCGAAGCGGACGAGGGCACGCCCGCCCGGCCCGCTCACATGCAGTACGGGCACGGGCAGCCGGCCCAGGGGTGTGTCCGGGTCGGCGGCGCCGACGACCAGGCAGACACGGGAGGCGCCGGGCCGCAGCCCCGCGGGGTCCACGGTCAGGCCCTCGCCCGTCAGCCGGACCCCGGGCGCGCCGGGCTGGTTGTAGAAGACGAAGTCGCCGTCGCCCCGGACCTTCCCGCCGTCGTCCGTGATGAGCGCGCTGACGTCGAAGGGGCCCGGCACCCGGAGCGTCAGGGTGCCGGACGGCAGGGGCACGTTGCCCCCGGGAACAAGCTCGCTCATCGCGCCGCCCGTCGGGTGTCGGTCCTCCGCAGCGGCCTGCCGAGCGGGCGGCCCGCCGTCCCTGGCCGCACCCCTCGGGCCGCTACTCCGACAACGCCCGGCCGGTACCGCGCGGTTCCCTCGACGGCACGGCGGAGCGCAGCGACCTGAGGGCCAGCAGCAGGACGCCGATGTCGTCCAGGTAAACGGGGTCGGGCACCAGGTCGGTGGGGAGCACGAGATAGGCGACGGCACCCCAGAACACCCAGCGGGGGCCGGCCGGGAGCCCGGCGCGGCGCAGATCGCGGCGGGCCCGCACGAGCCGGACCAGCAGGGCGACGGCCACCGCCAGTACGGCCGCCGCGAGGATCGCGCCGACGACGAGCAGGTTCCGTGTCGTGGGTTCCATGTCCGCGTCCTAGTCGTGGTCGGGTGTGTCGAGTCGGCAGACGACGAAGTCGGTGAAGGCGTGGCGTCCGGGCCGGTCCCCGATCTCGTCGATCGCCGCGCGGATGTCGCGCAGCCGTTCCGGCGGCAGTTGCAGAGGCGGCTCGTCGGGCTGGTACGTGGTGCGCACCGGGTAGTCCTCGCCCGGACGCCGGGTCATCTCGATGTGGCAGCCGAGGACGTGGCTGACGGGCCGCTCCGCGCAGAAGGCGATCAGCCGGTCGACGCTGCGGGTGAAGGCGGGCCAGTCGTCCACGTAGAGGCGGCCCGGGTAGACGGTGTCGCCGGTGAGCAGGAACCCGGTCCAGGGGTCGTAGTACGTCACGGCCGCCTCGTGGTGGCCGGGGGTGGCCAGGCACTCCAGCACCCGCCCGCCGAGGTCGACGCGCGCGATCCGGTCGGGGTCGTCGGTGAAGCCGAAGTAGGCGAAGGCGCTGTCGCGGGCCGCGTCCACCACGCGGGTGTCCGGGCGGCCGGTGAACTGGCCGTCGGCCGCGATGTGGTCGCCGTGCGGGTGGGTGTGCAGCACGAGCAGTCCGTAGCCGTCCCGGGGGTGCGCCGCCAGCCACCGGTCCATGAGTCCGTCGACCACCCGGCGCAGCGGGAAGAACGCGGGCGACGCGGTCGCCCCGGTGTCGATCAGCACGGCACGGGTCTCGCCGAACAGCAGGAAGAGGAACGGCGCCTCGTAGTCGACGGCCATGTTCTGCCGCAGGACGACGGTGTGCTCGTCGTACACGTGGACCTGGATCTCGGGGTCCGTGTCGTGCTTCGCCGACGGCGATCCGTGGATCCACCGCACTTCGAGCGAGCGCACGCCGGGGGATGCGGCGGTGACGAGGCCCTGCGGCTCTGGCGCGTCCACGACGGCTCCTTCGCTGCGTCGTCCTGCTGACCGGGTACGGCTCACATCCGGCCCGAGGCAGGCACGGCCGCGCCGCCGCGGGGAAATTACCACGGCTCGCGTACCCGCCCTGCCGCTGATCAGGCGTCGGGCGAGGGATAGAGCCACAGCCGGAACAGCCGGCTGAGTCCGGGCATGATGACGTAGGTGAGCAGGGGCAGCAGGACGAGCGGGAACACGGCGGCAGGGGCCAGGCGGCCGTCCGCGGCGTCACCAGCCACTGGATCAGCAGGGTGCACGGATAGGCGCCCAGGAACGTCGTGAGGGCCATCTTCCAGCGCGCGGGTGCCCGTACCGCGGTGCCCGGGAGACTGAACCAGGTCTCCATCCCGGTCGTCGACTGCCGCTCGCTGCTGACCTCGGTGGCGACGCCCTCGATCCGCGCGTGCCACTTGGCGCGCTCGGGCGAGTCCAGCCACTCGCCGAGCCGCCGCGCGTCGGCGAAGCGGAGTACGGCGTGGCTGAGGTGGCCGTCCTCGGGGCGCAGCCAGGAGACGCCCTCGTTGCCGGTGAACTCTCTCGCGCAGCGCGTGATGCCGTGCGTCCACTCCTCGAACTCGGCCTCGTGTCCCGGGCGGATTTTCCAGGTGAGTACGGTCGTGATGGGGTCGCCGTGAGGGGTGCTCATGTAGACATCGTCTGCCACGTGTGGCGCCGGTCATGCACCGGCGCGCCTCCGGGGCGGTGCGCCGTCAGTGCGGGCGGCCGGCACCGCCGTCGACGAGGGCCTGGCTGACGACCCTGATGCTGCGGGCGATGTGGTGGAGCTGGCGGACCTCGGCGGCGTACATCTTGATGGTGTGCTCGATGACGGACTCGGGGATGCCGAGGGCCGGGAGTTCGGCGCGCGCGGTCTGCAGCGCCGTCCGCGCGACCCGCATCTCCTGCTGCACCTGGATCTGCGCGTGGCGGGCGAGCAGCACGGGGTGGCGCATGAGCGCCGGGTAGCTGGCGTAGCGGGCCGGCACCAGGTCGCGCAGCCACTTGGCGGCCGACCTCTCCCAGTCGTAGCTGCCGGGGTTCTTGACCTGGCACGGCCAGTCCGTACTGATCGGCGAGTAAGTCAGGGCCATGTTCTTCGCTTCCGGGGGACGTCGGCGGCTCAGTGCGGGTTCTGGGGCGGCCCCGACCTAGGGGATGACCGGGGCCGCCGCCACGGCACTCGTGAACGAGTCCCGTTCCGAGCACCCGGAACCCGTTGGGTAGGAGCGGACGGCCCCGGGTGATCGTCGGAGGTGACCCCGGAGGCCTCTGGGGTCACGATCCGCAAGGAGTATTTATATATACCGCCGGATACGCAAGGACATGAAAAAATTCATGCGCGATATGGGAGGAATAGTCCGGTGATGACACCGTCACGCACCGTGCCGCGTCGTCAGTCCTTCAGGAAGAAGTGGTGCTGCTCGGCGATCTGCTCGTACTCCTCCAGGCGGCCCTGGGTCCGCTCCGGGTCGGCGTCGGTCATGGCCTGGAGCAGCGCCGAGGACATCACCACGGGCGCCGCGTAGGAGTCGAAGACGAGCCGGGAGCCCGTCCCGGTGGCGAAGGTGACGTCGGCCTCGTCGGCCAGCGGCCCCAGCGCCAGGTCGGTGACCAGCGCGACCCGCAGCCCGGCCCGCCGCGCCACCTGCACCGCCGTGAGCGTCTCCTGGGCGTGCCGGGGCATCGCGAAGGCCAGCACCCAGGTGCCGCCCGCCTCCCTCGACTGGAGCAGGGCGTCGTACGCGACGCTGCCGCCCCGGGTCACCAGCCGCACGTCCGGGTGGATGCGCCGAGCGGCGTACGCGAAGTACTCGGCCAGGGACACCGAGATCCGCAGGCCCAGCACGGTCAGCGGGGTCGAGAGGGACAGCGCACGGCCGATCTCGATCACCCGGTCGGGGTCGGCGAAGTCGCGGCGCAGGTTCTCCAGGTTCTCGATCTCGGCGTCCACCGCCGCTTGGAGCTCGTTGCTGCGGTTCTCCGCGGGCGTGGCCGGCGCGCTGCCGAGCGTGGCGAGGGCGATCGCCTGGAGCCGCTCCCGCAACGCCGGGTAGCCGCTGAAGCCGACCGCGGCGGCGAAACGGGTCACCGAGGGCTGGCTGACACCCACCCGCTCCGCGAGATCGGTGATCGACAGGAAGGCCGCCTCGGTGATGTGCTCGATCAGGTACTGGGCGATGCGCCGCTGCCCGGGCGAGAGCCGGGGGCCGTCGAACAGCTCCCTGAGCTGGGAGGTCGGGGCCGCGCCCGCCTCCGGTGCCGTCCTGCCCGAGGTGATCGCAGATGCCTGCGCGCGTGCCTGCTGCGGCGATGGCACCGGGCCGCCTCCTTCGTGTCCCACGAGGACTCAACATAGCTCACTGTCCGTGCTGACCTGGGCGGGTACGGCCACAACCAGGTGGCAGCCGACCCGTTTCACCGCCACCCTCGGGGTACCCGTGTCAGCACGAACGCGCCTGTGCGCAGGCGAGAGGGAGAGGCTTTTCGATGAGTACGAGTCCGCTGGCCGCATCGCAGGTTCAGGTGGTGCTCAGCGACTGCTCCGCGGCGGACGCCGGGAGCCTGTTCGCGGCACTGTGCAGCCGCTTCTCCTCGGACCGCTGTGCCGAGGACAAGCCTCATGAGACCGAGGGG
This sequence comes from Streptomyces sp. NPDC005496, assembly GCF_042872045.1. Taxonomy (NCBI): domain Bacteria; kingdom Bacillati; phylum Actinomycetota; class Actinomycetes; order Kitasatosporales; family Streptomycetaceae; genus Streptomyces; species Streptomyces sp. NPDC005496. The sequence goes on from NZ_JBIAJQ010000018.1 coordinate 88,145, forward strand.
AAGCGGCCCACGATGTGGACCGGTACCTTCGACACCTCCGGTTCGTCCGGAGACACCCCCGTGCCGCCCGCGCAGCTCTCGGCGCCGGTGACCGCGGACGTCCAGGGCGGTCCTCTCGCGGTCAAGCACCTGCGTGAGGCCCTCGGCGAGGCGTTCACCGTGCACGTACTGGGCGAAGAGGCCGGTGACCAGGAAGTGGAGGTCCAGCTGCGGCTGGAGAACAAGGCGGCGAACGGGGACCAGGCCATATGAACGCGGACGCGGTGGCAAGGGGAGGGCGATTCCGCGTCCGGCGAGCGGCGACCGGTTCGGCGACGGAGACCGCCGCCAAGGCGGGACTGGCCGCACGTGGTGTGATCTATCTGCTGGTCGGTGTCCTGGCGCTGCAGATCGCCTTCGGCGAGGGGCACCGGCAGGCGGACCGCAGTGGTGCGCTGGAGGAGATCGCCGCGCAGCCCTTCGGGGCGGCGCTGCTGTGGATCCTGGGCGCCGGCCTCGTCGGCATGGCGCTGTGGCGGTTGTCCGAGGCGGTCTTCGGAGCGGTCGGCGAGAACGGCCGCTCCTGGCGCAAGCGGCTCATGTCGGCGGCGCGCTGCGTCTTCTACGCGTTCGTCGCCTACTCGGTGCTGTCCTTCGCCGCGGGCTCGGGCGGCGGGAAGTCCAGCGACAAGCAGTCCCGGGACGTGACGGCCCGGGTGCTGGAGATGCCCGGCGGCCAGTGGATCGTGGGCGCGGGCGGTGTCGGCATCGTCTGTGCCGGCGTGTGGATCGCCGTCCGGGCGGTGATGCGCAAGTACCACAAGCACATGAAGCTCGGTGAGATGTCGCGGACGACGCGCCGGGTGGTCGACGTCTCGGGTGTGGGCGGCGGAGCGACGCGCGGTGTGGTGTTCGCCGTCGCCGGTGTCTTCGCGGTGCGGGCGGCGGTAGCCTACGAGCCCGACAAGGCCAAGGGGCTGGACGACACGCTGAGGTCGTTCGCCGAGACCCCCGTCGGGCCCTGGCTGCTGGCGTGCGTCGCCGCGGGCCTCGTCCTGTTCGGGGTGTTCTCCTTCGCGATGGCCCGCTGGCGCAGGGTCTGAGGACCTGACACGAACAGCGGCACACGGCCGGCTCCCGCTCAGCGGGGGGCCGGCCGTTCGGCGTCTGAAGCACCGTCCTCCGTCAACTCCGTTCTGACGGAAAGTTGCTGACGTTACGTCACCACAGCCGGCCTGGACGCACCGGTGCCCCCGTCGCACGGCGGCGGCGGGGGCACCGGGCCTGATCGGTCAGGGCTGCGCGGTCAGGGCGAAGCTCTGCACCGAGGAGTCGTCACACGTCCGCTGGGTGAGCTGGACGCTGTTCGTCGCGGTCGAGGCCGCGCTCAGGCACTTGCCGCTGTGCCGGGCGACGAAGTGGTACCGCCCGCTGCTCTCCTTCACCGGCCGCCACTGCTGGTTCGTCCCGCTGGAGTAACTCCACAGCTGGAGCGGCGCGTTGTCGGCCGTGGAGCGGTCGACCACGTCGATCACCTGCTGCGGGTTGCCCCGGACGGCGATCCGCGTGTAGCCGCTGTCCGTGGCACGGAACTGGAACTGCTGGGCCTGCGTGCCGTTGCAGGTGTACTGCTGGACGGCGGTGCCGTTCGCCGTGGCGGCGGAACGGGTGTCCACGCAGGTGCCGTTGGCCTGGTTCGTCAGGGAGTACCAGGTGGTCTCGGAGATGCCGTCCGCCGGGGGTGTCGTCGGGTCGGCGCCGCCGAGCCACTTCAGGCCGTCCAGCAGGAACCGGTTCTGGGTCTCGCTCGCGAACGTCGACGACAGACGCGTGTTGGTCGAGTAGTTCATCGCGTTGTGGCCGAAGTTCGCGTACAGCATCCGGTACTGGGTGTTGGTCCACAGGATCGGGTAGTAGCCGCTGTACCAGGACTGGTCGGGGTCGGTGCCCAGGGGGAAGCTGCTGAGGTCGACGGAGGCCAGGATCTTGATGTCCGGGTTCTGCCGCAGGTCCTTGGTCCAGCTGTACCACTCGCTGACCGACGAGGTGAAGGTGGCCGGCAGGTTCCTGGTGGCGGCGTGGGTGCTGTTCTCGACCTTGAGTTTCGCGCTGGTCGGTCCCCAGGTGTTGGTGCTGAAATTTCCGCTGCCGAGGAACTGGTTGTGGTACCAGGGCCAGGCGGCGGCGTCGGTCGTGAAGGCGGCCACGTGGAAGCCCATCCAGGCGCCGCCGCCCCGCATGTACTGCTCGAAGCCGGCCCGCTGGGCCGCGGTCTGCGGCGCGTCGTCGAGGAACAGGACGACCTGGTAGGCGTTCACGCCGCCGTTGCTCAGCAGGTCCCAGTTGTTGCTGGGCGTGTAGGTGAATCCGTTCGCGGCGGCCTGGCGGGGGAACCAGTCGTTCGCCTCCTTGACGAAGTCGATGTGCGCCGCGTCGTAGGTGCCGCTGTAGAGCGCCAGCACCTTGAAGGGGGTCGCCGCGGGGGCCGCGTGGGCGGGTGTCACCGCCGGGCCGAGGAGGGTGGCCAGCAGGAGGAGCACGCGCAGGGCGGCGCGGGCCGGTGCGGATCTGGTCACGTGCATCGGGGAATCGGTCCCTTCGGTGCGGCTCACGGGTAACTCACCAGGTTGGCCACGTTGGTGGCGGAGTTGGAGGGTCCGCCCCGGTCGTTGACGACGTGCCGGATGGTGCCCGTGCCGCCCAACGACACCGTCACCATGTTCTTGAAGCGGACGTTAGCGGTGTTCGGTGCCTCGATGGCGTGCTCGGCCGTGACGGCCGGATCGACGTTGAAGTAGCAGTAGCTGCCGAAGCCGTACACCTGGTGGCTGGTCACGGAGTCGGCCACCTTGTAGGCGGCGTAGCCCTGGGTCGAGCCGTTCATCCAGGCGGCCTGACCGGGCGGGTCGTACGGCATCTCGTTCTGGTAGAAGTACGTGCGGCCGCCGTTGCCGTTCCAGAGCGTCTGGTGCTTCTGGAAGTGCTCCACGAACAGGCCGTACATGGTGACGTCGTCGCCGTTGACGACGAGTCCGGTGTTGGCCGTGTTGCTGGTCCAGCCGACGCCGCTGCCGTGGTCGGCACGCCAGATCCACAGGTGGTCGCCGATGACGTCGTCGCTGTTGACCGTCAGGCTCGTGGTCGCCTTGCCGACGCCCGCGCCGCCGACGCGGAAGAACACGTCGTGCAGGGAACTGGGGTCTGCCGCGTGGTCCGCCGAGGAGCCGCTCGGGCCCATCTCCATCAGCCGCGCGGAGTTCGTGGTCCCGGCGTCGAACAGCAGCCCGGCGAGCTGGACGCCGTCCACGTCGGCGACGGTCATGGCGGTGATGCCGTTGTCGGGGATGAGCGTGGCGAGGCCGAGTCCGAGGACCACGGTGTCGGCCTTGGTCACCTTGAGCGTCTGGCTCAGGTGGTAGACGCCCGGGGTGACCAGCAGGTGCTTGCCCGCGGCGAGCGCCTCGTTCATCTGCGCCGCCGTGGCACCGGGCTTGACGACGAAGAAGTCCGAGAGGGGCAGGGACGTGCCCGCCGGTGTGCCCGAACTCCACGTGGTACCGCTCGTGTTCGTGCGCGCGGCCGGGACGAAGACCTTGTAGGCGCCGGCCGGGTCGACGTACAGGAACGGCTTCTCGCGGGTGACGGGGCTCTGGTCGACCGTGGTGTACGGCGGGCTGGGGAAGCTGTTCGCGGGAGCGTTCCTGGCGCCGACGAACACCATGTTCCAGTTGGAGCCCGTCCAGCTCGACCATTCAGTGTTGCGGGACAGCCACTGCTGCTGCGAGCCCGACCTGACCTGGCCGTCGACCTTGGTGTCGGCCATGTAGCCGCCGCTGGACCAGCCGCCGTCGTCCAGCTGGAGGTTGCCGCGCAGGTGCATCCGCCGGTAGGGCGCCGCCTGTGACACCGCCCAGCGGTCGGTTCCGGAGGCCGGGGTCACCGACAGGTTCTCCGCCGACCGCCAGAAGTTCTGGGTGGCGTTGCCCTGGAACCAGTCCGCCTCGGCGTGCACGGCGCCGCGGATGGTGACGTCGTCGGGGGACAGCCCGAGACCGGCGACCTGCGTGTAGAAGCCGACGTTCGCGTCGGCGTCGTAGGTGCCGGGCTTGAAGAGGAACGCCTTGCGGGCGGTGCCGAACTGGTTGGTCTCCTGTTGCGCGAAGGCGGCGTCGAGGGCGTTCTGGACGGTGGCGGCCGGGGTCGACGGGTCGAAGACCGTGACGTTCGGCCCGAGGTCGGGGGTGCCGGGCGGCTGGGGCGCGTCGACCGGGTTCACGTAGAAGGACTGGGCCTGGCTGCCGTTGCAGGTGTACTGCTGGAGCTGCACGCTGTCCGCGGTCGACGCGCTCGGCACGTCGAGGCACTTGCCGCTCTTGCGGTTGACGAAGTGGTAGGTGCCGCCCGACTCGGCCACCGCCTGCCACTGCTGGTTGTCGCCGCCGCCGTACGTCCACAGCTGCACGCCCGCGCCGTCCGCGGTCGAGACGTCCTTCACGTCCCAGGCCTTCGTGGCGGCCGGGCGGTTGACGACCTGGGCGAATCCGCCGGAGGTGTCCTTGAACTGCCACTGCTGGGCCTGCGTGCTGTTGCAGGCGTACTGCTGGACGACGGTGCCGTCGGCGGTGGCGGCGGACCGCGCGTCGACGCACTTGCCGCTGCCCGCGTTGACGACGGTGGCCCAGCCGGTGGGCACCGCGGCGGCGGCAGCGGTGGCGGCCTCGGCCGGTGCGGCCGGCGCCACGCCGGTCGCGGCGGCCGCCACGAGGGCGAACACGCCGAGCAGTCCGGGTGTCCGGCGGCGGCCGGGTTCTCGCCTCGATCTGGGCACGGCTACTCCTGGAGGTGGGGGGGGGTGGGGAGACGTGGACCGAGGGCTCAGCCGGTGTACTTGGCGAAGATGCTCGTGAACTGCCAGGGGGTCTGGGCCACGCCCGAGCAGGTGTCGTCGTTCGGGTAGGCGCCGGGGCACGGCCGGTCGCGGTTGGCGGACCAGAAGGTCAGGCGGGCCAGGTGGTGCTGCTGCGCGTAGCCGAGGATGGTCTGGAAGTCGGCGGGGGTGACGGTCTCGTTGACGTCGGTGATGCCGTTCATGGAGGAGATGCCCATGCCGCGGTAGGCCTGGTCGTCGCTGTAGCCGTAGGCGCTCTTGAGCGCCGACTTGAGCCCCTCGGCCGCCCGCAGGGTGAGCGTCCCCATGTTCTGGCCGGCGCCGCCGAAGTCGAACGGCATGATGGTCCAGCTGTCGACGGTCAGGCCGGAGGCGGCCGCCCGCTTGATCAGGCCGGTGTCGGGCCCGCTCTGGTCGGTGCCGATGGTGATGTACACCTTGATGCCGGGGTTGTTGGTCTTGACGGTCTTCAGCGCGTCCACGGTCCGCTGCTGCACTGTGCCGTTGCTGTAGGCGTCGGCCTCCAGGTCGATGTCGATGGCCTTCAGCCCGTAGGCGTTGATGACCTTCTGGTACGCGGCGGCGAGTTCGCCGGCGCTGGAGCAGGAGCTCTCCAGCTTGTTGCCGCTGTAGCCGCCGAAGGACGGGATGACGTCGCCGCCGTTGGCGCGCACGGTGTTGACGGTCTGCTGGTCGACGCCGCCCGTGAGCGGGCGGCTGCCGTCCCACTGGGGGTTGCAGTAGCCGTTGCTGAGGACGAAGGCCAGCGTGAACCACTTGACGCCGGTGGCGTTCATGACGGTGGCCGGGTTCGGCGGGCTGCCCCAGCCGTTGTAGAGGTACGGGGCGACGGCCATCGGCGCGGAGGGGGTCGTGCCGCCACCGCCCGCGGCGGGCGCGGTCCACTTCTGGTTGGCGGCCCCCGTGCAGGTCCAGAGCTGCACGGGAGTGCCGTTGGCCGAGGTGTTGCCGGTGACGTCCAGGCACTTGTCGGCCTGCGGGTTGACGATGTCGCGGGCCGCGGTGACCGTCCACTTCTGGTTCGCGCCACCCGTGCAGTCCCACAGTTGCAGCTTCGCGCCGTTGGCCGTGGAGTTGCCGGTGATGTCGAGGCACTTGCCCAGCGCCCGGATGGTCTGGTCGGAGCCCACGGTCCACTGCTGGGCGGTCGTGCCGTTGCAGTCGTAGATCTGAACGGCGGTGCCGTTGGCGGAACTTGCTCCGGCGACGTCGAGGCACTTGCCGCCGAGCCCGGTGACGGTGCCGGTCGCGGCTGCCGCGGGCGACACGGTGAGAGCGCCTGCCGAGAGGGTCAGGGCTGCTGTCGAGAGGGTGACACGGAGCGCGGTGGAGCGCGCGCGGGAACGTCCGGCCATAGGGATCACGGCCCTTCACAGGTGGCTGATGGTGGGGGGAGAGGGTTCACGTACGTGAACATCGAGCGCATTCGTGGAGGCTTGGTGATCGGTGAACCTAAAGGTCTGAACCAGACACGTCAAGAGGTGAAGCAAAGAGACCCGGGAACGGGTGTGTGGGTGCGAGGAGTTGAAGGGCGGCGGTTCAGAACGCCTGGAGGTGGACCCGCGCCCGGTCGCCCTTCAGTGTCTCGATGTAGATGTCGATCTACTGCACGTCTCCGCGGCGGTCGTCCTGGACGCACGGAGGGCACACCCCGGCCCAGCGGGGCCCGTCGAGTGTCTGGGGTTCGGCCAGTCCGAGGTGGCCGAAGCGCTCTCCCCGCGGGGCGAAGTCCTTCGACCTCACTTCAGAGGCTCTTCGGAGCGCAGGTCGCCCGCGACGCGCTCGGCGTTCTTCACGCTGTTGACGAAGGTGAGCAGGTAGACGTCTTCCTGCGGATTGATCTGGACGGCGCCTTTGGTCCCGGTGGCGTCCTCGGGTACCGCGACACGCATGAACGCGGAGGCCTCGGCCGCGCCGGCCTGCTCGTCCCAGTGCCAGTCACGCCCCTCGGCCGCGAGGCGGTCGGCCCCGTCCGGGCCGGTGCGGGAGGCGAGGAGGACGGCGGTCACCAGAGCCGTCGACGAGGTGGGTGCGGCGTCGGATCTTCAAAGGTTCTCCTCGCCGCCGCGTGACGCGTTCAGGCGGCGGCCTTCTCGGGCCCTGGTGTGGAGTCCGAGGTTCGCAAACGGCGGTGGGCTCGTCCAGTTGCCCTCTCCCGGGTCGCACGGTGTGCGGGCCGGGGTCCGGCAACCGGACCGCCGTCGCGTCAGGTCGACCAGACCACCCCGCCGTTGTGCAGGACGACCACCTTGCCGTCCGCGCGCAGGACGAGCTGGGCGTTCTCGTGGCCGTGGCTGCGGGAGGCCCAGATGGGACGGTCGTCGGCGTTGTGGATGACGAGGTTGCCGTCCTGCTGGAAGATCGCCCGGTGGTCGGGCCCGAACGTCATGGACGCCCAGATGGCCTTGTCGTGCTCGTTGTAGACGACGAGGTTGCCGTCGGTCTGCATGATCATGCGGATGCGGTTGGTGGACCAGGACTGCCCGACCCGCAGGACGCTGGTCGCGTAGACGGTCTTGGTGCCCCAGTTCGGCTTCGGGTCCGCCTTGGGCTTGGTCTCGGCCTTCGGCTTCTTCTCGGGCGACTTGCTCGGCTTCGGCGACGGCGACGGCGAGGGCGCGGGCGGGGCGACGGCGACCTTGGGGGCCTCGCTCTTCTTCGGCTTCTTCCTGCCCGGCGACACGCTGGGCTTCTCGGCCACGTAGTCGTCGAGCGCGGCGGGGGCCGAGCTGGCGTTCAGGACCGTGTCGGAGCCCGCGGCCAGCCCCTTGGCCGAGCCGGGACGCTCGTCGTCCGCGCTGCCGGCCAGCAGCAGGGGTATGGCCACCAGGACGGCGCCGGCGATCGCGGCACCCGCCAGGACCGGCTTGCGGGGACGCCCGGTGCCGACGCCCGTCTCGGACTTGACGTTCGGAGGCGTGGCCGCGACGGCCACCGCCGTGGCGGTGCCCTCCTCGGGCTCCTCGGCGGGCTCGGCGGCGGCCGGGGGAGCCTGCGGTGCGGGGGCGGCCGGGGGCGCCGGCTCCGCGGCGGTCTCCTCGGTCTCCGGGCTGCTTCCGGACTCCGCCTCGGGGGCGGCGGCCACGCTCGGGGCCTGCTCGTCCGGCGCCGGGGACGGAGGCGAAGACGGGGGCGTGGACCCTGCCTCCGCCGCGCGGGCGGCGGCCGCCTCCGCGTTCGCGCCGGGGGTCTGGGGCGTGGGGGACATGCGGTACTCCTCCTCGGTGGCGGAGCTGTCGGTGAGGGGCACGGACCCGCGCGGCGGGCGGGCCGGTGAACACCGGTCGGCTCGGCGGGCGTTGGTCAAGTGCTCGTCGAGATGCGCCAGTTCGGCCCGGTGCGGTGCGCCGGGCCCGCCTGTCCGTCCACGGTGGCGGCCGCGGCCGGTCCGAGGCCCAGCGAACCGCGAAGTCCCCTCGTGCGCCCCTGGCTTGGACGCCCGGGCGGAAGGCAGTCGTACGTTCGACGGGCCCGATGGCGTATCCAACTTAGCCCGTCACAAGAGCGACAGCAGCACCGGCCGTCCCGTACGCCACGCCGCTTTGTCCCGCCACGCCTCACTGCTCCCGGAAAGTTCTCCGAACGGGCAGAGAACGGGCACGTGAGAGACCCCATACGGGCCCGTCCTCGGCGCACACGGAAGGGGCGTGTGTGGCATCCTGTTGGCTCCCCGATCTGATCAGTGTCGGCGTGCGCGCATCCGGTGCGGCACCCAGGAACCCGTACGGACCGAAGAGTTCAGGTGAAGATGCGGCCCGGAGAAAGGCAAGAGGGCAGGCATGACGCCCCGTCCGCGGTGCCCGACGAGGCCGGCCCCACCGCCCCCGAGTCGCCCGTGGCCGCCGCCCCCGAGACCGGCGAGAGCACCGACGCGCCCGAGATACCCGAGGCCGTGCGCGACGCCGCCCGCCGGGCCCCGGGACACTGGATCGGCGTGGTCGACCCGGAGTGGACCGAGGAGCGGACCCCGCCGGAGTGGGCCGTGCTGGGGGAGTGGCAGTCGGACGAGAGCGGCGGAGTAGGCGACTACCGGGCCAACCCCGCCTACCGGCCCTCGGCCCGCGTCCTCGGCTGGCCCGAACCCTCCGACCCCGTGGACGCGGCGGCCCAGCGCGCCGCCACCGGCTACGGGACCGTGGACGAGGCGATCGCGGCGCTCGCGGACGCAGAGGTCAGCGTGGTGAGCGGGGCGGACGGCCGCCCGCTCACGGCCGCAGGCCAGGACGGTACGCCGGTGGTGCTGTTGTTCACCTCACCGGTCCACGCGTTCATGTCCCCGGCACTTCGGCACGGCACCCTGCCCGCCAGGGACCTGGCCCGTTCACTGAACGGTTCCGGCACCCGTCTGCTCGCCAACCCCGGGGCCGCGGCACCCCTGCTCGTACCGGCGGACAGCCTTCTCGATCCCGTACGTGTGCCGGGCACCGAGGCAGCACCCGCAACCGGCGCCGTCGTCGACGCGGACGGCCGCCCGTCCGGCGCCGACGGCCCCAGCGCCTTACCCGTCGACGACGACTCCGCTCGACCCTGGCCCCACGCCACAGGGAGGACCACCACGTGACACGTCCGGCACAGCAACCCCCCACCTCCCCGAGTGCCGCGTCCGGAGCGGACGGCGAGGAGACGGCCGTGACCACGGTCGCCGCCGACGCCCCCGAACCCGGCACGGACCCGGTGGAGACCGCCGTCGCGGCCTCCACCGAACGCGGCACGGCCACCACGCGGACCGGAGAAGCCGGGGCCGCCTCCGAGCCCGGCGGCGAGCCGGCCGAGACGACGGCCGCGGCAGCCGAAGGCAAGGGCACGTCCAGCGCGAACTCCGCCGAATCCGGGGCCGCTTCAGAGCCCACGACGGCCGAGGCGGACCCCGACGCCCGTACGGAGAACGCCGAGGCCGAGGGGACGACCGCCCCGGACCGGACCGCGGAGCCCGACGCCGAGAGCGACCCCGGCGCCGCCGCGGCGGCCAAGAGCCGGCTGCCCGCGCTCGTACGGACGATGACCGCGACCGCGATCGACCGGCCGCAGCAGGAGGCCCGGCCCGTGGGACGGCCGGGCAGGGCGGTACTGGCCGGAGCGGCCGTCGCGGGCGCGCTGCTCGTGTCGGCGCCCCTGCTGATGCTCGGCGGAAACGACGACAAGGACCGCAAGGGACCCGCGTCGGCGGGAACCGTCCTCGGCGGCGACGCCCAGGAGGCACCGGGCGAGTTCGCCGCCGCCACCCCCGGCACCCGGTCCCCGGACGCCGACGCGAAGGACTTCGGCGACAAGAAGAAGCCGAAGAAGGGGAGTTCCGCGTCCCCCGCCGCCAAGGCTCCGGAGCGCGGCGGCTCGAAGGACACCGGCGACAAGGAACAGCCGAAGAAGCGGGACGGCGGGACGAGCGCCGACAGCGGCAAGGACCAGCCCGCGAAGGCCGGTTCGGGTGTCACCCTCGGCGCTCCCGTCACCCTGCGCAGCCACCTCTCGGGACGCTGCGTAGACGTACCGGGCAGTGACTTCTCGGACGGCAAGCAGCTGGTCGTGTGGGACTGCAACGGCAGCGACGCGCAGAAATGGCGGTTCGCGTCCGACGGCACCGTCCGCACCAAGGGCGGCCTCTGCCTGGACGTGGCCGGCGCGAACTACAACGACGGCACGCCCATCCAGATCGCCTGGTGCAGCGACAACAACGCTCAGAAGTTCGTACTCAACGCCAGCCACGACCTGGTCAACACCGTCGTAGGCAAGTGCGTCGACATCAGGGACAACAACAGGGGGAACGGGGCCCAACTGCAGCTGTGGAGCTGCGCCGGGACCGACAACCAGAAGTGGAGCGTCTGACCGCGCGCCCGTCCGGCGGGAGCGCACTCCCGATGTCCGTCCGTCCCGCGGGCGGGGCATGATGGCACCGTCGGCTCGCCGGCACACGCCCCCGAAGAGGGGGACGTTCACTGAAGACGCCCCCGTGGCAAGGAGGTTGGTGCGTGTCGCGCCAGGTACTGTCGGTCGGCCCGGGAGACCGGGACCGCTACCGGACCATCGGTGAGGCACTCGCGGCTGCCCGGACCGGCGCACTCATCAGCGTCCGGCCCGGCACGTACGCGGAGAACCTGGTGATCAACACCAGGGTCACCCTCACCGCCGCCGAAGGGCGGGGAACGGTCGAGATCCGGCCGCGCTCGGGCAGCGTCATCGCGCTGCGCGCCGACGCCGTGATGCTCTCCGAGCTGACGCTGCGCGGCGGCGACGCCGAACTGCCCGCCGTGGACGTGCGGCGCGGACAGGCCGCGCTCGACGGCTGCGAGATCGTCGGAGCCGCCTGGACCGCGATGCTGGCCGGCGGAACGGGCTCCCTCGCGCTGCGGGAGTGCCGGGTCAGCAACGCGCAGGGCGCCGGCATCGTCGTCACCTCGACCACGCCCACCACCGTGGAGTCCTGCACCTTCGAGCACCTGGGCACCAGCGGCCTGGTCCTCGCGGAGCAGGGCGAGGCCCGCATCCGGGGCTGCACCGTGCGCGACGCCCGCGGCAACGGGCTGCTCGCCAACGACGACGCCCGCGGCACGGTCGAGGACTGCGACATCTCCTCCACCGACAAGCCGTCCATCGCCCTGGAGGGGAACTGCTCCCTCTCGGTGGTCCGCACCGTGGTGCACGACACCAGCACCGGCGTGCACCTGAGCAGCACGGGCCGTACGACGCTGGAGGACGTCCGCGTCACCGGCGCGTCCGGGAACGGCATCACGCTGGCCCGGGGCACCGACCCGGTGCTGCGCCGCTGCCGCGTCTCGCGCACCCGCGGGCACGGGGTACTGGTCACCGACCGGGCGCGCGGCACCTTCGAGGACTGCTGGGTGGACGGCGCGCAGGGGGCGGCGCTGCGGGTCGCCGGGGCCGCCTCCCCGGCCCTCACCGGCCTGACGGTCCGCGACTGCGAGCAGACCGGGCTCCTCCTGGAAGAGGACTCGGCGGCGGAACTGGACCGCCTCGAAGTGATCGGCGGCTCGCCCGCCGTCGCGGTGCGCGGCGGCGCCAACCCGCTGCTGCGCCGGGCCCGTCTGGTCGAACCCGCCGGTGACGGCATCTCGGCCGCCAAGGACGCCCGCGGCCGGATCGAGGACTGCGAGGTCGTCCGGCCGAAGGGCGCCGGCGTCCGCGCGGCCTCCGGCAGCACGCTCTACCTGGCCGGCGGCGGTGTCTCGGACACGGCCACCAGCGGGCTGGTCGTGGAGGACGGCGGCAACGTCACCGTGCGCGACTTCCGCGTCGAGATATCCGGCGAGGAGGGCGTGGTCGTCGCCGCGGGCGGTGAACTGACCGCAAACCGCACCTCCGTGCACGCCGCGAGGGGGCACGGCTTCCTGCTCCGTGAGGGCGCGCTCGCCTCCCTCAGCGGCTGCGAGGTCTCCGGCGGCGCCCAGGACGGCTTCCGCGTGGAGTCCACCGCGCCGGTCTCCCTGGTGAACTGCCTCGCCCGGGAGAACGAGGGCGGGGGCCTGGTGCAGACCGCCCCCGGCGAACGGCTGGCCGTGGACGGCCTGAACAGCACCGGCAACGGCAAGCGCGACGCCTGGGGCTCCGGCAGCGCCGAGAACACCGACCCGGCCGGCTCCGGCGCCGCGGACGCGCCCCCGCCCGACCGCGCGGACGGCCCGCTCGGCGCCCTCAACGCGCTGATCGGCCTGGAGAACGTCAAGCAGCAGGTGCGCACCCTGGTCAACCTGACCCAGCTCGCCCAGCGCCGCGAACAACTCGGCATGTCCGCACCGCCGATGAGCCGGCACCTGATCTTCGCCGGTCCGCCCGGCACCGGAAAGACCACGGTGGCCCGCCTGTACGGGGCGATCCTCGCCGAACTGGGCTCGCTGCGCAGCGGACACCTGGTCGAGGTCTCCCGCGCCGACCTCGTCGCGCAGGTCGTCGGCGGCACCGCGATCAAGACCACCGAGACCTTCCAACGGGCGCTCGGCGGTGTGCTGTTCATCGACGAGGCGTACACCCTCGCCTCGGACAGCGGCAACGGCGGCGCCGACTTCGGCCGCGAGGCGGTGGACACCCTGCTGAAGCTGATGGAGGACCACCGCGACGACGTGGTGGTGGTCGCGGCCGGGTACTCCCGTGAGATGGAGTCGTTCCTGGGCTCCAACCCCGGTCTGGCCTCCCGCTTCTCGCGGACCGTGGAGTTCGAGAACTACTCGGTGCCCGAACTGGTCGCGATCATGGAGAACATGTGCGCCCAGCACCAGTACGAGCTGGGCGAGGGCACCGCGGCCGCGCTCGCCGCGCACTTCGAGGCCATGCCGCGCGACAGCGGGTTCGGCAACGGCCGTGCCGCGCGCGGGGTGTTCGAGGAGATGGTGGACAGACAGGCGGTCCGGCTCGCCTCGCTGCCACAGGTCGGCGAGCACGATCTGCGGCTGCTCCTGCCGGAGGACGTCTCCGCCACCGCCGCCGCACAGGCGACCCGGACCACCGCCCCGGCCGACGACCCGCTGACCCGCCTCGGCGACATGATCGGCCTGGCCGAGGTGAAGCGCGAGGTCGCGGACCTGGTCAACCTCATCACCACCGCCCGCCACCGCGCCGCGGCGGGGCTGCCGGTGCCCTCGCTCAGCAACCACCTGGTCTTCACCGGGCCGCCCGGCACGGGCAAGACCACCGTCGCGCGGCTGTACGGGGAGATCCTGAGCCAGCTGGGCATCCTGGACCGGGGGCAGCTGGTCGAGGCGGCCCGCGCCGACCTGGTCGGCCGTTACATCGGCCACACCGCCCAGCTCACCCGCGAGGTCTTCGAACGGGCCCGTGGCGGCGTGCTGTTCATCGACGAGGCGTACACCCTCACCCCGCGCGGCGGCGGCGCCGACTTCGGCCAGGAGGCGGTGGACACCCTGCTGAAGCTGATGGAGGACCACCGCGACGAAGTGGTCGTCATCGTCGCCGGATACACCGACGAGATGGAGCGCTTCCTCGCCTCCAACCCCGGCCTGTCCTCCCGCTTCCCGCGCCGGATCGGCTTCGCCGACTACTCCTCCGAGGAACTCGTCACCATCGTGCGCTCCCAGGCGGCGGCCATGGGGTACGAGTGCGGACCCGGCACCGGCCCGCTGCTCAAGGAGTACTTCGACTCGCTGCCCCGGGACCGCTCCTTCGGCAACGCCCGGCTGGCCCGCCAGGTGGTCGAGTCGATGGTCACCCGCCAGGCGGGGCGGCTCAGTTCACTGTCCGCGCCCACCCTCGACGACCTGCGCATCCTGCTCCCCGAGGACATCGTGTCCGCGGCACCGAAGGCGGCCCCCCGGTGAGAACGTCCACCCGCGGGGTCGCCCGCCTGCTGTCCTGCACGGGCCTCGCCGCCGCGCTGGTGCTGCCCGCGGCCGGTCCCGCCCTGGCGGCGCCCCCGTCCCGGCCGCCGTCGGCCGACGGGAAGAAGGGCCAGGAGCTACCCGGCATGCCCTCCGCGCTCGCCGCCGACTCCGAGGCCGCGAACTGCACACCCGCCTCCCGCGAGAAGGCGGAGAAGCAGGACTGGTCCCGCCAGCGCCTCGACCTGGACCGGCTGCACGGAAACAGCACCGGCGCCGGTGTGACCGTCGCCCTCATCGACACCGGCGTCGATCCCGACGCCGCCGGACTCGAAGGCCGCGTCACCGCCCCGGGCACCGCGGCCGAGGACTGTGTCGGACACGGCACCTTCCTGGCCGGGCTGATCGCGGGCACCGGCGAGGGCGCCGCGCCGCTGACCGGGGTCGCCCCGAGAGCGAGGATCCTCGCCCTGCGCGGTACCGACACACGCGGCCGGGCGAGCGCCGGCCTGGTCACGGCGGCGGTGCGCGAGGCGACCGAGGCGGGAGCCGGGGTGATCGCGGTCGCGGTGGCACTGCCGCGCCGTGACGCGGAGTTGAGCCGGGCGGTCGCCGAGGCCCGTGAGAAGGGCGCGGTGGTGGTCGCCGCGGCCACCCCGGACCCGCCGCGCGGCGGCACCGACGACATCCCGGCCCGCACCTACTGGCCGGCCGGCGAGCCCGGCGTCCTGTCGGTCGCCGACATGCTTCCCGGCGGCGGGCGCCCGGAGAAGGCGCTGCCCACCAGCGGGATCGACCTGGCCGCACCGGGCGCCGGGGTCGTCTCCGGCGGTCCGCGCGGTGACGGCCACTACCTCGGCGCCGGTGCCTCGGTCGCCACGGCCTACGCCGCAGGGGCCGCCGCCGCGGTGCGTGCCACCCGCCCCGGCGACTCGCCGGCCGCCGTGGCACGCCGCCTGACCGCGACCGCCTATCCCGCCGACATCCCCCAGCTCGACCCCTACGCGGCCGTCACCACGGTCCTCGGCGACACCGGCAGATCGGCGGGCACCGGGCGGACCGCGGTTCCCGTGAGTGTCCGCGACACCTCGTCCGCCGACCGCGCCACGGACCGCGCCACGCTCTTCGTCCTCGTCGGCACCGGCGGTGTCCTGGCCCTGCTGTGGGCCGCGTACGCCGTTCCCCGGGCCCGCGCGCGGGGATGGCGTCCGGCGGGTGCGGGCGGGACGGCTACGGCGACGACGGGCGCGACGGAGGAGGACTGACCTAGGGCCTGTCGTTTGGATCAGGTCGGCCGTGACGGACGGTTCGTCCCGGCCGGCCCGAGCGGGGTCTGGTGCGTGCAGCTGCAAGGCGGAGGAGGGAGTCGAAGCGGAGCTTCGGCGACCGACGACAACGCCGCAGATGTGC
>NZ_JBIAJQ010000019.1:0-91583 GCF_042872045.1 Streptomyces sp. NPDC005496
CCATGCTGCCGGAGTGGTGGCGCAAGGGAACGTGCGTGGTCCCCGTCGCCGGGGCCGACTCTCCCGAGGGGTGACCGTCCCTGTGGGCGCCGTTGCCGGGGGCTGCCGCCCCCGGACCCCCGCATCGGCCTGGACGGCCTCGTCCTCAAACACCGGACGGGCTGAGAATCTCTCCCTCGCGGCGAGATCCGGGCCGCCCGGGGGAACCCGCTTCTGACCGGACGGACTTGTCCCCACACGCCGGACGGGCTGAGAATCTCTCCCTCGCGGCGAGAAGCCGGTCACCCGGGGGAAGCGGGTTCGGCCTGGACGGCCTCGTCCTCAAACGCCGGACGGGCTGAAATCTCTCCCGCACGGCGAGATCAAAGCGCTCTCTCCCGCACGGCGAGAGCAAGGCGCTCTCTCCCCCGCGGTGAGATCAAAGCCCTCTCTCCTCGTGGTGAGATCCGGGCCCCGGGGGAACCCATGACGACAGGAGACCGAACGCATGACCAGGGTCGCCGCCATCGACTGCGGTACCAACTCGATCCGTCTGCTCGTCGCGGACGCGGACCCGGCGACGGGTGAACTCGTCGACTTGGACCGGCGGATGACCATCGTCCGGCTCGGCCAGGGTGTCGACCGGACGGGGCGCCTCGCCCCCGAGGCGCTGGAGCGGACCTTCGCGGCCTGCCGCGAGTACGCGGCCGTCATCAAGGAGCACGGCGCGGAACACCTGCGCTTCGTGGCGACGTCCGCCTCGCGCGACGCCGAGAACCGCGACGAGTTCGTCCGGGGGGTCCTGGACATCCTCGGGGTCGAGCCGGAGGTCATCACCGGTGACCAGGAGGCCGAGTTCTCCTTCACCGGGGCGACGAAGGAGCTGACCGGGCGCGACGACCTGGCGAAGCCGTACCTGGTGGTGGACATCGGCGGCGGGTCCACGGAGCTGGTCGTCGGCGAGGACCACGTACGCGCCGCCCGTTCCGTGGACATCGGCTGCGTACGGATGACCGAGCGGCACCTCGTGCACGACGGCACCGTCACCGATCCGCCGACGCCCGCTCAGATCGACGCGATCCGGGCGGACATCGAGGCCGCGCTCGACCTGGCCGCGCGGACGGTCCCGCTGGACGAGGCGCGCACCCTGGTGGGCCTGGCCGGTTCGGTCACCACCGTCTCGGCGATCGCGCAGGACCTCCCCGAGTACGACTCGGCGGCGATCCACCACTCCCGGATCTCCCGCGACCGCGTCCGGGAGATCACGGAGCGGCTGCTGTCCTCGACGCACGCCGAGCGCGCGGCGATCCCCTCGATGCACCCGGGACGGGTCGACGTCATCGGGGCGGGCGCGCTGGTGCTGCTCGCGATCATGGAGCGCGTGGGCGCGGACGAGGTCGTGGTGAGCGAGCACGACATCCTCGACGGCATCGCCTGGTCCGTCGCCTGAGGCGGTGTCCTCGCAGTGCGGTGGGGTCGCCGGTGAGGGAGTCTTTACTACTCGCCGGTAGCCTCTCTTGAGCAGGTCGGATAACGTATGAGCGTGCCGAGAGGGCTCCGGGAACCCCCGCCGTGACGTGCCGTCGGGAAAGTTCGTGAAGTTCTTCACAAGAGAATCGGTCCCGATGGGCGCGGATTCGGCCCGATGGGCCCTTCCGGGGGGCTCACCAGCCCGGTAGGGGTGCTCACGGGAGCGTTTCAGGGGTGTTGCCGGCATGTGAGGCGAGGGGCTGGTCCAGAGGGTCCGAAGGCCCGGAGTGGCAGCTCACGCGGTGTTGACAACGGTCAACGGTGGACAGTGGTTCCCTCGATCCGGCATGACCTGGGTCACGTGAGCCGCGCAGTGTAGCAGAGGCCTCACCCATGCTTGTGAAGGGGCGCACGAGCGACCCCCCAGAAGCGGGTGGATACTCGATGGCATGAGCACCACGGAGCGTCCCAGGATCCTCGTAGTAGGCGGTGGGTACGTAGGCCTGTACGCAGCTCGGCGCATTCTCAAGAAGATGCGCTACGGAGAGGCGACCGTCACGGTCGTCGACCCCCGGTCGTACATGACCTACCAGCCCTTCCTCCCCGAAGCCGCCGCCGGCAGCATCTCCCCTCGGCACGTCGTCGTCCCGCTGCGACGCGTCCTGCCGAAGGCGGAAGTCCTCACCGGCCGGGTCACCACCATCGACCAGGACCGCAAGGTCGCCACGGTCGCGCCCCTCGTCGGCGAGGCGTACGAGCTGCCCTTCGACTACCTCGTCATCGCGATGGGCGCGGTCTCCCGCACCTTCCCGATCCCCGGCCTCGCCGAGCAGGGCATCGGCATGAAGGGCATCGAGGAGGCCATCGGCCTGCGCAACCACGTCCTCGAGCAGCTCGACAAGGCCGACTCCACGACCGACGAGGACGTCCGCCGCAAGGCGTTGACCTTCGTCTTCGTGGGCGGTGGCTTCGCGGGCGCCGAGACCATCGGCGAGGTCGAGGACATGGCCCGTGACGCGGCCAAGTACTACAACAACGTGTCCCGCGAGGACATGCGCTTCATCCTCGTCGACGCCGCGGACAAGATCCTCCCCGAGGTCGGCCCCAAGCTCGGCGCGTACGGCAAGGAGCACCTGGAGAGCCGCGGGGTCGAGGTCTACCTCTCGACCTCGATGGACTCCTGCGTCGACGGTCACGTGGTCCTGAAGAACGGCCTGGAGGTCGACTCCAGCACCATCGTGTGGACGGCCGGCGTCAAGCCGAACCCGGTCCTCTCCCGCTTCGGTCTGCCGCTCGGCCCGCGCGGCCACGTGGACACCCAGCCCACCCTCCAGGTGCAGGGCACGGACTACATCTGGGCCGCGGGCGACAACGCCCAGGTGCCGGACGTCGCGGCCCGCAAGGCCGGCGTGGAGAACGCCTGGTGCCCGCCGAACGCCCAGCACGCGCTGCGTCAGGCGAAGGTCCTCGGCGACAACGTGATCTCCGGTATGCGGGGCTTCCCGCAGAAGACGTACGCGCACTCCAACAAGGGCGCGGTCGCGGGTCTCGGCCTCCACAAGGGCGTCGCGATGATCGTCATGGGCAAGATGAAGATCAAGCTCAAGGGCCGTCTCGCGTGGTACATGCACCGCGGCTACCACGGTCTGGCGATGCCGACCTGGAACCGCAAGATCCGCGTCTTCGCGGACTGGACGCTTGCGATGTTCCTCAAGCGCGAGGTCGTCTCGCTCGGCGCCATCGAGACTCCGCGCGAGGAGTTCTACGAGGCCGCCAAGCCGGCACCCGCCGTCGCGCAGGCCGCGGAGGCCCAGCTTCCGCCGGCGAAGACCGAGGAGAAGGCCAAGGCCTCCTGACCTCCGGTCGCTGAACGTCCCGAAGGGGCCTCCCGCCATCCGTGGTGCGGGAGGCCCCTTCGGCGTTCCCGGGCGCGGTGGGGCGAAAGGCCCCTCGAGCGCCCGCCGTTCGCGCGGCCCCGGCCCCAAAGCATGGTGCGTACATCTGTTTTGCCGATCCGTGACGCGGGTGAGGGACTGCGAGCGGGGACGGTTGGTGTTTACGTGGTGTTGGACGTTCCGGGATCCGTTGTCACGGAGGTGTGGCCATGCCCGACGCCGCGCTGCGGCTGAACAGCCTTTTCGAGCAGTTGCTGGGAGCCCCGCTCCCGGTTCGCATCCGCGCCTGGGACGGTTCGGAGGCGGGGCCGCCCGGCGGGCCCGTCCTCGTGATCAGGAACCGCCGCGCGCTGCGCCGGCTGATCTGGAAACCGGGGGAGCTCGGGCTCGCGCGGGCCTGGGTCGCCGGGGACCTCACGGTGGAGGGAGACCTCTACGCGGTCCTGGAGGTGATGGCCGGACTCGTGTGGGAGCGCGGTGAGGGGGCCAGGGGACTCGGCGAGGCGCTGCGCGACCCCGACGCGCGCGCGGCCGTCCGGGGCCTGCTGCGGATGGGCGGCCCCGCCGGACCGCCCGCGCCGCCTCCCGAGGAGGTCCGCGGGCGCCGCCACCTGCACACCAGACGCACCGACAAGCGCGCCATCAGCCACCACTACGACGTGGGCAACGACTTCTACGAGATCGTCCTCGGCCCGTCCATGGTGTACTCCTGCGCCTACTGGGAGGACGACGGCACCCTGGAGGGCGCCCAGCGCGACAAGCTCGACCTGGTCTGCCGCAAGCTGGACCTGCGGCCGGGCATGCGGCTCCTGGACGTCGGCTGCGGCTGGGGCTCGATGGCCGTCCACGCCGCCCGGGAGTACGGGGTGAGCGTCGTCGGCGTCACGCTGTCGCAGGAGCAGGCCGCTTACGCCCGCAAGCGCGTCGCGGAGGAAGGGCTGACCGACCGGGTCGAGATCCGGGTGCAGGACTACCGGGACGTCACCGACGGCCCGTACGACGCCGTCTCCTCCATCGGCATGGCCGAGCACGTCGGGAGCGAGCGCTACCTGGAGTACGCCCGGGTGCTGCACGCCCTGCTCAAGCCGGGCGGACGGCTGCTGAACCACCAGATCGCCCGCCGCCCGCAGACGGACGAGTCGGCGTACAGCGTCGACCGGTTCATCGACGCCTACGTCTTCCCGGACGGCGAGCTCGCCCCCGTCGGCACCACCGTGACGCAGCTGGAGCGGGCCGGGTTCGAGGTCCGCGACGTCGAGTCCCTGCGCGAGCACTACGCCCTCACCCTGCGCCGGTGGGTCGCCAACCTGGAGGCGCAGTGGGTGCGGGCGGTGCGGCTCACCAGCCCGGGGCGGGCCCGCGTCTGGCGGCTCTACATGGCGGCCAGCGCCCTCGCCTTCGAGCGCAACCGCATCGGCGTCAACCAGGTCCTGGCGGTCCGCACCCCCGAGCCCGGCACCTCCGGCATGCCGCTGCGGGCCCGCACCTGGAAGACCCGGCCGTAGCGGAGGCGGCGTACGGCGGTGGGGGGCCCCCCCGGGGGGGGGGGGGGGCCCCCCCCCCCCGGGGCGCCCCCGGGGGGGGGGGGGCGCAACTTGAAACGGGCGGCCCCCCGCGCCCCGCCCCGCGCGGGCCCCCCCCCCCCCCCCCGCCCCCGCCGCCCGGCGGGGGGGGCCCCCCCGGGCCCCCCCGGGCCGGCGGGGGGGGGGGCGCGGGGGGGGGGCCCCCGGCGGGGCCCGGGGGGGGCCCCCACCGCCCTACGGCTACTCGGACTTGATGGCCGTCAGCATGTTCAGCCGGGCCGCCCGGCGCGCCGGCCACAGCGCGGCCAGGACGCCGACCACGGCGGCCAGCAGCAGGAACACGCCCATCCGGACCCAGGGCAGCACCAGTTCGTACGTCGCCATCCTGGTGCCCAGCAGTTCACCGGCCGCCCAGCCGAAGAAGACGCCCAGACCGATGCCCAGCACACCGCCGAACAGCGAGATGACCAGCGACTCCAGCCGCACCATCCGCTTGACGCCCTTGCGGTCGAGGCCGATCGCGCGCAGCATCCCGATCTCCTGCGAGCGCTCGAAGACCGACATGGCCAGGGTGTTGACGACCCCGAGGACCGCGACGATCACCGCCATGGCGAGCAGCCCGTAGAGCATGTTCAGCATCAGCGTGAACATCTGCGCGATGTCCTCGGAGATGTCCTTCTTGTCCTGCACCAGGACGGCCGGGTTGTCCCCGAGCGCCGCCTCCAGCCGGTCCTTCGCCGCGCCCGAGGCCCCGCCGGACGTCTTCAGCATGACCTGCATGTCCGTCGGGTCGTCCTGGTGCGCCGCGAGCGTGGCGGTGTCCACCATCACGCCCTGGAAGAGGTCGTTGCCCGTGTAGACCCCGGCGACGGTGAGGCGTTGGCGCGCCCCGCCCTCGTAGGAGACCGTGAAGTGCGAGCCGGCCGTCCAGTGATGGGACTCGGCGGTGCTGTCGTCGACGACGACCCGGGTGCCGCCGACCTCGAAGGTGCCGTCCTCGACGGGGAGGTCGGTGAGGTCCGCGATGGACCGGCCGTCGACTCCGGTCAGGTTCTCGGTCCTGCCGTCGACGCGCGAGAGCGCGTTGCGCAGCGGGCTGGTGGCGGTGACGCCGTCGGTCGCGGCGAGCTTCTTCTCCACGTCCGGCGAGAGGCTGTTGCCGTTCGCCATCGACACCACGTAGTCCGCCCGGATCGCGGAGCCCGCCATCCTGTCGATCGACTTCTGCAGACTGCCCGCCATCACCGTCATGCCGGTGATCAGGGTCAGGCCGATCATCAGCGCCGACGCGGTGCCGGCGGTGCGGCGCGGGTTGCGCAGGGAGTTCTGCCGGGCCAGCTTGCCGGACACCCCGAACACGCGCAGCACGGGCGCCGCCGCGGCGATCAGCGGTCGGGACAGCAGCGGTGTCAGGACGAAGACGCCGATGATCAGCAGGACCGCGCCGAGACCCATCGGGGCCTGGCCGTCGGAGCCGTCCATGGTCGTGGCGTACAGGACCACCGCGACGCCCGCCGCCGAGAAGAGGGCGCCGAGGGTGTTGCGCAGGACGAGGGACTTGGTGGTCGCCTTGGCGTGCACGCTGCTCATCGCGGCGACCGGCGGGATCCTCGCCGCCCGGCGGCCCGGCAGCCACGCGGCGAGCATGGTGATCAGGATGCCGACTGCGAGCGCCGTGAGGACCGTGCCCGGCGTGACGACCAGCGGGCCGTCGGGGACGGTGGCGCCGAGCGTGCCCATCAGGGAGCGCATCCCGGCTCCGATGCCGACGCCCGCGGCGAGCCCGGTGACGGCCGCGACGGCGCCGACCAGGAACGCCTCCAGCAGCACCGAGCGGGTGATCTGCCGGCGGGAGGCGCCGACCGCCCGCAGCAGGGCCAGTTCCTTGGTGCGCTGGGCGACCAGCATGGTGAAGGTGTTGGCGATGATGAACGTGCCGACGAACAGGGCGATGCCGGCGAACACCAGCAGGCCCGTCTTCATCCCGCTCATCTGGGAGGAGATCCGGGTGGCCTGGTCGTCGGCGAGCCGCTTGCCGGTGGTGGTGGAGGCGACGTCCTTCGGCACGACCTCGTCGAGCGCGCTGCGCAGCGCGGTCTGGCTGGTGCCGGGTGCGGCCGTCACGTCGATCTCGTCGAAGGTGCCGGGTTCGCCGAAGAGCCGCTGCGCGGTGGCGGTGTCGAACAGGGCGAGGCTGCCACCCGCCGCGACGTTGCCGTCGTCGGTGGTGAAGACGCCGGTGACGGTGGGCTTCAGGACCGGCCCGTCCACGGAGAGCCGCACGGTGTCGCCGACGCGGTACCCGGTGCGGCGCGCGGTCTCGGCGTCGATGGCGACCTCGTCCTCGCCGTGCGGAGCTCGGCCGCTCGCCAGCGGGTACCGCGGGTCCTTCCTGCCCCAGTAGTTGCCGCCCTGCGACTGGAAGCCGTCGCCGACCAGTTCGCCGTCCTTGCCGGCGAGCGCGGTGAAGCCGTTCACGACGCCGACGGCGGTCTCGGCGCCGGGCACCCGGGCCGTCTTCTCCAGCAGCGCCTGGGTGAGCTTCGGCTCCTTGCCGATGCGGTCGCCCTCGCTCTGCCGTCCCTCCGGCCGGACGGCGACGTCGACGTGGCCGAAGCCCTTGGCCGAGCTGTTCTGGTAGGCGTCCGAGATGGTGTTGGTGAAGACCAGGGTGCCGGAGACGAACGCGACGCCGAGCATGACGGCGAGCACGGTCATCAGCAGTCTGGCCTTGTGCGCGAACACGTTGCGCAGGGCGGTACGGAACATGGGTTTTCTCAGTCCAGGGTGAGGAGAAGCTCTGGTCGGCCGCGCGGGCGGATCCGGGCGTCGCGGCGGCGGGCGACGACCGGTGGCGGCGGCGGTGGACCCGCGCCGGGCGGGTCAGCTCGTGCGGCCCTTGGCGTCGAACTGCTTCATCCGGTCCAGGACGGCGTCGGCGGTCGGCCCGTGCACCTCGTCCACGATCCGCCCGTCCGCGAGGAAGACCACCCGGTCCGCGTACGCGGCGGCCACTGGGTCGTGGGTGACCATGACGACGGTCTGGCCCAGCTCGCGTACGGAGTTGCGCAGGAAGCCCAGGACCTCGGCGCCCGCCCGGGAGTCGAGGTTTCCGGTCGGCTCGTCGCCGAAGATGATGTCCGGCTGGGAGGCCAGGGCGCGGGCGACGGCGACGCGCTGCTGCTGGCCGCCGGAGAGCTCGGAGGGCCGGTGGCCGAGGCGGTCGGCGAGACCCACCATCCCGATCACGGTGTCCAGCCACTGCTTGTCCGGCTTGCGGCCCGCGATGTCCATGGGGAGCGTGATGTTCTCCAGGGCGGTCAGGGTCGGTAGCAGGTTGAACGCCTGGAAGATGAAGCCGATCTTGTCGCGGCGCAGCCGGGTGAGCTGCTTGTCCTTGAGCGAGCCGAGCTCGGTCTCGCCGATGCGCACGGAGCCGGAGCTGAAGGTGTCCAGGCCGGCCACGCAGTGCATGAGCGTGGACTTGCCGGACCCGGAGGGGCCCACGATCGCCGTGAACTCGGCCTGCCGGAAGTCGACGGTGACCCGGTCGAGCGCGACCACCTGGGTCTCGCCCTGTCCGTAGACCTTGGACAGTTCCGTGGCGCGGGCGGCCACCGCAGTGGCCGGGGCGGCGAGGGGGGTGGTGGTCACGGGAGGGTGCTCCTGACGGGACGACGGTGTTTCGGGGAGACGTCGTCCATCCTCACGGCGGCCCGGCGCCGTGTAGTCAGCCGCTGTCCCGGTGTTCGAGCGCGACTCCGGTCGGACCATGGGCGGCTGTGTCATACCTGGGTATGACGCTCTTCCCTGAGGGGTCATCAGGCGCGCACCGTGCGGACACCGTCACCCGGGCGGTGAAATTCCGTCATTCCGTATACGCGGCCCTGCGCCGCCCGAAAGGCTATTGGCAAGTGCGGATGGCCCGTACCCAGTGCTGATGCACCCTCAGACGCCAATAAAATAAGACAACATCGAGCCGCCCTCCCGTAGTTAGGGGGACGCGTCCCGATAGGCTCGGAACCTCGATGCGGAGCCCATGGCCTGCCCGGATGGTGGAATGCAGACACGGCGAGCTTAAACCTCGCTGCCCCTCGCGGGCGTACCGGTTCAAGTCCGGTTCCGGGCACCTCCGACTTACACGCGGACGAAATCACCCGCTATGGGGCCAAGAGCGTGTTCCGAGACGCCGTAGACCGCACGGCCTCTCCCGGGGCACTTCCCACGCCGCTCGTTGACAGCCGACCCGGCACGCCGGAGACTCGCCTGAGCAGCTGGTGAAATAATCTTCACTACGCGAACAGAGCGAGCGCAAAGGGGCGTGCCGATGCGGACCACCGTCGGAATCATCGGGGCCGGACCGGCCGGACTGCTGCTGGCGCGACTGCTGCACGAGGCGGGCGTCGAGTCGGTCGTCCTGGAGAGCCGCGACCGGGCCTACGTCGAACAGCGCCAGCGCGCCGGGATCCTGGAGCAGGGCACGGCCGACGTGCTGCGCGCGGCCGGCGCCGGGGAGCGCATGGACCGCGAGGGACTGCGGCACGACGGCATCGAGCTGCGCTTCGACCGCACCCGGCGCCGCGTCGACCTCCCCGCCCTCACCGGCGGCAGCGCCGTGACGGTGTACGCGCAGACCGAGGTCTGCAAGGACCTCATCGCGCTCCAGCTCAAGGAGGGCGGACCGCTGCTCTTCGGCGCCGAGGCGCTGGCCGTCGAGGACGCGGACGGCGGGCACCCGCGCGTGCGCTTCCGCCACGGGGGACGCGAGGACGTCCTGCACTGCGACTACGTCGTGGGCTGCGACGGCTTCTGGGGCGTCGCCCGCAAGGCGGTCCCCGCCGCGCTCTCCCGCGTCTTCGAGCGGACCTACCCCTACGCCTGGCTCGGCATCCTCGCCGACGTGCCCCCCTCGCACGACGAGCTCGTCTACGCCCGCCACGACCGGGGCTTCGCCCTGCTCAGCATGCGCTCGCCGGCCGTCTCGCGCCTCTACCTCCAGGTACCGGAGGGCACCGACGCCGGGGCCTGGTCCGACGAGGACGTCTGGGACGAGCTGGAGCGGCGTCTGGAGACCGGTGACGACTGGCGGCTCGACCGGGGCCCGGTCACGGCGAAGTCGGTGACCCCGATGCGCAGCTTCGTCCACGAGCCCATGCGGTACGGGCGGCTCTTCCTGGCCGGCGACGCGGCGCACATCGTGCCGCCCACCGGCGCGAAGGGGCTGAACCTCGCGGTCGGCGACGTTGTCACCTTCGCCCGCGCCCTGGTCCACGAGCGGGACACCGGATCGGCGGACCTGCTCGACGCGTACTCCGAGACCTGCCTGCGCCGCGTCTGGCAGGCCGAGCGGTTCTCGTACGACATGACGACCCTGCTGCACCGCGCCCCCGACGCCACCCCCTTCGACGACCGCGTCCAGCTCGCCCGGCTGCGGCGGATCGCCGGGTCCCCGGCCGCCGAGACGGACCTGGCCGAGGCGTACACCGGCTTCCCCCTCGGCTGAGAGGCCCCTCACGTGCCGGGAATCCCCCGGCCGCGTAGCGTGTTGCGCACCACGACGAGGGAAAGATCCTCCCCAAGCAGTAGGTTCTTTCCTTTGCCTACCTATTACTCTTGAGCCAAGGCCCACTCGGTGGCCATGGAGGAGTGAAATGAGGAGCAGCAACCCGGTCTTCTCGCGACGGGGGTTCAGCCGCGACAACGGCTACGCGGGCTTCAACACCGCGCCGCAGGCCGGGGGAGCACCTGTCGGCACGCAGGGCAACCCGTACGCGCAGGGCAACCCGTACGCCCAGCAGGGCGGCAACCCCTACGCGCAGAACCCCTACGCGCAGCAGGACCTTCAGCACGGCGCCCCGCAGGCACCGGTCACCACCGGCCGGATGACGATGGACGACGTCGTCATGCGCTCGGCCATGACGCTCGGCACGGCAGCCGTCGGCGCCATCCTGGCCTGGACGCTGCTGCCGGTCTCCAGCACCAGCTACGGCCTGGCGGTCGGCGCCGCGATCGTCGCCTTCGTCCTGGCGATTGTCCAGTCCTTCAAGCGCAAGGCCTCGCCCGCGCTGATCATCGGCTACGCGGCCTTCGAGGGTGTCTTCCTCGGGGTCATCAGCGAGATGTTCAACAGCCGGTGGTCGGGCGCGCCCTTCCAGGCGGTGCTCGGCACCATGGCCGTCTCCGGCGCCACCCTGCTCATCTACCGGGCGGGCTGGATCCGGGTCACGGCGCGGTACGCGCGCATCGGCATGGCCATCGCCATCGCCTTCGTGCTCGTCCTCGCGGTCAACCTGCTGCTGGTCGCCTTCGGCGTCGCCGAGGACGGCGGACTGCGCAGCATGGGCCCGCTCGGCGCGATCGTCGGCATCATCGCGATCATCCTGGGCGCGTTCTTCCTGACCCTCGACTTCAAGCAGATCGAGGACGGCATCGCGTACGGCGCTCCCCGCGAGGAGGCGTGGCTGGCCGCGTTCGGCCTGACCCTGACCCTCGTGTGGATCTACCTCGAGATGCTGCGGCTGGTCGCCATCTTCAGCAGCAGCGACTAGCGGTACGGCTTCCAGGGTCCCGCCGGTCCGCCGGCGGGACCGAAGGGCCCGCGAACCACGGTTCGCGGGCCCTTCGTCGTCTGCGGTGCCGTTGCCGGTGGTGCGCGCTCAGAGGAGTTTGCGCGCGGCCCTCCTCAGGTCGTACTCGTGGATGATCGCCTTGGCGTGGCCGTACGCGAGATCGTGTTCCGCGCGGAGCCAGCTGACCTTCTCCTCGAAGCGGAAGAGGGCGGGGCCTTCGTCGACGGTGCGAAGCCAGTCGGAGACTTCACGACCGGTGCAGTGCGGGATTCGGGCGAGCAGGTTGCGATGGGTCTCCTCGGAGAAGACTTGGGACATCGGCGCCTCCGGACGCAATGGGATGTAAGCCGGTCCTTCACGACACCGTGCCTGAGCGTTCGGGCGTTGGCAACAGTCCCGCCGCGGCGCGTAGTCTCGCGGCGTGCTTGATACGACGCCGCTGACCCGAGCCGTGGACCACTTCGCCGACCGGTTGCGGGCCGCCCCGCAGAGCCGCCTGCAACGGGGTGCGGCGGCCGAGGCACTGGGGGTGGCCAGGGAGTTGTCCCGGCGGGCCCAGCGTCTGGAGGACCCCTCGACCACACCGCGGGAGATGCCCGACGTGGGCATGTTCGCCGCCGCCGACCAGATCACCGTGGCCGGACACGACCTGGCACTCGCACTGAAGGACGAGGCGGATCTGGCGGAGGCGCTGACGCTCGTCCAGGAGGCACAGAAACGCGCCGGAGTCTGACCGGCGATCGGCTCCGACGCGTGGGTCGGGCGGTGCCCGCCGCGGAGGCGGGCTACAGGGACGCGATGACGCGGTCCGCGAGGATGTAGACGTTCTCCTCGCCGCACGCGAACGTGAGGGTGTAGGCACCCGAGACGCCCGAGCCGCCCAGCAGGACCGGGGTACGGCCCGCGCGCAGGGCCGCGGCCAGCCGCTCAGCGGTCTCCCGGTGGCCCGGGGTCATGCACAGGGTCGTACCGTCCGCGAAGACGTAGACGTCGAGGGTGCCCAGCGGGCCCGGGCGGACGTCGGCCAGCTCGGTACGGGACTCCGCGAGCTCCTCCAGGCAGGCCACCGTGCGCTCGTGGTCGTTCACCACGGGTGACTGGACCGGCACGAAGTCCGGATGCGAGGGGTGGCGGCGGCGGGCCGCGGCCAGCTCCGGGGACTCCCCGGCAAATTCGTCGACCTCCAGGCCGGGCTCGGTCACCGGCTCCAGGTGTTCCAGGCCGGCGAAGTCCGACTGGCGCGGCAGGAACAGCTCGCTGTCCGGCAGACCCAGCAGCGTGGGCCCGTCGGAGGCGTCACGCGACTCCTGGGCGGCCCAGAACGCCCGCGCCTCGGCCAGCTCCCGCTCCCGCTCCTCGGCGAGTGCCTCGGCGACCGCGGTGCGTATCTCCTCGGTGTCGGCGCCGGAGCGGGCCACGGGCACGCGGCCGCGCAGGGCCTCGGCGCGGCTCTCGGCGAGCTCGGTGTGCAGGGCCCGCACCTGTCGACGCAGCCCGTGCACGGCACGCAGGACGGCGACGCCCACGGCGGCTGTTGCGGCCGTGGTGAGCAGCAGAGCTAGAGGCATGGTGCTCACTGACGTACTCCCGGTTCAAAGTCGACCCCCGACTTCCTACATCAGCTTGAAGGGCGGACTAAC
Source organism: Streptomyces sp. NPDC005496 (assembly GCF_042872045.1). Classification (NCBI taxonomy): domain Bacteria; kingdom Bacillati; phylum Actinomycetota; class Actinomycetes; order Kitasatosporales; family Streptomycetaceae; genus Streptomyces; species Streptomyces sp. NPDC005496. The sequence continues at coordinate 13,077 of NZ_JBIAJQ010000019.1, forward strand.
CAGCTGTCAGTGCGTAACGTCACGAAAGGGGCAGGACTTTGGGCCCGGTGTTTACTCGTGAAACGGCTCTGACCTGGGAAAAGGCCCCTCCGGAGGGAGATAGGTCACATCCTGGGGGAGATTGGATCACAAATCGGCCCAGAGTCCCGAAGTTTCCGGGGCTCTGGGCCGGTTCGGTCACGGTGCGTCCAACTGCGGTCACGCACAAGGAAGTAGGTGACCGCTTTTCGGCGCGGTGGTCAGCTGAGGCGCTCGATGACCATCGCCATGCCCTGGCCGCCGCCGACGCACATCGTCTCCAGGCCGAACTGCTTGTCGTGGAACTGGAGGCTGTTGATGAGCGTGCCGGTGATGCGGGCGCCCGTCATGCCGAAGGGGTGGCCGACGGCGATGGCGCCGCCGTTCACGTTCAGCTTCTCCAGCGGGATCTCCAGGTCGCGGTAGGACGGGATCACCTGGGCGGCGAACGCCTCGTTGATCTCGAACAGGTCGATGTCGCCGACGGTCAGCCCCGCGCGCTTGAGGGCCTGCTTCGACGCCTCGACCGGGCCGAGGCCCATGATCTCGGGGGAGAGGCCGGTGACGCCGGTGGACACGATGCGGGCGAGCGGGGTCAGGCCCAGCTCGCGGGCCTTGGTGTCGCTCATGATGACGAGGGCCGCGGCGCCGTCGTTCAGCGGGCAGCAGTTGCCGGCGGTGACCAGACCGTCGGGGCGGAACACCGGCTTGAGGCCCTGGACGCCGTCCAGGGTGACGCCGGCGCGGGGGCCGTCGTCCTTGCTGACGACCGTGCCGTCCGGGGTGGTGACCGGGGTGATCTCCCGCTCCCAGAAGCCGTTCTTGATGGCTTCCTCGGCCAGGTTCTGCGAGCGGACGCCGAACTCGTCCATGTCCTGGCGGGTGACGCCCTTGATGCGGGCCAGGTTCTCGGCGGTCTGGCCCATCGCAATGTACGCGTCCGGCAGCAGGCCGTCCTCGCGCGGGTCGTGCCAGGAGGCGCCCTCGCTCTGCGCGACCGCGGCGGTACGGGCCTCGGCGTCGGCGAAGAGGGGGTTGTGGGTGTCGGGGAGGCTGTCGCTGTTGCCCTTGACGCTGCGGGAGACCATCTCGACGCCGGCCGAGATGAAGACGTCGCCCTCGCCGGCCTTGATGGCGTGCAGGGCCATGCGGGAGGTCTGCAGCGAGGAGGAGCAGTAGCGGGTGATGGTGCAGCCCGGCAGGTGGTCCATGCCCATCTGCACGGCGACGATGCGGCCGAGGTTGTGGCCCTGCTCGCCGCCGGGCAGGCCGCAGCCCAGCATCAGGTCGTCGATGTCCCTCGGGTCCAGCTCGGGGACCTTGGCGAGGGCCGCCTGGATGATCGTGGCGGTCAGGTCGTCGGGGCGCAGGTCCTTCAGGGAGCCCTTGAAGGCGCGGCCGATCGGGGAGCGGGCGGCTGAGACGATCACGGCTTCGGGCATCACGGCTCCATGGGAAGGGGGGGCGGCGCGGAGCGCCTGGGCGAGCGGGCTTGCGGGACTGGTTGGGAAGTTACCCGTACGTACCCGCGCGGTCACGGGTGTGGGGGTGTGACTCGGGCCGCACTTTCCAAGCGCTTGCTTTTTTCTGGCGGGGGCGCCTTCGGGGGGTGTCGTTCGCCGGGGCCGTCCTTTGCTCGGTCGTTGTCCGCACCGCCACGGGGCTCCGCCCCGGACCCCGCTCCTCAGACGCCGGAGGGGCTGAGATCTGCCTCCCGTGTGCCGTAGGGGCTGGGGCTCCTGTTCGCGGGGCTGGAATGTCCTCGCCGGCCGCCGGGTTCGGGTTCCCCGTCTCCCGCCACGGGGCTCCGCCCCGGACCCCGCTCCTCAGACGCCGGAGGGGCTGGATTCCTGCCGGAGGGGCCGGAGCTCCTGTCCGCCGGGCCGGAATGTCGGTGCAGGGCCGGCCGCCGGGCTCGGGTCTCGCCCTCTCCCGCCACGGGGCTCCTCCCCGGGCCCCGCTCCTCAGACGCCGGAGGGGCTGAGATCTGCCTCCCGTGTGCCGGATGGGCCGGAGCTCCTGTCCGGGGGGAGGAGTTCCAGCCCGTCCGGCGATTGAGGACGAGCGCGGTAGCGCGATTCTCTGACGGAGTGGGGACGGTGCCGTCAGTTGTACGGGGCCGGGGTCGTGGCTGGGTCTGTGGTGGGGAGGCGCCGGCGGCGACGGCGTTTGAGGAGGGCCCAGGGGCCGCGCGGCCCCGTCGGCATCGCGGCCGTGACCTCCGTGCCCGGCTCGGACGCGGCCTCCGCGGCGGCCCGTGCCACCGGCAGGAAGCCCTCGCGGCGCGAGACGTCCGGACGCTCCTCGTCGGCCGGCCACAGGCCGAGCGCGGCGCAGACCGTGGGCAGGACCGCCATCGCGGCCGTCGCGTACCCCTCCGCCGAGGGGTGGTAGTTGTCGGGGCCGAACAGCTCCCGCGGGTTCTCCTCGAACTCGGGGCCCAGCAGGTCGCCCAGCGACACCGTGCGCCCGCCCTGCTCGACCGTTCCGATCGTCTGCGCCGCCGCCAGCTGGCGGGAGGCACGCCGGGCCAGCCAGCGCAGCGGCTGCTGGACCGGCTCGATGGTGCCGAGGTCGGGACAGGTGCCGACGACGACCTCGGCGCCCGCGGTGCGCAGCCGCCGTACCGCGGAGGACAGGTGACGGACCGAGCGGGTCGGCGGCATCCGGTGCGTGACGTCGTTCGCGCCGATCATGATCACGCAGACGTCGGGCACCCGGGCCGGGTCGGCGAGGGTGAGCGCCACCTGGCGGTCGAGGTCGTCGGACTGGGCGCCGGGCAGCGCGACGTTGGTGAGCTCGACCGGACGCTCGGCCACCGCCGCGAGACCGGCGGCCAGCAGGGCTCCCGGGGTCTGCCGGGCGCGGTGCACGCCCTGGCCGGCGGCCGTGGAGTCGCCGAGTATGGTCAGCCGCAGCGGCGGATCGTCGAAACCGGCGTACGCGTGTCCGTACAGGCCGTCCGCGCGGGGCGCGTGCGCGCTCCCGTTGCCCACATGGCGCTTCGCCAGCTGCACCTCGGCCAGCAGGACGCCGACCGCGGCCGCGCCCACCAGACCGATCCCGCCGCCGCCGTACGCAGCACCCGCCGCGATGCGCCGGGCCACCCTTGCCCTCGACAAGCTCGACATGCGTAGCCGCCACCTCCTCGTAGCCGTACACCCACTGCTTGCCCCGTAGAGCAGGTCGGCCAATCTCGGGGGGCGGTCGTGGCACCTTCTGGAGGCAACTGTCGGCCCTCCGTCCCACGTGGGGCCTTAGGCTGACGGGACCATCCCTCAGATACACAGCTCCGGAGACAACGGTGCAATTCCACGACTCGATGATCAGTCTCGTCGGCAACACCCCGCTGGTGAGGCTCAACAACGTGACCGCGGGCATTCAGGCGACGGTCCTCGCGAAGGTTGAGTACTTCAACCCCGGCGGGTCCGTGAAGGACCGCATCGCGCTGCGCATGATCGAGGCCGCGGAGGAGAGCGGCGCACTCAAGCCCGGCGGCACCATCGTCGAGCCGACCAGCGGGAACACCGGTGTCGGCCTCGCCATCGTGGCGCAGCAGAAGGGCTACAAGTGCATCTTCGTCTGCCCCGACAAGGTCAGCACCGACAAGATCAACGTGCTGCGGGCCTACGGGGCCGAGGTCGTCGTCTGCCCCACCGCCGTGGACCCCGAGCACCCGGACTCGTACTACAACGTCTCCGACCGGCTGGTCCGTGAGACGCCGGGCGCCTGGAAGCCGGACCAGTACTCCAACCCGCACAACCCCCTCTCGCACTATCACTCCACCGGCCCCGAGCTGTGGGAGCAGACGGAGGGGAAGATCACGCACTTCGTGACCGGCGTCGGCACCGGCGGGACCATCTCGGGCACCGGCCGGTACCTGAAGGACGCCAGTGACGGCCGGGTCAAGGTCGTGGGCGCCGACCCCGAGGGATCCGTGTACTCCGGCGGGTCCGGGCGGCCGTACCTCGTCGAGGGCGTCGGCGAGGACTTCTGGCCGAGCGCGTACGACCGGACCGTCGCCGACGAGATCGTCGCCGTGTCCGACAAGGACTCGTTCCAGATGACCCGGCGCCTGGCCAAGGAGGAGGGGCTGCTGGTCGGCGGCTCCTGCGGGATGGCCGTCGTCGCCGCGCTGCGGGTCGCGGAGCGGCTCGGTCCGGACGACGTCGTGGTGGTGCTGCTGCCCGACAGCGGCCGCGGCTACCTGAGCAAGATCTTCAACGACGAGTGGATGGCCGACTACGGCTTCCTGGAGGACTCCGGGCCGAGCGCCCGCGTCGCCGACGTGCTGAGCGACAAGGCCGGCGGCACCATCCCCTCGCTGGTGCACATGCACCCCGACGAGACCGTCGGCGAGGCCATCGAGGTGCTGCGCGAGTACGGCGTCTCGCAGATGCCGATCGTCAAGCCCGGCGCCGGCCACCCGGACGTCATGGCGGCCGAGGTCGTGGGCTCCGTGGTCGAGCGGGAGCTGCTGGACGCCCTGTTCACCAAGCGGGCCTCGCTGGAGGACCCGCTGGAGAAGCACATGTCGGCGCCGCTGCCGCAGGTCGGCTCGGGCGAGCCGGTCGGGGACCTGATGTCGGTGCTCGGCGCGGCGGACGCGGCGATCGTGCTGGTCGAGGGCAAGCCGACCGGGGTCGTCAGCCGGCAGGACCTGCTGTCGTTCCTCGCCAAGGGCGGCACCAAGCAGTAGAGGTTCCGCGCGTAGACCCGTGCGCGGAGCGCAGGAGATCGCCTGAAGTGCCCCGATCGGAGGGGATCTTCCGGTGACGGCGGCGGGGAACTTCGCGGAAGTGGTACGAGCGCGTCACGTCCGCGCAGCACCCGCTTAACACGCGTCCGGCACATTGGTGGATGTCGGCAGGGCGAGGGCGGTACCTCCCAGGCGTTCAGCTCTGGGGAGGCTCCCCGCCCGGGCCGGCAACCGAACGGCGTCAAGGACCTCCGGAGCGGCTCCCGGACCTCCAAGACGTCAAGGACGCGCAAGCCCGGCCCTGACCCGGCCCGCGTCCCTCGCGGGGACCGCCGTCGTCCCGCCCCCCGGCAACGGGGGTGCGGCGGTCCCCGCGCACAATCCTTTTCCCGGGCCTTCTCCCGGTCGCGTCCGCCGGACCCGTCTTCGCGGGCGGCGGCGCCGGGCTCAGTCCTCCCAGTCCGAGGACGGCTTGTCGCGGTCCCGGCGCAGCGGCAGCGTGTGGCGCAGGGCCTGCACCGCGTTGACTCCCACGATGCCCGCCCAGGCGACCATCAGGCCCGGCAGGTGCGCGACGCCGCCGCCGATGGCGGACAGCGGGATCGCCAGGACGAGCGAGACGATCCCGAAGCCGAAGCGCTCCCCCCAGGAGTCCGAGGACCCGGGCGAGCGGGCCTCCCTGGCCACCACCATCTGCTGCTCCGCGAGGTGGCGGCGCACCCGGCGCTCCACCGTGCCGTCGAGGCGCTGCTCGACCTTCTCGAGGAACGAGTCGACCAGCGCGGGCTCGTACTCCTCGCCCAGCTCCCTGCGTGCCCGCAGGGTGGCGTCGAGTTCCTTCTTGAGGTCGGTGTCGCTGGCATCCATACCGGTCATGGCCTCCACGCTAGGGAGCGGAGCCCATGACCGCACTGGGGTTAGCCCCCCTTTCGGGACTGTGCCGCACCCCCGCCGCACCGGGCGCCCGGAGACCCCGGGGGGTGAGGCGGACGCCCCGCGGGGGAGCCGGCCGTCACTTCGCCAGTCCGTGCCGGCGGGCGTACGCGTCCGCCACGTCCTGCGGGTCCTTCTTGTCCTTGTCGACCTGGCGGTTGAGCTCGGTGAGCTGGGCGGTGGTGAGCACGTTGCCCAGCCGGGCGAGGGCCTTGCGGACCGTGGAGTCGGCCTTGCGGTCGGCGATGAGGGGCACGACGTGCTGGCCGGGGACGAGGTTCTTCGGGTCGGTGAGGACGACCCAGTCGTTGGCCTGGATGTCGGTGTCGGTGGTGAAGAGGTTCGCCACGTCCACGTCGCCCTTCTTCAGGGCGCCCTTGACCAGCGGCCCCGAGGAGTCCAGCGACTTGAACTCCTTGAACTCGACGCCGTACACGTCCTTGAGGCCGACCACGCCGACCTGGCGCTTCTTCACCTCGGCGGAGGCGCCGATGACGAGCTTCCCGTTCTGCTCGCGGAGGTCGGCGAGGGAGGTGAGCCCGTACTTCCGCGCCGTCTGCCGGGTGACCACGAACGCGTCGGAGTCCTCGGCCCTGCCGTACGGGAGGATCTGCAGCCCCCTGGGCAGGGCGACGGCGAGGGCGTTCTGCATCTCGCCCTCCTCGGTGGCCTTCGACTTGGGGTCGAGGTAGTGCAGCAGGGCGCCCTGGTACTCGGGCAGCAGGTCGATGTCACCGCCCCGCAGCGCCGGGATGAGGATCTCCCGGGTGCCCAGGTTCGGGCGGACCTTCGTCTTCACGCCCGCCGCGTCCAGGACGGCCGCGTAGAGGTATCCGAGGACCTGGTTCTCGGTGAAGTTGGCGGTGCCGATGGTGAGGCCGTCCTTGCTGGAGCCGCCACCGCCGGCGGCGGACCCCTCGCCGTCGAGCGAGGTGATGCCGCTGCTGCACGCGGCGAGGGCGGGGACGGAGGCGGCGGCGAGCAGGCCGCCGAGGAGGGTACGACGATTCACGGGGGTCCCCTATGCGGTGCGGGTGCGGTGGCGGAAGAGGAAGCGCTGCAGGCCGCTCAGGGCCAGGTCCAGGACGACGGCGACGACGGCGACCAGCACCGCGCCCCCGAGCACCTGGACGAGGTCGCGCTGGGCGAGCCCGTCGAAGACGTAGCGGCCGAGGCCCCCGAAGGACACGTACGCCGCGATGGTGGCCGTGGCGACCACCTGGATCAGCGCGAGCCGCAGGCCGGTCATGATCAGGGGGAGGGCGAGGGGCAGTTCGACCTGGAGGAGCACCTGGTGCCAGCGCATGCCCTGCCCGCGTGCCGCGTCCTTCACGTCAGGGTCGACGGCGGTCATCCCGGCGTAGGTGTTCGTCACGATCGACGGGACCGCGAGGGCGACCAGCGCGATGTAGACCGGCCACATCGACAGGCCGCTGGCCAGGAAGACCAGGACCACCAGGCCGACGGTGGGCAGCGCGCGCCCGAACGACGCGAGGTTGATGGCGAGGAACGCGCCCCGGCCGGTGTGCCCGATGAGCAGCCCGACCGGCAGGGCGATCGCGGCCGCGACGAGGGTGGCGAGCAGGGAGTACTGGAGGTGCTCGGCGAGGCGGTGGGCGATGCCGTCCGTGCCGGACCACTGGTCGCCGCTGGTCAGCCAGCCGCCGAGGTTCTTGAAGAGTTCGTACATCAGGCTCGCCGCCTCGTCCACGGGGTGAGTACGTACTGCACGGCGACCAGCAGCGCGTCCGCCGCCAGGGCCAGCAGGAGCGTCAGGACGACACCGACGATCACCGGCGTCGGGAAGTTGCGCTGGAAGCCGTCGGTGAAGAGCTGGCCGAGGCCGCCGTCGCCGATGTACGTGGCGACCGAGACCAGCGAGATCGACATGACGGTGGCGATCCGCACGCCCGCCATGATCACCGGCAGGGCGAGGGGCAGCTCGACGGTGAGGAGCGTGCGCAGCGGGCGGGTGCCCATCGCCTTCGCGGCCTCCTTGGTCCGCGCCGGTACGGAGTCCAGGCCCTCGACGGTGTTCCGCAGGAGGACGACCAGGGTGTAGATCGTCAGCCCGATGACCGTGGTGGTGCGGGTGAGGCCGGACACCGGCAGGAGCAGCACGAACACCGCGATCGAGGGGATCGTGAAGAGGACGTTCGACAGCCCGAGCAGGAAGCCGCGCAGCGGGCGCACCCGGTGGGCGAGCACGGCCAGCGGCAGGGAGATCAGCAGGCCGAGGAGGACGGCGGACAGGGCCGCCTGGAGGTGGGACAGCGTGAGGGTGGTGAGGTCGTCGGCGTGGTCGGAGATCCACGACCAGTCGATGGTCATATCGCCACGCCCGCGGTGTCGTCGGGGGAGCCGGCCGGGCCCGCGCCGCCGGCGGCACCGGTCGTCGTGGCCGTGGTCGCGGCGCTGTGCGCCAGGCCAGCGTGCTCGTGGATCTCCTCGCGCGAGGTGACGCCGGTCAGCACGCCGTCGCTGTCGACGCGGGCGACCAGACCGGTCGGCGAGGCGATCGACTCGTCGAGGGCCGCGAGCAGCGAGTCGGTGTCGCGCAGCGGCCGCAGCGGGAGTTCGGTGTCCCCGTCGCGCCAGTGCAGGGGCCTGCGGGCGCCGTCCAGGACGAGTTCCCAGGGGCCGCCCTCGGGGGCGGGGGCCCGGGGGACGCCCGCGAGCGGGGTGAGCGAGAGGAGCTTGAGGCCGCGCTCGGCGCCCAGGAACCCGGCGACGAAGTCGTCGGCGGGGCGGGCCAGCAGTTCCGCGGGGGCCGCGCACTGGACGAGGTGCCCGCCGGTGCGGAAGACCGCTATCCGGTCGCCGAGCCGGACCGCCTCGTCGATGTCGTGCGTGACGAAGACGATGGTCTTGTTCAGCTCCTTCTGCAGGCGCAGCAGCTCGTCCTGGAGCTGGGTGCGCACCACCGGGTCGACCGCGCCGAAGGGCTCGTCCATGAGCAGCACGGGCGGGTCGGCGGCGAGCGCCCGGGCCACGCCGACGCGCTGCTGCTGGCCGCCGGAGAGCTGGTGCGGGTACCGCTTGCCCGCGCCGGCGTCGAGGCCGACGGTCTCCAGCAGCTCGGCCGCCCTGGCCCGTGACCTGCGCCGGCCCCAGCCGAGGAGGAGGGGCACGGTGGCGATGTTGTCGAGCACCGTGCGGTGCGGGAAGAGCCCCGACTGCTGGATGACGTATCCGATGGAGCGGCGCAGTTCGGCCGCGTCCTGTCGCAGGACGTCCTTGCCGCCGACCCGGATGGTCCCGGAGGTCGGCTCGACCATCCGGTTGATCATCCGCAGGGTGGTCGTCTTGCCGCAACCGGAAGATCCGACGAGGACGGTCACGCCGCCTTCCGGCATCTCCAGGGAGAGGTCGTGGACTGCTGTGGTGCCGTTCGGGAAGCGCTTGTGGACCGTGTCGAACTGGATCATGAGGTGTCCCTTGCCCGGCCTGTATATCGTCATGCAGAGTTCTCGGTGTCTGAATAGCTTGTCAATGCCCCGGCGTTAATCGCCGGTTACTTATGGCCGACCGGCAAGACCTGATGTCCGGGTTGAGGGGAGTTCGCACGTGATGTCGTCTCGGATCGTGGACACGTCGACGGCGGTGGCGGCGCCCGCCCGGCCCGGCCCGGTCGGCCCGGTCGTCCTGGACGGGCGCGGTCTCGGCGTCGGCGACGTCGTCCGCCTCGCCGACGGGACCGCGAGCCCCGCCCCCGGCACCGAGGCGATGAAGCGCGTCGAGGAGTCCTGGGACGCCGCCCGGCGCATCGCCGCGACCGGCCGCGTCTACGGGCGCTCCACCGGCGTGGGCGCCAACCGGAACGAGGACGTGCCCACCGAGGCCGCCGCCGGACACGGCCTGCGCCTGCTGCGCAGCCACGCCGGCGCCATCGGCGAGGAGCTGCCGGCGCGTCAGGTGCGGGCCATGCTCGCCGTGCGCGCCAACCAACTGCTCGCGGGCGGCGCGGGCCTGCGGCCCACCGTCGTCACCGCCCTGTGCGAGGCGCTGGAGAGCGGCGCGTACCCGGCGGTGAACGAGTTCGGGTCCGTGGGCACCGGCGACATCGCGGCCCTGGCCCAGCTGGGACTCGCCCTCGCCGGGGAGCACCCCTGGCGCGGACCGGGCGCCCCCGCACCCCAGCCGCTGGACAACAACGACGCGCTCGCGCTCATCAGCAGCAACGCCCTCACCCTCGGCCAGGCCGCCCTCGCCCTGCACGAGCTGCGCGGACTCATCGCCGCCACGCAGGTCGCCGCCGCCCTGTCGCTGGTCGCCGTCGACGGATCGCACGAGGCGTACGCGGCCCCCGTGCACAGCGCCCGGCCGCACCGCGGCTCCACCGAGGTGGCCCGCCGCATGCGCGAGCTGATCGGCGCCGCCGACCGGCCCACCCCGCCGCTCGGCCGCATCCAGGACCCGTACGGCTTCCGGTGCGTGCCGCAGATCCACGGCCCCGCCCACGACGCGGCCGACGCCCTCGAACAGGTCCTCACCGTCGAGATCAACGCCGCCGCCGAGAACCCCCTCATCTGCGCCGAGGACATGGCCGCCTACCATCACGGCGGCTTCTACCAGGCACAGCTCGCCCTCGCCCTCGACCACTTCCGGCTGGCCGTCACGCAGGTCGCCCGGCTGTCGTCCTCCCGGCTGTCGACCCTGAACGAGCCCGCCTACACCCGGCTGCGCCCCTTCCTCGCCGACCACGAGCCCGCGTCCTCCGGCGTGATGATCCTGGAGTACGCGGCCGGGGCGGCCCTCGGTGACCTGCGGGCCTTCTCCGCCCCCGCCTCGCTCGGCCACGCTGTACTCTCCCGGGGCGTCGAGGAGCAGGCGAGCTTCGCCTCGCTCGCGGCACGCCAGACCCTGCGGGCGTGCGGCGCGTACCGTCTCGTCGTCGGCTGCGAAGTCGTGGCCGCCGTGCGGGCGTTGCGCCAGCGCGGTCTGCGGCCCGACCCGGAGCTGCCGGCTGGACGGGCGCTGGAACTCGCCGAGTCGGTGCTCGACCCGGACCAGGCCGACCGGCCGCTCACGGACGACGTGGCGGCGGCGGCCGCACTGCTCGACCGGTTCACGGACATCTGGAGGGGGAGCACGTCATGAGCGTGACCGACAGCCCTGCCGCGCGGCTTCAGGCGCTCTTCGAGGGGCGCCGGCTCACACCGACGCAGCGGCGCATCGCGCACAGCATGGTGCGGCGCGCCGCCGACGTGCCGTTCCTGTCGAGCGTCGAACTCGCCGAACTCGCCGGGGTCAGCCAGCCGTCCGTCACCCGCTTCGCGGTCGCGCTCGGCTTCGACGGCTACCCGGCGCTGCGCCGGCACCTGCGCGAGGTCGCCCCCGCCGAGCCGGTCACCGACACGGCCTCCTACAACGAGTACCAGCAGGCCGTCGAGGCCGAGATCGAGAATCTGCGCCACCTCGCCGAGGTGCTGGCCGACCCGCGTCCGGTGGAGCGCGCGGGCCGGCTGCTCGCCGCGTCCAGGCCGCTGCCCGTCCTCGGGCTGCGGGCCGCCGCCTCCCAGGCGTACGGCTTCGCGTACTTCGCCGCCAAGGTGCACCCGGACGTCCGGCTGCTGCACGAGGGCGGCACCATGCTGCACGACCGGATCGACGCCGCCGTGCACGCCGGCGCCACCACCCTGCTGTGCTTCGCGCTGCCCCGGCATCCGCGCGAGGTGGTGGACTCCCTCGCCTACGCCAAGTCGGCGGGGCTGACCGTCGTCACCGTCGCGGACTCGGCGTTCGCGCCGGTCGCCAAGGTGTCGGACCTGCTGCTGCCTGCCGCCGTCGGCACGGGCCTCGCCTTCGACACCGCCTGCGCCCCGATGCTCCTCGGCCGGGTGCTGCTGGAGGCGATGTGCGACGGACTGCCGGACGCGCAGGCCCGGCTTGAGGAGTTCGACGCGCGGGCCGCCGCCCGGGGCCTGTTCGTGGAGTGAGCGGGCGCCGCGTTTCTCAGACTCGTCTCACGTTCTCTCGCTAATCTGCACCTCCCAACAGGCCGAGACGGGAGGCGGAACGTGGCACGCGGAGGGCAGGGACTGGCTCGGGTGGCGGTCGTCGTGAGGGCCGGGGCGGCACCGCTGTGGTGGACGGGAGTGTGCGCGGCGGGCATCGGTGTGGTGCCGCCCGGGGTGACCGGCCGTCGGATCGGGGTCATGGCCGGGGCGGTGTGCTTCATCGTCGCGGCGGCCGTGGTGGCGTACGCGCGCCGCGGGCGGTACGCGGAGCTGTCCCGCTCCGCCGCCCGCGCCGCCAAGCAGGACGTGCTCCAGGACCGCGCGGTGTCCGTGCGCAACTGGCGCCGGTGTCACCGCTGGTGGCTGCTGCTCGGCTTCCTGGCCGCGCTCGGCAGCGCCTTCGCGGTGCCGGCCGCGGGCGGTCTGCTGCTGGCCGGTACGGGTGTGGGGCTGTGGCTGAAGGCCGCCTGGCTCGGCCGCCGCGAGCGGGACGGCGAGGCCCTGCTGTGGGTGCGCGTCGACTGGCTCGGCAAGCGCGCCGGCGCCCCCGCGGGCAGAGCGGTCAAGTCCTTCCGCAGCACGGGCATCGCCGCGGGCGACGCGGCCCCGGGCGGGGCGCGCCGCCGCGTCGACGCCCTGGTGTAGTTCGCGCGTCCACCCCGCCGGCCGCCGGGGGCGCCGTGCGGCGCCCCCGGCCGGCGGCAGGTGGGGGCTGCTCTAGACCTCCAGTTCGGCTTCGATCCGCTTCAGCTGATGGCGGGCCATCGCCAGGTTGGACCGCTTGGAGTCGAGGACGAGGTAGAGGAACAGCCCGTTGCCGCCGCGCCCCTGCATCAGCCGGATCAGGTGGTACTGGTCGCTCAGGGTGATCAGGATGTCCTCGATCTCGCCCTTGAGGCCGAGGTGCTCCATGGTGCGGAGCTTGGCGCGGACGACGTCGGTGTTGCCGGCCGCGGCGACGTTGAGGTCGAACCCCTTGCTGCCGCCGATCGTGCCGAGCGCCATGCCGCTGGTGTAGTCGACGAGCGCGACGCCGGTCGCGCCTTCGATGGAGGCGAGTGCCTCTTTCAGTGCGGTCTCCGTGTTGGCCATGGTGCTGTGGGTCCTTTCAACTTTCGCTGGTGGTAGGGGATTTGGTGGTAGGTGTCCGGACGGGCAGGCTCGGTTCCGCGGGTGCCGGATCGGTGCGGCCGTTCGCCGGGGCGCGCGGCGCGCGGGTGCGCGAGCCGACCGTCCGGGTCGTGGGCTTCGCGGCGATCCGGGCCGGTCCGGCCGGCTCGCCGCGGGCGGTCGCGGCGTCCACGAGCTCGCCGATCCGGGTCCCGGAGCGGCGCCCCTCAAGGTGCAGCCGGCCGACGTTGACCCGGTCCTGGGCCAGCAGCGTCAGCACGGCCGAGGGACCGGCGGCGTACGTCGCCACGTAGCCGTACACGCCGCGGACGAGCAGTTCGCGGAAGTCGCCCTGGCCGGTGGCGTCGGTCATGCGCAGGGCGACGCCCAGGGACGCCGCGGTGAGCGCGGCCACGCCCTCCGGTTCCACTCCCGGGGTGTCGTGGGCGAGCACGAGGCCGTCCACGCTGGCCGCGAGCGCGCCGGTCACCTGGGGTACTCGCGCCCTCAACCGGTGGATTTCGTCGAGGACTTCGGCCTCCGCGGCCATGAGCAGTCTCCTTTCGGCACGCTGTCGGAGCGCGCGGATCACAGGGCCTCCAGGGCGTCTCTGAGCCGGCGCAGCAGGGCGACGTCCGGGTCGTCCGACGTCTGGTCGAGCACGGCCGCCACGGCGGGCGAGGGGGCCCGCTCCGGGACGGGCGCCGTCGCCACGATTCCGCCGGCCGCCAGCCGGCGCAGGTCGACCAGGGTGTGGAACGCGGGGCGTCCCAGGGCGAGCGATATGTCCGCCGCGGTGCGTACGCCGTCCACGTGGCCGAGGACGGCGCGCTGGCGCGGGGTGAGCGAGGGGCCGGCGCCCCGGGAGCGGACGAGCGGCGCGGTGTCCGTCGCCGGGTCACGCCAGATGCGGTGCAGCAGCGCACGGCGGCGCAGCGTCTCGCGCTCCAGGGCGGCCACCGGGACCGGGCGCAGCGGACCGAGCCAGTGCGCCGCCCCGTACCGGAAGCGGGCCGGGGCGCTGCTCGGGCCGAGCACGAAGTACGCGGCGTCGTACAGCGCCCCGAGGTGGCACAGCTCCAGCGCGCCCTCGGCTATCCGGCCGCTGTCGACCAGGAACCGCCCCACCCGGCGGCGCGCCCCGGCCTCGGCGACCGCCTGCCGCCACACGTCGGCGTGCAGTGTGCCGGGGACGGTGAGCAGGACGTCGAGCCCCGGGGTCGCCGGGCTCTCGGCGTGCACGACCTGCCCCTCGCAGAGGTAGAGCGTGCCGCGCTCGCGCATGAGCACTCCGGTCGCCCGCTCCTCGGCCAGCCGGCTGAGCATGGGGGAGAGGCCGCCGGCCGGACCGGTGTGCCGGTCCCGACCGCCGGGCTCCTCCAGGGCGTCCCGCACGGGGAGCGGAGGCGCGGGCGGTGTTCTGACCGTGGTCATCCGAGCACCAGCCGTCCGGCCATCTCGCCGAGCCTGATGCGGGCGAGGGCGAGGTTGCCGTCCTCGCGGCCCAGCCACAGGTGCAGGAAGACGCTGCTGTCGAACGTCGTCCTGACGAACCGCAGGACGTGGTAGCTGTCGCGGTTGCTGATGATCAGGTCCTCGACGGGCGGCTCCGCCTCGGACCAGTCGGAGCCGTCCGCCGGGGCGAACGCGTGGTGCTCCGCGGCGAGCCGGGCCAGTTCGGCGGCCTCGGCGGCGGTCGTCTCGTGGTCACCGCCCGGTGCGTCGCCGACGGTGCCCAGCGCCAGACCGCTGGTCCAGTCGACCACCGCGGCACCTCGCGCACCGGGCAGACGCATGGCTTCCAACAGGCACTCGTCGATTCCGGGCACCGTATCCCCTCCCGCCTCGGGTTCGGCTGAGTGACGCAGAGGCTACGCAACGTGTGCGCGGGGGGTGAGGGTTCCGGCATTTTCCAGTGGAACATGCGCGGACTGGCTAAGGTGGGTCAACTGACCTCAACCGGCGCCAAGTTGACCATGGACGGACCCTGGCGAGGAGGGTGGCCCGAGCTGCGTGGACGCGATCCGCTCGGGTCGTTCGCCGCCCGAGAAGGGTCCCGTCGGCGCCGGCGCAGCGGTCCCGCCGCGTCTCCGGCATGATCCGCCGGACAGGCCCTAGAGCGCGGTGAGCGACGAGGCGTGCGCGCCGCCCGACTCCGCCACGATCTCCGGGAGCGTCTGCGGTTCCCGTACGACCGCGAAGCGCACCCCGCCGCCGTCCGGCGCGAAGCCGTGGACGCCCGGGCGGGCCAGCGAGTTGTACGCGTAGTGGTGGGCGAAGCAGTACGCCCCCGTGTCCAGCACTGCCGCGTGGTCGCCCGCTTCGAGCAGCGGCAGCGAGCGGCCCTCGGCGAGCAGGTCACCGGCGAAGCAGGCGGGCCCCGCGATGTCCTGCACCACGCCGGGGCCCGGCTTGGGGCGCCCCTTCGCGTCGTAGGCGGCGATCCGCAGCGGCCAGGAGGCGGGCGCGTAGACCGTGCGGGCCGCGATCTGCACTCCGGCGTGGGTGACCGCGATGGGCCGGCCGCCGGCCCGCTTGGCGTACTCGACCCGCGTGAGCACCGTCCCGTGCTTGGCCAGCAGCGACCGCCCGAACTCGGTGACCAGCCCGTAGCGCCCGTCGAACAGTCCCGGGACGACCTCGGCGAGCAGCCGCGCGTACTGCGCGTACGTCGGGGTGGTGACGTCCGAGCCGAAGTTCACCGGCAGGCCGCCGCCGATGTCCAGGGTGTCGATCTGCCGCCGCCCGATCCGCTCGTTGATCTCCTCGGCGAGCGCGTACGTCTCCGCCACGCCCCGGGCCATCAGCGAGAGCGGCACGCCCTGCGACCCGGAGTGCGTGTGCAGTCGCGTCAGCCAGGGCCGGTCCGCGTACGCCTGGACGAGCCACGCCCGGGCCCCCTCGTCCCGCAGCGCCACGCCGAACTTGGACGTCGGCGTCGCCGTCGACAGCGCCTCGATGGAACCGCCGCCGACCTGCGGGTTCACCCTGATGCCGACGGGCGAGCGGGTGACGGCGGAGCGCACCAGGCCGTCGAGGCGCTCCAGCTCCTGCGGGTTGTCGGCGTTGACGGCGATGCCGAGGGCCAGGGCCTCGCGCAGTTCGGCGCGGGTCTTGGCGGGGGAGTCCAGGACGGTGCGGGCGGGCGCCACCCCGGCGGCGCGGGCGAGCGCCAGCTCCCCGGCGCTCGCGACCTCGGCCCCGATGCCCGCCTCGCGCAGCAGCCGCAGCACCGGCACCAGCGGGGCCGCCTTCACCGCGAAGGCGTGCAGCACCGGGGTGCCGGACGCGGTCACGGCGTCGAAGGCCGCCCGCAGGGCCGCCGCGGACGCCCGGATACCGGCGACGTCGAGCAGGCACACCAGCGGGGCGCCGGGGCCGACCAGGCCCTGTTCCACGGCGGCCCGGACGGCCTCGTCGCGCCGGGCCACCCGGTCCTCGTCCCGCTCACCCGACCCGGCCGGCGCCGGCACGGCACGGTTCACCCCGTCGCCCATCGGATCCCCCGTCGTCTCCTTGTGCGCGCCCATGCGTCCCAGCCAAACACCGACGGCGCGCCCGCGCTGACGTACCAACGTATTGACTAGCTCTATTCATGAGTCCAGGATGTGAATAACCACTGCAACAACCGGCATGCCGCGGCCCGCGTGCGGCAGTCCATCCCAGGAGGCAGACCATGTCAGGACCCCGCCCCGTCCGAGCGCCGCGCGGTACGGAACTGAGCGCCCTGGGATGGCAGCAGGAAGCCGCCCTGCGCATGCTGCAGAACAACCTCGACCCCGAGGTCGCCGAGCACCCCGACAAGCTCGTCGTCTACGGCGGCACCGGCAAGGCCGCCCGCGACTGGCGCTCCTTCGACGCCATGGTGCGCACCCTGCGGACCCTCAAGCAGGACGAGACCATGCTCGTCCAGTCCGGCCGCCCCGTCGGCGTCATGCAGACCCACGAGTGGGCCCCGCGCGTCCTCATCGCCAACTCCAACCTGGTCGGCGACTGGGCCAACTGGGAGGAGTTCCGCCGCCTCGAACAGCTCGGCCTGACCATGTACGGCCAGATGACGGCCGGCTCGTGGATCTACATCGGCACCCAGGGCATCCTCCAGGGCACCTACGAGACCTTCGCCGCCGTCGCGGCCAAGAAGTTCGGCGGCACCCTCGCGGGCACCATCACCCTGACCGCCGGGCTCGGCGGCATGGGCGGCGCCCAGCCGCTCGCCGTCACGATGAACGACGGCGTCGCGATCTGCATCGACTGCGACCCGCGCGCCATCGAGCGCCGCATCGAGCACCGCTACCTCGACGTGAAGGCCGACTCCCTGGAGCACGCCCTCCAGCTCGCCACCGAGGCCCGCGACGCCCGCCGCCCGCTCTCCATCGGCCTGCTCGGCAACGCGGCCGACCTGCTGCCCCGCATGCTCGCCGAGGGCGCCCCCGTCGACATCGTCACCGACCAGACCTCGGCCCACGACCCGCTGTCCTACCTGCCCTCCGGCGTCGACTTCGACGACATGGCCGCCGCGGCGGCGAAGGACCCGGCCGGCTTCACCACCCGCGCCCGCGAGTCGATGGCCCGGCACGTCGAGGCCATGGTCGGCTTCATGGACGCCGGCGCCGAGGTCTTCGACTACGGCAACTCCATCCGCGGCGAGGCCCGGCTGGCCGGCTACGACCGGGCGTTCGCCTTCCCCGGCTTCGTCCCCGCCTACATCCGCCCGCTGTTCTGCGAGGGCAAGGGCCCCTTCCGCTGGGCGGCCCTGTCCGGTGAGGCGTCCGACATCGCCAAGACCGACAAGGCGATGCTGGAGCTCTTCCCGGAGAACGAGTCGCTGCACCGCTGGATCAAGATGGCCGGCGAGCGCGTCCACTTCCAGGGCCTGCCCGCCCGCATCTGCTGGCTCGGCTACGGCGAGCGCGACAAGGCGGGCGAGCGCTTCAACGACATGGTGGCCTCCGGCGAGCTGGCCGCACCGCTGGCCATCGGCCGCGACCACCTCGACTCCGGCTCCGTCGCCTCCCCGTACCGCGAGACCGAGGCCATGCTCGACGGCTCCGACGCGATCGCCGACTGGCCGCTGCTGAACGCCATGGTCAACGTCGCCTCGGGCGCCTCCTGGGTCTCCATCCACCACGGCGGCGGCGTCGGCATGGGCCGCTCCATCCACGCCGGCCAGGTCTCCGTCGCCGACGGCACGAAGCTCGCCGGCGAGAAGCTGCGGCGCGTGCTCACCAACGACCCCGGCATGGGCGTCATCCGGCACGTCGACGCCGGCTACGACATCGCCGAGACCGCCGCCGACGAGCGCGGTGTGCGGGTCCCGATGCGTGAGGGTGACCAGGCGTGACCTTCCACAGCATGTGGGCGGAGCTGCTGCCGGTCGGCCGCAGCTCCGCCTCCGGCGGGTACCGCAGGTTCGCCTGGACCGGTGCCGACGCCGACTGCCGCGCCTGGTTCCGCGCCCAGGCCGAGGCCCGCGGCCTCACCTACGAGCTGGACCGCAACGGCAACCAGTGGGCCTGGCTCGGTGACCCCGCCGCCGGGGACGCCGTCGTCACGGGCTCGCACCTGGACTCGGTGCCAGACGGCGGCGCCTTCGACGGCCCCCTCGGGGTCGTCTCGTCCTTCGCAGCGCTGGACGAACTCCTCAGGAGGGGAACGGAGTTCGCGAGGCCCGTCGCCGTCGTCAACTTCGGCGACGAGGAGGGCGCCCGCTTCGGCCTCGCCTGCGTCGGCTCCCGCCTCACCGCGGGCGAGCTCACCGTCGAGCAGGCGCACCGCCTCACCGACGCGGACGGCGTCACCCTGCCGCAGGCCATGGAGCGGGCCGGGTACGACCCGGACGCCATCGGCCCGGACCCCGAGCGGCTCGCCCGCATCGGCGCCTTCGTCGAACTGCACGTCGAGCAGGGCCGCGCCCTCGACCTGAGCGGCGACCGGGTGGGCATCGCCAGCGCCATCTGGCCGCACGGCCGCTGGCGCTTCGACTTCCGGGGCGAGGCCAACCACGCGGGCACCACCCGGCTGACGGACCGCCGGGACCCGATGCTGCCCTACGCGCAGACGGTGCTCGCGGCCCGCCGCGAGGCCGAACTCGCGGGCGCCGTCGCCACGTTCGGCAAGATCGCCGTGGAGCCGAACGGGGTGAACGCCATCCCGTCCCTGGTCCGCGGCTGGCTCGACTCCCGCGCCGCCGACCAGACGGCCCTCGACACCGTCGTCACCGGCGTCGAGAAGGCAGCCCGCGAGTACGCGGACGCCCACGGCGTCGACCTCGACGTCGTCCGCGAGTCCTTCACGCCCGTCGTCGAGTTCGAGCACGCCCTGCGCGACGAGCTCGCCCGCATCCTGGGCCGGGACCGCGACGCGCACCTCGCGGTCCCCGTCCTCGGGACCGGCGCGGGACACGACGCGGGAATCCTCTCCGGGAGGATCCCGACCGCCATGCTGTTCGTGCGCAACCCCACCGGTGTCTCGCACTCCCCGGCCGAGTACGCCGCCGAGGACGACTGCGAGGCCGGGGTGACCGCACTCGCCGACGTACTCGAAGGGCTGGCCCGCAGGTGACGCAGACGTACTGGCTGGAGCACGCCTGGCTCGACACCCACGTCGAGCCGGGCGTCACCGTCGAGGTCGCCGACGGGCGGATCACCGCCCTGCGCACGGAGACCGCCACCCCGCCGCCCGGCGCCGAGATCCTGCGCGGCCTCACCCTGCCCGGCCTCGCGAACGCCCACTCGCACGCCTTCCACCGGGCCCTGCGCGGCACCGTCCAGGTCGGCTCCGGCACCTTCTGGACCTGGCGCGAGGTCATGTACTCCGTCGCCGACCGGCTGACCCCGGACACCTACCACGCGCTCGCCCGCGCCGTGTACGCCGAGATGGCGCTCGCCGGGATCACGGCCGTCGGCGAGTTCCACTACGTGCACCACGCCCCCGGCGGCACCCCCTACGCCGACCCCAACGCCATGGGCGAGGCGCTGATCGCCGCCGCCGCCGAGGCCGGCATCCGCATCACCCTCCTCGACACCACCTACCTCTCGGCCGGCTTCGGGCAGCCTCCCAACCGCCACCAGCTGCGCTTCTCCGACGGCACGGCCGAGGCCTGGGCGCAACGCTGTGCAGTTCTCAAGGACCGGGACCACGCACGGATCGGTGCCGCCGTGCACTCCGTACGGGCGGTGCCCGCGGAGCAGCTGGCGACGGTGGCCCGCTGGGCCGAGGAGCGCCGGGCCCCCCTCCACGTCCACCTGTCCGAGCAGACGGCGGAGAACGACGCCTGCCGGGAGGCCCACGGCCGCACGCCCACCCGGCTGCTCGCCGACCACGGGGTCCTCGGGCCCCGCACGACCGGCGTCCACAGCACGCACCTCACGGACGAGGACATCGCCCTGCTCGGCGGCTCGGGGACCGGCACCTGCATGTGCCCGACGACCGAACGGGACCTGGCCGACGGCATCGGCCCGGCCGTCGCCCTCCAGCAGGCGGGCTCGCCGCTGTCGCTCGGCTCCGACAGCCACGCCGTGATCGACCTGCTCGAAGAGGCCCGCGCCATGGAGCTGAACGAGCGGCTGCGCACCCGCACCCGCGGCCACTGGACGGCCGCCGCGCTGCTGCGGGCCGCCTCGGCGGACGGCCACGCGGCCCTCGGCTGGGACGAGGCGGGCAGCCTGGAGGCCGGCGCGCTCGCCGACTTCACGACGATCGCGCTCGACACCGTCAGGACGGCCGGACCGCTGCCGCGGCTCGGCGCCGAGACCGCCGTATTCGCCGGGACGGCGGCCGACGTGCGCCACACGGTCGTGGCCGGCCGGCACGTCGTGCGCGACGGCGCGCACACCCTCGTACCCGACGTGCCGTCAGCGCTCGCGGACGCCGTCGAGGCGCTGCGCGCCTGACCCCGGCCGACACCGCAGCCACCGCCGCCCACACCGCCGACAAGGCCCACGAGGACGCCATGAGCAGCACGACCGTCATCACCGACATCGCCCGTCTTGTCACCAACGACCCCTCCCTCGGTGACGGATCCCCCCTCGGTCTGATCCACGACGCGGCCGTCGTCATCGACGGCGACCGCGTCGCGTGGATCGGTGAGTCAAGACAAGCACCCGCCACTGACAACCGGGTCGACGCCGGGGGACGGGCGGTGATCCCGGGCTTCGTGGACTCCCACTCGCACCTCGTCTTCGCGGGCGACCGCACCGAGGAGTTCAACGCCCGCATGTCCGGCCGCGCCTACAGCGTCGGCGGCATCCGCACGACGGTCGCCGCGACCCGGGCCGCGAGCGACGAGGACCTGGAGCGCAACCTCGTCCGCCATCTGCGCGAGGCGCTCCGCCAGGGCACCACGACCTTCGAGACCAAGTCCGGCTACGGCCTCACCGTCGAGGACGAGTCCCGGGCCCTGCGGATCGCCTCCCGCCACACCGACGAGGTGACCTACCTGGGCGCGCACATCGTCTCGCCCGACTACGCGGACGACCCCGCCGCCTACGTCGCCCTCGTCACCGGCGAGATGCTCGACGCCTGCGCGCCGCACGCCCGCTGGATCGACGTCTTCTGCGAGAAGGGCGCCTTCGACGGCGACCAGGCCCGCGCCATCCTCACGGCGGGCCGGGCGAAGGGCCTGCACCCCCGCGTCCACGCCAACCAGCTGACGTACGGCCCCGGGGTCCAGCTCGCGGTGGAGCTCGACGCCGCGTCCGCGGACCACTGCACGCACCTCACGGACGCCGACATCGACGCCCTGGCCGGCAGCGCGACCGTGGCCACCCTGCTGCCCGGCGCCGAGTTCTCCACCCGCGCCGCGTGGCCGGACGCCCGCCGCCTCCTGGACGCGGGCGCGACGGTCGCCCTCTCCACCGACTGCAACCCGGGCTCGTCCTTCACGTCCTCGGTCCCCTTCTGCATCGCCCTGGCCGTACGGGACATGGGGATGACCCCGGACGAGGCCCTCTGGTCGGCCACGGCCGGCGGCGCCGCGGCCCTGCGCCGGGACGACATCGGCCGCCTCACCCCGGGCGCGTACGCCGACCTGGCCCTGCTCGACGCGCCGAGCCACGTCCACCTGGCCTACCGGCCCGGGGTCCCGCTGGTGTCGCAGGTGTGGCGGCGCGGAGTCCGCGAGGTCTGAGGCAAGGGGCGGCCGAGGCCAGCGCCGCGGCGCCGTCCGGAGGCGTCCCGGAGGCGCCTCCGCGGCTTCGGGGGCCCACGGGGCCGCCAGACCCGTCCAAGCCCGCCCCGGGGCCTCGTGAGGGCACCTCACGCCTTCCGGCTACGAGGGCACTTCCCGACGCGTGCCGGGTCGCATGGACGGTCGTGCCCGGCGTGAGGTGTCTCACGCGCACCCTGCGCCACGCCCGGCGTGAGGTGTCTCACCCGCCCCGTCCGTCGCACCCGGCGTGAGGTGTCTCACGAGCGCCGGCACCACGACCGGCGGAGACCGGAGCAAGGGACAGACGAAACCGCGCCCGGTCCCCTCGCGGGGATCCGGGCGCGGCCGACGACTTCGGGCGGTCACTCCTCGACCGTCAGTCCCTTCCGCAGGCGGACCAGGGTCCGCGACAGCAGCCGGGAGACGTGCATCTGGGAGATGCCGAGCTCCTCGCCGATCTCCGACTGCGTCAGGCCGGCGACGAAGCGCAGGGACAGGATCTTGCGGTCCCGGGAGGGGAGTTCCGCGATCAGCGGCTTCAGGGACTCGACGTACTCGATGCCTTCGAGCCCGTGGTCCTCGTAGCCGATGCGGTCCGCGAGCGCGCCCTCGGAGTCGTCCTCCTCGGGCTGGGCGTCCAGCGAACTGGCCGTGTACGCGTTCGAGGCGGCCATGCCCTCGACGACCTCGTCCTTGGTGATGCCGAGGCGTTCCGCCAGCTCGCCCACCGTGGGGGCGCGGTCGAGCTGCTGGGCGAGTTCGTCGCCCGCCTTGGCCAGGTCGAGACGGAGCTCCTGGAGCCTGCGCGGCACGCGCACCGACCAGCTGGTGTCGCGGAAGAACCGCTTGATCTCACCGACGATGGTTGGCATCGCGAAAGTCGGGAACTCGACGCCACGACTCAGTTCGAAGCGGTCGATCGCCTTGATCAGGCCGATGGTGCCGACCTGGATGATGTCCTCCATCGGCTCACTGCGGGAGCGGAAGCGGGAGGCGGCGAACTTGACCAGTGCGAGGTTGAGTTCGACCAGGGTGTTGCGGACGTACGAGTACTCGTACGTGCCTTCCTCGAGGGACTCCAGCCGCTCGAAGAGAGTCTTGGACAGGGCCCGTGCGTCAACCGGCCCCACCTCTGCGTACGGAGGGATCTCCGGAAGGCCGGCGAGCCCGTCGGCCTCGCGCGGTGAGGCGGCGAGAGACCCGCCCGTCAGACTGTCCGGAGGGAGTGTCGACGTCGCCTTCTGGGTATGCGATTCGTCGAGCCGGGGTGACATGATGTCCTCCATCGTTCTCGG
This sequence comes from Streptomyces sp. NPDC005496, assembly GCF_042872045.1. NCBI lineage: Bacteria > Bacillati > Actinomycetota > Actinomycetes > Kitasatosporales > Streptomycetaceae > Streptomyces > Streptomyces sp. NPDC005496. Next base: position 36,240 of record NZ_JBIAJQ010000019.1, read on the forward strand.
CATATGGCCGCCGATGCCTGTACGTGCACTGCGGTGTGCGGCGCCTCCAAAGCCGGCCGTGTCGATTAGGTGTCCCTACTAGCCCTACCCGGTTTCGCGACGCCACCGCAAGTGCGCTTCCTTGTGAAATGTCCTTTTTGGCGGGGTTGTTCGGGTGCCAAGGTGCGCAGGGAGGGCGTAGGGTTCGTGAGCATCGGGCAACAGCAACGACGGTCGGGAGAGAGACGGCATGGACCGCGGGACGGTCGGCAGCGCACAGTCGGGCCGGCTTCTTGTCGAAGTGCGAGAAGAGGGCACGAGTGCCGTCGTGACCCCGGCGGGTGAGTTGGATCACCACACCGCCGATCTGTTGCGTGAGCCACTCGAGGAATGTCTGGCCAAGGGCTTCGCCCGGCTGGTCGTGGACTGCTCACGCCTCGAGTTCTGTGATTCCACCGGGCTCAACGTGCTGCTCGGTGCGCGGCTGAAGGCCGAGGCTGCTGGGGGTGGGGTCCATCTCGCGGGAATGCTGCCGGTGGTGGCGAGGGTCTTCGAGATCACCGGGGCGGAGGCCGTCTTCACCGTCCACGAGACGCTGGACGCGGCACTGGCCGAGTAGGCCGACCACCCGGCGGACGGATCACGTGCCGGGGGCCCCGTGTGACCGGCGCGTTGTCCGAGTCACACGTTCCGTGTCGAACAAGTGGGTGTTCGGACGGTTCGGTCGGGCAGGAGACATCCTGAACAAGTCGGCACCCGCACATGTCGGCAGCTCAACCGGCGACTGCGCCGCAGATCCAAACGTACTGAGTCTTGAATCACGAACTGGTGAATCGGTGAGGTGAAGCGCTGATGAGCACCACCCGGCCTTGTCCGCCGGGCGACCGCGGCCCGGAGTCGGGTACCGGCGGCGCTTCCGGGGCCTCCGAACCGGGTGCGACCGCGCCCCCCGAGCAGGGCGCGACCGTGCCCGCCGCCGCCCGTAGGGTCCGCAGACTGGACTTCGAGGGCGAGAGCGGAGTCGTGCCCCTGGCGCGGGACTTCGCCCGTCAGGCGCTCTACGCCTGGGGCTGGCTGCCGGCCGACGGCGCCGACCAGCGCGCCGCCGCCGAGGACGTCCTGCTGGTGGTCTCCGAGCTGGTCACCAACGCCTGTCTGCACGCCGAGGGGCCGGACCAGCTCCTCATCTCGTGCGACAACAAGGTGCTGCGCATCGAGGTCTCCGACCGCGGCACGGGCCAGCCCGCCCCGCGCACCCCGCACCGCGCCGGCCGTCCCGGCGGCCACGGCATGTTCATCGTGCAGCGGCTCTGTCTGGACTGGGGAGTCGTACGCGCCCCCGGCGTCGCTGGCAAGACGGTCTGGGCGGAGCTCGGCGCACCCGCGTGAGCCCGCCGGGCCGACCCCCGTCCAGGTGAGCCGGCCCCCGTGACCGCACCCCCGCGCGCGGCAGGCCCGCGCGCGCCGTCCGGCCGCCTGGCCCGGCCGCACGACCGCGTTCCCGTGACCACGCAGCCGCGGCCACCTGCGTGAGGACACCGCAGGCCCGCCCGCGCGAACGCGCCCCCACCGCACCCCGCCACCCCGCCTCCGCGCCACCTTCGATCCCCACCTCGGGTTACCCGCGGTTCGCAGCCCCCTCCGCTCCTCACCTCCGCGCACCGCATCTCCTCCGGATCCGGGGCGCACTTTGTCTTCCCTCCGTGAGACCCCGGGCGTACTTTGAGCGCCCGATCTGATGTGCCGTCAGAAAACTCCGGCGACGAGGGGACTCGAGGTGTCCTACCGGACGTACCAGAAACGGACCGCCGCGCTCGCGTTCACCGCGGCCCTGGCCGGCTCGGCGGTGCTGATGGCCGCCCCCGCCGCCCTGGCCGACGTGGTGGACGTCGACTACCAGTGCAAGACGCCGATCGGCGACAAGAGCGCCGTCTCGCCCATCGACATCAAGAGCGTCAAGAGCGGCGCCGGCTACAAGCTCACCATGTCCTTCCAGAAGGGCGTCTCCTCCAGCCCCGTGGAGCTGGGCAAGGGCGCCATGAACCCCAGTGCCGTCATCAAGGTGGGCGGCGCCGACAGCGGCACCGTCGCAGTGACCGGCCCCGCCAACCCGGCAGCCATCCCCGCCGACACGCCGATCAAGATCACTGATCTGTCGGGCACGTACACCCCGAAGAAGAGCGGCAAGGTCACCTTCACCGCGGGCGTGCTCACCATCAAGGCGCTCGGCACCACCACGACGTGCACCCCCTCGAACAACCCGAAGCCCTCGCTGACCCTCGACGTCACGGCGGCGGGCGGCGGCGGAGCGCCCGCCGACCAGGCGCGGACGGGCTCCGGCTCCGACGCCGGGCTCCCGCAGACCGGCCCCGGGGACTCCGCGGTCGCCCTCGGCACCCTCGGCGGCACGGTGCTGCTCGCGGGCGCCGCGGGCACGCTGTGGCTGACCCGCAGGCAGCAGACGGCGCGCCGCTGAGCCCGCCGCGAGCGGACCCGCCGGACGCCCCACCCCACCCCGGCGGGGGCCCCCGGAGCCCGGGGGACCCCGCCGCGCCGCCCCTGCCCACGGGAGCCGCCGATGCCGTACGCCCCCAGCGCCGTGCGTGTGCTGTGTCTCACCGGTCTGCTGCTCGCGGCCGCCGCGCCCGGCGCCGTGGCCGGGGACGGCTGGTCCGTCGTGCCGTCCACGAGCACGCCGCAGGGGCGGCCGTACGTCTACGCGGAGGGCGAGCCCGGCACGGTCCTCCAGGACGCCGTCTCCGTGCGGAACCCGGGCGGCGGGCCGGTCACCGTGCGGCTGCGCGGGGCGACCACCGACGGCACGGGCGGCACCGGGGGCGAGCGGGCGCGGGACGCCGGTGCCTGGATCGGCTTCGCCGGGACGCGCGGCGGGCGGCGGGTCCCGGTCGGCGCGGTGTCGGTGCGGGTCCCCGCGCACACCCGCGCCGAGGTGCCCTTCACGCTGAGCGTCCCGGCGGACGCGGCGCCCGGCGACCGGACCGGCACGATCCGCGCCACCGGCGGCGGCCGGTCCTCGGCGGTCCGGATCCGGCTGCGGGTCGGCGGTCCCGCGCTGTCCGCGCTGACCGTCGAGCACGTCGCGGTGCGCCCCGGCCGGATCTCGTACGAACTCGTCAACCGCGGTACCACCGTGCTCACTCCGCGGCTCGCCGTGCACGCCGACGGACTCCTCGGCGCCCTCCTCGACCGTCCGCCGCGCACCCTGCCCGTCGAGCTGCCGCCCGGTCGCCGGATCACCCTCAGCGAGCCGTGGACGGGGACTCCGGCGCTCGACGCCGTCGAGGTGCGGCTGACGGTGACGGCTCGGGGCGGCGCGCGCGGCACGGCGTCCGCGTCCGCGCGCTTCGTGCCCTGGCGTGCGGTGGGCGCGGTCGCGGGCGCCCTCGCGGTCGTCGCCGCCCTGGTCGCCGTACGGCGGCGGCGCACTCGTACGGCGGACGGCGCGCCCCAAGACGCCCGCAGGGAAGCCGAGTTGACGGGAGCGGTGACGTGAAGGTGCTCATTCCGGCGCTGTTGGCCGTCCTCGCGTTCGTATGGGTCCCACTGTCCGGGCCGGTCGCGGTCGCGGCGGACCGGCCGTCCGTCGGACTCTCCAAGTCCCAGGCGGGCGCGGGGGGTTCGATCACCGTCTCGGGCAGCGACTGGGGTGCGAAGCGGCTGCTGATGATCCTGATCTGCGGCCAGTCCGTGCCGTCGCGGGGAGTGGTCGGCGGCACCAACTCCTGTGCCAACGCGGACGGCCGGGCCGTCACCACCGACGCCGGGGGCCGCTTCGAGCGCGGGCTCCCGGTCGTCGAACCGCCGAGGCCGTGCCCGTGCGTGGTGCACGTCGCCACCGTCACGGGCCCGAAGGCCGCGGCGGACGCCGTCCTCGTGGTCGCCGGCCACTCGGTCGAGCCGCTGCCGGAGGAGGCGGCGGGCGGCCGGCTCTCCGTGCTGACGGACACCCGACTCGACGGCTCCGGCACGCTGCTGGCCTGGTTCGGCTCACCGCCCTCGCGCCGGCTGGTGTTCACCGTCGGCAACACCGGGACGACCCCGGTCAGGAACCCCGTCTTCCAGGTCGGCACCGCGCACGGCGTGTTCGCGCCGCGGTGGGAGGAACAGCAGTGGCGCGGCACGATCGCGCCGGGCCGCAAGGCGCGCGTCTCCCTGCCGGTGGAGCTGCCCGCCGGGGCGCACGGCGACTACACGGTCTCGCTGAAGTACGGCGGCCGGGTGCTGGCGGAGCAGCCGTGGGGCGTCGGCCGGCCCTGGGGAGTGACCCTCTTCTGGATCCTGGTGTGCGTCGTCGTGCCGGCGGCCGTCTTCCGCGCCGGCATGGCGGTCGTGGACCGGGTGCGGCCCCGCCGGACCTCCGGGCGCGGCGGCCGGCACCGCGGACTGCGCCTGCCCGAACGGGCCCCGCGCGCACCGGGGCCGGGCCGGTCCGGGTCACGGTCCGCGAAACCGGCATCTGGATCCCCGGCGGCCCCGGCGCCCCCGGCGCTGCCGTGGTTCACGCCGGACACCGATCCGGGGACCCCGGCGGCCCCTCAGCTCTCCGCACCGCACGAGAACGGTCCGACGACCCCGACGAGGAGAGGGAACACGTGAGCAGGAGACGGAGAGCCGGCGCGGCCGGAGTCGCGCTGATGCTCGGCGGCGCGGGCATGCTGCTGGGAGTCGCCGCGGCCCCGGCCCAGGCCGCCGAGGTGGCGTACGCGACCGAGTGCGTGCCGCCCGCGATCTCGGGGCTGCCCCCGGTCCAGGGCACGACGAAGGCGGAGATCACCGCCCCGGCCGAGGCGAAGGTCGGCGACGAGGTGACGGTCACCTGGACGTTCGTCCAGGCCGCGTCCAGGAACCCGGACGTCCTCGACCTCGACAAGGACACGGTCAAGCCGACGGGCACCCTCAAGGCGGCGGGCGCGCAGACGGCGGCCGTCGCGATGGAGGGGCCGCGCACCAACCCGGCGATCCCCAAGAACAGCGACATGAAGCTGTCCCAGATGACGGGAAGGCTGAAGCTGACCACCGCGGGCGAGGTGACGCTCACACCCGACGCGTACACCATCAACGTCAGCAAGCCGCTGTCGACCGACACGAAGTGCACGCCGAAGGAGACCGTGAAGTCCGCGGCGACCATCACGGTGACGGCGGGCGGCGGGAGTCCGGGCGGCACGACGGGCGGACAGCCCACGGCGACCCCGCCCACGGGCACGCCGTCGGCCAGTGCCACCGGTCCCGGGGGCACGGGCGGCAGTGGCACGGGCGGCTCCACCGGAGGCGGCGGGCAGACCGACTTCCCCGGCAAGGAGGTGTCCGTCCCCTACGCCTGCAAGACCCCCATCGGCGACAAGGACGCGACGTCGCCCGTGCGGATCGACGCGAAGAAGGACGGCGGGAGCTTCGGACTCACCGTCCGGTTCGGGAAGTCCGTGATGGACAGCCCGGCCGACATCCCCGCCGGCTCGGTGAAGCCGTCGATGGAGGTCGTCCTGGGCGGCGCGGACAAGGGCACGGTGCACGTCGAGGGCCCGGCCAACGCCTCGGCGATCAAGGCGGGCGACCCGATCGAGGTCCCCGACCTGACGGGCACCTACAAGCCGGGCGCGAGCGGGAAGTCGACCCTCTCGCCGGGCGTGCTGACCGTGCGGGCCCTCGGTACGACGACCACCTGCACCCCGGTGCAGACGGCCGTCTCCCTGACCCTCGACACCACGGAGCAGGCGAGCGGCGCCTCGGGCGGCGGCTCGGCGGCGGGCGGTACGGCGGGCGGCGGCACCGCGAACGGCGCTGCGGCGTCCGGCGGCGGCCTCGCGGAGACGGGCGCCGAGGCCCACGGCGCCCTGAAGGCCCTCGGGCTGGTCGCGGGGACGGTGTTCCTGCTCGGCGGGGCGGTCTTCACGTTCATGCCCCACCGCCGGCCGCACTGACCGGCCCGGCACCCGCGAAAACTCGCCCGTGCACGGCGAGGGGCCCCGCACACGACGAAGGGCCCGCACACGACGGAGGGCCCGCACACGACGGAGGGCCCGCACACGACGGAGGGCCGCCGCACCTGATCGGTGCGGCGGCCCTCCGTCGCCGTGCGTCAGCGCACGGGCTGTGGACGCGTCAGCGGACGTCGCCCATCAGCTCCTTGACCTTCTTGCGGTACATCCACACCGCGAATCCGGCGACCGCGGCGAGCGTGGCCTCCAGGGTCACGATGCCCATCTTGTTCAGGTCGACCCCGGCGATGGAGAGCAGACCGGTCGTGGCGTCACCGGCGGTGACGGCCAGGAACCAGACGCCCATCATCTGCGAGGCGTACTTCGCGGGCGCCATCTTCGTCGTCAGCGAGAGGCCGACGGGGGAGACCGTCAGCTCACCGACGGTCTGCACGAAGTAGATCGCGACCAGCCACAGCGCGGCCGCCTTGTGACCGCCCTCGGCGATCGTCAGGGGAGCCAGGAAGAGGAAGAAGGACGCGCCGATGAGGATCAGGCCCGAGGCGAACTTCACCGCGGTGCTCGGCTCCTTGCCGCGCCGGTTCAGCGCCAGCCACAGCCAGGCGAACACCGGCGCGAGGGCCATGATCATGACCGGGTTGACCGACTGGTACCAGGAGACCGGGAACTCCCAGCCGAAGACGCTGTTGTCCGCGGAGGTGTCGGCGAACAGCGACAGCGTCGAACCGCCCTGGTCGTAGATCATCCAGAACACGGCGGCGGCGACGAAGAACCAGATGTACGCCGACATCTTCGACTGCTCGACGCGGTCCAGCTCCTTGTCGCGCTTGATGCGCGCGATGACCATGACCGGGATCAGCAGACCGGCGACCGTGATCGGGACCAGCAGCCAGTTCAGCGTGTAGTGGCCGGAGAAGCCGACGATCGCGTAGAACACCACGGCGACGCCCGCCCACATCGCGGACTTGCGGAGCGTTGCGGCCTTCTCCTCGGCGGACAGCGGCGTCGGGACGACGTCGGACCGCGCGCTCAGGTGGCGGCTGCCGAGCAGGAACTGGATCAGGCCCAGCGCCATGCCGAGCGCGGCGAGCGCGAAGCCCAGGTGCCAGTTGACGTTCTCACCGATGGTGCCGATGATCAGCGGCGCGGCGAAGGCGCCGAGGTTGATGCCCACGTAGAAGAGGGTGAAGCCACCGTCGCGGCGCGGGTCGTCCGGGCCGTCGTAGAGGTGGCCGACCATCGTGGAGATGTTGGCCTTGAGCAGGCCGGAGCCGATCGCGACCAGACCGAGGCCCGCGTAGAAGGTGCCGGAGTTCGGCAGGGCCAGGGTGAGGTGGCCGAGCATGATGACCGCGCCGGCGACGGCGACGGTCTTGCGCGGTCCGAGGACACGGTCGGCGAACCAGCCGCCCGGCAGGGCGAGCAGGTACACCAGCGACAGGTAGACCGAGTAGATCGCGGTCGCGGTCGCCGCGCTGAGGTGCAGGCCGCCGGGAGCGACGAGGTACAGCGGGAGCAGTGCCCTCATGCCGTAGTAGGAGAAACGCTCCCACATCTCGGTCATGAAGAGAGTGGCCAGTCCGCGGGGGTGGCCGAAGAAGGACTTCTCGGAACCGGGGGTGCCCGGAGTGACCGAGTCCTTCGTCAGGCTGGACGCCATGGTCGTTCCTTGCTGGTCGGGGCGTGCCGCACGGGGGGTCCCCCGGGCCCGGACGCGGCCGGGTACCAGGGGGCGGGAGCGCGCCCGGTGGGGGGCGGCCGGCACCGGCGGGACTCGACCGTCCGCCCCCACGCCCAGGGGAGTCCGCTCCGGGTCACGAAGCGGTGGACGACGACCACCGGGATCCACGCCCCTTCGCGCGTCGATGCGCTCGGGGCCCGGCCACAGGTCATTCCTTTCAAGGCTGGCGAACACCAGCCCGCACACAAAAGAGACCTTCAGCATCGAACTCCCGCCAAAGGTCCCCGTGTGGTGCTACAGGCGTCTGGTCACCATACGACATGTGAATGCGGCATATGGAAGGACTTGAGACATGGATCACAGGTAAGAAAGGAACCGCAGACGTTTATTCGAAGGTCTTCACCAGGATCGCATCCCACAGCCGCAGGCGACTTGCGTCACAGCGCGCGGCGGACCGGCCTCCGGAGACGGGCCGCGGCCCCGCCGGACGAAGGTAAGAATCACGCCTGCGGATCACCCCCCGGCTCCCGTCCGGGGCGGACTACCATCAGCCCATGACCCGTGTACTGCTCGCCGAGGACGACGCGTCCATCTCGGAGCCGCTGGCCCGCGCCCTGCGCCGCGAGGGTTACGAGGTGGAGGTGCGCGAGGACGGACCCACCGCGCTCGACGCCGGCATCCAGGGCGGCGTCGACCTGGTCGTGCTGGACCTCGGACTGCCCGGCATGGACGGCCTGGAGGTGGCCAGGCGGCTGCGCGCCGAGGGCCAGACCATCCCGATCCTCATCCTGACCGCGCGCGCCGACGAGGTGGACACCGTCGTCGGCCTGGACGCGGGCGCCGACGACTACGTCACCAAGCCGTTCCGGCTGGCCGAGCTGCTGGCCCGGGTCCGGGCCCTGCTCCGGCGCGGCGCCGCCGAGCCCCAGCAGCCGCCCGCCACCCACGGCGTGCGGATCGACGTCGAGTCGCACCGCGCGTGGATGGGTGACGAGGAACTCCAGCTCACCGCCAAGGAGTTCGACCTCCTGCGGGTCCTCGTCCGGGACGCCGGCCGGGTCGTCACCCGCGACCAGCTGATGCGCGAGGTCTGGGACACCACCTGGTGGTCCTCCACCAAAACCCTCGACATGCACATCTCCTGGCTCCGCAAGAAGCTGGGGGACGACGCGGCGAACCCCCGCTACATCGCGACCGTACGCGGCGTGGGCTTCCGCTTCGAGAAGAGCTAGGCCGTGTCCGCAAAGGCCTAGGCCTGTCGCCCGGGTCGGCCCGATCCGGCCGACAGGCCCCACGGGACCCTTGTCCGCACGGGCCGGCCCCAGCCCCTCCGCTCCCCAGGTGACAGGTCATGCGCCGACGACTCATCCAGTCCACGCTCGCCGTCGTACTCGTGGTGATCGCCGTCTTCGGTGTGTCCCTCGTCATCGTCGAGACCCGGACCATCAGCAACAGCGCCCAGGAACGGGTGGACTCCGAGGCACTGCGCCTCGCCAGCATCGTGGACAGCCGCATCCTCGGCGACGAGCGGATCAGCGGCGACATCCTCAGGGACCAGGTCGCCGAGGGCCGCTACGCCGTGATCCGCGTCCCCGGGCAGGCGCCCATCGAGATCGGCGAACCGCTCACCGGCGACGTCATCCACGCCAAGGCCACCGGCGAGGAGGGCGAGACGGTCACGGTCGAGGAGCCGCGTTCCTCGGTCACCCGCGAGGTCGGCCGGACCCTCATGATCATCGCCGCGGTCGCGCTGCTCGCCGTGATCGCCGCCGTCCTGCTCGCGGTACGGCAGGCCAACCGCCTCGCCTCCCCGCTCACCGACCTCGCGGAGACGGCGGAACGGCTCGGCTCGGGCGACCCCCGCCCCCGCCACAAGCGCTACGGCGTCCCGGAGCTGGACCGCGTCGCCGACGTCCTGGACTCCTCCGCCGAGCGCATCGCCCGCATGCTGACGGCCGAGCGCAGACTGGCCGCCGACGCCTCCCACCAGCTCCGTACGCCGCTGACGGCCCTGTCCATGCGGCTGGAGGAGATCACCCTCACCGACGACCCGGACACGGTGAAGGAGGAGGCGACCATCGCGCTGACCCAGGTCGAGCGGCTCACCGACGTCGTGGAGCGGCTGCTCACCAACGCCCGCGACCCGCGCACCGGCTCCGCCGTCTCCTTCGACCTCGACGAGGTCATCCTGCAGCAGCTCGCCGAGTGGCGACCCGCCTACCGCAGCGCGGGCCGCGCCATCGTCAGCTCCGGCAAGCGGCACCTGCGGGCGGTCGGCACCCCGGGCGCGGTCGCCCAGGTCCTCGCCGCCCTCATCGAGAACTCCCTCATGCACGGCGGCGGCACCGTCGCCCTGCGCACCCGCGTCACCGGCAACCAGGCCGTCGTGGAGATCACCGACGAGGGTCCGGGCGTCCCCGCCGACCTGGGCGCCCGCATCTTCGAGCGCACGATCAGCGGCCGCAACTCCACGGGCATCGGCCTGGCCGTCGCCCGCGACCTCGCGGAGGCCGACGGCGGCCGGCTGGAGATGCTCCAGGCCCAGCCCCCGGTCTTCGGCCTGTTCCTGTCCCGTACGCCGCTGAAGCGGCCCGCGGAGGGGGAGCAGGAGCCGACGGTCCGCTGACGGGCGGGCTCGTGCGACGAACGCCCGCCCGGCGGGATCAGGGCACGCGCTGGGCGGGCCGTCCGGCCTGTTCCGGCCGGGACCCGAGAATCGATTCCGCGCCCGGCACCGGCTCGCTCACCGGGAGCGAGCGGAACACCATCGTGCGGTACGACCAGAACCGGAACATCGTCGCGATGCCGATGCCGAGGACCTTGAAGACGTTGCGCTGCACCGGGCTGTCCCAGCCGAAGCCGTAGATCGCCGCGTAGAGCACGCCGTTCTCGATGACCAGGCCCACCATGCTGAACGCCAGGAAGAGCGTGAGCTCCTTCGTCCGGGCGCTCTTGTCGCGGTCACGGTAGGTGAAATAGCGGAAACCCACGTAGTTGCAGGCGATGGCGACGACCGTGGCGATCACGTTCGCCCGGACGGCCTGGAGGTCGGTGGTGTGCCACAGCAGATTCGAGACGCCGAAGTTGACCACGGTGCCCAGGGCGCCCACGGCCCCGAACTTGGCGACCTCGCGTAGGAGCCGGTCGAACCGCTCGCGCACCGCGCTGCGGGGCGCGCGCAGGTCCGTGGAACCACTGCCCATCGTGTCGCCAGCCCCCGTCGTTCGGATGCGTACCTCGGATACGTCGACCCAGCCATGCTAACCAGCGGCCCCCGGCGGCGCCCGTGTACGGGCGGACACGCGGGCAAAGACCGGCCCTCGCACCCCTTCGGAGGGGGGTCGGGGAGGGACCAGATCCGGCCGCTCCGGCGTGGCCGATACTCTTGGAGCGTGACGTTCCCGGTAGTCGGCATGGTCGGCGGGGGTCAGCTCGCTCGTATGACACACGAGGCGGGCATCCCGCTCGGCATCAGGTTCAAGCTCCTCAGTGACACCCCGCAGGACTCAGCGGCGCAGGTGGTGGGTGATGTCGTCGTCGGCGACTACCGCGACCTCGACACGCTGCGTGACTTCGCGCGGGGCTGCGACGTGATCACCTTCGATCACGAACACGTACCCACCGAGCATCTGCGGGCCCTGGAGGCGGACGGCATCCCCGTCCGCCCGGGCCCCGACGCACTCGTGCACGCCCAGGACAAGGGCGTGATGCGCGCGAAGCTCACCGAGATCGGCGTGCCCTGCCCCCGGCACCGGATCGTGAGCGACGTCGAGGACGTCGCCCGGTTCGCCGCCGAGGGCGACGGGTTCCCCGTGATCCTCAAGACGGTCCGCGGCGGCTACGACGGCAAGGGGGTCTGGTTCGTGCGCTCCGCCGAGGAGGCCGCCGCGCCCTTCCGTGCCGGCGTCCCGGTCCTCGCCGAGGAGAAGGTCGACTTCGTGCGCGAGCTCGCGGCCAACGTGGTGCGCTCGCCGCACGGCCAGGCGGTCGCCTACCCCGTCGTGGAGTCCCAGCAGGTCGACGGCGTCTGCGACACGGTGATCGCGCCCGCCCCCGGCATCCCGGAGGCCCTCGCCCTGGAGGCCGAGGAGCTGGCCCTGCGCATCGCGCAGCGGCTCGGCGTCGTCGGGCACCTCGCGGTGGAGCTGTTCGAGACCCGCGACGGCCGCATCCTGGTCAACGAACTGGCGATGCGCCCGCACAACTCGGGCCACTGGACCCAGGACGGCGCGATCACCTCCCAGTTCGCCAACCACGTCCGCGCCGTGCTCGACCTGCCGCTCGGCGACCCGCGCCCGCGCGCCCCGTGGACCGTCATGGTCAACGTCCTGGGCGGCGACTACCCCGACATGTACTCCGCGTACCTGCACTGCATGGCCCGGGACCCCAAGCTCAAGATCCACATGTACGGCAAGGACGTGAAGCCCGGCCGCAAGGTGGGCCACGTCAACACCTACGGCGACGACCTGGACGACGTCCTCGATCGCGCCCGGCACGCAGCCGGCTATCTGAGAGGCACGATCACCGAATGAGCACGTCCCCGCAGTCGCCCGTGGTCGGCATCGTCATGGGGTCCGACTCCGACTGGCCCGTCATGGAGGCCGCCGCGAAGGCCCTCGACGAGTTCGAGATCCCCTACGAGGTGGACGTCGTCTCCGCGCACCGCATGCCGCGCGAGATGATCACGTACGGCGAGCACGCCGCGGAGCGCGGCCTCAAGGCGATCATCGCGGGCGCGGGCGGCGCCGCCCACCTGCCCGGCATGCTGGCCTCGGTCACCCCGCTGCCCGTCATCGGGGTCCCGGTGCCGCTCAAGTACCTCGACGGCATGGACTCGCTGCTGTCCATCGTGCAGATGCCCGCCGGCGTCCCCGTCGCGACCGTCTCCGTCGGGGGCGCGCGCAACGCCGGCCTGCTGGCCGCCCGCATCCTCGCCGCGCACGACGAGGAACTGCTCGCCCGGATGCGGGAGTTCCAGCAGGAGCTGAACGACCAGGCCACCGAGAAGGGCAAGCGGCTGCGCACCAAGGTCGAAGGCGCGGGCGGCGGCTTCGGGTTCGGGAAGTGACGCGGATGTCCTCCCTGGACCTCGCCCGCGAACTGCTCGCCGACTTCCCCGTGGTCGACGGGCACAACGACCTCCCGTGGGCCCTGCGCGAGCAGGTCCGCTACGACCTCGGCGCCCGCGACATCGCCGCCGACCAGAGCGCCCACCTGCACACCGACCTGGCGCGGCTGCGCGCGGGCGGGGTCGGCGCCCAGTACTGGTCGGTGTACGTGCGCTCGGACCTGCCGGGCGCGCTGACGGCGACCCTCGAACAGATCGACTGCGTACGGCAGCTGATCGACCGTCACCCGGCCGACCTGCGGGCCGCGCTGACCGCCGCGGACCTGGAGGCGGCGCGCGAGGAGGGCCGTATCGCCTCCCTGATGGGGGCCGAGGGCGGGCACTCCATCGACAACTCCCTCGGCGCGCTGCGGCAGTTGTACGCGCTGGGCGTGCGGTACATGACCCTCACGCACAATGACAACATCGCCTGGGCCGACTCGGCGACGGACGTGCCGCGCGTCGGCGGTCTGTCCGCGTTCGGCCGCGAGGTGGTCCGGGAGATGAACCGCGAGGGCATGCTCGTGGACCTCTCGCACGTGGCGGCGACGACGATGCGCGACGCGCTCGACACCAGCGTCGCGCCGGTGATCTTCTCCCACTCCTCCGCCCGCGCGGTGTGCGACCACCCGCGCAACATCCCGGACGACGTCCTGGAGCGGCTGCCCGCCAACGGGGGAGTGGCGATGGTGACGTTCGTGCCGAAGTTCGTCCTCCAGGCGGCCGTCGACTGGACGGCCGCGGCGGACGAGAACATGCGCGCGCACGGCTTCCACCACCTCGACACCACCGCCGAGGCCATGCAGGTCCACCGCGCCTTCGAGGAGACGAACCCGCGCCCCGTCGCCACCGTCTCCGCGGTCGCCGACCACCTGGACCACATGCGCGAGGTCGCCGGCGTCGACCACCTCGGCATCGGCGGCGACTACGACGGCACGGCGTTCACGCCCCAGGGCCTGGACGACGTCTCCGGCTACCCGAACCTCGTGGCGGAGCTGCTGGACCGCGGCTGGTCCCGCGCCGACCTCGCCAAGCTGACCTGGCAGAACGCGGTACGGGTGCTGGGCGCGGCCGAGGACGTGTCCCGCGACCTGCGGGCGAGCCGCGGCCCGTCGAACGCCACCCTGGAGCAGCTGGACTGCTGAGCGGTCCCGTGGCGTTCGGGGGCCCGTACCCCCGAACGCCCCATCCACCGAGAAGCCCGGGGGCCTCCGTGCGACGGTGACCGTACTGCGATCACGCTGACGTACGGAGCCGGCCATGGCAGACCTCCAGGACGACCTGCACAGCACCGCCGAGGTGGGCGGACTCGACCGGCCCGTCGCGCTGCCCGCGACCGCGCCGCAACGGCACGCCGAGGAGGAGCCCGCCGTCTCCCCCGACGTGCTGGAGCGGGCCCACACCCTGCTCGCCGAGCACCCCGTCGCCGACGGCTACACGGGTCTGCCCTGGGCGCTGCGCCACCTGCCCTGGTACGACCTGGAGCTGGGCGAGAGCGCCCTGGACACGGATGTGCCGCGGCTGCGGGCGGGGCACGTGGGCGCGCTGTTCTGGTCGCTGCACCTGCCCGAGGGGCTGGCCGGCGACCGGGCCGTCGGCGCGACCCTCGACCAGATCGACCTGGTGAAGACGGTGGTGCAGGCGCACCCCGAGGGCCTGCGCCTCGCGTACAGCGCGGGCCAGATCACCGACGCCCGATACTGCGGCCGCATCGCCGTGCTGCTCGGCCCCGCGGGCGCCCCCGCGCTCGGCGACTCCCTGGGCATCCTGCGGGCGCTGCGCGGCCTCGGGCTGCGCTTCCTGACGCTCACGGGCACCAGCTGGGCGAGCGGGACGGGCCTGACCCGCTTCGGCGAGGAGGTGGTCCGCGAGATGAACCGCCTGGGCGTGCTCCCGGACCTCTCCGGCGCCTCCGACGCCACGGTCCGCCGCGCCTTCGCGGTCTCCAAGGCGCCGGTGGTCTTCGTCCGGTCCGCGGCCCGCTCGCTGCGCCCCCACCCGGCCAACCTGCCCGACGACGTGCTGACCGAGCTGGGGGCGGCCCACGGACTGTGCCTGGTACCGCTGACGGCCGAGCAGACAGGCCCCTCGGTGGCGGACGTGGCCGACCACCTCGACCACGTGCGCGCGCTCGCGGGACCCGAGTGCGTCGGCCTCTCGGGGACGTACGACACGGGGGCGGCGCACCCACGCGGCCTCGCCGACACCTCCTGCTACCCGCGCCTGGTGGCGGAGCTGCTGGACCGCGGCTGGCCCGAGTCCGACATCGCCCTGCTCACCTGGGGCAACGTCCAACGGGTGCTGCGCAACGCCGACTTCACGGCCCGCGCCGCGCAGTCCCGGCGCGAGCCGTCCACGGCGAAGATCTCCGAACTGGACAGCTGAGGCGGGCGGAGCGCCCCCGCCACGGCCGGCCGGTCAGCAGGCGCAGAGGCAGAACGGATGCCCCGCGGGATCGGCGTACACCCGGAAGGTGCGGGAGCGGTCCTCGGTGTCCAGCGGCTTGGCGCCGAGTGCCAGCACGCCCTTCTCGGCCGCGTCCAGGTCGGGGACCATCAGGTCCAGGTGGAACTGCTGGGAGTGCTCGGCGGCGGGCCACTTCGGCGGTACGAATCCGGGCGCGGCCTGGAACGCCAGCGTCCGGCCGCCCGGCACCTTCAGGTCCACCCACTCCCCGTCGCCCTCGACCGTGCCGCCGAGCACCTCGGCGTAGAACCCGGCCAGGGCGCGGGGGTCGGGACAGTCCAGGACGACGGCGCCCAGTTCGGCCAGAGCCATGACTTCCTCCTGTGTCACCTGCGGAATGCGGTTACCTGTAGAGGCGGGTAACCAGTAACGGTTACTGCATGCTCCCGCATAGGAGGTAACGTCGCAAGCATGAATGACCGTGCGCCCGCACCCGGCGGCCTGGCCCTGGTCCAGGCGCTGGTGAACACCCTGGACATCGACTCGGGCGCCGACCGGCTGGACACGGAGGAGGGACGGGCGCCCTTCGGTCTCACGGAGGCGGACGGGCCGGCGGCGCGCGAACTGCGCGAGTCGCTGCGCGCGGTGTGCCTGGCCCACGCCGGGCATCCGCCGCACCGCGAGGTGACCCCGCTCGGCCGGCTGCTCGCGGAGGCGCCCCTGGTGGTCACGGTGGACGGCGACGGCGCCGCCTCGCTCACCGCGGCCGACCCGGCGCCGCTGGCCTCCCGGGTGGCGGCGGCGGTCGCACAGGCGCTCGTGGAGGGCACCTGGCTCCGCCTCAAGGCCTGCGAGGCACCGGACTGCCACTGGGCGTACTACGACCGCAGCCCGGCGGGGCGGGGCCGCTGGTGCTCCATGGCCGTCTGCGGGGCCCGCGCGAAGATGCGCCGCTACCGCGCGAAGTAGCGGCTTGTGGCCACGCCCCGGGGCGCGGCGGGGGAGAATGTGCGAGGACGCCGGTCCGGCCGACTGAGCCTCGGCCGGACCGGCGTTCTCCCGAGTGCGGGCGCTACGCCGTGGGCCGGCCCATCGCGCGGTACGTCCAGCCGGCCCGGCGCCACAGCTCCGGGTCGAGGGCGTTGCGGCCGTCCAGGACCAGCCGGGCGGTGACCGCCTCGCCCAGCACGGCCGGGTCCAGCTCGCGGAACTCGCGCCACTCCGTCAGGTGCAGGACCACGTCGGCGCCGCGCACCGCTTCGAGGGCCGAGTCGGCGTAGCCGAGCGTCGGGAAGATCCGGCGGGCGTTCGCCATGCCCTTCGGGTCGTAGACGGTGACCTGGCCGCCCTGGAGGTGGATCTGCCCGGCGACGTTCAGCGCGGGGGAGTCCCGTACGTCGTCGGAGTCCGGCTTGAAGGTCGCGCCGAGCACGGCGACCCGCTTGCCCAGGAAGGAACCCCCGCCGAGCGCCTCGCGCGCCAGCTCCACCATCTGGCCGCGCTGGCGCATGTTGATGGAGTCGATCTCGCGCAGGAAGGTCAGCGCCTGGTCGGCGCCCAGCTCGCCGGCGCGGGCCATGAAGGCGCGGATGTCCTTGGGCAGACAGCCGCCGCCGAAGCCGATCCCGGCGCGCAGGAACTTCCTGCCGATCCGGTCGTCGTGCCCGATGGCCTCGGCCAGCTTGGCGACGTCACCGCCGGCCGCCTCGCAGACCTCGGCCATGGCGTTGATGAACGAGATCTTGGTGGCGAGGAAGGAGTTCGCGGAGGTCTTCACCAGCTCCGCGGTCGGGAAGTCGGTCACCACGAACGGCGAGCCCTCGGCCACGGGCGTCGTGTAGACCTCGCGCAGCAGCTTCTCGGCGCGCTCGCTGCGGACGCCGACGACGATGCGGTCGGGGTGCAGCGTGTCCTGCACGGCGAAGCCCTCGCGAAGGAACTCCGGGTTCCAGGCCAGTTCGGCGTCCCCGCCGGCCGGCGCCAGCTCCGCCAGCCGGGCCGCGAGCCGGTCCGCCGAGCCGACGGGCACGGTCGACTTGCCGACGACCAGCGAGGGGCCGCGCAGATGCGGGGCGAGCGACTCGAACGCGGCGTCGACGTACGACATGTCGCAGGCGTACTCGCCGTGCTTCTGCGGGGTGTTCACGCAGACGAAGTGCACGTCGCCGAACGCGCCGACCTCGGCCCAGTCCATCGTGAAGCGCAGCCGGCCGCTGGATCCCTCGATGCCCGCGACGTGCTTGCGGAGCAGCTCCTCCAGACCGGGCTCGTACATCGGGACCTCGCCCCGCTGGAGCATCTCGATCTTCTCGGGCACCACGTCGAGACCGAGGACCTCGTAGCCGAGTTCCGCCATGGCCGCGGCGTGCGTGGCGCCGAGATAGCCGGTGCCGATCACGGTGATCTTGAGGGCCATGCGGTGCTCCCGTGCTTCCAGGCGGACTTCGTTCTGCAGTGCGGGCCCGAGCATAGTCGGGGCGTGACGGGGCCCCTCACCGGGCAACTTCCCCCTGTCGCCAAGCTCACGTATCACTCGGGTGGGCGGACCTCTAAAATTTGGGTTACTTAACGGTAATTAGCGTCCTTGGAGCGTGAGAGACCTTGGCCGGATCGGCTGATTTCGACCTGTACCGCCCGTCCGAGGAGCACGACATGCTCCGGGACGCGATCCGTGCGCTGGCCGAGGCGAAGATCGCGCCGTACGCCGCCGCGGTGGACGAGGAAGCCCGTTTCCCGCAGGAGGCGCTGGACGCCCTGACCGCGAACGACCTGCACGCGGTGCACGTGCCCGAGGAGTACGGCGGCGCCGGCGCCGACGCGCTGGCCACGGTCATCGTGATCGAGGAGGTGGCGCGGGTGTGCGCCAGCTCCTCCCTGATCCCGGCGGTGAACAAGCTGGGCTCGCTCCCGGTGATCCTCTCCGGCTCCGAGGACCTGAAGAAGCGGTACATGACCCCGCTCGCCAAGGGCGAGGGGATGTTCTCGTACTGCCTCTCCGAGCCGGACGCCGGTTCGGACGCCGCGGGCATGAAGACGAAGGCGGTCCGCGACGGCGACCACTGGATCCTCAACGGCGTGAAGCGCTGGATCACCAACGCCGGCGTGAGCGAGTTCTACACGGTCATGGCGGTGACCGACCCCACGAAGCGCTCCAAGGGCATCAGCGCCTTCGTGGTCGAGAAGTCGGACGAGGGCGTCTCCTTCGGCGCCCCGGAGCGGAAGCTCGGCATCAAGGGCTCCCCGACCCGCGAGGTCTACCTCGACAACGTGCGCATCCCCGCGGACCGCATGATCGGCGCCGAGGGCACCGGCTTCGCCACCGCCATGAAGACCCTGGACCACACCCGCATCACCATCGCGGCGCAGGCGCTGGGCATCGCGCAGGGCGCCCTGGACTACGCCAAGGGCTACGTCCAGGAGCGCAAGCAGTTCGGCAAGCCGATCGCCGACTTCCAGGGCATCCAGTTCATGCTCGCCGACATGGCCATGAAGATCGAGGCCGCCCGCCAGCTCACCTACGCGGCCGCGGCCAAGTCCGAGCGCGGCGACAAGGACCTCACCTTCCAGGGCGCCGCCGCCAAGTGCTTCGCCTCCGACGTGGCCATGGAGGTCACCACGGACGCCGTCCAGCTGCTCGGCGGCTACGGCTACACCCGCGACTACCCGGTCGAGCGCATGATGCGCGACGCGAAGATCACGCAGATATACGAGGGCACGAACCAGGTCCAGCGGATCGTCATGGCCCGCAATCTGCCGTAACCGCTCCTCCCGTGCACGAAGAGGGCCCCGCCGGTGCGACCGGCGGGGCCCTCTTCGTGCGGTGCGGCGGGGCTCAGTTGCCCGACACCGTCACCTTCTCGTCGTTCTTCAGCTCGTTCACCAGGGTCTTCACCTTGGCCTTGTCCCAGACGAGGTTGCCGCCGGTGGAACCCGAGATCGGCATGTTCATCGAGGTGCCCTCGCCGCCGCTGACGCTCTTCATCGCCCAGAACATGTCGCCCAGGTCGAACAGGCCCATGTCCTTGTCCACGATCAGGGTGTCCAGGCCCGCGCTCATCGTCGGGTACAGCTTGAACGGGTTCAGGATCGTGCCCGGCGTCGCGACCTGGTTGGCCAGCGCCGACAGGAACTTCTGCTGGTTCTTCGTACGGTCCAGGTCACTGCCCGCGAGCGCGTACCGGGTGCGCACGAAGGCGAGTGCCTGCTGCCCGTCCAGGGTCTGCTTGCCCGCCTCGAAGTCGGCACCGGACTTGGTGTCCTTCATGCCGCCCTTGGGGATCTCGATCTCCACGCCGCCGACCGAGTCGACGATGTTCGCGAAGCCCGCGAAGCCGATCTCCACGTAGTGGTCGATGTGCAGGCCGGTGTTGAACTCGACCGTGCGGACCAGGAGTTCGGGCCCGTCCTCCGCGTACGCCGCGTTCAGCTTCACGTGCCGGCCCGTGCCCTGGTACGTCTTGCCCGACTCGGAGCCCTTGAAGGTGGGGATCTCGACGTCGGAGTCGCGGGGGAGGGAGATCAGCGTGGAGCCGTTGCCGCCGGTGTGCAGGATCATCATCGAGTCCGTGCGCTTGCCCTCGGCGGACCCGGTGTGCAGCTTCTTCTTCTCCTCGCTGGACATCCCGGCGCGGCTGTCGGAGCCGACGATGAGGTAGTTCGTCCCCTCGCCCGCCTCCGGCCGGTCGATCACCTTGGAGAGGTCGACGTCGCGGTGGAGCTTGGAGTCGGCCCAGAAGTACGTGCCGACGGAGACCACGACCAGCAGCGTGACCAGGGTCAGCGCGGTCCACTTGATCCGCCTGCGCCAGTCCGGTGCGGAGCGCGGGCCCCGGCCGCCCGGGCCGCCCGGGCCGCCGCCGTCCGGCGTCCCGTAGACCTGGCCGGTGTTGTAGCCGTCATGGCCCGGCCCCTCGTCGTAGCCCTGGCCGTCGACGTACGTCGGCTGCTGCGGCACCCCGCCGTACGGCGGCGCGGACCGGCCGGACCCGGGGGTCGCCGGACGCCGTACCTGGCGCATCACACGTGCGCTCTCGGGCTGGGCGCTCGCGCTGCCGCCGCCGTACCGGTTGCTGCGGTTGTCGTCGGACCACCCGTCGGGCCAATCGTTCATGCCGCCCAGTGTGCAGTGCCGTACCACGTGCCTTACAAGGTTCGAAGGAAAATAGGGCCAGTGCTGTTGCGAAGCTGACACATATCGGCCCGGCATAAGGTGGAGGCCATGACAGACCAGGCCCCCGCCGTGGAATCAGCAGCCCCGGACGACATTCCCGGCAAACCGACCTCGGCGTCCCGGACGACGCTCAGCCACATCATGACCCACGCCGACACCAACCTGCTGGGCACGGTGCACGGCGGCGTGATCATGAAACTGGTCGACGACGCGGCGGGCGCGGTGGCCGGACGGCACTCGGGCGGACCCGCCGTCACCGCCTCCATGGACGAGATGGCGTTCCTGGAGCCGGTCCGCGTGGGCGACCTCGTCCATGTGAAGGCCCAGGTGAACTGGACCGGCCGGACCTCCATGGAGGTCGGCGTCCGGGTCCTGGCCGAGCGCTGGAACGAGTCCGCCCCGGCCACCCAGGTCGGCTCCGCCTACCTCGTCTTCGCGGCCGTCGACGCCGACGGCAAGCCGCGCCGGGTACCGCCGGTGCTGCCGGAGACGGAGCGCGACGAGCGCCGTTACCAGGAGGCGCAGATCCGCCGCACGCACCGGCTCGCCCGGCGCCGCGCGATCATGGAGCTGCGGGAGAAGCGCGCCGCCGAGGGCCTGGACGACTGACCCCGTGCGGCCGCCGGGCCGGCGCCCGCACCCCGGGCTCCCCGGCTACGGGCACACCACCTGGTCGCCGGTCACCACGCCGAACTCGCCCTGGTAGGGATCCGCGGCCTTGACCCGCTGCACGCCCTTGTAGTCCGCCCCCGTGATCACCTTCAGGGTCGGCCCCTGCCCCTTGACCGCCCGCAGCTCGGAGCCGGGCAGGGCGGCGGCCAGGGACCTCGCCGAGCGGTCCCAGCGCGGGTCGTAGGCGACGACGGTGCGCCGGACGGTCCGGTCGGCCGCGTTCGACGGCAGCCGGGTGGTGAGGAAGCCGGTCCGGGCGAGCGCGCTGTCGACGCGCCTGCCGAGGCCCTCCGTCGGCGTCCCGTTCTCCACCTGCACCCGGATCTGCTGCGGGGCCACGTCGACCCGCAGCGCCTTGCCGCGGGCCTTGTGCCGGGCCAGCGGCTCGTCCTCGCGCAGCGCCCTGAAGAGCTTCGCCGCCTTGGCCCGGTCCCACTTCAGCGTGGAGCCGATGCCCTTCACGGCGTAGGCCATCTCACCGATCGGCACGGTGGTGAACTCCGAGGAGGAGGGCGAGAAGTTCCGCATCGCCCGCCCGAGGTCCAGCAGCTCGTCCGTGCCGAACGCCTTGTCCGCGCGCACCGAGCCGAGCACGGCGTGCGTGATGTCGCGGAACTTCATCGGGTTCAGCAGCACCCCGGACGAGGTGGCCTTCTCGATCATCGCCGCGAGGAAGCGCTGCTGGCGCTGCATCCGGCCGAGGTCGGAGGCGCTGTCGACATGCCGGGAGCGGACGTACTGAAGTGCCTGGCCGCCGCTCAGGGCGTGCGAGCCGGCCGGCAGGTCGAGCCCGGTGTAGGAGTCCTTGAGCGGCTGCACGGTGCAGATCTCCACCCCGCCGAGCACGTCCACCGTCTTCATGAAGCTGGTGAAGTCGACCTCCAGATAGTGGTCGATCTTGACGTGGGTCATGTTCTCGACCGTGCGCACGGTCAGCTGCGGGCCGCCCTCGGCGTAGGCGGCGTTCAGCTTGACCGGATGCGGCTCGTGCCGTTTGCCGGTGATCTGGTCGGTGTGCGCGGGCGTCTCGGCGTAGGAGTCGCGCGGCAGGCTGACGATGCTGGCCCGCTCCCGGTCCTCCGAGATGTGCACGATCATGATCGTGTCCGTGCAGTGGCAGGGCGCGCCGCCCAGCCGGTACTTCTCCTTCTCCTCCGGGGTGATCCGGTCCCGGCCGTCGGTGCCGACGAGCAGCACGTTCATGCCGTTGCCGCCCTCCGGACGGTTCTTCATGTCCTTGAAGGGGTCGACCCGGGCGATGTCCGCGTCGAGGTTGGTGACCACCGCGTGCCCGATGCCGGCGGACGCGAGGACGACCACGGAGAGCGTGGTCACCGTCCGCATGGCCCAGCAGGGCTTCTTGCGTGCCGTGGGGGGCCGCCGGGAGCGGGACGGCTCGGGCGGCCGGGGCCCGGGTGCGGCGGGCGGACGGGGCGGCGTGGGCTGCGTGGGCAAGGGGGGCCTCCGCGAGGGCCGGGCGTGGGAATCCGTGAGCACCGTAGGCCGATACGATCTGCGGCCCGGGTCCCGACCCCTGCGGCGCGCACCGGTGTCCCCCGTTCGCGGTAACGTGACGTCCGATGAGCGAGAAGTCTGACGTGCGGCCCCCCGCCGTTTCTGTGATCATGCCCGTCCTCAACGAGGAGCGGCATCTGCGCGGGGCTGTCCAAGCGATCCTGGCGCAGGAGTACGACGGCGAGATGGAGGTGGTCATCGCCCTCGGTCCGTCATCGGACCGCACGGACGAGATCGCCGCCGAGCTCGTACGCGAAGACCCGCGCGTCCACACGGTGCCGAACCCGACAGGGCGCACCCCAGCCGCGCTGAACGCCGCGATCAAGGCGTCCAGGCACCCCGTCGTCGTGCGCGTCGACGGGCACGGCATCCTGTCGCCGAACTACATCGCGACCGCGGTCCGCCTGCTGGCGGAGACGGGCGCGCAGAACGTCGGCGGGATCATGCACGCCGAGGGGGAGAACGACTGGGAGCACGCCGTCGCCGCCGCGATGACGTCGAAGATCGGCGTGGGCAACGCGGCGTTCCACACCGGCGGTGAGGCCGGCTCCGCCGAGACGGTCTACCTCGGCGTCTTCCGGCGCGAGGCCCTGGAGCGCCAGGGCGGGTACAACGAGGAGTTCATACGGGCCCAGGACTGGGAGCTGAACTTCCGGATCCGCGAGGCGGGCGGCCTCATCTGGTTCTCGCCCGAGCTCAGGGTGTCGTACCGCCCGCGGCCCTCCGTGCGGGCCCTCGCCAAGCAGTACAAGGACTACGGGCGCTGGCGCCATGTCGTCGCCCGCTACCACGAGGGCTCCATCAACCTGCGCTACCTCGCGCCGCCGACCGCGGTGTGCGCGATCGCCGCGGGAGTGGTGGTCGGCCTCGCGGTGACACCGTGGGGGTTGCTGGTCCCCGGCGGCTATCTCGCGGCGATCGCGCTCGGCTCGTTGCCCGCGGGCAAGGGCCTGCCGCTGAAGGCGCGCCTGCAGATCCCGGTCGCCCTCGCGACGATGCACATGTCCTGGGGCTGGGGCTTCCTCACCAGCCCGAAGGCGCTGGCGCGGAAGGTCATCGCCTCGCGCCGTCCGGCGGTGCTGGGCCCCAACTGACGCCCCTCGTCCACCGATCGGGCCCTTCCCCGGCGTCACCTCCGGGGAAGGGCCCGACCCGTTTCAGGACCAGGTGAAGTTCGGGTTCACGTGCATACAGGCCCCGGCGTCCGCGCCGTTCAGGGCGTCCGCCGTCTTCGGGGTCTTGTCGTCCCTCGCCTTGGCCTTGTACGCCGTGCCCTCGCGCCAGTCCGCGCCGACCACGAGCGTGACACCCGAGACCTCCGAGGACTCCTCGACCGCGCTGAGCGGGATCTTCAGGGCCTTGGCGACCCGCTGGGCGTCGCCCTCCAGGTCGGCGCTCGGGTAGCGGATCACCGTCTCGTCCTCGGCGCTCGCCGTGGTGGTGTCCGCCGTCGTACGCAGGAAGCCCTTGCCGACGAGCAGTTGGCTCACGGCGCTGGCGCGTCCGGGGACCGGAGCCAGAGCCGAGGTGCGGGTGCCGTTCTGCACCGTCACGCCGATCCGGTCGTCCTCGGAGGCCGGGTCCGAGGACGTCCTGTCCGCGGACTTCTTGTTCTTGCCGTCGAGCGCGATGTCCTC
This sequence comes from Streptomyces sp. NPDC005496, assembly GCF_042872045.1. Lineage (NCBI taxonomy): Bacteria > Bacillati > Actinomycetota > Actinomycetes > Kitasatosporales > Streptomycetaceae > Streptomyces > Streptomyces sp. NPDC005496. The sequence goes on from NZ_JBIAJQ010000019.1 coordinate 60,364, forward strand.
GCGCACCAGGCGGAACAGCTTCGTCGCGTCGTCGGTGGGCTCGACCCGCGCGCCGACGTACCGGTTGGGCATCGTCGTCATCGTGATGCGCTCCGGCGAGACCTTCTTCAGCTCGTTGCCGAGGTCGTAGAGCTTCTTCACGCTGCCGAGGCCGTCGTCGACGGTCAGGGCCTTCGTCGCCGTCTCGGCGAGCTTGCGCAGCTTGTTGGGGTTGCTGATGGTGGCGTTCTCGCGCAGCTCGCGGACCATCGAGTTCATGTACTGGTGCTGCGCCCTGGCGCGGGCCAGGTCGCTGCCGTCCTCGAAGCCGTACCGGGTGCGCAGCCACTGCAGGGCCTGCTTGCCCTTGATCGAGGTGGTGCCCTTCTCCAGCTTCAGCCCGGAGCCGTGGCCCTGGCTGTCCTTGGAGTGGATGTTGGCGTCCACGCAGACCGGGACGCCGCCGATCGCGTCCGCCATCGCCACCACACCCGCGAAGTCGATCTTCATGAAGTGGTCGATGTGGATCTTCGTCAGCTTCTCCCAGGTGGCCACCGTGCAGCCCGGACCTCCGCGCCCGAGCGACTGGTTGGTCATCGTCCGCCCGACGGTCGCCTGGTACACGTGCTGGTCGTCGGGGTCCGTGCACTTGGGTATCTGCACCAGGGTGTCGCGCGGCATGCTGACCACCGACATGTTGGTCCGGTCCGCCGAGAGGTGCAGCAGCATCTGGACGTCCGCGAGCGGGACGCCGCCGAACGTCTCCTTGGCGCCGCCGAGTTTCTGGTTCTCCTTGGTGTCCCGCGCGTCCGAACCGATCAGCAGGATGTTCAGCGGGGTCTGCCCGGCGGCGTTCGGCTTGGGCGCGGCGGCCCTGTCCTTCGCGTCGCCGATGTTCAGGTCGTCCTTCTGGATGTTGTCGTTCAGGTGCTGGTAGTAGAGATAACCGGCACCCGCGGTGCCGAGTATCAGGACCGACAGGACCGTCGCCGACCAGCGCAGGGCCCGGCGTCTGCGACGCGGCCTGCGGCCCTCGCCGCCCGGCCGCTTATCCCCGCCGCCGTGCCGGCCGCCGCGCCCCTGCGTCTCGGGGGTAGGGGCGTCGTCGTCCTCGCGCGATGCCGCGGAACCGGAGGCGCCCCGGGCTTCTTTGCCGGTCTCCCCGACCGGTTGAACCGGATCGCCGTTCTCGTCGTACAGACTGTCGTCCCAGCCCAGTTCTCCCGCGTGCCGGACACGTGACCGTGCCCCCTCCCCACGCACACCGCTCTGCGCCATCTCCCCTGCCTCCCCACCCTGAACCTGACGAACGGGTCCGTCCCGCGTCCGGTTGGACGCACGAGCGCCCCCGAAGGTTGGACGCGTGACGGACCCGTCAGGTCATCAACTGGCGCACACTTGCTTGTCCGCCGTGGACTTGTCGACGTCCAGGTCCACCGACGAGCTCGTCAGCGGCACACCGGCGCCCTTGAAGTCCTCACCGAGGGTCAGCACGATCGCGGGCAGCCCCTGGGCGTTCTTCTCGCTCTTGCCGGGCTTCATCCCGGAAGCCGGCAGACCCATGAGGTCGGCCAGCTTGCGCGCCTGATCCGCCTGGTCGGGAGCGTACTCCAGGGTGGTCTTGCTCAGCGTTTCGTCGGCGTTTCCGAGCTGGCTGGACTTCAGTACACCCTCATCATTCTGCAGCCAGCTGAGGGTTTCCTGTGCGGAACCGGCCTTGGCACCGCCGTTGTAGATGTCGACCCGGATCTCGGAGGCGTCGGAGCGGGGACCCTTGAGGCGGGCGGCCACGGCGGCCTTCTCCTTCTTCTCCTTCTGCTTCACGTCGGTGAGCGACACGTCGTTCTTGATGGCCTCGAAGAGCGGCTTCGCCTTGGACTCGTTGACGACGACCGTCGCCTTGACCCTCTCGGCGGGGTTGTCGAGCACCGGCAGCGTGGTGAAGGTGATGTTCTTCGGCGGCACCTTCTTCAGCTCCATCGCCACGTCCTTGAGCGTGCTGACCTTGCCGATGCCGGTGTCGACGGTCAGCGCCTTGGTGGCGGCCTCCGCCAGCTTGTAGAGCTTCTTGGGGTTGGTCAGGGTGTCGCTGGAGGACATCTTGCGCATCAGCGAACCGAGGAACTGCTGCTGCACCTTGATGCGGTCGAGGTCGCCCTGGTTGCCGAAGCTGTGCCGGGTTCGCACGAAGGCCAGCGCCTGCTCGCCCGCGACCGTCGACTTGCCCTTGGGCAGCTTGAGGTGCGACTCCTTGTCGTCCACCGGGTGGGCCACGCAGACCTCGACGCCGCCGACCGCGGAGGTCAGCGTCTTGACCGCGTTGAAGTCGGCCATCATGAAGTGGTCGGGCTTGATGCCGGTGAGGGCCTTGACCGTGCGCATGGTGCAGCCCGGGTCCCGATCGCCCTGTCCCAGGCTCGTGTTGAAGCGAACGCCCTGTGTGCCCCCGATGACCTTCTCGGAGCCGTCGGGCTGGATCGTCGGGCAGTCCGGGATGTCGGTGATCAGGTCGCGCGGGATGCTCACGGCCGTCGCGTTCGAGCGGTCCTTGGCGACGTGCAGCAGGATGTTGGTGTCCGCGTGGCCGACGCTGTTCTTGTCGCCGTAGCCGCCGTTGCCCTTACCGGTGCGCTTGTCGGTGCCGATGATCAGGATGTCGAAGGCCTCGTCCTTGCTGAAGCCCTCGCTGCCCGCGTTGCCGACATCCGTCGTGTTGACGTTTCCCTCGAGGTGTTTGAGGTACAGGTAACCCGCGGCACTGACACCGACGAGGACGAAGGCCATGGAACCACCGGTCCACAGCAGTATCTTCTTCGCTTTCGACTGCTTGGGCTTCTTCGCCGACCGCGAGCGGCGCCGGCCCGGGGGCGGCGGCGGCTCGGCGGGCGCGCCACGGCGGCGGCGCGGTCCGGGCAGCGTGTCGGGGGCGAGGGTGTCGCTCGTCTCCCGGTCCGGCGCGCTGCGCGTGCGGGTCCCGCCACCGGTGGCGGTCCTGCGAGGTCGAGGGACTGCCGGTTGCGCTGCGGAAGGACTCAGTCGCAGTTCGTATTCGCCGGTGTCCGGGTTGAGTACCCACTGGTCTGCGGGGTCGATGTCGTCCGCCCGCCCACGGCCTTGCGCGTCCACGGTTGTCTGAATCCTCCGTCGGGGCCACGCGGCGCCTTACCCCCCTCAAGAAGGCGCTCGGGTCTCGGTCAAGCAGTGCGCGACCCTGAGGGAAGACCTCGCGGCCGGGTGCACCGGATCGCTCACACTATCCGCCCAGTTCAGCGTGGAGCGACGGCGGTGACAAATTCCACTTCCCTACAACTGGGCAATCCGTCCTATTTCTTGGGACTGACGTTCCCCGGCTTGGCGAGTGCTTTACTCACAGCCGTCGTCGGCCGCCGTGTGGCCGCGGAAAGTGGGTGCCGGTTCGGGGCTCCCAGCTGGGCTGTCGGGGCGCATTGCACCGGACTTGCCGTCATCGCGTGATTTCTCTGCGTAGTCGCGCGGGGGTCTGTCGTCGGAATCGGGCGAGGAGTCGTACGACTCTTCGTCACCCCCCTCGTACGAGTTCTCCTCGGGCCGCGGGTCGGATCCGCGGCCGGCCGCGGCGGAGTCCTCCGGAAGTTCTTCCGAGACCTCCACCGGGGCGTCCGACCGCAGCCGCGCGAAGAGCCGGTCCGCGGCGGGCTCGACCAGCTGGTCCCGGTTGGCGTTGTAGGCGTACGACGTCCGGGGCACCGTCAGGAACCGCACCCGCTCGGTGGGGATGTCGCGCATGCCCCGCACCAGCTGGTACAGCCCGCGCAGGCTCGCCAGGGCGGGGTCCGTGGTCAGGGACGAGGTCGCCGCGTCGAGCAGCGGGTACAGCTTCGTCGGGTTGAGCAGCACGTCGTTGCTCTGCACCTTGTTGACGAGCGCGCCGAGGAAGCGCTGCTGGCGGTCCATCCGGTCGGTGTCGCTGCCGTCGCCGATGCTCTTGCGGGCGCGGACGTAGCCGAGTGCCTGCTCGCCGTTGAGCGTCACCCGGCCCGCGGGCAGCCGCAGCTTGGCGGCCTTGTCGTCGATCGGCTCCTTCAGACACACCCGGACGCCGTCGACCGCGTCGACCATCTCCTTGAAGCCGCTGAAGTCGACGACCACGTGATGGTCGACCCGCACGTTGGTCAGCTTCTCGACTGTGCGGACCGTGCACGCCGAACCGCCGGTCTGGAAGGCGTAGTTGAACATCGCGAAGACCGGTTCCGTGCGGCTGCCGTCCGGGCGGCGGCAGCCGGGCACGTCCACCATCAGGTCGCGGGGCAGCGAGACGGCCGTCGCGTTGTGCCGGTCGGCCGCCAGGTGCAGCAGGATCGTCGTGTCGGACCGCTCGGTGCCCGAGTCCCGCCCGTACTTGCGGTTGCCGTCGCCGGAGCGCGAGTCCGATCCGATCAGCAGGATGTTCTGCGCGTCGCGCACGAGCGAGGTGGGCCGCTCCTTCTCGTACCGGGCGAGTTCGGCGGCCGCGTCGTTGTCCGCGGTGATGTTCGAGTCCAGCTTCTCGTACACGGCCCAGCCCGCCCCCGCCGCGCACGCCAGCACGACGGCGACACCGATCGCGGTGTAGCGCAGCCACCGCGTGCGGCGACGCGCGATTCCCGCCCCGGTGGGCGACGCCCCCGCACCCGGCCCCAGCACGACCGCGGGCGCCGGCACGTCGTCGCCCGGACGTCCGGAGGGCGGGCCCGCGGTGTCGGTCACGTCTGGATCCACCCCTCCTGGCCTGGCGTACGAGCGTCCCGTGCTCCTACGACCATGGCCCGGGCAACCCCCAAAAGCCCACGGACACTAAGCCGAACGAGCGACCACGCCCCCGCAGGGGCGCGGGGAACGGCGCGAGCAACCACAACGCGGCGAAGGCCAGCCGGACCGCCAAGCCCCCGCGGCGGCTGAGGGGCGCGGGGAACGGCGCGAGCAACCACAACGAGACCGGGAGCAAGCCGAACGGCCAAGCCCCCACGGCGCTCAGGGGCGCGGGGAACGGCGCGAGCAACCACAACGCGGCGAAAGCCAGCCGGACCAGCCAAGCCCCCGCGGCGCTCAGGGGCGCGAGGAACAACGCGAGCAACCCGGCGCCGGCAAGGGCCACCCACCCCCTCGCCCCCGCCCGGAGGGCTACCGCGCGGTAGCCGTCACGTGCTCACTCTCGATCCGCCGCACCAACGCATCCGCCCCCAGCCGGTCGAGATTCCGGCACAGCACCACGGACCCCCCGGTCGCGAGGGGGGCGTACAACCCGGCACTCAGCCCCTCCCAGGTGTCGTACGGCAACGCCGACAGCATCCGGGACCCCGGCCCCGTGAGATCGAGCCCAGGAGCGTCCCCGAGCGCCCGCTCGACGACCTCCGCCCCGGTGTACTCGGCCCCCGCGACGATCAGCGCGGCCTCCTCCGGGTCCACCGGGGCGTACGGCTGGAACCGGTCACCCTGGCTCGGCACCTCGACGGCGTAGTCGGCGTACCCGGCCGGCGGGGTCGGGAAGCGGCGGCCCAGCGGGGCGAGCGAGAGGGCGACGCGCTCCCCGGAGCAGGCGAGCCCCTCCTCGAACCGGCCCGGCCCGGCGACGACGTGATCCGCCGCGCCCGCGTCACCGCCGACGTCCGCGATCACGCCGACCGAGGAGCAGGCGAGCAGCCACACCGCCGTCTGCCAGTGCGCGGGCAGCAGCAGCGCGACCCGCTCGCCGGGCTCGGCGGACAGCTCGCCCTGGAGCAGATTGGCGGTCTTGGCCACCCAATTGGCGAAGGTGGCGACGGAGAGTTCGACGCGTTCACCCGTGGCGTCGTCGTAGAAGGTCACCAGGGGTCGCGCGGGGTCCGCGGCGAGCGCGGATCGCAGCAGGTCGGCAGGGGTGCGGTCGGTGGCGGTCACGCGGGCCAGGGTACGCGGGGGAGGCGGGCGGGTCGCGGCCGACGGGTCGCCGGATCGGACGAGTGGGCCCGACGGCCCGTCAATTCCCCGATGGACAGATATGTATGGCTATGTCCACGATCATTCGCATGCGTGGATTTCTTGCTTCCTCGATCGGTGTCACGTGCGCGGCCGCCCTGGCCCTTCCGGGGGCCCTGCCCGCCTCGGCCTCGTCCGCTCCACCGGCGGCCCCGGCCGCCGTCCCGGCGGGGGCGGCCCTGCCCGGCAGCACCCAGTCCCTCCCCCTCGCCCCGCTCCCCGCCGACCGCGCGGCCGGGGCCGCCGTGCCCCAACAGGGGCTGCTGCGACGGGACGTACGGCCGTTCTCGCTGGTCGGTGTCATCTGGGACGACCCGGACACCGAGCTGTTCGGCCGGGTCCAGGTCCGCACCCGGGCCGCCGGCAGCGGCCGCTGGTCCGGCTGGCAGGACGTCGAGACGCACAACCACGAGCACGCGGCGGACCCCGACACCGCGGAGCGCGCCTCGGGACGGGTGCGCGGGGCCACGGCGCCACTGTGGGTGGGCAACTCGAACGGCGTCGAGGTGCGGGTGCAGGCCGAGGCCGACGACCGCAGCCCCGGCTCCGACGAGTCGCCGTTCCCCCGGGGACTGCACCTCGAACTGGTCGACCCCGGCGCGGCACCCCCGACGCGCGCACCGGTGGACGCGCCCCGCGCCTCCGCCACCCAGTTCCCGGAGCTGTCCAGGCGGCAGACCGTCGCCGAGTTCCTGGCCGGGCAGGTCGGCCACGGGCAGCTCGGACGCGGAGAGGTCCGGGCCGTACGGACCGGTGAGCGGAGCGCCCTGGGCGACGGGCGGGACGAGCGGCGCGTACAGCCGTACATCGGCCCGCGCCCGCGCATCGTCACGCGCCGCGGCTGGGGTGCCGACGAGAACCTGCGCGAGCGGGGCTTCGTGTACACGAAGAAGGTCAAGGCGGCCTTCGTGCACCACACCGCCTCGGGCAACAACTACAGCTGCTCACAGGCCCCTTCGGTCATCCGCAGCATCTACCGCTACCACGTCAGGAGCAGTGGCTGGCGCGACATCGGCTACAACTTCCTCGTCGACAAGTGCGGAAACATCTACGAAGGCCGCGCCGGGGGCGTGGCGAAGCCCGTCATGGGCGCGCACACGCTCGGGTTCAACAGCAACAGCATGGGGATCGCCGTCCTCGGCAGCTTCGGCTCCGCGAAGCCCTCCGGCGCCGCGGTGAAGGCCGTCGCGAAGCTCACGGCCTGGAAGCTGGGCCTGTTCGGGGCCAATCCGCGCGGCAAGACATACCTGAAGTCCGGCGGTGGCAATCTCTACCGAAAAGGTAAGAACGTACGACTGAACGTGATCTCCGGCCATCGCGACGGGTTCGCCACCGAATGTCCGGGACGCCGTCTCTACACCAAGCTCGGCACGGCCCGCTCCACGGCGGCCCGCTACCAGGGCCGATGAGGGGCGGAGACCCCGTAAGGCGAGGGCGGCGGCCGTCGGACGGGCCGTCGGACGGTCTGCATACACTGGCCGGCCGAAAGACAGTTCGGCCGGTCCCGGCAGGAAGCAGAGACGACAGGTGACAGAAGCGATCCTCCTGGTCGGCGGCAGAGGCACCCGGCTGCGTCCGCTCACGGTGCACACCCCCAAGCCGATGGTCCCGGCGGCCGGGGTCCCCTTCCTGACGCACCAGCTGGCGCGGGCGAGGGCGGCGGGCGTGGAGCACGTCGTCCTGGCGACCTCGTACCTGGCCGAGGTCTTCGAGCCCTGCTTCGGCGACGGCTCGGCGCTCGGCCTCCACCTCGAGTACGTCACCGAGGAGGAGCCCCTCGGCACCGGCGGAGCCATCCGCAACGTGGCCTCGCGCCTGCACTCCGGCCCCGACGACCCGGTCCTGATCTTCAACGGCGACATCCTCACCGGCCTGGACATCCCGGCCCTGGTCCGCACCCACGAGACCTCGGGCGCGGACGTCTCCCTGCACCTGACCCGGGTGGAGGACCCGCGGGCGTACGGCCTGGTGCCCACGGACGCGACCGGCCGGGTGACGGCCTTCCTGGAGAAGCCGCAGACCCCCGAGGAGATCGTCACCGACCAGATCAACGCGGGGGCGTACGTCTTCCGCCGCTCGGTCATCGACACCATCCCGGCGGGCCGCCCGGTCTCGGTCGAGCGCGAGACCTTCCCGGAGCTGCTGGCCACCGGCGCCCACCTCCAGGGCATGGTGGACTCGACCTACTGGCTGGACCTGGGTACTCCGCAGGCGTTCGTGCGCGGCTCCGCGGACCTCGTCCTCGGCCGCGCCCCCTCCCCGGCGGTGCCCGGCCGCTGCGGCGACCGCCTGGTCCTGCCCACCGCGTCCGTCGCCGAGGACGCCAAGCTGACCGGCGGCACGGTGGTCGGCGAGGGCGCGTTCGTCGGTGAGGGCGCCCGCATCACCGGCAGCACGGTCCTGGAGGGCGCAGTGGTCGAGCCGGGGGCGGTCATCACGGACTCCCTGATCGGCGCGCGGTCCCGCATCGGCACGCGCTCCGTCCTGACCGGCACGGTCGTCGGCGACGGCGCGACGATCGGCGCCGACAACGAACTGCGCGAGGGCGTCCGGGTGTGGTGCGACGCCCGCATCCCGGCGGGCGCGGTCCGCTTCTCCTCGGACCAGTAGCCGCCTACAGCCGGCCGATGTCCCACACGGGCATCTTCGGCACCCTTCGCGGCGGCGTGCGGCCCGACAGCAGGATGAACCGGGCCGCACGGTGCCGCTGGCCCGCGTACGGCTCCAGCAGCGACAGCATGACCTCGTCGTCCGCGTCCCGGTCGCCGGCCAGCGCGTACCCCACGATCCGGGGCAGGTGCAGGTCCCCGACCGTCACCGAGTCCGCCGCACCGTGGCTGCGCTGCACCACCTCCGCGGAGGTCCACGGCCCGATCCCGGGGATCAGCTCCAGCCTGGCCTGCGCCTTCACCGGGTCGAAGCCCACGGCCTCCTCCAGCCGCCGCGCCACCCGCACCGCGCGCAGGATCGTCGACGCCCGCTTGTCGTCGACGCCGGCCCGGTGCCACTCCCAGGAGGGGATCAGCGCCCAGGTGCGCGGCGCCGGCATGACGTGCATCCGCCCGGCCGCGGGGCCCGGCGCCGGCTCGCCGAACCTCCGGACGAGCAGCCGCCACGCCCGGTACGCCTCGTCCGTGGTGACCTTCTGCTCCAGGATCGACGGGATCAGCGACTCCAGCACCAGGCCGGTGCGGGTCAGCCGCAGTCCGGGGCGGCGGTGCCGGGCCAGCGCGACCAGCCGGTGGCGCGGTTGGAAGGCGGCCGGGTCGTCCGCCGCGCCGAGCAGCTCGGGGAGCTGCTCCAGCAGCCACTCGGCTCCCGGTCCCCATGCCTCCGCCTCGGCGACCCCGGCCCGCAGCGCCACGCGCAGGGTCCCGGGGCCGGCGGGCGTCAGGGTGGCCCGCCACACGGAGCCGTCGGGTGTCGTACGGAAGGTCGGGTCGCCGGGTCCCCGGCGCAGCGGGCCGAGCACCAGCCCGAGGTCGATCGGTTCCGGCGGTGTCCAGGTCCGGCGGCGGCCGGGCGCGGCCGCGGGGTGCGGCACACCGCCGGGCACGGCGACATGGCCGCCGCGCACGGTGGTGCGCGTCGGTCCGGGGGTGAAACGTCCGGCCACGGGTGAGGTCCTAGGGGTGCTCGGTGTGCCCTACGAGGGTAGGCGCTCCGCGGACCCGGACGGGACGACTCCGCCCGGCCCGCCCCGTAGGGCGCTCGCGGCGCGCGCAGGCCCGTCCGCCCGGCGCACCCCGGGCCGCCCCTGCCGCGCCCGGCTCAGCGGACCTCGACGAACGCGGCGGCGTCCCGCGCGGGGCGCGGCTTCGGCTCCTCGGCCGGGTGCCCGACGGCCACGGCGCCCATCGGGTCCCAGCCCTCGGGCAGCTCCAGCACCTCCCGGACGACATCGCGGCAGAACATGGTCGAGGACACCCACGCGGAGCCCAGCCGCTCCCCGGCGAGCGCGACGAGGAAGTTCTGCACGCCCGCCCCGGCCGCGACGACGAACATCTCGCGCTCGGCGCCGTCCCGCCGCGGATCGCCGTAGGAGTGGGAGCCGTCCATGACCAGGCACGGCACGACCAGGTACGGGGCCCGGCGCAGCACGTCGCCGCGCCGCACCCGCTTGGCGACGGACTCCTCCGACTTGCCGTCCCGCCGCAGGTCCGCGATCCACGCGTCCCGCATGGCGTCCAGCAGGCGCGTGCGGGACTCCTCGGACTCCAGCAGCACGAACCGCCAGGGGGTGGTGTGGTGCGGCGCGGGCGCGGTCACCGCCGCGGCCACCGCGCGCCGGACGGCACCGGGGTCCACGGGTTCGTCGGTGAAGGCCCGCACGGTCCGCCGCTGCGTCACCGCCTCCCGTACGGCCTCCGAGGTGCCGAGCCGGAACATGTCGTCGCGGGCGCCGCGCACCAGGGACCGGGTCCCCCCGCCGTCGTCCTCCGCCACCACGTGCGCCAGCCCGCGCACCACGGCGACGGGCAGCCCGGCGGCCTTGCCCTTGACCAGGTCACCGGCCGCGGCCAGTTCGTCGGCGGTGGCGACGACGGTCGCGCTCAGCGGGTTGCCGTACGCGTCCGTGCCCCCGCGCAGGTCGTCCAGCACCCGGACGCCCGCGGCTCCGATGGCGACGTCGGTGAGCCCGGTGCGCCAGGGCCGCCCGAAGGTGTCGGTGACGACGACGCCGACGTCGACCCCGAGGGCGTCCCGCAGTCCGTCGCGCAGGGCGCGCGCGGAGGCGTCGGCGTCCTCGGGCAGCAGCAGCACGGTGCCGGACGGTGTGTTCGAGGCGTCGACCCCGGCGGCGGCCATCACGAGCCCCTGCCGGTTCTCGACGATGCGCAGGGCGCCGCGGCGCGCCACGACGCGGACCGTCTCGGCGTCGATGGCGGCCTCGCGGTCGGCCGCCTCGACCGTCCTGCCCTCGGCCTTGGAGACGATCTTCGAGGTGACGAGGAGCACGTCACCGTCGGCGAGCGAGGGCTCGGCCGCCGCGATGAGCTTGGCGAGGTCGTCGCCCCGCTGGATCTCCGGGAGCCCGGGCACGGCCCACACCCGGTAACCGGGAGCCGTGCCGCCCGCCGTACCGCCCGTGGACAGGCCGCTCAAGCGCCCCGCACCTCCTCCGCCAGCGTCAGCGCCTCGCGGGCCATCTGCTCGGTGGCCTCCAGGTCGGACATCAGCAGCGGTACGGCCCGGCAGCGGATGCCCGCCGACTCCACCCGCTCCACGGCCGAGGCGTCCACCGTGTCGACGAGCCAGCCGTCGAGCAGGCCCGACCCGTAGTGCTCGGCGACCGCCGCGGCCGTCGACTCGACGCCCACCGCGGCGAGCACCTTGTCGGCCATGCCCCGCACGGGCGCGTCCCCGACGATGGGGGAGAGGCCGACCACGGGCACGCCCGCGTCGGCGATCGCCTCGCGGATGCCGGGCACGGCGAGGATCGTGCCGATGGACACCACGGGGTTGGACGGCGGGAAGAGCACCACGTCGGCCTCGGCGATGGCCTCCAGCACCCCGGGCGCGGGCTTCGCCTGCTCCGCGCCGACCGGCACCACGGCCTGCGCCTCCACGGAGGCCCGCAGCCGCACCCAGTACTCCTGGAAGTGGATGGCCTTGCGCTCGCCGTCGACCTCGACGGCGACGTGGGTCTCCACGCGGTCGTCGGACATGGGGATCAGGCGCACGCCCGGCTGCCAGCGGTCGCACAGAGCCTCGGTGACGGCGCTGAGCGAGTAGCCCGCGCCCATCATCTGGGTCCGCACGATGTGCGTCGCGAAGTCGCGGTCGCCGAGCCCGAACCACTCGGGACCGACCCCGTACGCGGCGAGCTCCTCCTTGAGGTGGAAGGTCTCGTCGGCACGCCCCCAGCCCTGCTCCTCGTTGATGCCGCCGCCGAGCGTGTACATCACCGTGTCGAGGTCCGGGCAGACCTTCAGCCCGAAGAGGTGGATGTCGTCCCCGGTGTTGCCGATGACCGTGATGTCCGCGTCCGGGGCGGCCCGCTTCAGACCGCGCAGGAACCGGGCACCACCGATGCCGCCTGCCAGAACCACAATGCGCATGGGGTTCAGTCTGGCAGGCGCGGCCGACAATCCGTCAGGCGGTCACCACATCCTCCGCGTCGTGCGCGGCGCCCGCGGCGCACTGGACGCCGTGCATCGGCATCTCGGTGAGCCCCGGGTAGTAGATGTGCAGGCTTATGGCCGGCTCCAGCGTGTCGTTGACCACCTCGTGGACGTAGCCGGGGGCGAAGACCCGCTGCGCGCCCGCGCCCAACGCGCGCGTGCCGCGCTCGGTGCGCTCGGTGAGGGCGCCCTCCAGGACCGTGAGTACGCCGGAGGAGCGGCCGTGGTCGTGCAGTCCGCTGCCCTGGCCCGGCACCCAGGACAGGAGCCACACCTCGTACCCGGGGCCGGTGCGCAGCCGGTGGTACCAGCGGGTGGTGGCGTCGTAGCGGACGAGGTGCTCCCACTGGGAGCGGTCGCCGGCGATGGTCCGGGCGAGTCCGGCGAACTCGGCCACGGTGACGGGGTGCTCGCGCGGCGGCTGGAGCAGGTGCGGGACTTCGAGGATGTCGCCGGCGATCTGGAGGTCGCTGTCGCTGTTCATGGGTGCGGTGGTTCCTCGGCGGGAGAGTGCTGGGGTGTCGCAGACGGTTTCCGTCCGGATCGCGGACGGCGGGGGTGCCCGGGTGGGGGCGGACAGTCACCTCGACGAGGCGAGGCGGCCGGAGCGCGGTGGGCTCAACAGCCGGGACAGCAACAGCTACAGCGAGCGCGGGCAGCACCGAGCGACCCGGCGGTCCGGGTCGAGGTGAGTGCCAAGTTCGCGAGCATGCCCACTAGGAGATCGGCTCACACCTCGACTGTCAACTTCGTGTCCGCCATGTGGGAGATGTTTCACCTCATCCGGTCCAACCGAAAGGCGAAAGGTTTGTTCACCCGGATCTCCGGACACATGGCGCACAACCGGGAGCACAAACCTCGCCGCGTTCTCGTGATCCAACTGTGATCATGTTCGCTTCGGTGTTCGTGCCGGAACGAGATCGAACTCCTGGACGTCCTCTCCTTCACAGGGGTCGAGGTCCGGTACGGGTCCCGCTCGGTGTCAGGGTTTATGCCGATTTGAACACTTTCCGCATAGCCTTGGTTCCGCAGAGTGAATAAGGGGCCCAATAGCAGATCTCGGCTTGACTGGCCCGGATCGGCACACTTGTAATTTCACTCGTGTCGTTCAGCCGAAATCGGTAACGGCAGCATCACGGGGACGCGAAGACGGACGAGGGGCGCACATGACCGAGCTGGTGGAGCAACTGCTGGTCGACGACGCGGACGAGGAACTCGGCTGGCAGGAGCGCGCGCTGTGCGCCCAGACCGACCCCGAGTCCTTCTTTCCCGAGAAGGGCGGCTCCACCCGAGAGGCCAAGAAGGTCTGCCTCGCCTGTGAGGTCCGCTCCGAATGCCTCGAGTACGCGCTGGCCAACGATGAGAGATTCGGGATCTGGGGCGGCCTGTCCGAACGGGAGCGACGGCGGCTGAAGAAGGCCGCGGTCTGACCGAAAGACACCGAGTCTCCCGTACGGATACGTAACGTCCGGCCCGTCGCAGGTGGGTTGTCCACAGGCGGCGGGCCGCTGTGCTGCTCAGCCGTTAGTGTGGGCCCTCGTCCGAGACGTCCCGCTGTCCCCGCCGGACACAGGCGTCCACCGCAGTCCACCGAACCGGGGCCCGTACCTCGATGTCCGTGCACAGTCATACGGCAGGCCACTACGACACTGCCGCCGCGCCGTTCGACGCGGCCCGCCCGCCCGAGTTCCCGCGTCACGTGGTGACCGCGGTGCTCGTCTCCCACGACGGCGCCCGCTGGCTGCCCGAGGCCCTCGCCGGGCTGCTCGGCCAGGAGCGCCCCGTGCAGAGCGCGGTGGCGGCCGACACCGGCAGCGCGGACGACTCCGCCCAGCTCCTCACCGACGCGCTCGGCGCCGACCGGGTCCTGCACCTCGCCCGGCGCACCGGCTTCGGCCAGGCCGTCGAGGAGGTCTCCCGGACCGCCGGCGTGCTCACCCCGGACGACCTGCCCTACCTGAAGCGCCCGAGCGGCTGGGACCCCGTCACCCGCACCTGGCGCGACGACGCCTACGACCTGCCCGAACTGCCGCACGGCGAACCCCTGCAGTGGCTCTGGCTGCTGCACGACGACAGCGCCCCCGAGCCGGACGCCCTGGCCCACCTCCTGCGCGTCGTGGAGAACGAGCTGGAGCTCGGCAGGGACGTGGCCGTCGTCGGCCCCAAGCTCCGCGGCTGGTACGACCGGCGGCAGCTCCTGGAGGTCGGCGTCACCATCGCCCACTCCGGCCGCCGCTGGACCGGCCTGGACCGCCGTGAGCAGGACCAGGGCCAGCACGACCACGTACGGCCCGTCCTGTCCGTGTCCACCGCCGGCATGCTGATCCGGCGTGACGTCTTCGAGGAGCTCGGCGGATTCGACCGCCGGCTGCCCCTCATGCGGGACGACGTCGACCTGTGCTGGCGCGCCCAGGCCGCCGGACACCGCGTCCTCGTCGCCCCCGAGGCGGTCGTCCGCCACGCCGAGGCGGCCTCCCGCGAGCGCCGCACCGTCGACTGCGTGGGCCGCACCTCCGCCTCCCCGCACAAGGTCGACAAGGCCGGCGCCGCCTACACCCTCCTCGTCAACGCCCGCACCGCGCAGCTGCCCTGGATCCTCTTCCGGCTGGTCCTCGGCACCCTGGTGCGCACGGTCGCGTACCTGGTCGGCAAGGCCCCCGGACAGGCCGTCGACGAGATCCGCGGCCTCCTGGGCACACTGCTGCGCCCGGAGCGGATCATCGCCGGCCGCCGCAGACGCGGCACCCCGCAGGTCGACAAGGGCGAGCTGCGGGCGCTGTTCCCGCCGCCCGGCGCCACCGTCCGGGCCACCGTCGAGCAGGCGGCGGGCAGTCTCGTCGGCCGTTCCGACCCCGAGGTCACCACCGGCGCCGGACGGCACGGCGGCGCGGTCGAGTCCGGACCCGGCGGCGACGACGCCGAGTTCCTGGAGGTCGAACAGTTCGCCCGGCTCAAGCGGGCCGCGCGCAAGCCCGGCCCGATGCTCTTCGTCGTCCTGCTCTTCGTCTCGCTCATCGCCTGCCGCGAACTGTTCGGCGGGGGCGCGCTGGCGGGCGGCGCGCTGCTGCCCGCGCCCGCCGACTCCTCCGGGCTCTGGTCGCGCTATCTGGACGCCTGGCACGCGGTGGGCACCGGCGGCACGCAGTCCGCGCCGCCCTATCTGGCCCTCGTCGCCATGCTCGCGAGCGTGCTGCTCGGTTCCACCGGGCTCGCGGTCACCGTGCTCCTCGTCTGCTCCGTGCCGCTGGCCGGCTTCGCCGCGTACTTCGCCTCGCGGCCCCTGGTCGAGTCACGGCTGCTGCGCGCCTGGGCCTCCGTCGCGTACGCCTTCCTGCCCGCCGCCACCGGTGCGCTCGCCGGCGGCCGCATCGGCACCGCGGTCCTCGCGATGCTGCTGCCGCTCATCGCGCGGGCGGGCATCGCCGCCGCCGGCCTCGCACACGCCTCCGGCGCGCGCGGCAGCTGGCGCGCGACCTGGGCGTACGCACTGCTGCTCACCCTCGCGACCGCGTTCACCCCGATCGTGTGGCCCATCGCGCTGGTCCTCGGCCTCGCCCTCCTCGCGGTGCGCCGCCGGGACATCACCGCCTACGGTCCGCGCTTCCTGGCCCAGCTCGGTACACCGCTGCTGGTCCTCGCCCCCTGGTCACTGACGCTGCTCCCGTTCGGCTTCTTCACGGAGGCGGGCCTGGAGTACGGCGAGGGCGCGGCCTCCGCGCTCGACCTGCTCGGCGCTAGCCCGGGCGGCCCCGGCACCGTCGGCGGGCTGATTCTCATCGGCATCGTGCTGGCCGCCCTGGCCGCCCTGATGCGCTCCGAGCGGCAGCGGGCCGCCCGCACCGCCTGGGCCGTCGCCCTGGTCGCCCTCGTCTTCGCCGTGCTGTCGAACAGCTCGGCGTGGGCCGGACCCGCCACCCTCGTCTACGGCATCGCCCTCCTCGGCGCCGCCGTGGTCGGCGCCGACGGGGCACGCGCCCGCGTGGCCGAACAGAGCTTCGGCTGGCGTCAGCCGGTGGCCGCGCTCATCGCGTTCACCGCCGCCGCCGGCCCGCTGCTCGTCGGCGCCGGCTGGATGATCCGCGGTGCCGACGGGCCCCTGGAGCGGCGCGACCCGGTGCAGGTGCCGGCGTTCGTCGCCGAGGAGAGCGGCACCCGCGACCAGGCCCGCACCCTCGTCCTCGACAGCGACACCGCCGCGCGCGTGGGCTACACGCTCGTGCGCGGCTCCGGTGCCCGCCTCGGCGACGCCGAACTGGCCGCCGCGGGCGGCGAGAACGCGAAGCTCGGCAAGGTCGTCGCCAACCTGGTGGCCGGCTCCGGCGCCGACCAGGCGGACCAGCTCGGCGGCTTCGCCGTGCGCTACGTCCTCGTCCGCAAGGGCGCGCCCCGCGAGGTCAGCCGCGTCCTGGACGCGACGCCCGGCCTGAGCAGGCTCAGCCAGCAGGACGGCGGCGCCCTGTGGCGGGTGGACCGTCAGGTCTCGCGCGTCGCCGTGGTGCCGAAGTCCGGTGAACCGCAGGCCGTCGCCGCCGGCCCCGTCGACGTGCACACGAGCGTGCCCGCCGGCCCGGCGGGCCGCGTTCTGCGCCTCGCCGACGCGGCCGACGAGGGCTGGACCGCCACCCTGGACGGTAAGCCGCTCACCCGCACCACGGTCGACGGCTGGGCCCAGGGCTTCCAACTGCCCACCTCCGGCGGCCGACTCGACGTCACCTTCGACACACCCGTGGGACACACCGCGTGGCTGTGGACGCAGGGCGCGCTCGCCGTCGTCCTCGTGGTGATGGCCCTGCCCGGCCGCCGCCGCGACGTCGACGACGACCTCCCCGAGGAGGAACTCGCCGTCCCCGCCCAGGAGGTGACCGGCGAGGGCCGCCGCGCCCGCCGACTGCGCGCGCAGGCCGAGGCCGACGCGGAGCACCCCGGCGAGGGCGACCCCGCCGCCCCGGCCCCCGACCGGGCGCCGCAGGAGGTCCCGGCCGGCATCCCGCAGCAGCAGCAGCCGTACGACGAGTGGGACGCGGCGAGCTACGCGGGCGCCGACTACGGCAGCTACGGCGCCGAGCAGTACCAGGGCAACCCGCAGCAGTACCCGGCGGACACGTACGAGCAGCCGTACCAGGCCGACCCCTACCAGGGCGGCCAGTACGACCCGTACGCCTACGGGAGCACGACGGGTTACGAGCAGACGTACCACCAGGGCTACGACCCGGCGTACGACCCGGCACAGCCCCCGCTGCCGCCGCAGCCGCCGCACGGCACCGACAGTGAGCGCCCCGACGGGAGCCAGCAGTGAAGCGCACCACCGTGTCCCTGATCGCGGGGACCACCGCCCTCGCCGCCGTCACCGGCTTCGCCGCGCTCACCGCGCCCGGCGCCGCGGGCGGCGACACCGCGCGGTCGGCGGCCCGGCTGCCCGTCGAGCGCACCAGCCTGCTCTGCCCGCAGCCCAGCACCTCCGACCTCGCCGAGACCGCGTACACGTCCTACACGCCCGTCTCCAAGGGCACCGGCAGCGGCGGCCGGGCCGAACTGCGGTCCGCGGCGGGGGAGTCGGCGGACGGCGCCAAGGGCGGCAAGGAGAAGAAGAAGCAGGACGACGAGCCGGTCCTGTCGCCGAAGGAGCCCGGCAAGCCGGTCACCGGCGAGGAGTCCGGGGCCGACGCGCCCGCCCTGATGGGCACCGCCGGGGGCAGGTTCGCCCCGGGGTGGACCGTCCAGCAGACCACCGAGGTGGCCGCGGGCACCGGACGCGGACTGCTCGGCGCCAACTGCACGGCTCCGGACACCGAGTTCTGGTTCCCGGGCGCCTCCACCGCCGACGACCGCACCGACTACGTGCACCTGACCAACCCCGACGACTCGGCGGCGGTCGCCGACATCGAGCTCTACGGCAAGGACGGCGCCCTCAAGTCCACGGTGGGCGAGGGCATCACGGTCCAGCCCCACTCCAGCGAGCCGATCCTGCTGTCCACGCTCACCGGCAAGCCGCAGACCGACCTGACCGTGCACGTGACGGTCCGCAGCGGCCGGGTCGCCGCCGCCGTCCAGTCCCTCGACGACAAGCTCGGCGGCGACTGGCTGCCCGCCGCCGCGGACCCGGCGGCCGGTCTCGTCCTGCCCGGCATCCCCGAGGACGCCACGTCGGTGCGGCTGGTCGCCTTCACCCCCGGTGACACCGACGCCGACCTCAAGGTGCGGCTGGCCTCGCCGTCCGGCCCGATCACCCCGGCCGGGCACGAGACCCTGCACGTGAAGGCCGGCATGACCGCCGCCGTCGACCTCGGTGACCTCACCCGCGGGGAGGCCGGCTCCCTGGTGCTGTCGCCGAGCGACTCCTCGGTGCCGGTGGTCGCGGCCCTGCGCGTGGTGCGCGGCAAGGGCGACAAGCGGGAGACGGCCTTCATCCCGGCCACCGCCCCGGTCGGCAGCCGCGCGACGGTCGCCGACAACCGCGCCAAGGGCAGCACGCTCGCCGTGACCGCCCCGGGCGGTTCCGCCAAGGTCAGGGTCACGGCGTCGGCGGGCAGCGAGGGCGGCGAGGCGGTGACGAAGACGTTCACGATCAAGGGCGGCACCACGCAGAACGTGGCCGCGCCCGTCCCGAGCGGCCTCAAGGGCACGTACGCGCTGACGGTGGAGCCGCTCTCCGGGGGCTCGGTCTACGCCTCCCGGATGCTGGCCTCCCCGGTCGAGGGGGTGCCGGCGTTCACCGTGCAGACCCTGCCGGACGACCGCGGGACGGTGGCCGTGCCGCACGCCGAGCAGGACCTGTCGGTGCTGCAGAAGCGGTGATCCGCGGGGCCGGTTCAGTCCTCGCCGTAGCGGGGGTCCACCGTCTCCGGGGTCAGGCCGAGGATCTCCGCCACCTGCTCCACGACCACCTCGTGGACCAGGGCCGCGCGCTCGTCGCGGCCCTTGGTGCGGATCTCCACCGGACGCCGGTAGACGACCACACGCGCGTGGTGGCCCTCCCGGGCCGGGATCGTGCCGCCCAGGGGGACCGCCTCGTCGTTCCAGCTCTCGCCGGCGGCCCCGAGGCGGGGCACCTCCAGGACCATGAAGTCGATCTCGGCGAGCTGCGGCCAGCGCCGCTCCAGACGCTCCACGGAGTCCTGCACCAGGTCCGCGAACACCTCGGCGCGGCTCGCGGCGAGCGGCACCTGCGGGGGCGCGACGGGGCCGCGCATGCCCCTGCCGTGGCGGTCGCGGCGGCGGGGCCCGGGTGCGGCGGCGCGGGGCGGTACGGGGTTGTCCATCACCGACGAAGCGTAGTCCCCGCGGGAGCCGCGCGCCGGGCTCCACGCGCTGTCCGGGGAAGGCACGGCATGTCGCCGGATGACCATTCCAGCCAAGATCGGGCTCGATTCCGTATCTCTCCGCGACCGTCGGCCTCATGGCAATTGACGTGGTTTGCACCGGGTGATGACCGGTTCCGCGTCGGACGCGTTCGCTGCCGGACGGTGTACTCCCAGGTCAGACAGGGGTGTTCGGAGATCCAAGTGAGCGGTCTCACAACCCGACACGGTGGGGTGACCTGGGGGAGAGTCGTCGCGGCCCGCTCAAGAGTGCGGTACCGTCCAACGTCGTGAGCCCTGTACGTCGCTGTTCGCGCACCGCTTGCGGCCGTCCCGCCGTCGCGACGCTGACGTACGTCTACGCCGACTCGACCGCGGTCCTCGGCCCGCTCGCCACCTACGCCGAACCCCACTGCTACGACCTGTGCGCCGAGCACTCCGCCCGCCTCACCGCGCCCCGCGGCTGGGAGGTCGTGCGGCTGTCCGACGGGTCGGCCCCCTCCCGTCCGAGCGGCGACGACCTCGAAGCGCTCGCCAACGCGGTGCGCGAGGCGGCCCGTCCGCAGCAGCGCACGGCGGAGGCCGGCGGTGGTGCCCGCACGGCCGACCCCATGGAGGTCGCGCGCCGCGGCCATCTGCGGGTGCTGCGCTCGCCCGACAACTGAGGCCGAGCCGCCCGCCCTTCACGATCTTGAGTCCGTTTCTCACAGCTCGGCACGACTCGTCACCCTCCGTTACCGCACGCACCCGTCGTGCTCGCCGGGCTGTGCGCCGCGGCCGTGCTCGGAGCGCACGCGCGCGAAAGCCGCCGAACGGGCCGCCACCGTCCACGAGTTGCGGTTCGCCGTCCTCGCCGCGACGTCCGTGGCGGCGTACGCCTACGTCATGAACCCCTCCGTACCATCGGCCCGTGGTGCGGCACGGCTCGGCGGCCCCCGGCCGGCTACCCCCTGAACCGCAGGCCGGCGAGTGTGCCCGCGCCGCCGGGCCCTTCACGCCGGACGGCCGGTCCGTACGGGTAGTTTGGGGGCCACTGCTCGCATCCAGGAGGGTTGGCCGTGGCTGCTGATCTGTCGCAGATCGTGAAGGCGTACGACGTCCGCGGGGTGGTCCCGGACCAGTGGGACGAGCCGCTGGCCGAGCTGTTCGGGGCGGCCTTCGCGCACGTGACCGGCGCGGACGCGATCGTGACCGGCCACGACATGCGGCCCTCGTCGCCCGGTCTCGCGCGCGCCTTCGCCCGCGGTGCCGCCGCGCTCGGCGTCGACGTCACCGAGATCGGCCTGTGCTCCACCGACCAGCTCTACTACGCCTCGGGCGCCCTCGGCCTGCCCGGCGCCATGTTCACCGCGTCGCACAACCCGGCCCGGTACAACGGCATCAAGATGTGCCGGGCGGGCGCGGCCCCCGTCGGCCAGGACACCGGCCTCGGCGACATCCGCGAACTCGTGGAGTCCTGGGCCGACTCGGGTACCCCCGTCTCCGAGGCCGCTCCGGGGACGATCACCCGGCGCGACACACTGGAGGACTACGCGGCGTACCTGCGCGGCCTGGTCGACCTGACCTCCGTCCGCCCCCTGAAGGTCGTCGTCGACGCGGGGAACGGCATGGGCGGGCACACCGTGCCCACCGTCTTCGCCGGACTGCCCCTGGACCTCGTCCCGATGTACTTCGAGCTGGACGGCACGTTCCCGAACCACGAGGCCAACCCGCTCGACCCGAAGAACATCGTCGACCTGCAGAAGCGGGTGCGCGAGGAGGGCGCCGACCTCGGCCTCGCCTTCGACGGCGACGCCGACCGCTGCTTCGTGGTGGACGAGAACGGCGACCCCGTCTCACCGTCCGCGATCACCGCCCTCGTCGCCTCCCGCGAGCTGGCCAAGCACCCCGGCGGGACGGTCATCCACAACCTGATCACCTCCTGGTCGGTGCCCGAGGTCGTCCGGGAGAACGGCGGCGAGCCGGTCCGCACCCGCGTCGGCCACTCCTTCATCAAGGAGCAGATGGCCAGGACCGGCGCGATCTTCGGCGGCGAGCACTCCGCGCACTACTACTTCCGCGACTTCTGGAACGCGGACACGGGCATGCTGGCCGCGCTGCACGTCCTCGCCGCGCTCGGCGGCCAGGACGGCCCGCTCTCGGCCCTCGTCGCCCAGTACGACCGCTATGCCGGGTCCGGCGAGATCAACTCCACGGTGGACGACCAGACGGCCCGCCTCACCGCGATCCGGACGGCGTACGAGGGCCGCGAGGGCGTCACCCTCGACGAGCTGGACGGCCTGACCGTCACCGCCGGCGACTGGTGGTTCAACGTCCGCCCCTCCAACACCGAACCGCTGCTGCGTCTGAACGCGGAGGCCCGCGACGAGGCGACGATGGCGAAGGTGCGCGACGAGGTCCTGGAGATCATCAGAGCCTGACCCACCGGCTCCGCAGGGCGCGGGGCGGCACTCCGGAGGGGCGTCACCCGCCCCGCGGGACCCGCGGCGGGCGGGGGCGGACGGCCGGGGCCGCCCCCGCGCCGGGCAGATGTCTCCCACTCCCGCGCCCCCCTGCCCACGGCGGTACCCTGACCAGGCCGCATCCACCTGTTCGGAAGGACACCCCATGCCGCTCGAAGCCGGCCTCCTGGAGATCCTCGCCTGCCCGGCCTGCCACGCCCCGCTCACGGAGCAGGAGAGCGAACTGGTCTGCACCGGCCAGGACTGCGGCCTCGCCTACCCCGTCCGGGACGGCATCCCCGTACTGCTCGTCGACGAGGCCCGCCGCCCCGCGTAAAACGACGGACCGGTGCCACACCGGTGATCGGAGCTGTCGCCCCATGCTCGACGAAACGCTGCTCGACGACCCCGAAGCCCTCGCCCGCGCCGACCGCCGCGAACTGCTGCGCGGCGCCGCCGAGGCCGGAGCCCGGGTGCGCACCGCCGTCCGGCACGCCACCGAGGCGGGCATCCCGGACCTGAAGCCCGAGGGCCGCCCGCGCGGCGTCCTGATCGCCGGACCCGGCATGGCCGCCACCGGGGTCGCCGAATTCCTCGGCACCCTCGCCGGGGCGAGCTGCCCCGTCACCCGGCTCACCCCCGTGGGCGTCGCGCCCGCCGCGGGCGCGCTGCGCTGGGAACTCCCCGGCTGGGCCGGCTCCGTCGACCTGCTCCTGATCGCCACGCCCGACGGCTCGGAGCCCGGCCTCTCGCTCCTCGCCGAACAGGCCTACCGGCGCGGCTGCACCGTCGCCGCCGTCGCCCCGCCCCGTTCCGCGCTGACCGAGTCGGTCGACGGCACGCACGGCCTGTTCGTCCCGATGGCCACCGCCCCCTACGAGCCGACCGAGCCCCTGACGGCCTCCGCGCCCGGAGTCCTGTGGGCGCTGCTCACCCCGCTGCTCGCCCTCCTGGACCGCACCGGCCTGCTCTCCGCGCCGCCCGAGGCCCTCCAGAAGGTCGCCGACCGGCTCGACCAGGTCGCCGAACGCTGCGGCCCGGCCGTCGCCACGTACGGCAACCCCGCCAAGACGCTCGCCGCCGAACTGGCCGACGCGCTCCCGGTGGTCTGGACGGAAGGCGTCTCGGCGGGCCCCGCCGGCCGCCGCTTCACCGCAGCGCTCGCCGAGCTCGCGGGCCGCCCCGCCCTCACCGCCGAACTCCCCGAGGCCCTCGCCTCCCACAGCGTCCTGCTCGCCGGGGCACTCGCCGCCGGCGCCGACCCCGACGACTTCTTCCGCGACCGGGTCGAGGAGCAACAGGCCCTGCACGCACGCGTGGTGCTGCTGCGGGACCGCCCCATCGGCGGCCTCACCGCCGCCCCCGCCGCCCGGGAACTCGCCCTCGGCCACGACACGGCCATCAGCGAACTCGAACCCGAGGAGGGCAGCGAACTGGAGACCCTCGCGGAACTGATCGCCGTCACGGATTTCGCCGCCGTTTACCTGGCGCTCGCTTCGAGGGCCTGATCTTGAGCCACGCCTCCCCGCCGCCCGGGGAGGCCCCGGCCGGCGCCCGCCGGGCTGCGTACGTACGGAGAAGAAGACAGAGCATGGACCGCCTCGACAACACCGTCCGCCCCTACGCCTGGGGTTCGACCACCGCCATCCCGCGGCTGCTCGGCGTCGAGCCGACCGGGGAGCCGCAGGCGGAGATGTGGATGGGCGCCCACCCCGGCGCTCCCTCGCGCACCCCACGCGGCCCCCTCGACCGGGTCGTCGAGGCGGACCCCGAGAGGGAGCTCGGCCCGGCGGCCGTCGCCCGGTTCGGCCCCCGCCTGCCGTTCCTGCTCAAGCTCCTCGCGGCCGGCGCCCCCCTCTCCCTCCAGGTGCACCCCGATCTCGCGCAGGCGAAAGCGGGCTTCGCGGACGAGGAGAGCCGCGGCATCCCGGTCGACGCGGGCCACCGCAACTACAAGGACGCCAACCACAAGCCCGAACTCATCTGCGCGCTCACCGAGTTCGACGGCCTGTGCGGCTTCCGCGCCCCCGAAGCGGCCGCCGAGCTGCTGGCCGGCCTGGACGTCGACTCCCTCAAGCCGTACGTCGACCTGCTGCGCGCCCACCCCGAAGAGGCCGCCCTGCGCGAGGTGCTGACGGCCGTACTCACCGCGGACCGCGAGGAGATGGCCCACACCGTCACCGAGGCCGCGGCCGCCTGCGACCGCCTCGGCGGCTCCTACGCCCCGTACGCGGCCATCGCCCACCACTACCCGGGCGACCCCGGCGTCATCGCGGCGATGCTCCTCAACCACGTCCGACTGCAGCCCGGCGAGGCCCTGTTCCTCGGCGCCGGCGTCCCGCACGCCTACCTCGAAGGACTCGGCGTCGAGATCATGGCCAACTCGGACAACGTCCTGCGCTGCGGCCTCACCCCCAAGCACGTCGACGTCCCCGAACTCCTGCGCGTGGTCCGCTTCGAGGCGGGCGACCCCGGCGTGCTGCGCCCGGAGGCCGCCCCGGACGGCGAGGAGGTCTACGAGACCCCCATCGCCGAGTTCCGCCTCTCCCGGTACGTGCTGCCCGAGAGCACGGCCCCGCACGACCTCACCCGGCCCACCCCGCAGATCCTGCTGTGCACGGCCGGTTCGGTACGGGCGGACGGGATCACGCTCTCCCCGGGCGAGTCCGTGTTCGTACCGGCGGGCGAAAGGGCCGAAGTGTCCGGACCCGGAACGGTCTTCAGGGCCACCGTCATCGCCTGATCGAGTTCGCGCGACGGGCTGGCGGGCACTAGTCCGGGCGGGCTGCAACAATGGCCCATCGCAAAGGGCGGGCAAAGGCCCGGTGACTGGCAGAGGGCGAAGGGACACCCCGGACACATGAGCGCGTCAGGCGGCACCAAGGCGATCGTGGCGGCACTCGGCGCCAACCTAGCGATCGCGGCATCGAAGTTCGTGGCGTTCCTCTTCAGCGGCTCGTCCTCGATGCTCGCCGAGTCCGTGCACTCGCTCGCCGACTCCGGCAACCAGGCCCTGCTCCTGGTCGGCGGCAAGAAGGCCCAGCGCGAGGCGACCCCCCAGCATCCGTTCGGCTACGGCCGCGAGCGCTACATCTACGCCTTCCTCGTCTCGATCGTCCTGTTCTCGGTCGGCGGCATGTTCGCCGTCTACGAGGGCTACGAGAAGATCAAGCACCCGCACGAGCTGGAGCACTGGTACTGGCCGGTGGGCGTGCTGGTCTTCGCGATCATCGCCGAGAGCTTCTCCTTCCGCACCGCCATCAAGGAGTCCAACCCGCTGCGCGGCAAGGAGTCGTGGAAGTCGTTCATCCGCCACGCCAAGGCCCCCGAGCTGCCGGTCGTCCTGCTGGAGGACTTCGGCGCGCTGGTCGGCCTGGTCCTCGCGCTCGGCGGCGTGGGCCTGGCCCTGGCCACCGGTGACGGCGTCTGGGACGGCATCGGCACCCTGTGCATCGGCATCCTGCTCATCCTGATCGCGCTCGTGCTGGCGGTCGAGACGAAGTCCCTGCTGCTCGGCGAGTCCGCCGGCCTGGACGCCGTCAAGAAGATCGAGGCGTCCGTCGTCGACGGCGAGACCGTCACCGGCATCATCCACATGCGCACGCTCCACCTCGGCCCCGAGGAGCTCCTGGTCGCCGCCAAGATCGCGGTCCGGCACGACGAGACGGCCGCGGAGGTGGCCTCCGCGATCAACGCCGCCGAGGCCCGCGTACGCGAGGCGGTCCCGATCGCCCGCGTCATCTACCTGGAGCCGGACATCTACAGCGAGACCGAGGCCGCCAAGGGCCCGGACCGCGAGGCCTCGCCCGGCGGACCGGCGCAGGTCACCGAGCACTGACCCGGCGGCCGGTACACGCCCCGGCCGCGCACACGACGACGGGCCCGCCTGATCCCAGGCGGGCCCGTCCGTGTCCGGCCTGTCCGGCCTGTCCGGCCCCTCAGACCCGCACGGCCCATGGCGGCGCCGACGGGACCACCCGCCGCCGGGCCACGAGCGCGGCGATGCCGAACCCCAGCCCGGTGAGCGCCGGGGCCAGCCCCGCCACCATCGCCACCACCGACACGACGAGCGGCGTACGGCCGTCGAGAACCCGGGCCTGTACGGCACCGGCGGGCACCGTCCCCCCGTGGTCCTCCGGGAAGGAACGCGAGTCCCGGGCGTTCACCCGGTTGTCCCCGAGCAGGAACAACCGCCCCGGCGGCACCGTCACCTCGTACGGCCGATGCGTCCCGTCGGCGACGCCCTCCCGCACGTACGGCTCCTCCAGCGGCCCGCCGTTGACGGTGATCCGCTCCTCGGACGGCACTCCGGCGCCCGCAGAGGCTGGCGATCCCCGCCGGACGCGCCGTCCGCGGGCCCGCACCGCCCGCCGACGGGCGCGACCGAGAGGCCACGCCCCCGGGAGATCGGCCCGATGTGATCGGAGGCGGACTGGGGTCGCCCGGCCCACCGGTGTAGCTTGGTGACTGAGCCAGACGTCGCTGCTGATGGCGGTCGGGCGGCCCCGCGAGGGCCGGCCGAGGGAGAGAGGGCCTCCGACGGACTGCGCTGCGCGCACCGAGGCATGCCCGTGACCCGCTCGGGCAGGCGTGTGCCCGACGCCGCGCAGACCAGCCCTACCCACCTCGCCCCGATCCCGAGGAGCAGCTCCTTATGACCACTGTCGACAGCCGACAGGACTTCAAGGTCGCCGATCTCTCCCTGGCCGCGTTCGGCCGCAAGGAGATCACCCTGGCCGAGCACGAGATGCCCGGCCTCATGTCCATCCGCAAGGAGTACGCCGAGACGCAGCCCCTCGCGGGCGCCCGCGTCACCGGCTCCCTGCACATGACGGTGCAGACCGCCGTCCTCATCGAGACCCTGGTCGCCCTGGGCGCCGAGGTCCGCTGGGCCTCCTGCAACATCTTCTCCACCCAGGACCACGCCGCCGCCGCCATCGCGGTCGGCCCGAACGGCACGCCCGAGAACCCGCAGGGCGTCCCGGTCTTCGCCTGGAAGGGCGAGACCCTGGAGGAGTACTGGTGGTGCACGGAGCAGGCGCTGACCTGGCCGAACACCCCCAGCGGCGGCCCGAACATGATCCTGGACGACGGCGGTGACGCCACCCTCCTCGTCCACAAGGGCGTCGAGTACGAGAAGGACGGCAAGGTCCCCTCGGTCGACACCGCCGAGTCCGAGGAGCACCGCGCCGTCCTCGAACTGCTGCACCGCACCATCAGCGACGGCTCGCAGAAGTGGACCCAGCTCGCCTCGGAGATCCGCGGCGTGACCGAGGAGACCACGACCGGCGTCCACCGCCTGTACGAGATGCACCGCGACGGCACCCTGCTGTTCCCGGCGATCAACGTGAACGACGCCGTCACCAAGTCGAAGTTCGACAACAAGTACGGCTGCCGCCACTCCCTGATCGACGGCATCAACCGCGCCACCGACGTCCTCATCGGCGGCAAGACGGCCGTCGTCTGCGGCTACGGCGACGTGGGCAAGGGCTGCGCGGAGTCCCTGCGCGGCCAGGGCGCCCGCGTGATCATCACCGAGATCGACCCCATCTGCGCTCTCCAGGCGGCGATGGACGGCTACCAGGTCACCACCCTCGACGAGGTCGTCGAGCAGGCCGACATCTTCGTCACCACCACGGGCAACAAGGACATCATCATGGCCGCCGACATGGCCAAGATGAAGCACCAGGCGATCGTGGGCAACATCGGCCACTTCGACAACGAGATCGACATGGCCGGCCTCGCCCAGATCCCCGGCATCGTCAAGGACGAGGTCAAGCCGCAGGTCCACACCTGGACCTTCCCCGACGGCAAGGTCCTCATCGTCCTCTCCGAGGGCCGCCTGCTGAACCTGGGCAACGCGACCGGCCACCCGTCGTTCGTCATGTCCAACTCGTTCGCGGACCAGACGCTGGCCCAGATCGAGCTGTTCACCAAGCCCGACGAGTACCCGACCGACGTCTACGTGCTGCCGAAGCACCTCGACGAGAAGGTCGCCCGCCTCCACCTCGACGCGCTCGGCGTGAAGCTCACCAAGCTCCGCCCCGAGCAGGCCGCGTACATCGGTGTCGAGGTCGACGGCCCCTTCAAGTCGGACCACTACCGCTACTGAGCGCACGCCTCAGCAGACGGTGAGCGCGTGGTGCACTGACGCGCCCACCGGCAGCAGGTCCCAGGCAGGCCCCCGCACCCCGGTGCCGGGGGCCTGCCCGTTGCCGGACCGAACCCGGAGAATCCAGGACCCCCATGCCCCGCGGCCGTTATTCGCTCCACGATCCGCACGATCACACCCCCCTCGCCGAAGAACACTTCCACTGCGCGCCCGGCCCCTCCGGCTGGCGCTACGTCTCGCAGCTCACCACCCCCGCCGGCGACCACGCCGGCTCCGTCGACCTCGCCCTCGACGAACTGGGCCGGCCCATCCGCCTCGAACTGCACGCCGCGAGCTGGCAGGTCCGCGGCGCGGCCCTCGACGGCGTCACCTGGGTCCGCACCGACCCCACCGGCACGGAGGCCACCGAGGGCAACGTCCGCGCCCACGCCTTCACCGGCACCTCACCGGCGTTCCTCGTCGCCACCGCACGTCTGCTGCGCCTCACCCCCGATGCCGCCGCCACCCGCGTACGCCTGGTCGCCTTCACCGACCCGGTCCTCGCCCCCCGCACCCTCGACCAGTCCTGGGCCTTGATCTCGAGAGAAGCACACACCACTGACAACGGCCCCCTGATCGTGGACGCGTACCAGGTCACAGCCCTGGACACCGGCGAGCAGAACACCGTCCACATCGCGGGCGACGTGGTCCTCGCGGCACCCGGAATCGAGCTGGAACACCTGGAGACGCCCCCGTCGTCCTTCTCCTGACGCGGGCCTGGGACGAGCTGGTCAGGCCGGCGGCGCGAAGTTGGTCGAGGGCCGCCCGGACTCCGCGCCGGGCCGCTCGTCCCGCGGCTGCTCGGCCACGGGCGAGACCGGCCGCGGCGGGGACTGCGGCGGCTGCCAGTGATCGGGCACGGCCTGCTGTGGCTGCTCGTGCGCGGGGCCCGGCCGCCACGGCTGTCCCGCGCTCGCCGCCGCCGGGCCGGCCGCGCCGAAACCGCCGCCCGGTACCGGCGCCGGACCGACCGCCGCCGGGTACGCCCCGGGCCAGGCAGGACCGGGACCGAAACCAGGACCCGCCGCGACGGGACTGCCGCCCTGGCCGAACGTACGGCGCACCTCACGGGCCTGCCGCTCCTGCACCACCGCCGCCAGATAGGCGGCCGGCGGAACACCCTGCGGCGCCGGAGTGCCCGTGCACGCCGCGATGTCCCCGGCGAGCCGCTGAGCCATGGTCCAGCCGACCTGCGGGTCCAGCTGCTGCATCCGCGTCAGGTACTGGCGCACGGCGAGCCACAGCCCGTCCGGAACGGCGGACAGGTCCAGCCCGGAGAAACGTCCCGCCAGCCAGGGCGGCGGCGGAGGCACGAAGGAGGCGCGCCCCGTGGGCACCCGCTCCCGTACGACCAGCGTCCCCGCGAACACGTCACCGACCCGCCGGCCCCGCGCCGAGACGAGCGACGCGATGCACGCCACGACCCCCAACGTCATCAGGATCTCGACGACACCCACCGCGCCCCGCACCAGCGCGTGCCGGAACCGGATCGGCCCGCCGTCGTCCCGCACCACCCGAAGCCCGCAGGCCAGCTTCCCGAGCGAGCGCCCGTGGCTGAGCGTCTCGACGGCGATCGGCCCACCCACCAGCACCAGCAGGAACGTCGCGATCGACACCGCGACCTGCGCCGCCTCGTCCAGGCTCGCGGTGGAGATCACCAGCACGATGGACACCAGGATGTAGACGACCATCGCCACGATCAGGTCGAGCAACACCGCCAGCGCCCGGCTCGGCAGTTTCGCCGGGCGCAGCTCCAGCGCCACCGCCTCGCCCGTCACCAGATCACTCACGTGCGCCGTCCTTCCCCTGACCTGCCCCGAGAACCGCCAGTCTGCCAAGCTGAGGGCGCATCGCGCCGCGGTACGACAAGCTGACACGCAGTACGAGAGGACGAGGAGCAGCAGAACCGATGGACCTCGACGTCTTCGTGTCCACCCACCGTGCCGAGTGGGACCGCCTCGAAGCCCTGCTGAGCCGCCGCCGTCGCCTGAACGGCGCCGAGGCCGACGAGCTCGTCACTCTCTACCAACGCACCGCCACCCACCTCTCCCTGATCCAGTCCAGCGCCCCGGACCCCCAGCTGACCGGACGCCTGAGCCAACTCGTCGCACGCGCGCGCAGTGCCGTGACGGGAACCCGCCGTGCCTCGTGGCGCGACGTCACCCGCT
This sequence comes from Streptomyces sp. NPDC005496, assembly GCF_042872045.1. Lineage (NCBI taxonomy): Bacteria > Bacillati > Actinomycetota > Actinomycetes > Kitasatosporales > Streptomycetaceae > Streptomyces > Streptomyces sp. NPDC005496. The sequence goes on from NZ_JBIAJQ010000019.1 coordinate 90,499, forward strand.
TCCTGACGCACGGGTTCCCCGCCGCCGTCTACCGCTCCCGGCACTGGTGGGTCCCCACGGCCCTGCTCTCCACGGTGGTCGCGGCCCTCCTGGGGTGGTGGATCGCCACGCACCCCGAGGTCCAGTCCTCGATCGCCGCCCCCGACGAGCTGCGGCAGCTCACCCGTCCCGGTGGAGAGTACGAGACCTACTACTCCAGCCATCCGGCGGCGTCCTTCGCCGCCCAGGTCTGGACGAACAACGCCCAGGCCGCCGCGATGTGCCTGGTCCTCGGGGTGTTCCTGGGGCTCCCCGTCATCTGGATCCTCTTCCAGAACATGCTCAACCTGGGTGTCGGCATCGGCCTGATGTCGTCGGCCGGCCGCTTCGACACCTTCCTGGGCCTCATCCTTCCGCACGGCCTGCTGGAGCTGACCGCCGTCTTCGTCGCGGCCGGCACCGGCCTGCGCCTCGGTTGGACCCTGATCGACCCGGGCCCCCGGTCCCGTCGCATCGCCCTCGCCGAAGAGGGCCGCGCCGCCCTGGGCATGGCCATCGGCCTCGCCCTGGTCCTGTTCGTCTCCGGCGCCATCGAAGGCTTCGTCACGCCCTCGGGCCTGCCCACCTGGGCCCGAATAGGCATCGGCATCGTCGCCGAACTGGCCTTCCTCGCGTACGTCTATGTCCTGGGCGGACGCGCGGCCCGCTCGGGCGAAACGGGTGACGTGGAGGAAGCCGAACGCAGCGCGACCGTGCCGACCGCCGCCTGATGTGCGTTCGGCCCCGCTGAGCTGCTAGTCTCCTCTTCGCCCCAAGGGACCTGTTGACACGGGACCTACGGGGAGGTAGATTCGAACAGTTGCCTAGAACTGGACACGTCCGGTGGCAACCGCTAGTTTCTAGCTGCTTCCGGAGACAATCGATTCACTCGATTACGGGGAAGCCACTTCTGACGATTCAGAGAAATTGCAGCCGGTCAGTCCGGCCGAAAACTTCTGATAAAGTCGGAGTCGCCGGAAAGGGAAACGCGAAAGCGGAAACCTGGAAAGCACCGAGGAAATCGGAACCGGAAACGGTCTGATAGAGTCGGAAACGCAAGACCGAAG
>NZ_JBIAJQ010000020.1:0-86111 GCF_042872045.1 Streptomyces sp. NPDC005496
ATGTACGTCACCGGCGGCGTACTCCTGCCGTTCTTCTCCTTCATGACGTTCCTCATCGCCGTACCGACCGGCGTGAAGTTCTTCAACTGGATCGGAACGATGTGGAAGGGCTCACTGAGTTTCGAGACACCGATGCTCTGGGCCACCGGCTTCCTGATCACCTTCACCTTCGGTGGTCTGACCGGCGTCATCCTGGCCTCGCCGCCGATGGACTTCCACGTCTCGGACTCGTACTTCGTGGTGGCGCACTTCCACTACGTGGTGTTCGGCACCGTGGTGTTCGCGATGTTCTCCGGCTTCCACTACTGGTGGCCGAAGATGACCGGCAAGATGCTCGACGAGCGGCTCGGCAAGATCACCTTCTGGACGCTGTTCGTGGGCTTCCACGGCACGTTCCTGGTGCAGCACTGGCTGGGTGCCGAGGGCATGCCGCGCCGGTACGCGGACTACCTCGCCGCCGACGGGTTCACCGCCCTGAACACGATCTCGACGATCTGCTCGTTCCTGCTGGGCCTGTCGATCCTGCCGTTCTTCTACAACGTCTGGAAGACCGCCAAGTACGGCAAGAAGATCGAGGTCGACGACCCGTGGGGCTACGGCCGTTCGCTCGAGTGGGCGACCTCCTGCCCGCCGCCGCGCCACAACTTCCTCACCCTGCCGCGGATCCGCTCCGAATCCCCGGCGTTCGACCTGCACCACCCGGAGATCGCCGCCCTGGAGCAGCTCGGTCACGGCGGCCACGGTGCCAGCGCCCTCACGGGTGGCAAGGAGGCCGGCAAGTGAAGATCCAGGGCAAGATGTTCATCTGGCTCGCCCTCTTCATCCTCGTCATGGCGATCGTCTATGGCGTGTGGTCGAAGGAGCCGGCCGGTACCACGGCACTGTTCCTCGGCTTCGGTCTGAGCATCATGATCGGCTACTACCTGGCCTTCACGGCCCGGCGGGTCGACCAGCTCGCGCAGGACGACAAGGAGGCCGACGTCGCGGACGAGGCCGGCGAGGTGGGCTTCTTCAGCCCGCACAGCTGGCAGCCCCTCGCCCTCGGCATCGGTGGCGCCTTCGCCTTCATGGGCGTCGTCTTCGGCTGGTGGCTGCTCTACTTCTCGGCCCCGATCATCTTCATCGGTCTGTGGGGCTGGGTCTTCGAGTACTACCGCGGTGAGAACCGCACCCAGTAGCACGCGCCGAGCGCACGGGAGCCCGGACACTCCGTCAGGAGGGTCCGGGCTCCCTCGTTTGCCGTACACGGTGTCCCCCGCACGGCTCACCCGCCGCGCCGGAGCCCGCCGGGGTTCATAGCGTGAGGCCATGAACCACACAGTGTTCTTCCGAGGCGCAAGAGCCGGTGTCGAGAGGCCGACCGTGCTCGACCCTTCGGGCCTGCGCGCACTCGGCCTCTCGACACCCCACCGGCGCGTCCGCACGGTCGCAAGCTGCGCCGTGCTGGTGGCCGCCCTGGGCGCGGGCACCGTCGCCTGCAGCGCGGACGACAAGCAGCTCACGGCCGAGCCGTACGACGCGGCGGGCCAGGTCGCCTTCAGCGGCCCCGCGGGCGGCAGCCGCAAGGCCGACCCGGACAAGCCCCTGGAGATCACCACCAAGGGCTCCGAGAGCCGCATCACGGACGTCACGGCCGTGGACGCGACCGGCAGGTACGTCGCCGGCGAACTGGCCGCCGACGGCTCCCGCTGGCACAGCACCTCACCGCTCGCGGCGAACGCCCACTACACGGTCCGGGTGAGCACCGAGAACGAGGACGGCGCGCCCGGCCGCAAGGTCCTCGCCTTCGACACCAGCCGGCCCACCGCGAAGAAGCGGCTGGACGTCACCTTCGGGCCGAAGGCCGGCGAGTACGGCGTGGGCCAGCCCGTCACCGCCGAACTCAGCGCTCCCATCAAGGACAAGGCGTCCCGGGCCGTCGTGGAGCGAGCCCTGAAGGTGGACTCGACGCCCGCCGTCGAGGGCGCCTGGCACTGGGTGGACGACAAGCAACTGCACTTCCGCCCCAAGGAATACTGGCCCGCCCACGCCACCATCCAGGCGCACGCCAACCTCGACGGCATCAAGATCGGCGACCGGATGTGGGGCGGCGAGGCCAAACCGCTGAGCCTCAGCACGGGCGACCGGGTGGTGGCCCTGACCGACGCCGCCGCGCACACGATGCGGGTCTACCGCAACGACGAGGAGATCAACGAGATCCCCGTCACCACCGGCAAGCCCGGTTTCGAGACCCGCAACGGCGTCAAGGTAGTGCTCGGCAAGGAGTACTTCGTACGGATGCGCGGTACCAGCATCGGGATCTCCGAGGGCAGCGCCGACTCGTACGACCTTCCCGTCTACTACGCGACCCGAGTCACCTGGAGCGGCGAGTACGTGCACGCGGCGCCCTGGTCGACGGGGTCCCAGGGATCGGCCAACGTCAGCCACGGCTGCACCGGCATGAGCACCGCCAACGCCGCCTGGTTCTTCAAGAACGTCCGCCCCGGCGACATCGTGAAGGTCGAGAACTCCGAGGGCGACACGATGGACCCGTTCGGAAACGGGTTCGGGGACTGGAACCTCGACTGGGACAAGTGGCGCTCCGGCAGCGCGCTGCTCGGCGGCACACCCGACGGACCCCGGCCCGCGGACCGGGCGCGGCTGCGTCCGGAGAGTGCCTGACGCCGCGCCCCGCGAGGGGCGCGGGGCCGTGACCAGCACGGCCCCCGCGCGCGGACGCGCGAGGCCCGGAACGGCCGGCGGGCGACACGCCCGGCCCGCCGGACGGTCAGGTTCCCTGCAGGGCCTTGCGGCGCAGCAGCGAGGCCAGCGTGGCGGCGAACTCCACCGGGTCGACCGGATGGGTCACCGCGGCCTCGGCACGGCTCCAGGTGGCCAGCCAGGCGTCCTGGGGACGGCCGATCAGCACGAGGACCGGCGGGCACTCGAAGATCTCGTCCTTGATCTGCCGGCACACACCCATGCCGCCCATCGGCACCGCCTCGCCGTCCAGCACGCAGACGTCGATCCCGCCCTTGCCCAGCTCCGTCAGCACGGCGGCGGGCGTGGCGCACTCGACGAACTCCACCTGGGGAACGTCGGCGGCGGGCCTGCGACCGGTCGCGAGCCGCACCTGTTCGCGGGTGTTGGAGTCGTCGCTGTAGACCAGCACCGTGGCGGTCGGCTGCATTGTTCCTCCGTGACTTCGGCGACGTCGGCGTCGTACGGGTGTGAACCGCTGCGCGGATGCTACTCCCTCGGACACCTCGTCAGCACCGGTTCGGACAGGGCTTCGATGGGCCATACGGGCTGGACACACCCCCCGGACACTCCGAACGGCACCCCCCGGGGTGAGGGCGGGATAAGCGACCGACATAATGTCGGTCGTGGCGACAGCAACGACAGTAGAAACCGGGCACGCGCACCCGTCGGTCAATCGGCCGAACCTCACCAGCGTCGGAACCATCATCTGGCTGAGTTCCGAGCTGATGTTCTTCGCGGCCCTCTTCGCGATGTACTTCACCCTGCGATCGGTGACCGGGCCGGATCACTGGAAGGAAATGGCGTCAAGCCTGAACTTCCCGTTCTCGGCGACGAACACCACGATCCTGGTGCTCTCCTCCCTGACCTGTCAGCTCGGCGTGTTCGCGGCCGAGCGCGGGGACGTGAAGAAGCTCCGGATGTGGTTCATCGTCACCTTCATCATGGGTGCGATCTTCATCGGCGGTCAGGTCTTCGAGTACACGGAGCTGGTCAAGAAGGACGGGCTCTCGCTCTCCTCCGACCCGTACGGCTCGGTGTTCTACCTGACCACCGGCTTCCACGGCCTGCACGTGACGGGCGGTCTCATCGCCTTCCTGCTGGTCCTCGGCCGCACCTACGCGGCCCGAAGGTTCACTCACGAGCAGGCAACCGCCGCCATTGTCGTGTCCTACTACTGGCACTTCGTCGATGTCGTCTGGATCGGCCTCTTCGCCACGATCTACATGATCAAGTAGTCGGCGCGCCGCACAGGCGGTCCGATCCATTCCCGAAGCATCGACGCAGAAGATCCTGACACCGGGGTAATCCGTGAAAAAGCTCTCCGCACGACGACGCCATCCGCTGGCGGCGGTCGTCGTCCTACTCCTCGCGCTGGCGGCCACCGGGGGGCTGTACGCCGCGTTCGCACCCGCGAGCAAGGCGCAGGCCGACGAAACCGCCCAGTCCCTCGCCATCGACGAGGGCAAGAAGCTGTACTCCGTGGGCTGCGCCAGCTGCCACGGCACCGGCGGTGAGGGCACCACCGATGGTCCCTCGCTGGTCGGCGTGGGCGCCGCCGCCGTCGACTTCCAGGTCGCTACGGGCCGGATGCCGGCCCAGCAGCCCGGTGCTCAGATCCCGAAGAAGAAGAACATCTACTCGCAGGCCGAGATCGACCAGCTCGCGGCGTACATCGCCTCGCTCGGTGCCGGTCCCGCGGTGCCCACGAAGAACCAGTACAGCCCCGAGGGTGCGGACATCGCCAAGGGCGGCGAGCTCTTCCGCACCAACTGCGCGCAGTGCCACAACTTCGTCGGCAAGGGTGGTGCGCTCTCCGAGGGCAAGTACGCGCCGAGCCTGGAAGACGTGGACCCGAAGCACATCTACGAGGCCATGCAGACCGGCCCGCAGAACATGCCGTCCTTCCCCGACACCACGATGTCGGAGAAGAACAAGAAGGACATCATCGCGTACCTCCACGCGGTCAACGGAGACGACACCGAGAGCCCCGGCGGCCTGGACCTGGGCGGCCTCGGGCCGGTCAGTGAAGGCCTGTTCGGCTGGATCTTCGGACTCGGCGCGCTCATCGCCGTCGCCGTCTGGGTCGCCGCTCGGACCGCAAAGGCCAAGAAGTCATGAGTAGCCAAGACATTCCAGAAGAGAACCTGCCCGCTGAGCGGGCCACCGACGAGCACAACGCTGCGGTCGGCATCGCGGACGAGCAGAACCCGTTCGCGGACCCCGGTCTGCCGCCCCACGAGCACCGCGTCCAGGACATCGACGAGCGGGCCGCCAAGCGCTCCGAGCGCGTGGTCGCCATGCTGTTCACGCTGTCGATGCTGGCCACGATCGGCTTCATCGCCGCGTTCGTGACGATCCCGGCCGACAAGTCGGTCTTCATCTGGCCGCTCGGGCACATCAGCGGACTCAACTTCGCGCTGGGCACCACGCTCGGCGTCGCGCTCTTCGCCATCGGCGCGGGCGCGGTCCACTGGGCCCGCACGCTGATGTCCGACGTGGAGATCGCCGACGACCGTCACCCGATCGAGGCGCCGCCCGAGGTGCGCGCCAAGGTCATGGCCGACTTCCGGCAGGGTGCCAAGGAGTCCGCGCTCGGCCGTCGCAAGCTGATCCGCAACACCATGCTCGGGGCACTGACCCTGGTGCCGCTGTCCGGCATCGTCCTGCTGCGCGACCTGGGCCCGCTGCCCGAGGACAAGCTGCGCCACACGCTGTGGTCCAAGGGCAAGCTGCTCGTCAACATGAACACGAACGAGCCGCTGCGTCCCTCTGACGTCGCCGTCGGTTCGCTCACCTTCGTCAAGCCCGAGGGGCTGGAGGAGCACGACGAGGAGTTCCAGACCGAGATCGCCAAGGCGGCCCTGATGATCGTCCGGCTCCAGCCGGACAACATCAAGGACAAGCGCGAGCTCGAGTGGTCGCACGAGGGCATCGTGGCGTACTCGAAGATCTGCACCCACGTGGGCTGCCCGATCTCCCTGTACGAGCAGCAGACCCACCATGTCCTGTGCCCGTGCCACCAGTCCACCTTCGACCTCTCCGACGGTGCCCGAGTGATCTTCGGCCCGGCCGGTCACCCGCTGCCGCAGCTGCGCATCGGTGTGAACGATGAGGGCTACCTTCAGGCGCTCGGCGACTTCGAAGAGCCCGTCGGTCCTGCTTTCTGGGAGCGCGGATGAGCACTGCACACAACGAGACGCGTTCGCGCGAGAAGGCGCCCGCCGGTGAGCGGGTGGCGGACTGGGCGGACGGCAGGCTGGGGATCTACTCCCTCGCCAAGTCCAACATGCGCAAGATCTTCCCGGACCACTGGTCCTTCATGCTGGGCGAGATCTGCCTCTACAGCTTCATCATCATCATCCTCACGGGTGTGTACCTGACGCTGTTCTTCCACCCGTCGATGAACGAGGTGGAGTACCACGGCAGCTACGTCCCGCTGCAGGGACAGCTGATGTCCGAGGCGTTCAACTCGACCATGCACATCTCGTTCGAGGTGCGCGGCGGTCTGCTCATCCGGCAGATCCACCACTGGTCGGCGCTGGTCTTCCTGGCCGGCATGTTCGTCCACATGATGCGTGTGTTCTTCACGGGCGCGTTCCGCAAGCCGCGTGAGGTCAACTGGCTGTTCGGCTTCCTGCTGTTCGTCCTGGGCATGTTCACCGGATTCACCGGCTACTCGCTCCCGGACGACCTGCTCTCCGGCACCGGTGTCCGCTTCATGGAGGGCGCGATCCTGTCCGTGCCGATCGTCGGCACGTACCTGTCGTTCTTCCTCTTCGGCGGCGAGTTCCCGGGCGGCGACTTCGTCGCGCGGTTCTACTCGATCCACGTCCTGCTGTTGCCGGGCATCATGCTCGGCCTGGTCGTGGCGCACCTGATCCTGGTCTTCTACCACAAGCACACCCAGTGGGCGGGCCCGGGCAAGACGGAGAAGAACGTCGTCGGCATGCCCCTGCTGCCGGTCTACATGGCCAAGGCGGGCGGCTTCTTCTTCCTGGTCTTCGGTGTCATCGCGATCATCGCGGCGATCGCCTCGATCAACCCGATCTGGACGCTCGGCCCCTACCGGCCGGACCAGGTGTCGACCGGCGCCCAGCCCGACTGGTACATGGGCTTCTCCGAGGGCCTGATCCGCACCATGCCGGGCTGGGAGATCAACCTGTGGGGCCACACCCTCGTCCTGGGTGTGTTCGTCCCGCTGGTCATCTTCCCGCTCGTGCTGGTCGTGATCGCGGTCTACCCGTTCATCGAGTCCTGGGTCACCGGCGACAAGCGCGAGCACCACATCCTGGACCGCCCGCGCAACGTCCCGACCCGTACGGCCGTGGGCGTCGCGTGGATCACCTGGTACGTCGTCATGCTGATCGGTGGTGGCAACGACCTCTTCGCCACCCACTTCCACATGTCGATCAACTCGATCACCTGGTTCGTCCGCATCGCGTTCTTCGTGGCGCCGGTGATCGCGTTCATCGTGACCAAGCGGATCTGCCTCGGCCTCCAGCGCCGGGACCGCGACAAGGTGCTGCACGGCCGCGAGTCGGGCATCATCAAGCGCCTGCCGCACGGTGAGTTCGTCGAGGTGCACGAGCCGCTCAGCCAGGAGGCGCTGCACACGCTCACCGCGCACGAGCAGTACCAGCCGGCCGAGATCGGCCCCGCGGTCGACGAGAACGGCGTCGAGCGCAAGGTCAAGGGCACGCAGAAGCTGCGCGCGAAGCTCAGCAACGCGTACTACGGGGGAGAGAACCAGATCCCCAAGCCCACGGTCGACGAGTACAAGGAGATCACGAGCGGCCACGGCCACCACTGATCCTCCGCCCCGGTCCCGACCGGTCGCCACGGCTGGAGCCCCGTCCATTGCATGGACGGGGCTCTTTGCCGTCCCCGGGCGTGGATAGGGTGGACCCTGCCCGTGACACCTCGTGCACGGTCTTCTCGTATCTGTCTACGGACCCAGGAGCGGCATATGAGTGCTGTGACCCCCGCTGGAGGCGACATCGCGGCGGGCCGTTCCTGGCCCCAGGTGCTGAACGGCCTCCTGGACGGGCGTGACCAGAGCGCGGACGAGACGGCCTGGGCGATGGACCGCATCATGCGCGGTGAGGCCACGGACGCGCAGATCGCCGGGTTCGCGGTGGCGCTGCGGGCCAAGGGAGAGACGGTCGAGGAGATCTCCGGCCTGGTCCGCGCGATGTACGAGCACGCCAACGTGATCGAGGTGCCCGGGGAGACCGTCGACATCGTCGGCACGGGCGGCGACGGCGCCAAGACCGTCAACATCTCCACCATGTCGGCGATCGTCGTGGCCGGCACGGGCGCCAAGGTGGTCAAGCACGGCAACCGGGCCGCGTCGAGCGCGTCCGGCGCCTCCGACGTCCTGGAGAAGCTGGGCGTCAATCTCCAGCTGACACCGAAGCGGGTCGCCGAGGTGGCCGAGGAGGCCGGGATCACCTTCTGCTTCGCGGTGAAGTTCCATCCCGCCCTGCGTCATGTGGCCGCCGCGCGCGGGCAGTTGGGCATCCGCACGACCTTCAACTTCCTGGGGCCGCTGACCAACCCGGCCCGGGTCAAGGCCCAGGCCGTCGGGGTGGCCGATCTGCGGATGGCGCCCATCGTCGCCGGTGTCTTCGCCGAACGCGGCAACTCCTCGCTGGTGTTCCGCGGCGACGACGGCCTCGACGAGCTGACCACCACCGCCACGTCCAGGGTGTGGGTCGTGCGCGACGGGAAGGTCCACGAGGACGCCTTCGACCCGCGTGACGTGGGCATCGACCTGGTCCCGGTCGAGGCCCTGCGGGGCGCCGACGCGTCGTACAACGCGGACGTGGCCCGGCGGCTGCTGAACGGCGAGAGCGGGCCCGTACGGGACGCGGTGCTGCTGAACGCGGCGGCGGCCCTGGTCGCCCTGGAGCCGGGGAGCGGGCCGCTCGCGGAGCAGATCCGCGCCGGGATGGCACGGGCCGCGGAGGCCGTCGACTCCGGGGCCGCGAAGCGCACCCTGGACCGGTGGGTCGCGGCCAGCAACGCCTGAGCCGCACACACGGTGAGGCGGGGCGCGGTCCGGATTCTGGACCGCGCCTTGCGCGTGGAAGATCTTCTGGCAAGATGCTGTACCAGGTCATGAGCGACAGCCATCAGGCCCCGGCCGGCTGTCCGGCAACCCTCCGTCCGTGGCGGGGTGCCCCGGGTGAAGACCAGGCCGTAGGCAGCGAGGTCTACGGCAAGCGCGGACCCCTCGCACTCTTCCGAGTGAGCACCGCCAGGGGTCCTGGTCGTTCGAGGGAGCCTTCTGTGAGCAAGCGAATGCGGTAGGGCGTAGAGCCCCGCCTCCGCACACCCTTTTCTCCTCCTTCCTGTGCCGTCGACGCCCCCCGAGCGGGCTGTCCGCACAGCGATCTCGCCTGCCACTCACAGGAGTTCGCCATGTCTGTCCCCACCGCTGCCGCCGACCGTTCCGTTTGTGCCCCGCTGCCCGTTCTCGGCCGGGATGTCACCGTCCCCCTGGTCACCGGCGGCGAGGTCACCTACGCCGCGCTGGACTACGCCGCCAGCGCCCCGGCCCTCCAGCGCGTCTGGGACGACGTCGCCGCGTACGCCCCGTACTACGGCAGCGTGCACCGGGGCGCCGGCTACCTCTCCCAGCTCTCCACCGACCTCTTCGAGAGCGCCCGCGTGACCGTCGCCGAGTTCCTCGACTGCCGGGACGGCGACCAGGTCGTCTTCACCCGCTCCACCACCGACTCCCTCAACCTGCTCGCCGCCGCCCTGTCGGCGGACTGCCAGGTCTTCGTCTTCGAGACCGAGCACCACGCCTCGCTGCTGCCCTGGCGCGACGCCCGCGTGACGTACCTGAACGCCCCGCGCACCCCGGACGAGGCCGTCGCCACCCTGGAGCGCGCGCTGGCCGCCCGCGACCCGTACGGCCCGGCCCTGGTGTGCGTCACCGGCGCCTCGAACGTCACCGGCGAGCTGTGGCCGGTGCGCGAGCTGGCCGCCGCCGCCCACGCGCACGGCGCCCGCATCGTCCTGGACGCCGCCCAGCTCGCCCCGCACCACCCGGTGTCGGTCAAGGACCTGGACGTCGACTGGGTCGCCTTCTCCGGGCACAAGCTGTACGCGCCCTTCGGCTCCGGTGTCCTCGCGGGCCGCGCCGACTGGCTGACCGAGGCCGAGCCCTACCTCGCGGGGGGCGGCGCCAGCCGCAAGGTCTCGCGGCGCGCGGACGGCGGGGTCGACGTCGAGTGGCACGACAGCGCCGCCCGCCACGAGGCCGGCTCCCCGAACGTGATCGGCGTCTACTCCATCGCGTCGGCCTGCAAGGCGCTCACCGAGGCCGGCTTCGACTCCCTGGTCGCCCGCGAGCAGCACCTGATCGACACCGTCCGCGCGGGCCTCGCCGAGGTGCCCGAGGTGCGGGTCCTGTCGCTGTTCGGGGACGACGCCCCGCGGGTGGGCGTCATCTCGTTCGTCGTCGACGGCTGGAACAGCTCGCACTTCGCGGCGGCCCTGTCCGCGGAGTACGGCATCGGCGTGCGCGACGGCCTCTTCTGCGCCCACCCGCTGGTGCGCACCCTGCTCGGCAGCGACCCGCAGAGCCAGGGGGAGTGCGGGGCCCCGGAGGCCGCGCCCGGCGAGAAGTCCCTGAACGCGATCCGCGTCAGCTTCGGCGCGGGCACCCCGGACGAGCACGTGGAGCGCTTCGTCCGCGCCGTGAGGGAACTGGTGCGGGACGGCGCCCGGTGGCGGTACCGGACCCAGGACGGGCGTTGCGTGCCGGCGGTCTGAGGCCGTAGAAACGGCTCAGCGGCCGGAGGCGGCGGGCGCGGTACGGTCCCGGCAGGTCAGGAGTCGAGGCCGATCGCGAACGCCGCCTCCAGGTCGTGCTGGGAGTACGTGCGGAACGCGACGTGGGTGTCGGTGCCCTCGACGCCCGGGATCTTGCTGATGCGGCCCGGGATGACGTCGGCCAGGTCGTCGTGCGCCTGCACGCGGACCATGGCGATGAGGTCGTAGGTGCCGGTGACGGAGAAGACCTCGCTGACGCTGTCGAGGGCCGCGATCGACTCCGCGATCTCGGGGATCCGGTCCACGCTGGTCTTGATGAGCACGATCGCGGTGATCACGGCTGGTTCTCTCCCTCGGGGGCCGTCACTGGGGTTTTCACTCTAGTCGCACGGCCGAAGCGCACCCAGGCGCAGAGGAACCCGGCGGTGAAGCCCAGCAGGTGGGCCAGGTAGGCGACCCCGGGCCCCTGGTCGTCGCGGCCCGCCGCGAGCCACTGGAGGACCGCCCAGAAGGGCAGGACCACCCAGGCCGGGAAGCGCAGCGGCAGGAAGAAGAGGAACGGGAAGAGACTGGTCACCCGGGCCCCGGGGAACAGGTACAGGAACGCTCCGAGGACCGCGGAGATCGCCCCCGACGCGCCGACCAGGGTCTGTGTGGACTCGGCGTTGGCGATCGCGTAGCCGAGCAGGGCCAGGTACCCGCAGCCCAGATAGAAGAGGGCGAACCCGGCGCGGCCCATGCGCTCCTCCGCCATCGCCCCGAAGACGTAGAGGAAGAGCATGTTGCCGAGGAGGTGGAGCCAGCTGCCGTGGATGAACAGCGCCGTCGCGGGAGTGAGCAGGGCGCGCGGCCGCCCGTCGAGGAGCTCGGCGGGGATCACGCCCCAGCGGCGGAAGTACGCCTGCTGGGCGGCGAAAAGGTCGTCCCCGGTGCCGTACGCCGGGTTCAGTCCCGCCGCCGGGCCGATCACGAAGATCAGGCAGCACACACCGATCAGTCCGTACGTCACCGGCGCGGACTGTCCCCGGACGCTCCGGCCGATCACCGCGCTCCACTTACCGGTCATGCGACAGAGCATGGCGTAATCGGGCGGAAGCGCACAGACCGCCTCGCCGCGTGGACGGCCGAGCGTCGAGGACCCGCCAGGCCGTAGGGTACGAGCCACACGCACCAGGGAAGCTGGCGCATCACGGACACTAGAGGGAAAGCGAACAGCCACGATGACGGTTCCCCTGCCGACCGCCGAGACGCGGTGGCGCTGCATGCTCTGCGGCAACCTCACGCGTTTCGACGTGACCCGCTCCTCGAAGGTCGTCGAGTACGTGCACCTCGACCTCGCCGGCGAGCCGAAGGTCGAGGAGCGCGAGGTGGTCAGTGAGACCATCGACTCGGTGCGCTGCCGCTGGTGCAACGCGGTGGATCAGGTGGAACTGGTGGACAGGCCGGGCGCCGGCTCCTGACGATGGGGGTCCCCCCGCTCGAGCGAAGCCGAGAGTGGGGGAGGGCCCCGCGAGAAATTGGGGTGTGACGGATGGTGGAGACCACAGGCGGGGAGCCGGACGACGGCACCGCCGAGGTGCTCGACCGCCCGCTGCCCGACGGCGTGCGGCGCCGGGTCGTACAGATCGTCTCCGACGGCTTCGGCGGTTTGACCGTGGCCGAACTGCCCGCGCAGCTGCGGCAGTACGCGCGCTTCGCCCCCAATCGGCGGGCGAAGTTCGCGGGCAACGCCATGGCCGCGGCCCTGGAGACGGACCCGCTGTTCAGGCAGCGCATCGCCGAGAAGCTGAGAGAGGCCCAGCCGGAGCTCACCGGCGCCCTGGACGCGGGTTCACCGCCTCCGGCCGCGGACCCGCTGGACGTGGCGGCCGCGGCCTACGTGTTGCGCCCCGCGGGCTGGGTGAAGCTGGTGACCGCCGCGGGCGAGGAGGCCCTGCGGGCGGACGCCGAGCGCGCCGACGAGGAGAACCGCGCCGAGCTGGAGCGGCTGCGCGAGGAACTCGCGGCGGCCCGCGGCCAGACCAGGGCCGAGACCGAACGGCTGCGGACGGAGTTGGAGTCGGCCCGCAAGGAAGCCGAATCGCTTCACCGCAAGCTGCGAAGCGCCCTCAGTGACGTCAAGCGGGGCGAGGCGGCCCTGCGTAAGCTCCAGAACGAGATGGAGACCGCGCGCGCCGAGGGGCAGGCCCAGCTGTCCGCAGCCGAGAGCGAGGGCCGGCGGCTCAAGGCGCGGCTCGGCGAGGCCGAGGCGGCCCTGGAGGCCACCCGCAGGGCCGCACGCGAGGGCCGCAGCGTCGAGGACATGCGGGTGCGGCTGCTGCTCGACACGGTGCTGGACGCGGCCCAGGGGCTGCGGCGCGAACTCGCCCTGCCCCCGGTGTCCCAGCGTCCCGCCGAGACCGTGGACGCCGTCGAGCCCGGACGGATGACGCCGAAGGACATCGCCGCCCGCGCCCTGTCCGAGGACGACCCCGCGATCCTCGACCAGTTGCTCGCGCTGCCCCAGGCGCATCTGGTCGTCGACGGCTACAACGTCACCAAGACCGGCTATCCGCAGATGCCGCTGGAGAAGCAGCGGCTGCGGCTCCTCGGCCAGCTCTCGCAGCTCGCCGCGCAGACCGGCGCCGAGGTCACCTGCGTCTTCGACGGGGCCGAGCTGGCCGCGCCGGTGCTGCTCGCGCCGCCGCGCGGAGTACGGGTGCTGTTCTCCAAGCCCGGGGTGACGGCGGACGAGCTGATCCGCCAGCTGGTGCGCGCCGAGCCTGTGGGACGGCCCGTCATCGTCGTGTCGACCGACCGCGAGGTGGCCGACGGGATCGCCAAGGCGGGTGCGCGGCCGGTCGCCTCGGTGGTGCTCCTCAAGCGCTTCTCGCGCGGCTGAGACGGAACCGAATACACCGCTTTACGCCGCCGGGACCGCGGAGGCGCCTTTCCGTGCTTACCGGCCCATAGGAAACGTACGCACCATGCGTAACGTCTGGGCCTGATGCCCGAATTGGCGAAACCTTCACGCAACGTAGCGTCAAACGCGCATCACTGCACGTGAGTTGCCGGTAAAGAATGCAGTCGGTGACCGAGATTTTTCCTGTGAGGATTTGAACTGATCACAAGAAGGTCACTAGGGTCAGGCCTCGAACCTCCGCTCGGGTGATCACTCATAGGGAGTGACGGTGGAGGGACACCGCCCGTCGGCGCATCGGCAGGCGGCTGGAGGAAGAAGGAGCTCGCCTTCGTGGCGTCCCACCGTCGACCCAAGCAGCCGAGCCGCACCCGCGTGACCGTGCTCACCACCGCTGCTGCCGCCGCAGTCGCCCTCAGCTCGCAGGCCGCGAACGCCGCGCCGAGCGAGAAGCCGAGCAAGGACGAGGTCAAGTCCAAGGTCGACAAGCTCTACGAAGACGCCGAGAAGGCCACCGAGAAGTACAACGGGGCCAAGGAGAAGCAGGACAAGCTCGAGAAGCAGATCGGCACCCTGCAGGACAACGTCGCCCGCGGCCAGGAAGAGCTCAACGACCTGCGCGACGGCCTCGGTTCGCTGGCCACCGCCCAGTACCGCTCCGGTGGCATCGACCCCTCCGTGCAGCTCTTCCTCTCCTCGGACCCGGACGACTACCTCGACAAGGCGTCCACGCTCGACCAGTTGAGCGGCCAGCAGGTCGAGGCGCTGAAGAAGATCCAGGAGAAGCAGCGCTCGCTCTCCCAGCAGCGCCAGGAAGCCTCCGCCAAGCTCAAGGACCTCGCCGACACCCGCACCGAGCTCGGCAAGAAGAAGAAGGAAGTCCAGGGCAAGCTCGCCGAGGCGCAGAAGCTCCTCAACACCCTGACGGCCAAGGAGAAGGCGGCGCTCGACGCGGAGCAGGCACGCGCCACCCGCGCCAGCGAGCGCAGCGCCCTCGACTCCGGCGCCAAGCCCGCCTCCGGCCGGGCCGGAGCGGCCTTCGCCGCCGCGCAGACCAAGCTCGGCTCGCCCTACGTCTACGGCGCGACCGGCCCCAGCTCCTTCGACTGCTCGGGCCTCACCTCGTGGGCCTACGCCCAGGCCGGTGTCGGCATACCCCGGACCTCGCAGGCGCAGGCCAACGCCGGCACCCGCATCTACTCCCAGAGCGACCTGCAGATCGGCGACCTGGTCATCTTCTACGGCGACCAGCACCACGTGGGCCTCTACGCCGGCAACGGCCAGGTCCTCCACGCCCCGCGCACCGGCACCGTCGTGCGCTACGAGTCGATCGGCAACATGCCCTTCCAGTTCGGCGTCCGCGTCTGACGTCCCGCGCGCGGCCCGCCCCGGCGGGCCGCCCTCCCACGGCCGCCGCCGTACCGCCCAAACGGGCGAATTGACGCGGCTCCCGCTGACCCCGCGCCCCGCCGATGACCTGCGTCTGAGGCGGGGCGTCACGTTGTGTGCCCGTCGGGGTCTTTGGCCTGTGCGTAGTCGCGCGGCTACTGTCTGGCGCGTTTCCCCCAACACCGGGGGTCCGTCAGCGGAGGGAGAGCGGCTACCCGTGGGGTCCCATCGTCGCCTTGCACCATCCGGGTTCGACCGGGGCGCGGCCGGTGCCGCCGTCTGCGTCCTGTCCGCCGCGGCCGCCGCCCTCGGGGCCGTGCCGGCACTCGCCGAGCCCGAGGAGGACACCCGGTCCACGGTGGACCGCCTGTACGAGCAGGCCGAACAGGCCACCGAGGCGTACAACAAGGCCGACGAGCGGGCTGACACCCTGCGCGAGCAGGTGTCCACGGCCCAGGACGAGATCGCCCGCCGGCAGGAGCGCATCAACACCATGCGGGACGCGCTCGGGTCGCTGGCCGGAGCCCAGTACCGCTCCGGCGGGATGGACCCCTCGCTCGCCCTGCTGTTCTCCGACGACCCGGACGACTACCTCGACAAGGCCGCCGTGCTCGACCGGATCGGCGTGCACCAGGCGGGCGAACTCAAGGAACTCCAGACGGCCATGCGCGACCTCGCCCAGCGGCGCGACGAGGCGAGCGACAAGCTCGCCGAACTGGAACGCAGCCGCGCGGCCGTCGCCCGGCACAAGAAGACGGTCGAGCGGAAGCTCGCCAAGGCGAGGGAGTTGCTCAACTCGCTGCCGTACGCCGAGCGCGCCGCCTACGACCGGGCCTCCCGCTCCGGACGCGCGGGCGTGCCCGACCCCGGCGCGGCGCCGGCTTCGGGCCGCGCGGCCGCCGCCGTCGCCGCAGCCCGCTCCGCGCTCGGGCGCCCGTACGTGTGGGGCGCCAACGGCCCCGGCGGCTTCGACTGTTCGGGCCTGATGCAGTGGTCGTACGCCCAGGCCGGCGTCGGGCTGCCGCGCACCTCGCAGGCCCAGCGGTACGCCGGACGCCAGGTGCCGCTCTCCCAGGCGCAGCCCGGCGACCTGGTCGCCTACCGGTCCGACGCGAGCCACATCGCGATGTACATGGGCAACGGCCAGGTGATCCACGCCCCCTACCCGGGCGCGCCGGTCCGCTACGACCCGGTGGGCATGATGCCGGTGTCCTCGGTGACCCGGGTCTGACCGGACGGCCCGGCGCGGGGGTCCGGTTCCGGCCGGGTTCCCGGACAGCGGGCGGACGCCCCGGCCGGGCCCCCGTACGATCAGGAACGTGGCTGGTCGTGGGCGCGTGTCGGGGGCGGTGGCGAGCTGCGTGCTGCTCCTCGTGTCCCTGGTCGGCTGCGCGGGCCGCCCGGCGCGCGACACCGCGGCCGACGCCGTCCAGCGCGTGCTCGACCGGCGGGCGGCGGCGGTCCTGCACCGGGACGCGGCGGCCTACCGGGCGACCGGGACCGAGGCCGCCGGGACCACCGCCCTCGGGAACCTGCGCGAGGTGCCGCTGGCCGCCTGGTCGTACCGGCTGACCGGCTTCCACCGCACCGGCGACACGGCCACCGCCGACGCCGACCTCGGCTACCGCATCGAGGGCTACGACCGGGCGCCGCTCACCGCCGCCCGCACCCTGCGCCTGACCCGCGACGAAGGCCGCTGGCACGTCGTCTCCGACCGGCCCGCCGGGAAGGCCGCCGAACAGCTCTGGGAGCAGGGGCCCGTGCGCACCGTACGCGGGGAGCACAGCCTCGTCCTCGGCGTCGGGCAGTCGGCCGAGACCCTGCGCGGATACGCGCGGCTGGCGGACCGCGCGGTGCCCGCGGTGTCGCGGACGTGGGGCACGGACTGGTCGGGGCACGTCGTCGTGCTCGTACCGAAGTCCCTGGACGGCATGGCCGGGCTGCTCGGCGCGGCGGCGTCCGGATACCGGGGGATCGCGGCCGTCACCACCGGCGAGGCGGGCGCCTCGGCACGGGCGCCCGCGGACCGGATCATCGTCAACCCCGAGGCGTACGGCGTCCTCGGCGCCCTCGGCAGGCAGGTCGTGCTCACCCACGAGACCACCCACGTCGCCACCCGCGCGCACACCACCGCCGCCACGCCCCTGTGGCTGTCGGAGGGCTACGCCGACTGGGCGGGCTACCTGGGCAGCGGGCGGCCCGCCACCGAGGTCGCCCCCGAGCTGGAGCGCGCCGTGGTGGACGGGCGGCTGCCCGCCGGTCTGCCCGAGGACGCGGACTTCGGCTTCACCGGGGACGCGGCGCGGCTCGCGCGGGCGTACGAGAGCGGCTGGCTGGCCTGCCGGCTGATCGCCGACCGCTGGGGCGAGGTCCGGCTGAACGAGTTCTACCGCGCCGTCGGCGAGCACCGGCAGCGCGCCGGCGCCGTCGAGGCCGCGCTGCGGGACGTCCTGCACACGTCGCCGGAGGAGTTCACCGGGCAGTGGCGGGACTACCTGCGCGCGCAGCTCGGCTGATCCGCGGGATCAGCAGGGCCCCGCGTGGCGGTGCGCGACATCAGGAGGAGGCCAGGGACGCCTTGCTGCGGGTGGCCTGCGGGGGGACCGTCGGGGGCGGCTGGGAGACCGTGCCCCGCCACAGCTCGCGGGCGGCGAGCAGGGTGGCGGCCACGAGGAGGCCGTTGCGGGCGACGAGCAGGGCCACGCCGAGGGCGTCGCTCGCCACCACGTGCGAGAAGAAGACCGGGAACTCCAGGACGGTCACCAGGGCCGCCGCCAGGACCAGCGCGGCCGGCCGGGTCATCCGGGTGCCGCGGAAGCACAGGCACACCGCCGCCAGCCCCACCAGCCACACCATGTACTGCGGGCTGATCACCCGGCTGGTCACCGTGAACATGAGCCCGGCGACGAAGGCGGCCTCGGCGAGCGTGTGCGCGAGGAAGCGTTTCGCGCACAGCCGCCACAGCAGCATCCAGCCGAACGCGACGGCGGTGAGGAGCAGCGCCGCCCCGCTCACCAGGCCGACGTGCGGGCCGAGGAACTCCACCGAGCCGTAGTTGAGCAGCACCTCGCCCTCCCAGCCGAAGTGCCGGGCGACGTGGAAGACCAGGGAACCCAGCGACTCCACCTCCGTGCCCCGGTTGCGCTGGTAGGCGAGGAAGGAGAACGCGCCGGGCATCGCCACCCCGGCCAGCAGGCCGAGCCCGCCGACGGTCACCGCCGCCGTGCCCCAGGCCCGCCCCGCGCTGCCCTTCGCCGCCCCCACCAGCACCAGCACCGGCCACACCTTCAGCAGCGCGCCGAACCCCGCCAGCGCCCCCATCGCACGGGGGTGACGCACCCCGGCGAGCAGCGCGGCCACGGCGACCGCCGTCACCATCACGTCGTAGCGGGCGTACACGGTCGGGCCGAGCAGCGCCACGCCCGCCACCCACACCCATGCCCCGCGCGGGGACTTCCCGGGACGCCGCCCCGCGTACCCGAGCAGCGCGAACACCAGCAGGTCGGCCAGAAGCGCGAGGACGAAGAAGGCCGACGTGTAGTCCAGGAAGGGCAGCAGGGCGGGGGAGAGGACGGGGAGCGCCGCCGCGGGCGGGTACTGCCAGGTGACGTCGTCGAGCGGGAAGGTGCCGGTGCGCAGCACCTCGTACCAGCCCTGGTAGATCACGGTCACGTCGCTCGCCACGTCGGGCCCCGGGAAGACGAACACCCGGAACACGAACAGCAGCAGCACCGTCCTGGTCAGCGCCCAGACCAAGAGCGGCGCGTACGGGAATCCCTCCCGCCTCGTGCTCGTCATGCCCACCTGGCCCCCGTTCGTCCGGATCGTGCGTCCGCGCAGTCATGATGGCGTGCGGGGCTGTGCGAGGGCCGTCAAACACGGCCGTACGGAGCTGTCGGTACGGCCGGGAGGGGGGGTTCGGTAGGGTCGGGCGCGATGGACAAGACGCTGATCGTGACCAACGACTTCCCGCCCCGCCCCGGCGGCATCCAGGCGTTCCTGCACAACATGGCGCTGCGGCTGGAGCCCGGGCGGCTCGTGGTCTACGCGTCCACCTGGAAGCGCGGTCGCGAGGGCGCCGAGGCGACCGCCGCCTTCGACGCCGAGCAGCCGTTCACCGTCGTACGCGACCGTACGACGATGCTGCTGCCGACGCCCGCGGTGACCCGGCGGGCGGCGGACCTGCTGCGCGAACACGGCTGTACGTCGGTCTGGTTCGGGGCGGCGGCACCGCTCGGGCTGATGGCGCCGGCGCTGCGCAAGGCCGGCGCCCGGCGGCTCGTGGCGACCACGCACGGCCACGAGGCCGGCTGGGCCCAGCTGCCCGCCGCCCGGCAACTCCTGCGCCGGATCGGCGAGTCCACGGACACGATCACCTACCTCGGGGAGTACACGCGCTCGCGGATCGCCTCCGCGCTGACGCCCGAGGCCGCCTCCCGCATGGTCCAACTGCCGCCCGGCGTCGACGAGAAGACCTTCCACCCCGACTCGGGAGGCGACGCGGTCAGGGCCCGGCTCGGGCTCACCGACCGGCCGGTCGTGGTCTGCGTCTCGCGGCTCGTGCCGCGCAAGGGCCAGGACACCCTGATCCTCGCCATGCCCCGCATCCTGGCGGCCGAGCCGGAGACGGTGCTGCTCGTCGTCGGCGGCGGACCCTACGAGAAGCAACTGCGCCGGCTCGCCCACGCCACCGGTGTCGCCGGCTCCGTCCGCTTCACCGGCGCGGTGCCCTGGTCCGAGCTGCCCGCGCACTACGGCGCCGGGGACGTCTTCGCCATGCCGTGCCGCACGCGCCGGGGCGGTCTCGACGTCGAGGGGCTCGGGATCGTGTACCTGGAGGCGTCCGCGACCGGCCTTCCCGTGGTCGCCGGTGACTCCGGCGGCGCGCCCGACGCCGTGCTCGACGGCGAGACCGGCTGGGTCGTCCGCGGCGGCGCCCCGGAGGAGGCCGCCGACCGGATCGTCACCCTCCTCGGCGACGCGGAACTCCGCCGCCGGATGGGGGAGCGGGGCCGCACGTGGATCGAGGAGAAATGGCGCTGGGACCTCCTGGCAACCCACCTGAAGACCCTCCTCTAGCCCACGCACACCGGGCGGACGTTTAGGGGCGCGGGGAACGGCGCACCCAGCCCCCACGGCGGTCAAGCCGCAGACGAACCGATCGCCGTACGGCGGGCGGGCGTTCAGGGGCGCGGGGAACGGCGCGAGCAACCACGATGGCGGGTAAGCCGCAGACGATCCGGACCCCGTACGGCGGGGTGGGCTTTTAGGGGCGCGGGGAACGGCGCGAGCAACCACGATGGCGGGTAAGCCGCAGACGATCCGGACCCCGTACGGCGGGGTGGGCTTTTAGGGGCGCGGGGAACGGCGCGAGCAACCACGATGGCGAGCAAGCCGCAGACGATCCGGACCCCGTACGGCGGGTGGGCGTCTGGGGGCGCGGGGAACGGCGCGAGCAACCCCGACGGCGGGTAAGCCGCAGACGAACCGATCCCCGTACGGCGGGCGGGCGTTCAGGGGCGCGGAAACGGCGCGACCAGCCCCCACGGCGAGCAGGCCGAAAAGGCCCCCGGCCGAGGGGGGAAACGCCCCGTACGGCGAAAGGGCGCCCGCACAAACGGACGCCCTCCCACACCCTACGACGAACGCGCCCCCACGCCCAGTGGACGCAGCAGACACGTCACCCCGACGACAGAGGGAACCGCCGCTCGGGCATCAGCCCCGATAAATCGCCTCGATCTCGTCCGCGAAGTCCTTCGCCACGACGTTCCGCTTCAGCTTCAGCGACGGCGTGAGATGCCCCGACTCCTCGGTGAACTGCGCCGGCAACAGCCGGAACTTCCGCACCGACTCCGCCTTCGACACCGCCGCGTTGCCGTCGTCGACGGCGTCCTGGATCGCGCGCAGCAGCTCCGGATCCTCCCGGAGAGACGCCGCCGTGGACCCGGCAGGCTTCCCGTGCTCCTCGGCCCAGCGGCCCAGGAACTCCTCGTCGACGGTGACCAGCGCACCCACGAAGGGCCGCCCGTCGCCGACCACCATGCACTCGGCGACCAGCGCGTGCGCCCGGATGCGGTCCTCGATCACGGCCGGGGCGACGTTCTTGCCGCCCGCCGTGACGATGATCTCCTTCTTGCGGCCGGTGATCCGGAGGTACCCGTCCTCGTCGAGGGTGCCGATGTCACCGGTGTGGAACCAGCCGTCGGCCAGCGCCTCGGCGGTCGCGCCCTCGTTGTTCCAGTACTCCTTGAACAGGTGCTCGCCGTGCAGCAGCACCTCACCGTCGTCCGCGATCCGCACCACGGACCCCGGCAGCGGCTGCCCGACCGTGCCGATCTTGGTGCGGTCCCACGGGTTGAAGGCGGTGGCCGCGCAGGACTCGGTGAGGCCGTAGCCCTCCAGGACCGTGAAGCCGATACCGCGGAAGAAGTGGCCGAGCCGCTCACCGAGGGGCGCGCCGCCGGAGATCGCGTACTCGCCCCGCCCGCCGAGCACGGCCCGGAGCTTGCTGTAGACGAGCTTGTCGAAGGTCTTGTACTTGATCTTCAGACCGAGGGACGGCCCGGAGGGCGTGTCCAGCGCGCGGCTGTAGGCGATCGCCGTGTCCGCCGCCTTGTCGAAGATCTTGCCCTTGCCGTCCGCCTGCGCCTTGGCGCGCGCCGAGTTGTAGACCTTCTCGAAGACGCGCGGCACGCCGAGGATCAGCGTCGGCCGGAAGGCGGCCAGCTCGTCGGTGAGGTTCTTGATGTCCGGGACGCAGCCGAGCTTGATCGGCGCCATCATCGGCGCCACCTGCACCAGGCGCCCGAAGACGTGCGCGAGCGGCAGGAAGAGAAGGACCGAGCACTCGCCGGTGCGGAACAGCGGGCGCAGCCGCTCCACGATGTTGCCGCACTCCGCGAAGAAGGCGCGGTGGGTCAGGACGCAACCCTTGGGACGGCCGGTCGTGCCGCTGGTGTAGACGATGGTCGCCGGGTCGTCGGCCTTGGCGGCCGAGCTGCGCTCCTCGACGGTCTCGTCCGAGACGTCCTTGCCCGCGCGCCCCAGCTCCTCGACGCCGCCGGCGTCGATCTGCCAGATGTGCTTGAGCGCGGGCAGCCGGTCGCGCACCGACTCGACGGAGGCGGCGTGCGTCTCCAGCTCGACGATGCAGGCGGTCGCGCCCGAGTCGCCGAGGATCCACTGCACCTGCTCCGCCGAGCTGGTCTCGTACACCGGAACGGTGACCGCGCCGGCGCTCCAGATCGCGAAGTCGAGCAGCGTCCACTCGTAGCGGGTGCGGGACATCAGGCCGACCCGGTCGCCCGGCTGGACGCCGGACGCGATCAGGCCCTTGGCCGCGGCCCGCACCTCGGCGAGGAACGTGGTGGCGCTGACGTCCGTCCACGTGCCGCCCACCTTGCGGGCGATGACGGCGACATCGGGATGCTGCGCGGCGTTTCTGCGGACGATGTCGGTCAGATTGCCGTCCGCAGGGACCTCGTACAAAGCCGGAAGGCTGAACTCGCGCAAGACTGCTGCTCCTCATAGGGCGCCGGCGCCACGACTCTGTGTGATGCGACGGTGCGGTCCAAGGCTCGGGCAGGTGCTCGAAGACGTCATGGTTGAAATCCTGAGCACGACTGGACGGCCCGGACGTTACCCGCCGGTATGGCTTCTACGACAGGGGGTCCCGGCGAGATGTTCTATGCGTCACACGTGTTGGCGTTCCTTCGCGCACAGTAGTCCACCCCCTTCGGGACTAGCCAGTAACCGCAGGTCCGGCCGCCTCTGTTCACGTTTGCCGCACACGCCTACGCTTGATCGTCATGGCACCCACACGAGGCGGTAACCGAAGGACGCGCGTCCATGTGGTCAGCGACGTGCACGGCAACGCGCGCGATCTGGCCACGGCCGGAGAGGGCGCCGACGCCCTGATCTGCCTGGGTGACCTGGTGCTCTTCCTGGACTACGCCGACCACTCGCGCGGCATCTTCCCCGACCTCTTCGGACCGGAGAACGCGGACCGCATCGTCGAGCTGCGCACCGCCCGCCGCTTCGAGGAGGCGCGCGAGTTCGGGGCCCGGCTGTGGAGCGGGATCGGCGCGGACCGGGCCGCGGCCATCGAGAAGGCGGTACGCAAGCAGTACGCCGAACTGTTCGGCGCCTTCCCGGCACCGACGTACGCCACCTACGGCAATGTCGACATGCCGACCCTGTGGCCGGAATACGCCGGACCCGGTACGACGGTCCTCGACGGCGAACGGGTGGAGATCGGCGGGTGGGTCTTCGGGTTCGTCGGCGGCGGACTGCGCACGCCGATGCGCACGCCGTACGAGATCAGCGACGAGGAGTACGCGGCCAAGATCGAGGCGGTCGGCGAGGTCGACGTGCTGTGCACGCACATCCCGCCGGAGGTGCCGGAGCTGGTGTACGACACGGTGGCGCGCCGTTTCGAACGCGGCAGCCGGGCCCTGCTGGACGCCATCCACCGCACCCGCCCGCGCTACTCGCTCTTCGGCCACGTCCACCAGCCGCTGGTCCGGCGGATGCGCGTCGGGGCGACCGAGTGCGTGAACGTGGGGCACTTCGCGAGCTCGGGCCGGCCCTGGGCCCTGGAATGGTGAGGTCCGCGATCCTCCGGGCAGGCCACGCGGCGTTCTCGGCCCTGCGGACGCGGTGACGGCGGGGAGGTCCGCGCGCGGTAGCCTTCACGCTGCACACACGTGCGCAGCACCCTTCCTCACCGGACCGCATCTGGAGGAGCCACCGCGATGGCGGAACACACCAGCTCGAGCATCACGATCGAGGCGGCACCGGCCGACGTCATGGCGGTGATCGCGGACTTCGCCCGCTACCCGGACTGGACCGGCGAGGTGAAGGAGGCGGAGGTTCTCGCCACGGACGCGCGGGGCCGCGCCGAGCAGGTGCGTCTCGTCATGGACGCGGGCGCCATCAAGGACGACCAGACGCTGGGCTACACCTGGACCGGCGACCACGAGGTCTCCTGGACCCTGGTCAAGTCCCAGATGCTCCGCTCCCTCGACGGCTCGTACCACCTCGCCCCGGCCGGCCCCAACGCCACCGAGGTCACCTACCGCCTGACCGTCGACGTCAAGATCCCCATGCTCGGCATGATCAAGCGCAAGGCCGAGAAGGTCATCATCGACCGCGCCCTGGCGGGCCTGAAGAAGCGAGTGGAATCCGGCGAGAAGTAGCCGGAGCCGGAGGTAACGCCGGTGTCATCCGCCTGAGCAAGGCGGAGGCTTTTCGACGCGGTCCGGAAAATTCCAGCCCGTCCGGCGTTTGAGGACGAGCCCGCAGGGCGATCGACGGCTGGGAAGCCGGGGGTGCGTTCGCGTCGGGGGGCAGGGATTCAGCCCGTCCGGCGTTTGAGGACGAGCCCGCAGGGCGATCGACGGCTGGGAAACCGAGGGCACCCCCGCGACGGGGGCCGACGAACCGAACGCCCGCCAGGCAGGCCGACGCCCAGGTGAGCCCGCCCCCCGGCCGGCAAGGCCCAGGTACCGTTCACCACCATGCGCACCATCCTGATCACCGGCCAAGGCGGCACCGGCCGCACCACCGTCGCCGCGGCCACCGCGCTGAAGGCCGCCCGCGAGGGCACCCGCACCCTGGTCCTGAGCGCCGACCGCACCGACACCCTCGGGGCGGCCCTCGGCACCCGTACCGGCGCGGACCCCGTCGAGGCCGCGCCGCACCTCACCGCCTGGCGCCCCGACGCCGCCGAACGCTTCCGCGACGACCTCACGGCCTTCCAGGAGCGCGCCACCAGCGCCCTGGACCTCCTCGGAGCCACCCGTCTCGACGCCGAGGAGGTCACCCCGCTGCCCGGCGCCGAAGAGCTCGCGCTGTTGCGCGCCCTGCGCGACGCGGCCACCTCGGGCACGTACGGCCTGCTGGTCGTCGACCTCCCGCCGGCCCCGCAGGCCCTCGCCCTCCTCGCGCTCCCCGAGGAACTGCGCCGCTATCTGCGCCGGCTGCTCCCGGCCGAACGCCAGGCCGCCCGCGCCCTGCGCCCCATGCTCGGCCGGCTGGCCGGCGTACCGATGCCCGCGGAGTGGCTGTACGAGACGGCGGCCCGCTGGGACGTCGAGCTCGCCGCCGTGGAGGCGGTCGTCGGGGACGACGCCACGACCGTACGGCTGGTCGCCGAGCCCGGACCGGCCGGCGCCGACGCCGTACGCACCGCGGGCACCGCCCTCGCCCTGCGCGGTCTGCGCGTCGACTCCCTGGTCGCCAACCGCGTACTGCCTTCCGCCACGGAGGACCACTGGCTGGCCGCGCTGGCGGCCCAGCAGTCCAAGGCCCTGGACGAATGGCGGGGGGCGTACGCCCTGCACGAGGTCCCGCACCTCGGGCACGACCCCCGCGGCGCCGACGACCTGACCGCACTCGCCGTCCCCGGTGCGGGTGAATCCGGGACGCCGGTCGAGTGGCCCGTCACCGACCACCTCGCCGACGACGGGGTGCTCGTCTGGCACCTCCCGCTGCCCGGCGCGATACGCGAGGAACTGGACCTCGTCCGCCGCGGCGACGAACTCGTCGTGGCCGTCGGACAGTTCCGCAGGATCGTGCCGCTGCCGTCCGTGCTGCGCCGCTGCACGGTGGCCGGCGCCGCCCTGCGCGAGGGCGAGCTGCGCGTGCGGTTCGCCCCCGATCCCGGGCTGTGGCCGCAGGGCCGGTGACCGGATCGCGGTCACCGGCCGGGAAACCGGGCCGCGGACACGGTGAACCGCGTACCTCCGTTCGGGTAACGTCGGAGGGACGAAACGTAGTCAGGAGTCCGCCATGAGCGAAGAGCGCCCCACGTCCGACGCCGCTCAGGACAGGGACGACGAGGTGCGAGCCGCCGACGCCGATGCCGACGCCTGGGCGAAGGCGTGCGCCGAGGACCTCGCGGCGGAGAAGGCCCGGCGCAGGGCCGAGCACGGCACGCCGCCCGGCTCCGCCGCCGAGGAACTGCGCAAGCTCGTCGACGCCGTCGCCGACAAGCTGTCCGGACTGCAGTCGCCGCTGTTCGGTGCCGTCGCCTCGGGCACGGCCCAGCAGATGGTCAGCCAGGTCGTGCAGCAGGCCAAGGCGGCGGTGGAACCCGTCATAGAACGCAACCCGGACGTCTTCGACCACCTGGCGGCCGCCGGCTCCGAGCTGCTCGCCGCCTACCGCTCCGCCGTCGAGGCCCAGGAGCGGCGCTGGACGGCCCGGGACACCACCCGCCCCCGGGACGAGGGCACCGGTCCCGGGGAACACATCGACTTGGACTGAGAGCCCCTCGGGTACGGTTGCCCGTAGCGGGGCTCGACCGAAACTGAGGGATTCATGGGACTCACCATCGGCGTCGACATCGGCGGCACGAAGATCGCGGCCGGCGTGGTCGACGAGGAAGGCAACATCCTCTCGACCTTCAAGGTGCCGACCCCCACCACACCGCAGGCGATCGTGGACGCCATCGCCGCGGCAGTGGAGGGTGCCCGGGCGGGGCACGACATCGTGGGCGTGGGCATCGGTGCCGCCGGTTACGTCAACCGTCAGCGCTCGACCGTGTACTTCGCGCCGAACATCGACTGGCGGCAGGAGCCACTGAAGGACGAGGTCGAGGCCCGGGTCGGTCTGCCCGTCGTCGTGGAGAACGACGCGAACGCGGCCGCGTGGGGCGAGTACAAGTTCGGTGCCGGCAAGGGGCACCGCAACGTCATCTGCATCACCCTCGGCACCGGCCTCGGCGGCGGCATCATCATCGGCAACAAGCTGCGCCGCGGGCACTTCGGCGTCGCCGCCGAGTTCGGGCACATCCGGATGGTCCCGGACGGGCTGCTGTGCGGCTGCGGTTCGCAGGGCTGCTGGGAGCAGTACGCGTCCGGCCGTGCCCTCGTCCGGTACGCCAAGCAGCGCGCCAACGCGACCCCGGAGCGCGCCGAGGTCCTGCTGGCCCTCGGGGACGGCACCCCGGACGGGATCGAGGGCAAGCACATCTCGATGGCCGCCCGGCAGGGCTGCCCGGTCGCCGTGGACTCCTACCGCGAGCTGGCCCGCTGGGCCGGCGCCGGCCTGGCCGACCTGGCCTCCCTCTTCGACCCCTCCGCCTTCATCGTCGGCGGCGGCCTGTCGGACGAGGGCGACCTGGTGCTCGACCCGATCCGCAAGTCGTACAAGCGCTGGCTGGTCGGCGGGAACTGGCGGCCCGTGGCCGACGTCATCGCCGCGCAGCTGGGCAACAAGGCCGGTCTCGTCGGTGCGGCGGACCTGGCCCGGGAGCCCGACCCCGTCATGTGACGGCCCCCGCTCCACGGCAGCGCCCGCCGCACCCCACGAGGGGCACGGCGGGCGCTGCCGCGTCATGGACCACCGCGCCCCGCCCCACGGCCGGGGCAGCCCCGGTCACCGGGACGCGCCCCCGGACCGGCCAGGGCGTGCCCGGACGGGCAGGCTCGCATAGGTGCCCGGTTGCCGAGACGTCCCCCGGGGCCGGCCACGGAGTGGCGGGACGGGCAGGCCCGCACGCGTCCTCGTTATCCGGGACATAGCCCCGGACCGGCCGGGGCGTGCCGGGACGGGCAGGCACGCATACGTTCCCGCTCGCCGGAATGCGGCCCCGGACTGGCCAAGGCTGTCCGGGACCACCGCGCCCAGCCCTCGGCGATGCGCCGGACCGTCGGTGGGGTCGCGCCGTCGGGGCCGTGTGCAGGGGGCGGCTGTCGTATCTTGATCGGCATGTCTGCGAGCACGCCGAGCGCGACCCGTCCGCTGCCCGACTCCCGCACCGAAGCCGACGGTTCGGCCGTCGTGCGGGTGCTCAGCTACAACATCCGGTCGATGCGCGACGACACCGACGCCCTTGCCCGGGTGATCAGCGCCTGCGCACCCGACCTGGTCCTCGTCCAGGAGGCGCCGCGGTTCTTCCGCTGGCGCAAGAAACTGGCCCGGCTCGCGGCGGCCTCGGGGCAGGTGGTCCTGACGGGCGGCGCCACGGCGTCCGGGCCGGCCGTTCTCTGCAGCCTGCGCGCGACGGTCGAACGGACCGAGGACGTCCTGCTCCCGCTCACCCCGGGCCTGCACCGCCGCGGCTTCGCGACCGCGGTGGTCCGCTTCGGCGGGGCCCGCCTGGGCGTCGTGAGCTGTCATCTCTCGCTGCAGAAGGACGAGCGGTACGAGCAGGCGGGCCTGCTCCTCGACCGCGTCGCGGGACTCGGCACCCCGTACGCCGTCGCGGGCGGCGACCTGAACGAGCGCCCGGGCGGCCGTGCCTTCACCCGCATCGGCGAGGAACTCCGCGACTGCTGGGCGACCGCCCCCTGGGGCGCCGAGCACACCTCGACCCCCGCCGACCCCCACCAGCGCATCGACGCCCTCTTCGCGACCCCCGGCATCGAGATCCTGGGCTGCGGGGTGCCGATCGGCCATCCCGGGGTGACGGAGACGGACCTGAGGGCGGCCACGGACCACCTTCCGGTCCTCGCCGCCCTCAGAATCCCCGCCGCCTAGGTCGTGTCCGCGACGTCCCGTCGTCCGCCCGGAGGGCGGGTTCCGCGGCGTCTGGTGCGTGCTCTGGGGGTCCCCCCGGCCGGAGGCTGGGGGAGGGCCGGGCGGAGACCCTCGTACTGGACGTACTCGGGGCTTCGCCCGGTGCGGCGAGAGTGCGTGCCAGGCGTCGCGGAACAGGCGGGACTTCGCGGACACGACCTAGAGCCTGCCTCCGGCCAGTCGGGCGGGGAAGCCGTGGAGGTCAGACGACCGCGCCGCGGCCGGGGTCGTCCTCGCCCTCGTCGTCGCCCCGCATGCGCGTGACCAGCGTGGCGAAGCCGCCGAGGAAACCGCCGATGCCGAGGGTGGCGAGCCACCAGGTCATGTCCCAGCCGAGCAGCACCGCGAGCAGCAGCAGCACGGGCCCGCCGGTCACCGCGAGCCAGGCGAACTTGGCCGTCGTGTCGGCCGCGGGCAGCGGGGGCGGCTCGGGCGGCACGAAGTGGCCCTCGTCGTCGTCGCCGAAGTCGTCGTCGGAGGCGTCGGGGGACTCGTAGTCGCGGGGGCCGCCGGCGACGCCCGGGGCGAAGGCGACGGAGCTGCCCAGCGGTCTCGCCGACGCCGGGGGCTCCTTGGCGCGCCGACCGGGGGCGTCCTTCTCCGCGTCGTCCGCCCCGGTGCCGTCCGTCTTCGCGTCGTTGGTCTCCGGGTCCAGCAGGGCCAGGTCCTCGACGGACTTGAAGGGCTTCGCGCCGGGCGGGTCCGGCGGCTCGGCACCGTACCCGGCGACGATCGCCGCCCACGCGGCCTCCTCGTCGAAGGGCACGCTCTGCTCGTCACCGAGCGGCGGGTCCTTCTCGTCTGGCTCGCCGCGGTCCGCGTCGTACTCAGCCACCGGTGGCCGTCCCTTCCTGCTGACTCACCTGACCCGCTTCGGACTCCTCGCCGACCTCGGGCGCGAGCCGGCCGATGAACGCGTAGCTCTCCTCGAAGATCCGGTCCGCGTCATGGTCCAACGTCGCGACGTGGTAGCTCTGTTCCAGCAGGATCTCGGTCACGTCCGTGGACGACACCCGGCTGAGGATGCGGGCCGAGTCGGCGGGCGGCACGACATGGTCCTGGGGGCTGTGCAGCAGCAGCATCGGCTGCGTGACCTGCGGCAGCTCCGCGTCGACCACCCGGAAGAAGTTCCGCAGCGAGTGGGCGGCGTGCAGCGGCACCTTGTCGTAGCCGATCTCGACGCCGCCCTCCTTGGCGATGTCGCTGGTGAGCCCCTTCGTCGTGCGCACCAGGTGCCGCAGGACCGGAAGGGCGTACGCGGAGAGTCCGTGCACCTTGTTCGCCGGGTTGACGACGACGATGCCGCTGATGTCGTCCCCGTGCCGGGCGGCCAGCCGCAGGGTCAGGGCGCCGCCCATGGACAGGCCGCAGACGAACACGCGCGTGCACCGCTCCCGCAGGGCCCGCAGCTCGCGGTCCACCTCCGCGTACCAGTCCTGCCAGCCGGTGAGCTGCATGTCCTCCCAGCGCGTGCCGTGCCCGGGCAGCAGCGGCAGCGCGACGGTCAGACCCCGCTCGGCCAGGTACTCCGCCCAGGGGCGCAGCGACTGCGGGGAACCGGTGAAGCCGTGACAGAGGAGGACGCCGGTCTCTCCGCCTTCGTGGCGGTACGGCTCGGCTCCGGGAAGGACCGGCACCTTCGGTCTCCTTGCTCATCAGGGGGCGGAACGGTCATGTGCGGGCGGAACGGGTCACGGGCGGGCGAACCGGAGACGGCACGACGACCGGGGCGGCACGTGCGCCCGAGGGTCCCGAGGGTTCGGGGCGTACTTCACCGTACGCGACCGCACTGACACCGACCAGGGTCGTCGGGGCCATTGGCAGTGCTCCGGGTTAAGGTCTGACCGACGACACAGGAGGCACTCGGTTGATCTACGGCGCAATGAAGTTTTCCATCGGAGGGCCACTGAAGCTCGCCTTCAGGCCCTGGGTGGAAGGCCTCGAGAACATTCCCGCCGAGGGCCCCGCCATCCTGGCGAGCAATCACCTGTCGTTCTCGGACTCGTTCTTCCTCCCCGCGGTCCTCGACCGCAAGGTGACGTTCATCGCGAAGGCCGAGTACTTCACCACGCCCGGCATCAAGGGGCGGATGACCGCGGCCTTCTTCAAGGGCGTGGGCCAGCTTCCCGTGGACCGCTCCGGAGGGCGCGGCGCGGGGGAGGCGGCCATCAAGAGCGGGGTCGACGTCATCGAGCGCGGTGAGCTGTTCGGGATCTATCCCGAGGGCACGCGCTCGCCCGACGGGCGTCTGTACCGGGGCAAGCCCGGCGGTCTCGCGCGCGTGGCACTGGCCACCGGTGCCCCGGTGATCCCGGTCGCCATGATCGACACGGAGAAGATCCAGCCGCCCGGGCAGGTGATGCCGAAGCTGATGCGGCCCGGCATCCGCATCGGCAGGCCCCTGGACTTCAGCCGGTACGGCGGCATGGAGCACGACCGCTTCGTGCTCCGCGCCGTGACCGACGAGGTCATGTACGAGATCATGAAGCTCTCCGGCCAGGAGTACGTCGACATCTACGCGACGGCCGCCAAGCGACAGATCGCGGAGGCGGCCAAGGCGGAGAAGGAAGCCGAGAAGGCGGCCAGGGCCGCCCTCGCGCAGGCGGAGAAGGACAGGGCCCAGGCCGCCAGGGACCGGGCCCAGGCGGAACAGGACGGCAGGGAACGGGCGGACGGGGAACGGTCCGGCTCGTAACCGCGTCCGTCATGTGGGGGTGGGGGACATGGCCAAGCGCGAGAGAGTCATGAGGATGTCGGTCGAGCAGCCGCTGTGGCGTGCGCTCACCGCGTACCGCGTCCTGACCCTGTTCTACGCGATCGGGCTCTTCGTCACCGCGTACGACAGGTTCCCCCGGCCCTGGGTGGCCGTCGGCTACTACGTGGTGCTGGCCGGGTGGACCCTCGCGACGCTGCCCCGGGTCGCCGGGGCCGCGGCGTGCACCAAGCCGTTCCTCGCCGCCGACCTCACCGTCGCGCTGGCGGGCGTCCTGCTCACCCGGGTCGCCGACGACGTGTCCCGGATAGAGGCCGGCGGTCCGACCCTGCCGTCGATCTGGACCGCGGGATCCGTGCTGGCCTTCGCCATCAAGGGCGGCTGGCGCTGGGCGGCCTTCGCCTCCACGCTCGTCGCGGTCGTCAACATCGCCGAGCGCGGCGCCCCGACCCGGGACACCGTCCACAACGTGATCCTCGTCTGGGTCGCCTCCATCGCCATCGGCTACGTGGTCGAGGTCGCCCGCGCCTCCGAGCGCACCCTCGCCCGGGCCCTGGAGATCGAGGCGGCGACCCGGGAGCGGGAGCGCCTGGCCCGGGACATCCACGACGGTGTGCTCCAGGTCCTCGCCATGGTGCAGCGGCGGGGCGCGGTGCTCGGCGGCGAGGCGGCCGAACTGGGGCGGATGGCGGGCGAGCAGGAGGTGGCCCTGCGCTCACTGGTCTCCGGAGGGCTCGTGCCGGTCTCGCGGGTCTCCGAGGACGTGGCGCTCGGTGCCGTCGTCCGCGCGGTGGACGAACCGGACGAGGAGACGGGCGAGCCGGTCGACCTGCGCCCGCTGCTCGCACGCTACGCACGCGCGCGGGTGACCCTCTCCGAGCCAGGCGCGCCGGTGCCGCTGCCCCCGGTCGCGGCGCGGGAGCTGGCCGGTGCCGTCGGCGCCGCTCTGGACAACGTCCGTGAGCACGTCGGGGAGAGCGCCCGCGCCTGGATCCTGGTCGAGGACGAGCCGGACGCGGTGATCGTGACCGTGCGCGACGAGGGGCCCGGCATCCCGGAGGGGCGGCTCGCCCAGGCGGAGGGGGAGGGGCGGCTCGGTGTCGCCCTCTCGATCCGGGGTCGGCTGCGGGACATCGGCGGCACCGCCGAGCTGATCTCGGTCCCCGGGCAGGGCACGGAGGTCGAGCTGAGGGTGCCGAAGGCCGCGCGGGGGGCCGCGGGGGTGCGCTGACACGGCGGGGCACAGGCACAGGCACGGGCACCGATACCGGGCCGGGCCGGACGGAACGACGAGCACGACGAGCACGGCGACGAGCCGTACGACGACAATCGCGACGACGAGGACGACGGGGCAGTGATGACGGAGACGACGACGGGGACGACGGGGGCGGCGCAGCAGCCGGGCGGGGACCCGATCAGGGTGATGGTCGTCGACGACCACCCGATGTGGCGCGACGCGGTCGCCCGCGACCTCGCCGAGGCCGGTTTCGACGTGGTCGCCACGGCGGGCGACGGCGAGCAGGCCGTACGCCGGGCCCAGGCCGTCTCGCCCGAGGTCCTCGTCCTGGACCTGAACCTGCCCGCCAAGCCCGGCGTCCAGGTCTGCAAGGAGCTCGTCGGCGCCGACCCCGCCCTGCGCGTCCTGGTCCTGTCGGCCAGCGGCGAGCACGCCGACGTGCTGGAGGCGGTCAAGTCCGGCGCCACGGGCTACCTGCTGAAGTCGGCGTCCACGGAGGAGCTGATCGACGCGGTGCGCCGGACGGCGGTCGGCGACCCGGTGTTCACCCCCGGACTCGCGGGCCTGGTCCTCGGCGAGTACCGCAGGCTCGCCTCCGAGCCCGCGCCCGCCACGGGCGCCGACGAGCCCAAGGCCCCCCAGCTCACCGACCGGGAGACGGAGGTCCTGCGGCTGGTCGCCAAGGGCCTGAGCTACAAGCAGATCGCCGAACGCCTGGTCATCTCGCACCGCACCGTGCAGAACCACGTGCAGAACACCCTCGGCAAACTCCAGCTGCACAACCGCGTCGAGCTGGTGCGCTACGCCATAGAGCGCGGCCTCGACGACGCCTGACACCCCGCCGGGTAAACCGCCCGTTCGCACCGACGAGTGACGGCACAGTGATCAACTCCCGGACATTGCACCGGAATTGACCTTCCGCCCCATGCCGAAGTGACCTGGATCACTATTAGCGTGAGTTCCATCAGGCAACCCGGTGAAGGGACTTTTCCATGCGAGTCGGAGTACTGACCGGAGGCGGCGACTGCCCCGGGCTCAACGCCGTCATCCGGGGCATCGTCCGCAAGGGCGTGCAGGAGTACGGCTACGACTTCGTCGGCTTCCGGGACGGCTGGCGAGGCCCCCTGGAGAACGACACCGTGCGGCTCGACATCCCGGCGGTGCGCGGGATCCTGCCCCGCGGCGGCACCATCCTCGGCTCCTCGCGCACCAACCCCCTCAAACAGCAGGACGCCGTCCGCCGGATCAAGGAGAACCTCGGCAAACAGGAGGTCGAGGCGCTCATCGCGATCGGCGGCGAGGACACGCTGGGAGTCGCCGCGCGGCTCAACGACGAGTTCGGCATCGGCGTCGTCGGCGTCCCGAAGACCATAGACAACGACCTCTCGGCCACCGACTACACCTTCGGTTTCGACACGGCCGTCGGCATCGCCACCGAGGCCATCGACCGGCTGCACACCACCGCCGAGTCCCACATGCGGGTCCTGGTCTGCGAGGTGATGGGGCGGCACGCGGGCTGGATCGCCCTCCACTCGGGCCTCGCGGGCGGCGCGAACGTGATCCTGATCCCCGAGCAGCGCTTCGACGTCGAGCAGGTCTGCGCCTGGGTGACCTCGCGGTTCAAGGCGTCGTACGCCCCGATCGTGGTCGTCGCGGAGGGCGCGATGCCCAAGGACGGCGACATGGTCCTCAAGGACGGCACCCTCGACTCCTTCGGGCACGTGAGGCTCTCCGGCGTCGGCGAGTGGCTGGCCAAGGAGATCGAGCGGCGCACCGGCAAGGAGGCCAGGACCACGGTCCTCGGGCACGTCCAGCGCGGCGGCACCCCGAGCGCCTTCGACCGCTGGCTCGCCACCCGCTTCGGACTGCACGCCATCGAGGCCGTCCGCGACGGCGACTTCGGGAAGATGGTCGCCCTGCGCGGCACGGACATCGTCCGCGTCCCGATGGCGGAGGCCACGGCCAGGCTCAAGACCGTCGACCCGAAGCTGTACGAGGAGGTCGGCGTCTTCTTCGGCTGACCCTGGCCCGTCCCCGGCCGACCGGCGCCCCGGTGGTTGCCGCCCTATATTCGGCGGTAACCACCTCAGCCCGGGAGGAACCGTGGAGATCCTGGCCTTCGGCGTCCAGTCAGACGAGAAGCCGCTGATCGAGAAGGCCTTCGACGGACACTGCGAGGTCCGCTGTCTCGACGTCTTCCTCACCGAGGACACCGCCCCCATCGCGGCCGGCCACGAGATCGTCTCCAGCAGCGTCAACGCCGAACTCGGGCCCCGCGTCCTGGAGATCCTGGCGGCCGGCGGCACACGGATGATCGCCCAGCGCTCGACCGGCTTCAACAACATCGACCTGGACGCCGCCGGGCGCCTCGGCATGACGGTCGCCCGCGTCTCGTACTACTCGCCGTGCTCCGTCGCCGAGTTCGCCTGGACCCTCGGCATGGCCGTCAACCGCCGGGTCGTGCGCGCCGCCAACCGCACCCGCGACTTCGACTTCCGGCTCGACGGGCTGATGGGCCGCGACATGCACGGCCGCACCGCGGGCGTCCTCGGCACCGGCAAGATCGGCGAGGCGTTCACCCGGATCGCCCACGGCTTCGGCATGCGGCTGCTCGGCTGGGACGTCGCCGAGAACCCCGCCTGCATGGAACTCGGCATGAAGTACGTCCCGAAGCAGCAGCTCCTCGCCGAGTCCGACCTGGTCACCCTGCACCTGCCGCTGATGCCCGAGACCCAGCACCTCATCGACGCCGCCGCGCTGCGCTCCATGAAGGACGACGCGATCCTCGTGAACTCCAGCCGGGGCGGCCTGGTCGACACCCGGGCCCTCGTCGCCGAGCTGCGCGAGGGCCGCTTCACGGGGGTCGGACTCGACGTGTACGAGGCCGAGGCGGGCCTGTTCTTCGTCGACCGGTCCCTGGAGGCCGTCGACGACGACACCCTGGCCCGCCTCGTCACCTTCCCGAACGTGCTGGTCACCTCCCACCAGGCGTACTACACCGAGGACGCCGTCGCCCAGATCGTCGACACCACCGTGCGCAACGTCCTCGACTACCTGGCGGGCCGGCGCTCGGAGAACGTGCTGGTGCCGGCGCTCGCGCGCAGCTGAGCCAGCAGCTCCCGCACGATCTCCGTACCGCGCAGCGACAGCACCGACTCCGGATGGAACTGCACGCCGGCGAACCCGGGCCCGCGCAGCGCGTGCACCTCGCCGGTGGCGCTCAGGCCGACCTCGACGTCCCGGGCGGCGAGCGCGGCGCGGTCCCGGTCGTCGCAGCGGGCCGTGAAGCTGTTGTAGAAGCCGACCGTCTCGGTGCGCCCGAACAGGTCGATGTCGCTCTGCGCGCCCTGGTGGGGGACGTCCTTGCGGACGATCGAAAGGCCCAGCTCGGCGGCGATCAGCTCATGGCCGAGGCAGACGCCCAGCACCCCGTGCCGGTGCCCGCGCAGCACCTCGGCGGTCAGGGCGCGCAGGAACCGCATCTTCGGGTCAGCGGTGTCCGAGGGGTCACCGGGACCGGGGCCGAGGACCACCGGCCCCTCGTGTCCGAGGACGGCCTCCCGCAACCCCGGCTCGTCGTACCGCCGCACGGTCACCGTGAGCCCGCACGACCGCAGTACGTGGGCCAGCATCGCGGTGAAGGTGTCCTCGCCGTCCACGACCAGCGCGTGCCCGGCCGGCCCCTCCGCCCGCTCCTGCATCCGCAGCCAGAACGGCGCGAGCGCGGCCCGCCGCCCGTCCAGCGCCGCCCGCACCCGCGGATCGTCCGCCAGCTGCGGCCGTACGCCCTCCGCCCGGTGCCTGCCCGGACGCACCCCCAGCGCCGCCAGCACCCCGGCGGCCTTCGCGTGGGTCTCGGCGACCTCGCCCGCCGGGTCCGAGCCGCGGACCAGCGTGGCGCCCACCGGCACGCGCAGCCCGCCCTCGGAGTCGATGTCGGCGGTCCGGATCAGGATGGGGGAGTCGAGGGTCTGCGCCCCGCCCGCGTCCCGGGCGAGGAGGGCCAGCGCTCCGGCGTAGTAGCCCCGCCCGCCCACCTCGTGCCGCTCGATCACCCGGCAGGCGTTCTGCACCGGCGACCCGGTGACGGTCGCCGCGAACATGGTCTCCCGCAGCACCTCGCGCACGTCCAGCGAGGAGCGGCCCCGCAACTCGTACTCGGTGTGCGCGAGATGGGCCATCTCCTTCAGCCGCGGCCCGATCACCACGCCGCCCCGGTCGCCGACGGTGCACATCATCTTGAGCTCCTCGTCGACGACCATCGACAGCTCCTCGATCTCCTTGCCGTCGGCGAGGAAGCCCAGCAGGTCCTCGGGTGTCGGCCCCTGCTCCGGATAGCGGTAGGTCCCGCTGATCGGGTTCATCACGACGGTCCCGCCGGACATCCGGACGTGCACCTCGGGGCTCGCCCCGACCAGCGTCCGGTCCCCGGTGTGCACGACGTACGTCCAGTAGGCGCCCCGCTCGCCGACCAGCAGCCGGCGGAAGAGGGCGAGGGCGTCGGCCCGGCCGAACCCGGGGATCCGGCCCTCGTACGTACGCCGGATGACGAAGTTCGCGCCCTCGCCCCGCCCGATCTCCTCCTCCAGCACCCGGCCGACGATCCCGGCGTACTCCTCGTCAACGACGTCGAAGCCGCCGTCCTCGACGCGCACGTCGTGCGACGGGAGCTGTGCCAGCGCCTCGTCGAGCGGGATCACGCGGGTCTCCTCGGCGGTCAGCACCGAAAGCGGGGTGCCGTCGTCGCGCACGTCGAAACCGCGCTCGCGGATCTGCCGGAAGGGCACCAGCGCCAGGGAGGGGCGCTCGCCCACCGGGATGTCGGCCAGGCTCTCCACCTCGCGCACCGGACCGAGCAGCAGCTCCACCGTGTCGTGGTCGTGGCCGGGGGTGCGACGGCGCAGCAGGGCGAACGGACGGGGATCGTCGAGCAGGTCGGGCAGGTTCATCGGTCCTGTTCCTTCTCGGAGGGCGGAGATCCACCAGGAGGAACGGCCGGGCCGGGAAACACCGAAGGCCGCCCCTCGGGCGGCCTTCGCGACGTGATGTGAGTACGCGCAGTCAGTGGGCCGCCGGATGAGCGGTCCACCACCAGTTCTGGGTCGAGTGCGCGAACATGCGCCGCACCCTACCCGACGGCCGGGACCGGCAACAGCGTGAACCGCGGCGGCGAGGGGTTCGCGGGGCGCCCTCGGCGGCCATTCATGGCCAGGAAGCCCGACCGAGGAGAGAGCCATCCAGTCAGCCCTTTCATCCCGAGTCCGCCGCCGCGGCGCCCGTGCGCTCACCGTGCTCACCGCCGCCACCGCGCTCGCCGCCGGACCGCTCGCCGCGGCCCCGGCCGCGCCCCTGCCCCAGGAGGAGACCGTCGAGGTCGCCTACCGGGGCCACGTGTTCACCGTCCCCGCGTCCTGGCGGGTCGTGGACCTGGAGAAGGACCCCGACGCCTGCGTCCGCTTCGACCGGCACGTCGTGTACCTCGGGACTCCGGGCGAGCGGCAGAACTGCCCCGCGGACCCGGCCGGGCGCACCGAGGCGCTCCTGGTGCAGCCCGCCGGGTCCGCCGCGGCCGACGTCACCGAGAACCGCACGGCCGGCACCTACCTGGCCACCGCCGACCGGATCGCCGTCACCGCCGCGTACGGACAGGACCGCTCCCGCATCCGGGAGATCCTGCGCACCGCCGGGCTGCCCGTCACCTCCGCGCACGCCGAGACGCTCTCCGGGGCACCGGTCGCGCTGCCCGCCGACGCGACGAGCTTCCAGGGCAAGGGCTTCGACGCCTGCACCGCCCCCGGCCAGTCGGCGATGGACGCCTGGAAGGGCACCTCCGGCTACGGCGCCGTCGGCGTCTACATCGGCGGCATCAACCGCGCCTGCGCCCAGCGCAACCTCACCGCCGACTGGGTGCGGACCCAGTACGCCAACGGCTGGAGATTCTTCCCGCTCTACGTCGGCCGGCAGCCCTCGTCCGACGGCGGCAGCTGCGGGAGCGGCTGTGCGGCGATCACCGACCCGGAGCCGCAGGGCACCGCCGCCGCCGACGACGCGGCCCGGCAGGCCGGGGCGCTCGGGTTCGGCAAGGGCACCGTGATCTACAACGACCTGGAGCACTACGTCCGCGGCGCGGCGGTGACCAAGCGCGTGCTCGGGTACCTGGAGGCGTACACCGTGCGCCTGCACGAGCTCGGCTACCGCTCGGGGGCGTACGGCAGCGCGACCTCCCTGGTCCCCGACCTGGTCGCGAACGCGGACGGCGGCACGCTCCCCGACGTGATCCACTTCGCCCGCTGGAACGACTCCGCCACCACGTCCGACCCGGCGCTCCCGGAGAACATGTGGGCGGACCACCAGCGCATCCACCAGTACGCGGGCGACCGCACCGAGACCCACGGCGGGGTGAAGATCGGCATCGACCGCAACCAGCTCGACGTGGGCTCCTGACCGCGCGCCGTGCCCGGCGGGCCCCGCAGCGCCGGGCCCGCCGCCGGTCTCGCCGGCCGCCCTCGTCCCCACGCCGTACGAGCGGACCCCGTCTCACTTGATGAGCAGGTGAATGGACGCCGGAGCCGACCCCGTAATGTTGGGGAGGTGACCGTGAACGCTAAGTCCAGCGCGAGCGCTGGCAACACCTGGCGAGACCTTCCCGCGGCGCAGCAGCCCGAGTACCCCGATGCCGAGGCTCTGCGCGATGTGATCGCGGACCTCGAGTCGTATCCGCCGCTCGTCTTCGCGGGCGAGTGCGACCAGCTGCGCGCCCGGTTGGCGTCCGTCGCCAAGGGAGAGGCGTTCCTCCTCCAGGGCGGCGACTGCGCCGAGGCCTTCGACGCGGTGTCCGCCGACCAGATCCGCAACAAGCTCAAGACCCTGCTCCAGATGGGCGCCGTGCTCACGTACGCCGCCTCGGTGCCGGTCGTGAAGGTCGGCCGGATCGCGGGCCAGTACTCCAAGCCGCGTTCCAAGCCGACCGAGACCCGCGACGGCGTGACGCTCCCCACGTACCGGGGCGACTCCGTCAACGGCTTCGACTTCACCGAAGAGGCCCGCATCCCGGACCCCGAGCGCCTGAAGCGGATGTACAACGCCTCCGCCTCGACGCTCAACCTGGTGCGCGCCTTCACCACCGGCGGCTACGCCGACCTGCGCCAGGTGCACGCCTGGAACCAAGACTTCGTGAAGTCGTCCCCCTCCGGCCAGCGCTACGAGCAGCTGGCCCGGGAGATCGACCAGGCGCTGAACTTCATGCACGCCTGCGGGGCGGACCCGGAGGAGTTCAAGACCGTCGAGTTCTACGCCTCCCACGAGGCGCTGCTGCTCGACTACGAGTCGGCGCTCACCCGCGTGGACTCGCGCACGGGCCGGCTGTACGACGTCTCGGCCCACATGGTGTGGATCGGCGAGCGCACCCGTCAGCTGGACGGCGCGCACATCGAGTTCGCCTCGAAGATCCGCAACCCGATCGGCATCAAGCTCGGCCCGACGACGACGGCCGAGGAGGCGCTGCAGTACATCGAGCGCCTCGACCCGGACCGCGAGCCCGGCCGCCTCACCTTCATCGTGCGGATGGGCGCGGACAAGGTCCGCGACAAGCTGCCCGAGCTGGTCGAGAAGGTCACCGCCTCCGGCGCGACCGTCGCCTGGATCACCGACCCGATGCACGGCAACACCTACGAGGCGGCCTCCGGTCACAAGACCCGGCGCTTCGACGACGTGCTCGACGAGGTCAAGGGCTTCTTCGAGGTCCACAAGGCCCTCGGCACCCACCCGGGCGGCATCCACGTCGAGCTCACCGGTGACGACGTCACCGAGTGCGTGGGCGGCGGCGACGAGATCTTCGTCGACGACCTGCACCAGCGCTACGAGACGGCCTGCGACCCGCGCCTGAACCGCAGCCAGTCCCTGGACCTGGCGTTCCTGGTCTCCGAGATGTACCGGGACCAGTAGCGGCTCACCGGCCGGTCCGGTGTTCACCTCGGTGTGAAGTGGGGCGCGGATCACATGCGATCCGCGCCCCGACCCACTTTTGCGGTTCCCGAGCTATGGGTAAGGTTAGGTTTGCCTCACCGAACAATCGGGACGGCATGACCAGGGATCCCGTCGGGAGGTGAGCCGCGTGTTCGTCTGCAACTGCTTCGGTGTCACCGAGGCTCAGGTGAAGCAGCACGCGGAGGCCGGTGCCTGCACCCCCCGCCAGATCGCCTCGGCCTGCAAGGCCGGCACGGACTGCGGTTCCTGCGTCCGCCGCATCCAGGCACTGCTCGGCCGGGGGGCCACCCCGCGTCCCGAGCTGCTGGACCGGGCGCGTCCGGTGCTCGCCGAGACCGCGGCGCCCGCGGCCCTGGACGAGGCCGCCTAGCCCGCCTCCGGCTCAGCTCTCCGGCTGCTCGATCAGCTGCGCGATGTAGAGCGCCTCACCGAGTTTCTCGACCAGCTCCAGCTGGGTGTCCAGGTAGTCGATGTGGTGCTCCTCGTCCGCGAGGATCGACTCGAAGATGTTCGCCGAGGTGACGTCGCCCTTCGCGCGCATGACGTCGATCCCGCGCCGGAGGCGGTCGATCGCCTCCACCTCCACCTGCCGGTCCGCCTGGAACATCTCGGTCACCGTCTGTCCCACCCGGACATGGAAGAGCCGCTGGTAGTTCGGCAGGCCGTCCAGGAACAGGATCCGGTCGGTGAGCAGCTCGGCGTGCTTCATCTCGTCGAACGACTCGTGCCGCGTGTACTTCGCGAGCTTCGTCCAGCCGAAGTTCTCCTGCATCTTCGCGTGCAGGAAGTACTGGTTGATCGCGGTGAGCTCGGCGGTCAGCTGCTCGTTGAGGAATTCGATGACCTCGGGGTCGCCCTGCATCGCAGAGGCTCCTTCCAGGCGGGGAGTGGGCAGGTTGCGCCGCATCCTCGCATCGGCACCCGGGGCAGTCCAGTAAGTGCACGCTTAGTAGGAGTTGCCCGAATCGGGACAGGCCTGGTCATGTGCACCGCCCCAGGTCTGTCAGGATGGAGTCATGGGTCAGCCGGTGGAGCGTGAATCTGGAGAAGCGGCACAGCCGGACCTTCCGCCGGGACAGCGACTGCAGCGTGGCTGGCCGGTCACCCACTACGGCCCGGTGCCCAAGTTCCGCCCCGAGCGCTGGGAGTTCAGGGTCTTCGGCGCCACCGCCGACCAGGAGAAGCGCTGCTGGACCCACGAGGAGTTCACGGCCCTGCCGTACGCCACCGTGGTCGCCGATCTGCACTGCGTCACGAAGTTCAGCATGGTCGGCGCCGAATGGGGCGGCATCCCGGCGCGCACGATCCTGGAACTCGCCCCGCCGGCGCCCTCCGTCACCCATGTGATGGTGTGGGCGGAGTACGGCTTCAGCTCGAACCTGCGGCTCGATGACTTCGCCTCCGAGCGCAGCATCTTCGCCACCCACAAGGACGGCGAACTGCTCACCGCCGAGCACGGCTTCCCGCTCCGCCTGGTGGTGCCGCACCTGTACGCCTGGAAGGGGCCCAAGTGGGTCCGCGGCGTCGAGTACATGACGGCCGACCGCCGCGGCTTCTGGGAGGAGCGCGGCTATCACAACGTCGGCGACCCCTGGCGCGAGCAGCGCTACTCGTACCAGGAGGAGCCCGGGGACGGCCCCG
The DNA here is from genome assembly GCF_042872045.1 of Streptomyces sp. NPDC005496. NCBI lineage: Bacteria > Bacillati > Actinomycetota > Actinomycetes > Kitasatosporales > Streptomycetaceae > Streptomyces > Streptomyces sp. NPDC005496. The sequence goes on from NZ_JBIAJQ010000020.1 coordinate 41,917, forward strand.
AGCTCTGACCCTCCCGGCACCGGCCCCTCAGTGGTGGTACCGGTGCACCACCGCGTGGCCCTTGCCGCGGCCGATCATCCACCGGTTCACCGGCGTCGTCACCACGAAGGCGATGGCCAGCGAGATCGCCAGGGCGCCCCAGAACAGCAGGTCGTCCAGGTGGGCGTCCATGGCGTCCGGCCACAGGGCGATCACCGAGTTGTCGATCAGCTCCATCACCGCGATGGACAGGGTGTCCGCGGCCAGCGCGATCCGGAACGCCGTCCGGAAGCCGACGCCCGCCTTGAGCACGCCGCGCAGCGTGAGCGAGTAGCCGAAGAAGAACGCCAGGACGATCGCCAGGACCATCGTCGGCACGTTGCCCCAGCCGAGCGCCGTGCCGATCACCATGCCGAGCACCTCACCGATGGCGCAGCCGGTCAGGCAGTGCAGGGTGGCCTGGGCGGCCATCGCCCAGGTGACCTCGGCCTGGTGCACGTGCCCGGTGTGTGTGTCGTGCTCCATGAGATGCCCCCATCGTCAGGTAGCGGTTCCTGCGTCTGACAGGAACCGTATACCCCCCCGGGGTATTCCTCAACGGGGTCAGCCGTCGCGGAGCTTCTTCAGCCGCTCCACGTCCGCCGCGTGCCCCTCCTTGCCGCCGGGTGTCTCGATGACCAGCGGTACGCCCTCGGTCGCGGGGTGCGTCATCAGCTCACGGAACGGGTCCTCGCCGATGTGGCCGGAGCCGATGTTGGCGTGGCGGTCCTTGTGGGCGCCGACTACGTCCATGGAGTCGTTGGCGTGTATCAGCCGCAGACGGCCCGCGCCGACGGTGGAGACCAGCAGGTCCAGGGTCTGGCGCATGCCGTCGGGGCCGGTCAGGTCGTGGCCCGCGGCGAAGATGTGGCAGGTGTCGAGGCAGACCCCGAGTTTCGGGTGGGCGTCGAGCGCCTCGAAGTAGGGCGCGAAGTCCCAGGTCCGCGAGCACAGGGAGGAGCCCTGGCCCGCCGTCGACTCCAGCAGCAGGTACGGGTCGTCGTCGTGGGTCAGCTCGTCCAGCAGCGGCAGCATCCGCTCCCGTACCTGCGCGAGGGCCGTCGCCCGCTCCCGGCCGCCGGTGGCGCTCCCGGTGTGCACGACCACGCCCAGCGCGCCGATCTGCCGGGCCCGGCGCAGCGAGTGACGCAGCGAGGACACCGACTTCTCGACGGTCGCCTCGGTGTGCGAGCCGAAGTTGATCAGGTACGGGGCGTGGACGTACGCCGGGATCGACTCGGCGGCGCAGGCCGCGCGGAACGCCTCGTCCTGCCTGGGGTTGCCGACCGGCGTCGCCCAGCCGCGCGGGTTGGCGACGAAGACCTGCACGGCCTCGGCGCCCATCTCACGCGCGTAGGTCAGACCGACGGTGTCGAGGCCGCCGGCCACCGGGACATGGCCGCCGACGGGATTGCGGAGCTGCTTGCTTGTCACCCCTTCAGGGTGTCATGCACAGGCGGGTGCTCCGGCGGTGAGCCCGCCGGACCGGCGGCCGCTCCCGGGGGAGCGGCCGGGAACCGCTCAGCGGATCTCGATGCTGATCGTCGATCCCTTGGGGGCCTTGTCCCCGCCGTCCACCGACTGGCTCTCGACGGTGTCCCCGAAGAGGCCGAGCAGCCCGCGGTTCTTGTCGACCTCGAACCCGGCGTCCTCCAGCTTCCGGGTCGCGTCGTCCACGCTGTCCCCGACGACGTCCGGGACCTCGATCATCTCCGGGCCCTTGGAGAGGGTCAGCGTCACGGTGTCGCCCTCCGCGAGCTGCTTCTCGTCGCCGCCCGGCTTCTGCTCGGCGACCTCGCCCTTGTCGAACTCCGACGACGTCACCCGCTCCGCGGTGACCTCGACCTTCAGGCCCGCGTCCTCCAGCTCCTCGGTGGCGTCCTCGACCGAGGAACCCGTGACATCGGGCACGTCGATCGCGCGGCCCTTGCTCACCGTGATCGCGATGGCCGACCCGGCGTGCCGCTCGGTCCCGGCCCCGGGCTCCGTGCCGATCACTGAGCCGCGGTCGACGTCCTCGCTGAAGTCGCGGGTGACCATCCCGGCCGCCAGGCCCGCCGACTTCAGCCGGTCCCTGGCGCTCTCCAGCGTCTCGCCCTCCAGGTCCGGCACCTTCACGACCTCGGGGCCCTTGGAGATGGTCAGCGTCACCGAGTCGTTCTCCCGGATCCGCTCGCCGACGCCGGGGTCGACCTTGCTGACCGTGCCCCGCTTCACCGTGTCGCTGAAGTCGCGCCGGACCTCCTTCACGTCGAGGCCGGCCGCCTCCAGCCGGTCCCTCGCCTGGTCCTCGGTCTTCTCCAGCACCGCCGGGACCTTGGTGAACTGGCCGGAGTTGATGTACCAGACGCCCGCGCCGACGCCGAGCACCAGCAGCACGGCCGCCACGATCGCGACCATCCCGCGCCGGGGCCGCACACCGGCGCCGGGGCGCCGGCGCGGCGGGACCGGCGGGCTCGCGAGGACGCTGGTGCGGTTCAGCGCCGCCTCGTCCTCGTTCACCGGCAGCGGCCGCTGCCCGGACAGCGAGCGCGGGATCACGCTCGTCCGGTCGTCGGCGTTGTCGTGGTTCACCGCCACGGCCTTCGGCGGTACGGCGTCCAGCTGCTCGGCGCTCAGCCCGCCGCGCGCCTCCAGCACCTCGGCGAGCAACGCCACCGCGTCGTACGGACGCACCTCGGGATCGCGCGCGGTCGACGAGGCGACCAGGTCGTCCAGGACGAGGGGCAGCCCCGGGACGGCGGCCGACGGCGGCGGCACGTCCGCGTTCAGGTGCTGGTAGAGCACCTGCGCGGGGGAGTCGCCCGAGTGCGGCTTGTCGCCGGTGAGCATCTCGTACAGGACGACGCCGCAGGCGTACACGTCGACGCGGGGGTCCGCCGTGCCGTGCTCTATCTGCTCGGGGGCGAGATAGGAGACGGTGCCGAGGACGGACCCCGTGGTGTTCGTCACGGTGTCCACGGCGCGCACGAGTCCGAAGTCCGCCACCTTGACCCGGCCGTCGTCCCCTATCAGGACGTTCTCCGGCTTCATGTCGCGGTGGACGAAACCGGCGCGGTGGGCGGCGCCGAGCGCGGCGAGGACCGGCTCCAGGATGTCGAGCGCGGCCCGCGGCTGGAGCGCCCCGCGCTCGCGCAGCACGTCACGCAGGGTGCACCCGGCGACGTACTCCATGGCCAGGTAGACGTACGACCCGTCCGTCCCCTGGTCGAAGACCTGCACCACGTTCGGGTGGGCGAGCCGGGCCACGGACTTGGCCTCCCGGATGAACCGCTCGACGAAGGAGCCGTCGGCGGCCAGCGCCGGGTGCATCACCTTGAGCGCGAGCACGCGGTCGAGGCGGGTGTCCAGGGCCCGGTAGACCGTGGCCATCCCGCCGACCGCGATCCGCGCGTCGACGCGGTAGCGGCCGTCGAGCACCTGCCCGACAAGCGGGTCCTGAAGGGTCGTATCCACGCAGGTGAGTCTACGAGCCGCCACCGTCACGCCCACCCGGTCCGCTCTTTCCGGGGGCGGAATGCAGCAGAGCTGTGACTGTTGTGTGGCCGGTCCGACGCGGGCCCGCCGGGCCGCCGGCTGCTAGGGCCTGTCGTTTGGATCAGGCCGGTGTCGCGGGGTCTGGCACGCACATCTGCGGCGTTGTCGTCGGTCGCCGACTCCCCCACTCTCGGCTCCGCTCGAGCGGGGGGACCCCCATCGCTTCGACTCCCTCCTCCGCCTTGCAGCTGCACGCACCAGACCCCGCTCGGGTCGGCCGGGACGAACCGTCCGTCACGGCCGACCTGATCCAAACGACAGGCCCTAGAAGGCGGGGCGCTCGGGGTCCAGCCGTGCGCGCCCCTCCACCGGGGAGGAGGCCTCCGCAAAGTGCCGGCGCGGGATGCGGCCCGCCCGGTACGCCAGCCGCCCCGCCTCCACCGCGTGCCGCATGGCGTCGGCCATCAGCACCGGCTCCTGCGCCCGGGTCACGGCCGAGGCGAGCATCACACCCGCGCATCCCAGCTCCATGGCGAGCGCGGCGTCCGACGCGGTCCCGGCGCCCGCGTCCAGGATGACCGGCACGCGCGCGTGCTCCACGATCAGCTGGAAGTTGTGCGGGTTGCGGATGCCGAGGCCGGAGCCGATGGGCGAGCCCAGCGGCATGATCGCGGCGCAGCCGACGTCCTCCAGCTTCCGCGCCAGCACCGGGTCGTCGTTCGTGTACGGCAGCACCGTGAACCCGTCGTCGACGAGCGTCTCGGCGGCGTCCAGCAGCTCGATCGGGTCGGGCAGCAGCGTGCGCTCGTCGGCGATGACCTCCAGTTTCACCAGGTCGGTGCCGAGGGCCTCCCGCGCGAGCCGGGCGGTGAGGACCGCCTCGCCCGCGGTGAAGCAGCCCGCCGTGTTCGGCAGGACGCGGATGCCGAGCCGGTCGAGGACGGACAGCACCGAACCGTGCGCCCGCGGGTCGACCCGGCGCATCGCGACCGTCGTCAGCTCCGTGCCGGAGGCCACCAGGGAGCGCTCCAGCAGGTCCAGGCTGGGGGCGCCGCCGGTGCCCATGATCAGGCGGGACGCGTAGGACGTGCCGCCGAGGACGAAGGGGTCGTCGGCCATGGGTCAGCCTCCTTGGACGGCGGTGAGGACTTCGACGCGGTCCCCGTCGGCGAGGGCCGTGCCGGCCCACTGCCCGCGCGGGACGACGGTCTCGTTGAGGGCGACGGCGACACCGGACGGGGCAGCGGTGAGGGTCGCGACGAGGGCGTCGAGCGCGGTGCCCGGGGCGACGTGCCGGCGCTCCCCGTTGACGAAGATGTTCATGCGGGCTGCTCCGTGAGGGCGGTGCTGAAGCGGCGGGGGGTGAAGGGGCGTGCCAAGTCCGGGAGTTCACCGGTGGTCAGGACGTGCGCCATGGCGTCGCCGGTGACCGGGGTGAGCAGCACGCCGTTGCGGTGGTGGCCGGTGGCCAGCAGCAGGCCGTCCAGTCCGGTCGGCCCGAGCAGCGGGGCGTTGTCCGGCGAGCAGGGGCGCAGCCCGGCGCGGGTCTCGGTCAGCGGCAGTTCGGTGATCCCGGGGACCAGCTCGTGGGCGTCGCGCAGCAGCTCGTACACACCGCCCGCGGTGACCGTGGTGTCCCAGCCCAGCTCCTCGCTGGTGGCGCCGACGACCAGCTCGCCGTTCTCGCGCGGCACCAGGTAGACGTGGCTGCCGCGCACGACGGCGCGCACGGTCCGGCTCAGGAACGGCGCGTAGCGCGGCGGCACGGTCAGCCGCAGCACCTGCCCCTTCACGGGGCGCACCGGCGGCAGCAGGTCCTCCGGGACGCCCGCCAGCCGTCCGCTGAGGCTGCCCGCGGCGAGGACGACCCGGCCGGCCGGCAGGGCGGTGCCGTCCGTGGTGACCACCCCGGTGGCCCGGCCCCGGACGACGTCCAGCCGCTCGGCCCAGGTGCGGTGCAGGACGACACCGGCGCGCTCGCAGGCCACGACCAGGGCGGCGGCGAGCCGGCGCGGGTCGACCTGGTGGTCGCCGTCCACCCGCAGCCCGCCGCGCACGCCCGGTGCGAGCATCGGCTCCAGCCGGCGGCAGTCCCGGCCGCTGAGCCACGCCGACTCCAGGCCCGACCGGCGCTGCAACGCGTGCAGTTCGCGCAGGTGGGCGCGGTCGTCGGCGTCCAGCGCGACGGCGAGCGTGCCGCAGCGGCGGTAGCCGAGACCGAGACCGGTGACCTCGGTCAGCTCCGCCGCGAAGTCGGGGTAGCGCTCGGCGGAGGCCAGGTTGAGGCCGAGCAACGTCTGCTCGCCGTAGTGGAGTTCGGTGACGGCGGCCAGCATGCCGGCGGCCACCTGGGCGGCGCCGCCGCCCGGCTCGGGGTCCACGACCGCGGTGGTGAGCCCGCGCTGCGCGGCCCGCCAGGCGGTCACCAGACCGATGATGCCCCCGCCCACGACGAGGACGTCCGGCGAGCCCGAGGGCCCGCGTGCGGTGTCCGTGGACTGTGAGGTACGCGACATGGGCGTCCAGCCCCTCCCTTCGCCGGCATGACCCGGATCAGGTTCGTACGGTCGGAGGCCGTCCAGCCTCCCTCTCAGCCCGGTGCGTCCGGGCTCCCGCGTGTGCTTTACGTTGGCCACCCTAGCCCGTCGCCCCGGCCCCCCAGTAGAGGAGCTCCCCGCATGGCCCGCTCGCTCGACGGCCTCGTCCTCGCCCCGGTCGCCGACCAGGCGCCGGGCCAGGTCGGCACCCGCACCCGGTTCACCTACCACGAGCGGGAGGGACGGATCTGGGCCGACTACGCGGGCGGCGATGTCGTACGAGGTCATCTCGTGGGTAGTCGTGAGGGTGACCGCCTCGACTTCCGGTACGTGCAGCTGAAGCACGACGGAACGACATCCTCCGGGCACTGCGTGTCCCTGGTCGTCGAGCTGGCCGACGGACGGGTACGGCTTGAGGAGAACTGGCAGTGGGAGTCGCAGGAGGGCAGTGGGACGAGCGTGGTGGAGGAGATCGTCCAGCACGCCCGGTGACTGACGTGGTGTCAGATGTCTATGGTGATCACGTGAGCGAGCAGACGCAGTCCGGGGAGCGCACGGCGCCGCGAGTCGTCGTCGTGGGCGCGGGCATGGCCGGGGTGCAGACCGCGGTCGCCCTGCGGGAACAGGGCTTCACCGGCACGGTGACCCTGATCGGCGGGGAGCCGCACCAGCCGTACGACAGGCCGCCGCTGTCCAAGGCGGTGCTGCTCGGCAAGGCCGAGGGCTCCGCCTTCGACGTCGACTTCGAGGCGCTCGGCATCGGACTGCGGCTCGGCTGCGAGGTGCTCGGCGCCCGCCCCGGGGACCACGAACTGGACACCGCCGACGGGCCCGTGCCGTACGACGTCCTGGTGATCGCCACCGGGGCGGAACCGATTCGGCTGCCGGGCACCGAGGGCATCCCCGGAGTCCACCTGCTGCGCACCCTGGACGACGCCGAGCGGCTGCGCCCGGTGCTCGCCGAGCAGCACGACATCGTGGTCGTCGGAGCGGGCTGGATCGGCGCCGAGTTCGCGACCGCGGCCCGCGAGGCCGGATGCGCGGTGACCGTCGTCGAGGCCGCCGACCGGCCGCTCGCCGGTGCGCTGCCTCCCGAGGTGGCCGCCCCCATGGCCGGCTGGTACGCCGACAGCGGGGCGGCGCTGCGCACCCACGCGCGCGTGGAGCGCGTCGAGCCCGGCGCGGTGGTCCTGGACGACGGTTCGCGGGTGCCCGCCGGCGCGGTCGTCGTCGGCATCGGGGCCCGCCCCGCGACCGCCTGGCTCGCCGGCTCCGGGATCGAACTCGGCGCCCACGGCGAGATCGTGGCCGACGCCCACCTGCGCACCTCCGCGCCCGACGTCTACGCGGTCGGCGACTGCGCCTCCTTCCCGTCGGGCCGCTACGAGGGGCGCCTGCTGGTCCACCACTGGGACAACGCCCTCCAGGGGCCGCGCACGGTGGCGGCGAACATCATCGGCGAGGCCCCCGCGGCGTACGACCCGGTGCCCTACTTCTGGTCCGAGCAGTTCGGCCGCTTCGTCCAGTACGTCGGCCACCACGCCTCCGCCGACACGACCCTGTGGCGCGGTGACCCCTCGGGCGCCGCCTGGACGGTCTGCTGGCTCCGCGAGGGCCGCCTGGTCGCCCTGCTCGCCGTGGGCCGGCCCCGGGACCTCGCCCAGGGACGCAAGCTGATCGAGGCGGGGACGCCGATGGACGCCGACGCCCTGACGGACCCGTCCAAGCCGCTGAAGACGGCGGCGGCGTAGGGCGTCCGGCGGTCCGCCGCCCGCCTGCTCCTCCCCAGGTCGGACGGCCTCGGCTTCCGACTGTCGGTCCCAGATGGCAGGCTTGTCCCGTGACCGAGATTGACGCAAAGATCGATGCTCTCGTCCCCGCCTGGCTCACCCTCCCCGACATCGCCGAACTGCTCGGCGTCGAGGTGACCCGCGTCCGGCAGCTGGTCAAGGACGGCCAGCTCATCGCCGTACGCCGTGGTGAGAACCGCGCGCTGCACGTCCCCGCCGCCTTCATCGACGGGGCCGAGCAGAAGGTCGTCAAGGGCCTGTCCGGCACCTTGACGCTCCTGCGGGACGACGGCTTCACCGACGAAGAGATGCTGGAGTGGCTCTTCACCCCCGACTCGACCCTGCCCGGCACCCCCGCGCAGGCTCTGAGCGAGAATCGCGGCACGGAGGTGAAGCGCCGCGCCCAGGCGCTCGCCGTCTGATCCGACAACCTTCCGGTGTACGGACCACGGCCCGCCGGCCCGACCGGCCGCCGTGGTCCGTACGCCACCGACCACGGGGGACCCAGCCATGCCCGAGACCGGTGCCGACGCCCGCGCCCAGCTCGCCGACGCCCGCCTCTACCTGTGCACGGACGCCCGCAGGCGCCAGGGCGACCTTCCGGAGTTCCTCGACGCGGTCCTGGCCGGCGGGGTCGACCTCGTGCAGCTGCGGGACAAGAGCCTGGAGGCGGCGGAGGAGCTGGACCTCCTGGACCTCTTCGCCGAGAAGTGCCGCCGCCACGGCGCGCTGCTCTCGGTGAACGACCGGGCGGACGTGGCCCACGCGAGCCGCGCCGGGCACCCGGGCGGCGCCGCGATCCTGCACCTGGGCCAGGGTGACCTGCCGGTCCCCGCGGCCCGCGCGATCCTCGGCGACGACATCCTGATCGGCCGCTCCACGCACTCCGAGTCCGAGGCCGGGGCCGCCGCCGTCCAGCCGGGCGTCGACTACTTCTGCACGGGCCCCTGCTGGCCCACCCCCACCAAGCCCGGCCGCCACGCCCCCGGCCTCGGCCTGGTCCGGCACACGGCGTCGCTCGGCACCGACCGCCCCTGGTTCGCCATCGGCGGCATCGACCTGGGCAACGTGGACCAGGTCCTGGAGGCGGGCGCCCGCCGGGTCGTCGTCGTCCGGGCGATCACCGAGGCCGACGACCCGGGAGCGGCGGCGGGCGAGTTCGCCAAGCGGCTGCGCGGGGTGTGAGACGGCGGAGGGTGACGCTGAGTGTCCGAAGGGTGGACAAGAAGTCGACAAAACGGACAAATATCATCGGTTCGGTTGGGGTCACGGCGTCCCCTGGCTAACCTGCGGTCATGGCCCTCGGATCTGCTTCCACCAGGACTGACCGCGCACGCACCGTGCGCGACATGCTCGCGACCGGCAAGAAGACGTACTCGTTCGAGTTCTCCGCGCCGAAGACCCCCAAGGGCGAGCGGAACCTGTGGAACGCGCTGCGCCGGGTCGAGGCCGTCGCACCCGACTTCGTCTCCGTGACCTACGGCGCGGGCGGCTCCACGCGCGCGGGCACGGTCCGGGAGACCGAGCAGATCGTCGCCGACACGACGCTCACCCCGGTCGCCCACCTGACCGCGGTGAACCACTCCGTCGCGGAACTGCGCAACATCATCGGGCAGTACGCGGACGCCGGGATCCGCAACATGCTCGCGGTGCGCGGCGACCCGCCCGGCGACCCCATGGGCGACTGGGTGCCGCATCCCAAGGGCCTGACCTACGCGGCCGACCTGGTGCGTCTGATCAAGGAGTCCGGTGACTTCTGCGTCGGCGTCGCGGCCTTCCCGGAGATGCACCCGCGGTCCGCGGAATGGGACCTGGACGTCGCCCACTTCGTCGACAAGTGCCGTGCCGGCGCCGACTACGCGATCACCCAGATGTTCTTCCGGCCGGAGTCGTACCTGCGGCTGCGCGACCGTGTCTCCGCGGCCGGCTGCGGCACCCCGGTGATCCCCGAGGTGATGCCGGTGACCAGCGTGCGGATGCTGGAACGGCTGCCGCAGCTGAGCAACGCCTCGATCCCGGCCGAGCTGAAAGAGCGGATCCTCACAGCCAAAGACGATCCGGCGGCTGTACGCTCCATTGGGATCGAGTTCGCCACCGAGTTCTGCGCGCGACTGCTGGCCGAGGGAGTTCCCGGACTGCACTTCATCACGCTCAACAACTCCACGGCGACGCTGGAGATCTACGAGAATCTGGGCCTGCACCACCCACAGCGGGCCTAGACCGGCCGCGCCGGTATACGACACACTGCGTAGCGGTTACTGGGAGAGGGGCGTACATGGGCTGGACGGTCCTCTACATCGCGTTCGGGATGGTCGCGCTGTGGCTGCTGGGTGAGGTGCTGCTGCAGTACAAGGCACGGCTGCGCTGGCGCCTGCTCGCCTTCGGCGGCTTCCTCTGCGTCGTGCTCGGCGTGCTGATCCCCTCCGTGGTGGTCATCGGCCTGGGCGCCGCCGCCTTCGCGGTCGGCCAGACGTACGTCACGCTCTCCTTCCGCCGCGGTTTCTCGACCGGCTGGGCCATCGGCGGCCGTCCCGGCGCGAGCAAGCGGCGCCGCGGCGAGCCGGACCGACAGGACCCGACGCTGGAGGTCTCCGACCTGGAGGCGCCCGGCCGTCCGTCCTACGCGCCGGACGACGACTACGACCCGGACGACGTGTTCACCCCGGCGCAGCCCGCCTCCGCCGCTCCGGCCGCCGAGGCCACCGCCGTGTACGAGCCGCAGCCGCTGCCCGACGACACCGGCTCCTACGGCGTCTACGACGAGAACGCGTACGCGGCCCAGCAGTCCTACGGGAACGCCGACCAGTCCCAGAACCAGCAGGCGTACGCCTACGACGGCTACTCGGGATACGACCAGCAGCAGTACGGCTACGACACCGGGCAGCAGCAGTACGCCGCCTACTCCGACCCGTACATCGGCACGCAGACCTACGGCAGCGCCTCGTACGACACCGCTTACGGCGGCCAGCAGCAGTACGGTCAGCAGGGCTACGACCAGTCCCAGTACGGCGGCGGCCAGCCCGGCGAGACCCCGGCCGGCGGTGTCTGGGTGCCGCAGCAGCGCAACGCCGACGACCCCTACGGCGGCGAACTCCCGCCGGAGCAGCCGTATCCGTATCAGGGCGACGGCAACGGGCACGGCAACACCGGCTACGACGAGCAGTACCGGTACTGACCCGGCGACGGGGCCGCCGCCGGCCCCGCCCGGACGCCCCGTCAGGTCACTGCGAGCCCCGGAAGTCCGGCCCCTCCACGACGAGACCGGCCACCAGGGCGCCCGACATGCCCGCGTGCGGCAGCCCGCCGCCCGGATGCGCCCAGCCGCCCACGGCGAACAGCCCCGGCAGACCCGTGCCGTTGGACGGGTGCAGTAGCCGGCCCTCCGCCGCTGCGAGCGCCGGGGCGGGTACCGCGCCACCGGCCGCGCCCGTCGCCTCGGCGATGTCCGCGGGCGTACGCGCCTCGTGCCACAGGAGACGGTCGCGCAGCCCCGGCACGGCCCGCTCCGCGACGTCCAGCAGCCGCTCCACGTCCTGCCCGGACACGTCAAGGCCCGAGGGCACCGTGGCGGTCAGCGTCACCGCCTCGTGGTCCGCGTCCGGTGCCGACGCCGGGTCGCCGGGACGCAGCACCGTGACCGTCGGCGTGGCGGCGAGCCCCGGGTGCTCACCGAAGAGGCGGCTCAACTCGGCGTCCCGGTCCGGCGCGTGGACCACCGTGCGGTGCGCCGCGCCCTCGGGACGTCCGCCCCGCAGCGCCGCCAGCACGGTCAGGCGGCTCGCCGCACCCCGCTGCGGCGGAACGGTGCCCGCCCCACCCCGCGCCGCCGGCCCGGACGCGAGGGCGTCCAGCACACCGGGCGCGACGCCGGCCACCACGAAGTCGGCCTCGGCGACCGTCCCCGCCGCGGACCCCGCGAGTTCCACGCCCGCGGCCCGCCCGTCCTTCTCGACGATCCGCACGACGTCGGCACCGAAGACGAACTCCACCTTGCGGGCCAGGCACCGCTCGTACACCGCCCGGGCCAGCTCCCGCAGCCCGCCGCGCACGTACCAGGTGCCGAAGGCGTGCTCCATGTACGGCAGCACGGCCGCGCTCGCGGGGGCGGTGCGGGGGTCGAGCCCGTACGCGAGGGCGTGGCTCTCCAGCAGCGCCGAGAGGCGCGCGTCGCGCAGCTCCCAGGCGCCGACCTCGGCGAGCGTCGTGGCCCGCCGGGTACGCAGCAGCCGCTTGTGGGGCACCGACGGATAGGGTTCACGCTCGGCGAGCACCTGCCAGTTCGGCCACAGCGGCTCCTCCAGGAGGGGCCGGCGCGTGCGGTCCCAGGCCTCGCGCGCCCGCACCAGGAAGTCACCCCAGCGGGCTCCCGCGCCCGCTCCGAACGCCTCGTCCAGGGCGGACACGACGCCCGCGCGGGAGGCGTTCGGCAGGGCGATCTCGGTGCCGTCGGCGAACAGGTGCCGCGAGGAGGGGTCCACCTGGACCAGCTCGACGCAACTCTCCAGCGGCTCCCTGCCGGTCTTGACGAACAGGTCGCGCCAGACCGCGGGCAGCGTCAGCAGCCCGGGACCCAGGTCGAAGAAGAACCCGTCGCGCTCGAACCGGCGCACCGCCCCGCCGTACGTCCGAGTGCGCTCGTACACCACCACCCGGTGGCCCGCGACGGCCAGCCGGGCAGCGGCCGCCATCGCGCCCATCCCGGCGCCGATCACCGCAATCCGTGCCATGCCAGGGACTTTATCGGCCACCGCCGACAGCCCGGCGCGCGGCCGTCAGTCGGGCGCCGTCCGGGCCCGCGCGGCGAGCAGCCGCTCTTCCCGGCGCTGGGCCCTGCGGCGCAGGAACCGCCGGATGCGCGAGACCAGGAACCAGAGCAGCAGCAGCCCGGACAGCAGCAGGATGCCCGCGATGACCGCCGCGGCCTGCGGATGGAACATCGCGAAGGTGATGATCCCGGCGACCCCGAGATCCTCGGCCGTGCTCACCACGATGTTGCTGAACGGTTCGGGCGAGCTGTTGATCGCCATCCGGGTGCCGGCCTTGACCGCGTGGCTGGCCAGCGCGGTCGAACCCCCGAGGGCGCCCGCCGCGAGATCCGGGAGCGAACCGCTCTGCCCGGCGAGCAGCGCCCCGACCACCGCACCCGAGGCGGGCCGGATCACGGTGTGCACCGAGTCCCACACCGAGTCGACGTAGGGGATCTTGTCGGCGACCGCCTCGCACAGGAAGAGGACTCCCGCGGTGATCAGGACCTCGGGGCGCTGGAGGGACTCCGGCACCTCGTCGGTCAGGCCGGTCGCGCCGAAGACACCGAGGAGCAGCACCACCGCGTACGCGTTGATGCCGCTGGCCCAGCCGCTCGTGAACACCAGGGGGAGTACGGACACGGACGCGATCGTAGCCATTCGGCGGCGCCGCGTCCTGGGTCCGGGTGCCCAGGACTGAGTACCGGTACCCAGGGGGCCGGATGAGTAGGTGCACGGATGGGCCCGGCCCGCCGGGCACGACAGAGTGGAGGCCACGGGAAGGGGCGCGGCTCCGGCACCGCCGACACGGGGCGGCGGAACGGTACGACGCCCTCGACCGCTCCTTCCGCCGGCCTGTCGGCGGGAGCGAGGCACGGGGGACCCGGCGGGTGACCGCGCGGGTCCCGACGGGGGCACGGGGGAGACGGGGAGCGCCGGTCCGAGTTGGCCCGCGGGGGACGCGGCCACAGCGGACCGGCGCTTCTCCGTGTCCGCCCCGCGGGTCAGCGGCTGCCGCTCACGCGTCCCTGGAGGAGCCGGGAGAGCGCCGCGTGGACGTCGTCCAGGGAGCGTTCCGGCTGGAAGGCCTGCCAGTCCAGGGCGGCCACCAGGACCATGCCGACGAGCGCTGCCGCCGTCAGCGGGATGTCGAGTTCCTCGCTGAGCTCGCCGCCCGCCACGCCGTCGCGCAGGACGTCCTCGACGACCGCGACCGCCTGCTGCCTGACCACCATCAGGGTGGACTGCCAGGCCCGGTTGGTCCGCCACAGCTCGGCCACGTACAGCTGCGTGAACGCGGGGTAGCGGTCGATGAAGACGAGCCCCGCGCGGATCATCGCGTCCAGCGCGTCGACCTTGCTGCCGCCCTCGCGCGCCGCCTTCTCGGAGGCCTCCCGGAGAGAGGCGGTGAGGAGCCCGACACCGTGCCGCAGCAGCTCCTCGAAGAGGACCGACTTGCTCGCGAAGTTGTAGTAGACCGTGCCCTTCGCGACTCCGGCACGTTCGGCGATCTCGTCCACGGTGGTGGCGGAGAAACCCTGTTCGGCGATGAGGGTGACGGCCGCCTCGTAGAGCTTCTGCCGGGTCGCCTCGCGACGGCTGCTCCCGGCCCCCGTGGCACTGGTGCTTTCCATGGCGTCGATTGTCACAGGAACGGTCACAGGGTCAGCTCCGGGTGCAGCCGGTCGAGGGTCCACACCTGCCTGCGGCGGGCGGAGACGGCGGTGAGCGCGAGGGCGCCCGCGGTGAAGGCGGCCAGGACGGCGCACGCCTGCCAGACGGGGCCGAGGCCGCCGCCGGTGATGAGTCTGCGCAGGGCGTCGACGACGTGGCTCATCGGCAGGAAGGGGTGGATCGCGTTGAAGAAGCCGGGACTGGTCTGCACGGGGTACGTGCCGCCGGCCGAGGTCAGCTGGAGCATCAGCAGGGCGAGGACGAGGATGCGGCCCGCGGCCCCGAAGCGCGCGTTCAGCCACTGGACGATCGCCGCGAAACAGGCGCTGACCAGGAACAGGAAGCCCACCGTCCCGGCCGCCCTGACCATGTCCAGGCCGATCAGCCAGTGCAGTACCGACATCAGGGCGGCGGTCTGCAGGACGCCCAGGGCGGCCACCGGAAGCCAGCCCGCCACCGCGATCCGCCAGGCGGGGGCGCCCGCCGCGAGCGCGCGCCGGTTGAGCGGCGGGATCAGCATGTACGCCACCATCGCGCCCACCCACAGGGACAGCGGGATGAAGTAGGGCGCGAACCCGGTGCCGTAGTTGGGCGCCTTGTGCAGGTCCCGCGAGGCCAGCTGCACCGGGTCGGACATGACCTGGGTGCGCCGGTCGCGGTCGTCCTCGTCGTAGTCCGGGATCTTCCCGGCCCCGTCGTGGAGGCCGCCGGCGAGCTTCCCGGAGCCGTCGGCCAGCTTGTACATGCCCCCGTTGAGATCGACCGCGCCCGTGCGGAGTCTGCCGAGGCCCGCGTCGAGGTCCGTCGCGCCGGTCTTCGCCGTGCCGAGTCCGGTGTGCAGCTTCTTGGCCCCCGCCGCGACCTTCCCGGCACCGCTGTTCAGCTGATTGATCTTGGAGACGGCGTTGTCCAGGTCCTCGGAGAGGTGCGGTGAGCGCTCGGCGAGGTGCGCGGCCTGCTTCTGGAGGGTGGCGAGGTTCTTGTCGAGCTTGTCGAGGTCGCCGTCCTGCCCGGCCACGAGGGCGTTCACGTCGTCGGCGACCTTCGCCACGCCCGCGGCGGCCTGCGCTGCCTTCTTGAGGTCCGGGCACGCGGGGTCGGGCACCGGCGCGGTCTCGCAGCGGGCCTTGTGGACGCGGTCGAGGGCGTCGGAGGCCGCGTGGGCGCTCCTGGCCGCGGTCGGCGCCGTCTTGACCAGGGTGTCGAGGTTGTGGCGGATCGTGGACGCGGAGTCGGCGACCAGCCGCGCCGTGTCACCGATCGTCTTCTCGTTGTCCCTCAGGAAGGGCCGCACGTCGTCGGCGACGCCGTTGACCTTGTCGGCGAGTGCCCGGGTGCCGTCCGCGACCCGTTTCGACCCGTCCTCCAGGTCGCCCGCCCCCTTGTCGAGCTTCTTCAGGCCGCCGGCCAGCTTCCCGCTGCCCGACTTCGCGTCCTTCAGCCCGTCGGCGAGGTCCTTGGAGCCCTTCTTCGCCTTGCCGATCCCGCCCTTGAGCTTGTCGGCCCCCTCGGCGGCCTTCACGGTCTTGCCGTGGATGTCGGAGAAGGAGATGAAGATCCGGTCCAGGAAGGACCGCGAGGCCTTCGTGGACGCGGCCGTGCGCACCTCGCTGAACACCGTCCGCGAGATCTGCCCGACGATGTAGTTGTTCGCGTCGTTCGTACGCACCTGGAGGGCGCCCGTCTCGGGGGAGTCCCCGGAGCTGGACGCGATCCGCCGGCTGAAGTCCTCCGGCATGGTGAGCGACAGGTAGTACGTGCCGTCCTCGACGCCCCTGCGGGCCTCGGCGGCGCTCACCTCGTGCCACTCGAAGGTGTCGCTCTCGCGCAGCCCCTCGGTGATGTCGTCGCCGGCGGCGATCTTCCGCCCGGCGGCGCTCGCCCCCGCGTCGTCGTTCACGAGCGCCACGGGAATGCGGTCCAGCCGCCCGTACGGGTCCCAGAACGAGTACAGGTACAGGGCGCCGTAGAGCAGGGGCAGGAGGAGCAGGGCGGCCAGTGCCGCACGCGGCAGCCTGCCCCTGCCGAACCGCCTGAGCTCAAGCGCGGCCAGTCTCGGCGAGCGCATCCGCTGTCTCCTTGCCGTCGTCGTGGTCGTCTTCGTCGCCGTCCGGGGTCCCCGCGCCCGGTGCGTCCGGGGCGCCGGCGTCGTCCGGCCCGTCCGGGTCCGCCTCGCCGGGGGCGGGGCGCGTGGGCACCACGACGGCACCCTCCGGGGCCCGGCTGCACACCGCGAGGACGGTCGGGCCGGAGTCGGCCAGAGACCTCAACAGCGCCCAGACCTCGGTGCGTTCGGCCTCCGAGAGCTTGAGGTCGGTGTCGTCGACGGCCAGCAGCCGCGGTTCGTCCACGAGGGCCAGCGCGAGGGAGAGCCGCAGCGCCTCCAGCCGTTCCAGGTCGCGTACGGCGGTCCGCGCCCCCTTGGGCAGCGCCGCGAGGTCGAGCCCGACGGCGGCCAGCACCCGGTCGACGCGCCCTCTCGCCTCGGCCAGCCGCTCGGCGCGCGGACGCAGCAGTGCGCGCAGGCTGTCGCGCAGCGGGCCGGTGAACCGGCGCCTGAGCAGGGCCCGTTCGAGGAGGTGCTCCCCGACGGTCAGGGCCGGCTCCAGGTCCGTGACGCCGGGGACATGGGCGAGGGCGCTGATCGCACGCACCGCGGACATCTGCCGGGGCAGGTGGAAGGGGCCGACCGTGGCCCGCCCCTCGCTCGGCTTCATCCGGCCGGTGAGCGCGAGCAGTAGACACGTCCGGCCGGAGCCGGACGGCCCCTCCACCGCGATCAGGGTGCCGGGCCCGGCGTCGACTCCGACGCCCCGGAACACCCAGCCGCGCGGCCCCTTGAGCCCGAACCCCGCCGCGCCCACGGCGACCGCGGCGGCTGTCTCTGGCTCGCCCATGTCCCCCCGCTCCCCTGGAAGCAGGTCCCGGTCGAGGCCCTGCTTTTGAACTGACTGGTCAGTGCAAAAACTATCTCGAACCTTCGAGCGAGGCAAAAGGCCAGGTCAGATCGGATTGTCAGTGCCATACCGCACGATGGGCACATACGGCCACAGTGCCGTCACACAGACGACAGGAGGTTCGTCATGGCCAACTCCTCCGCAGCCGCCGCCCACCGGCGCCGCGCCGGCGGCCCTGCCCCCTCACTGACCGGCCCGGCGAGCGACGTGCACCCCGTGCTCCGCCGGACGACGGCCCCGCCCGCCGCCCTCGACCTGCTCGCCCAGGCGCGCGCGGGACTGGAGGAGGCGACCACCCTCGACACCCCGAACGAGCGCTACGCCACGGCACACCTCGCCGCCCTGCGCACCGCGGCCGCCGTGCTCGCCGCGCGGGGGCGCCCGGAGACCACCCCCCGACGCCGGGCGCGCATCCGGAGCGCCTGGGAAGTGCTCCCCGAGATAGCACCCGAACTGGCCGAGTGGAGCGCGCTGTTCGCCTCCGGAGCCGCACGCCGCGCCCGCGCCGAAGCGGGCATACGCGGGGCGGCCGGCCCCCGCGACGCCGACGACCTGATCCGCGACGTGGCCGTGTTCCTGCGCCTCGTCGAGCGGATGCTGGTCCTCCAGCCGGTCCTGCCACAGCCACGGCACGACGCGGACCACGAGGTCCCGGACGCGGGTTGACGGCCCGCCACCGGAGCGCGACGGGAAGCGGCGGGGCCCCGCCCGCACCGGGCACCGGCGCCCTCCGCGGCCCGCTCCGCACGTCCCGGACGGCACGCGGTCCGCCGATGATCCACCGCGTGAGACGGGGGGCCGGGCACGGCGGCGGAGGCAATAGGGTGGGAGGCGCACGCAGCCTCCCAGCGGGAGGCGTCCCGATCGCTCCGCCGGCAGCAGGCGGTGCCGCGCCGAGGAGTCAACTGCCGTGTCGGACCCGATGCGCCCCCGCGCTTCTCTCCGTACCGCCGTGGTCTGGGAGGTCCTCCAGGACGCCCTCGACCGCCGCGTGAAAGCCACGGGGCGGGAATCGCTCGACGTCCTCGACACCGGCGGGGGCAGCGGCAACTTCGCGGTGCCCGTGGCCCGCCTCGGCCACCGCGTCACCGTCGTCGACCCGAGCCCGAACGCCCTGTTCGCCCTGGAGCGCCGCGCCGCCGAGGCCGGCGTCGCCGACCGGGTGAAGGGCGTCCAGGGCGACGCCCACGGTCTCTTCGACGTCGTCGAGCGCGGCGGCTACGACGTGGTGCTCTGCCACGGCGTCCTGGAGTACGTGGACGACCCCGCCGAGGGCGTGCGCAACGTGGTGGACGCGCTGCGCCCCGAGGGCGTCCTCAGCCTGCTCGCCGCCGGGCTGGGCGGAGCGGTGCTCGCGCGCGCCCTCGCCGGGCACTTCAAGGAGGCCCGGTACGCGCTCGACGACCCGGACGGACGCTGGGGCGAGGGTGATCCCGTACCGCACCGCTTCACCGCCGCACAGCTCACCGGACTGGTCGAGGGAGCGGGCCTGCGGGTGGGCGCCGTCCACGGCGTACGGGTCTTCGCCGACCTGGTCCCGGGCGTCCTCGTGGACACCGAGCCGGGCGCCCTGGAGGCCCTGCTGAAGCTGGAGGCCGCGGCGGCCGAGCTGGACGCGTTCCACTCCGTGGCCACGCAGCTCCATGTGCTGGGTGAGCACCGGGGTGCCGACGGGGCGTGAGCCGCCTGCCGTGACGCGCCGCTGATCAGGGCCGGGGCGGCAGATGGAGTACGCCACAGGCCCTCCGATCGGACGCTCTGCGCCGTATGATCGAGGGAGACCACCCGGCATGACGGGTCGGCCGCTGGGGAATGCACGCTTCAGCGAGCCGGACCGCCGTGGCGGGTTCCGGTTGGCCAATTGGCGTAGAGGGGCGGGTTTCACGGGGGCGATTCCCTGCCTATCCTGAAGGGGACCCCCAGTCGCCCCGGCGACTGCACGATGAGGAGGACTCCGTGCCGCTCTCGGAGCACGAGCAGCGAATGCTCGAGCAGATGGAGCGAGCGCTGTACGCCGAAGATCCCAAGTTCGCGACAGCGCTTGAGGGAAGCGGGCTGCGTACGTACACCCGGCGACGGGTCTACCAGGCGGTCGCGGGCTTTCTGGTGGGTATCGCGCTCCTCATGGCCGGAATGGTCGCACAGCAGATCTGGATCAGCGTGGTGGGTTTCCTCGTCATGCTGGGCTGCGCCGTGCTCGCCGTCACCGGTTGGCGCAAGGCCCCCAAACCGGGTGAGCAGCCGGCCGCGGGTGCGCCGGGTGCCCGCCGTCAGCCGCGGCAGCGCCGCTCCATGATGGACCGCATCGAACAACGCTGGCAGCGCCGCCGGGACGAGCAGGGCCACTAGCGCCTGTCGTTCGGCCCAGGCCGACGCCACGGACATCGCGTGAGGGGGTGTCCTGCCCACCGGGGCAGGACACCCCCTCACGCATGCCTGCATCCTGCGCCCGCGGGACGGACGGCGGCGTCGGCCGCGGGGACGGCCGGGCCGGCAGTCGCCCCGAGGAGCGTGCCCGCCGTGACCCGCCCGCCCGGCGCGCGGGCGCACCCCGTCGAGCGCGAAGCCGATGCCTGGCGCGCGCAGCCAGGGGAGCGCGAGGGCGGTGGCTTGGCGCGCACAGCCCGTGGAGCCCGAGGGCCGTGCCTGGTGCGGGTAGGCCGTGGAGCGCGAGGGCCGTGCCTGGTGCGGGTAGGCCGTGGAGCGCGAGGGCCGTGTCTGGTGTGGGGCACCCTGTGGAGCCCGAGGGCCGTGTCTGGTGCGGGGCACCCCGTGGAGCCCGAGGGCCGTGCCTGGTGCGCGTAGGCCGTGGAGCGCGAGGGCCGTGTTCGGCGCGGTGCCGTCGCCCCGCACGATCCGGCAGCGGCCCCCCACCCGGCGGGGGGGGGGCCGCTGCGACACTGCCGGTGACCTCAGCCGTTCTGCCCCGAGGGGCGTCGCAGCAGGGTCGCGCGCCGGGCCGAGAGCGAGGCGAGCAGAGCCGTCCAGCGGGCCGAGGCGGCCCAGGCCACCCGGACGGCCGAGCGCGGTGCCAGCAGTGCGCGCAGCCGCGTCGGACGGCTCACCGACGCGTGGAGCGCGTCCGCCACGCGGCGGGCGTCTTCCGCCAGTCCCGGTACCGGGCGGGGCCGCGGCGCGTACAGGACCTGCTCCACCGTCGACGCCAGCCGGTGCACCGCCGCCTCCGCGTCCGGGTCCAGACGACCCAGCCGGACGATCCGGGCCGCGGCGCCGCGCGGCGTCAGGGAGTCGTCGGGCCCGATGCCGTGGTCCCAGGCCGTGTCGATGACCTCCTGCCAGGCCGCGAGGGCGTGGGCGGCCATCGCGTCCTCCGTACGCCCGTGCGCCCCGAGCCGCACCGACCGCGTCCGTATCCGCCACAGCATCGGCAGGAACGGCACCGCCAGCAGCGCGAGCCCGGCCAGCCCGACCAGCGGCCACAGCCACCAGGGCCGTCCGCTGTCGCCCGAGCCGGGCGCCGCCAGGGCGGACTCGGTCGCGCACGCGTCCAGCTTCTTCTGCTGGACCGAGCAGCTCTCGCTCGCCGACGGCGCGGCGGACGGGGCCGTGGAGGCCGACTCGGACGGCCTCGGCGCCGACGGGACGCTGTTGCCCGGGGTGTCCGCCTGCGTGTACTCCGGCACCGTGCCCCGGTTGGGGGTGGGCTCGAAGCGGGTCCAGCCCACCCCTTCGAAGTACAGCTCGGGCCAGGCGTGGGCGTCCCGCAGGCCCACCGACATCGAGCCGTCCGCCTGCGGGGAGCCGGGAGTGAATCCCACCGCGACCCGGGCCGGGATGCCGAGGGTGCGGGCCATCGAGGCCATCGCGAAGGAGAAGTGGACGCAGAAGCCCTCCTTCTCCTTGAGGAAGCGCGCGATCGCCGCCGAGCCGCTGCCGACCTGCACCTGGGTGTCGTAGGTGAAGCCGCCGTTCACGGCGAAGTAGTCCTGGAGGTCGACCGCCTTCTCGTAGTCGTTCGCGGCGCCCTCGGTGACCTTCAGCGCGGTCCGCGCCACCTCGGGCGGCAGCGACTCGGGGACCTTGGTGAACTCGCGCTGGAGGGCCTCCGGCGCCTGCGGGGCCGCCGCCAGCTGCTCCGCGGTCGGCTGCACGATCAGACTGGAGACCTCGTACAGCGCGCCCCGGGTGTTCTGCCCGTGGTCGCCGACGAGCGTGCGGCCCAGCGGCTCGTAGCGCCAGTTGCCGTCGATGTCCACGCTGCTGGCCGGGTAGGGCATCGGCAGCCAGTCCTGCGCGTACCAGTCGGCCGCGGAGATCCGGGTCCTGATCTCGCTCCTGCGGACATCCGGGCCGAGGCCGATGGGGGTCGGGAAGGTGTCGGGCACCGCCTGGATGCGGCGCTGGGCCGGCTTCCACGCCGTGCCGTCGAACTCGTCCAGGGAGACGATCCGCAGGTACAGGTCCTGGGTGTCCTTCGTGTTGGTCCGGTACGACATGACCTGGCGGTCCTCGTTCACGTTGAGGCTGTCGCGCAGGGAGACCAGCGGGTTCACCGCGGAGATCGTGCCGCCGCCACCGGTGCCCGACCCGACACCCTTCCCGGCGCCGTCCAGCAGGCCGCCGTCCAGGGCGGGCAGGCCGAACGGCACCACGAGTGCGATGCCGAGGGCCACCGCGCCGATGCGCCGGCCGGTGCGGACCGGCGCGACCGAGCCGCCCCCCGTGTCCATGCCGGGGGCGCGGGGCCCGCCGCCGAAGACACGGCCCCAGGCCGAGAGCCGGTCCCGGCCCTCGGCCAGCAGCAGCGTCAGATAGCCGCAGGCCGCGAGCAGGAACCACAGCCAGGCCGTGCCGCCGTCCGACAGGCCCGCGGCGACCGAGTACAGCGCGAGCAGCGGCAGCCCGGCCGGGGCGGCGCTGCGGAACGTCACGGCCAGCGCGTCCACCGCGAGACCGATCACCAGCACGCCGCCGACCAGCATCAGCCGGATGCCGTCGGACAGCGGCGCGGGGATCGCGTACCGCCCCACGTCGTCCGTGCCCGCCTGGAGCAGCTCCGTCAGCCGGTGGAGCGCCTGGGGCCCCGGGATCAGCCCGGCGAAGGCCTGCTCCCGGGCGAAGGCCAGCGTCAGCAGCATCAGCGTCACCAGCGCCTGGAGGGCCACCGTCAGCGCACGGGCCAGCGGGACCCGCCGGGCCAGCGCGCCGACCCCGGTCTGCACGGCCAGCAGCATCGCCGCCTGGAGGATCCACGTCGCCGGGTCGACGAGCGGCAGCAGCGCGCAGGACGCCATCAGTGTCGCCGCCGCGGCGCACAACGCCAATCGCGCGCGCCCGCTCATGAGCCGCCCCCCGTCGTGCCGCCCGTCACCGCGGCCCTCGTGCGCTGCTGGTCCGCCTGCCGCCACAGGTCGGCGAAGGCGGCCCCCCGCGGCACCGTCACGGCGGTCCAGCCCGCCTCGCGCAGCATCCGTAGCCGCTCCCCGCTCCGGTCCGGCGAACCGGGGGCGGTGCCCGGACCGCGCACCCACCCGTCGCTCTCCAGCAGGAAGGCGACGGCACCGCCGCTGCGCTGGCGCATCTTGGCCAGCACCGTGGCCTGCTCCTCGTCCAGGTCGCCGAGGAAGGCGATCAGCAGACCCTCGCCGCCCCCGCGCAGCACGTCGTAGGCGCGGGAGAGTCCCGCGCCGTCGGAGTGGTCGACCACGGCGAGGGTGTCCATCATCAGCCCCGCCGCGTCCGCCGACTCCTGGCTGGCACCCGCGAAACCGTCGGCGCCCTCACCGGGCACCGAACTGCCCGTGTCCGTCAGCAGCCGCACCGAGAAACCCCGTTCGAGCATGTGGACCAGCGTGGACGCGGCGCCCGACACCGCCCACTCGAAGGCCGAGTCCGGGCCGGCGCCGGCGAAGGCGATGCCCCGGGTGTCCAGCAGCACCGTGCAGCGGGCGCGCTGCGGCTGCTCCTCGCGGCGCACCATCAGCTCGCCGTAGCGCGCGGTGAGCCGCCAGTGCACCCGGCGCAGGTCGTCCCCGTGCCGGTAGCCGCGCGGTATGACGTCGTCCTCGCCGGCCAGCGCGAGCGAGCGCTGCCGCCCGTCGCCGTACCCCTTCGCCTCCCCGCTCAGCCGCACCGGCGGCAGCGGCTCCACGCGCGGGATGACCGTCAGGGTGTCGTGCGTCGAGAAGGACCGGGTCAGCTCGCACATCCCGAAGGGGTCGGTGAGCCGCAGCTGGAGCGGGCCGAGCGGATAGCGTCCGCGCAGGTCCGACCGCACGCGGTACGACACCTCGCGGTGACCGCCCGCCTCGACGCGGTCCAGGACGAACCGGGGACGCGGACCGAGCACGTACGGCACCCGGTCCTGGAGCATCAGCAGGCCCGTGGGCAGCCGCGAGACGTTGTCCATCCGCAGGTGGACGCGGGCCTCGGAACCGGCGGGCACGCGCGCGGGGGAGAGGCGGCGGCTGCCCGCGACCCGGTAGCGGGTGCGGTACAGCACGGTCGCGCAGACCAGCGGCAGCACCGCCAGCAGCAGGCCGACCCGTAGCAGATCGCTCTGCCCGAGGACGTACGCGCAGACGGCGGCCGCCACCCCGGCGGCCAGGAAGGAACGCCCGCGCGTGGTGAGCCCGGCGAGCGCCGTGCGCAGTCCGCCCTGGGACTCCTCCGCGTGGCCCGTCCCGCCGGACGTCATCACAGCCTCCGCGGCGGCTGCTGGTCGAAGGCGGGCGCGCCACGGCCCACGGGGAACCCGCTCGGGGGCTGCGGGGCCGAGGGGACGGGGGTGCGCTGGAGGATCTCCTGGACGACCTGCTCGGCCGTACGGCGGTTCAGCTGCGCCTGGGCCGTGGGCAGCAGCCGGTGCGCC
Organism: Streptomyces sp. NPDC005496; assembly: GCF_042872045.1. Classification (NCBI taxonomy): domain Bacteria; kingdom Bacillati; phylum Actinomycetota; class Actinomycetes; order Kitasatosporales; family Streptomycetaceae; genus Streptomyces; species Streptomyces sp. NPDC005496. The sequence continues at coordinate 65,947 of NZ_JBIAJQ010000020.1, forward strand.
AGGACCGCCACGGCGAGTGCCTGGAGGTCGTCCGGCAGGGCGTAGTCCCGGCCGCTGAGGGCGGCGGAGGCCTTCGCGGCGCGCAGCAGGTGCAGCGTGGCACGCGGCGAGGCCCCGAGTCTGAGGTCCGGGTGGGTGCGGGTGGCCGCGACCAGGTCCACCGCGTAGCGCCGGACGGGGTCCGCGACGTGGACCGTGCGGACCGCGTCGATCAGCTTCACGATGTCGTGCGCGTGCGCCACCGGCTGGAGGTCGTCCAGCGGGGAGATCCCGCCGTGCACGTCCAGCATCTGGAGCTCGGCCTCCGCGCTGGGATAGCCGATGGAGACCCGGGCCATGAAGCGGTCGCGCTGGGCCTCGGGCAGCGGATAGGTGCCCTCCATCTCGACCGGGTTCTGCGTGGCCACCACCATGAAGGGGCTCGGCAGCTCGTAGGTCTGGCCGTCGATGGTGACCTGGCGCTCCTCCATGGACTCCAGGAGGGCCGACTGGGTCTTCGGGGAGGCGCGGTTGATCTCGTCGCCGATCACGATCTGCGCGAAGATCGCCCCCGGCTTGAACTCGAAGTCCCGGCGCTGCTGGTCCCAGATGGACACACCGGTGATGTCCGAGGGCAGCAGGTCGGGCGTGAACTGAATACGCCGCACCGAGCAGTCGATGGACCGCGCCAGTGCCTTGGCCAGCATCGTCTTGCCGACGCCGGGGACATCCTCGATCAGAAGATGTCCCTCGGCGAGCAGCACGGTCAGCGAAAGCCGTACGACCTCAGGCTTGCCCTCGATCACTCCTTCCACCGAACTGCGGACTCGCTCCGCAGTGGCGGTCAGATCCGTAAGGCTCGCTCGATCGTCATAGGTCGTCACCCGGCCCTCCTCGGCCCGTTCTCGGGCCGACGCTGCGATGCGGACCGGCCCACCCCGAAACACGGACACCACGCGCGAAAAGTTCCGCGTGACGCCACACCCGCATTCTTGTTGCCGTTACCGGTTCGTGTCACTCGACTGTGGACAACTGACCGTGCTATGTCACGTCTTACGACCTTTTGGGCACCGGATCTTGTCGAGGTTTCCCCGCGGTGAGCCTCGCACGGGAGCCGCGAGGGGCCGCTAGGCGGGGTCGATCTCGCGCAGCAGACCCGTCTTCACGTCGAAGACGAAGCCCCGCACGTCCCCGGTGTGCAGCAGGAACGGCGAGGTACGCACCCGCTGCATCGACTGCCGTACGTCCTGATCGACGTCCCGGAACGCCTCGACCGCCCAGGCCGGACGCTGGCCGACCTCCATCTCCAGGTCGTGCCGGAACTCCTCGGTGAGGGACTCCAGACCGCAGCCCGTGTGATGGATGAGGACGACACTGCGCGTGCCGAGCGCTCGCTGGCTGATCGTGAGGGAGCGGATCACGTCGTCGGTGACCACGCCGCCCGCGTTGCGGATCGTGTGGCAGTCGCCCAGTTCCAGGCCGAGAGCGGCGTGCAGGTCGAGCCGGGCGTCCATGCACGCGACCACGGCGACCTGGAGCACGGGGCGGGCGTCCATTCCGGGGTCGCTGAAGGCGGCCGCGTACTGCTCGTTCGCCTCGATGAGCCGGTCGGTGACGGAGCCACGGGCCGCTATGGCGTCTTCGGGCTCTGTGGGCACGGATGCAGAAGTCGTCATGCCCAAGACGTTACTGGTCACCCGGGGCGTGGTCCTGCTGTGAGAGAGGACAAAGAACGCCATCGTGGCTTGTTGTGAGGTAATCCACACGGGCGGTGGCGGCACCCCCGAACGGGTGATTTCGACCGGTTCGCCGCTTCGAGGGGAGGGCGGCCCACGACGCGCATGCCGGTTGATTGACCGCGAGACACCGTGGACTAAAGTGACGCGAAGCGGGAGGCGAGGTTCTCCCCGCTGGACTTTTTACCCGGAGGACCCGGTGGTTTCCGGGCCCTCCCCGCGTGCGCCGCGCGTACGTACGGCTCGGCCTCCTCCCGCTCCCGGTCGGCTGACGCCACTCACCAGGCGCCGGCGGACCTCCCCTTCCACGAGCGGGAGGGGACCCGGCAGTGCGTACGACGGCGCCGGACCTGAGAGGGCCCCTTGAGCCAGAGTCGACATGTCCCGGTGATGCTCCAGCGGTGCCTGGACATGCTGGCGCCCGCGCTGGAGCGGCCCGGAGCGGTGGTCGTCGACTGCACCCTCGGCCTCGGCGGCCACAGCGAGGCCCTCCTCACCCGCTTCCCCGACGCCCGCCTCGTCGCCCTCGACCGGGACAAGGAGGCGCTGCGCCTGTCCGGAGAGCGGCTCGCCCCCTACGGGGACCGCGCCACCCTCGTGCACGCGGTCTACGACGAACTCCCCGACGTCCTCGACCGGCTGGACCTGCCGAAGGTGCAGGGCGTGCTGTTCGACCTCGGCGTCTCCTCCATGCAACTGGACGAGGCCGACCGGGGGTTCGCCTACGCGCAGGACGCCCCGCTCGACATGCGCATGGACCAGACGACCGGCATCAGCGCCGCCGAGGTGCTCAACACCTACCCGCCGGGCGAACTCGTGCGCATCCTGCGGGCGTACGGCGAGGAGAAGCAGGCCAAGCGGATCGTGTCCGCGGTCGTGCGCGAACGCGACAAGGAGCCCTTCAGCAACAGCGCCCGGCTCGTCGAGCTCATCCGCGACGCGCTGCCGCAGGCCGCCAAGCGCACCGGCGGCAACCCCGCCAAGCGGACCTTCCAGGCCCTGCGCATCGAGGTCAACGGCGAACTGACCGTCCTGGAGCGGGCGATCCCCGCGGCCGTGAAGGCGCTCGCCGTCGACGGGCGCATCGCGGTGCTGTCGTACCACTCCCTGGAGGACCGGCTGGTGAAGCAGGTGTTCGCCGCCGGCGCCGCCTCCACCGCGCCGCCCGGCCTGCCGGTCGTCCCCGAGCGCTACCAGCCGCGGCTCAAGCTCCTCACCCGCGGTGCCGAACTTCCCACCGAGGAGGAGATCGCCGAGAACCGGCGGGCGGCTCCCGCCCGGCTGCGCGGGGCTCAGCGCATCCGCGAGGACGCCGAGTGAGGCGCGGGAAGGAAACCGTGTGAGGCACACGAAGGGGGAGCGCGAGTGAGCCGGAAACCCACACAGACCGGGAGGGTCCGTGCGTAGGAAACCCCAGCTCAGGGGACGCGCGGCCCGGCTCGCGCGGCTGCTGCCCACCGGCGCGGGCCAGGCCGCCCGTACCCCCTTCGTGCTGCTGGTCGTGCTGCTCCTCGGCGGCGGCCTCATCGGGCTCCTCGTGCTGAACTCCGCGCTGAGCGAAGGGTCGTTCAGGCTCGACGACCTCCAGAAGGAGACGAAGAGCCTCACGGACGAGGAGCAGGAGCTCCAGCGGGACGTGGACTCCTACTCGGCCCCCGACGCCCTCCAGCGCCGCGCCCGTGAACTGGGCATGGTCCCCGGCGGCGACCCGGCCTTCCTCGACCCCGACGGCACCGTCAAGGGCGTCCCGGGCGCGGCCGCCGAACGGTCCTCGCTCCGCGACCCGGTGGTCCTGCCGCCCGAGGCCATCGTCCCCGTGCCGCAGCCGCTGCCCAGCCCCACGCCGACCCCCTCGCCGGCCCCGGGCGATCCCTCCGCGCAGTTCTTCTTCACGGCGGCGCCCACCGCGCCGCCCACCACCCCCGCCCCGTCCGCAGAGCCCTTCACAACCCCCGGCAGGTGACGGAAGTGTCCGACAGGGAACCGCCGCGCCGCCGCGTGCCAGGACCGGCCCGGCCCGCCCGCCCCGACGGCCGGCGCCGTCCGGGACCCGGTGCCCGCCCCGCGCGCCGTCCCGCTCCCCGCCCCGGCGGCCCGCGCGTCATCCGGCTCGGCAGCCCGCGCCCCCGCCTGCGCATGGTGAGCCTGGCGCTGACCCTGGTCATGGTGGCGTTCGTCGTCCGGCTGCTCCAGGTGCAGGCCGTGGACGCGAGCGCGTACGCCGCGAAGGCCGAGCAGAACCGGTACGTCGGACGCACCCTGGCCGCCGAGCGCGGCGGGATCACGGACCGCAACGGCGTGGAACTCGCCACCAGCGTCGACGCCTACGACATCACCGCCGACCCGACCATGTTCACGCCCGAGACCACGAAGGCCACGGACGCGCCCGAGCAGGCGGCGGCGCTCCTCGCCCCGATCCTCGGCCAGGACATGGACACCGTCGCCGGGAAGCTGCGGGCGAAGAACACCCGCTACACGCTGCTGGCACACCGCCAGACGCCCCAGGTCTGGAAGCAGATCAAGGATCTGAAGACCACGCTCGCGGCGAAGTCGGAGACCGACGAGAGCACGGTCAACGTCCTCGCCGGCGTCCTCGCGGTCCCCGCCAGCAAGCGCGTGTACCCGAACGGCGAGCTCGCCGCCGGGATACTGGGCTGGGTCAACGCCGACGGCAAGGGCGGCGGCGGAGTCGAGCAGCAGCTGAACGAGGAACTCGCCGGCAAGGACGGCAAGATCCGCTACGCCCAGTCCGGCGGGCGCCAGGTGCCCACCGCCGGCTCCACCGAGACGCCCGCCGTCGCCGGGTCCGACGTCGAGCTGACGATCGACCGCGACATCCAGTGGGCCGCGCAGAACGCCATCTCCGAGCAGGTGAAGAAGTCGGGGGCGGACCGCGGGTACGTGATGGTGCAGGACGCCCGGACCGGCGAGATCCTCGCCATGGCCAACTCGCCCGGCTTCGACCCGAACGACCTCTCGCAGGCCAGCTCGGCGGCGCTGGGCAACGCGGCCCTCCAGGACGCGTACGAGCCCGGCTCCACCGCCAAGGTCATGTCGATGGCCGCGGTGCTGGAGGAGAACGTCGCCACACCGGCGACGCACGTGGTGGTGCCGAACCGGCTGCACCGCGGCGACCGGCTCTTCCAGGACGACATCGACCACCCGACCTGGAACCTGACGCTGAACGGCGTCCTCGCCAAGTCCAGCAACATCGGCACCATCCTGGCCACCGGCCAGCTCGGCAAGACGCAGAAGCAGGCCAACCGGGTCCTCTACTCGTACCTGCGCAAGTTCGGCATCGGCCGCCCCACCGGACTCGGCTTCCCCGGCGAGACCAAGGGCATCCTCGCGCCCGCCGACAAGTGGTCCACCTCGCAGCAGTACACGATCCCTTTCGGCCAGGGCGTGTCGATCAACGCGATGCAGGCGGCCTCCGTCTACTCGACGATCGCCAACGGCGGCGTACGCGTCGAGCCGACCCTCGTGCGCGGCGCGAAGGGACCCGACGGGCGCTTCACACCGTCCCCGAAGCCCAAGAAGACCAGGGTCGTGAGCGAGAAGACCGCGAAGACCCTCGCCCAGATGCTGGAGTCCGTCGTGGACGACGAGGAGGGCACCGGCACCAAGGCGCGCATCCCCGGCTACCGGGTGGCGGGCAAGACGGGTACGGCCAACCGCGTGGATCCGGCCACCGGCAAGTACCACGGCTACACGTCGTCGTTCGCCGGATTCGCGCCCGCGGACAAGCCCCGGATCACCGTCTACTGCGCGATCCAGAACGCGACCAGGGGCAGCTACTTCGGCGGGCAGATCTGCGGACCCATCTACAAGCAGGTGATGGAGTTCGCGCTCAAGACCCTCCAGATCCCGCCCACCGGGACCCAGCCCGCCAGACTGCCGGTCGGCTTCGCCCCCTGAACCGCCGGCCCCACGCCCTGATCAGCACCGACCGGACATCCCGGCACCACCCGGAACACCGACCAGGAACCAGCTCGTGACAACGATCACTCCCGACCACGGGAACCACGGCCCGCCACGCCCCTCGCTTCGCTCCGGCGGGCCCACGCCCGGTACGCTCACCGCCGTGCCACACGCTGATCAGTCCCAAACCACCCAGAAGGGCGCTCCTGTGACATATCCGGGGCCGCCGCGACCGGTTCGGATCTCCGCCACACCCCTCGCGGAGCTCGCCGATCAGCTGGGCGCCCCCGTCCCGGCTTCGGACGCGGACATCACGGGCATCACGCACGACTCCCGTGCCGTGCGCCCCGGGGACCTGTACGCGGCGCTGCCCGGCGCCCGCCTGCACGGTGCCGACTTCGTGACGCAGGCGGCGGGCCTCGGCGCCGCCGCCGTGCTGACCGACCCCGAGGGCGCCGAGCGCGCCGCGGCCACCGGTCTGCCGGTGCTCGTCGTCGACGAGCCGCGCCGGCAGATGGGCGAGCTGGCCGCCACGATCTACGGCCACCCCGGACGCGACCTGCTCCAGATCGGCATCACCGGCACCTCGGGCAAGACCACCACGGCGTACCTCGTCGAGGGCGGTCTGAAGACGGTCCGCTCCACCGGCCTCATCGGCACGGTCGAGATGCGCATCGGCGACGAGCGCATCAAGTCCGAGCGCACCACCCCCGAAGCCACCGACCTGCAGGCCCTGTTCGCGGTCATGCGCGAACGCGGGGTCGAGGCGGTCGCCATGGAGGTCTCCAGCCACGCGCTGGTCCTCGGCCGGGTCGACGGCTGCGTCTTCGACGTCGCCGTCTTCAACAACCTCAGCCCGGAGCACATGGAGTTCCACTCCGGGATGGAGGACTACTTCCAGGCCAAGGCGCAGCTGTTCACACCGGAACGCAGCCGGCTGGGCGTGGTCAACCTCGACGACGAGTACGGGCGCCGGCTGGTCGGGCAGGCCACCGTCCCGGTCGTCACCTTCTCCGCGGAGGGACACCCGGACGCCGACTGGCGGGCCGAGGACGTCCAAGTCGGGCCCATGGACTCGACGTTCACCGTGGTCGGCCCGAAGGAGGAGCGGATCACGGCGAGGTCGCCGCTCGCCGGGACCTTCAACGTGGCCAACACCCTCGCCGCGATCGTCTCCCTCGCCGTCGCCGGGATCGACCCGCAGGGCGCCGCGGACGGCATCGCCGCGGTACCCGGCGTACCGGGCCGGCTGGAGCGCGTGGACGAGGGCCAGCCCTACCTGGCGGTGGTCGACTACGCCCACAAGACGGACGCCGTCGAATCGGTGCTGCGCGCCCTGCGCAAGGTCACCGAGGGCCGCCTGCACATCGTGCTCGGCTGCGGCGGCGACCGCGACACGACCAAGCGCAAGCCGATGGGCGCCGCGGCGGCCCGGCTGGCCGACACCGCCGTACTGACATCGGACAACCCCCGCTCGGAGGACCCGCTGGCGATCCTCGCCACGATGCTCGCCGGTGCCGCGGAGGTCCCGGCGCACCGGCGCGGCGACGTCGCGGTCTTCGAGGACCGGGCCGCCGCCATCGCCGCGGCCGTCGCCCTCGCACAGCCGGGCGACACCGTGCTGGTCGCGGGCAAGGGCCACGAGCAGGGCCAGGACATCGCCGGAGTGGTCCGTCCCTTCGACGACCGCCAGGTGCTTCGCGAAGCTATCCAGAAGACCCAGGGATGAACTTGTGATCGCCCTCTCTCTCGCCGAGATCGCAGCAGTCGTCGGCGGGCAGACGCACGACATACCGGATCCGGCGGTACAGGTCACCGGACCCGTCGTCAGGGACTCCCGTGAAGTGGAGCCCGGCAGCCTCTTCGTCGCCTTCGTCGGCGAACGCGCGGACGGCCACGACTACGCCCGCTCGGTCGTCGAGGCCGGCGCGGTCGCCGTACTGGCCTCGCGGCCGGTGGGGGTGCCCGCGATCGTCGTGGACGACGTGCAGTGGGCCCTCGGCGCCCTCGCCCGCCACGTCGTCGAACGGCTCGGCGCGACCCTCGTGGCCCTCACCGGCTCCGCGGGCAAGACCAGCACCAAGGACCTGATCGCCCAGGTGCTGCGGAGCAAGGCGCCGACCGTCTTCACGCCCGGCTCGCTCAACAACGAGATCGGGCTGCCGCTGACCGCGCTCAGCGCCACCGAGGAGACCAGGTTCCTCGTGCTGGAGATGGGCGCGCGCGGTATCGGGCACATCCGCTACCTCACCCAACTGACCCCGCCGAAGGTCGGGCTCGTCCTGAACGTCGGCTCCGCCCACATCGGCGAGTTCGGCGGCCGGGAGCAGATCGCCCAGGCCAAGGGCGAGTTGGTGGAGAGCCTGCCCGAGGACGGCGCCGCGATCCTCAACGCCGACGATCCCCTCGTACGCGCCATGGCGTCCCGGACGAAAGCGCGCGTGCTCCTCTTCGGAGAGTCCGACGAAGCGGACGTACGTGGCGAGAACGTCCGTCTCACGGAGACCGGACAGCCCAGCTTCAGCCTTCGCACACCCTCCGGGTGCAGCGATGTGACCATGCGCCTGTACGGTGAGCATCACGTGTCGAACGCGCTCGCCGCGGCCGCCGTCGCCCATGAGCTGGGCATGTCCGCAGACGAGATCGCCCGTGCGCTCTCCGAGGCGGGCTCCCTCTCCCGCTGGCGCATGGAGGTCACCGAGCGCCCGGACGGCGTGACGGTCGTCAACGACGCCTACAACGCGAACCCCGAGTCCATGCGAGCCGCCCTGCGCGCGCTCGTGGCGATGGGCAAGGGGCGGCGGACCTGGGCGGTGCTCGGTCAGATGGCCGAGCTCGGGGACGAGGCGCTCGCCGAGCACGACGCGGTCGGACGGCTCGCCGTCCGGCTCAACGTCAGCAAGCTCGTCGCGGTCGGGGGCAGGGAAGCGTCCTGGCTGCAACTGGGCGCATATAACGAGGGTTCGTGGGGTGAGGAGTCGGTGCACGTGTCCGACGCACAGGCGGCTGTCGACCTGTTGCGCAGCGAGCTGCGCCCAGGGGACGTCGTACTCGTGAAGGCGTCCCGGTCGGTCGGGCTGGAACGGGTGGCGCTGGCGCTGCTCGAGCCCGGTGCCGAGGGTGAGGTTTCCGCCCGATGATGAAGCAGATCCTGTTCGCGGGAGTCATTGGCCTGTTCCTGACCCTGGTCGGCACTCCGCTGCTGATCAAGCTCCTTGCCCGCAAGGGCTACGGCCAGTACATCCGTGACGACGGCCCGCGCGAGCACCACAGCAAGCGCGGTACGCCTACCATGGGCGGTATCGCCTTCATCCTGGCGACGATCATCGCGTACTTCCTGTCCAAGGTGATCACGGGCTACGCGCCCACCTTCTCCGGCCTGCTGGTCCTCGGCCTGATGGCCGGCATGGGCCTGGTGGGCTTCCTGGACGACTACATCAAGATCGTCAAGCGGCGGTCGCTCGGTCTGCGGGCCAAGGCCAAGATGGCCGGCCAGCTGATCGTCGGCGTCTCCTTCGCCGTGCTCTCCCTGCAGTTCGCGGACAACCGCAACAACACCCCCGCCTCCACGAAGCTCTCCTTCGTGCAGGACTTCGGCTGGTCCATCGGCCCGGTGCTGTTCGTGGTCTGGGCGCTGTTCATGATCCTCGCGATGTCGAACGGCGTGAACCTGACGGACGGTCTGGACGGCCTCGCCACCGGCGCCTCCGTCATGGTCTTCGGCGCCTACACCTTCATCGGCGTCTGGCAGTTCCAGGAGTCCTGCGCCAACGCGCAGGCCCTCACCAACCCGGGCGCCTGCTACGAGGTGCGCGATCCGCTCGACCTGGCCGTGGTGGCCGCCGCCCTCATGGGCGCCTGCTTCGGCTTCCTGTGGTGGAACACCTCACCCGCCAAGATCTTCATGGGCGACACCGGCTCGCTGGCCCTCGGCGGCGCGCTTGCCGGCCTCGCGATCTGCTCCCGCACGGAGTTCCTGCTCGCGCTGCTCGGCGGCCTGTTCGTCCTGATCACCATGTCGGTGGTCATCCAGGTCGGCTCCTTCCGCCTCACCGGCAAGCGCGTCTTCCGCATGGCGCCACTGCAGCACCACTTCGAACTCAAGGGCTGGTCCGAGGTCCTGGTGGTGGTCCGCTTCTGGATCATCCAGGGCATGTGCGTGATCGTCGGTCTCGGCCTCTTCTACGCGGGATGGGCAGCCAAGAAGTGACCGACTGGCAGGGGAAGAACGTCATCGTCGCCGGGCTCGGCGTCTCCGGCATCCCGGCGGCCCGCGTGCTGCACGGCCTCGGCGCCGTCGTCACGGTCGTCAACGACGGCGACGACGAGCGTGCGCGGGCCCAGGCGGCGGAGCTGGAGGCGCTCGGGGTCACCGTGCGCCTCGGCGACGGGGCGACCCTGCCCGCGGGCACCGAACTCGTCGTCACCGCCCCCGGCTGGAAGCCCGACAAGCCGCTGTTCACCGCGGCCGCCGAGGCGGGCGTCCCGGTCTGGGGCGATGTCGAGTTGGCCTGGCGGCTGCGCGGGCCCGACGCGGCGCCCTGGCTCGCGGTCACCGGCACCAACGGCAAGACGACGACCGTCCAGATGCTCGCCGAGATCCTCAAGGCGGCCGGGCTGCGCACCGCGGCCGTCGGCAACATCGGCGTCTCGCTGCTGGACGCGGTCCTCGGCGACGAGCCGTACGACGTGCTCGCCGTCGAACTCTCCAGCTACCAGCTGCACTGGGCGCCCTCCGTGCGCGCCCACTCCGCGGTCGTCCTGAACCTCGCGCCCGACCACCTCGACTGGCACGGCTCCATGGAGGCGTACGCCGCCGACAAGGGCCGTGTGTACGAGGGGAATCGGGTCGCCTGTGTCTACAACGTGGCCGACAAGGCCACCGAGGACCTGGTGCGCGAGGCGGACGTCGAGGAGGGGTGCCGGGCGATCGGCTTCACGCTCGGCACACCCGGGCCCTCCCAACTCGGCGTCGTGGAAGGCATCCTGGTCGACCGCGCCTTCGTCGAGGACCGGCAGAAGAACGCGCAGGAGCTGGCGCAGGTCTCCGACGTCGACCCGCCCGCCCCGCACAACATCGCCAACGCCCTTGCGGCGGCGGCCCTGGCGCGTGCCTTCGGGGTGCCCCCGGCGGCCGTACGCGACGGACTGCGGGCCTTCCGTCCGGACGCCCACCGCATCGCGCACGTCGCCGACGTGGACGGAGTCGCGTACGTCGACGACTCCAAGGCGACCAACACCCATGCCACGGAAGCCTCTTTGGCGGCCTACGAGTCGATCGTGTGGATCGCCGGCGGGCTCGCCAAGGGCGCCACCTTCGACGAACTGGTCGCCAAGTCGGCGAAGCGGCTGCGGGGCGCGGTGCTCATCGGCGCCGACCGGGCCCTGATCCGGGAAGCGCTGGCGCGACACGCGCCCGAAGTCCCGGTCGTCGACCTGGACCGGACGGACACTGGGGCGATGCTCGCGGCGGTCCAGGAGGCGAGGCGGCTCGCCGAGCCGGGGGACACGGTCCTGCTGGCTCCGGCCTGTGCCTCGATGGACATGTTCGCCAACTACAACAAGCGCGGTGACGCGTTCGCGGAGGCGGTTCGCGGACTCGGCGCCTGACCCGGCCGCCTGCCGGGCGACCTTTGGGAGGGACGGACGCGTGACACCGTTGTGGCCCGGAGACGCCGATGCCCAGTAGCCGAACCGGCCGACCCCCCGTGCAGCGGGCCGCCAGGCGTCCCGCCGCCCCGCGCTCCCCGGGTGAGAACCCCCTGCGGGGCTTCGTCGTGCGCGCCCGCCGCGCCTGGGACCGGCCGCTGACCGCGTACTACCTGATCTTCGGCAGCGCCCTGCTGATCACCGTGCTCGGCCTGGTGATGGTCTACTCGGCCTCCATGATCAAGGCGCTCCAGCTGTCGCTGCCGGGGTCGTACTTCTTCCGCAAGCAGTTCCTGGCCGCCGCGATCGGCACCGGACTGCTGCTGCTGGCCTCGCGGATGCCCGTGAAGCTCCACCGGGCGCTGGCCTACCCGATACTGGCCGGATCCGTCTTCCTGATGGTCCTGGTGCAGGTGCCGGGGATAGGGATGGCGGTCAACGGCAACCAGAACTGGATCTCCGTCGGCGGCCCCTTCCAGCTCCAGCCCAGCGAGTTCGGCAAGCTCGCGCTCGTGCTCTGGGGCGCCGACCTGCTCGCGCGCAAGGAGGACCGGCGGCTGCTGACCCAGTGGAAGCACATGCTGGTGCCGCTGGTCCCGGTCGCCTTCATGCTGCTCGGACTGATCATGCTCGGCGGCGACATGGGAACGGCGATCATCCTCACCGCCATCCTCTTCGGCCTGCTGTGGCTCGCGGGTGCCCCCACACGGCTCTTCGCGGGCGTCCTGGCCGTCGCCGCGACCATCGGCGTCATCCTCATCAAGACCAGCCCCAACCGCATGTCACGGCTCGCCTGCATCGGCGCGACCGATCCCGGTCCGAACGACCAGTGCTGGCAGGCCGTGCACGGCATCTACGCCCTCGCCTCCGGCGGGCTCTTCGGATCCGGGCTCGGCGCGAGTGTGGAGAAATGGGGTCAACTGCCGGAAGCGCACACCGACTTCATCTTCGCCATCACCGGGGAGGAACTGGGACTGTCAGGGACGCTGTCGGTGCTCGCCCTCTTCGCGGCTCTAGGCTATGCGGGTATCCGCGTGGCCGGACGTACGGAGGACCCCTTCGTCAGGTATGCCGCGGGTGGCGTGACCACCTGGATCACGGCCCAGGCCGTGATCAACATCGGTGCGGTGCTCGGCCTGCTGCCGATCGCCGGAGTCCCGCTCCCGCTGTTCTCCTACGGGGGTTCCGCCCTGCTGCCGACCATGTTCGCCATCGGGCTGCTGATCGCCTTCGCACGCGACGAGCCCGCTGCGCGGGCGGCGCTTGCCATGCGGCAACCCCGCTTTGGTAGAAAGCGTGCTGCGGTCAGAGGCTCCGCAGAGCCTCGGAGATGGAACACGATGCGACGGCGCGCCACGGCGCGTTCGTCCGGAGAGCGGTGAATTTCGGTGCATGTCGTACTCGCCGGTGGGGGGACCGCCGGCCACATCGAGCCCGCGCTCGCCCTCGCGGACGCCCTGCGCAGGCAGGACCCGACCGTGGGAATCACGGCCCTGGGCACGGAGCGCGGACTTGAGACCCGACTGGTGCCCGAGCGGGGCTACGATCTCGCGCTCATCCCCGCCGTGCCGCTGCCACGCAAGCCCACCCCCGAGCTGATCACCGTCCCCGGACGGCTGCGCGGCACGATCAAGGCCGCCGAGCAGATCCTGGAGCGCACCAAGGCGGACGCCGTGGTCGGGTTCGGCGGCTACGTCGCCCTGCCGGGCTACCTCGCCGCCAAGCGCCTCGGGGTGCCGATCGTCATCCACGAGGCCAACGCCCGCCCCGGCCTGGCCAACAAGATCGGCTCCCGGTACGCGGCCCAGGTGGCCGTCTCGACGCCGGACAGCAAGCTGCGCGGCGCCCGCTACATCGGCATCCCGCTGCGCCGCTCCATCGCCACCCTGGACCGGGCCGCCGTGCGCCCCGAGGCACGGGCCGCCTTCGGTCTGGACCCCGCCCTGCCGACGCTGCTGGTCTCCGGCGGCTCGCAGGGCGCCCGCCGCCTCAACGAGGTCGTCCAGCAGGTCGCTCCGTACCTCCAGCAGGCCGGCATCCAGATCCTGCACGCGGTCGGGCCGAAGAACGAACTGCCGCAGGTCCAGCAGATGCCGGGGATGCCCCCCTACATCCCGGTACCGTACGTGGACCGGATGGATCTCGCGTACGCGGCGGCCGACATGATGCTCTGCCGCGCGGGTGCGATGACCGTCGCCGAACTCTCCGCCGTCGGGCTCCCGGCCGCCTACGTCCCGCTGCCCATCGGCAACGGCGAACAGCGGCTCAACGCCCAGCCGGTGGTGAAGGCGGGCGGCGGACTGCTGGTCGACGACGCGGAACTGACGCCGGAGTGGATCCAGGCGAACGTGCTGCCCGTGCTGGCCGACCCGCACCGGCTGTTCGAGATGTCCCGTGCCGCCAGCGAGTTCGGCCGCCGGGACGCCGACGACCTGCTCGTCGGCATGGTGTACGAGGCGATTGCGTCGCGCCACCGCGCGTGACAGAAGGCAGGGGAGCGTGGCCGGACCGACGACCGCCGAACGCGGCGAACGGCAGAAGACCGAGTCCGGCCCGCCCCGGCCGTCCCGCGCCGGGCGGCTGCCCCGCCCTCGTACGCTCATCATCCTTTTGCTGGCCGTGGTGTTGACCGGGGCCGCCTCCGTCTGGGTCCTGTACGGCTCCCACTGGCTGCGCGTCGAGCAGGTGCCCGTTACCGGGACGCGGGTCCTCACGCCGCAGCAGGTGCGCGAGGCGGCCGACGTCCCGGTCGGCTCCCCGCTCGTCTCGGTCGACACCGACGCCATCGAGGCCCGGCTTCGCGAGGCGCTGCCCCGGATCGACTCGGTCGACGTGGTCCGCTCCTGGCCCCACGGAATCGGACTGAACGTGACCGAGCGCACTCCGGTGTTGATCGTCAAAAACCGTGAAAAGGGGGGCAAGTACGTCGAAGTCGACGCCAAGGGCGTGCGATTCGCCACGGTTTCGCGCCCCCCGAAGGGCGTACCCGCACTGGAGTTGACGGTCACTCACTCCGCCGGGCTGCGCCGCTTCGGCACCGACCGGCTGGTGCGCGAGGCGGTACGCGTCGCCGGGGACATCCCGGCCGCCGTCGCCCGCGACACCAGGACCGTCAAGGTCCGTTCGTACGACTCGATCTCGCTGGAGCTGAGCGGCGGGCGCACCGTCACGTGGGGGAGTGGCGAGAAGGGGCGCGCCAAGGCGCGTACGCTCACCGCTCTCATGAAAGCAGCTCCCGAGGCCCGGGACTTCGACGTGAGCGTGCCCACCGCCCCTGCGTCATCGGGGAGTTGACGCACATCCGCGCAGGCCAGCACCCTGGTTGGGCAGCGCTACGCCTGATCACATAGGGTGAAAAGAAAAACGGGAGGTTCGGCGTGTTCGTTGAACGTGCGCCACTTGTCGACTTAGTGTCCTGTTCGGAAGAGTCCAAGGAACAGACACACTGGTAACCCTAAACTTCAGCGTTAGGGTTCGGGTCGGCGTTCGGACCGTCCCATTCGGCATCAGTCGTCGGATCGCGAGACAGCGAGGCGGCGACACGTAACTCGAGGCGAGAGGCCTTCGACGTGGCAGCACCGCAGAACTACCTCGCAGTCATCAAAGTCATCGGTGTCGGCGGCGGTGGTGTCAATGCCATCAACCGGATGATCGAGGTCGGTCTCAAGGGCGTCGAGTTCATCGCCATCAACACCGACGCGCAAGCTCTGTTGATGAGCGACGCCGACGTCAAACTCGACGTGGGCCGTGAACTCACCCGCGGACTCGGCGCCGGAGCCAACCCGGCCGTCGGCCGCAAGGCGGCCGAGGATCACCGCGAGGAGATCGAGGAGGTCCTCAAGGGGGCCGACATGGTCTTCGTCACCGCCGGCGAGGGCGGTGGCACCGGCACCGGCGGCGCACCTGTCGTCGCCAACATCGCCCGCTCGCTCGGCGCCCTCACCATCGGCGTGGTCACCCGCCCCTTCACCTTCGAAGGGCGGCGCCGCGCCAACCAGGCCGAGGACGGCATCGCGGAACTCCGCGAAGAGGTCGACACCCTCATCGTCATCCCCAACGACCGGCTGCTCTCCATCTCGGACCGCCAGGTCTCCGTCCTGGACGCGTTCAAGTCCGCGGACCAGGTCCTGCTGTCGGGTGTTCAGGGCATCACCGACCTCATCACCACCCCCGGCCTGATCAACCTCGACTTCGCCGACGTCAAGTCCGTGATGTCCGAGGCGGGTTCGGCCCTCATGGGCATCGGCTCGGCCCGCGGCGACGACCGCGCGGTGGCGGCGGCGGAGATGGCGATCTCCTCGCCCCTCCTCGAAGCCTCCATCGACGGCGCACGCGGCGTGCTGCTCTCCATCTCCGGCGGCTCCGACCTCGGCCTGTTCGAGATCAACGAAGCCGCCCAGCTGGTCAGCGAGGCGGCCCACCCGGAGGCCAACATCATCTTCGGCGCGGTCATCGACGACGCGCTCGGCGACGAGGTGCGGGTCACCGTCATCGCCGCCGGCTTCGACGGCGGCCAGCCGCCGTCCAAGCGGGACACCGTCCTCGGGTCCTCCTCCGCCAAGCGCGAGGAGCCCACCCCGGTACGGGCCTCCGACAGCCGCCCCACCTTCGGCTCGCTCGGCAGCGTCACCCCGAAGGAGGCCCCGGAGCCCGCTCCGGAGCCGACGAACGAACTGCCCGTGTCCCCGCCGGTCCCGCCTTCCCGCTCCTACTCGGACAGCGCGGCCGAAGAGCTGGACGTGCCGGACTTCCTGAAGTGATAGGAACGCGCTCCGGAACGAGCACACAGAGCGGCGCGCACTTCGCCTTCACCGACCGGTGGGGCGGAGTGAGCGCCGTTCCGTACGAGGAGCTCAACCTCGGCGGAGCGGTCGGCGACGACCCCGGCGCCGTACGCACCAACCGCGAACTGGCCGCCAAATCCCTGGGACTCGACCCGGCTCGGGTCGTGTGGATGAACCAGGTGCACAAGGCGGACGTGGCCGTGGTCGAGGAACCGTGGGGGGAGCGGGCGGTGCCCGAGGTCGACGCGCTCGTCACGACCCGCCGCGGGCTCGCCCTCGCCGTGCTCACCGCCGACTGCACGCCGGTGCTGCTCGCCGACCCCGTCGCCGGGGTGGCGGCCGCAGCGCACGCCGGGCGGCCCGGCATGGTCGCCGGCGTCGTCCCCGCGGCGGTCGCGGCGATGGTGGAGCTCGGCGCCGAGCCGTCCCGGATCGTCGCCCGCACCGGACCCGCCGTCTGCGGGCGGTGCTACGAGGTGCCCGACGCCATGCGCGCCGAGGTCGCGGCCGTCGAGCCCGCGGCGTACGCCGAGACGAGCTGGGGCACTCCCGCGGTCGACGTGACCGCCGGTGTGCACGCGCAGCTGGAACGGCTCGGGGTGCGCGACCGGGAGCAGTCGCCGGTGTGCACGATCGAGTCGGACGACCACTTCTCCTACCGACGGGACCGCACGACCGGGCGGCTCGCGGGCTATGTCTGGCTGGACTGATGGGGCATGACGGACCGTAAGGCGCAACTCGCCGCGAATCTGGCGGAAGTGGAAGAGCGCATCACCGCGGCGTGCACGGCCGCGGGGCGCAAGCGTGAAGAGGTGACCCTGATCGTGGTCACCAAGACCTATCCGGCGAGCGACGTGCGGATCCTGGCGGAACTCGGTGTCCGGCACGTCGCCGAGAACCGGGACCAGGACGCGGCGCCGAAGGCCGCGGCATGTTCGGATCTGCCCCTTTCCTGGCACTTCGTCGGCCAGTTGCAGACCAACAAGGTCCGCTCCGTGGTCGGTTACGCCGATGTCGTGCAGTCCGTCGATCGTCCCAAGCTCGTCACAGCTCTGTCGAAGGGGGCGGTCCGCGCGGAGCGCGAACTGGGCTGCCTCATCCAGGTCGCGCTCGACGCGGAGGAGAGCGGCCGGGGCGCGCGCGGGGGCGTGGGGCCCGGCGGGATCGAGGAGTTGGGGAACCTCGTGGCGGACGCTCCGGGGCTCCGGCTGGACGGGCTGATGACCGTCGCCCCGCTCACCGGCCCGTACGCGGGCCGCCAACCGGCGGCGTTCGGGCGGCTGATGGATTTGTCGACTGCCCTGCGCAGCGCCCATCCGGCTGCGAACATGGTCTCGGCAGGGATGAGTGCGGACCTCGAGCAGGCCGTGGCCGCCGGAGCGACACATGTACGCGTCGGCACTGCGGTACTCGGCGTCCGCCCCGGGCTCGGGTAACGTCGCCAAGAAGTCGGACCACAGCAGAAAATATGGTCATTACCGCCAAAGGCGGGCAAAACGACCTCGTGGATCGCAGGCACTTGGCAAGTCGTCAGCCGATCCACCACAGAGCGGAGGACTCAGAGCATGGCCGGCGCGATGCGCAAGATGGCGGTCTACCTCGGCCTCGTGGAGGACGATGGGTACGACGGCAGGGGATTCGACCCCGACGACGACTTCGAGCCCGAGCTCGACCCGGAGCCCGAGCGGGACCGCAGGCGGCACGAGCCGTCTCATCAGTCGCACCAGGCACATCAGTCCCAAAGGGACGAACCGGTGCGAGTGGTGCAGCCACCGGTGCAGCGCGACCCAGTACCGCATTCCGCTTCGCTTCCCGCGGAATCCGGGCGTCCGGCGCGAATCGCCCCCGTGGCATCCATCACACAAGAACGTCAGAGCATGGAGAAGAACGCACCGGTGATCATGCCCAAGGTCGTGTCCGAACGAGAGCCGTACCGGATCACCACGCTGCACCCGCGGACCTACAACGAGGCCCGTACCATCGGGGAACACTTCCGTGAGGGCACCCCGGTGATCATGAATCTGACTGAGATGGATGACACAGACGCGAAGCGACTTGTCGACTTTGCGGCCGGTTTGGTGTTTGGTCTTCACGGCAGCATCGAGCGGGTGACGCAGAAGGTGTTCCTGTTGTCGCCTGCTAACGTCGATGTCACGGCGGAGGACAAGGCCCGCATCGCAGAGGGCGGGTTCTTCAACCAGAGCTGAGACGCAGGACCGGACACGGCACGGAACAGGGGAGAGGGACGCACGGATCATGGGCGTGGTTTTGGAGATTCTCTACGTCGCGCTGATGTGCTTCCTCATCGTGCTGATCTTCCGGCTGGTCATGGACTACGTCTTCCAGTTCGCCCGCTCATGGCAACCCGGCAAGGCGATGGTGGTCGTTCTGGAGGCCACCTACACTGTCACCGATCCACCGCTCAAGCTGCTGAGGCGGTTCATCCCGCCACTGCGTCTCGGGGGCGTGGCACTTGACCTGTCCTTCTTCGTACTGATGATCATCGTCTACATCTTGATCACTCTCGTGGGAAATCTCGCGAGGTGACTGTGGACGATACGGTCTTGCCGACTGCCGATGACTACGTTGAGGTGAAGAGATGCCGTTGACCCCCGAGGACGTGCGGAACAAGCAGTTCACGACCGTCCGCCTCCGAGAAGGCTATGACGAGGACGAGGTCGATGCCTTCCTCGACGAGGTCGAAGCCGAACTGACGCGGTTGCTCCGCGAGAACGAGGACCTGCGCGCCAAGCTGGCGGCGGCCACGCGCGCGGCTGCGCAGAACCAGCAGCAGGGCATGCGCAAGCCGCCCGAGCCGCAGGATCAGCAGCACCAGCAGCATCAGCAGCAGGGTCCGCCGCAGGGCATGCGCGGTCCCGGTGCTCCCGTGCCCGCCGGCATATCGGGCCCGCCGCAGCAGCAGATGGGTGGCCCCATGGGTGGCCCGCCCCAGCTGCCGAGCGGTGCGCCGCAGCTGCCCGCCGGCCCCAGTGGCCAGGGCGGTCCGCAGGGTCCCGGCCCGATGGGCCAGGGTCCGATGGGCCAGGGTCCCGGTCAGATGCAGGGCCAGATGCAGCAGCACATGGGCGGCCCGATGGGCGGTCCCATGGGCGGTCACGGCCCGCAGATGCCGCAGCCCGGTCAGGGCCCCGGCGGCGACAGCGCCGCCCGTGTCCTCTCGCTCGCCCAGCAGACCGCCGACCAGGCGATCGCCGAGGCGCGCTCCGAGGCCAACAAGATCGTCGGCGAGGCCCGCAGCCGCGCCGAGGGTCTGGAGCGGGACGCCCGCGCCAAGGCCGACGCCCTGGAGCGGGACGCGCAGGAGAAGCACCGCGTCGCGATGGGCTCCCTGGAGTCCGCCCGCGCCACGCTGGAGCGCAAGGTCGAGGACCTGCGCGGCTTCGAGCGCGAGTACCGCACGCGTCTGAAGTCCTACCTGGAGTCGCAGCTGCGCCAGCTGGAGACCCAGGCCGACGACTCGCTCGCTCCGCCGCGTACGCCGGCCACCGCGTCGCTTCCGTCGTCCTCCGCGCCCTCCATGGCGCCGGCCGGTGCGAGCGCTCCGGGCTACGGCGGCAACCAGGGCATGGGCGGCAACCCGTCGCAGCCCGGGCCGTCCTACGGCGGTCAGCAGCAGATGTCGCCGGCGATGACGCAGCCGATGGCGCCGGTGCGGCCGCAGGGGCCGTCGCCGATGCAGCAGGCTCCCTCGCCGATGCGGGGCTTTCTGATCGACGAGGACGACAACTGACGGGCTTCGGTACGCCTTAGGCGTCGGCAGCGTCAGGGCGGGGCCCCCGGGTGATTCCGGGGGCCCCGCCCTTTTGTCTTGCCTTGCGGCTGCCTGTGGGACGGCGAAGGCCCGGGGCACCGTGGATGCGGTGGGCCCGGGCCTTCGCCGTTGCCCGGTGTGTGGGGGGGTGGGCGTGGGGGTTTCCTCGCCCCCTCCGCCCCTTCCCGTCCCGTCCCGGGGGGGGGGGGGGGGGGGGGGGGGGGGGGGGGGGGGGGGGGGGGCCGCCCGCGGGGGGGGGGGGGGGGGGGGGGGCCGGCGGGGACGAGGAAGGGCGAGAGGGGACGGCCGGGAGCGCGGAGCGCC
>NZ_JBIAJQ010000021.1:0-41671 GCF_042872045.1 Streptomyces sp. NPDC005496
CACCAACCGCTGGGTCTCCTCGGCGTACACCGTCCGCATCACCAGCTATCCCTGCGAGTAACGGGGACCCGCGCCGAGGACACCGTTCCCCAGCCTCTCAACGGGCCGCCGGCCGCCGGGAATTTCTCCGGCGGCCGGCGACCCGAGTCGAAATGCGCATGCGGCGGCTGAGGGGCTCAGGGCAGGATCTCGGGCATGTCGACCGATGTCAGCGGAGTGATCGAGTGCCGGCCGGGGGCGCGGCTGTGGGGGCCGGAGGACGAGGACTCTGTATGGGAAGCCGGTATCCATCTCTTTCTGCTCAACGTCGGCAACGCCTACGACGGCTTGGCCTGCCTCTTCGGAATCCGTAACTCCTTCGGCTTCCGCCCTCTGGCCGAGGGGCGCGGCTTCCCGAATGACGCCTCGGATGGGCTGCGCAGGGACTTCATGGCCTACGGCGGCCCGGACGACGTGCACGGGACCACCTGGCTGACCTGGGCCGAGCTGGAGGTCACCGACTGGCAGGAGACAGACGCCTCCGGTACACGGAGCCGCGCCGCAGTCGCTGGGACCAGCACCGACTGGGGCCGGGTGTGGCGCGTGATGGCCATCCTCAGCGAGATCCACGGCGCGGAGAATGTACGCCTCGTGGTGTGGTTTCACTGATGCGCATTGAGCGCTCCCGTTGGCCAGCAGTGTCAACCGGAGCGCTCAGTCCCACCCGGCCAGGCCCCGGCTGTCGATGCCTTCCTCGCGGCCGGGTGCGACGACTCCGACGGCATCGACTTGGACCAGGTCCTCGGAGCCCGTCCGTGAGCGACGCACAGCCACCCTGTCTTGCCCGCTTGTCGCCCCAAACAGCAGGCACCGTAGAGGACTTGCCTGACCACGTACGCGAGATGCTGCGGGACGTCCTGGACATTGCGGGACGCGACCCGTGGTCGTTCCCGCCCTTCAACTCCCGCGACCCCGAAGGCGAAGACGTTCGCTCCGCCTCGGTCGGCGCTAACCCACTACGCCGGCCCCGACATGGTCGTCGGCCTCGAGGCTGTCACCCGCCACCTACTCACCCTGTGCACGACCGCTCCCGAAGGACAGGGCCCGCTGGGCAACATCCGGGCCGACCACTTCGAGGAAACCGTGCAGAAGCTCATCAACGGCTCGCCGTGGAAACCCCCGCCCCACGCCCCCGCCGAGGCCTCGAACCGAGCCCGCACGGACGCAACCATCTCACCGACTCGCCGCGCTCCTCCTGCTGTCGCAGCTGGTAGGCCGGGGCGCCCGGCGCACTATCGCCTACCGGGCGGCCGCTTATGACGACGAGTCGGGGAACGGCGAGTCCGGCAACACAGGGCGCGCGTGTCGACGTACCGCGCCCCCGACGTTCTCGAAGGGCTGCGTCGTTCCGCAGCCCTTCGACACATTGGTGCCCTCGAACAGACAGGTGCCGGGTAGAGGTGGCGACCGCGGGCGTCGGGATGCTCGGCGAGGGTACGACCCACGGCAGACCGGTGGCGTCGGCGTCCATGGCCCGCCGCGACGCCGTGACGGCGGTGGCATTGTCGGACCCGTCTGCAAGGGTGGTCGGTGTGCGGCAGGGTGCCGTCGGGCGGGGTGAGGGAGGCGACATGGGGACGGGACCGGGAGACGGCTGGGAGGGCGGCGTCGGCTGGGAGGGCTGGCGGGACCACCGGGACATCCGGCGACGGCTCGACCAGGGCGCCGATCCGGAGGCGCTCCCGTGCGGAGGACGGCCCCTGCACCGGGCCGTGGCGTTCGGCACGCCCGAGGTCGTCGCGGAGCTGGCCGGGCGCGTCGCCGACGTCGACGCCCTGGAGGACGGTACGACCGCCCTGTGGGAGGCGGTGGTCGGACACCGGCCGGAGATCGCACGCGTCCTCGTCGCCGCGGGAGCCTACCCATGGCGGCCGGTCTTGGCCGGCTGGTCACCGGGGCGACTGAGCCTGGCCGGGCCCACACCGCACCTGTTCCGGCTGCCCGAGGGCGAACCGGGGCTCAGCGAGGCGGATTCCGCAGCGGCGCAGGAAGGTCGGCGGCGCACCGCAGCCCTGGCCGAGATCGGTTACTGCGACGGCACGGGACTGGCCTGCGTTGCCGGCATCGACGCGCAGGAGGCCGTACGGCGCCTGGCAGCGCTGCCGCCGGACGCCGCGCTGCTCGCCGAGCTCCTGGACGACCCTTACGGCGTCGACACGGACGACAGCCTGCGCATCGTCGGAGTGACGACCGTACCGGGCGGTTGCGTCGTCACCCAGCCCTGGGGGTACGGGCCACAGATGCCGGGCGTACAGGCCATGCTCTCCGCCGGTACCGTCTGCTACGGCATGTACGCCAACCCCAAGAGCGGCAACCAGGGCAGCCTCGTGCGCGACGGTGTCGTCGAGGGCTGGGACCTGCACCCCGGCGGGGGCCCGTGCACCGGTATGGCTCCCGAGGAGGTCCTTACCGCGTATATCTACGGTTCCCACGAGATCGCCGAGTGCTGCGCCCACGCGGGCCTTTTCCCCGCCGACCCGCGGCCCTTTACCGGGCCCCCCGACCTGTGGGTGGAACTCCCCGAGCGCGACTACTGGCAGCACTGACCGGTACCACTTCGAGGGCGCCCCCGCGTCGGGCCGGCAGGTGCGCGTAATCCGCTGCCTGCGCGATGTCGTCCTGGCTGACCGCGCGTATTCATCCCGCGCGATCCGCAATCACCTCCGGCGACGCGCAACCCGCGCTGTCATCCCCCAGTCGTCCAACCAGGTCGGCCACCGGTTGCGGCGAGGCCGCGACGGAGGCCGACCACCAGCCCGCAACGCCGGTCGGCGGCCCGTTCGCCTGCCGTACGTCTGGCGCGGTTCCACCTGCGCACCCCGTGTCCCGTTCTCCTTGACCGACCCGGCTCAGGCCGCGACGGTGCGGGCGGGGTCAGCGGCGCAGGGTGAGGGGCAGCGCCTCCAAGCCGCGCAGCATCATCGTGTTGCGCCAGCGCAGGTCGCGCTCCTGGCAGGCCAGGGTCGTTCCGGGGAAGCGGGCGAGGAGCGCGGTGAGCGCGATCTCGGTCTCCAGCTTGCCGAGCAGGGCTCCGAGGCAGCGGTGGATGCCACCGCCGAAGGCGAGATGGCCGGCGTCCCGGCGGTCGAGGATGAGGCGGTCGGGGTCCTGGAAGCGCGCCGGGTCGCGGTTGGCCGCGCCGAGGGACAGCAGCACGAACTCGTCCTGCGGGATCTGCACCCCGCCGACGTCCACCGGCTCGGTGGTGAAGCGGGTGGTGGCCATACAGATGGGGGAGTCGTAGCGCAGGAACTCCTCGACGGCCCTGGGCATCCGGGTGAGATCGGCTCGCAGCCAGGCGGCCTGGCCGGGATCGCGCAGCAGCGCGAGGCAGGAGGTGCCCAGCAGGTTCACGGTGGTCTCATGCCCGCCGATCAGCAGCAGGGCGACCATGCCCACGATCTCGTCGTCCGTCAGCTCCCCGCGCTCGCGGGCCGCCAGCAGCTCGGTGAGCAGATCGGCGGGACGGTCATTGCGGCGGATACGCCGGTCGGCGATGGCCAGGACGTACGAGCCCATCTCCTGGACGGCTCGCAGGAACGCCGCGTGGTCGCCCTCCTGGGTGACGATGGCGGTCGACCACTTCCGGTAGAGGTCGCGGTCCTCGCGCGGGAAGCCGAGCAGTTCGCAGACGACGAGGATCGGCAGCGGGAAGGCGAAGTCACGTATCAGGTCCACCGTGGCGGTGGTGGTGCGGGTGGTGTGGCGCGCGGCTGCCGCGTCCAGTCCGTCGAGGAGTTCGAGGGTGATGCGCTCGACCATCGGCCGCATCGCCTCGACCCGCTTGCGGCTGAACGCCGCCTGGACCACACGGCGGAGGCGGGTGTGGTCGGGCGGATCGCTGCTGAGCATATGGGTGACCTCGGTGCCCAGCTTCACGCCCTCGACCCGGCTGTCGGCCAGGGCCTGGGCGCGCCGCACATCCTGCGCGAAGCGGCGGTCGAAGAGCGCGGCCCGGACATCGACGTAGCGCGGGATGATCCACAGCCGCAGGCCGCCGTCGCTGTGCAGCACGGAGACCGGGGCCGATCGCCGCATCCTGGCCAGGGTCGGGTACGGGTCGCTGAGGAACGTCGGCGGGTTCTGGCGCGGTTCCGTCGTCTCGCGCTTGTCCGGCCGGTGCCTCTCCGGCCCGGGACTGTTCGTCCGGGATGCTGCCGTAGCTGCGGTCATGATGTTTTCCTGTCCTCACCGGTACGGCCGGCGCCGCGGCGGGGTGCCGGGCCTGGCCCCCCGCTACGGCGCTGCTTGGACTCACTGCAGAGGCGACTTCTTCTCCGTGTTCTTCTTCGCGCGGGTGGTGCAGGTCCGCGCCGGGGCCTTCGGCTGGACCGGGACCGCCTTGTCCAGGGCGGCATGGGTGTCCGGCGGAATGATGAGCCCGCGCTCCCGCTCGGTGGCGCCGATGGGGTCGATGCGCAGTCCGTGACGCTTCATGGGGTTGACCTTTCTTCGGTGTGGTGGACGGGGTGGTGCGAGCCGGTCCGCCCGCTGTTGCGGCGGTCGGCGGTTCTGGGGGAGGCGCGCAGCGTGTCGTCGGCGTAGCGCACCATGGCGGCCCAGGCGGCGGCGTGTCCGGCTGGGTCACGGCCCACGTCGTGTCCGCCACCGAGCCACCGGACGCGATGCGGGACGTCGCGGTGCCGCAGCGCGGCGAGATAGCGCTCGATCTGTTCCGGAGGGCACTTCTCGTCGTCCGCCGAGGCGGCGAGGAAGAGCGGGCCGCGTACCCGGCCCACATAGGTCATCGGGCAGGCCGCGCGATAGCGGTGTGGCACTTGCTCGGGGGTGCCGCCGAAGAGTCGGTCGTCGACCTCCCGCAGCGCCGGCGTCGTCGCCCGGTACGCCGCCGTGTAGTCGGCCACCGGGGCGACGGCCAGCCCGACGTCCCACAGCCGGGGCTGGACGCCCATCGCCAGCAGCGTCAGATAGCCGCCCCAGGAGTAACCGCACAGACCGGTACGGCCCGGCTCCGAGACTCCCGCGTCGATGAGGTGGCCGCGCACCGCGGCGAGATCTTCGAGCTGGGCGAGGCCGACCCGGTGGCCGAAGTCGTCCCGCCAGCGGGGGCCGTAGCCCGTCGAGCCGCGGTAGTTGGTGCGCACCACGGCGAATCCGGCCCGGACCAGGGCCTCGGTCCGGGCGTCATAGGCGTCCCGGTCGTGGGTGTGGGGCCCGCCGTGGACGAGGAAGACCGTCGGCCAGGGGCGGTGGCCCGTCCTGCGGCCGGGCGGGGTGGCCACAAAGCTGTGGATCTGCCCGTAGGGCCGACGTGTCCACAGCTCGCGGCGCCTGGATCCGGTCGTTCCGCCGGGCGCCGTGCCGCGTGACGCCGTCGTCGAGCGGCCGGAGCAGTCGGGACGTTCCGGGGGTTCCGAGTGCTCCGCAGGTCCCGAGCTGTGCGGGCTTTCCGGGTGACAGACCAGTGGCCGGGGCGGTTCGCCGTCGCGGCTCCACAGGCAGTGGACCGTGCGGTCGGGTGCGCAGGAGAAGTCGATGATCGTGCCCTCGGGCGTGGGAAGCACCGTCGTCGTACCGCGGTCGAGGTCGGCGCGGAGCAGGCGGCTGCGTCCCGCCCGGTCCTGCTGGACCAGCGCCGTGCGGCCGGGCCCGTACCAGCAGGCGGTGATCTCCGTATCGAAGTCGAGGGCGGAGCCGGGACCGTGCGTACGGATCCCCTCGCCCTGCCGCCAGAAGGCCAGGGTGTAGCGGCCCGCGCGTTCGAGGACGAGCAGCAGTTCCGGCCGTGCGGTGGTGAGGTCCGGGCGGAAGCCCAGCGCCCACACCGCGCCGCCGTCGCCGTCCCCCGCTGCGCCGGGGATGGCGTCCACGAGGACGCCGGAGGCCGGTGACCACAGCCGGACCGCGGCCGGTCCGGACGCGCATCCCGCGGTGGCCAGCAGTCGGCCGCCGGGGGCCAGGCCCACCACTGCCGCATAGCCGGGCTGCTCGGCCACCAGGCGGGCACGCTCGCCCGGTCGGCCGAGGTAGTACCGCGAGCGGTCCGCGACCCCGACGCCGACGGCGGCGAGGCCGCTGCGGGGGTCGAAGGCCAGACCGTGCATCCGCCCGGCGGGTACGCCGTCGAGCGCCGGGCGCGGGTGCCCGCCCTCGAACGGCCCGCGCAGCCAGCGGCCTTGACCGCCGGGAGCGGCGTCGAACCACCACAGGCCGTGGCCGTCCGGCTCGATGGCGGCGGTCTCCACACCCAGCGGTGCGGTGGTCGCCCGGCGGCGCTGACCCGTCGACAGATCCCAGGCCACGATCTGCGGGAGACCGTCCACATACCGGGTCTCGACCGCTCGCCGTCCGTCGCGGGCGGCGAAGGACGGGACGTGCACCGCTGTTCCGATACCGCCGCTCATCGCCGTCCCTCCCTTCGTTGGTGTCCGCTTCCGCCGCCGGTGGCCTTGGCTGTGGTGGGCTCCGACGGCCATCACACTGCCGGACGGGCGGGCTGCGTGGCAGGGAAGAAAGCGCAGCGGCACCGGCAGTGAGCCACTGCCGGACCTTCCCTGGCACCGGACGGTGTGCGGGCGACAGGGTGCGGGGGCGACCACATGGCCCGGACCCACCGAGGAGAAAGGGGCGACCCGATGACGATCGCGGCGACCCGGCCCGGCGCAGCCCCCGTCCCACCCGGCGGAGCGCCGAACGGCACACCGAGTGGCAGGCCGAACCGTGCGCTGACGGCGGTCTATGTCGCTGGCGCGGTGACGGCGTTGGGCACCCAGATGACCATGCTCGCGCTGCCCTGGCTGGTGCTGGAGACCACCGGCTCGGCCACCCGGGCGGGCCTGGTCTTCGCGGCCCAGGTGCTGCCCATGGCGCTGCTCGGCTTCGCTGGCGGAGAGGTCATCCAGCGCCTGGGCGCCCGCCGGACCATGGCCGTCTCCGATTTCGCCCGTGCTCCGGTGGTGGCGCTGATCCCGCTGCTGCAGACACTGGGCGCGCTCAATCTGGCCGTCCTCATGGCGATCGTCGTGGCGCTCGGGACGCTGGCCGTTCCGTACCACGCGGCACAGCGGGTGCTGGCGATGGAACTGCTGAGCCCGCACGCCCGCTCTCTGGCCCGCGCCAACAGCGCGCTGGCAGGCGTGCAGAACGGCTCGGCGTTCGCCGGACCGGCGCTCGCGGGCGCGCTGATCCCGCTGGTGGGGACCACATCGGTGGTATGGCTGGACGCGGCCACGTTCGCCTTCTCCGGGTTGCTGCTGCTGCACCGCGTCCCGGCAGGGGGTGGCGGGGGAGGGTCCGCGGCCGGCCCCCGCGGTCTGTGGGCGGGGGCGCGGTATCTGTGCGGCGACTGGTTCCTGAGCCGGGCGATGCTGTCCACCGTGGTGTTCGGGCTGATGCTGCGGACCCTGATGATCACCATGCCGGTGCTGGCGTTCGCCCGGTTCGAAGGGGACGCCAGGGTCGGCGGCCTGCTGATCGCCGCCCATGGCGCCGGTGGCCTGGTGGGCTCGGTGGCCGCCTATGTGCTGGCGGCACGGGTCGCCCCCGTACGACTCGCCTGCACGGCCCTGGTCTGCGTCGCTCTGCCCCTGTGGACGCTCCTGGTGCCCGTACCAGCCAGTGTGCTCGTCATCGCCGTCGGCCTGTCATCGGCCGCCGCACCCCTGGCGAACGCGCCGCTGATGGGCCTGCTCTCCGCCCGGCTGCCGGACGGCTTCGGGCCCAAGGTGTTGCAGGCCGTGGTCACGATCAGCGCACTGGCCGGGCCGTTGGGCTTCCTGGCCGCGGGCGCCGTGCTGGACCGGGCCGGTGTCACGGCGACCCTGTGGGGCGTCGCCGCCCTCGCGACGCTCGGCAGCGGCAATCTGATCCTGGCCCTGCGCCGCCTTCAGGCCACCGGGGACCCGGACTGACCTGGCCTTCCGAGAAGACCCCGGTGGACGCGGGGCACACAACGGCGGAGTGCACCGGAAGTCCTCCTCGCGGTACTCCGCGTCCGAGCCCGCCGCGGTGGCCTCGCGCAGCTCGATGCGGCGGATCCGGAGGCCGCTGGTGATGACCAGCGACACGCTCGCCTCCGCCTACGCGCTCGAACGCCGGTCCCCTTACCTCGCCCGCGACCTGATCGAGTTCTCCTTGATCATGAAGGCGCGTTCGTCAGAGGACAGCAGGTCTGTCGCGGGATAGTTCACGCGCAGAGTGTGCAGCTCGGAAGAGCGGTTCCGCAGATGTCTTCGATGACCACCAGCCCCCGGACCTGATCGCGCGCGGGTACGGTGGGCAGTGGCCGTCGCTTCGGCCCAAGCCCGCTCCCTGGCCCATGACCGGCGCGCATCAAGGCGAAGGTGCCCGCGGGCCCCAGCGAGGGTCCGGCCTGTAAGCATTGGTGTGGAGCGAGAGTTCGACTTCCAGCGGACGCACGGCGTGAGCTGTGTGCATCAGACCGGCATGCCGAGCAGGACGGGCCCGAGCACCAGGAGCGTGCCAGCCCCAGTCTGCTCCCGGCCCTGGTCGTCGGTGACAGCTGCCGCGCACGTACCGCACTGCGATAGGTACGCCGTGCGACGGACTGGCCCTGGTCACTACTACTGCGCGGGCCTCCCACGTCCCGCACGATGCAGCACGCGGTGGGATCCGTGTGTACGGGTCACGGCGGCAGTTGTGAGCGACACCGCTGTTCTCTCAGGACAGCACGCGATAGGTCACGTGTGTGACCGAGTTCGCTGCTCGAGACTCCACCTGTTCAAGATTCAGAGACGGCACTCCGTCGAACAGCCGTGTGCCGGCGCCGAGCGTGAACGGCACGATGTGGAGCCGCAGCTCGTCGATCAAGCCTGCGGCGAGGTACTGGTTGATGGTGGTCGCGCCCCCGTGGATCGATACGTTGCGGTCTCCTGCCGCGTCGCGGGCCTGCTGCAGTGCGGATTCGATGCCGTCGGTGACGAAGTGGAACGTGGTGCCGCCGTCCATCGGCTGCGGGTCGCGCGGGTGGTGGGTGAGCACGAAGACCGGTGCGTGGTACGGCGGATTGTCGCCCCACCAGCCCTTCCACTGCCGATCCCACCTGCCGCGCACGGGGCCGAACATGTTGCGCCCCATGATGAAGGCGCCGACCGCCGCCAGCCGGTCGAGTTCGGCCTGCCGCTGCTCCGGGGTTTCGAACATCCACGCGTGCAGCCTCTCGCCCCAGCCATCACCAGCGTCGTCGCCGAACGGGCGCTGCTCGGTCTGGTTGAGCCCGGCCGAGTACCCGTCGACAGAGATCGAGAGATCGCAGGTCACCCTGCCCAAACGTTTGGTCACTGTGCCGTCCCCTTGGTGGCGACCTTCCGTCGCCTTCGCGGTGAGCAGTCTGATCCGTTCATCACTGGAGGTAGACCGTCCTGGTTCCGAGAACTCATCGCACGGCCGTACCGCCGTTCCCGGCGCCACCCAGCCCGCCCGCGACTCCTGACGCTGTGCTCCTTCGACCGCTTGCACAGGGCGCGGGTACCCGTGTAGAAGCGGCACCGGGCAGCCGCAGCGTTCGGCGCGCCAGCGATCGGGCCAGTCTCGTCGTTTCCTAAGCGTCTGGCAGCCTGGCTACGCGATGCTCACCTGTGCCGCCGCAGGCCTGCCCATGCCGTCGGCGTCGGCATGGAGCCCGCGCACTATGTCTTCTACGTCATGGCCCGCAAACGCGACGACAGCCCAGGTTATCTGGGGTCACGTCACGGAGGCGTTCCCGCAGCTTGAGTCCATGATCGCCATGCAGGCACATGAGGACGCACAGCCGGGGCCGGCACAACGAGTGCGACCGCGGTCTCTGCGGAGATGCGCTCCACCGGTTCACGGCACGGAATGCGGCTCAGTCAGGACATTCGCGAGGAATCGGTGACGGGGCGTCGTCTGACTGCTCAGCCGAAGGTCCAGACGCCGTGGCCGAGCAGTTGGTCCAAGTCATTGGCGACCTGCTCGATGAGGTCGTCTCCGAAGACGACGAGGGCTTGTTCGGCGTAGTGGGCGAACGTGCCGAGGCGGGCGTCCGCGGTGAGGAGGAACTGGAACTCATCGTCGGCGATGGCGCTGCCCGGCCAGGGCGGCTGTCCCGGGCCGCCGACGCGGTGCGGATCGAACTCCCAGCCGTTGAGATATGGACGGCACTTGTAGACCCATTCACCGGGCCGGACGCAGGCACGCAGGCCGCGCTCGATGACGCCTTCGGCAGCTGAGATCGCCGGAGCGCCGGGGTCAAGCATGCCGTAGAACCAACGGCGCGAGTCGAGCGGCGCGGTATACCGTCCGCTCCCGCTGGCGTAGTCGAAGCCGATGCGAGCCTCGCCGCGACGCGCTATCCGTCCGGACTCGGCGTCGTGGAGAGAATGCCTCGCGGGCGGGGCCGCAGCGGGCTCGCCTGGCGGGGTCCAATGGTGGGACCGGACCATCGTGACGTCCCGAAACCCGACGTCCACAAGGGCGCTGCGCAGCTGCCCGTCGGCCTCGGCGACCAGGAACCCCTTCGCCGGCTGCTGGAACCGCCACAACGGCAGCTTGGCGAGCAGTTCGGCACGTGAAGCGGTCAGGCCCCCGACAGCAGCGAACCCAGTGCCCCGAACGGTCTCCAGCCAGCACGCCGCGGCAACCCTTCCACGGTGAGTCAGCACGCGGACATCGACGTCCCAGTACGGGATCGAGCCCATCCCATGCCAGACCGACAGGGGGACCCGGTGGGGCCCGGAGCCGGCCGAGAGGTCGAGCGCCTGCTGCGCCTGCGCCTCGTCCCACCGGACCGATTCAATTCCCCACCCGGGCTGCGGCTGGGCGAAGTCGAGCTCGGCGACTTCGCCGACCAGGACACTGCGCTCCCATCCTGCGGTGAAGCCCGCTGCTTCCAGCGAGGCCGTCAGCCGTGACGCTTCTGTGTCGTGGGCGAACACGCGCCACTCCACAGGTTCCACACGCGCAGCCGCGCACTGCTGCACTTGCGAAGCAAGCCGCGCGGTCGACATCGAAGCGTCCAGGGTGGGGTGATCGACGATGCAGTGGGTGCCGTAGTGCGTGAGGGTCAGCGGTCCGATCCCCTCGACCACGGTGCCGAATCGCGGATGCGCCGAATCGGGGATACGCAGGCTGCGCTCGTACGCTGCCAGCAGTTCCCCCACGTTCATGACCACCGCGGCATTCAAGCACCGCGGTTCCCGCGACGCCATCGAAAATGTCAGGGACGCCGAGCGAGGTGCGCCTCTCGTCCAGCCGTTGGTCGGCAGCAGCACCCGCCAGCGGACCACCTCGACCGAGGACCGCTCACGCCCTCGCACCGCGCCCGGCTGTGCGGGCGAGTGCTGGGCTGGGGGCCGTTCTTGGCGTTGCGGTCGCCTCTCAGGTGTCCCGTGAGCGCCGGGCGTTGTCCAGCTATCTGGCGAACCTCGACCGCCGTTTGTCGGCGTCGGGGGTGGGCGGCGGGATCGGTGGCACGGCGACCGGGGGACGTGGCGGGGGAGCGGTCGCTGAGGCCGGCTCGGTGGGCGGTGCCGGTGGCTGCGGAACGCTCTTGGGCTCGGGCTCGGGCTCGGGTGGCGCATCCGGATCCAGACCCGGCTCCACGTCGGTTTGTGAGGCGTCTGTCTGGCGAGGCAGCGCGCCTGTTCCCTCCGGGGCCGCCGTCGTTCCGAATCTTGGGCATCCGAGAGCAAGTACGTCTCGGGCGTACCGCCCGCGGCGGAACTCACGCCCGGCTCAGCGGTACTTCCGTACCGTGTTCACCATGGCATCGGCGTATCCGGCGACATGGCCCGAAAGGCGGGATCACCGGGAAGCGGTCGCTGTCTCGCCGCGCCAACACCCGCCCGCGCTCCCGCCGTTCCGACGGCGGAACTCGCCGCCAACAGGTCACTCCTCGTCGCGGAAGTTCCGGTACTCGTCGTTCATCAGGTCCCAGAATGACCGGTAGCGCACCACGCCCGGCATCCAGTGAGCCATGTACCAGGCCTCCCACTC
This sequence comes from Streptomyces sp. NPDC005496, assembly GCF_042872045.1. Taxonomy (NCBI): domain Bacteria; kingdom Bacillati; phylum Actinomycetota; class Actinomycetes; order Kitasatosporales; family Streptomycetaceae; genus Streptomyces; species Streptomyces sp. NPDC005496. The sequence goes on from NZ_JBIAJQ010000021.1 coordinate 11,974, forward strand.
ACCGTCTTCGGTGACCACGCAGGGGTTGAGGAGGTAGACGTCGGTCGCGTTGGGCGTATGACTGATCCGCAGGGTGTGCGTCAGGTACTCGGGCCGGAACGAGAGCGTGTCCTGGTCTTCGCCGTAGACGAAGTACTCGTCGTCCTCCACCCGGACGTCGGCATGACCGGGTGCGCCGGCCCAGGCGCTGACATCCGCCTCCAAGTCCCGTGTGCATCCCACCTCTTGGGACGGCAGAAGCCGGTCGATGCCGTGGGTGGTGTTCAGCCAGCCGTTGCTCACCAGCAGGAACTGGCGATAGCTCCGTGGCAGCGCGACACCGAGACGGTCCTCCAGCGCGGCGACCTCCTCACGCGTGGCCCCGGCGGCACCCAGCCAACGGGCCTTGCGCACCTCGTCGGGAAACGGCTCCGACCGCTCCTGCTCATGCAGCACCGGATCGAGCCACTCCTCACTCCACCGCCCCAGCAACTCCCGCCACGCAAAGGAGGACCCGTCACCCTGACCTCGTATGTCACCCACGGCGTCACACTAACGCGGGTGCGATTCTTCTCCGCCGGGGCCGACGACTGGTGAGGCGGGCGGAGGAAATGCGGGCGGCGGCGGGGGGTGCCCAAGGGGTGCCCCTCAGGCGGAGTGGCTGGGATTTCGGGCCAGGCGTGCCCGACTCGGCCGTTGGCGATGACGTAGTACTCGGCCGTGGACCATGGGTGACAACTTGTGGGCTCTGGTCAAGCCGTTGCTGCCACCCTGGCCTGAGAGGTCAGGGGGGGCCAGGGCCGGTGAAGCACCGGCCCTGCCTGCCGGCCTTCAGATGTGGGCCCTGATCTGCCGCACTGGATGTCCGAGCGCCTCCCCGATGACGTTCAGTTCCTGGTCGCTGAAAAAGGCGCGCTCGGGGTTCCAGATGGCTATCTCGAACCGAGCAAAGCCGCAGGGCCAGTCGTAGTCCAGCGCGTCCAGCGAGGTCGCGGTGCCGCAGCAGGGGACAACCACGGTGAGGGTGGCGAAGCCGTCGTCGCCATGGGCTTGGAGCAGGTCGCCCCACCACTCGGTGTCGATCGACGCGCCGCAGTGGGGACAACCGATCTTCTGCAGATTCTGACCACAGTCGACGACGGTGAGCGTGTCGTGCCAGGTGACGTCAAACTCGACGTCGACACCGCCGGGGAGAGCGGGGGCAAGGTCCTCCACGATCGACGCAGTACGGTCAGCCGCGGCCTGCTCGGGCTGCCAGTGCGGGTCGGTCGGAATGACGGAGAGGACGTCGTCGCTCATGGGCTCACTCGATTCGTCGGGCGGGAACCTCATCCAGGCGACGCGATGCTACTGACGTAGTCCACTACAGGCCCTGGCGGCCCTGCCGCAGATCCACCGCACCGCCCGCCAGAGCGACTTCGGCTTCTTCGTCTTCCTCTCCCCGCCCGGACGCGCCCCGACGTGATGCAAGAGGGGAATCGATGCGCCCCACGGGGCACACGGGGCTGCCCGATGCCGCCGACAAGACGCTTCATAAGCTGGCCCGCAGAAGAGTGCAGACGCGAAGCGGAACGGAGAGCAGGCCAGGTGATAGGGACCGCGTTCCTCAGTGAGGACGTCCCGGCAGAGGACCGGTTCGACTGCTGGCGTGAACTGCTCTGCCGGACCCGTTCCAGCGAGGTGATCAGTCACCACGCCGCCGACTTCCACGCGGAGCACCGGATGATGGAGCTCGGACCGGTGACTGTCTGGTCGTCGTCCTTCCTTCCCACACGATTCCGGCGCAACGCTCGCATGGTGCGGCAGTCCGACCCAGAAATGCTGCACCTGTCCCTGCTCCTGCACGGAGAGCTGGCCCTCGTCCATTCCGGCCAGGCCCAGGCATTCGAAGCCGGCGACATCCATCTGGTCAGCAGCTCACAGCCGTACGACCTGCAGTCCGCGGATACCGGCCACCGCCAGGCCGTTCAGGGAATCGGCGTGGACATATCGGCCGAGGCGCTGCCACTGCCGGCACACCGGATCACTGCCGCGCTGGGCCGCCGCCTTCCCGCGCGCAGCGGCCTCGGCGTCCTGGTGACCCAGTTCCTCACCGGCCTGGAGAAGCAGGCCGACCAGCTACAGTCCTCTGACGCGCCACGGCTGGGCAGCGTCGCGGTCGACCTGGTGTCCGCCTGGCTGGCTCATGTCCTGGAAGCAGATGAAGCCCTGCCCCCGGAGACGCGTCAGCGGACCCTGGCACGTCGCATCCAGTCGTTCATCCAGCACAACCTGCACGACCCCGAGCTGACGCCCCCGGCGATAGCCGCCGCTCACCACATCTCCCTCAGCTACCTTCACAAACTCGCTCGGGAGCAGATGGGAGGCGAACCGATAGCAGCCTCCATACGCCGTCGGCGCCTGGAGGCAATCCACCGGGACCTCGCCGATCCCACGCAGCGAAACATGCCCATCCACGTGATCGCCGCCCGCTGGGGGATCTTCCGGGCATCGGACTTCACCCGCAGCTTCCGTGCCAGGTACGGCCTTTCACCGAAGGACCACCGCGCGCACGCGCTGTCGGAACAACCGTAGGGGCATGGCCCCTGGACCGGTGGTGCGAGGCGAGGCGCACCGGATCGCAGGCCTGGCAGGGGGCTGCGTCCTGCACCGCTCGCGGGGAGCGGCTCATGAGTGACGACGCAGAACGAGCCCCCGGCCTGTCCTTTCAGGTTCAGTCGCGGCCGATGCTCGGCGCCGGCGCGATCTTGGTCGAGCCGTTGACGGTGAGGTGCACCGAGTTGTCGTAGTTGACGCCGGCCTGGGGGAGATGCTTGGTCGGACCGAAGCAGGCAGGTCCCGCGCGCCAAGTGCGGCGGGCTCGCGCTTCGAACGACGGGCGGGGGCCCGTCCGCGCCTCGTCCCCCCGAACGGCGTACACCCGGTCGTGGCGTCCGGCGGCCTGAGCGAAGGTGTCAGAGGTCGGGGGCCCGCCGCCCGCTGGCCTCCGGCGTCGTCAGCGAGGAGATCGACATGCCACCGAACACCGAAGCCAAGCCCGCCGAGCCGGGGATCGTGCAGGCCAACCGAGCGGTGCGGCACCGGTTTCCCTTCGACGACGACCAGGACTTCGAGGACGCTCGGCGGGGCTTCATGGGTACGGCGCAGGAAAGCGTCGTCGGCGACGCCCAGGGACGGATGGTGTGGGACCTCGACGCCTATGGCTTCCTGGCTCAGGACTGCCCGGACACGGCCAATCCCAGCCTGTGGCGGCAGAGCCGGCTCTGCTCCGACCACGGACTGTTCGAGGTGACCGAGGGCATCTACCAGGTACGCGGCTTCGATCTGTCGAACATGACGCTCGTCGAGGGAGAGCACGGCGTCTTCGTCATCGACCCACTGCTGTGCGCGGAGACGGCCGCCGCCGGCCTCGCGCTGTACCGGGCCCACCGCGGGGACCGGCCCGTGACGGGCGTGCTGTACACGCACAGCCACGCCGACCATTTCGGCGGCGTACGCGGCGTGGTGAGCGAGGAGGAGGTGGCGGGTGGCCTGCCGATCTTCGCGCCACACGGATTCCTGGAGCACGCCGTCAGCGAGAACGTTTACGCCGGTACGGCCATGGCCCGCCGCGCCGCCTACATGTACGGCGCGGCCCTGCCCAAGGGCGAGCGCGGCCAGATCGGTGCCGGACTTGGCCAGACCGTCTCCACCGGGGTGGTCGGCTTGATCCCGCCGACGGTGGACATCAGCCGCACGGGTCAGACGGAGACGGTCGACGGCATCCGGATGGTCTTCCAGCTGACCCCCGGTACCGAAGCACCGGCCGAGCTGAACCTGCACTTCCCCGACCACGCGGCGCTGTGCATGGCGGAGAACGCCACACACAACCTGCACAACCTCCTGACCCTCAGGGGTGCTCAGGTCCGTGACCCGCGCGTGTGGGCCCACTACCTCACCGAGGCGATCGACCTGTTCGCGGACGCCACCGACGTCGCCTTCGCCTCTCACCACTGGCCGGTGTGGGGACGGGACCGGGTCGTCACCCTGCTGTCCGAGCAGCGCGACCTGTACGCCTATCTCCACGACCAGACGGTGCGCATGCTCAACCAGGGCCTGACACCCCTGGAGATCGCCGAGCGGATCACGATGCCGCCGGCGCTGGAGAAGGCGTGGCACACCCACGGCTACTACGGCTCCGTCAATCACAACGTCAAGGCCGTCTACCAACGGTATCTGGGCTGGTTCGACGGAAACCCGGCGCACCTGTGGGAGCACCCCCCGGTGGAATCCGCCCGCCGCTACGTCGAGTTCATGGGCGGCGCCGAGGAAGTCCTGCGCCGGGCGCGGGAGTCGTACGCGGACGGCGACTTCCGCTGGGTCGCCCAGGTCGTCAACCACGTGGTGTTCGCCGACCCGGACAACGCCGAGGCCCGCGCCCTGCAGGCCGACGCACTCGAACAGCTCGGCTACGGCAGCGAGAACGGCACCTGGCGCAACTTCTACCTCATGGGCGCCCTGGAACTGCGCCACGGCTCCGTCGGAACCCCGACGGAGACGTCCTCGCCCGACCTGCTCGCGGCGCTCACCCTGGAGCAGATCTTCGACGCCCTGGCCATCCGGGTCGACGGACCGCGCAGCTGGGACGCGAACATCACCGTGCGCTGGGTGCTGACGGACGGCGAGCCCGTCACGCTGCGCCTGCGCAACGGTGTGCTCACCCACTTCATCGGTTGGCGCGCCACGGCGGGCGAACCGAACGTCGAGATCACGCTCGCCGAGTCCGACCTGCGCGCCCTCCTGTTCGGCGCCGTCCCCCTCGCCGACCTGGCGGCGCGCCACGCCGTAGAAGTCAAGGGGGATACGACCAAGCTCACAGCCCTCCTCGGCCATCTCGGCGAGCCGGACCCGGACTTCACCATCGTCACTCCGTAGAGGCGACCGGCGTCGCGTTCGTGGCGCGCAGTTCACGCTTGAGGATCTTTCCGGTGGCGTTGGTGGGCAGGACGTCACGGAACTCCACCAGGCGCGGGTATTTGTAGCTCGCCATCGTCTCCCGGCACCAAGCGACGAGCTGCTCCTCGGAGAGCTCCGCCCCCGGAGCGAGTACGACACATGCCTTGATCTCCTCGCCGTGGCTGCCGTGGGGCACGCCGATGACCGCCGCCATGCTCACGGCCGGGTGCGTCATCAGCACCTCCTCGACCTCCCTCGGGTACACGTTGAACCCACCGCGGATGATCAGGTCCTTGGCCCGGTCGACGATGTAGTACCACCCGTCGCTGTCGCGGCGGGCCAGGTCTCCCGTGCGGAACCAGCCGTCACGCAGGACCTCGGCGGTGGCCTCCGGCCGATTGAGGTAGCCCTTCATCACGTTGTGCCCGCGGATGACGATCTCACCGACCGCGTCCGGGCCCTCTACCGGGGAACCGTTCTCGTCGATCAGGCCCACTTCCACGCCCCAGACCGACCGGCCGATGGACCCCGGACGCGGCTTCTCGCCGTGCGGGGAGAAGGTGGCCACGGGACTGGTCTCCGAGAGGCCGTAGCCCTCCAGGACGGTGATGCCGAAACGCTCGTCGAAGCGGCGGTGGATCTCGACCGGCAGCGCCGCCCCCGCGGAGACGGCGAAGCGCAGGTTCTTCGCCACCCGCGGAAGGTCCACGCCGCGTGCCTCGTCCTGGAGCAGGGCCCAGTACATGGTGGGGACACCGGCGAAGACCGTGACGGAGTGCCGCTCCATCAGGGTGAGGGCCGCGCGCGCCTGGAACCGGGGGAGGAGAACCAGCGTCGCCCTCGCCGCGAGACCGGCGTTCATCTGGACGCTCTGGCCGAAGGAGTGGAACAGCGGCAGGGTGATCAGGTGGACGTCGTGCTCGACCTGCTGTGCGTGCCCTGCCTCGCCGAAGAGCTGCTGGCAGGTCAGGGCATTGAGCGTCATGTTCGCATGGGTGAGTTCGGCGCCCTTGGGCAGGCCGGTGGTGCCGGAGGTGTAGAGGACGACCGCGGTGTCGCTCGCCTCGGTGGCGACCGTCTCGAAGTCCGCACTCCGCCCGGCCAGGGCCGCGGTCAGCGTCTCCGCGCCCGCCAGCGGGGAGCCGGTGTCAGGGGCGGCGGTCAGCAGGAAGAACTGCTCGCAGCCCTCGCTCGCGCCGAAACCGTCCCAACCCTCCTGTCCCATCTGCAGTTCGGGGGTCCCTTCGAAGCAGAAGTACGCCTTGGCCCCCGAGTCGGCGAGGTGGTAGGCGACCTCACGGCTCTTGAGCAGGACGTTGAGCGGGACGACGACGGCGCCGGCCTTGAGGATGCCGTAGTAGACGATCGGGAACCACGGCAGGTTCGGGCAGGACAGCGCGACCTTGTCACCGGGCCGGATGCCCCGGGAGTGCAGCAGGCCGGCCACCCGGCGTGCGGCGGTGTCCAGTTCGGCGTAGGTCAGCCGCTGTTCGCCGAGGACGATCGCTGTGCGGTCGGGCACGGCACGGGCGCTGCTCTCGAGCAGGACGGCGAGGTTCAGCATGGGGGTCTCCCAGAAGGTGTGGACGGAGCTCGTGGGCCCGGTCGTGATGGTCAGCCGCGCAGCGCGGAGGCAAGGAGGGCCGGCAGTTTCCGCACGTGCGGATCGGCGGTGAAGCGGACGAGGCGTTCGACGGTGGTCAGCGCCGTCCGGTTGGTGACGAAGTACGGCGGCCGGACGGACAGCGAAGGCTCCGTCGTGACCAGGCCACGCGGGGCCGGTGCGAAGGGGGCGCGAAGTACGGTCTTCTCGACGTCTTCGATCATGAAGGCGTTGTGCACGAACCCGATACCGCTGCCGATGGCATGGCGGGTGTTGCCCGGGTGGGCGCCCCACGGGGTGTAGCCGAGCAGGAAGCCGACGGCCGACCAGCAGTTGACGCCCAGCGTGCCGTAGCGCAGTGCGGAGACCGCCGACTTCAGGGCCGTCCGTTCGGCGCGCGCGGTCCGGGGATGGACGATCAGGGTGGCGCCGAGGCTGCCGGGCAGCACGTCGTTGGCGAAGTCGACGGCCCGGTGCAGGAATGCGGCGGTGGTCGTGCCGGGGAGCCGTACGACCCCCAGCGCACTGCCGAAGACCTCGGTGGTGATCAGGACGTCGTCGGGGTCGGTGACGTCGGGTACGAGGAGCCGGCAGCCGTCGCCGTAGGTCTCCGCGGCGGGATGTGCTGCGCGTACGGCGGCGAGGCGGTGGTCGGCGCCCGGGTAGTAGTCGGTGCGCGGTGGCAGCGTCCGCAGCACGCGCCGGATCTCGTCCAGGAGCCGTTCCGTGCCGTCCCACTTCTCGGGCAGGACGAGCACCTGGCTGGCGATGCAGTTGTGCCCGGAGTTGTTCATCTTGCTGCTGACGATGTGTTCGGCCTGGTACCGGAAATCGGCGTCGCTCCAGGGGCCGGGCGTCACGATGCACGGGCTGACGCCGCCCAGTTCACTGCTGAACGGCTTGACGACGAGGGGCCGGTCGTCCTTCCGCCGTCGTACGGCGTCGTCGCCGGTGCCCCAGACGATGGCGTCATGGGTGCGGTCGCTGCCCGTGACGTGGATGCTGCCGACGCCTTCGTGACGGGTGAGATAGGCGCCCTCCGCCGCGCCGCCGTCCACGAAGCGGACCCAGTCGCGGGCGATGAAGTCGGCGAAGACGTGCTCGAAGTGCGGGCGCAGGTAGGCGTTGACGGGGTTCATCTTGGCGATGACGACCTCGCCGTCCACGTAGAGCTTGTGCAGGATGTCGAGCGCGGTGATGGCGGCGACGTTGCCCGCTCCCAGCACCAGTGCCACACCCGGGCGTCCGGGCCGGCCCCGGTACTCCCCGGCCGCGCGCTCGCGTACCTGCTCGGGGCTGGTGCCCAGGGGAGTCCAGACCTCGGCGGTGAAGCCGTTGAGCAGCAGCCTGTCCCATCCGGTGGCCGGAAAGACGTCGACCACAGTGCGGCCGTCCCGCTCGTGCACGGCCCCGGCGTCCAGGGGGGCACGGCCGGCGGCTATGCGCCGCAGGACATGCAGATAGGCCCGGGTGTTCTGCGCCAGGGCCCAGGGCCCGCCCATCCAGTCCTCGGCGGCCCACGGGGAGGCCGCGCCGTAGCCCTTGGCCTCGGCGCCGGCCGCGGCCATGCCGTCGGAGGCGGCGACCACCCGCGGCAGCAGCCGTTCCAGTAGGGCGATGCGCCTCGAGAGAGGGGTGGCGGACCAGGCGCCGGCACCGCGCCGCAACGCGATGAGGGCCCGGTCCAGGGGGGGGCTGTGTCGAGGGCGGAACCGTCGGTGGCGGACCTGTCGGGGGCGCTGGAGGGCACGTCGTCGCTCCTTGCGGAAGTCGGGGGAGGGCAGTGGGTTGCGGCCTGCGGGGGCGGAGGAGAAGGGGCTCGTGCGGTGCGCGGAATCCGGACGCGGGGGCCCTGCGAGCAAAGCGGGTGGGTCCACGTGACACGCACCAGCGGTGGGTCCACGGGACGCTCACCGGGGGTGGGTCCGCGGAACGCGTGCTGCGGACGCACGGGCGGTGGGTCCTCGGGTCACTCACCGGGGGCGGGTCCACGGAACGCGTGCTGCGTTGCGGCCGTGGTTGCGTGAGATATGGCCTCCCGGTGTCATCCGGCCGAGGGCGGCGCGTCGCGCTCGGGGTCGATGAGCGTCGCGGCGGCGGTTCCCCCGAGCACGAGCAGCGCACCTGTGAGAAGGACGGCGTACCGGTACCCGTTCGCCCCGTGAGTGTCCACGAGGTGTCCGATCAGGGCGGGCGCGATCAGGCCGGCGGTGGTCACCACGGCGTTCATGATGCCCAGGGTTCCGCCCCGGCGATCGGCGGGCGTCAGCTGGGCGACGGTGGTGACGGCGATGCTGGTCATCGCTCCTGCGGCGCCGAATCCGACAACCAGCAGCACGACGGTGATGGCACCGGGCGGCGCGTACGGCAAGGTGGTGCAGGCAGCGGCGCTGGTGAGCAGCAGGGTGCCGCCGACCCGGCCCCGGGCCCAGCGGCTGGTGGTGCCGCGGCGCAGAAGCCACCCGGTCAGGCCGGCCTGGCCGAGCACGACGACGGCGTTCAGGCCGTAGACCAGCATCAGCACCCGGGCCGACTCGGCCGTCGAGTAGCCCAGCCCCTCATGCAGGTAGGAGGGGAGCCAGACGAGTCCGAACGCCGTGATCCAGTACGCGCCGAAGTAGGCGGTCGTGGCCCCGATCCAGGTCCTGGTCGCGAGAATCCGCCGGTACGGGGTCCGGGGTGCTGTCGCTCCACTTCGATTGCCGGTGCCGGTGCCGGTGTCGGCTGGCGCGGTGTGGGTGTCGGTCCGGGCCGACGGGGAGTCCGGCGCGCCCATGTATCGGCCCTCACCGCCGAAGGGGATCCACAGCAGCGCCCAGACCAGACCGGTCGCCGCGACCACGGCGAAGGCGGGCCGCCAGCCGTGGTGATCCATCACCCAGGTCAGGCCGGGTGCGGCGAGGAGCACGCCGAGGGTGGTGCCGAGGACTACCAAGGCCCCTGGCAGATTGCGGCTCCGGTCGGGAAACCAGGACATGGCGGTCTGCTGCGCCACGGGGAAGGCCGGCCCTTCGGCCGCGCCGAGCAGAACCCGTGAGGCGACGAGCACGGCGAAGCCGCCACCGATGGCCAGAGGGGCCTGGGAGAGCGACCACAGCAGGGCCATCGCCAGCAGCAGCCACTTGGGCCGTATGCGGTCGGCGAGCAGGCCGACGGCAGCGCCGCAGAGCGAGAACAGCAGGAAGAAGGCGCTGTTGGCGAGCCCGAAGGCGGACGCGGACAGGCCGAGGTCTTTGCGGATCGGCTCGGCGGCCAGACCCAGCACGGACTTGTCCGCGAAGTTGACCATCATGAAGACGACGAGCAGCGCCGTGACGGCCCAGGCGCGCCGTCGTGGCCCGCTCATGGTTCTTCGGGGGCGGGCGGGCACAGCGGGTACGACATCGGTGTCGATCACAGGGACTCCGCGGAAGGACGGGCGCACGCGCGGACGGGCGGCGGCGAGAGGGACGGGGCCGGGCTCGTGCCCGGCCCCTCGGGTGGGCCGGGAAGGATCAGGACAAGGGCACGCCCGTGATCGCGATGCGCTCCATGACGCGGCGCTGCGGGTAGTAGTCGTTGATCGCGTAGTGCTGCGTGGCGATGTTGTCCCAGATGGCGACGGAGCCCGGCTGCCAGCGGAAGCGCACCTGGTACTCGGGGATGCGCGCCTGCAGTACGAGGTCGTGGAGCAGTTCCCGGCTCTCGTCCTCGGGCAGCCCGATGATCCGGATGGTGAAGGGCTCGTTGACGTAGAGCAGTTTGCGGCCGGTGCGGGGGTGGCGCACGACCACCCGGTGCTCGACGGGGGGCAGGTTCTGCCGGTGGGTGGCGATCTGGTCGGCCGTCATCATCGCGCCCCAGCTGTGCACCCAGTCGTGCTCGGCCGTCAGCGGGTCGATGCGCTCCTTCATCTCGGCGGACAGGTTGTCGTAGGCGGCCGCCATGTCGGCCCACATGGTGTCGCCGCCGGCGGGCGGGATGTCGACGGCGCGCAGGACCGAGCCGAGGGCGGGCGCGGCCATGAAGGAGTGGTCGCTGTGCCAGATGTTCTTGTTCCCCGCGGAGTTGGCGTCCTTGGCCAGCCGGGACACACCGGTCGGCGCGGTCTTGGGGAAGAACGGGTTCGGCTCGGGCTCGCCCCACACGCGGGCGAGCGCGAGCTGGGAGTCGGCGTCGAAGGCGTGCTGGTCCCGGAAGAAGATCACCTTCCACTCCAGCAGGACCTGCTTGAGTTCCTCGGCGAGTTCCGCGTCGACCGGGGCGGAGAGGTCGACTCCGTCGATCTCCGCCCCTATGTGCGGAGTGAGCGGGTGGACGCCCAGTCGGCGGTAGTGCGGCGACGGCGCACCGGACGCGGTGCGCTCCAGCACCCGCTTGCCGAAATGCACCAGGGGCTTGCCCAGAACGGGAGATGAGGCGGTGACGACGCTGTCCATGAACCCTCCGGCTGCGAACGAACTAATTTCGTTCCCGGCAGTATCGTTATTAGGTCATGCCGTGGCAAGGGTCCGTGACACGTCAGGAATCACACCGTGACGAGGCCGGCCGGTTCGATCTTCCGGCCGACCCTCGGACGCCGGCCCGCGCTGGAGCCGAAACTCAGGGCTCCGTCCGAGGTCAGGGAGTCGAGGCGACCGCGCGGGCGACGAGGTCCACGAGGATGTCCACGAACCCTGAGTCGGGCAGCTCCTGCTCACCGACCAGGCGGAACAGCAGTGGCGCGGCCACCAGGGTCGCCGCGGCCCGTACGTCGATGTCCGCGCGTACATCGCCGCGGGCGACACCGCGTTCGAGGATGCGCCGGGTCTCGCTCGTGATCCGCTCGGTGTACCCGGTGTACTGGCCGCGGTCGGCACCGACTTCGGCAGCCGTACCGATCAATCCCGCCAGCAGCCGGTCCGAACCCGGCATGCGGTACGCCTCCAGCCTGGCCGTCAGCACGACACGCAACTCTTCCCGGAAGTCGCCGAGATCCGGGACGGACAGCACACCGATACGACTCTCGGCGGCGGCGATGACCAGATCCTGCTTCGTGGGCCAACGCCGGTAGATGGCCGGCTTGCTCACGCCGGCCCGGGCCGCGACGGCGTCCATGGTCACCGCGCCCATGCCCTGCTCCGTGACCAGCTCGACGACCGCGTTGAGCACCGCGCCGGTCACGCGCTCCTCCCGAGGCCGCCCCGGTCCCCGCTCAGCCCCACGCGCCTGTGTACCCGCCATACGGCAGAGCCTACGGGCCGGGACGAACCGACGCGGACGAGGGGCGGCACACACCCACGCCGGGCCGGCGCACCGGACCCAGGGGCCCGCGCCCTCGCCCCCCGGTACGGGGCACGGGTGCCCGGGACCGCGTCCCCCCGCCCAGGCGAGGTCGCCGTCCCGCGAAGGGCCATCGCGACCGGGTGTCGGGCGGCCGCCCAGACCAGGGTCGCCCTCTCGGCCCCCCCCCGAACGAGGCGTGGCGACCGCGGACCGGGCATGGGCCAGGCCGGGGCCGTATTCCGGTAGTCCCTGGTGCGCTTGCGACCCCTTGTCGCGTCACGTACCCGACCTTGGCACATGTGCGCCTGACGCAGTTGTGCCAGCCGGGAGGGGTTCCCTGTGGCCGGGCAGGTCCGAAAGTACCCAGACTGGGTCGCTGTGGAGGAGGCTGACGCCTACCGCGTGGAAAAGATGCTCGAACAGGCAGCAGCGGGGGAGTTGTGGAACTCCACGTAATTCGCCATCAGTAGCGTCAGGTCCCCAGCCAAACGTTCGAGCGCGGCGGTTGGGTTGCTGTGTTCGCGCCCGGATAATCCTGGGACGGCCTCGGGGTGGCCTCCGTATCTTGGGGCCATGACGGACGCGGCAGAGCCGAGGCTCTTTGTGAACCGCTGGGGCGACACATCGGACCCGGCCCCGGAGCAGCGGGGGCCCCGCCAGGACGCGTGCTCGTGCTTCGATCAGTCCACGCCACATCCGCGAGCCCGAGTCGGATTCCACGCCGAGCGGCAGGACATCTCGGCTCCGGGCTGGCGCCGCCTGCTGGAGCTGATCGACGAGGCCGCCGCCGACGGGCGCGAAGAGTTCCGCCCCCTGACCCAGCTCAGCCCGGAAGAGCGGCGGCAGGTCATCACCCTGCCACCGAGCATCGCCCAACTGACGGCAGTCAGGCACCTCGTGCTCTACGGCAGCAATCTGGTCCGGATTCCGCCCGAGATCGGGGCCATGACCAGCCTGGAGGAGTTCACCCCCTACACCTCCTAACGGCTGCACTGGTTCCCCTACGAGATCACCCGATGCCGGAGGCTGACCCGCAGCACGGTGAGCACGCGCGCGCTGTTCGGCAACTACAAGCTGCGGCCGCCCTTCCCGCAGCTACAGCCTTCTCTGGACTCCGTCGCGGACATCGATTCGGGAAACCTGGATCCCCGGCACTGGGGCGCCACCGCCATCTACAGCTGCAGTGTCTGCGATCGCCCGATCGGACAGAGCGCACTCCATCAGGTGTGGATCTCACTGCGCGTGGCCACTGACGTACTGCCCCTGCTGGTCAGCGCCTGCTCGGCGGCGTGTGTCGCCGCCCTGCCCGGCGGTGCCCGGGACTACATCCCCACACCCCACAAGGGCGGCCGAGTCGACCAGCCGGCACCCGACTGGACTGACCAGCCGAGCCTCACCTCCCCCTTCGGTCGGTCGAGAAACGCCCACGGTGGTGTGACGACGGGTCGAACGTCTGGGGGGAGCTGACACTCGCGATGGGGAAATACAGGCTCTACAGACAGGCGATCGACCAACCGCCCACCTCGGGAAGTCAGTCCCACCATGAGACGACAGCAAGGCCCCACTTCGAGGCTTCTGCATAGAACGCTCGCAGAGCATCGAAATGATCCACCAGATACGTTCTGGGCCCGTCGACGAGGCCTTCGGCTGCGTGGCCGATCAACGTTCCTGCCCCACGCATGTCGAGTGGTAGCACCGCCAGAACGGCCTGGAGGTCGATCTCCCCGAGCAGACCGGAGACTCGCCTGACTGCCAGCGGTTCAAAGGCGGCCGGTGCAGGCCCGAAGGGCCCGATGGCATGAGGGTGAGCGTTGAGGAAACCGACATCCATCGTTTCTTCGCCGACCTCCACGGCCGGACCTACATAGCCCATACAGTTCTCAAACAGCGCGGCTGGACCCTGGTGGCCGAGTACAGGGAGTGGAGGAGGGGCGCGTCATCACCATGGTGGCCTTCGAGGACGCATGCACGAAGAAGTACGGCCACGCGGATCAGGCCATCTGACGGGCCATCCCGGCCGAACGCCGGGCGGTCAGACACTAGACGGGCAGACTCCCTGAGAAGGTCCAGAGCTGGGCGTCCTACGTCGACGGCGAGCTGCTCAACGAAGTCGCATCCGTTCAGGCCGACCCTGTATCCGGCAAGGACGAGGCCGCCGAGCACGCGCAGCGCCTCCACGGCCACCTGACGCGACTGGCGAACCTCGCCGTCCCCTCCAAGGTCGCCCGAACGGCATCGGGCCGGGGCTGACTTCGTCAAGCGGGGGCGTGTGCTTCGTTCAGAGAACGGCGTGTCACACTCCTCCCTGATCAGGGGCGAACGTCCCCCGTGACCTGGGAGGGGACGTCTGTGCGGACAACGAAGTGGGCTGCTGCGGTGACAGCGGTCATCGCGCTCGGAGCCGGGGGCTGCGGGGGTGGCGGCTCCGGACGCGAGGCAGTCCCTGCCGGTTCACCGTCGTCCCGGCCCACGGGCACCGGGCCGCTCACGGAGGACACCGTCCGCGCAGACCTCGATGCCGCAACTGCGGATGCAGGGGCCCCGGCAAACGACCCCGACTACGCCGATGACTGGCCAATGGCGTGCTCCCTCGCTTACAAAGGCTTCGGTACCACCCGCGCCACCGTCAACGCCGCCCGCTACAAGGCCACGGTGGCCGAGCTGCGTGAGCGTGAGTGGCGGCAGTCCAAGGAACACTTCATGGAGCACAAAGATGAGGACGGCCGGATCTACGGAGCCCGGACAATCCTCAAGCAGCGCGGCTGGACTCTGGTAACCCATTACGATGATTGGGGGAAGAGGGGCGTCATCACCATCGTGGCCTTCGAGGACGCATGCAAGACGAAGAACCGCGTCCCCGAGGATTGGGCCTCCTGACCGGCCATCCGGCCGATCAGCTGCAGGAAGTCCCGCAGCACTCGAACACGTCGGTGTAGCCCTAGCTCACTGCGGAGATCGCCGGGGGCATCGGCAGGCCGTGAGGAGTTCAGGGCGGCGTTTGCGTGAACGCCTCTGTCGCGGCGCCGCAGGCTGCGTTCAGATCACCGAGTTGGAGATGTGCGCGGGACGTGCGGGTCAGGTAGAGGACGTTGTCCCGTACGTAGCCGTCGACCGCGTACTGGGCCTGCCGAGCCTGCTCGAAGTATGTCAGGGCGCGACGGGGGTCGTTGAGATCGAGGGCGGAGGAGCCGGACGGGTTGTCCGGGCTGGGGTCCTTGCCACAGTGCGGCCAGCTAGGCGGAACCGGGATGGTGCGGGATTCGGCTAGGCATACCCGAAGGCCGGATGTACGGGGTCAGCGGTTGCCGAGCGCGCACCGAGACTCCAGTACCGCGTCCTTCGCTAGGGCACGGAATGCGTCCATCCTGAACGGCGAGCTGCGGCCCGGCCGGGAGGCCGGAGTCGCTCCTTGAGGTGATCCGCAGCGCAGTGCCCTGGTCTCCGTCGTGCCGGCCACGCCGCCGCACCGAGCTGCGAAGGACGCGCGCCGACATGGTGCGACGACGATCGAGCAGCCCGCCCCGTCCCTGCGGGCAGTCCCAGACTAGCGCGCCGTGCCGCGAACCCGGCTGCGAACCAGGCCCGAGCACGAGGCGCCTCGGCCGCGCGCCAGGACGGGATCAAGACGGTCGAGCAGGGAGCGGCGACCTCCGTCCTGCTCGCCGCCTCACCGCTCCTCGACGGCGTGGGTGGCCGCTACTTCGCCGACTGCAACGAAAGCGACGTGGTCGACCGCCGCACCGGCACCTTGCATGGCGTCGCCCGGTACGCCGTCGACCCGGACAACGCCGGGCGTCTGTGGGCGCTGTCGCGGGAACTCCTCGCACAGGCTCACTGAGCACCTCTGCCGGACGCGACCGCTGCCCACCGTCAGCACGCGATCGTCACCCCGGTTTCCGGCCGGTCGTCACCCTGGTCTCCCGGCGGTCGTCACCCGGTATCCGGCCAGTCTTCTACTGATCCCCGGTCGGTCTTCGATCAATCTTCGGCCGGTCCTCAGCACTGCGGCTGTGCGCGCAGCCCGTCGAGGATGAGCGCGAGAATGCGGGGAGCGCGGTCCTCGGGGACGGCGGCGGCACGCCACAGCGCGCCGGTGAGCTGGAGAAAGTCACCGGGCTCGGCGTCTACGCGGATGCTTCCGTCCTTCTTGCCGGCGTCGAGGAGCTCGGTGATGGCCGTGATGACCGGGCCGTAGCTCTGTTCGCTCATCGCCTGGTGCGCGCTGGGGCTGAGGGCCTCGCCCAGGCCGTGCTTCCTGCGCATGGCCTCGACCAGATCGAGCGTCCAGGTGCGCAGCGCCTCCAGCGGCGGCAGCTCACCGAGCAGGTCGGGCACGGTGCCGGTGATGCGGGTGACCTCGTCCTGGTAGACGGCCAGGACCAGCGTCTCGCGGGTGGGGAAGTTGCGGTACAGCGTGCCCGGCCCGACACCGGCGCGCTGGGCGATCTGGTTCATCGACGTACCGCCGTCCTCACCCAGCGCCTCGCGGGCGGCAGCGAGGATGCGCGCCCGGTTCTCACGAGCGTCGGATCGGACCACGAGATCTCCCCTTGCTAAGTGGAGAGCTCTCCACTACGTTATTCGGAGAGCTCTCCACTTACTTTAAAGGGGCACCATGCGCTACATCAAGCTCGGCACCACCGGCCTGGACGTTTCACCGATCGCCATCGGCGCCATGACCTACGGCGAACCCGACCGCGGACACCCCGTCTGGTCGAAGGGCGAGGATGAGGCCCGCCCGCTCATCAAGTACGCCCTCGAGGTGGGCATCAACTTCTTCGACACCGCGAACCTGTACTCCTACGGCTCCAGCGAGGAGATTCTCGGCCGGGCACTGAAGGACTACGCCGACCGCGACGCCGTGGTCATCGCCACAAAACTGCGCCACCCGATGCGCCCGGGCCCGAACGGCCGCGGACTGTCACGCAAGGCGATCATGACCGAGGTCGACCATTCCCTGCGCCGCCTCGGCACGGACTACATCGACCTCTACCAGATCCACCGCAACGACCACTCCACCCCCTGGGAGGAGACCCTCCAGGCCCTCAGCGATGTGGTGCAGGCCGGCAAGGTCCGCTACCTCGGCGCCTCCTCCATGCACGCCTGGGAGTTCGCCAAGGCGCTGCACCTGCAGAAGCAGCACGGCTGGGCGCGGTTCGTGTCGATGCAGAACCACTACAACCTCCTCGCCCGCGAAGAGGAACGGGAGATGATCCCGCTGTGCCTGGACGAAGGCGTCGGCACCCTCATCTGGTCCCCCCTGGCTCGGGGCCGCCTGGCCCGGGCCTGGGACGACGCCCGCTCCACCCAGCGCTCCGAAACCGACGCGGCCTACGCCGACCTGCTCTACTCGCCCGCGCAGGAAGCCTCCAACAAGGCGATCATCGACGCGGTCGGCCAGGTGGCGAGCGCGCACGGCGTGAGCCGCGCCCAGATCGCGCTGGCCTGGCTGCGCCGGCAGCCGGTCGTGACCGCGCCGCTGGTCGGCGCCGGATCCATCCGTCAGATCGACCAGGCCGTGGCCTCCCTCGACATCGACCTCACCGACGCCGAGGTACGCACCCTGGAAGCCCCTTACACCCCGCGCCACGACTGGCAGGGCGTCTCCGACGAAGCGGAGCTGGAGGCCATCCGCCGGCGCGTCCCCGGAATGGCCCTGTCATGAACTCGATCGTCCGCTCCGGCCCGGCCGCCCGCGCCGGAGGCCTCCTCATCCTGCTCGGTCCGCTGGTGTCCTGGCTGGCGGAGTTTGTCACCGCTGCCGCATGGCAGAACCCGCCGTACTCGCCCTTCCATAACTGGGTCAGCCACCTCGGCCTGACCGGCCCGCCTCAGACCGCGTTTGGGCAAGTCGCCAACTCACCCCTCGGCGCCGTCATGAACACCGGCTGGGTGGCCTACGGCGTCCTCCTGGCGGTCGGCTCGTTCCTCGTATTCGACCTGCGCAAGGGCCTCCGCCCGACCGTCATCGTGATCCTCGCCGTCCTGGCCGGCGCCGGAGTCGGCCTCGTCGGCATCTTCCAAGGCTCCAACGCCAACGTCGACAACGGCCTGATCGCCCTGCACACCCTCGGTGCGCAGACCGTCATGGTCGCCGGCAACCTCATGGCCATAGCCGCCGGAGCCAACGGCGCCCGCATCGGCCTCAGCAGACGCCGGTCGACCGCGAGCATCGCCCTGGGCACCGCCGGTCTGATCGTCTTCCCCCTCTTCATGGCCGACGCGCTGACCGGCTGGATGTGGAACATCGGCCTGTTCGAACGCGCCGTCATCTACCCGATCATGATCAGCCGCGCCCTCCTCGCCAGCAGCATCGCCCGCCGGAGCCTGCCCGCGACGCCCACACCCACTCCGCTCCCCACCCATGCCACCAGTTGAGGAGACACCCATGACACCGGTACTGGTCACCGGAGGAACCGGCTTCATCGGAAGCTGGTGCATTCTCGCCCTGCTCGACGCCGGCCACACCGTCCGCACCACCGTCCGCGACCTGCGACGCGAACCGGACCTGCGCTCCTGGCTGCACCAGGCCGCCACCTTCGACGACGACCGCCTCACCGTCGTCCGCGCCGACCTCCAGCACCCCGACGGCTGGGACGCCGCAGTCGCCGGCTGCGACCACGTCCTCCACGTTGCCTCACCCACCCTGCGCCACACCCCGGCAACCGACGACGAACTCATCGTCCCGGCCCGAGAGGGCGTCCTGCGCGTCCTGCGCGCAGCCCGCGACGCCGGCGTCCGCCGCACCGTCCTGACCAGCTCCTTCGGCGCCATCGGCATCGGACACCCGCCCCGTTCCACCTCGTTCACGGAGGCGGACTGGACCAACACCGACGCCGACATACCGCCCTACCAACGCTCCAAGACCCTCGCCGAACGCGCCGCCTGGCAGTTCATCACCGAGGAAGGGGCGGGCATGGAACTGGCCGCCGTGCACCCCACGGGCGTCTTCGGCCCCCTCCTCGGCCCCGACGACCCTCCTTCCCTGCGCCTGATACGCAGAATGCTCGAAGGGAAAATGCCCGCCAGCCCACCCTTCGCCATGGGCTACGTCGACGTCCGCGACGTCGCCGACCTCCACCTGCGTGCCATGACCGACCCCGCGGCCGCCGGGCAGCGCTTCCTCGCCGTCGCCGGGCACAGTCTGCGCGTCGTCGACATCGCCCGCATCCTGCACGACCACCTCGGCGAACGCGCCGCCAAGGCCCCGACCCGCGAACTGCCCATCTGGCTCACCCGCGCCCTGGCCACCGTCAACCCCGAACTACGCCTGCTCAGACACCAGCTCGGCCGCAACCTCAACGCGTCCGGCGCGAAAGCGGAGAAACTCCTCGGCTGGAAGGCGCGCCCCATCGAGGACACCATCGCGGACACCGCCGAAAGCCTGCTCGCCCACGGCATCGGTGCATGACCTCATCGGCTACGTCATGACACAGAACGGTATCGACGCGAAGCGGTGCAGTCGGCCTCGAGCGGGGCCCGCGAAGCATTGGCGAGGCTGTCCTGCTCGTGGTACGACGCCATGAACTGATCGATAACTCGTGGGCGACGGTCGACCTATTGCCGGCCCTACCTGGACGGACAGGCCAGTACGAGACCCTGGTGACTGCGTGACTGCCCCTAACAAAGCCTTTGGACGTGTCGGTGCGTGATCAGGCAGACGGCGAGGCCGAGGAATGCCTCGTGGATGTCGACTCTTGGCCGGATGGGCGGCTGCCGGAGACTTCCGCAACTCCCTGATCACTGGGCGAAGACTCCCTAGAGCTGCCCGACCTGCAGCGTCACCCGAAGGTAGGGACGCTGGAGGTCTCCAGGTCGGGCCTGGCGCGTACGAGCCGTACGGGGTGACGCCATCGCCCGCCGGCGTCCAGCGAGATGTCGGCGCTTACCTCAACGACAAGGTCCGGCGCGACGAGCTGGGCGTCGAGTGTCTGCGTGCTGCCCCAGCCAGCTGAGAAGCGGCGGCCCGTCCAGGGATGTCGGCCGGTTCGGGGCTGAAGTAGGGCTCCGACGCCGGCAGCGAGCTCGCGGGGGAGTGGAGTGGTCCGGCCGACGTAGCGGAGACGGCCTTCGGCATCGAGGCGGCCGAGCAGCAGACTGGAGGGGGCGTGCACGTGGCCGGTCACCGCTCCGACGATCGCGTCATTCGGGTGTCGGACGCGAATTTTTGCCCAGCCCCGGGTCCCGCTCGCATAGGTGCCGGACAGCCGCTTGGCCACGATGCCCTCGATCCCGGCCGGGGCCCACTCCCGCATCCACGACAGGGCCTCGTCTCGGTCCAGCGTCATGGGGCACAGCGTCCACGGCGGCTGAAGTTGCTGTTCGGCGAAGAGCGCCTCGAGCCGGGCCCGCCGGTCACGATAGGGGAGGCGGGCCACCTCGCCCTTTGGGCCGTCGATGCGCAGAAGGTCGAAGGCC
Source organism: Streptomyces sp. NPDC005496 (assembly GCF_042872045.1). Taxonomy (NCBI): domain Bacteria; kingdom Bacillati; phylum Actinomycetota; class Actinomycetes; order Kitasatosporales; family Streptomycetaceae; genus Streptomyces; species Streptomyces sp. NPDC005496. The sequence goes on from NZ_JBIAJQ010000021.1 coordinate 32,153, forward strand.
ACGAAGTGGGCGGGGCTGGAACGGACCTCGGCTTCCACGGACGCCGGGCGGCGGTTGAGCCGGCGCAGTAGCCGCTCGAACGCGAGCCGGCCGCCATGCCAGATCACGATCTCCCCGTCCAGGATCACTGCTGGCAGGTCCCCGGCTGCCGTAGCGATCTCAGGGAATCCGGGGTTGAGGAGCGTGCCCTGCCGTGAACGGATCTCTACAGCACCCGCCGGATTCCGACTGACGATCGCCCGGAAGCCGTCCCATTTCGCCTCGTAGGCGAAGGGGCCCGTCGGGAGGTCCTCGACGGCCTTGGCCAGCATGGGGTCGGGCAGGCGCCATTCCATGAGGTCAGCGATACCACCTGTGGCTCCTCGATGAGGTGCTGCGACGCTCCGGCGCTGGTGGCCGGGGTCAGACGGTGATGGCGAAGACCCACAGGTGCGGGTCGGGGCCGGGGATGATCACGTAGTGGACGATGGCGGTGCGGGTCGTGATGACACGCACCGACTCGTCCATGTCGTCGAACTTGTCGGCCTGCGGCCACGACCACGGGTCTGCGCAGGCGCGGAGCACCGCGTCGTGGAGCTCTTCCCGGGCCGGCACGGGCAGGTTCTTGACGGTCTCGCCGACGTGCCTGGCGAACCGGGCGGGGACAGCCGTCACGCCCCGAAGACCTCGTCCATGCTCATGGCGCCGTCCTCGGACCTCCCGCCGTCCTTCCACTTCCGGTAGGCGACGGCAGCGTGCATGCGGGCGCGGGCATCCCGCAGGTCTTCGGGCCCGTCCGCGGCGGCCTGGTCGGCTTCAAGCACGTCAGCGACGTAGTCCTGGACGGACATGCCACGGCGCTGCGCGGACGCGCGGACCTTGTCGGCCAGCTCCTGGTCGACACGAGTGTTGAGCTGGGTGAGTGCCATAACCGCGATGTTAGCGATTTGCTAGCAATCGGAGAAGAGGGCTGGATGGCCGCCCCGGTTCCCGGCCCTATGCGCTTGGCGTCACGCACTGGCCATCACGGGGGGGGTCCGGGAACGGCCGTAGGGCCCGTTCTAGCTGAGAATTCCGGTGATCTGCTGCCCGGTCAGGGCTTGGGCGATCTGCCACCGCATGCCGCCCCGCGACCCCTTGATGATCACCACGTCACCGGGTTGCAGCATCTTCTCCAGCAGCTCCGTGGCCGTCTGGTTGTCGCCGACGATGGCGACATCCACGCCCGCGGCGGCGGCTCCGAGGGCGAGCTGCTTGGCCAGGTCCTGGCCGACCGCGATGACGAAGTCGACACCGAGCGCGCCGGCTTCCTGGCCGACGCCCCAGTGGGCGCTCGGCGCCTGGTCGCCCAGCTCCAGCATCTCGCCCAGCACGGCGATCCGCCGGGTACCCGGCGCCTTGTCGGGCAGATGTTCGTCGGTCTGTTCAGGCACCGAGGATCACGCCCCTGGCCGCGTAGAAGTGGTCGAAGCGGGCCCAGGGGACGGGAGCGAACTCCTGGGAGGCGCCGGGCAGTCCGGACGGGTTGTGCAGCATCACGTTCTCCTCGCTGGCGCCGACGGCGAGCACCAGGTGCCCGCCCTTGCTCGGCGGGTCGGCTTCGGGGGTACGGACCGTCTTGTTTACGGACAGCAGCGCCAGCCGCCCGCTGCCCAGGATTTCGGGGATGCGGGTGGCGGGCAGGTCGGGGACCGACTCGGCTTCCAGCCCCCATCGGGCCGCCACGTACTCGGCGTACGGCTGGTAGATCAGGCCCTTCACCGTGTCCCCTTCGCGGACGTAGGCGCCGGCCTCGCACAGCTCCCGCACGAGCGGAACGGAGGACGGCACCGGGTGCCCCCAGAAGTCCAGCGCCATCCGCAGGCACGCGACGCCGCACATGCGCGGGGCCCAGAACGCGTACTCCTGCGGGGTGTCGGCGCCGGACTTCTGCCACAGCGGGTCATCGGCCGCGCTGAGCCGGCCGGTGATGAACTCAGGGACCAGGTCCGAAGATTCCCACTGGGAGTAGTAGGGGACACGGTGTCGGGTGGTGGAGACGCTCATGCGCCCCAGTCTTGCCTACGGCAGGTAGGTGGGTTTGGTGAACGCGGTCCTGACGACGTGATGCATCAGGACGGGGTACGGGATGCCGCCCGCCTTCGCCATGGTGGCGAGGTTCCCACGCTGGGACAGGCCCGGCAGCGTGTTGCATTCGAGCACCGTGACGCGGCCGTTGGCCGCCGCTAGGAAGTCGACGCGGAGCACCCCGTGCGCGCCGATCATCTGGAACACCCGCCGAGCGAGGTAATGCATCGACTCGGTGATCGGGGCGGGGAGGATGGACGGACAGTGCTCGATGCGCAGAGCCGGGTCGTGCTTGGCCTCGTAGTCGTAGAACGCGTTCTTCGACTCCACGTCGTGGACGGGGAGCGTCACCAGACGGCCGTCGACCTCGATCAGGCCGACGGTACACGGGATGCCCTGCACGTACTCCTCGACCATGTACTCGGCGTACGGGTCGGTGGCCGCGGCCTCGATCATCCGTCGGAGGGTGGCCTCGTCGTGTGCGATGCCCGCGGCGAGGCTTCCTCCGCCGGAGGACGGTTTGACGAACACCGGGTAGCCGAGGGTGTGGCGGACGACGGACAGCGTCGACTCGATGGAGATGTCGGGGTTGACGACGACCCATCTCGGGGTGTCGATCCTGTCGTGGGTGAGCAGGTTCTTGAAGGTGGGCTTGTGCATGCCCAGGGCGGATGCCAGGACGCCGGAGCCGGTGTAGGGCATGCCGATGACTTCCAGCGCCCCCTGGACCTTGCCGTCCTCCCCGTGGAGACCGTGCAGACCCAAGAGAGCTACGTCGATCCGGCCCGGCAACGCGGACAGCGACGTGTCGGCGATGTCGATCAGCTCGGTGGCGATGCCGGTGTCGGCGAGCGCCTTGGCCGCGTGCTCACCGGAAGCGAATGAACCGGGCCTTTCGGGGGAGTCACCTCCGCAGAGGACACCGATCCGTAACGTGTCGATGTCCGGCACTGTCGTGGTGGTCACGCGGGTCTCCTTCGAACGCGGGGATAGCGACGGTGGTGTCTCGGCGCGGCGGCTGCTTCTTGGCAGGGGCGGGCCGCCGCGCCGTCTTACGCCCGTTGCCCAAGGCCATAGCCGGTCCAGCAACCAGGCCCGGGGCGAATGCGGGAACTAGGGGGAGACGGCCTCGCCCAGGGCCGGGAGGTAGGCGAGGAACAGGCTCCGCGCGTGAAGGTGCTCCAGCACCTGCGCGTACGTGTCGTCGTCGGTCGTGATGGCCGGCCGGGCGATGGCCAGGATCCCGTGCGCGTACCCCTGCACCGCATACCGGCAGGCCGCCGCGAACCCGGGCCGCTGTGCGAGCGGCGGCGGCTGCCCGACGTCTGCGAAGCTGCTGCCAGCAACCCTCCAGCCAACCGTGGCCGCGTGCTGCCGGATCAGGTCAAGGTCTGCGTGCCGCTCGAAACCGGGCCGCGCCAGGACGTACGCGGCGACGCAAGGTACACGACCCGCCTCCCCTATCCGCTGGAGGACTTCGTCCTCGTACTGCTGCCGAAGGCCTTCCAAACAATCAGCCGCCCACTGGCGGTCGGTGGAGAGCGACGGATGTCTCGTCACAGGGGGTTCCTCGCGGTCGAAGCCCCTGCCGCCGGGGGGCCCAGGCGACCCGTCGCCCCGGCGGCAGGGAGTGGAGCCGCGTGCGGTCAGGGCTGAGGGGGGGGCAGCGCCCGACCGCACGCGGGGATCAGGAGATGGTGCTCAACATGGAGCCGAGGAGCGCTTCGTGGGGCGCGGGGCCAGGCTGGAACTGGTCCAGCAGCTGTCGCAGGACTGCTGGCGGGACCAGGCGGTCGCCGCGGCACGGGCGCCGCCAGTAGGGGCCGGGCGGCTCTGTGGCCGTCATGGCGGGCAGCGCAATGTGGTGGGGCCGGCCAAGACAGGTCGCGTACCGGTGCGGAGCCCACCGCTCGCTGGTGCCCGGAGGGACCAGCCAGAGCAGCCACGACCGCTGGAGGTCCTCGATCACGGGTCCGCACGCATCGGCGGCGTCGTCACCGGACTGCTGCACAGCGTCCATGACCGCCATGACCGCGTACGCCTGCGGGCCGCTGGCGGTGAGAACGACGTCGAAGAACCGGTCGCCCAGGGGGAGCTGGAGCACCTGCTGGTTCTGCAGCGCCATCAGTGCGCGGACCCGGGAGGCGAGGTCGCCCATGTCGGAGGTTACGGAGCTGGGCTCGATGAACTCGGATACGGGGGTGAAGCCGGCTAAGGGAGCGGCCGGTCGCGGCTGACTGTCGCTTTCCCGGCGTGGGAGCTGCTGGATGATCATGCCTTCTCTTCCGTGCTTGGACTGGGGACGATCGCCATGACGGTCTTGCCGATGGCTACTCCCTCGTCGTCCAGGCGCTGGTCCCACGACAGCCGGACCCCCTGGCTCAGCACCCAGTGCAGGCTTGTCCTGCGGCTGTCGGGGTCGGGGGAGTCCGCGAAGACCTCGAAACGCGGGAAGTGGCGGAAAGCGTCATCCACTTCGATGACCAGGTCATCGGCCTCGGGGCCCACCGTCAAACGCAGGCTGACAGTGCCATCGTGGGACGGCAGCCCGTGCTGGGCAGCGTTATCAACGAGCGCCTTGATGATCTGTGCGGCGACCTCGATGTCCCCGGGCCACCGGGCCACAGTGAGGCGGGGACGCGCCCGCAGCCGCGCATTGCTGCCGGCCCCAGGGTTCGCCATCAAGCTGGTCTCGTACCGGAAGCGGGGGAGGCCTGCGGTCTCTAGCACGGGCAAGGGGACGACGGCGGAGCCGGCCGTGTCCTGCTGCTCGGACGATTCCGTAGGGTGCTCGGCTGAGACCGGGCGCGGTGAGGCCGCGAGGGATAGCCCTGCCGCGTTGTACGCGGTCAAAGCGGAGGTGCTGCGCTGGGGTGGCGGGTTCACGCGGGGACTCCCTGTCTGACTGTCGGGCTCCTTGCCGCCGAGCCGAACCCGATCCAGCGGCTGATAGCCAGTCAACGAGCCCCAGGCAGGGGACAACAGGAAAAGCACCGGTTTCGTGCATGCGCCCCATCCGGAAGACTTTGCGCTCGTGTTACCTGAGCCCTGGGCAACACAGTGACGGCGGCACTACGTTCGGCACATGGGAGCGAACCTCATCCTCCAGAGCCGCATGAACCAACTCGGCTTAACACAGGAGGAGTTGGCTACTCGACTCAATGTGGCCCTCCAGGAGATCACCGGCCGGCCCGGCGAAATCTCCTCGCGAACGGTCCGCAACCTGCTCAACGGGTCGAGCAAACGGCCAATCGGACGTACTTGCGCTGCACTTGAGCGCGTGTTCGGCTGCCCCGTGGCGGACTTAGGGTTCAGCGCACCCAGCTCCATGCAACACCCCCCGGAGGACCCCGTGCGGCGTCGCAACTTCATGCTCTCCACCACCGGAACAGCGGTCGCCGCTGTACCCGGCGTCGGACAGCAGCGCCGGACTGTGGGGATGACCGACGTAGCCCGCGCGGCGGCCAGCATGAACCAGCTCGTGGAGGCCGACGACCGACAAGGCGGTCACATGTCCTTGGCGACCGCTGCACTCGAAGGCCGCGCCAAGGTGCTGGAGCTTCAGCAGCGGAACGCCAGCGAACGTGTGCGCCGCGCCCTGTACGCCCTCGCCGCCGAATTCACCACCATCGCGGCCTGGTCGTGCATCGACCTGCGCGACCTCGATGCGGCCCAGCGGTACCTGCACGAGGCGATCTCGTTCGCCGGTCTGTCTCAGGACCCCCCCACGGGGATGCGGGTGTGGGTCAACATGGCCATGCTCGCCTACCAGCGGCAGAACTGGCCGGAGCAGCTCGCAGCCGCGCAGGCGGCAGCCGCATCTCAGGCCGCCCGCCGAGACCCGTTCTTCGGGTCGATGGGGCGTGTCCGACTCGCCCTGGCCCACTCCTCCCTGGGGGACCCCCAGGCTGCCAAGAGGGCCCTGGGTACCGCACAGGAAACTCTCCGGAAAGCGGTCGAGGACGAGCGTCCCCGGTGGACCGCGTTCTACGGGCCGGCCGAACTCAACCACCTCGCGGCGATCATCCTCAACCGCAATGGGCAGTCCGCGGAGGCCGAGGCGATGGCACACCGAGCGCTTGCGAAGATCCCCGGGGATTTCCCGCGCAACCGCGCCCTCGCCACGTGTCAGCTCGCCTTTGCGCAGCTCCGGCAGGGAGAGCCGGAGCAGGCCACGAGCACCGCGGCCACCGTCTTCACGATCATGGATGGCGCTCCGCTGCCTGGACGCATGCGCACCATGATCGGAGACTTCCACCGAGACCTGTTCCGGCTGGCGCCGTCAACGACGTACGCCCAGAACTGGGCAGACCGTATGCGAGATGAATGGAGCCGAGCGTGACCAGGGTGATCGACCTGCGGCATTACGGCAAGGACAGCCTTCCGGACGGCTTTAAGCAGATGCTGATCGACGTGCACGCCGACGCCTACGCCGATGCGATGGACGACGAGTTCAACCAGCGGTTCCCCTGGTTTGTCGACCACTGGTCAGGGATGGACGGCTTCACCTGCGTCGTCGCCCTCGACGGAGACGAGCCAACCGGCTTCGCTTACGGCGCTCCACTCCAGCCGGGCCGTGAATGGTGGCGCTCCACAGGCTTCGAGCCGAACGACGGCTACACCGCCACCTACGCCGTCTCCGAGGTCATGGTCCGCCCGAAGTGGCGGAAGCAGGGCATCTCAGAACGTCTGCACGAAGCGCTGCTGAAGGAGCGCGAGGAAGATCTGGCCGTGCTCCTGGTCGACGTGACGCACCCGAAGGTGCAGGAGCTGTACGAGACATGGGGTTACGAGAAGGTGGGCGAACAGCAGCCGTTCGCCGACTCCCCTGTCTACGCGGTCATGGTGAAGAGTCTGCACCCCTGAACGCCCCCGGCGTGGGCGGGGGCGTCACACGACCTCGGATGTCTCGGCGCGGGCCTCGGTGACCGCTGTTCGGGCAGGGGTGATCTTGACGGTTCGTGGGGCGGGAAGATCTCACTTCTGGCGCACCGTATGACCTTCCTGCGTGGGCGGCTCGCGGTCCTCTCGCTTCGCCTCGATGCCAGACGGTCAGGTCAGGAGGGCGACGAAGACGCCAGCTGCGGTGGCCGCGAGGGTGAGGACCGCAGCAAAGGTGACGGCGGCGCGGGTGAGAGCAGCAGGGTAGCTAGCACCGTCCATGCGGGCGAGCTTGCCAGCGCCGGCTGCGGCCAGCAGCGCGATGACGAACACGAGTGCGATGGTCAGGAGAACGAGGGCGACGGTCACGGCGGACTCCCACGGTTGGGCAGCTGTTGATGTGACCGTTGTCCCGGATCCGGCGTACGTCAGGGTCCGATCGGACGATGATGAACACCGACGGACACCAAGCGTTGGGGGACGGCCCGGTGAACGACGAACAGCAGCCTTCCGCACAGGCGCTGGTCTTGCTGCGGCGCCAGTTAGCGGAAGGCGTGGCCGCAGCCAGGCTGAGTAAGACGCAACTAGCGGCCAAAGCGGACGTTTCCCGCACGACGGTGTACGAAGCACTGCGCGACGGTGGGCCAGTGCCGACCCTGGAGACCGTGACGGCGCTGGCCCGCGCGTTGAAACTTCCGGCGCAAGAACTACAGGCACTACAACGAGACGCGGCCGGGGGAGAGGGCGAGGGCGGTGAACGACCTGGGCCAGGCAGGCCGATCGGGGAGTGGGAGCCGCACGATCTGGAGGTCCATCCGGCTGGACCGCGCACCGCTGCCCCGGACTCCAGCGCGCTCCCGGCGCGGGTGCTGCCGGGGTATGTGCCGCGAGACCACGATCGGCAGTTGGAGAAGGCGGTGCGGGATGCGGCTGAGGGCCGCAGCCGCATCGTGGTCCTGGTGGGCACCTCGTCGACCGGAAAGACCCGGGCATGCTGGGAAGCCGTCCAACCACTTGCAGACCGGGGATGGCGACTATGGCATCCCTTCGACCCGACTCGGGCCGAGGCCGCCCTTCAGGATCTGCACCACGTTCAGCCGCGCACCGTTGTATGGCTGAACGAAGCCCAGCACTACATCGGGAACCGGGCAGCCGGCGAACAGATCGCAGCGGCCGTGCACCACCTACTCGTCACTCCGGAACGCGGTCCGGTCCTCGTGCTGGCAACCCTCTGGCCCGAATACGCTCACCAGTACATGACCGTGCCCGCCCCGGGCGGGGAAGATCCGCACAGCCGGGCACGGGAACTGCTCTCCGGCCGGACTCTCTCCATCCCGGACTCCTTCGACGCCCCAGCCCTAACCGCGGCGGCCGCCCTCGCCGACAAGGGGGACCGACTGCTGGCCGACGCCCTTACCCGCGCCCACACCAACGGACAGATCACTCAGGACCTCGCCGGCGCCCCCGAACTCCTCACCCGCTACCAGCAGGCAAGCCCGGCAGCCAGAGCGCTGCTGGAAGCAGCGATGGACGCCCGACGCCTCGGCGTTGGCCTCCACCTCCCGCAGGCCTTCCTCACCGACGCCGCCACCGACTACCTCAGCCAGACCGACTACGACCAGCTCACCGACAACTGGGCCGAAGCCGCCTTCGCCGAGCTCGCCGAGCCGGTCCACGGGAAACAAGCCCCCCTGCGCCGTACACGGCCCCGCCCGCGACGACACCCGCCCACCCCCTCCACCACTGCGGCGTCGCCGCCCCCACAACCAGCCGGGCCGGTATTTCGGCTCGCCGATTACCTGGTACAACACGGAGCCAGCACCCGCACACACCTATGCCCGCCCTCCTCCTTCTGGTACGCCGCACACACCCACCTCACCCACTTCGACGACCTGTACAACCTTGCCCGGGCAGCTAAGAGCCGGCACCGCCTGCAATGGGCTCACCACCTCCAACACCGCGCCGCCGACTGCGGCAGCTTCGACGCCCTGCTCCGCCTGGCCGGGCTGCGGGAGGAGGCCGGAGACCGGGAAGGTGCCGAAGCTCTCTACCGGCAGGCCGCCGACCACGGCGACACCAACGCCCTGCTCCGCCTGGCCGGGCTGCGGGAGGAGGCCGGAGACCGGGAAGGTGCCGAAGCGCTGGCCCGGCAGGCCGCCAACCACGGCCGCATCGACGCCCTGCTCCACCTGGCCGGGCTGCGGGAGGAGGCCGGAGACCGGGAAGGTGCCGAAGCTCTCTACCGGCAGGCCGCCAAACGCGGCGACACCAACGCCCTGCTCCGCATGGCCGTGCTGCGGGAGGAGGCTGGGGACCCGAAAGGCGCCGAAGCTCTCTACCGGCAGGCCGCCGAGCACGGCGGCACCAACGCCCTGCCCCGCCTGGCCGTGCTGCGGGAGCTGGACGGGGATCGGGATTGTGCCGAAGCGCTGGCCCGGCAGGCCGCCAACCACGGCCGCATCGACGCCTTGACCCACCTGGCCGTGCTGCGGGAGGAGGCCGGGGACCGGGAAGGTGCCGAAGCTCTCTACCGGCAGGCCGCCGAACGCGGCGACACCAACGCCCTGCTCCGCATGGCCGTGATGCGGGAGG
>NZ_JBIAJQ010000021.1:41766-60777 GCF_042872045.1 Streptomyces sp. NPDC005496
GCTCTCTACCGGCAGGCCGCCGAACGCGGCGACACCAACGCCCTGCTCCGCATGGCCGTGATGCGGGAGGAGGCCGGGGACCCGAAAGGCGCCGAAGTCCTAAATCGGCAAGCGGCCGATCACGGCTACGGGGGCAAAAGGGCGCGCTGGGCACCTGAGGGTAGACGCGTGTTTCGAGGGCTGTGGCCGTATGGCCTGGATCCGGACGGCACGCCGACGCCCCGGTGGCTATGACCCCGATTCGGCCCTATGCGGACAGCGGGGCTGTCGAGCGCTACAGCGCTTGAGGACAATGTGAAGAGATGGTGCGGCCTATGCCGTCCCGCTGCTGCGCCGTCGGGGCGCGCGGGGGCTGATGGCGAGGGCGGCTGGGTAGAGAACCTGACGGCCGTAGCGCGCTCGGGCGCGGTCGGTGACTGCTTCGATGGCAAGGGGCTTCTCGTCGCCGGCGTCGAGGGTGAGCTGCCGGGTGGCGTGGTCGTCGGGGCGCAGGCCGTCGGCGCGCAGTGCGATGCTGCGGACGCGGGCGCGCTGGAGTGCGAGGGCGTCGCACACCGTGTAGGCGGTCCGGGCCAGGAGCACGGTGTGCTGGGTGGCCTCGGGCAGGGTGCGGCTGCGGCGGGTGGAGCTCGCATCCGCGTAACGGACGGTCAAGGTGATGCCGGTGGCGATCTGGCCGGTGGTGCGCAGGCGGGCGCCGAGGTCGTCGGCGAGAGCGAGCAGGGCCCGCCGGTGCTGGGCCGGATCGAGTTCGTCGCGGTCGAAGCGGTGCTCGCTGCTCGTGCTGGCTGGTGTGGGTGTGGGGTCGACGATGCTGGTGTCGTGGCCGTGGGCGCGTTCGTGGAGGGTGCGGCCCGGGCGGGCGCCGAGGAGGCGTTGCAGGGTGAGTTGGGGGACGTCGGCGACGTCGCCGACGGTGTGCAGCCCGTAGTCCGACAACGTGGCCGCCGCCCTGGCTCCTACGCCGGGCAGTTCCCGGACCGGCCGCGGCCGCAGAAATGCGGTGACTGCTTCGGGGGAGTCCTCGATGACCAGGCGCCGCCCGGGAGCGGTGAGGGCGCACGCCATCGTGGCCAGCATCCGGCTGGGCGCCGCCCCTGCGGCGCTGCGGATGCCGAAGTAGGCGAGGATCCGCAGCTGAATGAGTTCGGTCAAGGCGCGCGCGTCGCGCTGGAAGTAGGGGAGGGCGCCGGTCAGGTCGAGGACGGCATTGTCCGGTTCGATCATCTGCACCCGCGGGGTGATGTTCTCCAGTAGGCGACGCAGCTGCTCGGGCAGTTCGGCGTCGGAGTCGGGCGGCATATCGAAGCGCAGGTGAAGGATGCTGCGGCCGCTGCTTTGGGCGTTCATCATCCGGCACTCCCTTGGCTACGGTGGCCTAGTCGGCGCAGGTCCGCCGAGCGGGTGCCAGCAGGCTCAAGATCGGCATAGGGGTGCAGCCTGGCTCCCGCCGTTCCGTCGGCGAGGGTGCGTTGCGGAACCGGGGCGGCAGGCTGGGCGGGTGTCGGTGCGGGGGAGGGGCGGCCGAGGAGGTCGAGGGCGGCCTGCGGGCCGTGGTCGCGGCGGGTGGCGGCCACCTCGTCCAGGTCCCACACCATCTGCCCCACCACTGTGCGCCGCGGCCCCCGGGCCTCCACCGTTCCCCGCACGAGCAGGAGCCCGCTGTGGAACACGGTGTGGGCGCACGCCTCGTGGGAGTCCTCGAAGAACGCGATGTCCACGAGACCTGAGCCGTCCTCCAAGGTCACGAAGATCACCCGCTTCCCCGACGGGATCGGAGGCGTCTGCGTGGAGGCCCGCACCCCGGCGACCAGCACCTTCTGACCGGGAACCATGCCCTGCAGGTGGGCGGCGTCGATCGCGCCGAGCTCGCGCAGCAGGCGGTGGTGGTGGTCCATCAGGTGATGCGTGACGTCGATCGACAACGTGTCCAGCTCCGCGCTGAGCTTGTCCCGGCCGCTCATCTCCGGCAGGCCGCTGGACTGCGCGGTCATCAGCTCCCCTCCCAGCGGCAACTGCCCCTCGCCGGCCTGCCGGTTGCGGGACTGGCGGTGCAGCTCGGTCGCCTGCAGCAGCAGATCCCTGCGCGTCAGATCACCCGCGAGCAAGCCGAGCGCACCGATCCGGATCAGGCGCTGCGCCAGCGGCAGGGACGGGCGGGCCCGCTGCCACAGATCCTGCAGACCCGCATACGGCTGGGCGACGACCAGCCGCTTGGTCTCCGCTTCGCTGATGCCCTTCACCGTGGAGAACGCGAGCCGCACCCCCCACCCGTGGTCGGTTTTCTCCACGCGGTGCTGGGCGCCGGAGGTATTGACGTCGACGGGCAGGACGGGCACGCCGTGGCGGCGGGCGTCGGCGACGATGACGCGCATCGGCCACATCCCGGGATCGTGCTCGAGGAGCCCGGCATACAGGAAGGCGGGGTAGTGGGCTTTGAGGTAGGCGGACTGCAGGGCCGGGACGGCGAAGGCGACGGCGTGTGCCCGGCAGAAGCCGTAGGCCCCGAACTGGGAGATGATCGCCCACACTTCGTCGAGGACGTCCTTGGCGTAGCCGCGTTCGCCGGCCGTGCGGTGGAACCATGCTTCGACCTTGGGCAGCCGGTCGGGGTCGGCCAGGGCGCGGCGGGCGACGTCACCGGCGGCGCGGTCGCAGCCCGTCATTTTCGAGAGGATCGCGATGATCTGCTCGTGCCAGATGACCACGCCGTAGGTGTCGTTGAGCACGGGCTCCAGGTCGGGGTGCGGGTACCGGGGTGTCGCGCCGTGCCGGGCAGCGATAAAGAGAGCCGGCATGCCGCCCTTGACCGGACCCGGCCGGAACAGGCTGATGTCCGCGACAACGTCCTGCATATGGCGGGGCTGGAGTCTGCCGACCAGGTCCTGCTGCCCTGGGGACTCGAGCTGGAAGAGGCCGACGGTGTCGGAGGCCTGGATGAGCTTGAACGCCAGCGGGTCGTCGAGGTTCACGTGGTCGGGGTTGTCCAGGTCGAGGACCCGGCCGGTGGCCCGGTGGATCTCGGCGACCGCGTGGGCCATCGAGCTCTGCATCCGCACGCCCAGCACATCGAGCTTCAACAGGCCGAGATCTTCGACGTCCTCCTTGTCGGCCTGCAACATCGCGTAGCCGGCCGGGGTGGGCTGCACGGGAACGCGGTCCAGCAGCGACGCGTTGGAGATGATCACTCCGCAGGGGTGCATGGCGTAGGCGCGTTGAAGGGCGTCCAGGCCCTCCGCGAGCTCCCACAACGGCCCGAACCGGTGCACACGGCCAGCCAGTTCGCGCAGCTCCGGCAGTTCGGCGAGGGCGCCGCGGATATCCCGGGCCCGGATGTGCGGAAAGCTCTTGGCGATGTCCCCGATCACCTGCGGCGGGATACCCAGGGCGAGGCCGGCGTCGCGCAGGGCGTGCCGGGCCCGGTAGGTCTCCGGCATCCCCGTGACCGCGCTCCGCTCCTTCCCGAACCGTTCGATGATCGCGTCATACACCTCAAGGCGCCGCTCGGACTCCACATCGAGGTCGATGTCGGGCAGCGACGTGCGCCGCTCACTGAGGAACCGCTCGAAGAGCAGCCGGTGCTGAAGCGGATTGGCCGTGGCGACGAACAGTGCGTGGTTGACCATGGAGCCGGCGCCGGAGCCGCGGGCGGCCACCCGGATGCCCAGCGCTCGGGTGTCCGCGACCACCTGCGCCACGGCGAGGAAGTAGCCCTCGAAGCCGAGCCGTCCGATGACGTCCAGCTCGTAGTCGAGTTGCCGGACCGCCGGCGTTTGGCGGTCCAGGCCGCGGGCGACCATCCCCGCCTCGCAGCGCTGGCGCAGCAGCCGCATCGCCGAACCCGACTCCGGTCCGGCGCCCACCACGGACGGCTCCGGAAAGTGCGGTCGCCCCATACCGAGGTCGGCGGGGGTGAGCGTGCAGGACTGGCCGGTGGCCTCGGTCTCGGCCAGCAGACCTGCCGCCCGGGCCTGGTCGTTGCCGACGGCGCGGGCGATCCGCTCGGCGGCCGCCGCCATGCCCTCAGGTCCCTTCAGCCAGCGCTCGCCGCTGTCCAGGTGCCGGCGGTCAATGGGCCGCAGGAGACGGGCCGCGTCCAGGACGTCGGCGACGCGGTGCTGGCCAGCGTCGGCGTAGCGGACGGCGTTGGACAGCACCGTTCGGACACCGAGCTGATCGCCGAGGCCCACGGTGCGTGCTGCCAGCCGCAGTGAGCCGGCACCGGTGCCCTCCAGGCCCAGATACACGGCCTCCAGCCGCAGCCGCTCACCCATCACCTCGCGCCACGGCGCGAGCAGCCGCTCGGCGATGTCGGGTCGGCCGGCGGACAGCGCCCGCACCGGCTCGGCGGACGGACCGAGCATCACGACCAGGTCCGCATCCGCGTACGCGCGCAGCGTCGGCCACGACACCACGGGCAGGCCGTCCCCGGCTTCCCCGTGCGCGGTGGATACCAGGCGGCACAGCCGTGCCCACCCCGGCAGATTCTGCGCCAGCAGCGTCACCCGCAACGCGGGCTCCAGCACGTGTGCACCGCCGCGCGCCGGCGTCCGTGACCGACCAGCAGCAGGGGCGGGTGCGGTGAGTGGGGCGACGGCAACGTCGACTCCGAAGACCGGGCGGATCCCGGCGGCCGCTGTCGCCTTGGCGAAGCGGACCGTGCCCGCGACGGTGTCCCGGTCGGTCAGCGCCAGCGTCGCCATCCCCCGCTCAACGGCACGCTGAACAAGGGCGTCGGGCAGGGATGCGCCGTAGCGGGCCGAGTAGCCGGAGGCGACATGCAGATGAGTAAATCCACGACCCCATCACCTCCCGAATCCCGTCGACTCCTCCCCTGACCTGTGACCTCTCCAGATATCCACCATAACCTGCAATCGCACAAATGTGCGAATGAGTGATTCGTGCGGCGCTTCCCGCGACCGCCCCGCCGGACAGCCACTACCAACGCTGGCCCTCGGAAGCTGTCGGCGACTCGAAATAAGCTGCGAGCCATGACCACCCCCGCCTCAAAGGACAGCTCCGCGCCCGCCGACGCCCCGTTCGACCCCCTCGACTTCCCCCAGGACCTGCTGGACGCCCAGCTCCGGGCCGCCACGCTCTACGGCCGGCTCCACGCCCTTCAGGCGAAGCTCGCCTGGTCGCGCGAACCGCACGAGGGATGGGCCGGGGACCCGGACCGCAAGAGGAAAGGTCGTCCCGCAACCGACGGCTGGTCCGCGGACGAGGCCGCCGCGTACGACAGGCTGTGGTTCGAGCTGAGGGAGGCGGCGGCCGCCGTCCAGCGCCACGCCTGGTGGGATCGGTGCGAGAGCGAGGGCATCAAGGGCGCGGCCCTGGTCGCAGCCCGCATAGCTCTCAAGCACGCCGACGGCGCGGTTCCGCTGCAGCAGACCGACGTCGAAACGGCTGCCTGACAAGGAGCCAGCGGGCCTACGGCCTGTCATAGGCGCGTCCTAGGGTGGGGGTATGCCCCGACGTCTGTGGGTGCCGCCCGACCCCTACGATCTGGCCCGCACACTGCGGGTGCTGCGCCGCGGGGCGTGGGATCCGACCTGCCGCCGGGAAGCGGACGGCACCTGGTGGCGCACCTGCCGCACACCCGACGGCCCCGCCACCCTCAAGATCAGCGAGCACGCCAGCCCCGCCGACGGAACTGTGATCGCCGGGGAGGCCTGGGGCCCGGGAGCCGCCTGGACACTGGAGGCTTTGCCCGCCCTGCTCGGCGCCGACGACGACCCCACCGCGTTCGTCCCGCGGCACCGGACCGTCGCCCGAGCCCACCGCAAGCACGCCGGCCTGCGCCTCCCGCGCACGGGCCTGGTCATGGAATCGCTCGTGCCCACCGTGCTGGAGCAGCGGATCACCACCGGCAGCGCCCACTACGCCTGGCGCCGCCTCCTCCCCCACTACGGGGAACAGCCGCCCGGGCCCGCACCGCGGGGCATGCGCATCGTGCCCCCGCCGCAGGTGTGGCGGATGATCCCTTCCTGGGAATGGCACCGCGCCGGTGTCGACCGCGCCCGGGCCACCGCTATCCTCCGCGCCTGCCACCGCGCCCCGCGCCTGGAGGAAGCCGTCGCCATGGCCCTGCCCGAGGCGATGGCCCGCCTCCAGCTCATCCCCGGGATCGGCCCCTGGACCGCGGCAGAGACCCTGCAGCGCACCCTCGGCGCACCGGATGCCCTGCCCCTCGGCGACCTCCACCTGCCCGTCCAGATCAGCTACGCCCTCACCGGCCGCCGCGACGGCACCGACGAGCTCATGCTGCAGCTCCTCGCCCCCTACGCCGGCCAGCGCCACCGCGCTGCCCGCCTGATCCTGCTCGGCGGCCCGCTGCCCGACCGGCGGGCACACCGCGCCCCGCACAGCCGCATCGCCCACCTGTGATCCCCTGCACCGCGGCACTCCCCGGCGGTGCCCTGGCCCAGCAGGAACCCCAGCCGTCGAGGTGCTGGTGCCGGCATCCCGGGTGAAGGCTGCGGCGCCCACGCATGCGGGTACGACCGGTCCCGGTGCCACGTACACGCCGCCGCCCAACATCGCCAAGGCGACCATCGCGCCCACCACCAACTCCGTCATATGCCGGCGATGCGCACGCTGCTCCTGTCGCTCCTCGTGATGGCGTTGCGCTGCCTCACGTTCCAGCTCAAGCCGTAGGACATTCAAACGGTGCTCTCGCTTGAGTTCCGGTTCCATGGCGCGAAGTGCCACCCGAAGCTGCTCTGGCGCAAGTTCTTTCCACTGGCCGGCGATCTGGGCACCGGCCCACAGGAGAGCGTCATCGCGTCGTCGCTCGGAAGGCGTTTGCTCTCCATGGGTCACCGCGCTGATCCTCCGTCACCGCTCGCTACTGGCGTTGCGGTGCCACCGATATCTGCTGGTGGCGGACCGAGCCGCACGAAAAGCCGCGCCAGGGTCAGGTTCATGGCGTCGGCCGTCTGATCGGCTGCGAGTAGCTCCTCTTCTGGCGACAAGGGGTCATCGTCTTCTGGCGGCAAGGTGTCATCGACGTCTGGCGGCAGGCCAGGGACCACCCACCAGCCCCCATCGTCGGACTCACCGCCTAATGCGGCCCAGGCGGCCCACGAGTCTTCCGCGCTCCACCGGGCGGCCTCTTGCGCAGCGCGGTACAACTCTGCGCGCCGGTCTGCGCCCCCCACATCGGGGATATCCAAATAACGCAGGTGGCGGTCGAATCTGCGCCCCATCAACCGGTACCTGTCTACTTCGCGCGGGAGGGCCTCGGTGGTGGCACGCGCATCACCCCTGTAATCGCGGCCCCCCAATACCCAGGTGAAGAGAATCAGGACACCGCGCAGCGCAAAGAGGACGCGGTCCACAAGCCAATCGATGAATTCGCGGATGCGCAAGTAAGCGTTCAACACGGTTCCCCCCGGGACCGAGGCGCGAGGCAGGCGACCACCATATCCGCGAGGGCAGTAAGCCGAGAGCGCTTCGTGCAACGAGAGCCCGTGAGGAATGCACTGACGCTCCGGGAGCCGATCCCTCGGCGAGCCCGAGGGAGGTCGCCCGCAGCCGGGCGGTAGCGAGCAGACGCCGGGGCCAGATGATCTGGCCCCGCCTCCAGCGCCCTCATTCACACGTGAGGGAACGGCCATCCCGTGTACACACCGAACTCAAAGTTAGTGAGATTTACGCCTTCAACGTGTGAACTTTCCTATAGCTTAGTGTGGATTCTGGTAGCCTGTAGGAGAGTTGAGTCTTGGGAGGGTAAGTGAGTCAGCCACCACGGGAGCAAAATCCGACGTCTGCCAGTGATGCCCGCAGAGATCTCTACGCTTTGGTCAAGGCGGCTGAGGACGACGGGATCACCACGCTGATCCACAAGTCGGGCACCAGGGTGGAGCGGGTCCTGCTGGCTCCGCTGGACCGGTTCCCGGCAGCCAGGAAGGCCGGCGCCTTCCCCACGTGGACGCTCAGTGCGGCGCAGAAGGACTTCGGCACGCTGATCACCCGGGCGGCGAGCGGTGAGCCTCAGGTCCTGCGCCGGAACAGCACGCCTCTCGCGGTCCTGCTCCCCGCCGACCCCAACGAGCTTGCCCTCTCACCCGACACGGCCGCGCCTGCTGGTGTGGCGAGCGCAGGAGGTGCGGTGTCCCGTCAGCCCACTCCCACTCGTGAGCGCGGCCGCCGCCTCGCCACCCTGGGCGACGCCATCGGTGCCGTCCTTGCCACCGGCTCCACCCCCGGCCTGTCCTTCGGCCTCGCGCGCCTGGATGAGGCGACCGGCGGCCTGCACCCGGGCCGCCTGGTCCTGGTCGCGGCCGAACCCCAGGTGGGCGGCAGCCTGATCGGCCTCGCCGCCGCCCGCACCGCGCTCACCGACAACGCCCGCGTCCTTTACGCCGCTTCGGGCCCCAGCAGCGCGGACATCACGCGCCGCATCATCGCCGCCGAGGCCGGCGGCGACTACGCCCGCCTCAAGACCGGTGTCCTCACCGAGGACGAGCAGCAGGTGGTCGAGCGGCTGCGCCACGCACCGCTGCTCATCGACGACGGCAGCGACCTGACCGCCGAGGCCATCGCCGACACCGCACCCCTCGCCGACCACCTGGCCCTCGTGGTCGTCGACCGGCTACAGCGGGCCCACAACCCGCGCCTGCCCCTGTCCGGCGAGCACCTGCCCAAGGCCAGCCAGATCCTGCGGGAGTTGGCCCGCGCCCAGAACGTGCCGGTCCTCGCGGTCCTGGACACCGCCGACCCGGCCATCGTCAACCTGCTGGACGCCGACGTCATCCTCACCCTCAACAACACGCACGGCCAGCAGACGACGACCGTGACCGTCGCCGAACGCGACCTGGGCATCATCGCCACCACCAGCCTGCTTCCCGACCTCGCTCACGCCCGCTTCCTCGACACCACCGCCAACACCGTGACCGCCCCGCCCACGGTCACCGGCGCGAACGCCCCTGCTGAAGAACTCCCGGTCGCCGTGGGCACCGCGGCCGACCGTGAACTGGCCGACGCGGCGCTGCCGTTCACCTCGGGCGCCGTCAAGGGCCTGCCCGCGGAAGCGACTCGTCTCCTCGCGGCCCTGCGCTCTGCTTTGGACGGGGCGCACGTGAAGGACCTCGACGACCTCCACGCCCCGCTCACGGAGCTGGCCGCGGCCGGACTGCAGATGCCCGACAGCGCCGAAGGCCGTCGTCTCGCCGCCGCCCTGCACGCCTACAACACCCCCGCCCCCGCCTCCGCCGGTGCTCCTGGGCCAGCTCCTGCGGCTGCTTCCACTCCCACGGGCGCGGTCAACGCACCGGTCGCCGAGGACGGCGACGAGGCTGAGCGGGACAACGATGACGGCCTGGTCCCGGGTGATGAGGAGGACGAGCCGGAGGGCGCGGTCTTCCCGGCCCTGCGGATCCTGAAGGAGTCGGTGGCGCGTTCGAAGATGCACCCGATCCCGGTCATCCGCATGGAGGAGCGGGGGAGTGGGCCGTGGCCACTGATCAGTGAGGACATGGACGGTGAGCCCGGCTGGGTCCACCCCGATGTCACCAGCACACGCGTTGCTCACGTGCGCAACGGCAAGCGGGTGCGGCGAGACCAGCTCGAGGTTCCCGCCACGTTCGGGGACGGGCTGATGTGCCTGATCGACCGCAACGGCTCCTTCCCCTCCGCCTGCTCCGCCGTCCCGCTCGCCCCGAACAAGCTCCTGCACACCGGCCCCCTCGATGCCTTCGACAGGAGCCAGGCCGGCATCTATCAGATCAGCATCCCTGAATGGACCTACCCGGGCATGCCGCACCCGCTCGGACGCCTCGCCGAACGGCCCGACGATCAGGGACGGGTGTGGGTGACCACCCCGCACATCAAGATGCTTGAACGCCTCCACCGCGACGGCCACCTCACCGACCCGGTGACGATCCACGACTCGTGGACAGGCAAGGCCAACGAGTCCCTGTTCAAGCCGTTCTACCAAGCGACCAAGGAAGCCCGTACCGAGCTGATCCAGGCCGGCGGCGAACCGTACAAGAACTACAAGACCCGCCTGTCGATCGCGCTGCGCCTGCTGTGGCCCAAGCGCCCCGAGTCGCGGTCGCCGTTCTGGCGCCCCGACTGGCGCATGAGCATGGTCGCCGAGGCCTCCGTCCGCCACTGGACGATAGCGTTCAAGGCCGTTCAGGCAGGCCACGCGCTGATCGCCCTGCGCAACGTGGATGCCGCACTCTTCTGGGTCCCCGACAAGACGGCACCCGACACCTACCGCATCGGGACCGGGTTCGGCGAAGTGAAGGCCAAATTCATCCAGCCCGGCACGTTCATCCCGGAAGGTGACGACTGATGGCCGGCCCCACCGGCCGCGGGCAATCGCTCGGCGCCGCCCTGAACGATCTGCTGCGCACCCAGGTCACCCCACGACACCGCCTGTCCACCTACAACGCCAAGCACTGGCACGCCCAGCTCAGCCAGCTCACCGGCACCCGCCGCGGCTACGAAGCCCTCGAAAGCGCCGGCCTCAACGTCCGGCCCGACACCCTCATCAAGTGGCTGTCGGACTCCGAGTACAACGTGCGCCGCAGCTACCGCGACCTCATCCACACCGCCTACGAGAACGTCGCCTCCGCCCCTGCCGAACCCCTCACCGACACCATCAAGCGCGGCCAGTACGAGATCAGCGGCCTGGTCAAGACCGGCAACGACGAACGTGAACGCGGCAACCGCCGCGCCGCCCCCCTGCGCATCGACGCAAGCCGCGGCGACTGGACCGAGATTGAGACCCTGTGGCTGGCCGGCGACCTGCGCGACGACGACTTCGAGGACCTCTTCATCGACGAGATCATCGTCGCCGACATCGGCGCCGGCACCGACGGCTGGGAGTTCAGCGGCGGCTCCTACTCAGTCGAACTGCGCTAGGCAGCACACAAGAGTCGGGGATCGAAACCCGTCCCTGCACGCCGACTTGTGCCATGGTGGACACGTCTGGTCCGTCACTCCCCCCGTGGTGACGGACCAGACGCCGTTGACGCGCCTGGCCGGCTGGTGAGACCACTGCCCTGGTGGCCACGGCCGTAGCCGATCGAGGCCGACACATCAGCCTCCACCCGGCCTGTCCGGCTGCCCGGCGAGTTCTACGGACGGTCTGCGCACGCCCTACCCGGGTCATCCGACGGTTTGACGGGTGCGGGTGGCCCAGGGGGGCCGTGGGGCGCTGTGGTGGGGGCGGTGGGCGATGCCCCAGGCCGCGAGGTCGCGTCCGGACCACAGGAAGCTGGAGTTCGGCCGGTGCTGGGCGGCGCTGGCGGCGTCCAGGCGCCGCCAGCCCGTGCCGGCGTTCAGGTGTGCCTCCCAGCCGCTCGACAGGGAGCCGTCGCGGCGCCGGTAGCGGTTGACCATGCCGTGCACGGTGCCTTGATGCTCGACCAGCCACCGGGCGGCCTCGACGTCATCGGCGCGCTGGGCCAGGAGCCAGCCGGGCCCGAGCCTTGCTGAGAGGTCTCGTGTAAGGACGCGGGGGAGGGCCAGGGCCTCGGCGTGGCGGCGCTCGGCGGTGGCCTGACGGGCTGCGAGAGCGGCGGTACAGGCCGGGCATTGCAGACGATCGCCCAACAGCGGGTCGCTCGCGCCCCGTCGAGCATCGCCTTCCTTGATCTGCCAGCCGTCGGCGGCCAGCTGCTGGCGCAGGTCAGCGGGCAGCAGCGTGCCGGCCACGGTGTGCTCCCGGCCCTGGTCGTCGGTGACGGCTGCCGCGCACGTACCGCACTGCGGTATGTACACCGTCCGGAATGAAACCACTTCGCCCCCTGCTGGTACTGATCGGCCGTCAGGCCCCTTTCGTACCGACAGTTGTACCTTCTCCGACCCGCATACGTGAGCGGTCGCCCTACGGCAGGGATCAAGGCAGGCCGACCTGTGACTGCCCGAGCGAGGCCCCGCCTCCACGGCGGCGCCCCAACGGTGGCAGGTCCAGATATCAGCGGAACGGTGCCCGAGAGCTGATGCTCCTTGTCATCCGACGGCTTGACGGGTGCGGGTGGCCCAGGGGGCCGCGGGGTGCTGTGGTGGGGGCGGTGGGCGATGCCCCAGGCCGCGAGGTCGCGTCCGGGCCACAGGAAGCTGGAGTTCAGCCGGTGCTGGGCGGCACCCTCTGAGACCCGTGGCCGCCGCCGACGGTGTTGTGGACCTGCACGACCACGCGGACACCGCTCGCGGTGGCAGCGTCCAGAGCCACCCGCAACTACGCACTCTTGTGGGCCCGGACGGTGGTCACTGTGATCATGGACGGCTTACGACCTGGGGAGAATTTAGAGTCTCTCTGATTCACTGAGGCACATGGGGATCGGGGCACTCATCACACAGACGCGACGGCTGGCGGCACACGAGGGGCGGTGGATGGCGAGTCTCGGGTTGTGGGTGGCTCGGCGCTCGAACGGGGTCGGGGACGCGGACATCGCTGTCGGGTACGCGCGTGCTCAGGCGCCGACGGCGTACGGGCTGGTGTTCGTGTTCGTGATCGAGACCGTCGGAGTGTCCTTCATGCTCGCCCCGTATCCAGTCGCCCACCTGGTCATGCTGCTCCTCGACCTCTACACGGTGTTTCTGGTACTAGGGCTGCACGCCGCCGCCGTCACACGCCCACACGTCGTAGGGCCGGGCGAGCTGCGGATACGGCGAGGTGCACGGCTCGATCTGCGGATACCCCTGGAACGTATCGCGTCCGTTCGTTACGACCTCCGCTTCCCGGACGCGAACAAGTCCGAGGACGGTGTGCTGGACGTGGCCATCGCATCGCAGACCTCGATCACTATCGAGCTGACTCAACCAGTCACCACCGTGAGCCTTTTGGGGCGGTGCGCGGAGGTTCATACGGTCCGCTGCCACGCCGACGAACCGCAGCTCGCCGTCGCAGCGATCAAGAGGCTGCTGCCGATAGACAGCTGACCGGGTCAGCTCTGTCACCGCAGGTCGGTCATACGGAACTGCGGGCCGTGACATGAGACGGGCCGCTCGAGTTGGGTGAGTTGTGAGGCTGACCTGGTTCACCTGCCCGCCCGGGCCCTTCAGCCGGGGCGGGCAGCGCTGTGTCCGGGCTCCCGCCACAGCGCTTCCGTACCCAGATGCCCGTCCGCCGGCTCCTACCGGGCTCCGCCCCTCGGGAGGTCTCGCGCACCCGCACTTGGCGTCAGCCAGTTCGCGGCGTGCTGTCGTGGCTGTCTGCGTCATGGCCGAAGGCCGCCGCTGGCAGGTCGAGAAGCCCGGCAACGGCTCTGGCCCAAGTCTTCGACCTCGGCGTGGCCTTCTTAGCGATCTCCAACTCGAACGTCCATAGTGACAAGTCGGCGTCCGCGCGGGCGTTCCTCAGTTGTCACCAACCGGGGGCGTCCTGGTTCCGCGTCCGCTTCCTCCGCCTGTTCCAGCTCTGCAGAGCCGCGTCGGCGGCCAGCCGTGAGCGCCACTCCTGCAGACGTTTCATCTCGTGGTCACCGAGGTTTTCGTCGACGCCGTAGATGGTCCCCCTCTCGGCTTCGATCTCCTCGTCCAGGAGGTCCAAGGCCTCCTGAAGGTCGCCGTTCAACTCCAGTGCCGTGACCAGGGTCGCCCGGATGGACCGCGTCTCGTCTTTCCGCTTCCATCCGAACGCCTGGGACTGGGCGTACAGGTCTCGCAGGAGGCGTACCCCCTCAGCCGCTTCGCCGTTCTCGGCGCGCAACTGGGCCAGGTTCGCCCGCCGACGGTGGGTGATGGCGTCGTCGGGGCCCAGAACCCTGGCGGAGTCCTCCACGACGGCCCGCGCCTCGGCAACGGCGCCGTCCAGATCACCGACCCTCCGACGCTTCCAGGCCAGTGACGACCGACACCCCAGTGTGTCGGGATCGTCGGCTCCGAACGCCGCGGTCCGTTCGGCCACGTCCGCCTCGGCCAGCCGCAGGACCTCTTCGTGCCGGCCTTCGAGGCTGAGCCAGGAGGACGCCCTCCAGCGAACGGCG
Source organism: Streptomyces sp. NPDC005496 (assembly GCF_042872045.1). Classification (NCBI taxonomy): domain Bacteria; kingdom Bacillati; phylum Actinomycetota; class Actinomycetes; order Kitasatosporales; family Streptomycetaceae; genus Streptomyces; species Streptomyces sp. NPDC005496. Next base: position 55,713 of record NZ_JBIAJQ010000021.1, read on the forward strand.
AGGGTGTCGGGGTGCCAGCGTCCCAGCTCCCGCGTGAGGAACGCGATGTCCTCGTGCACGCCCGGCCACGGCAGGGCTTCCGGCCGCTTCCAGTGCCGGAAACGGCGCCTGACCCGCCAGGTGCGGAGAGTGCGCCGCGGCATGTGCTGAGTCTCGGACGGGCCACGGTGACCCCGACCCTTCCGTACCTTCGTCATCAGAACCCGCCTCCGCGGTCCACCCACGTCTCCTCGTCCTTGGCACGCTCGTACGCGCTGCGCCAGGTCCAACTGCGGTCCAGCCCGAGACAGGATGCCCCGGTGCCGCGGCAGCCTCTTCGCCCCTGTCGGTGACCTCCACCATCCCGTCGTCGCGGATCCTGATCAGGCCTGCGACTAGCAGTTCGGCGGCCGCGGCTTTGTCCGCGCGGTACCGATCACGGGCCGTGGCCACCGCGTGGTACGGGTCGATGTTCACCGCGTCCAGCGCCGCTGCCGCCGCTCGGTCGACCCGGTCCCGGGTCCACCACAGCACGCCGAGTACCGGAAACACCGCGCAGGCCGACGCCAGCGCGGTCAGGAACATGCCCATCTGACTCAAGACCGCACTCCCCCTCCGGAAGCCTGTCGATGTCCTTCCCTTCCTTGAAGGCGCCTATCCGCAGCAGCAGTTGGCGATACGAGAGACCCCCCCCCAGGGAATCGAGGACCTCCTTGACGGCAGCCGCGCTTCACAAAACACGTACTGCCAGCCGTTTCAGCCGAGTTCGCCTCGTGGCCCCACTGCCGGCGCATAGTCCCCTAGCCCCCGAGACAATGTCCTCGGCGGTTGCGGTACGGCCGGCGCGTGCGCGGTCGGCAAGCTGGTGGAGGTGGCCGATCCATGCCTGCATGAACGCCTCCGGCCCTGTTCCTCAGCCCCGGGCAGTCGCAGCAGCCCCTGTCCGTTGCGGCCTGTTCCGCCAGCACCGACTCTAGCCATGTGGCGAGCGCGGCGAATTTGGCGGCGTCTGGGCCGCGATCAGGGCGAACCCGGACTCCTCCAGGACGGCCCGCAGCCGGGCGAGGCCGGGATTGTCGGGCATCCCGAGCCCGTGCAACTTCGCCGAGCTCGTCGGCCGCCACGGCAGGGCGGGCATGCTGTTCGCGACGACGACGGCGTTCGTCGCCCAGCTCAGGCCAGCACCTCCGCCAGCCACGTACGTCGGCCACCTGCGCGCCGATTGCCGCACAGACGGCGGAGCCGGCCACCATGCCGACTGCCAGCGAGCCACTGAAGCCGGCCGATCCAGTCCGTGGATGCGGGTGACAGAGCGGGCTGGATCGTATCCGCGGACCCCAGCGTCTGCCGGGCCCTGCCAACATGCCGGGCGCCACCGACATGTTGGCAGGGCCGCGAGAGGCTGTGTCCAAGCGGGCACGGCGGGGGAGCGCCCCTGGGGAGGGCGCTCCGCGTACTGACCTGCTGCCGGTGTTTCAGGCCACGCGGGTGGCGCGGTTGTTGTTCACACGGGATGATCACCGGGTTCTGCCAGCGTGCTGGCTTCCATGTTTGTTCCGGGGGATGTCGTGGACCGCTTAAACCGTCATCGTGGCAAGGCTCTGGCTGCCGTCGCGCTGCTCACGGGTATGAACATGGCCTGTTCTGGCCCGGCCGCGACCTCGAAGGCTCCTCAGTCTCAGAAGGCGACGAACTCCAGCGCCGCACCCACGGCGGGCACGACGCCCAGCTCCGACCGGGAGCGGCTGGATACAAAGGCCCGCGACCTGCTCGGCAGGACGGATCAGTTGGGTTCTGACGACGCGGACTTCGTCTCGTCCGGCTCTCTCGCCATACCCGGCATGAACCTGGACGAGACCATGGAGTCCGGCGTCGCGCTACGGGTGGAGGTGGCATGCGTGGGGGAGGGTACGGTCACCTTCACGGCCGTCTCCGGCACCGTCAAGAAAGCGACGCGTGTCGACTGCACGCGGCCGATGACAGGCAGGGTCGACATCACCACGGCCGGGCCGAGTCTTGCGATCCAGGCTGACTCCCCGGAGACGAAACGGGTGGGTACCGCCTACGTCGTACGTCGTGCCACTTGACCCAGCCCCCGTCGGACTGCCCGTCACCGAAAAAGCCATGAGCAGCACAGGCCACTCATCTGGATGAACAACGGCGTCTGACGGTATGGCGAACCGTTCCGTCAGGACAGGCCGGTGCCATGAGACTTTCGCACCGCACGGGCACGCTGCTTGCCGCCGCCGTCCCGACCGTCCTGGCCGCATCACTGACCGGCCTCGCACCCGCCCACGCCACCACCACTGCGGGCGCCCCCGCAGTGGCCCGGCACCAGATCACCTGCCCCCGCGGGTTCGTCTGCATCTACCCTGAAATCGACTTCAACGGCCAGCCCTATGTCAAACGAGCCATCGACGGCTCGGTGCGGCACCTGCCGGACTACATCCGCGGCAAGGGCAGCTCCGTCATCAACAACAGCAGCCGCACCGCGCGCGTCTACCAGAAAGACAACTACTTCGGCCGGCACGTCTGCGTCGGACGCGAAGGCGGCGCCCTCGGCGACCTGCGCTCCTATCAGCTCAACGACACCACCCACAGCCTGCACATCAACGACACCCCCTGCGGTGCCTGACACAGCCGCGTGCAGGCCGGGGCTGCCGCACGACCGGCGAACACGGCGCTGCCTCGTCGGCGTCCTGTGACGAGTGCTGTGGTGCCAGCGGTGCCTGGCGTTACGGGGGCCGGGTGCCGGTGGCCCGGCCGGTGGGCACCGGGGACGGTGCTGGCTGTGGGCGCGCTGGCCTTCACAGGCTGACCGGCCGGCTGCACGGCTGCCGGCCAGCTCACAGTGCCCCGGCCCGGCGTAGTTCACCGAGGCGGTCGTCGACCTCGATGACCTCTTCGCGGGTGAGGGGCCGGCACGTCCACTGCCGGACAGCGCCGTGGGCGAGAAACTCTTCGGGCAGGGCGACCCCGTAGTGCTCCACGTAGTCGGCGGCATCTAGCCGCCAGAAGAAACGGCCGTCGCTCATGAGGGCCGTGCCGCCGGAGCAGGTGGACTTCTTGCCCAGGATGTCTTCTGAGAATCCCACCAGGGCGATGACGGGCGTACCGGAGCGGAGGTGTTCGGCGATCTTTCCGCGCTCCCGCTGGGGAATCGCGCCAACGTGCCGCCGGAGTTCTTCCGCGTTGCCAGCGAAGGCGGACTGGCTCGCGATCCTGCCAAATACTCCCAGGGGGCGATGTTCGTCATGCGAGGCCTTTCAGACAGTAGTCGCGACCCGCGTGGCGGGGAGACGGGGAATCCGCCTCCCCGCCACGCGGTCGGCCCGCCGGCCTGGAGGCACAAAAGTAACGAGCGGCGTGGATCAGCCGTGGTAGCCGATGTAGCCGTTGTTGTCGGGGTCGGAGCCGCTCTTGGTGTAGGAGTGCACGTCGGCGCGGCTGCCGGAGGGCTTGTACAGGTAGATGGTGTCCTTGTCGTTGTTCCACATGAAGTTGCAGTTGTCGCGGTAGACCACGTTGTTGGTGTCGGAGTCGGTGCCGTTGCCGCCGCGCAGCTTCACGTAGTCGCCGGGCTGCAGGTAGTGGTTGGCGGTGAAGGTGAAGCGGTTGCCGGTGGCGTCCTTGACGACGTATCCCTTGAGGTTGATGGTCGCCGAGGAGGAGTAGTTCTTGATCGTCAGGTATTCCTCGTCGGTGTTACCGGAGGAGCAGCTGTTGGAGTCCCGGCCGGGCGCGTCGTACTGGACCCCGCGGATTTTCAGCGCGGAGGTGTACTCGGCGGCCTGGGCAGGCATGCCGGACAGGACGGCCAGAGCGCCGGCCGCGAGGGCCACGGTCAGGACAGAACCCTTGCGCAAGAGATGCTCCTTCACAGGTGAACGAATGGTGTTGCGTGTGAAGGACTCGCGAAGGCAGGCGATGGTTGCACACCGAACCACTGGTCACCCATACGGGTGACGGCAAAGCGGTTCCGAGGTCCGGACGTTGAGCAGCGTGCCGCATCCTTCCGCACGGCACCCGAAGCAGTCCGGGCATGCCGACGAGGCCAGCGCGGGGGATGGTGTGCGCCGGATGGTCCACCGCGTGTCGGGCATAGGTCGCATGCTCTGTACGCAGAGAACCTCTCAGTCGTCGAACTCGAAGCCTGCCGTCTCGGCACGGGCTACGATCTTGCGAACTGCGCTGGAGTCCTCGATCACGGGCTCAAGAGCAGCCTTGAGCTGCGTGAGGTCACCCAGGCTCCCGAGCGCACAGAACATGCCGCCTTCGCTGTCGAACTTGAGGCGCTCAGCAAGATCCGGCCAGGCGAACTGCACAAGGCCCTCCCAGAAGTACCCATTCGGCTCGTGGCCGGCAGCAACTACTGCAGCATCGGCGGCCAGGCCGCCGGCAGTGAGCGTCAGAGAGTGTCCGCCGTCGAAGTCATGCAGGGTGAGAGCCACAGCGCGATCTTCCCATGCCCAGTGCCCGGCCGGCCCGGCCTTGGCCACGCCCCACCCGGCAATCCTTCCTGTTCACAGCACTAGACAGGCGGCGATCTCGACCGATGGGACCGGTGAGGGTGAAGGCTGGGCGCGAGGAGGCGGCCCATCTGCGGGAGGGGTGTCAGCGGCCCCTGCGAGCATACGGATCATGAAACGATCCGACGATCTCCTGGCAGGGCTGGACGACATCGACTGGGCGGCCTTGGGGCACGCCTACGGCAGCGCCAACGATGTCCCCGGCCAGCTCCGAACGGTGTGCGGGCCGGACGCGGAAGCCCGCGAAAACGCCTTCTGCAGCCTGTTCAGCAACATCTTCCACCAGGGCACCCGGTTCTCGGCCTCTCCGTACGCCGTACCGTTCCTCGCCCGGATCGCTGTTGCCGGCCCGGTCGGCGCCCGGGCCGACGCGCTGCTGCTGCTGACCCGTCTGGCCATTGACTGGCACGACGAGTATGACCTCCCCCTGGGCATCGACACCGCCGCCTGGCGCGCTGCGGAGTTGGATCACTCCGGGACCGATGATCCGGAGGTGTGCGGTGGCGCGGCCGAAGCCGTGGGAAGTCGACGACGATCTGTGGGCAGTGATCGAGCCG
>NZ_JBIAJQ010000022.1:0-22567 GCF_042872045.1 Streptomyces sp. NPDC005496
AACATCTCGGAAGAACGCTGCCGCTTGCGAACCGCTCTGACTCATGGCCACCGAGACTAGCGGTACCCGCCACTCATTTCGTTAGGGGTTCTTAGAGGCCCGGATCGACGGAGGGCCGCGAACGGCTCGGGGCTCCGGCGCCAAGTAGGGGTGAGACCGCCGTCCGGCGGTCGGAGAGGGAGGGCTCGTGACACCGGACGAACGGGACGGCCCCGGCGCCGCCGGCGCTGTAACGGACGAGGAACTGCTCACCCGGGCCCGGCGCGACGCCTCGGCCTTCGAGCCACTGGTGCGACGTCATTCGGCAGCCCCGCACGGCTACTTCACCCGGCGTGCGCCCGGCGCCGCGGACGACCTGCTGGCCGAGGCCTGGCTTCAGGCGTACACCGCGCGTCACGGCTTCGACGCGGACCGCGGTGCCGCGCGGGCGTGGCTGTTCGGCGTGGCCAGGAACGTTCTGTCAGCGCACTGGCGGCGCATCGAGCGGCAGCGCACGGGGCTGCGTAGCGGCGGCCGCGACGATCCGTGGGAGGCGGTGGACGCGCGACTCGACGCGGCGGCGGTGGCGCCGCAGCTACGCCGGCTGCTCGGACAACTGCCTCCGGAGGAAAGGGAACTGCTGCTGCTCGTGGCGTGGGAGCAGCTGACGCCCGGGGAGGCGGCCTCGGTGGTCGGCATCCCCGCGGGCACGGCCCGTTCGCGTCTGCACCGCGCTCGGAACCGGCTGCGCGCCGACCTTCCCCTGAAACTGACAGGAGATCTGGCATGAGTGAACGTACGGAACACACAGGCGGCGCCGAGCACCAGGAGCGCCTCGAAGGCTCGGGCGGCACCGGGACTCTTCTCGACTTCCCCGGAGCCGCGGAACTTATCGCGGCCGGTGACGTAGCCGGGCCCGCTGCCGATGTGGTCGCCGCCGCGCAGGCGGCGGTGGCCGCAGCGGCACAGGACGAGGCGCGTCTTGGTACCGGCAGCGGGATCACTGCGCCCACGGCGACGGGCACCGGCCCCCGCGCCGGGACGTTCCCGCGCCGCCGCAGGGTACTTGTGGCCGCCGCGGCGGTTGCCGCGATCGCCGCTGGAGCGGTGGCGTACCCCGTACTCGATCTGGGCGGCGAGGCGACCGCGACGGCCTCGGCAGGCGAATTCCTCGATGAGATGGCGCGGGTGGCGGCGGATGGTCCTGTGTCGCGGGCACCGTACTGGAAGGTACGCGTAGCGACGGAGAACCAGGACGACGGGAAGCGGACCGACACGCGCTGGTTCGACCGCAAGGGCCGGGTCTGGTCGCTAGCGCCGGACGGCACAGTTGAGGCGCCCCCGGCCAGGGGAACGGGCAAGGTCAAGCGGTGGCCGGTGGGCGACGGATGGCTTACCTGGCCGCAGATCGGCAAACTGCCGACCGAGCAGAAGGCACTCGAAGCCCGGTTCCCGAGGAACGCCCGGGCGCGGCTCGATCAGGTCACGCTCATGCTGGAGGACTCACCGGCGGGCCCACAACTGCGCGCGACGCTCTTCCGGATCCTCGCCGACATCCCCGGCATCAAGCTCCTGGGTGAGACGAAGGACAGCAGGGGGCGCAGCGGCGTCGCCGTCGAGGCCACCCGGAAGATCACGGGGTACGCCACGGACACGGAGAAGCCGGTGCAGCAGTTGACCAGCGACCTCTACATCGTCGACCCCAGGACGGGGCTCCTGCTGGAGACGGTTCACCGGGTCCGCGGCCAGAAGCTCCCCGCCGACCGCTGGACGTGGCTGGAGGTGGGGCCGGCCTGGCACATCAAGAAGGAACCGTCCGCATGAGGGGTCCGCCGGCACCGGAGCCGCTGATGCTGAAGACCTCACAGAACCGCAGTGTTCGTGACACCCCACGCGATCCCGCCTGCATCGAGCAGACCAACCAGGCCACGATGAAGGCCTTCAGCACACGCTCTGACGACGGCGAGAGCTCGGTACCCCCTGAATGCCTCCCGTGATCACGCGATCAGACGGTGATCGCGAAGACCCACGCTCACCACCCCTATCCGGGCGTGGTCGCAGGGCCGACATCCCCCTCTGCACACCCCCACACCACACCGCCATGGAAGAAAAGGACAGGAAGGGGCGGGGTGGGGTAGGCGGCGCGCCTCGGGGGATCGGGCGGGCTGTCTAGCGTCGGCGAGTACCTCGCAGTCGAGATGTTCGATGTCGCCGACGTCGCGCGGAGGAAGGCAGTGGACGTCGGGTACGCGAACCCGCAAGCCTTCTTCCACGGCAAGGCCGTATGCGGGTCTCCAGAGACTATCCACGGTGTCGTCACCGACCTGACGACCAGCGACAACCCAAAGATCGACTGGCCCTTCTTCACTTTCGGTACCTCCGCGCAGTCCTTCCACCCCAAGGTCGCCGGAGCAGGCTTGTACGCCGACACCCTTGGGCCGTCCTGGCATCTTGGCCCAGTAGCTGACAGGACTGCTTGCACCACTCGTGGGCCGGCTTCCTGAGACAGGGAACCGGCCCACTTCTTTCTGAGTACTTGTACGGGTAGCAGCGGCAGGTACACCCGGACAAGGATGGCCGCTATGACCCCTACCTCGTTGACAGTGCTGCTGGCGACGGCCCTTCTGCTGGGTTCTTTCGTAGCGACTTGGCCTCACGCGCTGGCACCCCACCAACAGCCGAAAGCCCGTATACGTCGCGCTCCACTCTTACCTCTTAGCGCCATCCTGGTCCTTGGCCTCGCCGCTTGCGGGCGCGCACCCAGCGACAAGAGCGTGCGCAAACTCGCCGGCAGCGCAGAAGCGGTAAAGGCACGGCGGGGAGCTGAGACTGCGAGCCGGGACACCATTGCCGCCTGGGACGCCAACACCCCCCTCACGCTCGGCCTGGTCGCCGTCGAGGACGTGTGCGCAGGTGGGAAGGCGCAGGAGTGGTTCTTTCCCTCCGGCGACGACCAGTACAAGATCCGCTGCACGATGTTCGTGACCGCGTATTTCGGAGCCGATCCTAGCCGCGTGGCCGACACGATCGATGGTGTTCTTACGGCGGGGGACCGTACCGGATCCCACGTCCCATTCGGCCACGACTTCCAGTACGCCCGCACCGTTGTCGACTACTACCGGAACAAGACAGATGACCCGCAGGGGCCGGGAACCGGCGAACCGAAAGAGTTGTTCAGCGCCGGCACGGTCACGCTGAACTGGGATCAGGTACGCACCAGAGATGCGCGTGAACTGATCGAAGAGCCTCATCCGTGCGACCCTGATGATCCGCCGATGCGGCGCTGTCTGCGGGAGCCGGCCTCCACCAGCGTGGCTGATCTCCGTCGCAAATACGGGATGGTGTTCAAACTTACCTTCGCCGCCAAGACCTACCACGTCGTCCAGAAGTAGCAGCACGCCGCGCTGGATTGCTCGACGGTGAGGCAGGCCGCAAGGCATGACCCAGGTTGTTGGCGAGCCGTGCAACAGTTCGATATCCACCCGGCCGCCATCGTAGCTCTCGTCCCGTCCGCGCTGCGCCTGCGCACCCGGGTCGCCATGACGCTGAGGAACGCCGGTGAGCTGCTGCGCAGGGCGGACCACGCTCGCGTATCCGCAGGGGGTGCCCCTATGTCTTTGGCCAAGGTGGATGGGTGCTGGTTCGGGTGTGTGGAACGTGTGCCGGTGCATGCTGATGATCAGGTTGGCGAGGGTGTCTCTGCGGAGCTCGCGGTGTTTCTCCGGAACGCTGACGAGGGCCGTCCGGTGAAGATCGTTCCTTCCGTCTGCGGTGGGTGTGGCGGGCGCGTGTTCTTCGTGCTCGTCGACGATGCCGTGGGCGGAGCCGAGCGGGTGTGCGTTGGTTGCGGCGGCCGCGCGTTCATCGCGGATAGCGAGGACTTCTGGGAGGACGCGGATCCGGCGAGGCATGCTGCCCGTGCGGGAGCGAGGAGTTCGAGACCGCGGTCGCGTTCGCCGTGGCCGACGACGGATCGGTCCGCTGGGTGACCGTTGGGCTGCGGTGCCGGAAGGAGGGCGCCGTTGGGGTCTATGCCCACTGGAAGATCGACTACGGCCCCACGGATCACCTCCTGACCATGGTCTAGGTCTGCGCAGCGACCGCCCGGACCGGCTGCGGTTCGTAGAAGGTGCCGTCGCGGAGCATGGCGAAGGGGACGTCCGCCCGTCGTCTGGCGAGGCAGAGCAGGGCCTGTGTGTGGTGCTTTCCCTGGACGATCTTCTTGTCATAGTAGGCCCGCGATGCGGCGGTACGTCCAGGCCGACGTCGACGACTGGCTCGCGCACGCCCTGGCCGCGCACCTCGGGCACTACCGCGACCCCGCCGCCCGCAAGGAAGCCGCGGCCTCCTCACCCCGTCGGTCCTCGCGCACGCCGCGCTGCTCACCGAACTCGCCCGCCTGGTCCCCGGCGCCGACGTCGACCAGCTGGCGATCGCGGCCCGGCTCGCCACCACCGAACCCGAAGCCGCCGGTGTGCTCTCCGTGTTCCTTGGAGTGCGGCCCCCGCAGGACTGACCCGTCTGTCAGACCCCCGCCCTACAAGTGGGCACCTGATCGGGGCCCGCGCCTAAAACCCCAAGGGCGCGGGCCTCAGGCCTCACCCATGCCCGGCGTGGCACCATTCCCCCTTCACCCGCACACGCCCATGGGGGGACCATGCGCACCACCACCGCCCTGCTCGCCGCCGCTGCGCTCCTGGCGCTCACCGGCTGCTCCTCGTCCGACGAGGGCACCGCCACGCCCACCAAAACGCCGAGCCCTGCGCCCACCAAGAGCCAGCCGGGCCACACTCCGAGCCCCGTGCCGAGCTCCGACGAGGCCCGCGAGCTGGAGCAGGCCGTCAAGGACTACACCGCCGCCTACTTCAAGGCCGAGGCCAGCACCGCGCATCGCATGCTGTCCGAGCGCTGCCGCAAGGAGATCAACCCGCTCGTGTACGGCGACATGCTGCGGCTGGCGAAGAAGGAGTTCGGGTCGGACCACCGGGCGACGGACGTGAAGGCGGAAGTGTCGGGGAAGCTGGCTCGCGTCTCGTACAAGGTGAGCGGCCTGACCAAGTACCACCAGGATGCGCAGCCGTGGGCCCGCGAGGGCGGGATGTGGAAGTACGACGCCTGCTGAACACCGCACTACCCGGGGCCCCGTTGACCAGCATCGTCGGGGCCTTCACGCGTCCCCGTTTTGCGGCCCCCAAGATCCTGCCCGCCCGAAAATCCGTACCTTGCCAGCAGGGAGGTGCCGGCGGAACGCGAACCACGATCTCGGTCTCGTGCGACAGTACGAGGCCGTACGCCTGCGCACCCAACAAGCTGCACTTCCGCCAGATCGCCGTCAAGACCGTCTACCAGGCGTAGAAGCGCGGCGTCGCCGACCTCGCTGCGCAGGCCGCCGAAGCGCACGGCGGGTACCTCGGCGAGCAGCTGGCGAACTTGTCGATCGCCGTCGACGCACTTGTGCCCAAGGTGATCAAGAGCGACGTTCAGGAACGTAGTGGTTGTCCAACTTCCCTGGCAATTGGTCCAGGTTCAGCATCACAGGACACCGAGGACCCCTGCCCCCTGCTGCAACCGCCCAGAACCTGCGTCACGCTGACGGAGCATGAGTGTGACACGGATGTCACGCCGCTCTCGAAAACTGTCATGCCGCCCCAAATTGCTCCCGTTGTGTCCGCTTGCCTGGGCCGGAGGGTGCCGAGACTGACCTGTGACAGCGAAGTTTGATGGTTTACCACCGATTCCTAATGCCGTTCGTCAAGCCGCAGCGCATGCTTGAGGTAGCGGGCAGGAGGTGTCGGAGGTGCGGGGTACAGTCCGTTCATTCGACTGGGGAGGGCTCATGGCGACCAAGTGGAGCTTGACGATCGACTGTGCGTACCCGGGGAAACTGGCCGCGTTCTGGGCGCTGGCGTTGGGCTACGAGGAGAAGCCCGCGCCCGCAGGGTTCGGGAGCTGGGAGGAGTGGTTCTCGCATCATGAGGTTCCGGAGGACGAGTGGGATGACGGGGCGTACCTGTCAGATCCGGATGGCGTGGGCCCCACCTTGTCCTTCCTGAAGGTGCCGGAGCCGAAGGTGGCGAAGAACCGGCTGCATATCGACGTGCAGGTTGGTGGCGGCCGTGAAACCCCGTGGGAGGTGCGCTGGCCGCGCGTGGTGGAGGCGGTGCAGCGGTTGACCACTGCGGGCGCGACCGTGGTCCGTGAGGACGAGTTGCAGGGCAGGCCGGATCACGTGGTGATGGCAGACCCGGAAGGTAACGAGTTTTGCCTGGTCTGACGGGGTCGGTCAGACCAATTGGCCGCGCGCAGCGTGTCGCGTCCCTTCCTATGTGGCAGCCCTTGTCGGCGGAGCTGGCTCGTAGCGCCGTCCGTCGCGGAGGAGGGCCCAGAGGACGTTGACGCGGCGGCGTGCGCGACCTCCTGGTGGTGGCTAGTTAGGTGCTGACGGGTAGGCCCTATCCGTCAGCACCGGCGCGGAGCGGTAGGCCCGATCGGCGGCGGCGGGGTGCGGTGGGGCTGGCTGGCACACCGTCGAGAACGCTACCGAGTGTTTTCATCGGGAAGGTTCGCCAGGATGGTGTCGAGCGTCGCGGGGTGTGTCGCTCGCGTTGTTCCGTAGGCTCGGGTGTCATGGAGTCCTTTGTCCATCATCTCGGGGTGTTCGCTTCGGATTTTGACGCCAGCGAACGGTTCTACACCTCTGCGCTAGACGCGCTGGGGATCGGCGTCGGCTATCGGGCCGACGGTGTCGCCGAGTACTGGAGACGGGAACAGGACACGCCGTCGTTGTCCCTGGAACGCTCGGAGGACGAAGCTTCCGCAACGACGGGTGTGCACATCGCGTTCGTGGCGGTCAGCCGGGACGCGGTGGACGCGTTCCACGCGGCTGCGGTAGCGGCCGGAGGCGTCTCCCGGCACGTGCCCCGCTCGTGGAGCCAGTATCGCGCCTACTGTGCGTTCGTCAGCGACCCGGACGGCAACAACATCGAAGCCGTCCACAAGGAGACCTCCTAGACGATCCGGTGCTGGTCAGGCCACTGCAGCGACGGGCCGCCCTCCCCAGCGGGTACCCCTCTGACTGCGTCGCTTCAGTTGGTTTTGCCCAGGGCGCGTTCTCGGCGCGAAGCTCAGCTCGACCTTGCTCCGGGCTGCCCAGCTGAAGATGCGCTCTTCTTGTTGTTCAGGATCACGTGGGCTGACGACGGCTGAAGCCTGACCGCCCGACCCGGCGCGAGTACGTCGATGCTCAGAACTTGCTGGCGCGCATCGGGACGGGCTCGGCGACCTCGAACTGGCTCGTCTGCGGGTGCAGTTCGAGGAAACGGTCGATGACGTGTGAACCGTGCGCCTGCGGGTGGTGGGGCGCGACGGGAGGCTCAGCGGGCGGGGGCAGCCGCGGGGAACGTGCGTCAGGAACGGGAGGTGCCGGCGAGCACGGCCTGGTGTACGGCGCGTGCCAGGCGGGCGCCCCAGGTCGAACGGGGGCCGGCGAAGGCATGGACCTCGGCGGCGGGGCCCGGGGCCCGGGCCGCGACACAGACGGCATCGGTGGGGGTGCCCGAGCAGTCGTGACCGGCGTCGAGCAGAGCCTGCACCTTGGCCTCGGTGGCGGTGGCCACGGCGTTGACGAGGGCCGCGTCGCTCAGTGCCACGGGCAGCGCGACCACGATGTTGATCGTGCCGGGCGCGGGGGGCGCCGTGCTGCCGTCGTCGGGGGATGCGGCCCACCCGCGCACCCCGAGTCCCACGGTGGCGAGCGCGTCTACCCCGCCGTCCCGAGCACGCCCGCACGAGCGGACGTCGGCTGCCGTCATCAGTCCCACGCCTGGCCCGTCCGCTCCGGCGTCCCGGGCCAGATCTGCGAGGTGCCGGTCCGGGTCGACGCGGCGGTAGCCGTGCGCGACCTGGGCGTTGAGGACCCAGGACCGTTCCCCGATGCCTCCGCCGAGCACGGAGCTGCCGATCATCCGCCAGTCGGCTCCGGCACGCCACAGCAGGGCGTGCAAGCGCTCGCCGTCCTCGACGCGCGTGAGGTGTTCCACCGCCAGCAGGCCGGTGGTGGTGCACGAGGACGGGACGACGGCGGTCACCGGGCAGTACTCCTTGCGGGGCGGGAACCGGTCGATCCTACGCGGCGGACCCGCAGCCGTAGGCCCCGGCCTCGGCAGGCCCGCGGACCGGCGCGCAGCGATCCCCTCCTCGGGCTCGCCGCACGTACGTCCGGTACGAGGCTCTACGCCCGGCACTCCCCAGCGGCCGGGAGACCACCAGAGCACACACCTGACCCGCTCGACCTGCACGTCAAAGACGCGTAAACGATCCACCACTCCGACGACTACGACCAGGCCGTACCTCGACACCGCCATGACACGGAACACCAGCAATACATGGAATGGGACGGTCCGGCAGCCGTCCCGGAGGCGCTGTGCGGGCCCGTGTGAAGCGCGCCCGATCGGCGCGCCCCGAAGGCCGAATTGCCCTAGTCTGCGATATTCGTCGAGGAATTGACATGAGGGCTCCAGCCGAAGGAGAAACCGTGGTACGGGTCGGGCTGTTGGTCCGGGTGCAGGCGAAACCGGGTAAGGAATCAGAAGTGGCGCAGTTTCTGACGGACGCTCAAGCGATTGTCGACCAGGAGCCCGACACGCGCGCCTGGTTCGCCGTCCAGTTCGACGCGTCCACGTTCGGCATCTTCGACGTGTTCCCCGACGACGCGGGTCGGCAAGCGCACCTGGCCGGAGGAGTGGGCACGGCGCTCGGGCAGCGGGCAGCGGAGCTGTTCACCGTGTCGCCCGTGATCGAGACCGTCGACGTACTCGCCTCGAAGCTCCCGACATGATCCCGGACGGATCGGTGGGGCATTCTCAGGACTGAATGGTGCCGGTGTAACGGACACGCGGCTTCGGGACTTGCGGGTGCAAGGACGCAGCAGCTTCTGCAGGGCGTTGAGCGTCGCACACCTTCGGCCGATGGATCAGCCGCGAGGCTTCGCCGGTCTTGTAGCGGGCCGGGGCGGCCACCGATAGGCGGCGGCGGGAGCGGCCCCGCACGCGGACCGCAGGGGTGTGGCCGCGGCGGGACCGGTGCGTGTGGCCGGCGGCGTCATCGAGAAATCGGCCTCTCTCGAAACCGCGGTGCCGTAGCCCGTCAAATGCCGCGATACCCGCCCGCACGCCGGCAGGGCATCAGCTCGGCCCTAACAGGATGATCTTCCATATTCGCGTCGCCACCTGGAGGTTCAGCCGGTTTTCGACGTTCGCGAGATCGCTGCCGCTGATGTCCCGGATGCGCTGGAGCCGGTAGCGCAGCGTGCTGCGATGGATCGCGAGCGATTCGGCCGTCTCGTCGTAGTTGCCACCGCAGTCGAAGTACTGGGACAGGGTCTTCACCATGACCGTGTGGTGTCGGGAGTCGTAGTCGATGAGCGGCCCGAGCCACTCGTGGACGAACGTCTCCAGTTCCTGGTGATCGCTGCCGGGTCCCAGGATCCGGTAGAGGCCGAGCTCGTCGAAGAATGTCGTGCCGTAGCGCTCGTGGGAGTGACGACGTACTTCCATGGCGCGATGCGCTTCCTCGTAGTGGTGGGGGATGTCGTCCAGAGAGTCGGAGGGGGCGCTCACCCCGATCGTCCCGGACCGTGTCCCGGTCGCCCGGGCGAGGGCCTCGTACAGCGCACGGGCGTGCGGCCTGGCGTCGGCTACCAGCACCACGTGGTCGGAACGTCGGGTCAGCAGCGAGCGCATGCCCACGGCGGCGGCCGCGCGGCCCACGGTGCCCGCGAAGGAATCGTCCGCGGCCCGGCTCAACCACTGCACGACAACGACGTAGTGGCTGCGGTGCAGGTCGTATCCGGCGGCCTCGGACCGTGCGTAGGCGCTCGCCCGCCCGGTCCCTGCCAGGAGGTCGTCGACTAGCTCGCGGTGGAGCCTCAGCTCGACCTCGGCCAGATTGCGCAGGTGCGCCAGTTCCAGGGCGAGCGCGGCAGTGGCGTGTGCCAGTGCGAGCACGGTGTGCTCGTCGGCTTGCTGTCTGGGGTCGACCACGGCCAGCACACCCAGGATCTCGCCGCGCCGGCGGACCGGGCTGATCAGCCGGTCTTTGATCCGTACCGGGCCGGCCTGCCGGGCGACGGCGTGCAGCATCTCGTCCTGGCGTTCGGGATCTGGTTCCGGATAGGGATCGGGACGGTTCGGGCCGGTCCATGACCTCAGCCGGCCAAAGCGGTCCTCGACCAGTGCGGGCAGTCCCGTGAGCTCGTGAAGTGCACGGGTGATGGCTTCCTCGCCATCGCCCGATGCGGCCGCATGGGACATCAGCGCGTGCACGGCTCGCTGATAACCCAGCTCGGTCGCGACGCAGATCAGCAGCTGCTGGAGGACTGCGCGTTCCTCTCTCAGCCGCTGCAGCTCCAGCGCGTCCTCGCGTCGGCGACGGTATGCGATCGCCGCCGAGAGAGCGGCGGCGGTGTGCCGGACGAGCGTGGCGAGCAGGAATCGCTCGGCCTCGGTGGGCGAGGAGCGGGACGTCACCACGAGGTACCCGTGGAGTCCCTCAATCCCGCGCAGTCCAAGGGCCCGGCCCCAGGGCCTGCCGGGTACGGTCACGGAGCCGTCCAGCCCGGCCAGCTCCCGCACCCGGCGGTCCACGGCCGCGCCGTGGATCAGCCCGTCCCGCGGTACGGCGGCCAGTTCACCGTCCACCTCGAGGTAGCCGGCCTCGGCGCTGTACGGCCCGACGGCGGCTAGGTGGTCCATGGCCAGGCGCAGGATCTCGCCTGGCTCCGGGGTGTCGAGCTGGGCCTGTGACAGCGCCGCGAGTTCGTGGACGTCATGCTGGGCCGGCGGCGCAGCCAGTGGACCGGTCGTTTTCCGCGCGGAGGTGGTGTGCCGCCTGACGCCGTCCCGCGGAAGACCGCCCTTCCGGTCGGAGTGGCGACGGGACAGGCGGTACAGGTGGTGTACCCGGCTGTCGGCCATGGGATCTCCGTTCTCCTCGAGCCTACAGGCGCGCGCCTGGGCTTGCTTCCGGGTCCGCCGGTCCGCCGGTGCGAGAGCTTCCGATTCCCCCTCTCGTCCTCGTGGGGCGATCCGCCCCACGCATTTGTGACTCGCCAGGAGCAGGCCACGAGCTACGCGCCTTGCCACCCTGGCAGGTGTTCACAGGGCCCGCGCGTCGGCGGAAGTGCCGGGCGATGTCGGGGTTCCAGGACGTGCGGGGAAGCCGAACGCGCCGTTGACCACCTCTCTGACCACGGGTTTTCTGCGGGACGAGGAGGTCGCACCCGAGGCTGTACGGCTGATGGGCGGGCTGAACCCGCCGACGCAGGTGTGACCCGTACCTGAACGAACGTGATCCGGACAGTCAACGCAGCCGCCGTACCGGGAGGAGTTCCTCATGGCGAAAGCAGTGGGTATCGACCTGGGCACCACCAACTCGGTGATCGCCGTATGGGAAGGCGGTGAGGCGTCTGTCGTGCCCAACAGCGAGGGCAATCGCACGACACCGTCCGTGGTGGCCTTCACCGATACCGGCGAGCGCCTGGTGGGCCAGCTGGCCCGTCGCCAGGCGATCCTCAATCCCAAGGGCACCATCTACTCGGCCAAGCGGTTCATCGGCCGGCACTTCGACGAGATCTCCGACGAGGCCAGAGCGGTGGCGTACGACGTCGTCGAGGGCGACGGCGGGGCGGCCCGGTTCAAGGTGCGCGACAAGCTGTACGCGCCTGAGGAGATCAGCGCCCAGGTGCTGCGCAAACTTGCCGACGACGCCTCCAAGCAACTGGGGGAGCGGGTCACGGAGGCGGTCATCACGGTGCCCGCCTACTTCAACGACGCCCAGCGCACCGCCACCAAGGACGCCGGACGCATCGCGGGACTGGAGGTGCTGCGGATTATCAACGAGCCGACCGCGGCGGCCCTCGCCTACGGCATGGACAGCAAGCAGCACGAGACCGTCCTTGTCTTCGACCTGGGCGGCGGCACCTTCGACGTCAGCATCCTCGACGTCGGCGACGGCGTGGTGGAGGTGCGCTCCACCGCCGGCGACAGCCACCTGGGCGGCGACGACTTCGACCGGCGTCTGGTGGACCACCTCGCGGACGACTTCCAGAAGGAGAACGGCATCGACCTGCGCAAGGACCCGCAGGCGCTGCAACGCCTCTTCGAGGCGGCGGAGAAGGCCAAGACCGAGCTCAGTTCGGTGACGCAGACGCAGGTGAGCCTGCCGTTCATCACCGCTGATGCCGACGGCCCCAAGCACCTCACCGACTCGATCATGCGGTCCACGTTCGAGCAGATCACCAGCGACCTGGTGGAGCGGTGCCTCGGACCGGTCCAGCAGGCCATGACCGACGCCAAGGTCGGCGAGAGCGACATCGACGAGGTCATCCTCGTCGGCGGTTCCACACGTATCCCGGCCGTTCAGGCCCTGGTCCGTCGGCTGACCGGCGGCAAGGAACCCAACATGAGCGTCAACCCCGACGAGGTCGTGGCCCTGGGCGCCGCGATCCAGGCCGGGGTGCTCAAGGGTGAGGTCAAGGACGTCCTGCTGCTCGACGTCACACCCCTGTCGCTGGGCGTCGAGACACGCGGCGGCGTGATGACGAAGATCATCGAGCGGAACACCACCATCCCCGTGCGCCGCAGCGAGACCTTCTCCACCGCCGAGGACAACCAGCCGGCCGTCGACATCGTCGTCCTCCAGGGCGAGCGCGAGCTGGCTGCCGACAACCGGGTCCTGGGCCGGTTCCAGCTCACCGACATCCGGCCGGCGCCCCGGGGCGAACCGCAGATCGAGGTCACCTTCGACATCGACGCCAACGGCATCCTTGAGGTCAAGGCCCGTGACCGGGACACCGGCAAGGAACAGGGCATCACCATCAGCGAGAGCTCCAACCTGGACCGCGGTGAGGTCGAGCGCATGGTTCAGGAGGCGGAGCGCAACCAGGGCCAGGACCAGGCACTCCGCGAGGCCGTCGACGCCCGCAACGAGCTCGATGCCGTCGCGTACCAGGTCGAGAAGCGTCTCGCCGAACTGGGCGACGCGGCGCCCGCGCACGAGAAGGCACGCGCCGAGATGCTCGTGTCCGACGCCCGGGCGGCCGTCAAGGAAGAAGCGGGCGTGGAGCGCGTGCGGCCCCTGACCTCCGAACTGCAGCAGGTGCTCGCCGGACTGGTGGCCCACCAGGGCGCCGCTACCGGCGGTCCCGACCAGGACACCGCCGGGGACGACGCGACCGGCGGCGGCCCGAGCGGCGGTGGCGGTGACGACGACGTCATCGACGCCGAGTTCGACAAGGACTGAGGCGCGCCATGTCCAGCCAGCCCCAGCAACCCGACCGGGCCGCGACGGAACCGGTCGAACCGATCCCGGAAGGCGCCATGCGTCCTCCTCACGGGGATCTGCCCCAACCGGGCCCGCCGCCCCGGCCGGTGCACGACGAACCGGGACCCGACGCCGGCGGCCCCGCGTCTGCCGAGGACGAGTACACGACCGCGATCCGCGAACTGGAGGACCGCTGGCGGCGCGCGCTCGCCGACCTTGACAACCTCCGCAAGCGCCACGCGAGGGAACTGGAGCGGGAGCGGACGGCGGAGCGCTCCCGTACGGCCACCGCCTTCCTGCCCGTCCTGGACAACCTCGAACTCGCACTGACCCACGCCGGCGCCGATCCGGGTGCGATCGTGGTGGGCGTCCAAGCGGTCCGTGACCAGGCGGTGAACGTCCTCGAACTGCTCGGCTACCCACGGCACGCGGAGACCGGCGTCGCCTTCGACCCGGCCCGGCACGAGGTGGTCGGTGTCGTCCAGGACCCCGACGCCCCGCCGGGCACCGTCGTCGAGGTGCTGCGCCCCGGTTACGGGGACGGCGAACGGCAGCTCAGGCCCGCCGCCGTCACGGTCGCGAAGCGGGAGTGACCGGTCATGGCAGGGGACTTCTACGAGGTGCTGGGCGTGCCGCGGGCCGCGAGCCAGGACGAGATCCAGCAGGCCTATCGCAAGCTCGCCCGCAAGTACCACCCCGACGTCAACAGGGGCCCGGACGCGGAGGAACGCTTCAAGGACCTCAACGAGGCGTACAGCGTCCTGTCGGACCCGAGGACCCGGGCCCGTTACGACCGCTTCGGCGAGGACTTCCGCAAGATCCCCGAGGACTTCGACGAGCGGGTCGCGGCCGGTGCCGGCGGCGGCTACCGCACCCGGAGGACCGCGGGTGCGGGCGGCCCCCGTGTCCGGTACGCCGGCGGCTTCGGCGACGACTTCGGAGCGGAAGGCATCGACATCGAGGACCTGTTCGGCTCCATGTTCGGAGGCAGTGCGGCCCCGGGCGGCGTCCCCGGAGCGGACCAAGAGGCCGAGCTCCCGCTCACCGTCGAGGAGGCGTACCGCGGCGGCCGTCGCACCGTGACGCTCGCCGGTCCCACAGGTCAGCCGCGGCGGTACGAGGTCGACGTCCCGCCGGGCGTCACCGACGGGCAGCGTATCCGGCTGGCGGGTGAGGGCGGCCGGGGCAGCGGTGACGCCGCCGCGGGCGACCTGTACCTGCGGGTGCGCGTCCAACCCCACCCGACGTTCCGGCTGGACGGCCGCGACGTGCACGTCCAGGTCCCCGTCACCCCCTGGGAGGCGGCCCTGGGTGCGACCGTTCCGGTGCCCACCCCCGGCGGCGGCACGGCCAAAGTCACGGTGCCCGCGGGCTCCTCCAGCGGCCGGCGGCTGCGACTGCGCGGCGAGGGCATGCCGAACCCACGCGGCGCGAACGGTGACCTGTACGCCGAACTCCGCATCACGGTGCCGCCCACCCTCGGCGACCGGGAGCGCGAACTGTTCGAGGAGCTCGCCGCCACCTCCTCGTTCGACCCCAGGAGGACGCGATGAACGACCGACCCGTGGGAGCGGCAGGCGCCGGCCGGGCCGGCGTGGGCGACCGTCCGGTACGAACCGGCGCCGACGTCACCGCTACGACCACTGTCCGGTACGCGCTCGTACCGGTCCCGAAGCTCTCCCTGGCCACCGTGGCCCGTCGTTCGGGCCTCCATCCCGATCTCATCCGCCGGTTCGTCGCCCTCGGCCTGGTCGACGCCGAGCGCGACGCCGCCGGGCGCCTGGTCTTCGGCCCCGCGGCGCCGGCGGTCCTCGCCCGCGTTCAGCGGCTGCGCTCCGGACTCTGCCTCAACTACGCATCCATCGGCCTGGTGCTCGACCTGCTCGACCGCATCAGCCTGCTCGAAGCCGCCCTGCGCGGCCGCGGCACGAGGAGGGAAACACCCCCATGGACATGAACCGTCTCACCCAGAAGTCCCAGGAGGCCCTGCAGGAGGCCCAGACCGAGGCCGTCCGCATGGGGCAGACCGAGGTCGACGGGGAACACCTGCTGCTCGCACTTCTCGATCAGGAGGACGGCCTGATCCCGCGCTTGGTGCAACAGGCCGGCACCGAGCCGCAGCAACTGCGCGCGGCCGTACGCGAGGAACTCTCCCGCCGCCCGAAGGTCACCGGCCCCGGAGCGGCACCTGGCCAGGTCTTCGTCACTCAGCGTCTCACCCGCCTGCTCGACGCCGCCGAACGGGAGGCCAAACGCCTCAAGGACGAGTACGTGTCCGTGGAACACCTCCTGCTCGCCCTGTCCGAAGAGGGCTCCTCGACCGCCGCCGGACGACTGCTCAACCAGGCCGGGATCACCAGGGACTCCTTCCTGAACGCGCTTACCCAGGTCCGCGGCAACCAGCGTGTCACCTCCGCCAACCCCGAAGTGGCCTACGAGGCGCTGGAGAAGTACGGCCGCGATCTCGTCACCGAGGCCAGGGACGGCAGGCTCGACCCGGTCATCGGCCGAGATGCCGAGATCCGGCGGGTCACCCAGATCCTCAGCCGCAAGACCAAGAACAACCCCGTCCTCATCGGCGACCCCGGCGTCGGCAAGACCGCCATCGTCGAGGGTCTCGCCCAGCGCATCGTCCGCGGGGATGTGCCCGAAGGACTCCGCGACAAGATCGTGTTCGCCCTCGACATGGGCTCCCTGGTCGCCGGAGCCAAATACCGCGGTGAGTTCGAGGAACGCCTCAAGGCCGTGCTGTCCGAGGTGAAGGCCGCCCAGGGAGGCATCCTGCTCTTCGTCGACGAACTGCACACCGTCGTCGGCGCGGGCGCCGCCGAAGGGGCCATGGACGCGGGCAACATGCTCAAGCCGATGCTAGCGCGCGGCGAACTGCACATGATCGGCGCCACCACCCTCGAGGAGTACCGCAAGCACATCGAGAAGGACGCCGCCCTCGAACGCCGCTTCCAGCAGGTACTGGTCGACGAGCCGGACGTGGAGGACACCATCTCGATCCTGCGCGGACTGCGCGAACGCCTGGAGGTCTTCCACGGCGTGAAGATCCAGGACACGGCGCTGGTCTCCGCCGCCACCCTCAGCCACCGCTACATCACCGACCGGTTCCTGCCCGACAAAGCCATCGACCTCGTCGACGAGGCGTGTGCCCGCCTGCGCACCGAGATCGACTCGATGCCCGCCGAACTCGACGAGCTCACCCGCCGCGTCACGCGCCTGGAGATCGAGGAGGCTGCCCTGTCCATGGAGACCGACGCCGCCAGCAAGGCCCGCCTGGAGGAACTGCGCAGGGAACTGGCCGACCTGCGCGGCGAAGCCGACGCCAAACGCGCCCAGTGGGAAGCCGAACGGCAGGCCATCCGCCGCGTGCAGGAACTGCGCCAGGAACTGGAGCAGGTCCGCATCGAAGCCGAGGCGGCCGAACGCGCCTACGACCTCAACCGCGCTGCCGAACTCCGCTACGGCCGCCTCCAGGACCTGGAGCGCCGACTCGCCGCGGAGGAGGAGCAACTGGTGGCCAAACAAGGGAAGAACCGGCTGCTGCGCGAGGTCGTCACCGAGGAGGAGATCGCCGAGATCGTCGCCGCCTGGACCGGCATCCCCGTCGCCCGCCTCCAGGAAGGCGAACGCGAGAAACTTCTGCGCCTCGACGAGATCCTGCGCGAGCGCGTCATCGGCCAGGACGAGGCCGTCAAACTCGTCGCCGACGCCATCATCCGCGCCCGCTCCGGCATCCGCGACCCACGCCGCCCCATCGGCTCGTTCATCTTCCTCGGCCCCACCGGGGTCGGGAAGACGGAGCTGGCCAAGACCCTCGCGCGGGCCCTGTTCGACTCCGAGGAGAACATGATCCGCCTCGACATGAGCGAGTACCAGGAGCGGCACACCGTCAGCCGGCTCATGGGCGCACCGCCCGGGTACGTCGGCTACGAGGAGGGCGGCCAGCTCACCGAAGCCGTACGCCGCAAGCCGTACTCGGTCGTGCTGTTCGACGAGATCGAGAAGGCGCACACGGATGTCTTCAACACCCTGCTGCAGATGCTGGACGACGGCCGCATCACCGACGCTCAGGGCCGTACCGTCGACTTCCGCAACACCGTGATCATCATGACGTCCAACATCGGCTCCGAGCACCTCCTCGACGGCGCCACCGCCGCAGGCGAGATCAAGCCGGACGCCCGCGCCCGGGTGATGGGCGAGCTGCGCGGGCACTTCCGCCCGGAGTTCCTCAACCGCGTCGACGACATCGTGCTGTTCAAACCGCTGGGCGAGGCGCAAATCGAGCGGATCGTGGAGCTGCAGTTCGACGAACTGCGCCGGCGGCTCGCCGAACGCCGCATCACCGTCGAACTCACCGACGCCGCCCGGGAAGTGATCGCCCACCAGGGCTACGACCCGGTGTACGGGGCCCGGCCGCTGCGGCGCTACATATCCCACGAGGTGGAGACACTGGTCGGGCGCGCCCTGCTGCGTGGTGACGTGCAGGACGGTGCGACGGTCCGCGTCGACGCCGAACACGCGGAACTGGTGGTCACCTACGACTCACCCGAGGACGTGGAGGGAGCGAGGGCGGCATGAGCACCGTGCAGACCACCAACGTCACCTGCCCGCACTGCGGGCGCACCAACCGGGTGCCCCCGGCCGCCGACGGCCGCCCCGTCTGCGGCAACTGCAAGCAGCCCCTGCCCTGGATGGCCGACGCCGGCGAAGCCGACTTCACCGAGATCGTGGAGCAGGCCACCGTGCCCGTCGTCCTCGACCTGTGGGCCACCTGGTGCGGCCCCTGCCGCATGGTCAGCCCCGCGCTGGAGAAAGTCGCCGCCGACCTCGCGGGAAAGATCAAGCTGGTCAAGGTCGACATCGACAAGAACCCGCGTCTGGCGCATCGCTTCGAGGTCCAGGCGGTACCGACCCTGCTCATCCTGGACCGGGGCGAGACGGTCGCCCGGCAGGCCGGCGCGGCACCCGCGCCGGCGCTGCGCTCCTGGGTCGAACAGGCAATAGCGGACCGGCAAACCTCCGCAGGAAGCTGAACGCCATGGGTTCGCAGCCGCGCAAACCCGCCCGGCGCAGGCCGACAGGCCCTCGACACCATCGCGCGTGCCCACGGGCCCTGCCGCGTTCTCGGCGAAGCAACCCCTGACAGCCGCGGCTGATCGCTCTCGTTGACGGAAGGAGAATCCTCATGGTCACGATTCCCGACCCGCACCTGGCCATGGTGCGCCCGGTGACGCCGCGCACGCCGCAGGGCTGCGAGGAGTGTCTGAAGGAGCACTCGCCCTGGGTGCATCTGCGACTCTGCCTCACCTGCGGGCACGTCGGCTGCTGTGACTCCTCGCCCCACAAACACGCCAGGCTGCACGCGGGCAGTGTCGGCCACCCCGTCGTGCAGTCCCTTGAGCCGGGGGAGGACTGGCGCTGGTGCTACGTCGACGAGGCCGTGGTCTGATGAGCACCGCCGAGCACCAGCATGACGCGAGCCGCGAGACGCCGGACCGATACGGGGCCTTCCCGCGCCTGACGCCGGAGCAAATTGAGGACCTGGCCGCCTACGGTGAGCGCCGCAACACCACCGGCGGCGAGATTCTCTACCAAGAGGGCGAGCCGTTCCGGGAGTTTCTCGTGATCCTCAGCGGGACCGTCGAGATCGTCCAGGACCACGGCGGGCCCGAGGAGCACACGGTGGCGGTACACGGACCCGGCAGGTTCCTGGGAGAACTCGGGCTGCTCGAGGGCGAGGCAGCGTTCGACACGGCTGTGGTGCGCGAAGCGGGCGAGATGCTGGCCGTTCCGGTGGACCGGCAACGCGCCCTGGTCAGCCGCGACGCCGTCCTGGGCGATCTGATCCTGCGCGCCTACCTGGGCCGCAGGTATCTGCTCATCGGCCTCGGCGCCGGTTTCCGGATCCTGGGGTCGTGCTATTCACCGGACACGCTGCGGCTGCGTGAGTTCGCCGCCCGCAACCGGCTGCCCCACCGTTGGGTCGATCTCGAGAAGGACAAGGAGGCCGAGGCGCTGTTGCGCCGGTTCTCCATCCGTCCCGAGGAGACACCGGTGGTCATCTGGAAGTGCGAGCGGGTGCTGCGCAATCCCAGCAACACCGAACTCGCCCGATTCATCGGGCTGCCCGCCCCTTTGACGGAAGCCGGACAGTGCGACGTGCTGGTGGTCGGTGCCGGTCCCGCGGGACTCGCCGCCGCCGTGTACGGCGCCTCCGACGGCCTCATGACGCTCACCGTCGACGCCGTGGCCACGGGAGGCCAGGCCGCGACC
Organism: Streptomyces sp. NPDC005496; assembly: GCF_042872045.1. Lineage (NCBI taxonomy): Bacteria > Bacillati > Actinomycetota > Actinomycetes > Kitasatosporales > Streptomycetaceae > Streptomyces > Streptomyces sp. NPDC005496. The sequence continues at coordinate 19,582 of NZ_JBIAJQ010000022.1, forward strand.
TCGTCCCGCATCGAGAACTACCTGGGCTTCCCCTCAGGCATCTCCGGGGGCGAACTGGCCGAACGCGCGGTACTCCAGGCCCACAAGTTCGGCGCCCGCCTCAGAGTGCCGGCCCAGGTGAACGGCCTCACCCCGCAGGATGGCGAATACGTCATCACCTTCACCGACGGATCCAGAGTCCGCACCAGCGCCGTCGTGCTGGCCTCCGGCGTGTGGTACCGCAAACTCGAAGTGCCCGGCATCGACCACCTGGAGGGCATCAGCGTCTACTACGCGGCGACCGTCCACGAAGCCAATCTCTGCCAGGCGGAGCCAGTCGCCGTGGTCGGCGGCGGGAACTCCGCCGGGCAGGCCGCACTGTTCCTCGCGAACCACGCCTCCTGAGTCCACCTCCTGGTACGGGGCACTGACCTCCACGCGGACATGTCGCGCTACCTGGTCGACCAGGTTGAACGGCACCCCAGGATCGAGTTGCTGCTCCACACCGAAGTCCGGGAAGTCTCTGGGCAGGAGAAACTGAAGTCGTTGACGTTGGAGAACAACGCAACCCACGAACAACGGGAGTTGGAAGCCGCGGCGCTGTTCGTGTTCATCGGAGCCCGGCCGCGCACGGACTGGCTGAGGGGCGTACTGGCCCTGGACGAGAAGGGGTTCGTCCTCACCGGCGCAGACGCCCAGCCGGAGATGGACGCGACTCACTGGGACTCGCTCGGCCGTGATCCGCTGCTGCTGGAGACCACCCTTCCTGGGGTCTTCGCCGCCGGCGACGTCAGGAGCGGCTCCGTGAAACGGGTGGCATCGGCGGCCGGCGAAGGCGCCATGGCGATCCGCCTCGTGCACAAGCACCGGGAGAAGGCCGGCAACCTGGTCCGCACCGTCGGCCCCGAAGGCCGCCGGCCGGCTAGCGATCAGCCGGTGTCCGCTCGCCAACCCTCCCCCTGACGACGCGGGTAAAGCCGTGACCGCCTGCGCACACCGTAGGAGAGCGGCCAGTTGGCGCATGGCCCAGTGCCACCGACGCGGCGTGGATCGGGTGCCCGGAGCGCTGCAGATGCGGGTGGCCACCTGCGGGAGCAACCCTCCACCGACAACAGGGAAGGTCTGCGCGCAAGGCCCAAGCCCGGCGTGCGGGGGCCAGCGTGTCACAAGGCGCCCACGTCACCGCAGGGGCATCCTTCCTACTACGCGCGATCGCAGGCAGTAGACGAGAAGAGGCCCAGTCATGCAGACGGCACATCGGGGCGTCACGGTCGTGGCTCTCCTGGCGGACCCGGATGCGCCGACGGAAATCGCCCACCGGCTGGCCCGGAGGCTTCCCGCCGGTCTCGCCGAAAGAGGGGGACAGGGGCGGCGGTTCGACGTCGAAGTGATCAGCGAGCCCTTCAGTGCGGGGACCGAAGACCCCTCCACCTTGATGCGCCGGATCATGGACCGCGGAAGCGAGGAGAACTGGGACATCGTCGTGGCCCTGACAGATCTTCCGCTCCACTCCCACGGACGCAAGCTCGTGGTCGACCTCAGCCACGAACACGGCCTGGCGCTGCTTTCCCTCCCTTCACTGGGGGGCCTGCGCCTGCATACGCGGACCCGGCAAGCCGTGGAAGAAGCCGTGCTCAGCTTGGCGGACTCCCGCAGCGCCGACACCGGGGGACCTCGACAAGGCCAGCCGCTGCGGGGGCCCTTCGCCAGTCACTTGGCCCCTATCCACCAAGGCCGCATCGGCGAGGAAGAGACCCCTGACCTTCGGTACGTCGTCAGCGGGCCGCGCGGCTACCTGCGGGTGCTCCTCGGAATGGTCCGCGCCAACCGGCCGTGGCGGCTGGTGCCGGGCTTGTCGAAGGCCCTGGCGGCCGCGCTCGCGACGGGAGCGGTCGCCACGGTGAACTCCACCGTGTGGAGCCTGGCCGCGTCCCTGAGCGCACCACGTCTCGTGATCGCCATGGTCGGGTCCGTCGCACTCATGATCGGCTGGCTGATCGTGGACGCGAACCTGTGGCATCGCACGACCAAGGCCTCTCCGGAAGAACGGAAGAGGACGACTCTCTACAACGCCTCGACAGTGCTGACCGTGGCAATCGGGGTGATCACCTGCTACGTGGGGTTGATGGTCATCAACTTGGTGTGGGCACTGTTCATCCTCAACGAGCAAGTGTTCGCCTCCATGACACGAAACCCGCTGCACGCCACGCAGTACTGGACGTTGGCCTGGTTCGTCGCTTCGGTCGCCACGGCGGGCGGAGCACTGGGATCGGGGCTGGAGAGCGACGAGGCGATCCGGGCAGCCGCCTACTCCAAGCGCGAACAGGACCGCCGCAACGCGCTGCAGGACGACAACGGTGACTAGCTGGTGATCTGGAGTGGGGTGTGTCATCGGTTGGTGGTCGGCCCTGGACTCAAGACTTCTTGCACAAGGTTCGCGATCACGACGGTGAAGCGTGCCAGACAACCCAGTTGAGCAGCTCGGGCCGGCTGGCCATACTCCCCGGATGACCGACACCGGGAGCGAAACCGCGGAGCAGGGTTGGGACGGAACCCTTCTACCGTGTTCGAACGGATCAGTTCGAGGCGTCCATTCGTACCCAATGCCGACGAGCCTTTGGATACCATCTGCAACGTCGATGTCGAGGTTCGGCTGAAGGTGGACGGCTCACGCTGGAGCGCAACCGTGTTCACGCTCGCCAAGGTCGAACGCATCGTGGACAGATGGTCCCGCACCGGTGAGGCACTGAGCGGCCGCTACTTCTGGTGCTCCGACGGCCTCATCGTCCGGGATCCCGGCATCGACAACATGACGCAGGTGCTGGCCGGCCTGCTCGACGACGGTGACGTCACACAGGCTCTCCAGCGGCTCGATGACGAATGATCGTCCAGCTCTCATCCTGCAACGATCACTAAGAACCCCTAACGAAATGAGTGGCGGGTACCGCTAGTCTCGGTGGCCATGAGTCAGAGCGGTTCGCAAGCGGCAGCGTTCTTCCGAGATGTC
>NZ_JBIAJQ010000023.1:0-7652 GCF_042872045.1 Streptomyces sp. NPDC005496
GAGCAGCGAACAAACCCCCAACACCACACCAGCAAAGAGGGGTTGCTCGGAGACCCACCCCCGCACCCGGCCACGCCCAAGACCGCAACCAACCCCGCCGGGACACACCCCCCCACCCCCACCAAGACGCCACAGCCCACATGCGTGGAGCACCGGCCCCGGCACAAACCGACCAACACTCAACCCAGCCCACAGCACGAGCCACCCACCAGCCCAGTCACAGCAGACAGCCGGGTCGCCTGACGGCGCAGCACCGGACGTGGCCGTGGCCCTCACGCCGCACTCACCCGCCCCCCACCCAGCAGGCCACACCGACCTCCCACACAGCCACACCCAGGCACCCGATGCCCTCCCCCACCACCACAAGACTGCCCCACCCGCCCGGGACAGCCGCACCAACCCGGGCTGCCCCGCCAACCCGACACCGGCACGCTGACTCGAACTGACACGCCCCCAAAAACGACCGCCGCGCCCGAGAACACCGGCACAGGCACAACCATCCCGGACGCCCCGTCAGCGCAGGCCACAAGCGGCCGTACAACGCGACTCGGCACCCACGCTTCGGTCCACGAGTGCACCGAAAGCGGCAAGGCGCAAGGAATCCGCAGGCGTACCGGAGCAGGCGCAGCACCTGCGGTCTCCAGCCACTCACGACCTGGTGGCATACCGGAGTACTAGGCTGTGCGCCAGCCGGGCCCTAGGCACAGGGTCCCCCAGGGGGAGGGGAAACAGGATGTCCGTCGAGCGTCACATAGCGGGGATGCTGCAGCAGATCGCCCGCCAGCAGGACATCATCGAGATCGCCCCCCAGGGCACCACACGCAAGGCAGCCGCCCTGGCACACGTGGCGCAGCAGTACGGCTACACCTACACCACGGCGTACAGGACCGGATACAAGAACTCCCTCGTCCAGGTCCGGATGCACCGCGACCCCCACCCAGACGCACGCGTCCGCGAAGCAGCCACCATCACCCGCCACCCCCAAGCCGGCAACGGCGGAACCCTACCGGGCCTCAAACACGGCACACTCACACCACTGCCCGAAGCCGCCGGCGCCGTGGCCGTGCTGAAAGACCTCATCACCTTCGACGTCATGGCCCTCTACATCGCCACCCGCACCCAAAAGACACTGACCTACCTCGCCTGCGCCGCCCTGACCCTCCTCATGCTCATCGACACATCCCCCCTCGAAGCACTCACCTCAGGCACAGCGGTCGCCCTGCTCGCCACCGCCGCATTCACCATCGGCGCCACCCACCGCAAAAACATCACACAACGACTCACCCACGCCGGATACACCGCCGTACACGACGAACACGGCAACCAACGACTCCTCCCCCCAACACACCAACCACCCCACCAGGCACCCCACCCCACCAGCCCACACACCACCTGACACCCACACCAACCACGCCTGGCCACCGCGCCACCGGACACACAACACGAGCAACCCCCGCCCGGCGCAACATGGTCCACCCGAGTCCCGGCCGCCACTACGTCCAACTGTCGTCACTACGCGGCCGTCCCGCGAAGACCTCCGACCCGGACACCATCAGCAGCGCACCCAGGGCCGACGTGCCCTCAGCAGATGTCGAGACGATCGAAGTCGCACGTAGCGGAGGCTGGGAACCTGTAGACGTTGCCGTCCGCGGGAGCCTAGTACGAGTACCTCGGAGGGCCCCCAGAAACGGCCGCCTCTCATCATCGGGGCCCACGTATCCGCAGCCATCCGATCAATCCACAGGATGACCACCTCGGGCATAGGACTCGACTCCGTGCCACGCCGACGGACCCGCCAACGCCCGGCCAACGTGCTCCTGCGACGGATCGAGAGAGCGTCGAGCCGCATGGCCGAACTTCAAGTGCGCCTCGTACAGACCAGTGTGAATCGGCCCGAACTCGTCAAGATCCGTCGGCTGACAGCCATGGAAGAGGACGGTGAACTCCTCAATGAGGTCGCAGAAGCGCGGCCGCTACAGCCGCCCTGCGCCGACAGGCCGGTACCTGACGGGAGGTCAGCACTCGCCGCGCCAGACCACCTTAGTGAAGGTCACACCGGGCTCGAAGTCGTACTTGTATGTCCCCGGGCCGGGGTTGTAGTGCACACACTCCTCCCAGGTGCCGCCGTTGTACGTCCAGGTGAGCTGGACGTGGTCGGCGCCCGGGTAGGGGATGCCGTTGTTGAATACGGACCGGCCGGAGACGCTCCCGCTCCAGTTGTCGGTGACCTTGAGCACCACCGCACCGGTCTGGCCCTCCCCCGCGTAGATGCAGAAGTACTCCTTCGGGCAGCCCGACGGGTCGGGTTCGGCGAAGGCCGCGGGGGCGACGGCGGTCACGACGCCGACGGCGGCGGACACGGCGGCGGTGACGAAGACGGAAGTGCGCACAGTGGGCTCCCTGGGATGTCCGTGGCTCGCCTGATTGACGCGGCCGCCTCCGGGGCGGCGTCGCAGTCGACCACGAAGCGGGGCGGCGCTCAAACACTACGACGCTATTCGAACTGAGGCCCAATTCCCTCGGGGGCGGGTCACGTTGAGAAGGCTCAGTGAGCCGAGGGGCCACTGAGTCCATCTCACACCAGGGGGAACCATGTTCTTCTCACGCCCGTACGACAGATTCGGGCGCCGCCGGGGCGAGTACCGAAGCGCACAGTTGCTGACCGCGCTGACTGCGGTACTCGCCCTCGGCGCCACCGCCACCCCCGCCACGGCCGCCCCCCGCTCCGACCCCGCGCCGGGCGGCTCGCACTGGCGTGACCACGGCCGGGCGAAGATGCCCCCGGTCCGCGACGGTGTGACCCGACCGCCGCGCACCGTGCGCTCCCACGCCCCCTCCGAAGCCCAACAGGCGTACGCTCAGCGGGAGTCGAAGCGGCTCAGGCAGGGCCGGCGCGCCGCCGCCCCGTCCGCGGCGCGCGCGGCGGCGTACGTGCCGCGCGGCCAAGGCCAGGTGCCCTGGCACCGCATAGCCGACTTCCGCATCACCGACGCCCTGGTGGGCCGGGTCGACTACTCCACCGGCAACCTGATGCTGGCCGCCACCGACTTCGACATCGCCGGTGTGGGCCAGCCCCTGCGGCTCACCCGGACGTACAACTCCTTCGACGCGCCGACGGGCCAGACCAGCCGTCCCTGGTGGCTGGGGTACGAACGCAACCTCGACGTGAGCGGGGCGGACTCGGTCCTCGCCTACGACGAGACCGGCGCCCCCGTGGAGTTCGGCCGCGGCGACGACGGCAGCCTGAGCACGCCGAGCGGGTACTCCAAGGATCTGCGCAAGAACGCCGACGGCACCTACACCCTGACCGACCGCTCCTCGGGCGCCGCCGACACCTACGACACGGCCGGCCGGCTCACCAAGGTCACCGAACGCAACGGCGGTGTCCTCAGCGTCACCGCGCATCGCGCCGGCGGCGCCGACGCGGGCTTCAAGCTCACCGAGACCCGCTCGGGCCGCTGGATCGACCTGACCCACCCCAGCGCCACCCGCTGGGAGGCGAAGGACAACACGGGCCGCACGGTCGGCCTCGAACTGTCAGCGGAGCACGGCAACGTACTGCGCACCACCGACACCGCGGGCCGAACGACCTCGTACGGCTACGACGGCGACGGCCGGATCGTCAAGGTGACCACCCCGGAGGGGCGTTCCACCGCGTTCACCTACGACGCGGCCGACCGGGTCACCTCCGTCCGCCGGTACGCCGAGAGCGGCGGCGGGAGCGGACCCACGTACACCTACTCCTACGACAAGGCCACGCCGGCGGAACAGGGCACCAGCAAGGTGACCGACCCGCTCGGCGACACCACCGCGTACGAGCACAACGCCGACGGCGAGATCCTCAAGGTCACCGACGCGCTGGGGCACGTACGGTCCTCGACGTACCTCAACCACCTCCTGCAGACCGCCACCGACGCGATGGGCACCGGTAGCGGCGGGACGGGCGGCAATGTGACCACCTACGGGTGGGACGCCCGCAACAACCCCTCCTCGGCCAAGATGCCGACCGGGGCCACCTCGACCGGGAGTTGGCAGACCGTCGCGGGGGCGGAGCGGCTCACCAGTTCCACCAGCGCCGACGGCGAGAAGACCGACTTCTCCTACGACGCCGCGGGCAACACCGCGTCCGTGGCGACCAGCGGCGCGGGCGGAACCCGCACCTTCACCTACAACGAGGCCAACCCCACCTGCGGCGGCTTCCAGGGCCAGCGTTGCTCGGCGACGGACGCGGACGGCAAGCGGACCGACTTCCACTACGACGCTGCGGGCAACCTCGACAGCGCCACCCCGCCCGCTCCCCTGGGCCGCACCACCTACACCTACGACGCCCTGGGCCGCACCGCGACCGTGACCGACGGGCGGGGCGTGAAACTCACCTACACCTACGACCGGCGCGACCGCGTGGTGGCGGTCGAGAGCAGCGGCTCGACGACCGTGCGCTATGACTACGACGGCGACGGGAATTTGTCCACCCGCACGGACTCCACCGGCTCCCAGCACTACCAGTTCGACGCGCTGAGCCGGGAGACCGTCCGCACCCTGCAAAACGGCTCGCAGACGGTGCTGGCCTACACCGCCGACGGCAACGTGGACACCTACACCGACCCGGGCGGGACCACCGACTACACCTGGGACGCGGCCGACCGGCTGACCGAACTCACCGGGCCTCAGGGGAAGAAGACGACCTACGGCTACGACAACAACGACCGCCGCACCCGCACGACGTACCCCGGCGGGACCGTGCAGGCGCAGACGCTGGACGACTCCGGGCGACCGCAGAACCTCAAGGTGTCCGCGCCGTCGGGGATCATCCTCAACAACCTTTCCTACGAGTACGGTTACGTCTCCGGTGACAAGTCGCTGGACGGGATGAAGATCCGGGCGCGCACGGACCACCTCGCGAAGACCCGGACCACCTACGACTACAACAGCGCCGGGCGGCTCTCCCTGGCGGCCGAGACCGACGCGTCGGGCCGCCAGGTGTCCTGGCAGTATTGCTTCGACCCGGCGGGCAACCTCACGTCACAGGGCACCTCGCCCGGCTGCCCCGGCAAGGCCGACGCCTTCACCTACAACGACGTCTCCCAGCTTGTCGCCAGGAACGGCGTGAGGACCGGCTGGTCCTACGACAAGGCGGGCAACGAGACCTCCGCCGCCCCGGCCCCGGCCACCGCCCGCACCGACGAGCAGTACACCGACCACAGCCAGCTGAAGTCGCTGGCCACCGACGGCACCACGTACACCGCCCAGTACGCCAGCACCGACAGCAGTGAGCGCACCCGGCTGGGCGGCACCACCTTCCACAACGGGCCGCTGGGCCTGTCCGGGCAGACGACCGCCGGCAAGGACACCGAGTTCATCAGGGAGCCGAACGGCACGCTCAACTCCTTGTCCACCGGTGGCCGCAGCCACTTCTACCTCACCGACGCCCTGGGGTCGGTCATCGCTCTGGTCGACGACTCCGGCAAGCGGGAGAACACCTACGCCTACACGCCGACCGGCCTGCCCCGCACCGGCACTACGGAGTCCGTGCCGCAGCCCTTCCGGTTCGCCGGCGGCTACCAGGACCCCACCGGCCTCTACCACTTCGGGGCGCGCTACTACGACCCGTACATCGGGCGCTTCACCCAGCCCGACCCCTCCGGCAAGGAGACGAACCCCTACCTCTACGCCGACGGCGACCCCCTCAACCGCATCGACCCCGACGGGCACAGCTTCATCGACAAGTTCCTGCTCATCAAGGACCTGACGGAGCTCGGCACCGACGCCCTGAACGGGGACGGCAAAGCACTCGAAGGCGACCTGGTCGGGGCCCTCGCCGGTCTCGCGACCGAGACCGCCTGCATGTTCGTCGCCGGCGCGGCCGGCGCGGCGACCGCCGGTCTGGGCGGCGCGGTCGTAGCTGGCGGCTGCGCCCTGCTGGGCTCGGCCGTCGGAGACGAGGCGAAGGACCTGTACGTCGGGTGAGATCGGGCACCCGAGCACGGAAATCCGGCTCACGGAAAAAGGGGTACGACTCATGACCGATCAGGCGGCGATCTGGTTCCCCGACGGCACCCCCGGCGTAGTGCTGACGGTCATCGCGGTACTGGCGGTGACCACCGGCATACTCATCGGCCGCCGTTCCCGAAAGAAGTGACCCCACGGCTCGGCCCGGCGGTGCATGTACAACGCTCCGCCGAGCCCAGCCCGATCCCACAACGGAAACGTGCCAGGAACGGGCCGGGCCCGGGACAGCTCGAGAACAGACCCAGGCCCAGGGACGGGGCCCGAGCCCGCGAACCGCGGCGGCGGTCACGGTGGCGAGGGGCGCGCCCCAAAATGGCGCTCAGAGGTCACCCAGAGTTCGTTCGCCGACGTGGGGCAGCCGCCTCCGCTCGCCGAACGGCCCGGGTTCGCAGCGGCCTGCCGGTACGCGGCACAGGGGTACGCCCACGGCATCCTCGCCATCGCACGGCCAGCACTCACCACTGACGACGAGACGTACGCGCGCGTACTGGCCCATCTCTATGTGCGCTACGTGTTCCTCACCTACCCGTCCGTCGGCGAGATGACCCCTGGGCCCCACTCCTGACTTGACACCTGAAGGCTTGGGTCAGGAGCGGTCACCAAGCCCCCTGCGTCGTTGCGGTCGAGTGGGGCGCACCGCCGATAGCCTCCCGGCCCAGCGGGCCGGCGATGCCGGCCTACGAATTCCCCGAACACGAACGACCGAAGGAAGTCCATGACGAACACGACCGTCGAGCCCGACGAGGCGTCCCGCCTGCGGAACAAGGTGGTGGACGAGCTGTGCGCGGACGGCGACATCTCTTCCCCGGAGGTCGAGGCGGTGATGCGCAAGGTGCCCCGGCACGAGTTCACCCCCCGCTGACACGCCGCTGGACGAGGCGTACGACACGTACGCCGCCGTGATCACCAAGACGGACGAGCACGGTGTGCAGCTCAGTTCGGTCTCCGCGCCGCAGATCCAGGCCATGATGCTGGAGCAGGCCCAGGTGAAGCCCGGGATGCGGGTCCTGGAGATCGGCTCGGGCGGGCTGAACGCGGCCTACCTCGCCGAGCTCGTCGGTGAGAACGGTGAAGTCGTCACCGTGGACATCGACCCCGTCGTCACCGATCGCGCGCGCCGGCTCCTGAACGAGCATGGCTACGACAGGGTGCACGTCGTCACCGCCGATGCGGCCGAGCCCATCCCGGACCTCGGCGAGGTCAACGTCGTGATGGTGACCGCCGGGGCCTGGGACATCGCCCCGGCCTGGACCTCCCAACTCAAGTTGGGCGGCCGGCTCGTCGTGCCGCTGCGGATGCGCGGCCTGACCCGGTCGGTGGCCTTCACCCGGGTCGGGGGCGAGCACGGCCCGTACCTGGAAAGCGAGTCGACACGGATCTGCGGCTTCGTCCCGATGCAGGGCTCGACCGCCCACCGGGAAGAACTCCTCCTCGTCAACGGCACCCCGGAGATCGGGCTCAAGTTCGATGACGGCCTGCCGGCCGACCCGCACCGGCTCGACAATAGGACACTGTCTTAGAACCCCTAACGAAATGATCTTCGAAGTGGTTGGATCACTCCGGGACCGATGATCCGGAGGTGTGCGGTGGCGCGGCCGAAGCCGTGGGAAGTCGACGACGATCTGTGGGCAGTGATCGAGCCG
>NZ_JBIAJQ010000024.1:0-1851 GCF_042872045.1 Streptomyces sp. NPDC005496
ACACAGTGGACGCGAGCAACTGAGGACAAGCCCTCGGCCTATTAGTACCAGTCACCTCCAGCGGTTGCCCGCCTTCCAGATCTGGCCTATCAACCCAGTCGTCTACTGGGAGCCTTAACCCCTCAAAGGGGGTGGGAATACTCATCTCGAAGCAGGCTTCCCGCTTAGATGCTTTCAGCGGTTATCCCTCCCGAACGTAGCCAACCAGCCATGCCCTTGGCAGGACAACTGGCACACCAGAGGTTCGTCCGTCCCGGTCCTCTCGTACTAGGGACAGCCCTTCTCAATATTCCTACGCGCACAGCGGATAGGGACCGAACTGTCTCACGACGTTCTAAACCCAGCTCGCGTACCGCTTTAATGGGCGAACAGCCCAACCCTTGGGACCGACTCCAGCCCCAGGATGCGACGAGCCGACATCGAGGTGCCAAACCATCCCGTCGATATGGACTCTTGGGGAAGATCAGCCTGTTATCCCCGGGGTACCTTTTATCCGTTGAGCGACGGCGCTTCCACAAGCCACCGCCGGATCACTAGTCCCGACTTTCGTCCCTGCTCGACCCGTCGGTCTCACAGTCAAGCTCCCTTGTGCACTTACACTCAACACCTGATTACCAACCAGGCTGAGGGAACCTTTGGGCGCCTCCGTTACTCTTTGGGAGGCAACCGCCCCAGTTAAACTACCCATCAGACACTGTCCCTGATCCGGATCACGGACCCAGGTTAGACATCCAGCACGACCAGAGTGGTATTTCAACGGCGACTCCACAACAGCTGGCGCTGCCGCTTCAAAGTCTCCCACCTATCCTACACAAGCCGAACCGAACACCAATATCAAACTGTAGTAAAGGTCCCGGGGTCTTTCCGTCCTGCTGCGCGAAACGAGCATCTTTACTCGTAGTGCAATTTCACCGGGCCTATGGTTGAGACAGTCGAGAAGTCGTTACGCCATTCGTGCAGGTCGGAACTTACCCGACAAGGAATTTCGCTACCTTAGGATGGTTATAGTTACCACCGCCGTTTACTGGCGCTTAAGTTCTCAGCTTCGCACACCCGAAAGTGCACTAACCGGTCCCCTTAACGTTCCAGCACCGGGCAGGCGTCAGTCCGTATACATCGCCTTACGGCTTCGCACGGACCTGTGTTTTTAGTAAACAGTCGCTTCTCGCTGGTCTCTGCGGCCACCCCCAGCTCACCGAGTAAATCGGATCACCAGTGATGGCCCCCCTTCTCCCGAAGTTACGGGGGCATTTTGCCGAGTTCCTTAACCATAGTTCACCCGAACGCCTCGGTATTCTCTACCTGACCACCTGAGTCGGTTTAGGGTACGGGCCGCCATGAAACTCGCTAGAGGCTTTTCTCGACAGCATAGGATCATCCACTTCACCACAATCGGCTCGGCATCAGGTCTCAGACTATTGCCAGGCGGATTTACCTACCTGACGTCCTACACCCTTACCCCGGGACAACCACCGCCCGGGATGGACTACCTTCCTGCGTCACCCCATCACTCACCTACTACCACCTTGGGTCGGCGGCTCCACCACTTTCCTTTCCCCGAAGGGTCCGGAACGGCTTCACGGCCTTAGCATTAATGGGCTCGATGTTTGACGCTTCACAGCGGGTACCGGAATATCAACCGGTTATCCATCGACTACGCCTGTCGGCCTCGCCTTAGGTCCCGACTTACCCTGGGCAGATCAGCTTGACCCAGGAACCCTTAGTCAATCGGCGCACACGTTTCTCACGTGTGTATCGCTACTCATGCCTGCATTCTCACTCGTGAACCGTCCACCACTAGCTTCCGCTGCGGCTTCACCCGGCACACGACGCTCCCCTACCCATCCCAGC
>NZ_JBIAJQ010000026.1:0-1163 GCF_042872045.1 Streptomyces sp. NPDC005496
GTTGGATCACTCCGGGACCGATGATCCGGAGGTGTGCGGTGGCGCGGCCGAAGCCGTGGGAAGTCGACGACGATCTGTGGGCAGTGATCGAGCCGCTACTGCCCAGGGTTGAGCGCCGGACCCGCCGCCCAGGACGCAAGCGGCATCCGGACCGGCTGGTGTTCCAGGGCATCCTGTTCGTGCTGCACACCGGGATCTCCTGGGAACACCTGCCGCAAGAACTCGGCTTCGGCTCGGGCATGACCTGCTGGCGCCGCCTGGCCGAGTGGACCGAGGCCGGCGTGTGGTCCCGGCTGCACGAGGTTCTCCTCGCCAGGCTCGCAGTGCGAACGCGCTGGACTTCTCCCGGGCGGTGGTCGACGGCTCTCATATCCGAGCGTTAAAGGGGGAGCCAAGACCGGACGAAGCCCTGTCGACCGGGGCAGAGCGGGCAGCAAGCACCATCTGATCACCGATGCCACCGGCATCCCGCTCGCCGCCACCTTGACCGGCGGTAACCGCAACGACGTCACCCAGCTGATCCCTCTTCTCCAGGCCGTGCCGCCCGTGCGGGGCAAACGCGGCCGGCCCCGGCGCCGCCCGGACGTGGTGCTGGGCGATCGGGGTTACGACCACGACAAGTACCGCCGACTGGTCTGGGATCTCGGCGTGAAGCCGCTGATCACCCGCCGCGGCACCGAGCACGGCTCCGGTCTGGGCACCCAACGCTGGGTCGTGGAACGAGCGTTCGCCCATCTGCACTGGTTCCGCCGCCTGCGGATCCGCTGGGAGCTCCGCGACGACATCCACGAAGCCTTCCTCACCCTTGGATGTGCACTCATCTGCTGGCGACGACTGTGCGCTCTGGCGAGCGATGCCCTGGGCTAGTCAGCCGCCGCCAGTCGGTTGAGAACTTCCATGGGGGTGAAATCCCAGCCGACCAGGCGCGGCCCGCTCCAGTTGATGCCGATCTTGAGTCCATCCCGGGCGTAATCGGGCAGTTCGCGATCGCGCCAGGTCTCCAACGGCATGGATTCAACGCGTAGCCCATGCCCCCAGATCTTCGCTGCCCTCTGGGCGCGGGCCGAGGTCGACCAGAAGGGAAGACTTCGTGTGCCGTCCGCGGAGAGGTGGGTCGGCATTCCGTCGTCATCCCGGACAAGCCAGACGACTCTGCTTTGGCG